>JAFLBV010000001.1:0-1200000 GCA_017302895.1 Ignavibacteria bacterium | reverse complement strand
AGTGCATTTTCCTGACTCTTGTACCACGATGGAGCAAACCGTAGTCATCGGAAGTGGGTCCGAACATGCATACCAGCACTTCTGCAATATCACTCTCGGCAGCGGTTTTTACGCTGTGCATAAGATTCAGAGCTGCATCAGAAGAGGGTCTGTCACTCGAGCGCTGAGAACCCACCATGACGATCGGGACAGGTGAGTTCTGGACCATAAACGATAGAATTGCTGCAGTGTGGTGCATGGTATCGGTACCGTGGCCGATTACAATGCCCTGAACGCCCTTTTCGATTTCACGCCCGATGGCTTCGGCAGTTCCGATCCATTGTTCAGGTCCCATATTTTCACTGAAGACACCGTACAGTTTTTCCGTTTCGAGATTGCAGATATCTGCAAGTTCAGGGACTGATCCGTAGAGTTCTCCCGGAGAAAATGCAGGAATCACGGCACCCGTTCTGTAGTCGAGGCGACTTGCGATGGTACCTCCCGTTCCGAGAAGTTTTACTCTCGGCTTTCGGGGATCATATGGAAATTCTTTCTCGGGGATCTTGTAATGTGCCTCTTTCCTGCCCGTTACTTTTATATCAAGCACCCTTGAAGCAGCAATTCCGATATTGTAACCTGAAACAAGTTTAATCACAATGTGTTTGTCATCCGCAGTTTCGGAACGGGGCAAAACTCTGCCGTAATAGGTCCCGTCCGAAGTGAGCACTTCAATGTCGCTCCAAATCATCGCAGAAAACTTCTGAAGTGTTGCAAGCGTTTCGCCTCTGTATCCTTTATAATCATTATCTGTTGCCATATTACACCTCCATCACAAGTTCATTCATTGCTTTTTCAACTTCACTTCCGCTTGCCTTAAGCCTTAGTTCCTCCATGATCATCCCCATCAGGATGGTTTTTGCCTTTTCGGGTCTTCTGATCTTCGTCGATTTCAGTTTTTCGGCATGTTTAAGGACAATCGCTTTTATCTCTTCAGAGTTTGAAAGGGGTTGAACTGTTGATTCAATATCCCTGCCTGAGACGAGAGATTCTCTTAAAATAAAGTAGAGACTGTCTTTAACGACTTTCCCCTCGTTCATCAGCCGGAAAAGGGAATCATAATTCTCACCGGTAAGATTTTCAACGGGCAGATGCTCTTTCTTCAGTCTTCTTGGGTACTCCAGCAACACTCTTGCGGCAAAACGGGGGTTGATATTTGATTTGTTTATGGCATCTTCGAAAATCCCCGCCAGTGGCGACATCGCAAGTTTTTCAATATGTTCGGCAGGGACACCCAGACTGCGGTATCTCGCTTCTCTTTCCCAGACAGGTTCTGGAAGTCCTGCTCTGATTCTTGCAATTCTTTCCTGTGTAATTTTCTTTGGCGGAAGGTCGGTATCGGGGTACATTCTGTCGGCACCCGGTAGAATTCTTTCGAATCCATTTGTTCCATCTCTGAGTGCCTGCCGGGTTTCTGACGGAATCCCGATTGTGGCTTCCTTTGCTCTTATTGCAATCTCCGCAGCACCCGATTTTGCATCCTGTTCATCTCCCCAAACAAGCACAATGGTATCGTCTTCAGATGCATTCACAGCTTTTTTAAGAGTGTTCCATTCCGAAGTTGCAATCGTTTCACTTGGACTGTCAGAATGAATGATGTTTGGAAGTGTGGTCAGGCATGAAATTACCCTGACTCTGTCAGATATTTCTCTTGAGAAATAGGTGTCCGTCTGTGTCTCCCACCTGAGCAATCCCTTGAACCCTTTCAGTGAGACACACAAAACCTTCATCCCGGTAAGAATGGCGCTTGCAATCGGCTGATAACGCGTTTTCTTGAGCAGGCGGGTAACATCTGTAGTGACACTTTCGAAGGTGTCTTTCGTGATTCCCCTCCTGTTTAGTTCGTCCCTGAGACGGAGCAGGTTCCACTGCCGCATTGCCTCGTTATATGTAAGAAGCGGGATCAAAGGAATCCTCGGAACCCCCTTAATTTCAATTCTTGTACCACCGGTAACGCTCACATTTACATCCTGACGGGCGGCTCCAATACCGGAACGAACTTTGCCTGTGCTTCTTGCAAGTCTTCTTAGAATTTCCGCCACTTCCGCAACCTCCTGAGGGGTTCTCATGTCGGGACCTGTGACCGTCTCAACCAATGGCATACCAAGTCTGTCGGTAAGATAAGTACGGCGATGCCCTATGTCGCTTACTTCGCGGCACGAATCTTCCTCTATCGAGAGTTGAATAACCTGTATGTGCCTGTCTTTGAAGGGTACCCTCCCGTCGAGACAAACAATTGCCGTCCTCTGAAATCCGGTCGGAATACTGCCGTCAAGATATTGCTTCCTGGCGATATGCACCTCATCCACCATCGAGGAACCGTAAAGCATACCGAGCCCGAATGCAATATCCAGGGCTTCATCATTAATCTCGAATGGTGGAGTGTCATCCATCTCATAGGTGCAGACTGTCTCACGACTGATCCGGTAGATAATCTCTTTCCTCGTCTTGAACTCCATTAGTGCAGTCCCGTCATACTCACCAAGTTCGGAGAGTGTGGGTCGCATGTGCCTGAGAATCTCAGCGTTGTACTGATCGCTGTACATTCCCGCAGGACACCTGCAAAAGAGTTTTTTTTCTGTTAAAAGCTGTTGATGAACTTCAAGTCCTGACTTGAATCCGACTGTGCGGTAGTCTTCTTCCCGCATCTCATTAAATGGTTTAAACTTAAATTCCGGCATTATCTTTCTGTCTCCCGAGTTGTAATCCGTTCCGCATGTAACGACTATTTAGAATAATCGTGACTTTAAAATTACTCTTTTAAAGAAAAATAACAGAATCATTACATCTTTTTAAACAATATTTGTTACTTTGGTTTAAGTTGTTTTCAAACATTTATTTTATCTGATCAAAATCAAAAATAATACTCTACTCATCCGTCTGTTTCTCCTCCTGTTGATTTCATCACTCCCAACCCTCGGGGGCAATCACGGTGACTTCAATATTACCAACTATAACATTGGCAGCGGGCTCTCCACAAATAAAATTCATGACTCCGCACAAGATTCCCTCGGCAGAATGTGGTTCGCCACATCACACGGTGCTTCAGTTTATGACGGTTACAAATGGACAAACTACGAATTGCTCGATGAAACAAACAAAGGCGGATTCAAAAGAATAATCGTAGACAAAAAAGGAGTGGTATGGCTGGCTCCTATCGCAGCACCTCATCATATCCTTGTAAACCATGGCAAAAAATGGGAAAAGTTCGCAAAACCACCTGAAGTTTCGGAAAAGGTACCTTATACTACCGGTTTTGAAGTTATTTATATTAAAGACAAACCGATGGTGGCCCTGGTAACCGCGAGTGAAATTTTTATCCTGTTCGAGGGTAGGTGGCAAAGAATTGACAAGACCAATTCACCCCTTACAGCTGAGATACATGGTTTGACCTCCTTTGAGGAAAAATTTTTTGTTGCCATGGGAAACGGATTTTTATCGATCGAGTTTGACAGCAACCTTCGGGTAAAAGTTCAAAGCAATTTGTTCGACATCAAGGACCCTGTATACGCTGTGTCGGTACATCGCCACTCCGGAAAGTCACCGCATTTTTATCTTCTCTCAGCGACCTGGTTTGGCATTATTCAGGACGGCGGGCTGATGAAGACAGATTTGCCGGCAAAAATAGAGTTAATGAGGCAATTTCCCTATTATTTTATCGCCGCCGACAAAGATGAAAAAATTTACTATGGCAACAAGGTCAGCAAATATGTTTACGACCGGAACAGGAATAGCTTTTACGCCCTCGACAAAAATGCAGATTTGACCTCTGACGGTGCCACTTCTGTACTGGTTGACAAAGAAAACAATGTCTGGTTTACAGATCTAAGAGGTGTTGACAAGCTTACTTTTCATCCCTTTACCAATTTTACCAAAAAATCCGGCTTACTAGAAGATGAGGTGACCGCGGTCCTCGAGTACCAACCGGGCAATTATATTTTCGGGCACAATTCAGGATACACAGTCTATAAAAACGGCAAGTTCATCCCCACTTTTTTTAAGGGTGTTGAGGGAACCAAGACCATCGTCTCCAGGTTGCTCGATTTTGCAGTTGACGATAAAGGTGAAATCTGGGGCGCAGCCGGATATTACGGACTGGTAAAAATAGACCCGAATGGCTCCCAGGCAATAGTTGTACCATCAGTTTTTTCCGTCACATCCGTTCTATACGATAAAAAATACGGCCTTTTAGTTGCCACCAACAACGGGTTGTTTAAGTATTCAAATTCAAAATTGGAAGAAATTGACCCCGCCCCAAAAGACCGTAATTTCAGGAAACTCTTCCGGTTCGATGGTGATATCTTTCTTGCAGGTATCAACGGAGTCTACAAACTTGCTGATGATAAAATTGTAAGCCTAATCCCTAATCAATCGGTTTTTAATGCGAATGTATTCTCCCTTTTTAAAGATGATGACGGTACATTTTTTGTGGGAACCGAGTCCGGTCTCTTTACACTGGAGAACAACAAACTAAAAAAATTCTCAAAAAACGGGTTCTCCATTTCCAAAAGCATCTACTTCACCATTAAGAGCAACGATGGAAGTTACTGGTTTGGTACAATCGATGGTTTAACAAGATGGGACGGCAAAAATACCGTCTATAACTACTCAACCGAGGACGGGCTCGCCGGTTATGAGATGAATCGATCGGCCGCCGTAATTGACTCAAAAAATGTTTTCTGGATCGGTACAAATACAGGTCTTTCAGCGTACAGAATCGGCAGCAAAACAAACAAAGTGTCACCACCGGGTGTTTTTCTCCTCAATGTTGAAACAAGTTCGGGAGAACAGTTCAGCCTTTATAAAAATGCAGTGATTCCCCATACTGACAACTCGCTTATCTTTTCGTTTCGGGGCATCTCTTATATTAGTGAATCAAGCATCGAGTATAAAATCAAACTTGAGGGATTCGACAAGGATTTTTATACAATTAACCAATCACAATTGTTTAATATCCGCTATTCCAATCTCCCCTCAGGATCCTACCGGCTCGTTGTAATGGCAAAGAACCGGTTCAGCGAGTGGAGTCAACCGGTATACTCTGCGACTATTGTTATTGGGCGGCCATTTTACTTTAAGTTGTGGTTCATTCTTCTTGCCCTTTTTGTCGTTGCCGGCTCTGCTGTTTTGATTAACAAGTATTACATTGCGAGCAAAGAGCAGGTACGGCTGGAATCGATGGTTTCAGAAAGAACAAAAGCGCTTAGGGAATCAGAGGAGAAACTGAAGGTCCTGCTGGAGAATCTGGAAGTTGAAGTCCAGGAGCGTACAAAGGAACTCGACAGACTCAATAAAACCAAAGACAGAATATTTTCCATTATCTCGCACGATCTCCGCAGTCCGTTTATGTCGATCCTTGGGTTCTCGGAAATTCTCGATGAAGAAGCCAACGATATGGACAAAGCAGTAATAAAATCATATACCGAAAAAATACTGGCTGCATCACGAAACACAGTCTCTCTTGTTGACGGATTACTTGAATGGTCAAGGTTGCAAATCGGAGGTGTGGAGCCTGCTCATGAGGATGTAAATTTGAACGCCATTATCGAGGAGGTTCAGCGACTTTTTAGTCCACAACTCTCCAAAAAAGGACTGGTACTGAATGTTGTATCTGATGAAGTGGTCAATATGACCACCGATGCCAACATAATGAGATCAATTCTAAGAAACCTGATCAGTAACGCTATCAAATTTACCCGAAAGGGAGGGAAAATTACTGTTTCACTTATAAAAAACAGTGATTCAATATCTCTCTCTGTCGAGGATACCGGTATTGGAATTCCAAAGGAATTGCTGCCCGGACTCTTGTCGCCCGAAAACATCCACAGTCGAAAAGGAACTTCAAACGAGAAAGGTACAGGACTCGGTCTGAATATTACTCATGACTTTGTCTCAAAACTTGGCGGTGAAATCACCGTGGAAAGCCAGGAGCATAAAGGTTCGAAATTTACCGTAACACTCCCTTTTGAAAAGCCTGAAACTGTTTAATAAGAACAACTTCTTTTCAATTGCCCGACCAACTCGAGGGTCGCATCCGTTCCTGACAATCGTAACGAACGAATAACTGCACTTCCAACAATTACTCCGTCACAATAAGGAACAACCTGCTTCACATTCTCAGGTGACGAAATGCCGAATCCTGTCAGCATTTTATTATTGTGGATCAACTCCCTGGTTCGCTTCAGTGATGCCAGTTCCTCAACAGAAAATCCGTTTCTCACACCTGTTGTCCCGGACACACTGACACAATAAACAAACCCGCTGCTTTTCCGGTCTATGTCCGCGATTCTTGCGGAGGAAGTCTCGGGCGTAGTGAGAAGTATCGTATCAAGAGGGACTGCTCCCACTCCGAAGAATGAATCATACTCATCGAGCGGAACATCCGGGATTATCAGACCATCGGCACCTGCAGATTCCGCATCTCTCAAAAACGAATCAACACCATAAAAATAAACAGGATTTGCATAACCCATAAGTATCAAGGGTTTATCAGTCCTCTCGCGAATCTCCTTCGTAAATCCCAAAACTCTTTCCAGAGTCATCCCCTGCTCCAAAACCGCCTGAGAGGACTGCTGAATCACAGATCCGTCTGCAAGCGGATCACTGAAAGGAATCCCGATTTCCAGCATATCAGCGCCGGCATCAAGCACCCTCACGGCAAGATCAACAAAATCCAACCCAACCGGGAACCCCGCCGTTAAAAAGACTGACAAAGCTTTCTCGTTTCTGTTGTTTACTTCTTCAATTTTATTTCTAATCTTCGACATCTCATTCCAATCTTAATTAATAACTCCGTTACTTCGCTAATTCGCTACTCATTATCGTCTCAAGGTCCTTGTCCCCTCTACCCGAAACATTCACAACAACAATTTCACCCTTGTTTGTTTCAGGCATCAAATAATCAAGGTATGCAACAGCATGTGCCGATTCCAAAGCCGGTATAATCCCTTCGAATTTTGCCAGCAACCCGGTGGCAGAGAGAGCTTCGCTATCTGTAACCGAATAGTATTTTACTCTTTCCATGTCCTTCAGGAAACTGTGTTCTGGTCCAACTCCGGGGTAATCCAGCCCCGCAGAAATGGAGTGAACTTCCGCCACCTGCCCGTTTTTATCCTGCAGCAGATATGTAAGCATCCCCTGAAAAACACCTGCCTGTCCGAGAGTAAGGGATGCGCAATGTTTATCCGTATCAATTCCGTAGCCCGCAGCCTCCACACCAATAAGATTCACCCCCTTGTTATTGATGAAAGGATGGAACATTCCGATGGCATTGCTTCCTCCGCCAACACATGCAACAATATAATCAGGCAGCTTCCGCTCGATGCCGTAGATTTGTTCTTTCGTTTCCTTGCCTATTACCGACTGAAAATCGCGAACTATCATCGGATAAGGATGAGGACCAACGACTGAACCAATAATATAATGAGTATCCTTCACATTGGTTACCCAGTCGCGGATTGCTTCGTTGGTCGCATCTTTAAGCGTGCGGCTTCCCGATGTTACAGGCACCACTTCCGCACCAAGAAGTTTCATTCTGAAAACATTTGGTTTTTGCCGTGCAACATCAACTTCACCCATGTAAACCACGCATTGAAGCCCGAATTTAGCACAGACAGTTGCAACTGCCACCCCGTGCTGACCCGCCCCCGTCTCTGCAATTATCCTCTTTTTCCCGAGCTTTTGTGCAAGCAAAACCTGTCCGAGTGCATTGTTTATTTTGTGGGCTCCCGTATGGTTCAGGTCTTCCCTTTTCAGGTAAATTTTTGCTTTCCCGTAGTGATTTGTCAGCCTCTCTGCATATGTAAGAGGGGTGGGTCTCGAATTGTAGGTTCTTTCAAGATCGATGAACTCGGCGATAAAAGTGGTGTCATCCTTCATCCTGTTGTAAACTTCCTCAAGCTCAATCAGTGCCGAGGTAAGGGTTTCAGGCACAAATTTTCCGCCGTACTTACCAAATTTCCCTTTTATGTCGGGATAATCATAAATCATGGTTGTCATTATCGTAAATTCTTTCTGTATAACAGTTCAAAAAATTCGTTTACTTTCCGCGGGTCTTTTTTACCCGGTGAAAGCTCAAGTGAAGAAGAGAGATCAACCGCAAATGGGTGCAGTTCACTAACGGCTTCTTCAATGTTCCCGATTGAGATGCCGCCCGAGAGGAAATATCTCCCGCTCAATTCCCGCGGAATCATTCCCCAGTTGAATTTCATGCCCGTGCCGCCATATTCCCCGTCAGAGAATGAATCAAAAAGTGGAATTGCAGACTCATAATCCCTGACAATGTCAAAATCGAAACCTTCACCTACCCGGAAAGCTTTTATTTTATTACCGCTGATACTGTCAAGTAAAGCAGGTGGCTCGTCTCCGTGAAGCTGTACTGTGCCAATCCCTGCTTTTGAAATTATTTCGTTTATTTTGTCTGCATCTGGATTCACAAACACACCTGCTTTTCTCATTGCTGCGGGTAAATTTTTGACAATTTCAGCAGCGTTCTCCGGAGTAATATATCTCTTGCTCTTTTCGTAAAATATAAACCCCAGAATGTCCGCTCCTGCATCTGCACAAAGGATGGCATCTTCGAGATTTGTTATTCCACAGACCTTAACAATCATCTTCGGCACCATGCTTTCATTTCATTTAGGCTTTCTGCAATTGATTTGCTCCTCATAAAGTGTTCACCCACAAGGATGGCATCACATCCCGAATCCCTGATCATTTTAACATCATCTGCAGTGTTTATTCCGCTCTCGGATACAAGGAGGATATCATCAGGAATCATTTTTCTAATCTCTTCTGTTATTTTAAGATCAACCTTAAAGGTTTCAAGGTCTCTGTTATTCACTCCAACAAGCGGGTGAATTGCTGAGTCAATTTTGTCAAGTTGTTTCACAGAGTGAAGTTCCAGCAGCACCTCCAGCCCCATCGATTGAGCGGTCAGAGTCAGTTTCCTTACCTCCGCTTTACTCAGGGCTTCACAGATCAACAGAATTGCGTCGGCACCGTTTTCCTTCGCCTGAAGTATCTGTATCTCGTCGATGATAAAATCTTTGCGGAGAAGAGGTTTTGTTTTTATCCGGGCGATATCCGCGAGATAATTTATGTTCCCTTGGAAAAACTTTTCATCCGTAAGAATGGAAATGGCATCAGCCCCGTTTTCGAGATAGACTTTTCCGATATTTAGATGATCAAAATCTTCAATTATCACTCCTTTTGAAGGACTTGCCTTTTTTATTTCAGCAATTATCGAGATATCTTTTGTGCTTCTTATGGTCTCAATCAGACTTATGACCGGCTTGTAAAAAAGATCAAGTTCATCATATTCCCTTACTCTGATCTCCTTTTTTAGAAGTGCGACCTCATCTCTTTTTACTGCGATTATTTTTTCAAGAATGTTCATCAAAGGTCCTCCCCGAATTTCCGCAGTTCTTCCATTTTTTGAAAAGCTTTTCCGGTCAGAATCGAATCTTCTGCAACTTCAAGACATGTTTTTATGTCATCCGAAACACCGGCACAGTAAAGTGCAAGAGCGGAATTCGCTGCCACCACAAAAAACTTCCCGTCCCTCTCAGGATTCTTAAGAAGATTGAATATCAGTTTTGCATTGTATTCAGGTGAATCACCGAGTAATTCTTCAATTTTCACGGCAGGGTAACCCAGTCCGCCGGCTGTCAGTTCATAAGAGTTCACCCCTGAACCATTTCTATACTCGTTCACGAGAGTTGGCTCATCAAGCGTGATTTCATCCCGCCTGTCACCGGTACAAATAAAGCATACCCTTTCCATCTCGAGGTAACCCGCGGCTTCAGCCATAAGCGCTGCCGACTTGTTGTTGTAAACTCCGATCAACTGTTTTTTCGTACCTGCCGGATTGGTGAGGGGTCCGAGCAGATTGAAAGCTGTTTTCATTCCGAGTTCCTTTCGAACAAGTGCTGCATATTTCATAGCCGGATGATAATGTGGCGCAAAAAGGAACCCGATACCGATTTCATTCAGAGCCTCTTTTGTCTGATCAGGCGTGAGGTCAATCTTTATCCCCAGCTCAGTTAGAACATCTGCACTTCCTGATCTGCTCGAGATTGATTTGTTACCGTGCTTTGCCACTCCAATCCCGGCTCCTGCAACCACAAATGCAGCGGCAGTTGAGATATTGAATGTTCCCGAATCATCACCTCCGGTGCCACAGACATCAATCAAATCGGTTCGACCAGTCTCAACCTTTACGCTCTTACCCCGCATTGCCTTTGCGAATCCTGCGATTTCAGCGGCAGTTTCGCCCTTGCCTTTAAGTGCAATCAGAAGTGCAGCGAGTTGTGAGTTGTTCACTTCGCCCGACATAATGGTATCCATTACGAAAAAGGCTTCGTCAAATGAGAGGTGTTCCCTCTCGAGCATTTTTTCAATATATGTTTTCATCGTGCTTCAATCCAGTTTTTTAACAGTTTTTCACCTGCAAGGGTGAGTATCGATTCAGGATGGAATTGAATTCCTTCAATCGGATATTCCCTGTGCCTTACTCCCATAATGACTCCATCCTCGGAAGTGGCGGTCACCTCCAGATCAGTACCGAGCGATTCCTTGTCGATAATCAATGAATGATATCTCGTGGCTGTAAACTCCTGCTCAACACCAGCAAATATCCCTTTTGCATCGTGTGTTATCTGCGAAGTTTTGCCGTGCATGAGAACAGGAGCATGCACCACTTCACTTCCAAAGGAAATTCCTATTGCCTGATGTCCAAGACAGACACCGAGAACAGGGATCGTTTTTCCCAGTTCCGATATTACCAAGGGAGAGACTCCCGATTCTTCGGGTCTGCCGGGTCCCGGGGATATCAAAATCCTGTCGGGATTCATCTCACGGATCTCTTCGACTGTGGTCTCATCATTTCTTTTTATCACAATGTTATTCGTGAACCTGCCAACAAGCTGAACCAGATTGTATGTGAACGAATCGTAATTGTCAATCACCAATATTTTCATCTATCACCTCTGCATGTTCCAATGCGTTTCGTAAAACTGCCGATTTGTTTTTTATTTCCTTTGCCTCAAGCCTCGGTTGACTGTCAGCGACGATTCCTGCACCCGCCTGCCAGTGAATTTTTTGATCCTTCGCAAAAAGTGTCCGGATTGCAATGCAGACATCAAGATTCCCTGAGAAATCGATGTATCCAACGGCTCCGGCATATACATTCCTCTGAAGCTTTTCGTATCCTGAAATCAGTTCCATCGCCCTGATCTTGGGTGCGCCTGTCACAGTTCCCGCAGGGAAGCATGATTTCAGCGCATCTATGCAATCCTTGTCGCTTCTCAACTTTCCCTGAACCTTTGAAACAATGTGCATTACATGCGAAAAACGGTGTATTTTCATTTTTTCCGTTACTTCCACGGAACCATATTCAGCAACCCGCCCCACATCGTTTCGTCCGAGATCAACAAGCATTACATGTTCGGCTATTTCCTTCGGGTCGTTCATCAGGTCTTCCTCGAGCTTTTTATCGGCTTCGGGAGTTGCACCCCGCTTCCTTGTTCCTGCTATCGGCATCACTTCCACAATTCCGTCTTTCACTTTTACAAGATTTTCAGGTGAGGTGCCGATGATTGTAAGTCCGTTCTCAAATTCGAGAAAATACATGTAAGGAGAGGGATTGATGATCCTTAAAGCCCTGTAAACATTGAACAGATCCCCCTCATACCCTGCAGTGAATCTCTTCGAGAGGACTATCTGGAAAACATCCCCGTTTACAATATTCTGTTTGCTCGCCTCAACCAGTTCACAGAACACTTCGTCACTAAGACTCTCTTCCACATTCCTGTCAAATGTGAAATCAGATTCGAATGAAAGAGGTACAGAGAGAGTTTTCCTCAATTCCCTGATTTTCTTTTTCGCACCGGAGTACAGAACTTCAGGGTCATCCCCCTTTTTGATTTCCACATTGGTTATGATAATTAGTTGATGTTTATAATGATCGAAAGCAAGCACCGTATCATAAACCCCGAGAATGGAATCGCAGATATCATCATCACCGGAATCAAATTTCAGCTTTTTCTCGATCAAAGCGATATTTTCATAAGCGAGATAACCCACCGTTCCACCCGTGAAAGAAGGAAGCTCCTCAAGTGCCGGGTGATTCCGCGTGTGCAGTTCATCCTTGAGGTAGTCGAAGATGTTCTGCTCTCCCGTTTCTTCAAGACCTCCCTTTGATATTGTGAGCGACATCCCTTTGTTTGAGATGATCTTCAGGGGGTCAATCCCGATAAAGGAATATCTCCCAAGACTCTCTTTCCCCTCAACCGTTTCCAAAAGAAAACTCTGTTTCCCCGCTTTCCGTAACTTTAAATAAGCTATAACAGGGGTAAACAAATCCGCAGTTATTTTCTCATAAACAGGGATGTAATTGTATTTTTCTGACAAACTCAAAAATTGTTCAAAATTCATTTATTACTCATTGATTGATGGTTTGGACATAAAAAAAGCCCTTCTCGGTGAAAGAAGGGCTTTTTAATTGTTTATCCCTTTACGCAGGGATCAAAAAAGACATATCACCGGGTACTCATTGGGAGAGGTGCCACCACCACCAATTTGCCCGGACGGCTTTTGCAACTGTTGATACGCTTTTTTCTGTATTTTTCAAATTCATGGCACCAAGATAATGTATTTTGACTATTTGATGCAAGTTCATTTTATTTTGACCTCTCCAAAATTGGAAACCGTTTCTACACGCTGTTATTCATTAAATTGTTATTTTTCATATCGGTTTATAAATTTTGTTATAAAAACCACTACTCTAACAACAACACACGCGGAGAAATATATATGAAATTAAGAAATATTTTAATTTCAACTCTTCTTGTCGGTTCGTTCTCTTTTGTTGCTTCCGCACAGGAAGGCAAAATACCCGACTACTCGACAACGCCCCGGGATCAGGTGCCCAATGAATTTAAATGGAAAGTATCTGATATCTATGCCAATTACGACCTTTGGAACGCTGATAAAGCAGAAGTAACCAAACTTCTTGCAAAGATAAAATCCAATGCTCCAACATGGACTTCTTCAGCATCAAACATGCTCGAAATGTTCAAAGTTGCCGATCAACTCAAGCTGAAACTTTATCACCTCTACAGCTACGCCCGCAGACAGTATGACATGGAAATGTCAAACAGCACCTTCAATCAGATGAAGGGTGAAATTCAATCGATTTATGTCGATGCTTCCATGCAGTTGAATTTCATGAACGATGATCTGCTGAAAATGGATGACAAGAAACTGATGGGTTACTTCAAGGAGGAAGCGAAACTTGCTCCTTGGAAGTTTGGAGTGGAAGAACTCTTGAGATCTAAAAAACATATGCTTCCTTTGGCTGAAGAGCAACTCCTCTCCTTAACCGGTATCTACTCTTCGAATATTTCTGAAGCTGCCACAATTCTTAATGATGTGGACATTCCGGCTCCCGAGGTAACATTCTCCGACGGAAAAAAAGTGGAACTGAACTACGCCAACTACTACAAGTACCGCACGGCTAAAAATCCCGAAGACAGATCACTCGCATTCAGGAGCTACTGGAAAAATCATAAAAAATATGAAAACACTCTCGCCACTCTGTTTGACGGCGGAATGAAGATCGATCTTTTTAATACCAGAGCAAGAAAATTCAACTCCTGCCTGCAGGCACGCCTTTTCCAGGATAACATCGATACAACTGTTTACTATCAGTTGATCAAAGAAGTGAATGCAAATCTGCCTTCACTTCATAAATATCTTCAGTTGAAGCAAAAAATGCTCGGACTGAAAACCCTTAAATATGAAGACCTGTGGGCTTCCTCAGTTAAGAGTGTCGATAAACTCTACACATACGACGAAGCTAAAAAAATCGTTCTTAACTCCCTTGGAGTTTTGGGATCAGAATATAAAGATGGTCTTACACAGGCTTTCAACAATGGCTGGATAGATGTATATCCCAACAAGGATAAGGAAAGCGGTGCCTACTCGGATGCCATTTATGATATCCACCCCTACATCAAAATGAATTATGACGGCGAGTACAGCAACCTTTCAACTCTTACTCATGAGCTTGGACATGCAATGCACTCATGGCTTACTAACAAGAATCAGCCTTACGCCACTTCAAATTATACAACTTTCCTCGCAGAGATAGCCTCGACTTTCAACGAGAATCTCCTGATGGACTTCCTTCTTAAAAATGAAACTGACGACAACCTGAAACTTTTCATCATCGATCAGTTCCTCGAGAGAGCAAGACAAACCATCTATCGCCAGGCGTTGTTCGCTGAATTTGAACTCGCCATGCATCAGAGAGTTGAAGAGGGCAAAACCCTTACTGCCGACTGGCTGAATAAAAAATATCTCGACCTTACAAGAACCTACTACGGACACGACAAGGGTGTTACTCTGGTTGACGATTATATCGAAGTTGAATGGAGTAAAATACCTCACTTCTTCTATAATTTCTATGTCTTCCAGTACAGTACAGGAATTATCTCATCAATGGCTCTCTCACAGAATATTCTGACGGGACAGGCCGGAGCGGTTGATAAATATCTTGGAATGTTAAGATCAGGAAACAGTGACTATTCGATCAAACTTCTGCAAAAAGCAGGGGTGGATATGACAACATCAGATCCATATAAAGCAGCTTTCAAACGCTTCGATCTTCTGGTCGCCGAAATGGAAAAGATTTTCGACAGGGTTGAGAAGAAAGGGAAATAATCCTTTAACCTGACCTGTGGAATAAAATTAAAGAGGCTGCCCTTTTTCGGAGCAGCCTCTTTTTTTGCTAATAACTGAAAAACCGGTTTATTCTTATTTTTTGACGATTGGCAGTTCGATCAAAAATTCACTACCGTTTCCCGGTTCGCTTGAAATATTCAGAACCCCGTCATTCTCTCTCATAAATTCGCGACTTACAGAAAGACCGAGTCCCGTTCCTTTCTCATTTGCAGTCCCTGTCGTGGAGATCATGCCGCTTCCGTACAAAATATTGCTGATCATGTCAGGAGACATCCCTACTCCGTTGTCTTTTATCACCAGCCGGTACTTCCCGCCGGAGACAGTCCCCTTCATTACTATTTTGCCTCCTTTGTATGAAAACTTCACTGCATTCGTAAGGAGATTCCTGATAACGGTTGCGATCATTTCACGGTCGGCATGCACTATTGCCGGGTGCTCAAATGAGGTTTCTACCTCTATACTTTTTAAGGCAAGATTCAGACCGGCTTCCTTGAGAACCTTGTTGCTGATCTCCTCAATATCCAAATCGACCGGCTTCGCCCTTATCATTTCTTTTTGAACGAGAGCCCAACCGGCAAGATTATTTACAAGTTCCACCAGTTTTTGAGACGAGGCAAGAATCTTTTCGCTGAAATCGAGGGCATCCTCGTTTTTCATATTCATTGCCTCCTCTTTCAATAGCTCTGCAAACCCCAAAATGCTGACAAAAGGAGTCTTAAGGTCGTGGGCAATTATCGAGAAAAGTTTCGTCTTGGTTTCATTTGCCAGTATCAGTTCATCATTACTCTTTTGAAGCTTGTTATTAATAAGCGCCATTTCCTCGTTTTTGGTCTCAAGAAGTACGCCAAGTTTCTTTTGTCTGATCAAAAGAAAAGCGACTGATCCGGTTCCAACGAGAGTGAGAACGACCAGAAGAAGAAGAAAGAAATTCACTCTGTTCTGAGCTTCCACCTGCTCCCGCAGATAAGTCTGTCTCTCTTCCGATTTTTCAATTTCGTACCGAATCCTCATCTCCCCAATGCTGCTTAGGGACGATTCGTTGAATAAAGAATCTTTTAATGCCAGGTGGGCATTCAGGAAGGAAAGCGATTCCTTCATATTTCCCAATTTCTCATAAACTTTTGAGAGCTGCAGATTGGCATCACGCAGTACAACTGAATATTTTCCGTTATCAGCAAGTTTTCGGGATTTTTGAAGTGTCTCTAACGCCTCTTTATTTTTCCCCAGTGCAAAATCGACTCTTCCGAGATTCAGGAGAGCGAATGATTCAATGAACTTGTCCTGTATAGATCTTGCAAGATTGATACTCAGGTTGAAGTAGTCGACAGCTTTGACAAGGTTGCCGGTATTTTCTTCAATAATCCCCAGATCGTTGTAAATCTGAGCCAGACCGGCTTTTTCACCTTTTTTGTTAAAGAGGGTAACCACTTCTTCCGCATATTTTTTTGCTTTTACAAAGTCTTTTTGCGCAACGGAAAGACTCCCCAGCCGGCGTAAGGAATAGGTCCTCCCCTGTTCGAAATTAATGGAGTCCGCTAGGGTCAGAGCTCTGTTAATGTTTGCAGCAGCAAGTTCAAAATATTTTAGCCGCTGATATATAAGTGCAATGTTATTGAGACTAAGGATATATCCTTGAATATCGCCGCACTTCTCCCTGATTTCAAGGGCTCTCAGGTAATTTCTGTACGAAAGTTCCGTTTCCCCTTTTCTCCAGTAAACAAGTCCGATATTATTATACGATCTCCCGAGAGCTGCAGAATCAGTAAGTGTCAGACGGATTTTCAATCCTTCATTTAAAAAAACAAGTGCAGAATCCAAATCACCAAGACGCCAGTAGGAGAGGCCTGTGGTATTGTATGAAGATGCCACCAGAGCTTTGTCGTTGATTTTGTCACTCAATGAAAGAGTTATCTTCCCCGTTTCAACCGCTTTTCTGAATTCAAAGGTCCTGAAATAAAACTCTCTTAGTGAGTCGAGTAATTTCCCGGCTTGCAGAAATTCCTGTTTCCTCAAATGTGAGTTTATCTCTGTTTGAAATAATTTCTCATTCGCTGCACCCGGAGTCCCGTTTTTATTGCCGTTTTTGTCGTTTCCTGTCTGTGCAGTAATTCCGGTCGACATAAAAAATGCCAACACTAAAATTATGGACACAAAAAAGAGAATAAGGTGAAATTTCTTTGACATAATACTGCAGATAATGATCAAAATTTAATATTTCAAATTACACAAACATTTCCTAATTTAAGCATTGGAAATTGAATATTTTCAAGGTTTTTATTTCCTTTCCTGAAATGGTTGTTTCCCCTTTCAGCGCCCCGGTCACAAAATGACTTAAGCCATTAGACCCCTTTTTTCTCCGGTTGAATTTTTATACCGGAAATTTGTGCGTCCCAATCATACTGGAATCCTCCATGAAAAAAATTTTTACGCTGTTTCTGTTCCTCTCATCTCTTGGAATTCTCTTTGCATCCGTGCCCGAAGGAATTCAATTAGTGAAAACAGGAAACGGATACAAACTCAATTTTACACTCCCTGAGTACACTCAAAAACCATTTACATCAACCGACAAAAACTTCACTCAAATTGAGATACCCGGATACGGTGTCACTTCTGTTGCGGGCAAGCCTGCACTTCCCAAAATAAGTTTTAACATTGTGATCGGTGATGCTGAAAATTCACCCGCAATCCTGACTCTTAACAAGAAAATCGAAAATCTGACAGTGAAGGAACATGTCTATCCGTTTCAGGCTCCCTGGAGAAGGGACTTCCCGCTGAAAGACCGCCCTTTCAACTACGACAATGCATTTTATGCATCAAGTGGTAATCCCCGTCAGCCACTGATAGAGATTTCAGAACCATTCTTTGTAGCCGGTGTAAAGGGTGTAACCATCACTATTTATCCGTTTAATTATATCCCTGCAGAAAAACGGCTTGATATCACCCGGTCTGCCTCCTTCTCGATTGAGCTGACTCAACCCGTGGGAAAAAAGAGCGGATATTCTGATGTCTATTCGTCGTTCTTCGAGAATTTCTTCTCCAACTATGAAAGAGGTGTCCTCGAACAAATAAAGAATTACCTTGTTATTACAGCCCCTGAATACGAAGCAGGGCTCGCACCTTTTATCGCTCACAAAACAGCCAACGGATTTAATGTAAATCTGTTCACAACCACAGTCGCAGGAACCACTACTACGGCAATCAAGGCATTTATACAACAGCGTTACGACAACCCTGCTACTAAGCCTGAATTCATCCTTCTGGTGGGGGATGTTGATAAAATCCCCGCTTGGACAGGAGCCGGCGAGGGAAATCCCAAAACCGATCTTAACTATGCTCTCCTTCAAGGTACCGATTATTACGCCGATGCATTTATCGGGCGGTTCTCGATAACCTCGACAACAGAGCTTGCGAATGTGATTAACAAAACGCTCTTTATGGAGAATAACATCGCCACTTTTGCCAAGAACAATGTTTTTATGGCATCACAGGATAATTATTCGATTACTGAAGGAACTCACAATTTTGTGATAAGCACCTATTTCGAACCGAATGGTTACAACAACCAGAAGCTCTACAGTAACAGCGGAGCCACAACAAGTCAGTTGATCGCTGCATTAAACAGCAACAAGGTTTTCGCCATCTACTCGGGCCACGGGTCAGAGTCATCATGGGCTGATGGTCCCGTCCTCGGACAGTCTGATGTAAGAAACCTGACCAACTCGATATTCCCGTTTGTTTATTCTTTTGCCTGCGTCACAGGATCCTATCATCTGGGCGAGTGCTTCGGTGAGACATGGATAAGAACACAGAGAGGTGGTGCCTCATTTTACGGTTCCTCTGTAAATTCCTATTGGGACGAAGACGATATTCTCGAGAGAAAGCTGATAAAATCGATGTTCGAGGACAACCTTACCAAAGTTACTCCAATGATGGATATGGGAAAATATCTGACAACTCTTCATTTCGGAAATATCGGACCCGGAACAACGATGCTCAGATACCTCGAAATGTATAATCTGATGGGAGATCCCTCTCTCGAGACAAAGAGGAACATCCCTCCGGATCCGACTCCTCCGAATCCCGTAACAAACCTTGCAACGGGTGATCCCTGTTCCAATTCTCTCAAATTGAACTGGACAGCCCCTTACGATTCAACTTTCGGAGGTGTTCAAAGCTACGACATCCGTTATTCATTGAATCCGATTGTAAACGACAACGATTTTAATGCTGCCGCAAGTATCATTTATTCGGGACATAATGACACCCTTGGTACCCCAAAGACCTATACAGTTTTGGGACTCACCGCCAACAGCACTTATTATTTTGCCGTAAAGGCAATGGATATGTGGTCAAATAAATCCACGATGTCGAATGTTACCTCCGGAACGACACTTGCTCCACCGCTTGCATCGGTGAACCCGGGAAGCATACATCACCTGCTGACTCATCAAACCGAAGTGATCGATACTGTTTACATTTCGAATACTTCAGCGAATCCATCAACACTCGACTATACTGTCGAATTCGCCAACAGCAGCTATCCGTCAAAGGCTGTCTCATTTTCTCTCATAAATGAGAGCCCCAAAGGTGATCTGAATCAGTCGAAAGACTCACCGTTCCACAACCCCGGACAATCTGCCAAGGGTTCGGGCGGGCCTGATCTCTTCGGATATAAATGGGCTGACAGCGACGATCCTCAAGGACCTGCTTATGAATGGAACGACATCGCTTCCACCGGTACCCAGGTAACTTCGTGGACTCCCACCGGTACCCTCTCCGCTACGGATGAAGGATATGCCGGACCAATAAATCTTGGATTTAACTTCAAATATTACGGGCAGACAAAGTCGCAGATCTACATCTCAACCAATGGATTGCTCACTTTTTCCCCGATTTCCACGAATATTTACACAAACACAAACATACCCAACAGCGCCGTTCCGAATGAAATAATTTCTCCATTCTGGGACGATCTTGATGCAAAGGCACCGGGTACCGTTCACTATAAACAGGATGGCAACAAATTTATCATCCAGTGGACAAACTACCAGAGATACAGCGGAACCGCAAGCTACACCTGGCAGGTGGTAATCTACTCGGGTGGTAAAATCATGTATTATTTCAACAACATGACCGGCACCCTGAACGGTGCCACCACGGGTATCGAAAATGGTGCAGGAACAGACGGTCTGCAGATGGCTTACAACGCCAATTATGTCAAAAACAATCTTGCTGTGAAACTTGCTGCAGAACCCGAATGGATTATCACTTCGGGAAATATGGCTGGTACTCTTAATCAGGGAAACCGAACCGGAATCGTGATAAAAATAAGAACCGAGGATTTCAATTTCGGTAACTACTCGATGGATATGATCGTAAGAAGCAATTGCGGTCAGCACCCTGTGCTTACTGTCCCTGTTTCCATGACACTTTCGGTTATTCCTGTTGAACTTGTTTCACTGGATGCGGAAACCATCCGTGATGAAGTTGTTTTGAAGTGGGTGACCGCTACAGAAACCAACAACATGGGATTCACGGTCGAAAGAAAAGACAACACCAAAGCTGCATGGAACCCGGTTACATTCGTAAAAGGGAAGGGCACCACTTCCACCATCTCCGAATACTCTTTCAGAGAAAGGAATGTAAAACCCGGCAGCTATGAATACCGTATCAGGCAGACTGACTTCAACGGCGCAGTTTCATTCAGCGATGTGGTAAAAATTGAAGTGGGGCTCCCGGAAAATTTTGCTCTCTATCAAAATTATCCAAATCCGTTTAACCCCGTCACCACGATCGCATACGCTGTGCCACAGGTTAGCGGAGCATCTCTCTCCAATGTTCAGCTTAAAATATTCGATGCTCTCGGCAATGAGGTTGCAACTTTGGTAGATGGAGATAAGGAAGCCGGTATCCACAGAGCCGTTCTCGATTGCTCAAATTATTCCAGTGGTGTCTATTTTTACCGTCTGACTTCGGGAAAATTCACTGAAACAAGAAAATTTGTTGTTATGAAGTAAAAAAGTTGCATTTTACTCTTGCACAGAATTAGTATTTTTATTAATTTTGAGATGTCACTCTTCAGTATTCCCTGCTGCTGATTAGTGATACATTACTCCCTGTGACCCTCGCCTCGTGCGGGGGTCCTTTTTTTTAAATATCCGACACCCCTCTCTGAAAATCCTTTTCAAATTTTCACTTTTTATTTAAATGGAATTAGTTTTTTTATTAATTTGAACATGTAGTTTACCTTTCCTTTCCGAGGAGAGATTTCTGACTTTTCAGAGATAATCTAAGCGAAATTTTTAGATGCTATTAGATATGCGAACACTTGCGCTTGTTACAGGTGTTCTCCACTTGATTCAGTTTTCAGTCTTCCTTATCCTCTACAGGACCAACAGGCAATACAAAGGAACAGGCTGGTGGTTGGCATGGAATGCCATGGAGGTATTCGGCTTCGGGCTCATGCTTTTTCGAGATATCCCCGGAATCTTCGAGATCGTCGTCATCCTTCAAAACTCGGCTATCATAACAGGGACCATCTTTATTTATAATGGTTTATTGGCTTTTCAGGATAAAAAGCTGAAGACGAAACTCTCAAGCAGTATTGGTTTATTGGCACTTGCCACCTTCCTTTATTTCCTTTTTGTTATCAATGATATTACCGCCCGCGGAATAATTTTGAATATAACCGTTTGTGTGATTTCCGGTTTGATCGCTTTTGAAATGTTTAAGAAGCATCAAAAAAATACTGACAACATATTCCATTTTTTGGCGGTCACTTTTGTAATTCACTCGCTTGTACTGATTTACCGTTCCTGGCAAATGTTCATAAGCCCCGGGCCTGTTGAATTTCTTGACCCCCACCCGTTAAACTACATCCCGATGTTGGATTCCATTATTGTCGGCTCGATCTGGACATTTGGATTTGTCCTGCTGCTTAACCAGAGATTAAACTATGATGTTACTGTTTCGAATGAACACCTCAAGCTCATTTTTGAGTCTTCACCTGTTGCTGTACTCCTTATTGACAGATCAAAGGATGAAATAGCCGACTGTAATACAGCATTTAATTTCATCTCAGGAATTCCCCGGGAAGAAGCGATTGGTAAATCGACTCTGGATATTGGACTCTGGGAAGACATCGAAGAAAGAGACAGGATAGTTGATGATATCAGGGTGAATGGATTTTGTACAGACCGTGAAACAAGATTTATTCGAAAATCAGGTGAGGTTTTTACTGCTCTCCTTTCAGCGAAAATGATTACACTCGGCGACAAGGATTTTGTTCTTGCCAACATTCAGGATGTATCTGAAATGAAGGAAACCGAGAATACTCTGAGAAAATCGGAAGAAAAGTACAGACTCCTTACCGAAACCATGCCCGACCTCGTGGTTCTGCATGACCTGCACCAGAAGATTGTTTATATTAACAGCGCAGGAATTCAAGTTTCAGGATACACAAAGGAAGAACTCACCGGCATGCATCTCTCGCGTCTCGTTCCTCCTGAACTCCTCCCCGAAATGGAAAAAAGGAAGAACCTCCGGTTCTCAGGTGACAACAGAGTGCTTACCTACAGAACTGTGTTACTGAAAAAGAATGGAGCAAGGGTTCCTGTGGAAGTGAGGTCTTCTCCTATTCTGGAAAACGGGAAGATAAAGAATCTGTTACTCGTCGGCAGGGATGTTACAGAACAGGAACGAACCCTGGCTGAACTGACAGCTGCAAAAGAAAAAGCAGAAGAAATGAATATGATAAAGTCTTATTTCTTCGCAAACATGAGCCACGAACTCAGGACACCTTTTGTGGGAATTTGGGGTTATGCTCAGCTTCTTTCAGAAAATGTAAAAGAACCCGGTGAAAAACAGATGGTTGCAAACATCATGAAAAGTGCGGAGAGGCTGACTGATACACTCAACAAAATTCTCTCGCTCTCTCAGGCTGAGTTCTCTGAAGTAAAATGTGTTGTTGAAACGGTAAGCCTGGCAGATTTCATTAATGAAATTTATTTCACTTATAAGGAGGCTGCTGAGTCGAAGAAAATCGATTTTATTGTGAACGAACAAAAAAAAGGTATTTTCATCGTTTCAGATCCGAGAATCCTCCGCTCTATCCTGAATAATCTCGTCAGCAATGCTGTAAAATATACAGAAGCGGGTAAAGTTGAATTATCGGTTAATCTTATCAACTCGAAGAGTAAAAATCTTTTGACTGTTACTGTTACCGATACAGGTATCGGCATTCCGCATGACAAACAGGAAATTATTTGGGCTCCCTTCAGACAAGCCAGTGAAGGAAGGGGCAGAACCTTCGAAGGAACGGGTCTCGGACTCTCCATTACCAAAAAATATGTCGAATTGCTCGGTGGCACCATTTCACTTGAGAGTGAACCCAAAAACGGCACAGTTTTCAAGGTTGTTCTGCCCGTCGACGAAGTTATTAATAAATCTAATGAAGAACTTATTATCGAAGAGGAAACACTAATGGGAAAAGAAATTCGCCACTCTGAAAAAAAACTGCTCTATGTGGAAGATGATCAGTTTTGCCAGAATATTGTATCAAGAGTACTTTCAGATAAATATTATCTCGATTTTGTGATCGATGCCGAGGAAGCTCAGCAACGATTGAAAACGAATGTTTACGACGGATTTCTGATCGATATCAATCTTAGACATGGCCTGGATGGTGTGCAACTTATGCAAAAAGTCAAATCGATGGAAGAAAACAAAGGCAAACCGTTTGTGGCCATCACCGCTTACGCTGCATTCTCCGACAGGGCTGAATTTCTGGAAAAAGGATTTACCCACTATCTTTCAAAACCGTTTTTCCTGAAAGACCTTAGCGAACTGATAGACGCAATTTTCCAGGAAAATTAACTGCAAATCAGCTAATAGTTCATAGATCATAGCTGACTATGTTTTTCGCCATTCCATCGAATACAAAATAGTGGAAGGGAAGGACTGAATACCAGTACAGTCTGCCAAATATCCCTTTTGGTCTGTATGTCGCCGTCTGGAGTAGTATATCCTTACCGTCTTTTCTGAGAATCCTGAACTCAAGCCACGCTTCTCCCGGTAACTTCATCTCAGCATACAAGAGGAGCCTCTTTTTGGCTATGTCTGCCGCCAGCACCCGCCAAAAATCGAGAGTGTCACCGGTATTAATCGTGTTGAGATTGGTTCTTCCCCTCCGCAAGCCTACACCTCCGACCAGTTTATCGAGAAATCCTCTGATTCCCCACAAAAAATCCGCATAATACCACCCTCTTTCTCCACCAATCGACCAGATGTTCCGCAAAACCCTGTCGGGATCTTTTTCAATCACTTTCTCACGGATATCTTTAAAAACGCCGTTTTCAGGTACATTGATGTGATCAAAGAGGGAGCTGTCTTCCGAACTCGACACAAGCGAATCCTTCCAGCTTGAGAGAACATTGTTCTGCTCTATCTTCTGAAAAGCGAGCTCGACAGCCTCTTTATATTCTATCGGTTTTATCCCCAGAAGTTCGATGAGATCGTTATTCCTCGCAATCACTTCAATTTTCATACTGTTTACAAGGTTCACCGCAAGTTTATATGAAGTGGCGGTTACAAAATACAACCAGTAGGACGATATCCGGGGAGTCATCACCGGGACAGTGTAGATATATCTTCGCAAGCCCCTGACTTCTGCAAACTTCAGCAGCATCTGCTTGTAGGTCAAAATATCGGGACCTCCGACATCATACGATTTGTTTTCCGTCTCGGGGTGATCCAAAACTCCTGTCAGACATTCAAGTATGTTCCTTATGGCGATGGGCTGGTTTTTTGTGTTCAGCCACTTAGGTGTAACCATTACGGGGAGCTTTTCCACCAGGTCGCGAATAATTTCAAAGGAGGCACTTCCCGATCCGACAATTATCCCCGCACGAATTGAAGTCAGTGGAATTGAGGTGCTGCCCAAAATTTCTTCAACTTTTTTCCGCGATGCAAGATGCTTTGAGAGATCGGAAGAATTGGTGATTCCACCCAGATAGATGATCCTTTTGGTATCGAGAGCGGTAACCAGGTTCATGAAATTATTTGCGGATGTCTCCTCAAGTCGCTCAAAATTCCGGATATCAGAGGTCATGGAGTGAATCAAATAGTAAGCAGCATCCACACTTCTGACTCCCGGAGGTATGACAATTTCTTTGAGGAAATCCACTTCAAAATAAGTTAACCTCTTGTCAGCGTAAATGCCTTCAGTTGGAATCCTTTTTTTGTCACGAACGCAGCAGACAATTTCATGCCCCTGTTCAAGAAGAAGTGGTAAAAGCCGTTTTCCGATATAACCGGTTACTCCGGTCAGCAGAATTTTCATTTAATTCCATGGTGTTTTGGTATATATAATAACAATTTTTAAGGATTATAAATTCATTTCCCAGACTCTACAAGAAAAATGACGCAAAACACCTGATATGTTCCCGATTATCATTATTTTTACAATTGCAAATCCAAACGGCGGGAAATTCCCGGATCGTTTTGGTATTGTTCAACTTTAATACCAAGGAATTGTTGCGAGCTCGAAACAATATCTTGAAACCGGAGAATAGCGATGGAAAACGGTAAAAAGGCTAAAAAACTTCTGTATGTGGAAGATGACATTTACTGTCAGAATCTGGTTTTTAGAGTCCTCGGTGGCAGGTTTCAATTGGATATGGTTCCTGATGCAGCAGCAGCATTTCAAAAACTGGCAACAGACGACTATGACGGAATGCTTATTGACATAAACCTTGGTCACGGAATTGATGGTGCCCAATTGATGGAGAGAATCAAAGTCACCGACCATTATAAAGACAAACCCCTCGTTGCAATAACAGCATATGCTGCCCATTCCGATGAAGAAGAATTTAGAGCAAGAGGATTTACTCACTATCTCTCGAAACCCTTCCACCTGAAAGATCTCATCGGCTTAATGGAAGAAATTTTCGGTACCGGAGACGAGTAGAATCACGCTTTTCGGGTGGTTTCAAACAAAAAATTAAAATATTTTAAGAAATTTTACAAAGACACTTGCAAAATATTTCTCCCCGTTGTATATTTGAAGTCCAAATCATTCTGATTTAGGAAATGGGATTGTAGTTCAGTTGGTTAGTCGTCCCGATTCATCGGGAAGGTCGCTCCTTCGAACAAAGTTTTTTGGGATTGTAGTTCAGTTGGTTAGAACGCCTGCCTGTCACGCAGGAGGTCGCGAGTTCGAGTCTCGTCGGTCCCGCCAAAAAAAGCCCGGTTTTCCGGGCTTTTTCATTTTAAATATTCCGATTTTATCAATGTTTTATCTCTACATCCTCTACTCTAAATCCATAGACCACTACTACATTGGTCAGACTTCCGATCTAGATGGTCGGCTGAGGAGACATAACAATTCATCTTCCCGTTTCACATCAAGAGCCACCGACTGGCAAATCATTTATTTCGAAGAATACCCTACCCGCTCTGAAGCTGCGAAAAGAGAATCCTTCATCAAAAAAATGAAAAGTCGAAGTTTTATTATGGAACTGACAGGTCACGCAGGAGGTCGTCCCGAGTGATCGGGAAGTCTCGTCGGTCCCGCCAAAAAGCCCGGTTTTCCGGGCTTTTTCATTTTAAATATTCCGATTTCTTCAATGTTTTATCTCTACATCCTCTACTCGAAATCCATCAATCACTACTACATTGGTCAGACTTCCGATCTAGATGGTCGGCTGAGGAGTCATATCAGTTCATCAACATGCAGTAATTGAACTGTTCTTTTTCTCTTCTTCTTGTGAAACTTGCTCCCTGAATATTTCTCGTATAGAAGTTCCATTCTCTTTGCATTAATTATTCCTTGCGCTCTACTGATTTTATCAGGTGCGAGGCCAAAACTCACTTGCCGAAATAAGCAAAAACCATCCCAGTACCAAAACTAAGTGGTTGGACAATCGAGGACGATTGTCACTCCTTTTCTAAGTTTTTGGCCGAGTGCCCTTCTAATACATTCTATCCACATGTCGCCCCCAGGGCTTCTTTGCTACTTGTTACACGATTCTACCCACATTTCGCCCCGAGGGCTGGTATTAAAATCAAATCTGAATGGCTGAAAAAAAGGACGCCACTAGTGAGAAAGCCTCTTTTTATTTCTTCCTTGCCACTACGGAATATACCATCGGAATTTTGTTGCTTAAATGCTCGATGCGAAATTTTCCGGGTTCAAACTCAATTGTTTTGTTAAAGCAGTTGTAAGGAGAATAATCATATTCCTCAAAAGAATTTATTTCGAGTCCGTTTTGTATCAGACTGGTGATTACCTCACTTAGACTGTGATTCCACGAAACAGATTCCACGACAATGTCCGCGGTTTTATCGGCATAGGTCCCTTTTTCAGTTTCTATGATCGCATCCGATTTAAAATAATTATATCCAATCTTTTCAAAATTGTCATCGAACATCCAAACTACAGGATGGAACTCTACAAACACAAATTTTCCGTTTTGTTTCAGATATCGGGAAACGATTTTAGCCCACTTATCCAGATCGGGTAACCAGCCAATTGTTCCGTAACTTGTAAAGACAATATCAAATTGCTTGTCCAAATGATTTGGTAAATCGTAAATGTCACAGCAGATGAAATTGGCATTTGAGTTTGTATCAGATGCAATCTGTTTTGCGCTTTCAATAGCCTTGTCCGACAGGTCTACTCCAGTGACCTCCGCACCGAGTCTGGAGAGTGAAATTGTGTCCTGTCCAAAATGACATTGCAGATGCAAAATCGTTTTCCCTTTTACATCTGCAAGTAAATCGAGCTCAATACTGTTCAGGGAAGTTTTCCCTTTAATAAAATTATCAAGATCGTAGAATTCAGATTTTAGATGTGTAGCTACTCTGTTGTTCCACGATTGCCGGTTAATTGCTAAATAATTGTTTTCGTTTTTCATCTCTCTTTGTTTCATTTTTAGTTTTAATACTTAAGTGCTCTCTTTTTTGTATCATTCCGGCCGGATCTCATAAGTTTTCCCGGGCTCTGAAAAATAACTGATCTATTAACCTCCCAAATATAAAAAAAACGGGTCAGACATCACCTTCGAAGAGCGGATACCGCAATATCTTCATCGCATCAGATGTTAAAGCAGAACAGAAATGACGCCTGCAACTCCTGAGTTTATTTTGTTCTGATGATCAATATTTTTTGTATTTTGCATCGAAGGTACATTAATTTATCTATTCTTTGATTCATCAATTAAAGTTAATAATTTTTGTAAGCTTTTTTTTATTTTTCAACAGAGATTGAATATACACCATGAATTACATTAGTAAACTTTACACAAATTTCACACTTATTTCACTTATCGTACTGACAAGTATTATTTTTATTTCCTGCTCAAAAGTGGCAGACAAGCAAGCGAAACAACCTGAACCGGGACGCAGTCTGGGCATCGCTTCCGTCCCAAACCTGCGGGACTTGGGGGGCTACAAAACCACAAGCGGAGCCACCATTGCTAATGGGCTGGTATTTCGGGCGAACCAGCTTTTCAATGTCAGTGCCGGCGATATGCTTAAAATTGAGAAACTGAATCTCAAAAATGTCTTTGATTTACGGACTGCTGCAGAGAAAAATCCCGCCCCGGATGAGCTTCCTGCCGGCGTGAAGAATGTCTGGCTGGATGTACTTGCTGATGTTCCCTCTTCGGGACCTGCAAATCTGACTTCCCTTTTAACTGACCCAAAAAAAGCGAATATCGAACTTGGTGATGGCAAGGTCGAAGCCCTTTTCAAACAGGCTTACCGCGATTGCATTTCCCTTCCGAGTGCAAAAACAAATTTCAGGAAATTATTCCTCTCGCTCGCAGACACAAATCAGTTACCCGCACTTTTTCATTGTGCAACCGGGAAAGACCGTACCGGATGGGCAGCTGCAGCCCTGCTGACTCTTCTTGGCGTGCCGAGGGAAGTGGTTATGCAGGATTATCTTCGCAGTAATGAATATATTCTCCCAATGTACGACACTCTAATCCAAAAGTTTGTCGCAGCAGGTGGATCGAAATCGATTCCTTTAGCCATTTTTGGTGTAAGAGAAGAGTACCTCAATGCAGCATTTGACGAAGTGCAGACAAAATACGGCAGTATCGAAAAATATTTTTCCGAAGGCCTCGGAATAACCGTTGAACAGCAGACAGCCATGCGGAAATTATACCTTAAGAACTGAAGATTTTATAGTCCACTCCTCTCAATAACCATCTTGCGAAATGACTGTATGGCTATTGTGTGACAGATTGCTGAAAGCAGGAGAGTGTTGTACTTTTACAATAAAATACCCGCCGGGGCTCAGATTGATAATTCAGTCATGCTGAAACCGGCGGGTTTTGCTATTTAAAGCAAGGGAATTTTATTATATTTGGATAGTGTATCGCAGATTTCCAGAAAATGGTGAATCATTCTTTTTAATGGAAATATCACTGTTAATGTGACAGATGCCTTACCTGAAAATTACGAATTTATTCAGTTGGCAGCATAGAGAATACCGGACTATGGCAGACACCAAACCTGAGATATTTATTTCCACCATCGATGATTCCCTGCGAAGTCTGAAACGGGATTCATCGTGCAAGTCATTTGATCCGTTTTCAAGAACTCTCCTTTTGTTCCTCCTTTATTGTTTCTTCACTATCGATATCTTTCCACAATGGATTGCGGGGAACGGTGCACCATTGATGAGACTATACTCTCCAAAAGAGAGTCTGGGGAGTACACAATTGTGGGCCGCTGTTCAGGATAAACGGGGAGTCATGTTCTTCGCGAACAATTCTGGTATCCTTGAGTTGGATGGAATAAACTGGAAGCAGCATTATAACAGCAACAATTCTGTCGTCCGTTCTTTGGCAATCGACAGTTTGGGAACAATCTATGCAGGCGGTGTAGATGAATTTGGTTACCTTAAACCAAATTTGCGCGGTGATCTTGAATATGTATCTCTCTCGCAACGCCTGCCTGAAAAGGAGAGGCATTTTACAAATGTCTGGGCTACCATCTCCGGTCCCAATGGTGTCTATTTTATCTCTCCAAAGCGTATTTTCAGGTACTACAAGAACACAATTACAACAATCAATGTTGATCTGGTTCAATTTTTAGCGTCGGAAGCAAACAACGAGATCTATCTTATTCACCGCACCAAAGGTATATGTTTGCTGAAGGGAAACAGTTTTCAACCATTACCCGGTCTCAACGATTCAACCAAGGCATTCCGATACCTGACCGGTTTGCCCGGCAACAGAATACTTGTTTGTAATTCCAAAGCGGATTGGCAACTGTTTAACAGCGTTACGCAAAAAATTGAAAACTTTTCCACAACCGCCCAAAAATACCTGAACCTTCACACCATATACTTCATTAAAAAAATTGATGAAACAAAGTTTGCCGTTGCAACAAAAACAGGCGGTATAGTTATCCTTTCCAACTCGGGTGATCTTATTGAAATAATTAATCACGAACGAGGATTCCCCGAAGGCATGCCCCTCTTCCTCTTCGCTGAGTCATTCGGGAATTTGTGGACATCCACAGGAAACGGATTGATTAAAGTTGACATAAATTACCCGCTTCGATTCTACGGAAGCGATCAGAATGCACCCAAAACCATTTACTCCTTGATTGAGTTTGAGGGCAGGATTTATATCGGCAGTCTTGACGGGGTTTCATATCTGCCAAAATACAAACACAATTCCAAGACAGACAATCACTCTTTTAGCAATCTAAGCACATATAAAGGAAATTGCTGGACTTTTTTGAACTCTAACGGTATTCTGGTCAGTGCCGGTTCAGGGGGAATCTGGACTATTCAGGACACTTTTGCAAGAAATGTTTACAATGTAAAATCTGGCGAAAGTGTTCAATTTATCACCGGAAACAAAAAATATCCGGATTGGATTTTCTTCAATACCGGCAACCAGTTCCATTGTGCAAGAATTATTGATAAACCAACTGCACAGAATTTTAAACTGGTTGAAGATTTTGTCATTCCTGAAATAAAGGAAGGACTCACAGCCCTTGTCGCTGACAAGAATGGTGATATCTGGGTTTCAACCAGATACAATGGAATATATTATATCAGGTTTAGAAACGGTGATGTGAAGAATTATTATGTCACACACCTTGGTTTAAACAGCCGTTTACCTGCACTTAATAAGAACTATGTCTGTCAAATCGATAATGAGATATTTATTGCAACCAAAAATGGAGTTTTGAAACCGGAGTTCACAAAGAAAAATGATCCCGCTTCTCCGGTTCAGTTTAGCTATACTTCCATTTTTGGCGATAAAATTAAGAGCCCTGTAACTCAGATTTTAAAAGTTGATACCGGGAAATATCTTATTTTCGGGGATTTAATCTTCTTTGCGAATGTGAGCAATGGAATTGTCGAAAAAAATTCCTTCGGATTTAACCGGCTACTGACATCTTTTGCGACTGATTTAGTCTTCCTGCACAGTGATAAAAGTATCGGCATTACAACTCCGGAAGGCTACTCTTCATTTAATTATTCAACAGCCAGAGATTTCAAAAAATCGTTCCCCGTAATCATCCGGAAAGTTGTTTTCGGGAAAGACTCTCTTGTCTTCAATGGTGCCTTCTCTAAAGCCTTTGATACACTTCGTATTATTTCTCCGGAACAAACGGATGACTTTATTCCCGTTCTCGATGCGAAGTATAATTCAGTTACCGTTCACTTCTCGGGTATTTTCTATGAGGAACCTGAGCAGATCGAATACAAATATTTTCTTGAAGGCTTTTCAGACGAGTGGAGCAACTGGAGCAAAGAAAACAGAGCTGTTTTTACAAACCTTCCCGGTGGTGATTACACCTTTAAAGTGGTTGCAAGAAATGTTTACGGTGTCGAAAGTACGGTTGCCGAGTATTCGTTCAGAGTCCACCCTCCCTGGTACGCAACATGGTGGGCATATCTCATTTATTTCTTCCTTGTGATTTCTGTTTCCGGGTTGGGCGTAAAATATTACACAAGACGATTGCAGAGACAAAAAACTCACCTCGAAGAGATAGTCAGACAAAGAACCGCCGAGATCGAACTGATTAACTCACGATTGTCGTCTCAGAACCTTGCTCTTAACAAATCGGCCATTGTATCACTCACGGATTCGAGCGGAATAATTACCGAGGCAAACGATGAGTTTTGCAGAATCTCCAAATTCAGCAGGGACGAAGTAATCGGTAAAAACCACCGGATTATCAACTCCGGATTGCACCCAAAAGAATTCTTTAAGGAATTGTGGGATACGATCAAGGCAGGGAAGGTGTGGCGCGGGCAGGTGAGAAACAAAGCAAAAGACGGATCTTTTTACTGGGTTGATGCCGTTATTGCGCCTATACTCAATGAAAACGGTGAGCCTGTCGAATACCTGTCGATCCGGTTTGACATCACGGAAATGAAAAAATTTGAGGCGGAACTTGCGGAAGCAAAGGAGCTGGCCGAGGCTGCCACCGTAGCAAAAAGTCAGTTTTTGGCAACCATGAGTCACGAAATCCGTACTCCGATGAATGCCATTATAGGGCTCTCACATCTCGCACTCAAAACAGAGCTTGACAAAAAACAACTCGATTATCTTGTCAAGATCGAACGATCCGCACAGGCCCTCCTCGGTATCATAAACGATATTCTCGACTTCTCGAAAATTGAAGCCGGAAAACTAAATATTGAGACCATCGAGTTCGATCTTGAAACTGTTATGGACAGTGTCTCAAGTCTGATCTCCCAAAAAGCCCAGGAAAAAGGACTGGAATTCAGCATACGAATTTCCAGAGAGGTGCCAACCGACCTTATTGGTGATCCTTTACGAATCGGACAAATAATCACAAATTTTTGCAGTAATGCTGTCAAATTTACCGAAAAAGGTGAGATAATTATATCTGCCACCATAGCTGAAAAAATTGGTGATAAAGTGCTGCTTTGTTTTTCTGTCAAAGACACCGGAATCGGTCTGACGCCGGAGCAGCAGGCAAAAATGTTCCAGTCGTTCAGTCAGGCTGACAGCTCTACCACCCGGAAATATGGCGGAACAGGTCTGGGGCTGGCAATTTCCAAGTCACTCGCAAAACTTATGGGCGGCGAAGTATGGGTTGAGAGTGAATTTGGGAAAGGGAGTACCTTCTTCTTCACCACTCTCCTTGATATTCAGAAAGACCAGAAACAGGATGCATACCAGCTTACAATTGACCTCCGGGGGATGAATGTCCTTGTTGTCGATGATAACGAAACGGCGCGGTTGATATTAAGGGAGGCACTGGAATCATTTTCGTTTATGGTAACAACTGCAGCTTCGGGACGAGAGGCAATCGAAACCATACGCGCCAACAAAGAAAATCCTTTCGCTCTCGTTTTCATGGACTGGCAGATGCCCGAAATGGACGGTATTCAGACAGCAAAAACAATCCTAAGCGAATTTACTGAAGCAGCGCCCGAAATAATTATGCTCTCTGCCTTCGGGAAGGAAGATATAGTCGAGGAAGCCGCTTCAATTGGTATCACGGCATTTCTCAGGAAACCGGTTTCATACTCCCACCTCTTTGACACAATTATGGAGGTATGCGGCAAGGAAATTCGGACTGAACGGAAACGGCTCGACAAGGGGATGAAACATTCTGAGGCGATATCCCGCATAAAGGGCGCCCGCATTCTTCTCACAGAAGATAATGAGATTAATCAGCAGGTGGCATCTGAGTTGCTCGAGAGTGCCGGATTTATAGTTGAAATCGCCAATAACGGAAAGGAATCGGTCGAAAAAGTGCTTTCCTCCGGCATTCCGTCGAAGTACGACATTGTTCTGATGGATTTACAAATGCCGGTGATGGACGGATATACAGCAACTATGACAATCAGAAAAGATGAACGATACAACCATCTCCCGATAGTGGCAATGACAGCAGATGCGATGATGGGAATAAAAGAGAAATGTATTCAGGTAGGGATGATGGATTTTGTGACGAAGCCTATCGACCCCGATGAAATGTTTGGTGCTTTGGTTACCTGGATTAAGCCGGGAGAGCGTCAGACCGTTGAGATTCAGAAACAGGAAACTAAAAGCTCTGTAGATATCGAATTACCACAATTCGCGACGATTGACACAACAAACGGCCTTTATCGGGTTGGCGGTAATAAGAGACTCTATACCGACCTGATCCGGAAATTCTTCGAAAACAATATCAATACGGTCGAAAACATAAAAACTGCAGTCCGGAATGACGACAAGGAGCTTTCTGTCCGGTTGGCTCATACGGTGAAAGGAGTTGCCGGAAATATTGGTGCCGTCGAACTTCAACTTGTGGCTGCAAAGCTCGAGGCTCTGCTAAAAGAGGATTCACCCGAGGAATACGAAGCTGTGATTTCTGAATTTGATCAAAAACTGCATCAAGTCTTAAAAGAAATCGGTGAATGGAAAAAGAGTACTGAAACTCCCGCCGCAGAAGATGATTTTTCAGAGCTGGATATTGATACTGTAAGCAGGCTGATGAATGAGCTGATTCCACTTTTGGAGGACAACGATATCGATTCCACCGCTAAAATCGTTGAAATTAATCAAGTCCCCGGAGCAGGGAATATCAGGGCTGCTCTCGATGAACTTACGAAAAGTATTAAGTCATACGATTTTGACAGCGCATTAGAGATGAGCAAAAAACTGTGTGAGGATTTGGGAATAAAATAGCTGTTTGACGAATTCCCCTGCTTTCGTGCATTTGCAGCTGTTATCAATCCAAAATCTGGTATGGATTCAATATTTCATTATTTTTAATCTGTTGAATCATAGTGTTTCTCTATTGGACATTTTGGAATCCGGCAAAATATTTTTCAGGGACCTCCAAACTGATCAAACATTTTTCGATTGAAACAAGGTCATTATGTGCGTAAATTTCCTCCTTGGTAAATCAGGCGAATTTGTGCTGTCCGGAACAATTCTCGACCACGACAGCAGAATCCAAAGCAGATTCGTACCTGTGGTTGCAGGTACGGAGATAAAGATTAATGACGAAAAAGGTATCACGCTTTGGAATTATGTCACTAAATACGGTTTTGTAGGGTTAAACATCGCCGGAAAACCGTTTTACAAAGATGCTCTGAACAGTGAAGGTCTTTCAGTTTCTGCTCAATGGATGGAGGAAACTGTCTATGAGAAGGCTGAAGACTACCCCCACAAAAAACCAATTCCCTATGTCTATCTGATAGTTTTTGCCCTGGGGAGTTGTCGCAATACTCTCGAAGTAAAGGAATTGCTAAACAGCCATACATTTTATCTCATGAATGTGAAAGGAATGGGGCGAAAATTCCCGCTTCATCTGATTTTCCATGACAGAGAAAAAAGATCTCTCCTGGTTGAATTTCTTAACGGCAAAACTCATTTCCATGACTTCCCTGTTATGACCAACAACCCTCCATTCGAGATTCAACACAAAAAGCTGAAAGAATATCAGGAAGTCGTTAGTAAAGATCCCGCACTTGCCGGCATCCGCGGAATTGCGAATGTTCTCGATGACTCCTACAACGATGAAAGATTTTTGATGCTCTGTTGGCTAAATGAAATGGTTGAAGAGTCAAAATCACTTAAAGAAGCTGTCGCCAACTGTTTCAGAATATTGGGGAGACTTGACATTACATACCATGAAAATGATATGGATTACAAAAATTTCGGAAAGGTTTCGAATCTTTGGAGTACCGTGACAGATCATGTCAATCTTAAAATTTACTTCCGAACATACGACAACCAGCAAATCCGCATGATCGATGTAGTGAAATGCCTGACAGAAAGAAAGCGGTTTATAAATATTGCATCGGGAGACTGGTATCAGGAGATTCTCCCTTGACACCCGGGAAGTGTTGCCGAAATGGATAAGAATAAAGAAGTTTCACTGATTCAGTTGACCAGGAAAATACTTGGCGAGGATCTGATTGTCGAAAAATATTCATTCCTTTTCGCTGCGTTGTTGAATATCCTGTCGACTCTCTGTCTTATGGGTGTGCCGTGGCTTCTGCAGCAGATGATAGATGAAGTTCTGCCTGCCCGCGATATCTCCCGCGTAATCATGTATGGCGGATTTATTGCCTTAGCTCTGATCATCAGGAGTTTTCTTTGGGGATTACACATTTCCCGCCTTGCTGGGGCTGTAGAGAGGGTTTTCTACAGATTGCGTTGCCGTTTAATGAATTCAGTGCTTCATAAAAATCACATTTTTTTCAATTCACACTCGGAAGGCGACCTGATGACCCGCATATCGTCCGATGTTGAATTGATGGCGACAACATTTTTTGAAAAGGGACTGAACGCCACTCTTCAGTTTCTAATCGCTTTTGTGATTGCAGTAACCATAATGGTCTGGTACTGGCAACTGGGCCTGGTCAGCATCATTTCAATATTCGGATATGCCCTCCTTGTCAACAAATTGAATTCCCCCCTGGGAAAACTCTCATCTGCAGTTCGCAATGCTCTATCAAAACTCAACACATCGGCCATAGACCTTATAGACGGAGAAAAAGAGATCCGTTTTTTTCGTCAGCAGAAAGAGATGGTTGGACTTTTTGGCAAAAATGCAGATAATTACAGAAAAGTGAACACAAAATTGCTCAAATTCACCTGGATCACCCTGAATATTACCGAATCCACAGGTCTCTTTATCGGAATAATTCCCTTTCTTTTTGGAGGCTGGTTGATTTGTCTTAATTACGATCCGTCTCTCACCACGGGTGTTCTGTTCGCCTATTACACTTATGTGGTAAATATGATGGTGACTCTCTATGACGGGGTTGAAGGGATAACAAGATTCACAAATGCACGACCCGTTCTCGAGAGGATCGATCAGGTTCTGAGCTGGGAAGAGGAACAAACCGAAGGTGAAAATGCAGGGCATCCCTTGCCAAAAGATGAGTCAGTCGAGTTCAGAAATGTCAGTTTTAGCTACCCCGGCGGGAAGGAGATTATTAAGAATTTCTCCTTAGTGGTGGAACCGGGTGAAAAAGTGGCTATTATGGGAGGGAGCGGCAGCGGCAAATCGACTCTGCTTTCCCTTTTGTTGCGGTTCCAAAAGCCAACTCAGGGAGAGATCCTTTTTGGTGGTGTTCCGGTTGACAGATACCCGGTACAATTTTATCGTTCCAATCTCGGTTATGTGAGACAGGAAACTCATCTTTTCAGAATCGGAATGGCTGAAAACATAGCCTTCGGCTGGTACGATGTGCCATTGAATCAGGTGGAAGAGGTAGCGAAGCTCGTGCAACTGGATGAGTTGATCGGTAAAATGCCCGATGGCTATAAAACGGTCTACGGTGAAAAAGGAGTGGAAATGTCAGGCGGACAAAAGCAGAGAGTGGCACTTGCAAGAGCAATAATCCGGGATCCGGCAGTGCTTATCCTCGATGAATTTACTTCCGCCCTCGACAAGAAAACAGAGTCTGAAATTCTCACAATGGTACTTCGAATATTCAAATCTCAGACAATTATTTGTGTTACCCACTCTCCTGAGGTTTCTGAGAGATTTGACAGGGTTATCAGACTGGGCTAAGCCACTAAACGAATTCCCTTTCAAAACTTCCCTCTTGACATGAATAAAAAAAAATCATATATTTGCACTTTAAATGTAAGCGCTTTCATTTTAGAAAATGTAAGCGCTTACATTCGCTTTTAACATCAATTCAACATACTGGAGAACCCATGAAAAAATCTACATTTCTGGTACTTTTTCTTTCCTTTTTGGCGGGAACAACATTCGCACAGTTCGTGAATGGTCCTGCAGCCGAAGGGGTACTCGGACAGCTTGACTACATCACTCTTACAAGCGGTACCGCAATAAACAAATTTAACGGACCTAATGGAGTATTCTTCGACAACAGAACCGGAAAAATCTGGGTTGCTGACAGAGGGAACCACAGAGTTCTCAGATTCTCATCAGCCAATGCCTACATAAACGGATCTGATGCAGAACTCGTAATCGGTCAGCCTGACTTCACCACCAACACTTCCGGTCTTACTGCCTCCAAAATGAACAACCCCATCTGCGCAGTTGTGGATGGTAACGGCACACTTTGGGTAAGCGAGTACGGCAACAACCGTGTAACAAGGTGGGACAATGCAGATAATCTTGTAAATGGAGACACTGCCGACGGAGTCCTCGGTCAACCCGATTTCACTACAAACGGTGCAGCTACAACTCAGAACAAATTCAGCGGACCTGCGGGCATTTTTGTTGAGGCAAACGGAACCCTCTGGGTAAGTAATTTCAACATCCACAGAGTCCTCCGCTTTCAAAACGCCGCAACCCTTGCAAATGGTGCGAATGCAGATCTTGTAATCGGTCAACCTGATTTTGTCACAGGTACTGCAGGACTTTCCGCAACTAAAACAAACAATGCAAATGGCGTTTATGTTGATGTCCTTGGAAATCTTTGGGTAAGTGAGTTTACTAACAGACGCGTTCTCAGGTTCAATAATGCTGCCACTCTCGTAAATGGAGATACCGCCGATGGTGTGCTGGGTCAACCCGACTTTCTGACCAACACTGCAAACACCACACGGAACGGTTCAGGGAATGTTAGATGGGTAACCGGTGACATCCTGGGGAATCTTTATGTGGTTCAGGAATCAAACAACCGGATCTCCGTGTTCCTGCAAGCCGCAACCCTTGCCAATGGTGCAGACGCTGATTATGTGATCGGTCAACCCGATTTTGTCACAGGTACCGGACTTAATCCTCCAACACAAAATTCACTCAGAACCCCGCGTGGTGCCTCGGTTGACAATACCGGCAAGAAACTTTGGGTAGCCGACTGGGCAGACAACCGTGTGCTAAGATACGATATCTCCACCCTCGTCCCGGTGGAACTCGCTTCCTTCTCGGCATCGGTTGTCACAAATGGCGTTGAACTTAAATGGACAACCGCTACTGAAACCAACAACTTTGGTTTTGCCATCGAAAAAAGAAATGCCGGTACAGAATTTACCGAAATTGGATTCATAAAAGGTCACGGTACTTCAACACTCATAAACCAATACTCCTTCATCGACAGCAAACCACTTGAAGGTACCGTTTATTATCGACTGAAACAGATCGACCTCGACGGCTCCGTCAACTACTCCAATGAGATCATGGTGGACAATTCCGGAATGATCGACGGGTTCAGACTCCTCGGGAACTATCCAAATCCGTTTAATCCTTCCACCTCAATCTCCTTTAGCCTCTCTGAAAAAGAGAATGTAAGAGTGATTATTCGCGATATCCTGGGGAGTGAAGTGGCTGAAATATTCAATGGAGTGGCATCCCCCGGAATCAACAGAATTCTTTGGAACGGGACAAATTCGGCCGGCGAAACCGTTAACTCGGGAGTTTACTTCTATACCATCGAAGTAAACAACAACCTCTTTTCCGGCAAAATGATCCTGAATAAATAGGTATCGCCATGCTTAGATTTTCAAAACTGCTCCTGTTAATCTTCCTGTTTGCCTGCATTTCTGAAGTGCGGGCACAGGATTACCTGTTCTTTACTGACAGTGATATCCCCAACTATTACGATCCGAGTTACCTTCAGGTCACTTCGCCGAGTGAACTTCTGTCCGTAAATGGCGTCAAGTTCCCGGTGGTCTCCGATACATTTTACTCAGGCACCAACGGTCTGAAACTTCGCTACAAATCTGTTACAGGTGGCGACTGGGTTGCTGCCGTAGCTGCACCCGGTTGGCCCGGAAGGGATGCGACCCTGAAAGATTCCATAGTCTTCATGGTCTATTCTCAATTTCCCGTTGCTGCTTCCGACCTTCCTGTAATCTTTGTGGAAGACCTTTCAAACCAGCGCTCAACGAAAATTCCCCTCTCAAAGTACAATCCGCTTGGCATCCCTGCAGGTGCATGGACAATGCTTTGGGCACCTCTCGATACTTTGAAAAGGAACCCGGGCAGTTGTGACCTTACCAGAATCAAGACAATCTTCTTTGGTCAGTCAATAGCTGATGGTGTCACCAGAACCTTGTTCCTCGACAACATAAAGATGACGGGTGGTGCCTCGATCTACGATTACAATTATATAGTTGTGCTCGGTTCATCCACTTCTGCGGGTACCGGAGCAAATCCTCCCGACAGTGCTTATGTGAACAGGCTCAGAAGGCATATCGCAGGTGTGGACACCACATACAAAATCCTCAACCTTGCTGTAGGAGGCTTCACTTCCTACCATGTGATGCCCACAGGTTTTGTTCCACCCGGCGGAAGGCCGACCCCCAGAGCAACCAACAATATCTCGTATGCCCTTGAGTATAATCCAAAAGCGATATTTATAAATCTCCCCTCGAATGATGCTGCAAGCAGCTACCCGATGTCGGAACAAATCGCCAATTATGATACTCTTGTGGCAATTGCAAACAGAAACAACATCAGGCTCTGGATTACCACCACTCAACCGAGAAATTTTTCCAGCCAGTCGCAACTTGACCTGTTGACCGGTATGAGAGATTCGGTTTTTACCCGGTACGCCCCATATGCAGTAGATTTCTGGACCACTCTTGCCCAGCCAAATGGATTTATAGCACCGGAGTTCAACTCGGGAGATGGAATCCATCTGAATAATGCAGGGCATCGTCTCCTCTATCAGCGGGCTATCGAGGTGATTCTCCCCATACTCGTTCCTGTCGAGCTGATCAGTTTCACAGGCACCCGTTCAGGGAATGATGTCATCCTCCAGTGGATCACCGGCACTGAGACGAACAACTATGGCTTCGAAGTGCAAAGAAGCATTAACGGGAAAGACTTTGAAGCAATTGGATTCGTCGAGGGATCGGGATCAACAGCATCACCATCGAGTTACAGCTACACCGATGGTGCTGTTCAGGAGGATGTAAAATATTACTACCGTCTTAAGCAAATCGATTTTGACGGCACATCTTCATTCTCCGGTCTTGCAGAAGTGGAGGGAGAGTTACCCGTTGGGTTTTTTCTTTTTCAGAATTATCCCAATCCATTCAATCCGACAACCACGGTTGCCTTCTCACTCCCCAAAGCGATGACGGTAAACCTTAGATTATACGATATAACAGGGAAAGAGGTTGCCGAAATATTCTCGGGTGATCTTTCACAGGGATATCACAAAATGAATATTGACGGATCAGTCCTTGCTTCGGGAATTTACACATGCAGACTGGTGGCGGGTGAATTTACATCAACAATTAAACTGACTCTCTTGAAGTAATAAACGGTTACAAAAGAGTTACCAAGAGACCGGGATTCCTGCCACCGGTCTCTTTTAATTTTAAATCACTTTTAGCTGCGAGGAGGATTCTCTAATCCGTAAAACGGGTTCTATCACTCTTCCGAACGGAATATCGCAAATTTTCCTCTGCTCAATCTGCTCCATCAGCATGCAAAAAGCTGATTCTCCAAAAAGCTGTGTGTTCAGGTAGACAGAACTAAGTGAAGGTCGAATCATCTGAGCGAACTCGATATCATCGAAACCGCAAAGAGCCACATCCTCTGGAATGCTTACACCATTCTGGTGCATCCAGTTAAGCGCTCCGAGTGCCATTGCATCGTTGGAAGAGAATATTGCGGTGATATCGTTTCTTCGGGCGAACAAATCTTTTACGGCGTTATATCCCGATATTTGCCTGAAATTGCCACTCAACAATTCAACATTCTCCCGGGGAATTCCTGCGGAATCAGTTGCAAAAAGAAATCCTTCAGTTCTCTCTATGGCATCTGTGTTGCCATCTTCTCCTTTAATCAGTGCAATTTTTCTGTGTCCCCGTTCGATGAGATGTTCTGTTGCCATTTTCGCTCCGGCAAAATTGTCGAGAACCATGTCCACATGCTCTTTGAATTTTACAAATCTGCTTAACATCACAACCGGCAGCTTCGGGAAGCGTCTAGCCATTTCCCCCTTTACACCCTCCTTGTGATACATCAGTATCAAACCGTCTATTTTGGTGCTCAGTTTTTTTACAGTAGCAAACAGGTCCTCGGGTGACCCCTTCTGCCCTGCTACCACAATATCATAACCTTTCCCCTCCGCGAGAGCCTGCATCGAATAAATCAGATCGGAGAAAAAATTGCCGTAAAGAATAGGTAGCACTATACCAATAGTCTCCTGCCTGCCTCCACTGAGTCCACGGGCAGAGGCACTCGGTGAGAAGTTTAGCTTTTGTGCCACTTCCATTACATGTTTTACTGTCTTCTCCGTTACCAGCGGGCTTTTGTTAAAAACGCGTGAGACCGTGGCGATCGACATTCCTGCAACCCGGGCAACATCATAGATAGTTGATTCTTTTTCTTTTTTCATTCTTTAGGATTTTTTCTGAAAGCGCTTTCAATTTAACGATTTTTTTAATGAAATATGTATCCTCAAATTCAACTTCCGGTGCAAAGACAATTTCTAGAGAATACCTCAATAGACAATTAACAGCCAGACCGGGCACTTTTTTCATGGATCATTATAAGTGAAAGCCCCTATATGATATAAAAAATTAAATGGTTAGTTTGCGCTCTTAATTAAATCGTTTAATCGTGAAAAAAAATCTCTTCCGGTCACCTTTTTTATTTTGTGCACTGTTTTTACTGTGTATCCCCAAAAGCCATGCCCTTTCGCTCGAAGACAGTCTTTACATTCTTAACCCGTTCACTCAGAGAGAAGCACTGAAACACCTGTTTGACACTCACTTCTCGATTTTGGGGGTTGACAACCAAAAGCTTGTTGAAAAATACTCGATTGAACTTGAAACAGCCAGAAAGATGAACAGAACCGCTGATATCCAAAGAATTCTGACAACTCTGGGCGATATCTACATTCACACAACCCTTTCATCAAGGGCTCTGAAATATTACTCCGACGCTTTGGAAATAGCCCGGCAACTGAAAGACTCAATAAACACGGCACTTCTCTATATGAAAATCGGGAGGACCTACTATTTTGGTGATCTAAGAAACCTCCAGAGCGATTACATAAACCGGGGTTACGAGGTTCTTAAAAACTGTGAGGATATTGAAATAAGGGCAAAGGCTTTCTACTACAAAGGGGCTCTTGAGGACGGTTCAGAACTTGCGCAAAGTTTATTTGCCGAGGCCTTAAGGCTGCAGCTAAAGGTGATATCAACAAAACCCGGAGATTATTCAGCAAATCAGTTCCTGGCTCGTTATCTGTACGCAAATAACAGGGAAGAGGAAGCAATCTCGATCGCTGAAAAGATCAATGACAACTGGCTGCTCATTATTTTCCTGAATAACAGGGGGATGTCGAAATTTCTCGAAAGAAAATATAATGAAGCCATGGAGTACTATCAAAGATCTCTAAGACTGTCGATTAACGCGAGACTCAAGGGGCTTCTGAAGAATACGATTGTTAATATGGCGGAACTCTACCGGGGGATGGGTGAGTGGGAAAAAGCCTCAAAGTTTCAGTATATGCATTCCATCCTTGATGAGAGTATCTACAATGAGAGGTACAACGATCTCTACTCGGAATTTCAGGCAAAGTTTCAGAATGAACTGAAAGATGAAAGGATAAGGGATCTCCAGATTGAAACAAACCGGCTTTCTGATATTCTTGGAAACGAAAAGCTCGTTAATTATCTCCTCGGTTTCCTGTTGGTGTCTCTTTCGGTTTTAATTGCACTGGTCTATTCCAGCAGGAAGAAACTCAAAACACTGCTTACTGAATTGAACTCGCAGCACACCGAACTGTCAGAACAGAAAAGTGAACTGGATATCTTGCACGGTGAACTGAAGAGAAGTGAACGACACCTTAAATATGCCCAGGAGATCGCCGGTCTGGCCAACTGGGAGTGGGATCTGGAGGGCGACAGGTTCTCGTATTCCGATCAGATGGCGGAAGTGTTCGGTGTACATCCGGATGAACTGAAGAAAAACTTCCGCGACACGCTCCTCTCACGAATTGTGCCGGAGGACAGGGAAATAGTGAGTACCTACTTTTATCATGGGCGGAACAGTGAGCAGTATCATGAAAGGGAGTACAGGATCAGTCACCCTAAAGGAATAAGATGGATCAACTCAAAATATTCGACCCGCACCGATGAAAACGGTGTACTGATAAAAATTACCGGTACAGTCCAGGACATTTCACGCCTGAAGGAGGAGGAGGAAGCCAAACTTGAAGCGGCTTCGCAAAGAGCCTTCACCGGCCAACTTATCAAGTCGCAGGAGGATGAAAGAAAACGGATCGCATATGAGCTTCATGACAGCTTTGGACAGGATCTGCTTTTCATTAAAACAAAAACCAAACTCGCGATGCGCGACAAGAAAATCGTGAAACTCGCGGGCTCATATCTAAATGAGATAGATTCATCGATCGACACGATGCTTTCTACAGTGAGGGATATAGCAGGCAATCTTAAACCGCTGCATCTCGAACGGATCGGTTTATCAGAAACTGTAATCGAGCTGCTCTCCCGGGCATCGGGTTCCACCAGTATAAAGTTCAGCCATGAGATCAACCGGGTTGACGGTAAATTTTCCACTGACAAAGAACTCGCGATATACAGGGTGATCCAGGAAGCGGTAAATAATATCGTAAAGCACTCTAAAGCTGAGAATGCCTCGGTAAAATTGGCCATTGAAGAGAATAATTGCTCCCTCATTATTTCAGATGACGGTGTCGGCTTGGTAACACTCCAAGGCGGGGAAAACAAGGGATTTGGTCTCAGCAGCATGTCTCACAGAATCAACCTTTTAAATGGCGATATTCGGTTTACCGCTCTTCAGGGCGGGGGAACCGAGATAATTATTAACATCCCCGTGGAGGTATAGTTGAACAGAATCAGAGTTGTAATGGCTGACGATCACCCCGTTTTCATTCAGGGGCTGATGACGATCTTAAAGCAGGAAAAAAACATTGAAGTGTTAGGTCAGGCGTCCGACGGCCGAACCGCTCTGACAATGGTTCATAAATATAAACCTGATGTGGCGATTCTCGATGTTCAGATGCCTGAGCCGGACGGACTGCAACTGGTTGAGTTGTTAAATGCAGAACAAAATCCGATAAAAATAATCATCCTTACCATGTACAAAGAGGAATCGATCATTAAAAAAGTGCTTGACCTTGGCGTGAAGGGTTATGTGCTCAAAGAGAACGCGATAGATGATATAATCGACTCGATAAACATTGTTTATAACGGTGGTATCTACTTGAGCGATACCGTCTCTGAGATAATCAGGAACAGTGAAGGCAACCTGATCTCCGGGCCTGTTCAGGTGCTTACTCCTTCGGAGAAAAAAATAATGGACCTGATCGGGGAGGGTAAATCGAGTAAAATGATCGCTGATGAACTTTTTGTCAGCATAAAGACGATCGATAATCACAGAAGCAACATCTGTAAAAAGCTTGGTATCACCGGCACAGCAGCTCTCATAAAATACGCCCTCTCGAAAAACCGCTAACCGGGCCTTCCCGACTCCAAACTCCGCTGCCGGAGTGACTTCCTTGTTGAAAAAATGAGGAAAAGCCCCTATTTCATTCAGCCTCAATTTTGATCATATTTGCATTCGGTTCACCGCATTTTGTTGTTCTCCGTGCCAAACAATTCAGATGATTCAAGTACCTGCCCTGTCCCGAATAACTGTACACGGCTCTGTGGTAATAGTTTTTAATCTATTAATGCTTCTCCATTAAGTTTTTAATCACCCAAAGAAAGGATAATCGAATGTTAAAATCTACACTTCGGTTGTTTGTGTTCTTCTGCACCCTGACTGTTGGCTTGTCTTTTGCTCAGGGTCTGGAAAGTGATTTAAGCAAACTTGGCAGTCTCGCCGGTAAAGCTTATATCTCACCATTGGTTAATAATGTTGGTGTCAACCTCAACAGTGGATGGATGAACACCGCTCCTGCAAACAAGAAATTTGGTTTCGACCTTGAATTCGGGGTTGTTGGAATGTATTCCAGTTTCAACTCTCAGGGGGATAACCGCTTCTCTGTCGATGGAACTTTCCGTTTCAGCAGATCCCAGCTTCTCGAAATAACAAAGGATGTAAGCGATCCGGCTATCCGCGAGGATGTTATAAACCAGTTACTCGTTCGCGATATGCCTGTAAGAATTTCCGGAGCAAACATTGCCGGCGGTGAAAAAGACAACATTTTTGTCCTCTTTGGTGCCAACGGTCCCGAGAATGTAGAGGTTAACGGGCCATTCCCTGTAACAGTTACTCTCAATCCCAAGCTGGTTGATCTTGGTGTAGGAGGATTGTTAAACGGGATGAAAAGAATCCCCGGAGCCGCACCTCAACTGAAGATCGGAACGGTTTTAGGTACCCGTGCCATAATTCGCATGGTACCCGAGATTAAGCTCGGAGACTCAATTGGAACATTCAGTTACTTCGGATTTGGTCTTGAACACAATGTCGCCTACTGGCTCGAGCCTTTAACGGGTAAATTGCCTCTCGATATTACTGTTGGCTTTTTAACCCAGAATGCAAAACTTGACAAGAGTGCATCATTCTCCGCAACCAGTTACGGTATGAATGTTTCTTTCAAATTCAGTCTCCTTGGATGGCTTGATGTTACCCCGTATACCGGTTTTATGCTCGAGAGCACAAAACTCTCAGTAAACATCACAAAACAGATCGACACACCCAATGGTCTGCAAAGTGCAAATATTGCGTTTGACATTGAAGGTGAAAACAGTGCAAGATTTGTTCTGGGTGCAAGTTTCAGAATGGCAATCATTAATCTGAACATTGAATATGCCGCGGCAAAAGCGAGTACGCTTATAGCCGGCTTATCATTTAAATTTTAACAAGGAGACAAAAATGAAATCAATACTTAAGAAATATGGATTCGCTGTTATGAGTGTCTCCGTGATCGCCGGCTACTTCCTCTTCACCGGCGGTGTTATGAATACTGCAGTAGTTGTACCACCTCCAACAATAACTAATCTTACTTCTGCCGTGACTCTGAATGTTGGGCGAGGTGTTGTTCTGTCATTTAGAGTCATAGACAATGCTCCGGGGGATGTACACACCACAACTGTGTGCGATCCTCCGAATTTAACTCCTGTTGATGTAACAACTCCGTTACCTGTCCCCGATGTTGAGATTGAGCATTCCACAAAACTCAACTCTCCCGGCTCTGTAGCCACTGAGTGGAGTAAACAGCTTGGTATTGGGGGTGGCGGTAATTATTTCATAAACAAATCTTTTAATGCGCCCGGAGTATATACTGTAACCGTAAGAGCAAGGATAAAACGAAATGCCGGTTATAGTGAGTATGACACCAAAACAATGACTGTAACTGTTACAGGCACCGCCCCGTTGCCATTAAAGAGATATACATTTATGAGACTGTTAGCTGAATACAGAGATGCTTCCGGTGGAACAATCTCCGCGACACAAGTTATTTTCACCGATCCCGCCAATCAGTATTTCGAACTGAAGGGTGATGACAAGATCGATATGGTATTCAAGTGGAAACCAACCGCGGCAGACATTCAAGCAGTACCCGATTTCGAAACAAACTATGATATCAGAGACTTGAACAAGACCTATCAGGTGCTGAACAAGGCACTTTCCGGAACAACACCCTTTTGGTCTTACAAGATCAAATATGATGAAACAAGAGTGGTTGAATTTGAATTTATCGAGGATGCCCTGAATGGAAATCTTTATGCAACCAAACCCGCCAAAGCAGGAAACGGTACCACCATAAGGCTTATTTTCCAGTTCCGTAAATAACTGTCACAATACTTAACTTTATCCGGGCAGCCACCGCTGCCCGGCCTTTATAAGACAATGCACCCTGTAATACATCTATTTAGCGGTTTCGCGCTCAATTCGTACTCACTGCTCGCCACCATCGGAGCTGTAGCATTTGCTGTGGTTTGCTACCTGGAGGCAAAGCGGCTTTCTTTCCCGATCGAGTCCTACTGGCGGCTCTTTTTCCTGGTTGGAATTTTCGCCATGCTGGGAGCGAAGTTGAGTTATGCTGTTTTCTTCGATACTGAGAGGTTTTTGCAACACCCCGTCGATACTTTTCTGAACACAGGCTGGATGTTTTACGGAGCATTTATTGGGGGGTATGCGGCACTTTTTACAGGCAGGGCATTATTCAACTTTTCACTCTCTAACGCTTTGGATGGAATGTCGTATGGCGGGATTTTTGGACTCGGAATTGGCAGACTTGCATGTTTTCTCGGTGGCTGCTGCGGTGGTCTTCCGACAGATTCCATTTTTGGTGTCACCTTTCCCGGAGGTAAATGTGCAGTTCATCCCACGCAGTTATATGAATCAATATTTGCTTTCCTCCTCTTCGGCTTTATCACCTTCACAAGGAAAAAATTCCGGTTCGACGGATATCAGATATCAGCAGTTGCAATCGGTTACGGTCTGTTCAGATTTACAGTCGAATTTTTCCGTGAGGACTCACTTATCCCGGGATTTCAACCCCTCACCCCTTCACAATACATTTCAATGGCCCTCATACTTACAGGGACTGTCATCATGTTGGTTAAAAAGAGAAAAAATGTTTGATTGAAAATTCCTTTCCCCCCTTTTCTTATATTTGCAGATATCTTTTTTGGAAATTGAATGAAAAATCTTCCTCTCGGTATACAGAATTTTGCGAAACTTCGCGGTGACGAATCTGTTTATATTGATAAAACGGCTTTTATTGTCCCTCTGATTGAAAACTACAATTATGTCTTCATATCCCGTCCGAGAAGATTTGGGAAATCTCTTTTTATTTCAACTCTGGAAGAATTCTTCAGAGGGAACAGAGAACTTTTCAAAGACCTGGATATTTATGCATATGATAAGTGGGACAATTACCCGGTCATTCGGATCGATTTTTCGCAAACTTCCAATTTAAACGCTGAAGTATTCCAAAAGTCCCTTTCAAAACGACTCTATACAATCGCCGAGGAGAATGGCATCGATCTTAGCGAGTCCATTGAAACTGAGATATTGCCAGACCTCATCGAATCACTCTATGAAAAATTCAATAAACGGGTGGTCATTCTTATCGATGAGTATGATAAACCTATAACAGATCACTTTACTGATCACGAAAAAGCCGATGCCAACAGAGATGTGCTGAGAAATCTGTACTCCCCGCTAAAGGGCCTGGACAGTAAAATTCGATTTATGTTTTTTACCGGGGTAAGCAAGTTTGCCAAGTTATCCCTGTTCTCCGGCTTAAACCAGATTTCCGATATTACCCTGGATTCAAAATTCTCCACCCTTTTTGGGTATACACAAGAAGAGCTTGAGTCATCCTTTAAAGAACATATTGACCAATCTGCAAAAAAGTTTGATGTTCCCAAAGAGCTACTCTTACAGGAAATGAAATTGTGGTACAACGGTTACAGTTGGGACGGAAAAAACTTCCTCTACAATCCGTTCTCAATTCTTAATTTCTTTTCCGATTCAAATTTTAGGAATTTCTGGTTTACATCAGGCTCGCCAAATTTCCTGATAAAACTCATAGCTGCCAAAGACTACGACATCTCCTCTTTTCAGAATACCCTGGCTGTCGAGACTTCATTCGATAACATCGGAACGGGTCCCGTTTCCCTTACAAACCTTCTGTTTCAGACAGGATATCTTACAATAAAATCGAGCTATCTCGATAATTTCAGGCAGGTTTTCAGACTCGATTTCCCAAATTTCGAAGTGAAGGACTCCCTTTTCAGCTATCTTTTCGCTGATGCATCTTCCACCGATTCTGATTCTGTGACCGCCGGCATTTCAACTCTGAGAAACGCCCTGATAACTGAAGATTTTGACTCATTTTTAAACATCTTAAAATCCCTTTTTGCACAAATTCCATCAAACCTCCACATCCCGCAGGAAAAATTTTACCATTCCCTGTTCATTATGGTCATGTATATGTCCCGTATTCAGATGGAATCGGAAGTGAATACAAACATCGGAAGAATCGACGGAGTAATAGAATTTCCTGATAAAATCTACATCATCGAATTCAAATACAACCTCCCCCCGGAAGATGGTCTTAATCAGATCAAACAAAAGAAATATTATGAGAAATACCTGACCTCGGGTAAGCGGTTGATTTTGATCGGTGTCAGTTTTACCCGGGAAGAGATTACCATGGTGGTAGGGTAGCTGAGAAACAAAAGCCATAGACCGCCAGGTAAGAATTCTGCATTCTTAACTCCCTCGAATTCGAGGGAATTAAAAACCGCTCACAATATCGGTTAATAATTGACAGAATGCCTCAGAATGAAATCAGCTCATCCCTGTAAATTCCCCCAAATAACACCCTTTTTCAAAATAATTGTTTATATTATCCCTTGTTAATAATTTTTTTACTAATTCCGTTAATCGTGATTTGTGATTAATGGAATCTTAGACCTTTTGGTTACGCCAAAACAAGAGTAAACAAGGGGAATCCGCATCGGAGAAATAAATTTCCGATGGCAGGCGGGAGCGGTTTATTTATAACCTGTCTTTAATACAGAATTGCTTTAATAGGGATGTTTTTCCCCCGATACATTTCGGGGATCGGAGAAGCATCCGGAAAAAATTCACAGGCATTTATGCCTCAATACAGGTGCTGATAAGAAGGCACAAAAAAAAAGCAATGTATGGAGATGGTTATGAAACCAGGATACAAATTATATTTCTCATTGTTAATTCTCCCCGCTTTAGTTTTGACGGGATGTAAATCGGACTCGCCCAACGGCCCCGCAGTTAACCCGACCCTCGTAAGTTCCAATATCGCCCTCTCGAAAGATGCCGGTGACCCCCCTGTAAATAATTCTGTAGAAACAGTTGAATTAACCTTTAGCGAGGCACTTGATACTGCCGGCTTGACTTCCCTGGTAAAAGTTTTCAAAATTGACTCCACAGGTAATCCTGTTAAACTGCCGGCATATATTGCTCTCGATCAGTTTAATAAAGCTATCATTAGAATCAAGACCGCCCCTGTACAAAAATTCCCCGACGGTATGGAGTACAAAATTGAAATTGATGGTGCTCTGAAAGCTAAAACAGGCACTCCTCTCGGTGCAAATTACAATGGCTACTTCGCAACAAACCGCACATTCACATTCCTTGGCGACCCGACTCTGAATTCACTTAGGACTCAGGTGGTGGTCATAAGTGACATTCATCTCGGAATGGATAACAGTTTCGCGGAGTGTAACGCCAACCGCGCCGCCCTTGTCAGTTTCCTGACAAAAATAAAAAACTCACCCAATGTGAAGGAACTTGTTATCGCTGGTGACTTGATCGATCAGTGGTTTGTTCCCATGGAATATCAGCCACCAACATCCGAAGCAGCATTTGTTGACGCCATCGCAGCCAACAATCAGGCAGTAATGGATGCCTTTAAGGCAATAATTGCAGAAGGACAGATCAAACTGACTTACGCTCCCGGCAACCACGATATTCTGGTAACTGCCGCCGATGTGGAAAGAATTCTGCCCGGAATCAATCAGGCGCGCGGTTCTGTTCAAGGAATAGGCGAGTACAAAACGGGACTGCAAAACGAAATTATCGTCGAACATGGTCATAAATACAACCTCTTCGTCGCCCCCGATCCAATTTCGAACAGAAACATTACCGGCAACACCACTTCAATTCTCCCTCCGGGATACTTCTTTACGCGAATCGCCACATCCTCGGTAGTCCAGGGGAAACCTGTATCACCGAATGTCTGGCCCGATATCACCTATGATAAAAACGACCCGATGCAGGAGTTGCTCTATCTCTACTATCAGACATGGAAATCGATTCTTGTTACCCTGCCAATCAAGCAGAAATTTTCAGACAAGGTAATGACCACGAACATCGACGGATTTACAGCCAATTATTCAGTCAATGACATCCTCCCACAGGTTAATCCAACAACCGGGAAGCTGGAAGTGGCGCTTTTCGACAATATGCTTGCAACCTGGGATCAGAGACAAACCATGAACGGAGTCAAAGTAAAAACACCCGTAAAAGACGCCATTATTCTTGCAAACGACAGTCATCTTACCGACAATCAGTCGAAATATCAATATTTTGATACAGACGGCTCGATAAGAATTGTAATTTTTGGTCACACCCATGAAGCACGGATTTTAACCTTCAAAAATCTTAACGGTAAAAAGACCATCTATGCGAATTCGGGCACATGGATAGATCATTCACTGGCACATCCCGGGATGATATTCACCGTGGTTAACGAGGCAGGTGCCGGTTCACCACTCAGCATCGTTAACAATTATCAATATTCCGCCAACGGTACTGTAACCCAATGGGAAACAGCACAGGCAATCACCAAGTAAATATGAAATAACTTTCGGAGACCGATCATGAAAAATCGAATTAAATATCTGGCAGCACTTGTTGTTCTTTCTGCAATGCTGACGACAACTTTCTCAAATAATCTGCCCGGTGAGCCGGTCAAGGCACTGACTATAGTGAAATCCAATGTGGAAGTGTCGGAAAACATTGCCAATCCGCCTGTCAACAATTCGGTGGAAGTTGTGCAACTTACCTTCAGCGAAGCACTTGACAAGGCTACACTTCAGGGAGGTGTAAAACTTTTCCGGATAGACGCAAAAGGGATAGCATCAGAAGTGCCCTGTTATCTTCGGACAGATTACTACAATCCGGCAATATTGGCTATAAATACTAAACCGGTACAAAAATTTGCCGATGGTGTGGAGTATAAAATTGAAGTAAGCGGGAATCTGAAATCAAAATCGGGAGCGACTATGGGTGGAGGCTCCTCACTCTATTTCGCAACCAATGTTGAACCTGCCTTCTCCGGATCAAAGAAGGAAGTGAAGAGAAATAAAATTGTCGTGATCAGCGACATTCACCTCGGAATGGACAGCAAATTCGCCGAGATAAACAAAAACTTCCCTAACCTCGTTGATCTTGTAACAAAAGTTGGAAATTCTCCCGATGTGAAGGAGCTGGTGATCGGTGGTGATCTTATGGATCAATGGTTCATACCGATGAACTACAAAACTCCCGCAGATGAAGCTGCCTTTGTGGATGCAATTGCTGCCAACAACAAACCTTTTGTTGATGCTATTGTTGCAATCATAAAAGAAGGAAAAATTAAAGTTACCTATGCACCCGGTAACCATGATCTCACTGTGAAAGATTCAGATATCGCCAGGGTTTTCCCGGGTATCAATCAAGCCCGTGGATCAGTTCAGGGCCTTGGAGAGTATGTTACTGGAGACAAGAACTCAATTGTGATTGAGCATGGACACAAGTATAACTTCTTCTGCGCCCCTGATCAAATTTCAATCAGAAAAACCACAAAGAACACCACATCGATAATGCCTCCGGGATACTTCTTTACCCGTATCGCAACTTCCTCGATTGTAGAGGGAAAACCGAAAACAGAGAACTCGTTTCCGCTCTACAATGTCGATAAAAATGATCCCGAACAGTTGCTTCTGAATTACTATTATATGACCTGGAAAGGGATTCTTGAAACGCTCCCTGTCAAGGAAAAATTCACTGAAAAAGTAATCGTCACCAATATCGATGGCATGAATGACACTTATGCAATGAGTGATGTAATCCCTCAGTACAACGCAAAAACGGGTAAATTCTCCGTTAATGTTTATGACGGACTCGTTACTTCATGGGAAAAACGGCAGGAAATGAATGGTGTGAAAGTTAAAAATTCCGCTGCAGATGCAATTCTCGGTGCAAACGATGACGATCTTACCGATTTTCAGGCAAAACTTCAATATTTTGATGCAGACCCCTCCAAAAGAATCGTTATTTTTGGACATACACATAAAGCAAAGGTTGTGCCTTTTGAGAACCTCAAAGGACAAAAAACGATTTATGCCAATTCCGGCACATGGATCGACCACTCCCTCAACTATCCAAACAGTACATTCGTGGTTGTTACCGAAGGCGGCAACGATTCACCCCTTACTTTCGTGAATCTCTACCAGTACACCGGCAACGGATCCGTAACCCAATGGGGAACAGCTCAGGCAATCACTCACTAATCCATTTTACCTTTAGGGCAGATACTGAAAAGTGTCTGCCCGAAATTTTATGTTTATAATCTCAAAAAATCTTAATTTTATCCATCCGTTTCTTTTGTTTTTTGTAATTCTTTTGAACAGCTTCACTCGAGTGATGCCTCAAAAAGAAACTGACAATTACATCTATCATCATCAAATCCGGATTTTACAATGAAAAAAACGATTCTTTTTCTTACCGTCGTACTCTCCTTCATTTCTTTCGCTCAAACCGATGCGGAAATGAAAGCATACATGGATTACCTGACACCCGGTCCGATGCACAAACACCTAGCTGAAAGTGTCGGGAACTGGGATTACACCCTGAAAACCTGGGGTGATCCCGCAGCTCAACCCACGGTTGATAAAGGTACTTCAAAAGGCGAAATGATCCTCGGCGGCAGATATTTTCAGATGACCCACGATGGAACTGCCTGGGGAATGCCGTTTAATGCTATCCAGCTTTTAGGTTTCGATAATGCAAAACAGGAATTTCTTGGTTTCTGGATCGACAATATGGGGACCGGCTTCACTTGTTCATCGGGTAAAATGGATTTTACCAAACCTTATCTGGAGATGTTTGGCACTTTCGTCGATCCCCTCATAAAAAAGGATGTGAAATTCAGATCTGTACTGAAGAGCAGTGATATTGACCACTTCACTATTCAGATGCACATCGACAAAGACGGCAAGGAGATGTTATTCTGGGAAACGAGCTACAGCAGGAGAAAATAACCGGCTCTAATTTCAACAAGTCGGTCGAATAACCGGATAATTCTTAATTTTCGGCAATGATCTTCATGAGAAACTTCGCTTTAAAGAAATATTACACCTGTTTTTTGATCTGCTTAATATCTGTTTTGCTACAGCCGGGTTGTTCTGAAAAAGTTGGACCACATTCTTTACAGGTGGCTGTTGACCCGACGATAGAGCAGCTCGAAAAAAGCTCTTTTTTGTCCTTAATGAAAAAACTGGAAAATACTCCCGAAGAAAAACGGGGGGAAGCCGTGAGAGATTTTCTGGCTGCAAATCCACAATCTCCGGTGATTGAGGACACTACTCTCGCCTGTTTCTACTGGTATGGAAAAGCCGATACAGTAATGATCAAAGGTGACATTCAACTCGCTTGGAGCACACAGGTTAATCTCAAACCAATAAAATGTGGAGATTCCACTCTCTTCTATAAAATTTACTCTCTTCCTGCTGATGCACGGGTTGACTATCTCTTTCTTGTCGATGGTTTTGAAGTAACCGATCCACGGAATCCGGTTGTTACACCCAGTGGATTCAGCGTCCACTCCCAATGTGCAATGCCTCTTTTCAAGCCTGACACGATCAGGAATTTCAGCCCTGATGTGAAACATGGCAGACTGGACAGCTTGAAATTCGGAGAGGGGAAAACAGCAGCGGACAAACGAACAATAAAAATTTACATTCCTTCGGGATATGATACTCTCAAAGACCTCCCTTCTCTCTATATAAATGACGGAATAAAAGCTCTTGATTATTGCTCTTACAAAAACATTCTCGATAATCTGATTTCTGAAGGGAAAATTGCTCCCGTGATCGCGGTTTTCATCGAGTTCAGAGAGGGTGATCAGGATTTTTATCTGAACAAAACAGACGAGTACACCTCTTTCATCTGTGAGAGTTTGATGCCGTTTATCGATAAAAAATACAAAACCTCCACTTCACCTGAAAAAAGGGGAATTGCAGGAATCTCGGCAGGAGGGCACATTTCGCTTCTGATTGCGTTAAAAAGACCCGACAAATTTTTGCTAGCAGCAGGGCAGTCATCAACTCTGACACCATACTTTTTCGAGACCGTCGACTCATTTATCAGTACACAACATCAAACGGGTAAATGGAAGTTCTGGCTAGATGTTGGAAAATTCGACCTTCTGAATGGAACATATGATAACATGTCTTTTCTTGAATCAAACCGGTTACTCGATAAGAAACTGAAAGAAGCAAAAATCGAACAAAAATTCACCATTTTCAACGATGGCCACCAGTGGGCAAACTGGCGCGAACGAACTGATGATATTCTGATCTATTTTTTTGGAAGATGATTTTACATTAAGCAGCTTCGCTCAAGACAGTATTTCTCGATGTTTTTCCGCGATTTTTTTTCGTCCGGTGCTGTAGTTTGAGAATTTAATTCAATCGCCTTCGTAAATTCCTCAACTGCTCCTTTATGGTCCTTATCCTCACATTTGGCGATCCCATTCTTAATGTGCTCTTCAGCTCCGCGCTTGCAGCCAATCCCGTAATTGGCAAAGACTAAAACCAATGCATTTACCCGCCACATCCCAACCTACGAAAAGATTAGATTGATGTAGAGATAGCATCAAATAAAATTTTGAAAAAAGCAAAATTATGAGGAATTTTGTCTTTTTATTTGATGTGTGAGGGATTTTGAGAAAATTTGAAATGTAGATGGTTCTTTTTTACGGGGATTTTGTTATATTTACCTTATAAAAGAACCAAATTGAGGCGACTGTGATAGATTATCTGGCTTTCAATAACGGCTATGCTCGAATGAAGGACCTGAAAGAAAGAGGAATTCATCCTCGGGAGATTAAAAAAGCCCTTGAGGACGGACTTATCGACAAGGTAAAACCGGGACTTTACAAACTTATCGATTTCCCGTGGGACGAGAACTCCTCATTTGTGGATGTTTACAGGTCTAACAATAAAGCTGTTGTTTGCCTTACTTCCGCAATTGAATATTACGGACTGACCACTTTCAATCCAACTCGCATCTCGATTGCTCTGCCTGAAAATGCCCGCCTGAATAAAATTTTTTACCCTCCTGTAAAGGTATATTATTTTCGTGATATTGTTTACCAAACAGGTATCGAGAAGATTAGCTCTAAAAGTGGAGAGTTTCTCATCTATTCCGTTGAAAAGACACTCGCCGACCTTTTTAGATATCAGCAGAAAATCGGAGATGATATTGTTCTCGAATCTCTGAAAAATTACATGTCAAGCAAGAACAGAGATATCGCACTGCTCTGGCGTGTAGCTGAAAAATGCGGTGCGCTTAAAAGAATCAAGGACTATATGAAAGCATTTACAATATGACGAGAAAAACTGAGCCCAAGAATAAAATAGCTTCTTTTAAAGCGAGACTGTTAGAAATTGCAAGGGAAAGAAAGATCGATTACAATTCCCTGTTAAGATTGTACTTTCAGGAAAGGTTCATCGACAGAATTTCAAAATCCAAATATTCGGGCAGCTTTATATTGAAAGGGGCTCTACTTTTCCTGACTTATGAAATGAAGCATTTCTTAAACCATGTCTCACCATAGATAATTATGGAGCTGTTTGGAACCCGGAAAAGTTTGAATGGAAAGAGGATTAAATAATAAACTGGTTCTTTTTTAAGGTGAATATTCGATTTTTACCGTAAAAAAGAACCAAGAATTCGAGAAGATTTCGCATTATCTTACTGAACGAAGAAGTTTGGTCGGCTGGGCAATCGAGGACGATTGCCGCTCCTTTTCCGGGGGCAAAAGTCCGGTGCTCTGTGTTGTGATTGGCTAAGAGATTCTACCCATATGTCGCCACAAGGGCTCTCTTGAATTTGGTCGCCACGATTTCTACCCATATGTCGCCCAGAGGGCCCTCTTGAATTTGGTCGGCAAGATTTCTACCCATGTGTCGCCCAAAGGGCTTCATCGGTGCGAATCCGTAAAATCCGTCTAATCCGTGTTCCAATTACAAATTGAGCGGAAATCTCCCAAAGGGTTGCCTTCGGCTCGTCTAATCTGCGTGTATCTGCGTCCCAAAAATCTTCTGCGGAAATCCGTCTAATCCGTGTTCCAATTACAAATTGAGCGGAAATCTCCCAAAGGGATGCCTTCGGCTCGTCTAATCTGCGTGCATCTGCGTCCTAAAATCCCTCTGCGGAAATCAGTCTAATCTGCGTGTATCTGCGTCCTAGAATCCTTCTATCAACCGACCACCTTGTAAACAGAATCGAGCACTGTCCCATCCACCCAGTTGACGATAGCGACTACCTTGTCTTTATCGAGGACGGGCTTCTGGGGTGGTCCACCAACAATCTGATAAACCTCATCACGGATATCTTCGATTTTCCTGATCGGCAGACCTTTTCCCTCAACAGCTTTGAGGAGGTCTTCCCGTCTTGGATTTATCGCTATTCCGCGTTCTGTCACGATCACATCGACAAGCTCTCCGGGAGCACATATGGTTGTAACCTCATCCAAAATCACCGGTATTCTGTCTCTGAAAGAAGGAATTGCCAAAATGGAACATTTCGAAAAGAGACAATTCTGCCAGCCACCAATTCCATGCAACAGCAAACCATCTGAATGAGATACCACATTTGCATTAAAATTCACATCCACTTCCGTAGCACCAAGAACAACGGCATCGAGGATCGAGGCGAAATTACCCTTCCCGTGATAGTTGTAACTGGTAAATGGTGAAGTGTTCACATGACCCGGATTTTCTCTCATCGAACGCACACCCTCAAGATCGAAAGTCTGTCCATCGAGGATATAATCCACGAGTCCTTCCTCAAGCATCTGTACAAGATATTTTGTACTTCCGCCCCTAATAAACCGGGCTTTTATCCCGGTCTCTTTCATCCGTTCTTTCAGGAACATGGCGAAAGCAAGGGCAGTACCGCCGGCACCTGCCTGGAACGAAAATCCGTCTTTCATTATTCCTGAAAGCTCGATGAATTTAGCGACATACTCAGCAATGAGGAGTCTGTCGGGTGATTTTGTAATTTCCGTGGTTCCCGAAACAATTTTTGAAGCATCGCCAAGTGACTCCACTTCTACGACAAAATCGACATTATTTCCCTGAATCTGCCATGGGATACAAGGAAACGGCACAAGATTATCAGTAACCACGATAACTCTGTCGGCATATTCCGAATCAGCAAGGGCAAAACCGAGCAAACCGCATGCTGCCCTCCCCGTAACACCGTTCGCATTTCCAAAGGGATCTGCAGTTGGTGATGCAATTACTGCAATATCGATATGCACTTCACCGTCCTGAACAGCCTGGTATCTTCCACCGTGTGAGCGAAGAACACCGACACCGTTCATTTTTCCATAAGAAGTGAATCTGCCCAAAGGACCGTTCATGCTTCCTTCGATGTGGCTGATGGTGCCGTCTTCAAGGTATGGAATAAGATGATCATGACACGGGAACGAGGCACTGGGGAACCAGCGAATGTTTTTTATACCCATCTCCTTGATGGTATCAAAAAGAAGATTCGTAACCACATCACCGTTTCTGAGGTGATGGTGGGTTGAAATTGTCATCCCGTCCCTTAATCCCGCTTTCTCGAGAGCGATACGAAGATTCGGTAAAAGTTTGTTGCCATCGGCAGGATAGTCAGCACAAGTTCTGATCGGTGGTTTTGCTTTGAAACCATCAGGTTTGTGCTGTCCGATTCCTTTATAAGGGATTCTTTTTTGTCCGTTGACTTCGGTTGGAACGAGCCTTCCGGCAGCATTTTTAATCATTTCCATGGTTCACCATCCAGTCTTTTTCAATCAATCCGTTTAGAAGTGCAAGTTCAATAACTCTTTGAGCTCTTTTAACAACCGGTGGATCGATCATTTTTGTACCAATGGAGACCGCAGCGAGCCCTTTTGAGAGAGCATCCTCGAATGCCAAAACAATTTTCATAGCCTTTTCAATCTCTTTTGAGGTGGGGGCAAAAGCGGTATGAATCGGTTGAATCTGCCTTGGATGAATGCAACCCTTCCCTTCAAAACCGAAAGATTTTGACTCGAGAGTTGATTTTACAAGTCCGTCCATGTCACCCACATCCGAGAATACGGAATCGATCGCCTGAACTCCGGCTGCTTTGGCGGCATTAACCACCTGCATCCGCGCCCAAAAGCTTTCGGTTCCTTCGAGAGTCCTCTCAGCACCAATGTCAGCTGTGTAGTCCTCTAGCCCGATGGCAAGGGAACAAACGAGCGGGGAGGCTTTTGCGATTTCATAAGCATTTATGGCACCCCTTGCACTCTCGATTATCGGCATAAACCAGATGTCATCTGTAATTCCGTGAAGTTTCTTTATCGCCTCCACTTCCTTCTCAACTTCGAGAACCTGCGAAGCTTCCTCGACTTTCGGAATCAATATCAGATTTACTTTGGCGGGAATAATATATTTCAAATCCTCGAGCCCCATTGGAAGTTGATTGATTCTTACCATCCGTTCACAACCGTAAAAATCGACACTTCTGAGTGCGTTCCTTACAAGATACCTCGCAGCATCTTTTTCATCGGGAGCAACGCTGTCTTCAAGATCGAGAATGATTCCATCGGGTCCGTGAAGTCCGGCATTCACAAAAAATTTAGGTTCATTTCCGGGAAGGTAAAGTCTGCTTCTTCTGAGCCGGTTTTTGGCGGTTGGTTTAATGTCCTCGTGCAAAAAAGGCATCAGATATTCGGAGGTGACTTCAGAATTCATCCTCTTCACCGCAGCTTCAAACCGTGCAGCAATTACAAAAGGAAGTGCACCTGCATCCTCGATAGTAATCTCCACATTCTTGAGATCAAAAAATGTAGCCAATTCATCGAGTTGCTGTCTTATAGCATTGCCGTAAAGATTTCCGACCTTGGATTTGATATTGAAGGACGGGGAAGCGGCCCCATCCTCCAAATTTTTAGATATCTGAATCCAGCAGTCAGATCGAACCGAAGTGCCTCTCTTCCCCGCCGAAAAAGAGTTACTCTGTGACTCCGTGACTGTGTGACTCTGTGACTTGTTACTTTCCATTTTAAACTACCAGTTTATCCATAAATTCAGCCGCTGAAAGATCATCGCAATTGAAGATCAGTTCTTTAACCGCATCTCTTCTTGCCTTATCAAGTTTGTCTCCTGACAGAGCTTCGAACTTGTTGTCGAGGTCTTCCTGAGTCATCGGTTCTCTCGGATCACCTTTTGGATACTCGAGATATTCCGAAAATTCTCTTCCGTCTTTTGTGTGTACCACGGCTTTGGAAGGCTGTTTTGCAGGGAACATTTTCTCGAATTCGAGTGATGCTTCACCTTTTATTTTGTCGATCACTTCCCAAATGTGCGGATCCTTCATCTTTTCATCGGAGAAGGAATTGGTTGTGATTTTCTTATCAACTATCGCTGCCGCAATGCAATATGGAAGTGAATGATCAGCAGTTTCTCTCGATTCAGGACGGTATTTATGCGGATCGAAAAGGATGTCACATGCTCGTGCAATGGTGGTGATGATGACTTCATCAATATCATTATAAGTGAGATCGTTTTTGGTCATCACTTTCAAAACGGCGGTAATGTGAGTGTGAGTAAGAGCCTCTGTTGGGAATGCCTTCATGCTGCACTCGAGAATTTTGAAATTTTTCCCGAGATTCCCGGTGAGCTTTTCAAGTGCCCAACCGTCGCCGAAGCACTGCATAAATCCTTCTTTGCCTTCAAAAACAAGTTCTGTCCCTGAATAACCCTTTTTCGCCATCAAAGCAGCGAAAACACCTGTCTGAACCGCCATTGGATCGACGGTATTCTTCATCATCGTGAGTTTCCCGGCAGTCGGACAACCAATGGTGTGGTTGTGGCATCCATTAATTCCGATTGCATTTACCATCTGATCCACTGTCAAACCTAAAACCTTGCCCGCAACTATTGGAGACACAAACTGTGTAAGTGTTGCATGATGCCATTTCCTTTCACGGACACCCGGCACTGCAAACTCACAAAGTCGCTGTTCAAATTCATATGCGAGTACAATTGCAACGATAACATCCTTCATCGATGCACCGGCAAGTTCACCTGCAGAAAGGGCTGCAGGAATAATATCCGATGGATGTGAAGGATCTTCTTTCCAGTAGATATCGTTAAAGTCGAGTGCACGAATCATTAATGAGTTTACAAGTGAAGTGCTTACGGCAGGGAGTTTCGTCCCAAAGCCAATAAGGGTCGATTCACCTTTGCCGCCCATTTCTTCGTATATCTCGCGCATAATCCGTACATCTTTGGTGTTCATCGCACCATATGCACAGCCGATAGAATCGTAAAGATATCTCTTTACTTCGTGTATTACTTCTTTTGGCAGATCTTCATATTTCAGATTTACTGCAAATTCTGATATAATTCTTGATATTGATTTGTCCATTTTTGTATCCTTGTTTGTTCACCGCAAAGAGCGCAAAGAGCGCAAAGATTTTTATAAGGATGCAGATACATGCAGATTAAACGAATTAACGCAGAGATAATATTTAAACTCCTCTGCGAGTCTCTGTGTAATCCGCGTTGATCAGCATCCCCTAAAACTTCCCTTTGCGTTCTCTGCGTTCTTTGCGGTTTATATAATCATAAATTATTTTTAACCCAGTTCTCAAGTCCGCCGGCAACGATAAGTTCCTGAGCTGCCTGACCGACGGCACCGAAGGGATAAACCTTGTCACCAACAGTAGCGGTTGAAGTCTGAAAATCAACTTTTATTCTCAATCCGGGTTTAACCGATGCTTTTTCAACTCCGAACTTTGCTTTCAGGTCATTCACCAGTTCAGGCACTTCAATGGTGAGAAACCCGTTGTTGATCGCATTTCTCTTGTAAGTTTCGCTAAATGAACCGGCAATCAGCACCGAAATACCGCGATATTTCAAAGCTGTTGCAGCCTGCTCGCGAGAACTTCCCGTTCCGAAATTGAATCCGCCAACCATCACATCACCATCTTTGGCAATGTTCTGGAATTCGGGGTCATAATTTTCCATCGCAACCGCAGCCTGTCCCTCCGGTGTAATATCATCCTGATATGTGTATTTACCGGGATAAATTCCATCCGTATTCAGGTTATCCTGATGGCAGAAAATAATCTCTCCTTCAATAACACCCGGAAAACCTTCAATAATGGAGATTTGGGAAGAAGTTTGAGGTTTGATTTTTGAAGTTTGAATAGTGAAGGCTGAGGGCTGAGGGCTGAGGGCTGAATCATATCCTTCATCCTTCATTCCTTCGAAGTTTATGTATCCCGAAATCGCCGACTGTGCAACAACCGCAGGAGAAGCGAGATAGGCGAAAGAATCGGGACTTCCCATTCTTCCTTTGAAGTTACGGTTGGTAGCGGAAATTCCTGTTTCACCTGCTTCGAGAAGACCCGTTCCAAGTCCGATACAAGGACCGCATCCCGGAGGAAGTGGTACCGCACCGGCATCCAGAAGTATCTGCCAGTCACCGCGTTTTTCGGACTCTGCCTGCACTTCACTCGATGCTGCAGCTACGAAAAACTTTACACCTTCTGCTATCTTGTTCCCTTTAAGAACGGCGGCAGCCTCTGCAATATCCTCTACACGGCTGTTCACACACGAAACGAGATATGCCTTGTCGATTTTAATCTTTCTTTCTTTAAGGTCTGACACCTTGTTCCACACTTTTACACCATTCGGACCCGAAACTGCAGGTTCAATTGCATCAAGATTGATGGTGATTATTTTTGCATAAAACGCGTCTTCATCAGGTTTGAGATCGTGCATCCTCGCTCTTAAGGCGTCGATGGTTTTCTCATTGATTCTTGGATGGACTCCATCAATTGCATCAGCATCGGAATTTACGCCTTGTAAACCGCGGTTTTTTACAAATTCAGCCCGCTCAGTAAGCCAGTCAATAGTCTCATCGTCCACAGGGAAAAGTCCAACAAGGGCACCCCATTCTGTGGTCATGTTTGCGATGGCGAGTCTCTGATCGATTGTAAGATATTGAACTCCGTCACCGGAAAATTCCACAGCGTGATTCAACACTTCATCCTTGGAGAAATATCCGCAAAGCGTGATGATCAGGTCTTTACCGGTAACTCCGTGTGGAAGTCTGCCGTTAAGAACAACTTTTGCAACTGGGGGAATCTGCCACCATGTTTTACCCGTTGCCCAGATAGCCGCAGCATCGGTACGCACGACGGGGGTTCCGAGACATCCCATTCCACCGTACATGTTTGAGTGACTGTCTGAAGCAACTGCAAGAGCACCGGGGAAGGCATATCCCTCTTCGATCATAATCTGATGTCCGATTCCTCTTCCTGCCGGATAAAAATCGGCACCCATTCCGCGGGAAAATTCTTCGATTTTACGGTATTTTTCGAGGTTTTTTTCGGAAGTGTCCTGGATGTTGTGATCGAGTGTATTCACTACCTGTCTTGGATTGGCGAGCTTTGTGGCACCCGTTTCCTTGAATTTCGGGATCACAGCACCCGTGTTGTCATGGGTCATAACATGCTTTGGATGAATCATAACATAGTCGCCCGACTTGACCTTATACCCCTCGGGATAACCGGAGGAGTACCGCTGAACAATCTTTTCAACTAAATTCTGTGCCATCATTACCTCAGGCTTTAAATGGTTCGAAACTTACAAAATCAGCATGGTGAACAATGAGTGACTCTACACTTCTGTAGCCGAGATCACCCTCTTTTGAATGTGTTGCAATGATATGCTGAACTTCAGCAGGCAGACCAAATCTGTCGGCTATTGCAAGTCCGCTGAATGGATGTCTTACAAGTTTTCCGGCAGGTGAGGTGATAAGCTTACCGTCTTTCATGTCGTATTCAATCAGTTTTCCGACATCTATCAATATCGCACCTGAAATTACATAGTCCATGTTGAAATTGATCGAATCGCCAAAGTTGTTCTTCATTATTTTGGCAATTTCGACCGAAAGTTGAACCGCAGTCCTTTTATGATTCATAAAGGAGACATTGCAGTCTTTTATCAAAAGTGAGAAGGGAATTACATCAAGGTCTTCGGGTGACAAAACACTGTTTTCGATTGCATAAATCCAGCATTTAAGTGTCTTTTCTTTTAATTCGGGGTCCTGAATCCAGTCGATTTCAGGCCATATCTTTAAAACTTTTTCTCTCATAGTGTATCCGTTGAATTGTGAAACCGCAAAGAGCGCCAAGATCGCAAAGGAAATCTAAAGAACGCAGAATAAATAAGGTATTATAACAGGACGCAGATGCACGCGGATTAGACAGATTAACGCAGAGATAGTCTCAATAATTAATACCTAATACCTAATACCTAATACCTAATACCTAATACCTAATTTTGCGCTCTTCGCGGTTAATAAATAATTAAATATACGCTGCTATCGCTTCTGCCATCTCGAGGGTTTTGGTATCGCCACCCATATCATAGGTTTTGAATTTACCTTCTTCGATAACACGGGCAACGGCACTCTCAACTTTTTCGGCAAGTTTTGTTTCACCAAGCCATTCAAGCATCATTTTAGCTGCGAGAATTGTAGCTATCGGATTCACTTTGTACTGACCGAAATATTTTGGAGCTGAGCCGTGTGTCGGTTCAAATACGGCGAGTTTTTCACCGATATTACCGGAGCAGCCGAAACCAAGTCCGCCAACCATCTGGGCACAGAGATCGGAAATGATGTCGCCAAAGAGATTTGTGGCTACGAGTACATCATAGTTATGAGGATTTTTAAGCAGCCACATGGTGATTGCATCAATGTTTGCATCATCCATCTGAATTTCGGGATAATCTTTTCTGACCTCTTTTGCGATGTCAAAGAAAAGTCCGTCAGTGGCTCTAACGACATTGGCTTTGTGCACAATGGTTACTTTTTTGCGGTTGTTTTTGCGGGCATATTCAAAGGCGGCTCTGATGATTTTCTCAGAACCCTTTTTGGTATTAATCTTGCAGTTGATTGCATAATCATCGGCACCAAGTCCGGTAAAAACCGAGAAAGGTTTCGAGTGTTTTGCAAGAACCTGAGCCACTTCTTCAGGAACAGGAGCAAACTCAACACCACAATAGAGATCTTCGGTATTCTCTCTGAAAACCACGAGATCGATGTTGTCTTTATAGTTGAGAGCGTTTCCTTTGTATCCTTTAGCGGGTCTGAGGCAATTGTAGAGGTCGAACATCTGACGCATTCTTACAATCGGTGACCTGTAAACAAGTCCTTTGCCCTGAAGCTCTGGAATCAGTTCGGCTTCCGAATCTTTTTTAGGTTTTGAAGTGATGGCACCAAACATGGCGGCATCAACATTTTTAAGCAGTTCAATTGTCCTTTCAGGGAAGGCATCTCCTTCTGTTCTCCAGAATTCCCAGCCGATGTCTCCGTGAATATATTCAGCATCCAGGCCCGTTTTATCGAGCACTATTTTTGCGGCTTCCAGCACCTCAATGCCTATGCCATCGCCCGGCAACCAGGCTATTTTATATTTTGCCATTCTTTTCTCTCCGTATTTACTTATATAAAACTATGAACTATGAGTTCTGAATTATTAGTTATGAATTATGAGTTATTAGTTGAACCGACCACTTAAGGTTGTCGAAATTCATAACTCATAACTAAAAACTAATACCTGATTACCCTGTCATAAAGCTGAGCAGGATACCTGCAGCTACTGCGCTTCCGATGACACCGGCGACATTTGGTGCCATTGCGTGCATCAGAAGGTGATTGGTTTTGTCATATTCCAGACCGATAATCTGTGAAACTCTCGCACTATCGGGAACTGCCGAAACACCCGCATTTCCGATAAGCGGATTTATCTTGTCACCCGGTTTTAAAAAGAGATTCATCACCTTCACAAACAGAACACCTCCGGCAGTGGCAACAATGAAGGATACTGCACCAAGAACAAAGATCAGTATCGACTTCGGGGTAAGAAATGTAGTCGCCTGTGTGGAGGCACCCACCGTAAGCCCGAGAATAATCGTTACAACATCGATCATGGGTCTGGCTGCGGTATCTGCAAGTCTTTTTGTTACTCCGCTCTCTTTCAGGATGTTACCAAAAAAGAGGGTTCCCAAAAGAGGGAGGGCACTTGGTGAAATGAAGGTGGTCAGGAGCAGACCAAGAATCGGGAAAAGAATTTTCTCCGTTCTCGAAACCACTCTCGGGGGCTTCATTCTGATGAGGCGTTCCTTTTGATTGGTAAAGAGTCTCATAACCGGCGGTTGGATCAAAGGAACCAATGCCATATATGAGTAAGCTGAAATTGCGATTGCACCTATCAGATGAGGCGCAAGTTTCGACGCGAGAAATATCGCAGTCGGACCGTCAGCTCCACCGATAATACCAATTGATGCCGCCTCGTTTGGTGTGAAACCAAGCATGATTGCGCCAATAAATGTGGCAAAGATTCCGATTTGGGCCGCTGCTCCTATCAGAATCAACTTGGGATTCGACAGGAGCGTGGAAAAGTCGGTCATCGCACCAATTCCCAGAAAAATTAGTGGCGGATATATACCATTAAGTACACCAAAATAGAGATAATTAAGTGTGCTCCCTTTTTCATATATGCCTATACCAAGACCGGCATTCTCCAAAAAAGGTATATTCCCTACAATTATCCCAAATCCTATGGGAACCAGCAGTAATGGTTCATATTCTTTCGTGATGGCTAGATAAATAAATATCAACCCCACCAAAATCATAACGACATGTCCAATCGTTATGTTAGCGAAGGAAGTGTATTCGATAAACTTGGTTATACTCTCCACTTTAATCTCCTATTACTAACAGGAGATCACCTTCCATAACTGTATCACCTTGCTTTACAACCAGTTCCTTTACGGTACCCGATTTGTCGGCATCTATCTTGTTTTCCATCTTCATCGCTTCAAGTATCAGGAGCTTATCTCCCATCTTGACTTTATCACCAACTTTGACGAAAACTTCCAGAATTGTACCCGGTAACGGACTTTTAATTCCACCACTGGCTTTTGGCGCAGGTTTCGTTGTCTTCACAGTGGATTTATCAACATCTGTCGATGGAATCGCTCTTTCTCTTACGAGTTTGGGAGTAATCGGCTGAGCGAGTTTTTTCTCGATCTCAACTTCATATGTAGTTCCGTTTACTTCTATTTCGGCGGTATCACCCTCGATGTTCTTAACCTGTACATGGTAATCGTTGCCGTTTATTTTAAAGTTAAATTTTTTCATTGTTTCCTCATTAATTACCAGTTTCTGGGGTGGTGGCGAAGGTTATAAATCTTTGAGCTCCATGGAGTATACATTCTGGAGACTCTGTTAATTGTCAGAATCGTATTCTCTTGGTCATGATTTGCATTAAAAAATGAGTACAAAGCCATTGCTATAGCGGCATTCACTTCAGCACTCATCTCTTCCTTCGGTTGGCTTCCTTCCTTTTCGGGACTTTCTTTCGCATGCTTTTTTGCAACTGATTTTTTAATCAGATTACTCGCCAAAGCGAAGGAAAGATAAAGGGCAGCGAGTGCAAAAAATACAACACCCATTCCGATAACCGTCAGGACAAAGCTGTTGCCATTTCCTTTGATGTCATCCATCGTGTTAGAAGGGTTGAAGTGTATTAGATCACTCACATTCTCATCCTTAGCAGGCTTTTTAAGAGAATCAGCCGCCTGAACTTTCGCTGTATCAACTTTTGCCGGTGCATTATTCTGTGGCAAAGCAACAGACACCATTAGCAAGAGAAGAAAGATCAGCAGAAATTTTGTTTGTTTCATGGCTTCTCCCTTAAAGCGGTATGTTAGCGTGTTTCTTGGGCGGAAGTGTATCTTTCTTTGTAGCAAGCGACTGCAATGCCCTGATCACTCTGAAACGGGTATTTCTTGGCTCGATTACATCATCAAGGTAGCCATATTTTGCAGCAACATAGGGAGAGGCAAATTTGTTTTTGTACTCTTCCTCTTTGTGCTTGATGAATTCCACTCTTTCCTTGTCATCGGTAATGGCGCTGATTTCCTTGTTGTGAAGTATCTCTATCGCACCTTTAGGACCCATAACTGCTATCTCGGCTGTAGGCCAAGCGTAGTTAATGTCGCCTCTAAGGTGTTTCGAACCCATAACATCATAGGCTCCACCATAGGCTTTTCTTAGTACAATGGTAACTTTTGGAACTGTTGCTTCACCGTATGCGAAAAGAAGTTTTGCACCGTGGATGATGATACCGCCATATTCCTGTGCTGTGCCGGGAAGGAATCCGGGAACATCAACAAAGGTAACAACAGGAATGTTGAATGCATCGCAGAACCTTACAAACCGGGCTGCTTTTCTGGATGAATTGATGTCCAAAACACCGGCAATGTAGTTAGGTTGATTTGCTACAATTCCAACGGGCATTCCGTTGAATCTTGCAAAACCAATTACGATGTTCGGTGCATAGTGCCGCTGAACTTCCACAAATTCGTTATAATCTACTACTGCGTGAATTACATCTCTTACATCGTAAGGGACTGACGGATTATCAGGAATTATTGAGTTGAGCTGGTCTTCCAGTCTGTCAATGGGATCATCACAGTGTGCCAGCGGGGGATCTTCAAGATTGTTCTGTGGAAGGAAACTTAAAAGTTTTCTTATGAGAAGTATTCCTTCTTCCTCATCTTCAGCGATGAAGTGGGAAACACCCGATTTGGAACCATGAACATAAGCACCACCAAGCTCTTCATCTGTTACATCTTCACCTGTTACGGTTTTTACAACCTTTGGTCCGGTGACGAACATGTAACTGGTATCTCTGGACATAAGGATAAAATCAGTTAGAGCCGGTGAATAAACTGCTCCTCCTGCACAAGGTCCGAATATTGCTGAGATTTGTGGAATTACACCGGAAGCGAGAATGTTTCTCTCAAATATTTCGGCATAGCCACCGAGTGATTTAACACCTTCCTGAATACGGGCACCACCTGAATCGTTGATACCGATTACAGGAGCGCCAACTTTCAGGGCTTTATCCATTACCTTGCAAATCTTTTCAGCATACATTTCTGACAATGAACCGCCAAAAACGGTAAAATCCTGCGAAAAGATATATACAAGTCTTCCATCGATCGTGCCATAACCGGTAACAACACCATCAGAGAGGTATTGTTGCTGATCGAGACCGAAATCGATGCAACGGTGCGATACAAACATGTCAAACTCTTCGAAACTCCCGGGATCGAGAAGAAGGTCAATCCTCTCCCTCGCCGTCATTTTACCTTTTTTATGCTGTGCTTCTATTCTTTTTTCACCGCCACCCATACGGGCTTGTTTGCGGAGATCCATCAATTCTTTTATTTTTTGTTCCATATATGTATACCTCGGAAACCGAAATTAATTTTCCGGATGTTCGCACAGTTCAGTGAGAACGCCCAGAGTTGATTTTGGGTGCAGAAAAGCGATATTCAATCCCTCGGCACCTTTTCTTGGTTGTTTATCAATTAGTGAAACTCCTTTAGCCGCAGCATCATCCAGCGACTCCTGCAATCCTTTGGCTGCAAAAGCGATGTGATGAATTCCGGGTCCTTTTTTTTCTATGAACTTGGCGACGGGTCCGTCGGGTGCGGTTGATTCGAGGAGTTCTATTTTGGTCTGCCCTATCTGGAAAAAGGCGGTTTTTACTTTTTGATCTGCCACTTCTTCAATTTTGTAGCATTTCAAACCCAGTATATTTTCATAATAAGCGATTGCTGCTTCCATGTTTTCAACAGCAATCCCGATATGTTCTATGTGTGTTAGATTCATTTTTCTGTCCAAAATATAATAAATCAGGTTATAAAACATCGTAAAAATGTTCGAATTTAACAAATCTTTTTCACCTGATGGCAAAAAAAAAGCTGCCCTTTTTAAAGGGGCAGCTTCCTCAACATCATCAATTAAATTAATAACTCATAAGTCAAAACTACTTGAGTAATACGGCTCTCTTTGTCTCGACAAACGAGCCTGCCTGAATTCTGTAGAAGTAAATTCCACTGGTGAGGCTTCGTGCATCGAAGGAGACTTTGTGGCTTCCCTTTGCAAAACTTCCTTCGGCAATTAGAGCAACTTCCCTTCCCGTTACATCGTAAACTTTCAGTGTAACTTCCGATGCCTCAGGGAGGTTAAACCCGATAGTTGTCGAAGGATTGAAAGGATTCGGATAATTCTGTGAAAGTGAGAAGACCTCAGGATTTAGAATTTCCTTCTCCGTACCGATTGAAGTGGTTGGTGAATTGTTGATATACAATCCACCGGCAGAGGTAAATGCAAGAAGTGAACCTGAAGTTGGATTTATTATAATCGAGGATACTTCAAGTCCGCCCATACCCATGTAGTTCCAATCATCTGTCATGGCATCCATGGAGCCGGTGTTAAGAGTGAAAACACCTGCTCCCCATCCGCTTACGAAAACATGATTCTGTGGGTCGGTGACTATGGAATAAATATGTGTAGCGGTCAGGTTGTTGTTGATCGCATACCATGTGGTTCCGTTGTCAATCGATCTGTAAACTCCGCCACCATATGTTCCGGCATAAATTCTGCCGTTTGCACTCTGACCAAGCGACCAGATAAACTGATAGTTGAGTGTTGTTTTCGACCATGAAGCGCCATTATCGTCCGATTTATACAAACCACCGTTGAAGGTACCGGCATAAATTGTGCCGTTGGAAGCGGTCAGCATTGCAGTAACTGCAGTCGACTGAAGTCCTGCATTGGTCTGCGACCAGGTTGTTCCTCCGTTAGTCGATTTGAAGACTCCTTCACCCCAGGTTCCGGCATAGAGAACACTGTTCTTAATGGTGAGCGATCTTACATCTTTGTTAACCATTCCGGTGATATTCCAGGTTGCACCGTTATCAGTCGATTTGAACACTCCAAGTTCTGTGGATGCATAAATCGTTGACCCGACAACATCGATATCCCAAAGGTAGCCAACATTCATTGTTGGGTTGATGCGCTCCCATGTAACACCGTTATCGGTCGATTTCAATATTTTTCCACCCCAAGTACCGGCAAGAATGTTGCCTGAATTGTCCCAGGTCGAAACCCAGACCATGTCAGTAAGGCCAGATGGCTGTGCGGGCTGCCAGTTAACACTTCCGGTCTGTCCCGGGTCGCCATAACCTGCAAGGGTAATCATTGCCGAAGCGTAATTGTTTGTTGTGTCCAGATCAGTCTGATCCATCGACACCACTTCTGCAGAATTGAGAATGTCACGGGTAACAGGAAGTGTGCCGTTAAAATAATTTGTCTGATTTGCGGCTGAGTTGAACTGTCCCGAACCGTACATCTCTCTAACAATCACCTGTCCGTTAATCACACCTGAAGGGAAATCAAGGTGAGCTTTTGGAGCAAGAATGGAACCTCTGACATCGATGAAACTGATCTTGAGATTCAAGGCATCGTGGAAATTGTAGAGTACATTGCTGTGTGCGGTACCGTTTACGATGACATCGCCCGACCACTTGACATCGGATGAGTCAACATTCACCAGTACTACTGCACCATTCGGAGCATTAATTGTAAAGTTCGTGCAGTTTGAAAGGGTTTTTCCCGAAATGTTGAAGACATTAAGGAAAGGATTATAGCCGTAAAGCTGAATTCCACTGCTGTTGTATGTAATCGTTCCGGTTGTGTGATATGCCGACAACGAAGCTGACAGGGAATTGAGATATGCCCCGGCTGCGAGGAAATTTATTACACTGTCTTTTCTTACAGTACCATCGATAATTGAGACCTGACTTATCGGAAGGTTGGAAGTGCCACCGTAAACCACATTACCGCCTGTAACATTGCCGCTGATGAACATCAGATTGTTTCCTACTATCAGTACATCAGCAGTTCCACCCGAAGCAGGAAGAAGATCACCGAGTGAATAACTTGCAAAATATGCGTTTTTCCCGACGGCTACTTTCCCCTCTGAATCTGCGGAAGGCTGTGTAAGATCACCAAGCGTGAAGATGTTAAAATCTTTTGCGGGACCGAGATCAAATGCCGCCTGGCTGATCGATTTTATCGATACCTTGCCCTGAAGTGTAAGGGTTGCAGTGGCATTTATCGCGAGTGATGCAATCCTCCAAAGTCCGGTTGCTGTGTCATATGCTCCTGTGCTAACAGAGTGGCCCTGATACTTGATACCTTTTGGCAACACATCTTTTAACACAACATTCGTGGCACCATCGGTACCAAGATTTGTTGCCGTAATTGTGAAATTAACAATCTCGTTGTCTGACGGATTAGCCTTATCAACAGTTTTCGTCAGTTTAAGATTGGCAACTGTTGCGCCTGTGGGGTTGCTGATCAAAGGGATGTTTGTGTAGCTTACTCCACTTGGCGGATTGGCTGTTGCATAGAAAACCACATCATTGAAATCCTGATCACCACCACGGTAACGGGAAATATCCTCAAATGCCAGTACGATTCTGCCTGAATTCAAGTCGTTCAGCAGAACATTGTGCTGACGAAGGTCGGGAGTTGGTGCCCAGTTTAAATTTCTGTTCGAATAGTTTATCCAGTTTCCCTGAGTCACATTCGGTGATCTGAAGCCGTCTGCAACGACAAACCATCCTATAACCGTTCCGGGCTGGAATCTACCGATTTTCACTTTATTTCCGGCTACAAGTCCACCACCCGAATTTTTGGCAGAGGAGTTCGGGAAAATTAGTGTCATGGTATTCATGATATCATTCACGGTCTGGGGAGGAGTGTTTACATTATAAGTGTAAAATCCGAGAGCGTTTTTATATCCTGCTCCTTCAGATACGAAAGTAACCCAGACATCTGATTCCTGAAGAATGTAAAGATTGGTTTGTATTGTGTCGTTCAAAAATTCAGGGTGACTCGAAGGGAGTCTCACAGACTCCGGAAGTGTCGCGTTTATTCTGTTAAGAAGCGATTGTGGGATCACATCACCTATCGGCTCAAGATAGTTGGGAACGCCATCGCTGTTCCATGTACCGAGCGTCTTGTATACTATTGTCTGTGCTCCGGCCGGAACCACCAACAGTATTGCGATTAAAAGTGTTACAAGGTTTTTCATGACCTGATCTCCATTTTTTTTATGCAAGACTAAAGAACAACTGTTCTTGAGGATCTATAAAATGTCAAATTTCTTAAATAAACATAATAAAATTGTTATTCGTATTATTTAACGATTCGTTAAAAAAGATAATTTTTACGATGAAACGGGGAAAGGGCGGGTTGAAATTGAAAAGGCTGCTCTCAACTTGTGAAAACAGCCTTGCAGAATGGTTATTAGCCTCTTAGCTTATCGAGGAGATCATTAAGAATTGTGGCTTCCTCCAGAGTGATATTTTTCAGATGTTTATACATCTGTTCCTCTGCTACATCAATCTTCGAAAGTATGTCCAGACCTTCCTGAGTTATGGTTATGTCCACCCTTCGTCTGTCGATTTCACAAGACTTTCTCATGAGCAATCCCTTCTCCAGTAGCCTGTCTACAAGTCTGGAAGCATCAGACATCTTGTCGAGCATTCTTTCTTTCAACAGATTTACTGTTGCCGGATTCGGGTACTGCCCCCTCAGAATGCGAAGGATGTTATACTGTTGCACAGTAAGCCCGAATTTCCGCATTATGGGAGAATGTTTCGCCACGAGCCAGTTGTTGGTGTAAATCAGATTTACAACCGCTTTCTGGTATTCGTCTTTGAATTTTTTCTGTTTGATCTCTTCTTCTAAGCGCATAATTTATTTTTTAATGAGTGTTACATTTATGTTTAATGTTACATCATCACCGACAACAAAACCGCCACCATCGAGGGCTTTGCTCCAGTTAATGCCAAAATCTTTTCTGTTTACCGTACCGGTGAGCTTAAATCCGGCTTTTGTGTTTCCCCATGGATCTTTTTTCACACCGCCGAAAGTACCGGTAAGAGTAACTGATTTTGTTACACCTCTCATCGTAAGATTTCCAATGAGTTTGTAGTTGTTTCCACTTACTTTCGTCATCGAAGTACTTTTAAATGTAAAATTAGGAAATTTTTGTGTGTAAAAAAAGTCTTCGCTTCTTAAATGCTCATCTCTTTTGGGTTCATCTGTATCAACGCTGCTTGCATCAACGGTAAAACTGACCAAAGCACCCACAAAATCATCTTTTGCGGTTGTGACCGATCCGTCAAATTTTTTGAAATATCCGTCAACATCCGTGATTAACATGTATTCAACGCTGAAACCGATTTTTGAGTGTGTTTTATCAAATGACCATGATGACTGAGCAAATGATGCACCTGTAAGCATTACTGCCAGTGCCAATGAAAGAAGTGTTCTTCTCATTTTTGTATCTCCATTTTTGATGGGTGTGTGAGTAATTAACATTTTGTAATTGTGTAATATATGTTAAAACATATAATGTTACTACATAGTTCCCGGAGTTACAATTTTTTTTAATTGATCAAGGGAATCCGCATCTTTTATCGAGAGATCCTTCCTCCACCTTTTTATTCTGGGAAACCTGACAGCTACCCCACATTTGTGACGGCTCGAAAGTTGAATCCCTTCAAATGCTATCTCAAAAACAAGTTTTGGAGTGACTGACCTGACAGGACCAAATTTTTCGATAGTATTTTGCTTCACAAATCTGTCAACTTCAACAATTTCCTCATCTGTGAGTCCCGAATATGCTTTTGCAAACGGAACCAGCCTCCCGTGATCCCAAACTGCAAAGGTGTAGTCGGTAAAAAGCCCTGCCCGCCTTCCGTGACCCGCCTGGGCATAGAGCAAGACGGCATCTACAGTCCAGGGATCAACTTTCCATTTCCACCAGTCACCTCTTTTTCTGCCTGTCTGATAAACGGAATCTAACCGTTTCAACATCACCCCTTCAAACGATCTTTCACGGGAACGGGAACGAATTTCCTCCAGTTCTTCAAAATCAGAAAATTGAATCGACGGTGAAAGAATAAGCCTGCCTGAACCACCCCCCTTAAGAAGTACCTCAAGTTTTTCTCTTCTTTCTGCGAGTTTTATGCTTCTTATATCCTGACCTGACAGCTCAAGAATATCAAAAACAAGAAATGTTACGGGATATTCCTTCATCATTTTCTGCGAGACGGTTTTCCTCCCGATCCTTTTTTGCATTTTGGCAAAGGACTGCGGAGAATTGTCTTCCCATATCAGTAATTCACCGTCGAGAACAACCCCGTCAGGGAGTGATTTCGCCGATTCAACTATCTCAGGGAGCTGATCATTAATTATCTCCTCTCCCCTGGACCAGATGAAGATTTCACCCCTCCTTTTTATTAGTTGAGCCCTGATTCCGTCATATTTCCATTCTGCAAGCCAAAGTCCGGAGTCTCCCAGGCTTTCGCGAGGAACATCAAGAGGATTTGCCAGACAGAAAGGATATGGTTTGCTGATATCCTCAGTCTCTTCATTTTTTGAAACAAGATATCTGTAAAACTCAAGAGTTGGCTGCCACTTCCCCATCAGGCGGTGTGTCAGGACATTTTGGTCGATCCCTGTATGAGCCGAAAGAGCCTTCACGATGGTTTGTGTGGAGACACCGATCCGAAATCCGCCGGATATCAGCTTTGTAAAAACAAATCTCTCGTCACTCCCAAGCGACTCCCATGCTGTAAGAAGGACTTCCTTTTGCTCCTCAAGTGTCATTTTGCCCAATGGAAGTATCACCTCCTCCACCCAATCCGATAGACTTTTCCTGCTCCCCGTCCCGCTTCCTTTTACCAGCAGTGAAATGGTTTCTGCCAGATCGCCGACATTTTCATAGCACTCCTCGAACAACCAAAGGGGAATTGCGGCCGCCTCCGCTCCCCAGGCTCTCATGTCAGTAACTTTAACTGCTCTTTTGGGCCTGTTCCCTGAAAGGAAGGCAATTACATAAATCTGATCTTTTTCGGGAGCTGTGGAAAAAAATTTTAAAAGGGCTTCCTGCTTTCCGTTGCTGCTTGTGGTCTCTTCGAGGTCTCTGAAAAGTTCTGCAAACTCTCTCATTCCATCACCTCCCTTACATACCCCGTGTCACCGGCAAAGGCTGTCTCCAACGGCTCAGCGTCATATCCCTTCTCTCTGAGGTAGCGGGTGAACTGCTGCGAAAATCCGTGAGTTGCCAATATCTTTTCAGCATCAGTTGCTTCCACAGCCCGAAGAAGCCCTTTCCAGTCGGCATGATCTGAAAGAACAAACCCCCGCCCGATGTTCCCCATCCGTCGTCTTCCCCGAACCATCATCCAACCTGAAGCAAAAGCAGTGGTATATTCTCCGGTTGCGGCAAGCCATTCTTCTGAACCGTTTGCCTGAGGTGCAACCATGATGCCTCCGGGTTCAATCCGGTTACCAATCAGTTTCTCAACAGGAAGCGTATCGGGCAGATTTATACCCGCCTCACGGTAGCACCGATTCATCTCCTCTACAGGACTGGAGACATAAATTTTTCCAATTTCGGGGTTTAGCGATGCCAGTAACCGCTGTGCCTTACCGAGTGAGTAACCCAAAAGGAGGGAGGTTATTCTATCTCTTTTGTTCCTCACCCACCACTCATTAATCTGACTCGAGATGTTTTTTGGATCGTCCCAGTCGTAAATCGGCAGGGCAAAAGTCGATTCGGTAATAAAAGTATCACATTTCACGGGTTCAAACGGGGCACAGGTTGGATTTTCCGTGGTGCCAAAATCCCCAGTGAACACAGTTACATTTCCCTTGTATTCAAGTCTGATCTGGGATGATCCCAGGAGGTGACCCGCCGGATGAAGAGAAACGGTTACTCCATTTATCTTGATTTCTTCCCCGTATTCGAGTGTTTCAAGCGAAATGTCACTGCCGAGTCTGGTTCTTAGAATCTGTCGCGAATCTTTATGAGCAAGGAAATTCCTGACCACCTTTCTCGCATGATCGCTGTGACCATGTGATATTATAGCTTTGTCAACATAACCGTGGGGGTCAACATAAAAATCCCCCTGAGGAGAGTAAAGCCCCATGGGAGTGGTTACCAGTAAACTTCTTGCCATAAACTTCTTTAAATTTTTGTTCTCAAATATATGAAACAACTTCCCTTGATTCCTTGTATTACATTCAACTGTAACAATTTTAACCAAATCGGGAATTTTGGAAAAGATTATATTTAAACACTTTATTCAATAAATTTTAAGAAAAATGAAAACTCTCAAAATATTCTTTGCTCTCCTGTTTTTGGTTCACTTTTCCGCTGCAAGCCAAAGTGGTGAAAAATCAATTTTTGTGGCATCATACAATGTGGAAAATCTCTTCGACACAATTGATGATCCTGCAATTGATGATGCACAGTTCCTTCCGACAGGGGAATCAAAGTGGGATACTGAAAAATATACAACCAAACTGAAAAATCTCGCCCGCGTTATCGATGCTATGAACGACGGCAAAGGTCCCGATGTACTCGGACTCGTCGAAGTCGAAAACCTTGGGGTGATTCGTGATCTCCTCTCCAATCTTAAATCCGGCAAGAATTACGAGATAATTCATTATGAATCTCCTGACGGAAGGGGTATCGATGTGGCGCTCGTCTACAACAGGGCCCTCTTCACTACGGTGAAATCAGATACGGCTGTGGTAACTCTGCCGAACAAATGGCCAACCCGCTCCATACTCCATGCTGCACTTCTCGCAGAAAACGGAAAAACGATCCACTTTTTTGTGAACCACTGGCCCTCAAGAAGAGGCGGTTCTGATGAGTCGGAAGTGAACAGAATTGCAGCCGCTCTTCGCCTTAAAACGGAAACGGATAAAGTTCTGAAAGATGATCCGTCGGCAAATATTATCATAATGGGCGATTTTAATGACGAGCCAGCCGACAAATCAATCGTTGAAAACCTGCAGGCACCCGAACTCAAATGCCCCGTCGAGTCACCCGTAAAAGGCGATCAGCTATACAATATCGCTGCCACAAAGAAAAGCAAGGGTGAAGGCTCCTACAAATATCAGGGGCAGTGGAACATGATTGACCAGATGATCATCTCGGGAAATCTTGCAAATAACGGATATATCTGCGACTCATATACCATTTTTAACCCCGAATTTATTCAGCAAAAAGGGGGAAAGTACGAGGGTTCTTCACTCCCCACTTTCGGCGGGAAAAAATATTTCGGCGGTTACAGCGACCATTTCGCAATCTATGCAAAATTCAAACTGGCGAAATGATGAAAAACGAAATCAATGATCTGCTCGGAATGTTTCTTGGACCGAAAGGCGAAAACACACCCCTTTTCAAGGAGCTCCTCCTCAAAGTGGTGGACAGTCACGATGCGATAAGAAAATCCGCCTTCCCTGAAGACACATCCCTTTTTACGGAGTCACAGGCATCGCAGTCATTGATTTCAGAACTGAATAAATTTCTCGAACTTCAGAAGAAAAATCTCCCTTATTTCCATCCCCGCTATTCAGCTCAGATGCTGAAAGACCCTACAATCCCCTCTGTTCTTGGGTATCTGGCGTTTATCCTCTCAAATCCGAATAATCATGCCTGGGAGGGAGGTCCCGTAACCACGGAGATGGAACTGGAAGTAACGGATACACTTCTGAAAATGTGCGGATTCAAAACCGGTTGGGGGCATCTCGCTAGCGGCGGCTCACTTGCAAATACCGAAGCCCTTTGGGCTGCCCGCGATCATTACGGAAACGGAAGGGTCTTCTTTTCGGAAGTGTCACACTACTCATGGAAAAGAATCTGTAAAATCTTGAGCATCGACTCCTATGAGGAAGTGGCGGTTGACGGAAATTTTAGAATGAACCTCAACTCCCTCGAAGACGCCCTGAAGAAGTGCAGCAAACCACTGATGGTTATCGCCAATTTTGGCTCCACAGGCGCAGGAACCGCTGACGACATCGAAGGCATTCTCGAACTGAAAAAGAAATACAATTTCCATCTCCACATCGACGCAGCCTATGGTGGATTTTTCAGATCGTGCATCCTCGATGATGACTTCAATCTTCTGCCGTTCAATCCTGAAGGAGACATTTCGCTCCATTCATACACCCAAATGAAGCATTTTGCAGAAGCTGATTCAATTACCATCGACCCGCACAAACAGGGTTTTATGCAATATGGCGCCGGTGCCGTTATCTACAAGGATGAGGCTCTGAGAGGTACCCTCTCAAACACGGCTCCCTACACATATCATAAAACCGACAAACCAAACATTGGAATGTTTTCTCTTGAAGGAAGCAGGCCCGGATCAATGGCCGCAGCCTGTTACCTGACATATAAGGTGATGCCTCCCGTTGCCTCCGGACTGGGACAACTCCTCAATCTCTCGATAGCATCGGCAAACAAATTTCATTCCCTCATCGAAGAATCGGACAAATTCAAAAATTTCAACAGACCCGACCTCGATATCTGTACCTTCTACGCCAATAAAGCCACTTCAGCAAAAGAGATCAACAACGCTAATCTCGCAATTTATCAAAAACTCTCCGTCGAAAACCCCGAAGCAGAGTTCATCATCTCAAAATTCGTCACATCCGCCGAGATTGCTGCCCGTGCCATCCCCGGACTGATAAATCCCGACAACGAAAACTTCTCAGCACTCCGTTCCGTCTTCATGAAACACTGGAATGCCCTCGACGACTTCAGATATGTGAAACTCCTCGTGGAAAAACTGGAAAACGAAGGATGAAAATTTGAAGGCAGAAGGATGGATTTTTGAAGGATGAATTTTTGAAGGCTGAGGGATGAATTTTTGAAAGCTAAAAATTTGAAGGCAGAGGGATGAATTTTTGAAGGCTGAAAATCGACGGATGAATTTGGAGGTATGAAAACCAATAGCTTGGGAATTCATTCCCGGGGAACTCGACACTATCCACAACTTAAACTTCAGAAAAGGAGCGACAATCGTCTCGATTGTCCTGCCGAAAATGCCAGGAATAATTCATAAGTCATAACTCAAAACTAATAACTCACTTTTGTCCTGCCGAAAATGCCGGGATCTTCTACCCATATTTCGCCAAAAGGGCTTTTTCAGGTATTAGGGATTAGGTATAAGGTATTATTTTTTGATTCTATCCACATGCCGCCCAGAGGGCTCATCTGCTCCAACTCATAGCTAATTGTTCATAGATCATAGCTGTTTCCACATGCCGCCCAGAGGGCCTTATTCTTAGAATTCTTTCTCATCATGAATATCGTGTTCAAATCATTTCGCCACAGGGATCAAATAATCATCAGATTGAAGTCTGTTTTATTCTCCATCGGCAGTTAAATTGTGTTTTTCGGATTCTATTCCGAAATTATTATGTGTTTTTCGGATTTTATTCCGAAATTATTATAAGTTTTTCGGATTCTATTCCGAAATTATTATAAGTTTTTCGGAATATTGCCGATTCTGCGAGATGGAGGGGGTGTAAGAGGCGTTAAATTTGTCGGCAGGAATTTATTCTATCCATATGTCGCCCAAAGGGCTTTATTCAGGTATTAGGGATTAGGTATAAGGTATTATTTTTTTGATTCTATCCACATGTCGCCCAAAGGGCTCTTTTGATATTAGTCGCGGGAGTTCTACCCACATGTCGCCCAAAGGGCTAATCTGCTTCAGTTCATAGCTAATAGTTCATAGATCATAGCTTTCCCCATATGTCGCCCAAAGGGCTCATCTGCTCCAGTTCATAGCTAGTAGTTCATAGATCATAGCTGTTTCCACATGTCGCCACAAGGGCTTTATTCTTAGAATTCTTTCTTATCATGATTATCGTGTTCAAAATATGTCGCCCAAAGGGCTCAATTTTGTCGGTAGGACAATCGAGACGATTGTCGCTCCTTTTCTGTAGCCTAAGGTTGTGGATATCGTCAAGTTTCCTGGGAATGAATTCCCAGGCTATTGATTTTTCAGCCGTCAGCCTTCAAATATTCAGCCCTCGTTATTCATCCTTCAAAATTTCAGCCGTCAGCCTTCAAATATTCAGCCCTCGTTATTCAGCCTTCTACCAAATTCCTCTTTCTCTGAGGATATTGAAGAGGGTGACGCCTGTAGCGACGGATACATTGAGGGATTGAATTTTTCCAAGCATGGGGATGGTTACGATGAAGTCGCATTTGTCTTTTACGAGGCGGCGGATGCCTTTTTCTTCATTTCCGGAGATTATGAGGAGGGGGGATGTGTAGTCAATTTTGGGTTTGTGCGGAGTGTCTTCGAGGGCGAGTCCGACAGACCAAAAGCCTGCTTTCTGACACTCTTCGATGGCAGTCACGAGGTTGTTCACTTCTGCAATTTTCATATGTGCGGCTGCACCTGCCGAGGTTTTGAATGCGGTGATGTTTAAGGGGGCACTTCCATGTTTTGTGACTATGATTCCGTCAACACCAGCACACTCTGCAGACCGGATGATGGCACCGAGATTGTGGGGATCCTGCACGGAATCGAGTGCGAGAAGGAGTTTGTTTCTTTTTAGGGAGAACGAAATCAGTTCCTGAAGTGCAACTGTCTGAAATGCCTGAACCTTTGCAGCGACTCCCTGGGTGGTTTCATGTCCGCGGGTAAGATCGGCGAATTTCTTGGGGTCTATTTCCGAGACCTGAATCCGTTTTTTACCTGCGAGTTCAGAGATTTCCTTTAAGAGTTCGCCTTTGATACCCCTTTGAAAAAAGACAATATCAACTTTGGCAGTCGCTTTAAGAGCTTCCAAAACGGGTTTTCTGCCCGCTATTACGATCGACTCGCTCACTTTTTGGTTTTCTTTGCCGCTTGTTTTTCTTCTTTTTTCGGTTTTAGAGAATCGGGCGGAACAAACCTTGGTTTATCCGGATTCTGCCAGGTGTAATAGTAGAAGCCCCATGCACCGGCAAAAAAGAGACCAAGAGCCACGAGTTGAGCTTCACTGAGTCCGAGAAACAATCTTGGATTCAGTCTGATAAACTCAATCATGAATCTTTCGAGACCGGCAAAAATGAGATAGATTGAAAAAAGCTTACCTGTCGGCCAGTCTTTTGTTCTTAGTTTCCACAAACCGAATGACAAAACACACATCAAAAGAAATTCATAGATCGGGGTCGGGTGCAGAGGGGTATTATCGGGCACCATTCCACCGGGGAAGGCTTTACCCACCTCTGTTCCGAGGAACATCAATGAAGGTTTTACAATACCGTTTTCATAGTTGGTACCCCAAGGCAGGTCGGTTGGCAGACCGTAGTCACCGTCACCTGCGAGGTGACAGCCGATTCTTCCGATTCCGTATGCGAGAGCGAGTGCCGGGGCAACTGCATCAGCCACAAAAAGGAAGGGGATTTTCTTTTGTTTCATCCTGAGAAATATTGCAAGCATTGCAAGAAGGAGGCCACCGTGGAATGTGAGTCCGCCGGGGGAAAAAATCGCAGCTACCGGGTCAGTTCTGAATTCACCGGGATTAGCCAGGAGGTGAAAAAGCTTGCTTCCTGCCACACCAAAGACGATGGCGAGAAGTGTAATTTCAGTTGCAAAATTGGTATCAACTCCCCTTCTTTCAAATTCCTTCGAGAGCATCCAGCTTGCGACAATGAAGGAAATTCCGAGCATCAAGCCGTAACTGTGGACTGTAAAGGGTCCGATTGTCAATATTTCAGGATACATCTATCTGTCAACCTCTTCAAAAGTGTTTAACTCGGGAGCAAGCCGGAACCCGCAGAAAAGTCTGTTGTTTTTCTTGTCAGGCATCGACTCTTCAACCAGCAGCATTTCCTTTTTGTAGATATTAAAATCAACCGAAATGGAGTTTATACTGCCGTCCTGTTTGATAACATTGAATGTGTGTTTACCGAAAAGGTCTTCAAAAAAGAGGTCTACGCGAGCGGGACCCGCCTGAACATGATAAGCCTGCCGGGTGTTAAGACCAAGCAGGCTGACATCAATAGTGTTTCTGACCTTCCTGACATCCACCGATATCTCATAGTTCAGATAAACAAACTCTTTTACCGTCATGATTGTCAGTACATAGAACTGTTTTTTCTGAACTTTGTCGAAGAAGTAATATACCATCGCTTTGTACTCGATGGAATCCTCTGTTTTCACAGGGGTGGTATTCATCATCTTGTCGATGGTCTTTTTTCTTGTTTTGGGTATCTTGGGGACACCCTCTTGCTTGCGTAAAGGCATCAGTTTTCTGTCAGATTACAGGTTTTCGTAGTAGGTTTCTTCTTCGGTATTGAAGATGTTCATTATTTCGTCAGAAGTTTTGGCTTCCATCAGTTTACGACGGAACTCATCCTTGGTCATCATCCTTGATATCCTGCTAAGAAGTTTGATGTGAAGGCTGACGAGATTTTCCTTCCCCACGAGAAGAAAAACAAGGTGAACGGGCTGACCATCGTGCGCATTATACTCCACAGGGTGCGAAGCCTTGCCAAATGCACAGAGAATCTCCGTTATTGCGTCTGTCTTGCCGTGAGGAAGTGCAAAGTTTTTGCCAATTCCCGTTGATATTATTTTCTCTCTCTCAAAAACTGAAGTTCTTACTTTTTCGAGATCGTTTACACGAGGATCTTCAGCAAAAAGATCCACCATTTGGTTAATAACTTCTTCTTTTGTGTTACCTGAGAGTTCAGGAATTATAAATTCCTTTTTCAGCAGATCAGAAAGTTTCATTTCATTTATTCCGATTCTTTAATGTTTGAGAATAAAAATGATCAATATCTCACGGTATTGAAAATTGTTTTTATCATGCCATCAGAAGGACTTCGCGGATGTGCCCGAGAGCCTCATCTATTTCCGCTTTTGTAATCACAAGCGGAGGAGCGAAACGGATGACATGTGTATGTGTTTCTTTACATAAAATTCCTCTTTCAGCGAGTGCTTCGCAGAATCTTCTGGCACCGCCTGAGGACTCATGCAGCTCAACACCGATGAACAACCCTTTTCCTCTGATCTCTTTCACATGAGCCGAGGCGATTTTGGAAAGTTCTGCACGGAAGTAATTTCCGAGTTCAAAAGAGTTCTCAACGAGTTTCTCTTCAACCAGAACTTTAAGGCTCTCTCTTGCCACTGCGGCACCGAGCGGATTTCCGCCGAATGTTGATCCGTGGTCACCGGGATTGAAAACTCCCAGCACTTCCCTGTCGGATAGAACTGCTGACACAGGATAACAGCCACCCGAAAGGGCTTTTCCTATAATCACCACATCCGGTTTAATGTCTTCATACTGGAAAGCAAAAAGCTTGCCTGAACGACCGAGACCTGACTGAATTTCATCAGCGATAAAAAGAACATTGTGTTTTTTGCACAGGTCAAAAGCCTCTTTCAAATAACCGTCGGGTGGTATTATGATACCTGCTTCACCCTGAATCGGTTCGATAAGGAACGCGATGGTATCATCATTAATTGCCGCTTTAAGCGATTCAATGTTACCGTATTCAACATTGTGAAAACCGGGGGTAAAAGGTCCAAATCCGTCTTTATATTGTTCTTCAGTCGAAAAACTAACGATGGAGATGGTTCTTCCCGAAAAATTGTTTGTACAGGTAAGGATTGTCCCTTTATCTTCGGCAATTCCTTTCACCTTGTGTCCCCATTTACGGGCAGCCTTAAGAGCGGTCTCAACAGCTTCCGCACCCGAGTTCATGGGAAGCATCATCTGATAACCGGTCAGTTCGCACAATTCCTGAGCGAGCAGAGGCAACTGGTTGTTTCTGAAAGCCCTCGAGGTCAATGTAACCTTTTCTGCCTGATCTTTCAATACCTTTACAATTCTGGGATGGCAATGTCCCTGATTTACTGCTGAATAGGCAGCAAGACAGTCCAAATATTTTTTACCGTCAACATCCCACATGTAAACACCTTCTGCATGATCAATCACCACATCCAGCGGATGATAATTGTGGGCACCAAACTTTTCTTCAATTGCAATATAATCTTTTGAGTTCATGAATATCCTTTTTCAAATTTTAAAAATCTCCGTCTTTAAATGTACCAAAAAAAGAACTCTAAGAGAATTATGAGTTATGAATTATTAGTTATGAGTTAAGATTTAACCCGAAAATTTTGTGATACTCCGGCATAGTTCCTGTCTCAGCAATTTAACCAATAACTAAAAACTCATAAATCATAACTAATAACTCATAGCTTCTTCAGGTCATCCCTCTTTGTGTTCCAGAGCGGTAACTTGTTAAGGTACGCGGCTTTACCGAGAAGGTGGGATGCCACGGGGGCGGTAATCATCAGAAAAACAACTATGAGAATGGTTCGGGAAATTATTTCTGTCGTACCGAAGTGGAGCCCGGTGGTTATCAGGATTATTGAAATACCGAGAGTTGAGGCTTTCGTGGAGGCTGACATTCTAAGGTAGATATCTGGCATCTTCAGGATACCGAGAGCGGCGAGAAGAATAACAAAACTGCCGAGGATGAGAAAAGAACCGGTGAGAATGTCGCTCATTTTTTACTCCGTAATTGTAGATAATATGCAAATCCCGCTGTGCCAAGAAAACTGACAAAGCCGAGAACAAGGCCCGCATCGAGAATGTAGGTTTCACCGCTTTTTATGGAATAAACCGCAATGAATGCAATTCCAAGTGAGGTTGTAAGGTCAAGAGCCACAACCCTGTCGGCAGTGTGAGGTCCCTTTACCAGCCTTATTAATACGATAAGCATGGAAAGGGAGATAAGTATCAGGGAATAGGTTAATGCAAATTCAAGAAACATTATTCAAACACCTCCAGTATCCTTCTTTCGAATCCCGATTTGATATCTGCAATTGCCTTGTCGGGATCACCGGCGTACATCAAATGGACATAGAGAAACTTCCTGTCAGGCGACACATCTATGCTCAGCGTCCCCGGGGTGAGTGTAATCAGGTTTGCAAGAAGCGTAATCTCAAAATCACCTTTTAGAGAAAGAGGCACTGCCACTATTGCAGGTTCGGAAAGGAATTGTGGTGTAAGCAGCTCCTTCGCAACATTGTAATTCGACACAATCAATTCCCAAATAAAGAAGAAGAGCAGATTCACTGCCTTAAAGAGTTTTTTGGTATAGTTTGAAGCTCCTATCACTCTCTCGAGAAGGAATATTACACCAAATCCAACTGCCAGTCCTTCAAACAAAGCAAATATGCCAAAACTGCCTGAAAGGAACATCCAGACAACTCCAAGTGTGATGTTGAGTGAGAGTTTACCCATCATTTGAACCTCAGCACGGAATTGATGTAATCAGTTTTGTTCAATAATTCTCTTGCAGACTCCGCAGCAGCATCAAAAAAAGGTGCGGTATAAAAACCGATGACAAGAGTGCAGACTGCCAAAGCCACAGCGGGAGCAATGAGCATTATTTTTTTATTGCGGGAGATCGAAGAATACCTGTCGATTTCAGGAACATCTTTGGGCAGATCCTTCCAGAAAACCTCGTTCCAGATTTTCATCATCGAATAGAGGGTAAGAATTGAGACAAAAAGCGACACACCGGTAATCAGCCATGCTTCAGCAGCAAAACCCGCCTTGACTAATGAAAATTTTGCCCAAAATCCCGAAAGAGGAGGTATTCCCGCAAGTGAGAGGGCAGGAACAAGGAAAAGCAAGCCAAGCAAAGGATATGCCTTGTAAACACCCCCGAGTCTGTCGAGTGCGTAACTTCCTTTGATCTCCCTTATTATGCCTCCTACGAGAAACAGATTCGTCTTTACAATGATGTGGTGTATTATATAGAAAATTGCACCCGCAAGTGCGAGCGGAGAATTGAGGGCAAGCCCCATGATCATGTACCCTATCTGACTGACGATGTGAAACGAGAGAATCCGCCTAATGTCATTCTGAGCGGCGGCTCCCAAAACACCAACCACCATGGTGAATCCCGAAATTACCAGCAGGATTGTGTGTGTCACCTCAGTATTGTTATCAAAAATCAAGGTGAATACCCGGATCATGGCATAAACACCAACTTTTGTGAGCATTCCCGCAAAAACAGCGGAAACAACCGCAGGAGGTGTGTGATACGAAGCCGGCAGCCAGAAGAAGAGGGGAAATACTGCTGATTTGATACCAAAAGCTATCAGAAAAAAGATCGCGACTGTTGTGGTAAGCCATTGCTCTTTGATTGCGGGAATCTTCACCGCAAGATCAGCCATGTTCAGAGTACCGGCAATTCCATACAATATTCCGACCGCAACAAGGAAAAAGAGGGAGGAAACGAGATTGAGCGTTACATACTTTATCGCACCCTCGAGTTGGGCTTTGGTACCCCCTAGGGAAATAAGCACAAACGACGACATCAGCATCACTTCGAACCAGACATAAAGGTTGAAGATGTCACCCGTAAGAAAACTGCCGTTGATCCCCATAAAAAGAGTGGAAAGGAGTGTGTAAAATCCGAATTTCTCCCTTTCAGCATCTATCGTTGCGAAGGCATAAAACGAGGAGGCAAAAGCCATTAAGCCGGAGATAGCGATCATTATTGCAGCTAATTTATCGACCACAAATGATATTCCAAAGGGTGCCTCCCAACCGCCAACCTGAACAGCATAAGTTCCGGATGTAAAGACATGCTGCAGCAGAAAAACGGAAACAAGAAGGACAAAACCTGATGATGCAGAGAATATTATCCTTTGTGCCTGAATTCTCTCCCTGAAGAAGATGGTTAGAATTGCAGCAAAAAACGGTATAAGAAGTGGTAATAAAATCAGGAGTTTCATGCCATCAACCCAGCCTGTCTGTTGTGTTCATGTCATCAAGATCGTCAGATTGCAGGCTCTTGTAATTCTGCTTGAAGAGAACTATCAGAAACGCCTGAACACCAAAACCGATTACAATGGCTGTAAGAATCAGAGCCTGTGGAAGCGGATCCGCAAACGGTTCAAAAGGAGAATCGAGCCCTTCAGGTACAAAAGCGGCTTTCCCCTTTGTTATTCTGCCGATTGTAAAAATGAGAAGGTTCGCTGCATGCCCCAGAAATGCAAGACCAATTATCATTTTCACCATGCTTCTTCTGAGGATCATATAAATTCCGACAGCCGTCAGAACTCCCGTGATTATCGCAAGAAAAAGAACCATATCAGCCCTCCTCCTCTTTCTCTGCGAGGGTAAAAATTACTTTCACCACCATCCCGGTTACAAGGAGATAGACTCCCATGTCGAAGAGGACAGGAGTGCCAAACTTTCCGATTACGGGAATTTTCATGTCGAGCCATACCCCCTGCATGAATTCACCACCCGCAATCAAGCCGGGGAAACCTGCCAGAAGTGCGACGAACAAACCGGTTGCAATCAGCATGACGGGAGGAACACGAAGCATTTCACTTGCTTCCTTAACTCCTGAAGAGAGAGTATAGAGGACGATGGCAGCCGATGCCACAAGTCCACCGACAAATCCGCCTCCCGGTTCGTTGTGGCCTCTGAAGAGAAGAAAAAGGGAAAAGAGGAACAATCCCGGCATCAAATATTTTAATGCAGTTCTCAGGATTAAACTCGGCATTATCCGTCCCTCCTGATCAGTTTCACAAGCCCGTAGATGCCAATGGCAGCAATTCCCAGCACGGTTATCTCACCCATGGTATCGATTGAGCGAAAGTCGACCAGAATCACATTGACAATGTTTCTCCCCTTCCCCTCAGTAAGGCTTTTTTCAGCAAAGAACTGTTTGAGATCCGTGCTGTGCTCCACAGAGTAAACGGCAAGAATTACAAATGTAATGAGTATCCCAACTGTGGAAGCGATGACAACATCCCTGATTTTCGCACTTTTGTTTGATATTTTCAGGAAACGGGGTAACTTGTAAAGAGCGAGAACAAAAAGTATTACCGAAAGGGTCTCGATGGAAAACTGTGTCAAAGCGAGGTCGGGTGCGCCGTAGAGGATAAAAATCATCGCCATTCCGAACCCGGTGATACCCAGTCCTGTAACGGCATAGAGTCTGCTGTTGGCAAGTGCCGCAATGAGAGCCCCAGAGATCATCACGAGTCCGACGAGGACCTCATAAATTTCAATCTGGGGATCGATGGAAATGGTACCCGCATCGAAGTGGGGGACAAAATAACCACCGGCAAGTAGTACCGCTGTGGCAAATATTGTAATTATATAATAACGCAAATATCCGTTCTGAAAGAAAGTCGTCTGCTTTTTTGATGTAATTACCAATAATTTAAGGGCTTTATCGTAAAGTTTTGAGGGCATTAAATATTCGAGTGGACCGTAAACCTGGGGCAGAAGGTAAAACTTCTCCCTCACTTTATAGAAACCGTAACCGGCAGCAAGTGTGGCAAGACTAAGAATGAAAATAAAATTGAAACCGTGCCACAGTCCCGCTTTCACAACGATCTCCCTCCCCAGAACGGGTGAAACCGCCATTGTCGCGATACCTGAAAGGAGAGATGAGGAAAAAAGTCCGAGAACCAGTCCAAGTGTAGCGGTTACGCCAATGCCAAGAGTAAGAGTAAAATCACCTTCATGCGGTTCTTTTGGGGTTTCACTTCCCTGTCCGAACCATGGATGAAAACCCGCCTGAATCGCAGAAAATACCATCACAACACCTGCAAAGAAAACAGCAAAAACGAGAAAGGGTTCCCCTTTTAGCGCATTTTCATAGAGATATTCCTTACCGATAAATCCTACAAAAGGTATTACACCCGACATGGAAAGTGCAGCCGCAATTCCGGCAAAGGCGGTAACAGGCATTTTTCTTGCAAGCCCTCCCAGTATCCGGACATCCCTCGTTCCCGTCGAGTGATCAATCGCTCCGGCAGTCAGGAAAAGTGTTCCCTTGTAGAGTGCATGTGCCACGAGATAGATTATCATAGTTTTAATGGCAAGTTCTGTACCGTAACCAATCAACATCATGAGCGTACCAAGTACACTGAGTGTTGTGTAGGCAAGTATTCGTTTAAGATCAGTCTGCTTGAGGGCAAGAAATGCACCCAGAATCATTGTATATCCGCCAAACCAGAGGAGCAGATCACCCCACAATCCAATTTCAGCAAAAACGGGGTTCATACGCGCCACGAGAAACACTCCCGCTTTCACCATGGTGGCAGAATGAAGGTAAGCACTTACAGGCGTAGGAGCTTCCATGGCATTGGGAAGCCAAAAATGGAACGGAAATTGTGCAGATTTGGTAAATGCCCCGCCGAGCATAAGGAGGATTATTGCGGTCAGGTTGCTGCTTCCCGTTATCAATGAGGGATTTTTTATCAGTTCAGAGATCGAAAATGTACCAGCCGAGAGATAAATCAGAATCACCGCAGCGAGAAGCGACAAACCACCAATTCCCGTAACAAGCAATGCCTGAAGCGCCGCATATCTCGATTCGAGGTACTTGTGTTTGAAACCAATAAGCAGAAATGATGAGAGGGATGTAAGCTCCCAGAAAATGAAGAGAAGGAGAAGATTGTCGGAGAAAACCACTCCGAGCATCGCTCCCATGAAAATCATTATGTAGATGTAGAATTTTACCGTGTCTTTTCCGGTCCCAAGATAGCTCCCCGCAAAAAGGAAGACAGCAGCACCAATTCCCGTAATAATCAATCCAAAGAGAAGACTCAATCCATCAGCTCTCATCGCCAGTTCCACCCCCATCGAAGGAATCCACTCATATACAACAGGAGGGAATCCTGAGACAGGCAACGAGAAGAAATCGAAAAGGAAAAGGAGGAACAAGCCGAGCGGCAGAAGAGAAAAAAGAATACCCGTGACCCGTCCGCTGATATTTTTTGAAATAACAGGAACGAACGGTGCAAAAATGAAGGGAAGCAGCACTTGCAGTATGAGCATTTTACTCTAAACTTCTCTCTTTTGTCAGGATATTATTTGTTTATTGAAATTTTACTTATTATATCTTAACGCTCTTAAGATAATATGAGTTCCTGATATTTATTTTTGGGTATAGTTTTGATTACATATTAGATTATTTTTACACTTCAATTTAAGAATTTTCACGAAATGGAAGTTAATGGCAAAAGAGAACAAAGAACGCAAAATCGGGAAAAAAGAGACTGAAAAACCTGTTCCCGAGTGGCTCGCATACTACAGAAAACATAAAAGCTGGATTCAGGGAGTCGTTTTTGGAATTGTGGTTATCTTTTTTCTGATTTTAAACAACACACGGACAGAACCCGAGAGCGGCAATCTTCCACCCGGAATTACTCCTGACAGCGTGAAAAATCTTCTAAAAAATGAAGTGGTGACAAAAGATACACTGCTTAAAGACAGTACTGTCAAAAAATAATTGAATCTTAATCGACTTTTGTTCATCCAACTATCTCAACTTTTTAGGAGATTATTAATGAGAATCAAATTTGCACTGGCAGCCCTGCTCGTCGTATCGCTCATCGCTTTTACTTCATGCAGCAAAAAAACGGAAACGAAACCGGTAGAAAACAAAAAAACGGAACAGCCTGAAACAAAACCGCTTGGAACCGGCACGGAGAAAGCCGCCGACTTCACGCTTAAAAATGCGGGTGGCGGAATGGATGTTAAACTTTCCGACTATAAAGGGAAAGTCGTTATTCTGGATTTTTGGGCTACATGGTGCCCGCCTTGTAGAAAAGGAATTCCCGATCTGATCGAATTACAGAAAAAATATGGTGACAGGGTTGTTGTAATAGGTGTTTCGGTGGATGATCAAAATACGATTGGTGAGGTTCCCGGCTTTATTAAGTCGATGAACATCAATTATCCTGTTGCATATGCAAACAGTGAAATTGCCGCCGCTTACGGTGGAATTGAAGCGATTCCCACTTCTTTCATTATCGATCAGGATGGAAACATCGTTGAAAAACATGTGGGTCTGGTGGATATCAGCGTTTATGAAAATGCCATCAACCAGTTAAAATAGTTTACAAACGGGAAGAATGATCGATTTCACTCTGTCATTCTTCCCTTTTCAACAAAGATAACTGCCTACCTCAACTTCAATACTACCGACTGATACGCACCCAAAACAAGTTTCCTGTCAGAGGCTATCTTCATTTCTTCATCTGTCAGGAGGTCTTTGCCTGAGAATATTCCGTTGAGTCTTTCACCAAAATTATCGAAGCCTACGGTTCTTTCTTTGTCACTTCCATTGATTGCAACCATGAATCTTTCACCGTTAAATTCTCTGAAATAGACATACACATCCTGCACAGGGGGGAAGTGTGTAAGTTTCCCATGGGTGAAGGCTTTATTGTTTCTTCTTATCTCTATCAGTTTTTTCAGATGATTGTAAAGGTCGTTTTCAGTAGAAGTCCGTCCCTCTTTGGTGAAGGCATCCCTCTGATCCTCTTTCCAGCCACCGGGGAAGTCCGCCCTCAGGTAGCCGTGATGATCCGTTCCTTTTATGCCGATTTCAGTACCGTAAAAAATCTGAGGGATCCCCCTCGTTGTCAGGAGCAATGTGAAAGCAGTTTTGAACTTGGCAATATTTCCGTTTGCTCCGAACATTCCACGGTTGATATCGTGATTATCGACAAAGGTGACAAGCTCGTTCGGGTCACCATAGAGAAAATCCATAGCGAGGGCACTGTAAACATTGTACATGTTGCCTCTCCCCTCGAGCCACTGGTAGATTACATCCCTCAGACCAAAATCTGTAAGAGATTTAATGTAATTATCGAAATTTTTACGGGTTCTGCTTCCGCTTTGATAGTAGGAGAGAAATGACGGTTCACCTGTCCACACCTCTGCAACAATATTCATGGTGGGATATTCTTCCAGAATCGTTTTTGCCCACTCAGCCATGTATCCTTCATGGTTATAGGGATATGTATCTTCACGAATGCCATCGAGACCCGCGAATTCGACCCACCAGATGGTGTTTTGCGTTATGTAATTTGCAACAAAACTGTTGGTCTGATTAAAATCGGGCATGTAGTCAGTGAACCAGCCCTCAACCACTTTTTTTATGGTTGAACTGTCGCTATTAATGTCGGGGAACACCTGTTTATGGTGAACAGGAGGCGGAGGTGAAGCGAACGAACCGTTTACCCAGCCCGGATGAGGGAGCAGTTTTGCCCACTGATGATCTTTGCTGAAATGATTCGCCACATGATCGAGGATTACCTTGATTCCCCTTTTTTGCGCCTCTTCAACCATTTTTTTGTAGAGGGCATTATCACCAAGCCGCGCATCCACACTGTAGAAATCCGTAGCAGAGTAGCCGTGATAGCTTCTGAATGTGTTGTTTTCGACTACAGGGGTCAGCCACAATGCTGTAAAACCGAGCTCTTTTATATAGTCGAGTTTGTTAATTATACCTTGCAGGTCGCCCCCGTGTCTGCCGTCATAAAATCCTCTGTCTACCGATTCTGAAAGCCCTTTAACGGCATCATTTTTTGTATCGCCATTCACAAACCTGTCGGGCATTACAAGATAAATAATATCATCTGAAGAGAATCCTGCGGGTTTTTTCCCTGTTCTTTTTTGGACGGGGAAATTCAGTTTTGTGGTTTTACCTTTTGAGGTTACTTCGATCTCATAATCACCCGGTTTTGTATCTGAAGGTATTTCAATATCGATGAACAAATAGCCATCGTTGAAACTGCTTGTCCCAAGTATCTTTACACCCGATTTTGATGCTGCCGTAGCACCCGACAACCCCTCTCCGTACACCATCAACTGGATTTTATTTTTAGTCATTCCCGTCCACCAGTTGGGAGGTTCCACTTTATTTATTTTTAGAGTCTGTGCACTAACAAAAAAGGCAAATGTAAAAAACAGTAACGCCAGTCTGAACATCTTTTTTGCTCCGGTTTAATCTTATTATTTCAATTTTCAAAAATACAAAAAAAAGCCCCAAACAAATCGGGGCTTTTTCTTACTTAAAAGTTAGAAAGTGAAACTCACCGAAGTGTCATTTCACCTGTTCTGATATCCACAGAGTCCCCTGCAAAAATGCCCACGGCGCAATGGATACATGCACAGAACCAAGATAGTTCCGGCATTGCCCCAATTCGAAAAACTCGATATTGGATTGTCCGCTCCATACTGATTTTACTTTTGTGTAATTACCGTAAGGAACAAGATCGTCATTCATGCAATGAGCTATCATGATTTTACTCTTGGGAACCCAACCGTTCCAGATATCATTTTCATGCAGAATTTTCCAGATTGAGCTGTTCGGAGTTCGCATAGAGTCGATAGTTGACTGTTTGAAAATCTTCTTTACAATTTTATCAGACGGCATTTTGGCATTAACCTCGGCTGTGGTGTGGAAACCGTCAGCAAGCGTCCAAAGATCCTTGTTGTAGGGTGCCACCAGAATCGAGTCGAAATTAAAGACCTTTGATGACTCATAAACAGAATTGTAACCTCTAAGCAGATATGGCAGGAAGTATGGAGCACCAAACGGAGAATCAGAGAGCATTACATCAATCATGGCGCCGGTGATGTCAAGAGGGGCATCCATACATGCAGCACCCGTAATGGTGATTCCACCCCTTTTTTCCAATTCTTTCACAGCAGCAAGAGTTGCATATCCGCCTTCTGAAAAGCCCATCAGGAACAACTGACCGTTCCAGACAAGATTTGTGTTGTTGCTTTTCGACTTCAGATACGCTTCCATGTTGGCTATCAGATCAGCGGTGGATTTCCCAAGCCTGTCGGCATTACAAAGCGGATGCGGTTCTCCTGTGTCGTCACCCATCCCCTGATAATCGGGAAGGATTACAGCCCAACTGTTCTTAAAAGCAAGTCCGGCAGCAATTGTAACCTCACTGAACTCCCCGGGATTGGAGTTTATCTGCCATTGTGACGGTGCGTTCTTTTTCATGAGTTCCGTAGCGTGCTGAAACGAAATAAGCGGTGCAGTTATATCCTTTCCGGGGAAATAGGGGTATATCAACTTCCCTGTGAGGGTAATGGGAGCCCCCTTGTTATCGGTTGAAGTATAGCTGATTTTACAATACCAGATGATACGGGCGCCTGAAACATTCGGGAGATTTTGTACATGATTCCCAAAGTCGGCGAGATAGTAGTTTGGTGAAGCAGCAAATTTATCGATGTGCGACATAAGTTGTGTAGTGTCGATATATTGTGCATCAAGAATCGTAATCCCGCTTGTCGAAAACGGCTTCTGGTAATTGCTGAGAGGGTCAACAGGGGTTGAGACCGGATCGCTTTTACATCCGTAAAAGGTTAAAAGAAAAAGGGAAATTATTACCACGAGGGGTGTAAATCGCTTCTGCATTGGATTTCCTGTGATTTGAAATCAACAAAATTTGACCACAAAAACTACAAAAAATTACTGATTATTCTAACGGGTATAAATAAAAAAAATGTGATTCATTTAAATTACTCTTAGATCACTTTTCATTATTTTAAGCAATCGATATTTTCTTTTTAATTTCCCTTTTAACAACCTGTTTAATAGCAGTTCCGCAATGAAATTCTCACTGAAAGCCAAATTAATTACATTTCTCTGCATCGTTTTCTCCCTGATATTTGGAGGTACTGCATGGTATACAACCTCTGTGTTGAAAGATTCAACAATTGCGAATTTTGAAGAAAGATATGAAAAGCTCGTCTTTTCTTATGCTACCCGCGTTGAAACCATTCTGAGCTCGGCTACCCATCTCGCTGATCAACTTGCAGATGTGGTCGGCAAATCGAATGGATTCGATGATGCTGAACTAAAAGCGCTGCTTGCCAAAATAATTGCTCGCGACACGGTGCTTTTTGCTGCCGGAATCGCATTCGAGCCCTATGCTTTCCTGCCAAACAAGCATCATCATGGTTTCTTTATTTATGAAAAGGGAGGAGAGAACGCTGTTATCGATTTTGGACTGGACAGTACCCGGTACAATTACCGGGACACTTCATATAACTGGTACAATAAACCTGTCATGACAGGGAAACCTTACTGGAGTTCACCATTTTACTCTTCCTTGTTAAAGGGAGTGAAAGTTGTGACTTATTCTGCTCCGATAATAAGGGATTCGAAATGTATCGGTGTAGTTGTAGTCGATTTTTCACTTGGCGACATGAACGGATTTCTAATCAGCAACTTCAAAAGCTACTCAAACCGTTTCCTTGTAATCGATGGCCAGGCCACCTACATTTCCCACCCTGACAGCGGCAGGATTCTCAACAAAAATCTTCTGACAGACCTCAATTCAGTGGCATCCGAACAATCCAGAAAAATTTTGGTGGACAGTCTGAATCTGGGTAGAAACGGCAAACTGGTAATAGATGATAAAACAGGAGAGAGAAAAATCCACGCTTTTTACTCGTATATATCTCTGAATGGATGGCGGGTAATTTTATATGAATACGAGGATGAGCTTTTTGCTTCCATCAATTCGGTTTTCCTTGTTTCAATTCTCTTTTTTGTTGCAGGGTTAATTGTTGTATTGATTTTTGTCTACTTCGGAACAGGCAATGCCCTCGCGCCACTTCAAACCGTCAGAAAATTTCTTGCAAAAATCGTCAAGGGAGACTATAAGGGAGAATTGTTGATAAACAGTTCGGATGAGTTTAATGAACTTGCTACTGATCTGAATCTGATGCAGGCAACCCTGTCGCAAAGGGAAGAAGAACTTAAGGAGATTAACAGAGAACTTGAAAACAAGGTTGCTGACCGGACAAAAGAGCTCCGTAAAACTGCCGAACTCCTTGCCAAAAGTAATGATGAACTCGGTATAAGGAACAAACTTATCTCGGACAGCATTAACTATGCAAAGAAAATCCAGGAAGCCATTCTTCCCGAAGACACACATTTAATCGGATTGCTTGATGAGTATTTCCTGATTTATCTGCCAAAAGATGTTGTGAGTGGCGATTTTTACTGGGTCGAGAAGGTTGACAGAAAAACAGTTATTGTCCTCGCTGATTGCACCGGTCACGGTGTCCCCGGAGCCTTTATGTCGATAATCGGGAAACTGTTGCTCAACGAAATAATCCTGAGAAATCAGGTCACTTCCCCTGCGGAGATTTTAGAGGAAATGGATGAAAGAATTATTGAGGAGCTTAAGAAACGGCAACATTCAGGTTCAATTGACGGGATGGACATGGGCATATGTGTTGTCGATGAGATCGACGGGTCCCTTACTTTTGCAGGTGCCTACAGACCATTAATCTACATTTCTGAAGGAAACCTGTTTGAGATAAAAGGTGTTTCAAGATCAGTGGGTGACCTGAAAAGAAAAGAACGCAAATTTACCGAAACTGTTTTATTCCCCAAATCCGATGATTCCTTCTTTCTCTTTTCTGATGGAATTGTGGACCAAAACAACGACGGGAACAAAAAACTCGGAAGCAATAAACTAAAGGAACTCTTTTCCACCGGATTTGAGAAGCCCCTCCCGGAACAAAAAGAACTTGTCCTTGCCGCTTTCCTGCAACATCGCGGAACTGAGGAACAGCGGGATGATGTAACTGTTATTGGTTTCAGAGTGAACAGGCGGCATCCAGTTCGTTAATTTAATGTATTCAAACCGGAGATAGCATTGACAAATTTAATAATTAAGCAATCAAAAAAAACACTTGGGATTGATTTTAATTGTGTTACAGGAGTCTGCACTATAACAGGATCATCGTTGCCCGAGGATTCAAGTGCATTTTTTGCTCCCGTGATCGACTGGATTTCTGACTTCACAATTAGCGGTTCTGGTAAATTGAAGTTTGAGCTGCGAGTCTATTACCTGAATTCAAGCAGTATAAAATTTATGTCGGATATCATGGAAAAACTTGAATTGTTCCACTCCTCCGGTGGTGTTGTCTCACTCGTCTGGTACCATGATGAAGATGATAATGATTCTGCTGAAACAGGTGCCGATTTTAGAGAGGATGTATCCTTTAATTTTGATATTGTCGCGGAAAGGGCTCAGTAATGGACAAAAATGAAAAAGTGTTTCAGGAATATTTTGCTCAGCTCGAAGATGCAGAAAAAGTGAAGGAACTGCTCGGGAACATCAACCGTGAGGAGATTTCCTTGGAATACATGAAACTGCTTGAAAGCTACAAGAAATTGCTGAAGTCAGTTGTAAAACTTGCCAAACTTGGCGACAGAGCTCAGGCAAGACTGATAAAATATAAAGAGATGATCGACAAAATTAAAGACTAACCGGCCAAGATGAATACAACCATTACACTGAATGAAATTATTGAGCATCTCCGAAAGGGCAGATACCGGGTCGCCCTGGATGGAGCGAAAACATACTACCTGAGAAATACTGACGATGTGGATGCAGCAGTCTGTTACGCCTGGGCGCTACTGGAAAATGGTGACCCTGTAACCGCTCAAACCCTCCTCGACCGCTCCCGAAATCTCAGGGGTGAAAATGTCTTCACCATGATTCACAGAGGGTTTCTCGAATTTCGGCTTTCAAATTATGAATCAGCCATTCAGGAACTGAACACAACCGAAGGGGAACAAAAAGAGCTTTTGGCTCTCACTTATCTGAATAAAGCCAGAATACTCGGGGGAAACGGGGAATTCGATGACGCATCCACTTATTATGAGCTTGCGTGGCTGATGGCTAAAAAGAACTACCCGGAGTGGAGCAAATTACGAAAATTTTTTGAAGCAGGGGAACTTCTGGCGAATGTTGAGGCTAATCGCTCTAATCCGGACAGGCTTAAACTACTGGTTGGAGAAGCTTTCGAGCAAAATGAGTTCTGGTTTGTTCTACGGGTTTCTGACACTCTAAAAAAGTTTCTGACACAGTCAGAATATTCCTCTGATATTCTCCCGTATGAACTTCAGTCAATGTTCAAAATGAGTCAATTGCATGCCTTGAGGGAAAGATTAAATTCCCCTGAGGTCAGACAGTCTTCGCATCCCGCCATCGAAAAATTGAGACTGACACTTTTCAGAAGTGAGGAAATGGCACTCACAAATTCCGAAATTCTCACTAATCCCGAAAAAGATGCGGGACTTGTCATTCACGACGCGGGTTTACTTTCTGTTTCCAAGGTCTGTCTGTTTGATGCAGCTTCCGACCCCGGAAATGCCACAAAAACATCTTACTCTGTCTTCGATTTCGATAGAAGCAGGGTCTTCGGAGTTGAAATTGTACTTGAAAAAAGCCCGGGATTTCAAGATCCGGGAAGGCCATTAAATGCATTTCTCGCATGGTATTCTGAGGATACACTTCTTGCACAAGTGGCGATGGACCTCGATATTTCCTCCGATGTAAATCGCTTTTCACTTCTGGAATTGTGCGATACATCAGGAGTTTCATTATGGGTAAAAGGTGCTGCTAAAATTGAGTTTTTTACTGAGCAAAAAAAGCTCTTTACTTATTCATTTGAACTGTCAGACCATTTTGAAGCAGCGAACAAAGTTCCGGAATCAAAGAACCTGAACGCACAGGATTCCGACTCTGACGGCATTGAAGTGGAACTGGAGTCGCTTAACAAATTAACAGGGTTAAGTGGAATTAAAAAAAGCGTAAAAGACCTTGCGGGATATCTTGAATTTCTGCGTGACCGAAAGGAAAAAGGGCTTGAAACCAAAGAGGGCGTTGCCATCAATGCCGTTTTTATGGGAAATCCCGGAACAGGTAAGACAACAGTTGCACGGCTGATGGGAAGAATCTATAAAAAACTCGGACTATTGACAAATGGAGAGGTGATCGAAGTAGACCGCTCTTCCCTTGTGGGTCAGTATGTGGGCGAAACAGCAAAGATTACCGATGCTGTCATCGAGAAATCCATTGGGAATGTCCTCTTCATTGATGAGGCATATACCCTTGTAAAAGCGGGAGTATCCAACGATTTCGGTCAGGAGGCAATCGACACATTGCTCAAAAGGATGGAAGACAGACGCGGTGAGTTTTTTGTGATAGTTGCCGGTTACCCTGCAAACATGACAGAATTTATGAACAGCAATCCAGGGTTAAGATCAAGATTTAATCATGAGTTTATGTTTGAAGACTACTCCCCCGAAGAGTTGATGGAAATTTTCCGCTCATTCGCAGCAACTGAGGAATATAAAATCTCAGAAACTGCCGAAAAAACCCTTATAACTGAATTTACAGGAATCTACCGGAAAAGGGACTCCTCTTTCGGAAATGCAAGGGAAGTAAGAAAAATATTTGAAGAAGTCAAGCTGGAACTGGGCAGATCATACGCTCAACTCTCATCACGGGAGCGGACAATGGAAAAACTTTCCCAAATTGAACACGACCATATAGCCGCCATTTTCAAAGGCCGGCAACCCGACATAAAGGATGATAAATCCTGGCTATTAAAAAGCAGAGCAGATAATAATCTCGATAAATATCTGAAAGAGCTCGATGCTCTTACCGGTTTGCAGGGTGTTAAAGAAAAAATTGACGACCTTGTAAAGGGTCTTCGAATTTCAAAACTGCGGGCAGAAAGAGGAATGACCGTGATCAACAAACCTCTTCATTGCGTCTTCTCAGGGAATCCGGGAACGGGAAAAACCACGGTTGCCCGGCTGTTAAGTAATATCTTCAGGGAACTTGGACTCCTTTCAAAGGGTCACCTCATAGAAGTGGACAGGGCAAAACTGGTTGCCGGATATGTAGGACAAACAGCCATAAAAACCGGGAAGGTAATCGAAGAGGCAAAGGGTGGCACCCTCTTCATCGATGAGGCATATACTCTTACAAAACAGGCAAACGACTTTGGTCAGGAGGCTGTTGAAGTACTGCTCAAGAAAATGGAAGATAACAGCAGCGATCTGATTGTGATTGTTGCAGGGTACTCCAGAGAAATGGGGCTTTTCCTGGAAACCAATCCGGGGCTCACCTCAAGATTCACCAACAATATTGTCTTTGAAGATTACACACCCGATGAATTGCTGGTAATTGCCGAAAGATTAATGTCTGCCAACGGGTATGTTGCTGATTCATCTGGAACGGAAAAACTTAAACTGACTCTGGAATCAGTTTTCAGCACGAGGGACAAAAACTTTGGTAATGCCAGGACAGTAAGAAATATCGTTTTTAATGCGATCTCCCGTCAGGAAAAAAGGCTGGCAAATCTTGCAATGCCGAATGATGATGAACTGCGGACGCTCACCGGAGAAGACTTCCTCGAATAAAAAAAAGGCTGCCTGATCAGGCAGCCTCATAAATTCAAACCAAAGAAAAATCAATTATTTACAGGGTTTCCCCCGTAATCATGATTCACACTTAATCCGTTAGAATCTTGTGTCGTTCTTTGTTCTGTTATAATACCAGCGAAGCTCAACATAAGCAGGGTCGGAGACACTTGATCCACCGCCGAAGCCTGTGATTTTCATCTTGGAATAGTTCTGGTCAGCAGTATACATGAAGAAGTAGTTATTTACTCTATCGCCAACGCTGAGTGTCCAGGTATTGTCTTTTACAGGTGAATCTTCGCCATCAGCGAGGTTTGTACCTGTTCCAAGTTTGAAGAAAGTCTCTCTTGGAAGACCGAAATCTTTAGCAGATGAAATGATGTAACCGGCTGTTCTGTAGTAGATATCAACTGAATCCTTGCTCACGCCTGATCCGATAGTTGAAGCTCTGCCCACCGACAGGATAAGTCCACTTGGAACACTTGCAGTTGAGAATGATTCGTAGATTTTCACTGAAACGAATTCAACAACATTTAAAGCCTTCAAAGTGACCGAAACGCCTGTGAGAGGTGAATCAGCAGGTATCGTAAATGTGGTATCCGCATAACCGATAAGGGAGAGCGTGATGGTGTTTGTACCGAGTGCGAGACGGATTCCGGCAGGGGTTACACTTCCGGTGTTTACGCCGTTAAGATAAATTTTTGCACCTGCAGGTGTCGAACTTACCTGGAATGAAGCTTCTGTAAGTGCTACACTTTTTGAAACTGTCTGGTTCGCAAGAACGGTTACGCTGAAGGTTGTATCTTTGTAAAGGGTTTTCTTCAGTGTTATGTTGTATGTGCCTGCATTAAGTGAAAGAGTGTCGCCTGTTTTTTTACCTGAGCTTGAGCCATTGACATAGATGTCTGCTGAAGTCGGGGTTGAAGTGATAAATACTTTTCCTGTGTCAGGGTTAAGCGGGTTATCTTTGTTATCGCATCCTGTAAGAAACAGAATGGTTGAGAGAGTAAAGATGGTGAAAAGGAGTTTCCTTGTCATGTATTATTCCTCCGAATATGGATGGTTGTTATTTATTAAATGAAAAATTAACGGTAATACCGCCCTGTCGTTTTTCTGTAAAGCTACCGGATATGTTTCTACCGTTTGGTGCTACTTTTCCTGAGTAGGTTCCTGATGATCTTGTCTGATCAGTATCGGACATGTAAAATGCCCCTGTCTCAGGATTTACTGTTCCGGCAACGCTGTGCGTGGCAACATTGCGATAGTTGACGACAATCACCCCCGTAAACTGATTTCCGGTCTGATTGGTGATTTTCAGGGTGGCGTCATAATTCGCCAGCTTTCCCTGCCAGGTTCCTGTAACTGTGGCAACTTTTTTCACACCGGCTGTATCGGATTTGACAGAATCTTTCGATTTTGAGGTGTCTGAAACGGTTTTTGAAGTGTCGGTGGTTACCTGTTTGGTGGTGTCCGGCTGGGCTGCGGGTTTATCTTTTTTGGTACATCCTGTAAAAAAGATGTTAAAAGAAAGTAAAAGTACGATTAAAATTTTTATTTTGCTGTTCATGTTGTTTTATTATTTGTGAAATACTTTTTTTACGAATTCAATTTACGAAATTAAACAATTAATCTATAAGAATATGTGATTTAGACACAAAAAAATTGAATACACGAGCATACAACAAAAACTTATCAATCATTTTCCTCAGCAATCACTTATTTGCCTTTTATTACAACAATGCAAAGAGGTATTCCGGCAAAAAAAGGTTCAAAGTCTTTCAGGTTGAATCTTCAGGCGAGAATCCCGGATTCTCCGCGGCTTTACCTCCGGAAGTCATTAAAAAACTGTCTGACAGCAACATCGTTCTCGTTTCCGACAGCGAACTCCTGCATCACGAGAATAAAAATGCCGGAAACATAACTTTTTCGAACAGAATCATAGATGAACTTTTCAATTACCTTAACCATCAGGGAGTAAAGGCACCTGTAATAATCTCGTCGCTTGCTTCCCCTGAGATTCTGTTCCACTATTACGCCAAAAACCTGAAATTTTTCCCCGACGACCGTACCTACATCCTCTCGGGCGACGATGATCTCATCTTCGAAGCCAGACTTAGAGGGAAAGGACTCGCAGAAGCCAGGCTCCTGCATTTCGATAACTTCGACCCTGCAAACAAGGAATATGAGAACTGCGACCACCTCATTACTTTCACTGCCGACCCCTATGCCTTCAGGTTTGAGGAGGCAATAGAACAAATCAGGAATGACAATGTTCTCGTGGCAAACAACGAGAACTTCACTCTTGAGGAAAACAGCGAAGATGGAAAATCTTACAAAGGTATTTACAATCTCTGCGAGATGGTCTCAACATTATACTTCTCAATGTCACTTCCTGTTCCTGGACTACTTACTAAAGAGGAAGTGGAAGAATCCGAAAAAAATCTTGCAATCAGAGCCGCCAATAAAATAAACAAGGCAGCCGCTGCCGTTTTTGCATTGGTTGTGCTTTTCACTCTCATTTCAACCCTTGGCCTTATCTCCCTCTCAAACGCAGCAGACGAACTTGAGGCTTACAAAACCTCTAAAAAAGAGATTTATCAAACTGTGAGTGAGTACGGTGAGAAAGTTTTGCAGATACCCGGCAGCAGGGAGAAACTGCCAATGATTAAGTCGAAATTCGTCGAAATTTCTGCATTTCTAAAGAAGATTGAAAGCTATGCGGTCGATAAAAACATCCAAATCACGAAAATAACCGTGGAGCCCAATAACTATATTCTGATCCGTGGTTACGCTGAATCTCCTGCAGTCGCATCCGGATTTGTTGATAAAATTACCGGGGCTCAACTTCTTTCCTCAGAAATTTTTAGAACCGATGCGGATACTTTCACTGCCTTTCGAATAATGATTCCCGGAGAAGTGAAGTGAAACTCAGCGTAATGAAATTTAGTGAATTGAAGCCCCACTTGAAGCCAGCTTTTCTTTTCGCTGCAGGTTGCGTCGTGCTGCTCCTTCTGAATTTTTTCTTCCTGCTTCCTGCCCGTGCGGAAATAAGAAAGGAATTTGCATCTCTCGGACTGACTCCGGGAGATGATATCAATACGGGAATGCAGGCGATTTATTCAAAAATCGACCTCTTGATCAACAATGATACCACAACAAGATATAACCTCTTTCCCTCAGTGGAAACGCGACAACTTCGTCTTCTTGTGGACAGTATCCAGTTTTCACTTACGACCGGATTCAGATATTCCATTTCCGAGATGGATTCTGTAAAATACAAAGATTTTGTTATCAAACAGTTCAAAATCCAGGGAAAATCTTCATTCCTCGGTCTCTCCGGTTTTATATCATCAATTGAAGAATATCCGATGCTCATGAGATTTGCATCCGCCGATTTCAAGTATTATGGCGTTCTGGAAGGGAGTGTTTCATTTGTCGAGTACGAACTGGTGCTCGCAGTACCACTTCAACCGGAAGGATTTTTTCTGCCTCAGGTTACCTGGGAGGCTGACAGTCTGTTTGAGCAGGTTGATATTTTTCTTCCTTTTGTTCCAAACATCCAGTCAGTTTCCGATGCAGGAACAATAGACCTTTCCGAGTATGAACTTCGTTCCATTAAGAACGGGGAAGCTGTGTTCCAGCATCTGAGATTCAATACAAAAATGGTTTTGAAGACGGGGGATGAAGTAAAACACGGGATAATAAAGGAAATCACCGAAAACAGCGTAAAAGTCCTCTTTCTTAACAGGAATGAAGTTGATTTGGTTGAATTAAAAGTTAGTGATTGATTATATTTTGTTTCAATATTTTACAGAGTTGCCATGAGTCTAATTTTAGCGGTCGATGACCACGAACAGAATATCAAGTATCTTGAAACAATACTAAAGCGGGAGAAGCACGACTTCATATTTGCGTATGATGGTGAAACAGGGATGAAAATGGCGTTTGAATATCTCCCCGACCTGATTCTGCTGGATATCATGCTTCCGGGAATGAACGGACTTGAGGTGTGCCAAAATCTCAGTTCCGACGAAAAAACAGCCGACATTCCGATAATTCTCGTTACCGCAAGAGTAACGGCCGAAGACACCTCCATCGGTTTACAGGCAGGTGCCCATGACTATGTTAAAAAACCGTTCGACAGAGTGGAGATTCTCGCAAGGATCCATTCAGCCCTGAAATTCAGAGAGATCAGAAAACAGATGATCGAGTCGGAGAGACTGAATATGTTCGCCGCGACAGTGGTAACCGCCAATCACAAAATAAAGCAGCCGCTTACCGTAATTAAACTGGCTGTTTCTGCACTGAAAAGAGAAATCAGCAAACCGGAACTTTCGAAAGAAGCCATTACGAAAAGAATTGACTACATCGAAACCGCAGTGAACGATGTCGCCTACATCCTCGATCAGCTCAAGGAAATACAGGAGCCGAAGATGTCGGACTATGTAAAAGATGTGAAAATGGTCGATATCGAGAGTTCAACAAAGCTTTCTGACCCGGAGCTGTAGTTGTTCTCAAAATTCAGAAGTGAAATTAAAGTCCGCCCCGATGATGTGGATGTGAATAATCATGTCCATTTCACAAAATATCTCGATTATGTACTTGCCGCAAGATATGACCAGATGGAAAACAACTATAAATTCCCGATGGATGATTTTCTGAAAAGAAAACTCACATGGGTCGTCTCAAAAACCACAATTGAATATAAACGATCGCTCATGATGGGTGACACTGCACTGGTTGAGACCGGAATGGAATCTTTCGGGGGAGCCAACTGTACGGTTGATTTTACCATATTTAATAAAAAAACCATGAAGATCGTCGCAACCGGAAAGTTCTTCTACACTTTGGTATCTTCTGAAACTGGGCGTCCGGTTCGCCTCCCCGATGATGTAATCTCCTACTACTCTATTTAAACATAAAAAAGGCTGCCATTTTCAGACAGCCTTTGATAAAAAGCTCCAACCGGAATTAGTTTTGAGTAGTACCGGCTTTTTTAGCGCTTGGGTGTGTAACCTTTTCGGGTATCGCGTGCACTTTGCTTTCAGGATTATGACAGCTCATGCAATCGATATCTTTAGGGTTAAAGTTTTCAACCTTCATTTTGTCGACATGGCATGAAAGACAGGCTGCTGCTTCTTTTGGATTGGCAACTTTGTTCTTGTCAGCGATTTCCTTTGCTTCCGGTTTGTCGAAAGCTTCAGTTACTTTGGCATGATTGGTCTGAAGCCATGCCTTGAACTCATCAAATTTGTTTTTGCCTTCTTTATGACAACTGTTGCACATTTTTATTTTTGCATCAGCGGGTGCCTTTTGGGCGGTTACTGTACCGGCGGTAAAAAAGAATACCACAGCGGCTAACAATAAAAGGTTCTTCATAGGGTTTTGTCCTTTACTAATTAATTTTTTTCGCAACTTAAAATAATCCTCTTTATATTTATATGCAAGATATTTTGTAACATCTTTCACTATTTTACCACCCAAAATCAAAAAAGTTCCATTATTTTTATGTCATGGCAATAGATTAAATTGCATTCCTTAATCTCAGTTATTATGCCAAAGAAAAAAACAGACAATTCCGCTTATTCTTTCCTGCCCGTGGATTCACTTCCGATTGGGATCGTGATTTTCGACAACGACCTCGTGACCACATCCATCAACTCCGCCCTCTTCAGGATGGGAGTTCTTAATCAGTCAATTTCGGAGGACAACCAATCCGTCAATCTTCTTGAAACCCGGCTTTTCGATTATGTCGATCTTGCTGAAGACCTCCTCAAAGTAAAAGATGGAATAGCCTTCGAAAGAGAGATAAGAAGAATAAGTTCGGGGAAAAGAAACATAAGCCTGATTTGTAAATGTGTTCCTCTTTATTCGGATGATGACTTTTCAGGTGGGCTGATAATAGTGGAGGATCTCCGGGTAATTCCCGAACTCGTAATGAGTACGAATCTCCACTATGAAAAGACCGGCGACATCCTTTCGTCATTGTACGATCTCGTCTTCATAACAAAGGATGATGGTAAAATTCTTTTTTACGGAGGGCGACAGGTCTTCAAGTATTTAAGCGAAAGTTCACCTGTCCTGAAAGAGTCTGTTTTTTCACTCCTGAAACTGAATCCGACTTCCATTAAAGTGACAGAACTGCAATCATCCACTCTGATTGAACTTAAAAAGGACCGGGAATTACACTTTCTGAACCTTAAGTCAATTCCTTTTTTCGATGCTGACGAAAAACCCAGAATTCTGTTCACCCTTGATGATGTGTCGCATCAGGAGATGAATTTGAAATCTCTTGAAAAGCAAATAGGAGAACTCTCGACTTACGCAGTTCTCGCTGAAAAAGGGGGGCTGGCGATTTTCTCCGTAAACAAAAAAAAGGAAATCGTATCATGGAGCAAGGAAGCCGAAAACTTTTTTGGCTACAAAAAACTTGAGGTCTTCAACAAAAATGTCTCCCTGATTATCAACCACTTCCCGCCGTTACTCAAGGGGGGTGTTTTCAGGTCTCTCTACAACTCTGCAAAAAACACCGGACTCGGTGAGTTCAGACTGATCGAAAATATCGATTCCCAGGGCGGCGCCACCATTATCTGCCGGGATATTTTCGAAGAGGAAAAGGAAAAACGGGCTCTGCAACTTACAAACCGGCAGTTGAGAACCTTTTTGAATTCATCCGAAGACCTCATCTGCGAATTCGACAATGAAGGACGGATCATTAAGGCAAATGAAAGATTTTACTCGATCCTCTCATATGATTCACAAAAAAGAGACCTGAATCTTAACGATCTTTTTACGGATGAGAGCATCGTAATTGACCAGGTGCGAACTTCCGGCATTCAAAAAAGAAATTTAAGAGCTAAAACGAGCACCGGCAGAGTCTTCCCGGCGGAAGTTACTTTCGTTTATTTTGAGGAAGACGAGACATTCTCAAGCTTTGCCTGCCTGATAAGGGATATTTCCTCAAGGGAGAAGACTACTCAGGACATCCTTCTGATGCAGTCAATCTTCGAGGCATCCAACGATGGAATTGCCGTTGAAGAAGCGGATTCTCTCATCTTTGTGAACAACAGCTTTGTGAGAATATTCGGATATGATTCTGAACTCGAGATTATCGGGAAAAGCTTCAATTCCTTCATACATCCTGTAGATGACCCGTTGAACTCAACAGAGGGAAAGGAATTTAACGGAGTAAAAAAAGACGGGAATGCTTTCATCGCAGAGGTGTCGAGAGCTTCATTCGAATTTAACAACAAAACCTTTAATGTCCTAATCGTCAGGGACATCACTCAGATGAGGCTCGCCAGGAAACTGATCGAGGAGTCCGAAGCAAAATACAGAAGTATAGCCGAGAATATTGATGACTTTTTGTGGGTCTCCGAAATAGTCGAAAACCGGCTCTCTCCTGTTTTTGTCACCTCCTCATTTGTCGCCATGACCGGTTTTAAAGTCTCAGAATTTGTCGGAAACAACCATTTCTGGTTCAGGATAATCCACCCCGAAGACCTCGATGGCTATTTCCTTGACCTCAAAAACCTGCTCAGGAACAAATACAAAAACGGCGGTGCTCTTGAATGCAGAATAATCGCAAAAAACGGCGCCTCAATCTGGGTAAAAAATAAAATTTCTTTCGTGAGGGAGGGCGACAAGATTGTAAAAATGTTCGGGCTTGTTTCTGATATCACAAAACAAAAGCAGGCTGAAGACGAAATTAACCAGTCCACCGAAAACCTGAAAAAACTGAACGAAGCCAAAGACAGATTTATCTCGATTATCTCTCACGACATGAGAACCCCGTTCAGTTCCATCTTGGGATTTACCGATTTCCTTCTCTCCGAGGAAATGTCGCCCGAAGAGATGAAAAAATACATCACTTATATTCAGGATTCGACAAAAATCATGCTTGGACTGGTAAACTCCCTTCTCGACTGGACACGGCTCCAGACAGGAAAAATGAAGTTCGAACCCGTCAAACAAAATCTGCATCTTATCGTCAGTAAATCTTTTTCTGCAGTATCCGGAACAGCCCTGCAAAAAAATATTACACTTCAAAATAATATACCTGAGGAAGTGGTTGTTTTTGTCGATCAAAATCTTGTGTTGCAGGTTTTCAACAATCTCTTCTCCAATGCCATTAAATTCACTCCCAAAGGAGGTTTGATTACCGCCGGGATTACAGGGAAAGTGGAGGGCCGATTCCTTGAAGTATTTGTGAGGGATACAGGAGTCGGAATAAAGAAGGGGGATTTGGACAAGGTTTTCAAGGTAGACACAAAATTCACAACTGTCGGTACTGCCGGTGAAAAAGGAACAGGTCTCGGTTTAAGCCTCGTAAAGGAAATTGTTGAGAAACATGGAGGGAGTATTGATCTGACAAGCAAGGAAGGAGAAGGGACGACCTTCAACCTCTCGTTGCCAATCGCCTCATCCCGTATTGCTCTCGTGGAATCCAGTGCCACCGACCGGGTACTGTACGCAAAGATCATCTCCAATCTCCTGCCGGGTTATGAGGTTGATCAATTTAAGGATATCGAAAGTGCTGCAAAAAGTATCATCAATTCTGTACCAGCTTTGGTAATCTCGGGACATTCCTTCGATGAGAGGACGGGACTTGACCTGATTAAAAGTATCAACTCATCCTTCGACAGGGCAAGGATACCTGTGATAATTCTCGGAAACGGGCTCGGTAAAAGCGAAAACATTGCTTATTCAGAAGCAGGAGCGGAAGCCATATTCAATAAGCCCGTCAATCTTCAGAAATTTAAAGAAGCCATTTTGAATGCTGTCAAAACAATATTTACCCTGAAACCACTCAACAAATAGAATATGGATAATCTTAGAGACCAGATACTCGACTCAATTAGTGAAGCAGTGTTTACTGTGGACAAGAATCTCAGGATTACCTATTTCAACAGTGCCGCCGAGGAACTGACCGGTCATCTGAAGGAAGAAGTACTGAACAAAATTTGCAAGCGGGTATTCCAGCCGTCAAACTGCTGTGTCAAATGTCCCATGCTAATGGTACTTGAATCAAAGAAAAAGGTGAACGATTTTTATTCCGAAATCTGCACTTCAAGCGGTGAAAGGAAGCAGGTGAAAATGTCAGCTTCTCTCCTGCGCGCTGACGACGGCACACCCGAGGGAGGAATTATCTCCGTAACACCCGTCTCGGAAATTGAGAAGTTGAAAAGGGAACTTGAAGGAGAAACCGATTTCCATGGCATTGTGGGAAGAACCCCCGAAATGAGGGAAATTTTTGATCTTATTCAGGATGTGGCTTCAAGTGATGTCCCGGTATTTATAAGAGGTGAGTCGGGTACCGGGAAGGAAATGGTTGCAAATGCCATTCAGATTCTCTCCAACAGACGGTTCAATCCTTACCTGAAAGTCTCCTGTTCGATCTTCCATGACAATCTCCTCGTCAGTGAGTTGTTTGGTCATGCAAAGGGGGCATTTACAGACGCACACAAGGAAAGAACCGGAAGATTTGAAATTGCAGACACCGGTACCATTTTCCTCGATGAGATAGCAGAAATACCGCTATCGATGCAAATAAAACTTCTTCGTGTCCTTCAGGAAGGGACTTTCGAAAGACTGGGTGAGTCAACCACGAGAAAAGTGGATGTCAGGGTAATTGCAGCTACGAATATCGATATCGACCGCGCTCTTGCCTCAGGAACAATGAGAGAAGACCTTTACTACAGACTGAATGTTGTACCGATCATTGTCCCGCCCCTTAGGAAAAGAAGGGATGATATTCCATTGCTCGTCCATCATTTTTTGAAAAAATTCTCCAGCATTTTCAAGTCAGGGGAAAAATTCCTTGACGATGATGCCCTCGATGTGTTAATGAAATATGACTGGCCCGGCAATATCCGTGAACTTGAGAATGTGATGGAATATCTTTTTGTCAGGTCGCGTCATGATGACCGCATTACTGCCTCAAAACTTCCCGAAAATCTGAAAAGTGCCCGTAAAGCGGAATCAACAGAAAACGAACGGTTCATAAGCACAATGTTCAGCCACGATTTCTCCGAAAAGGAAAGAATTCTCACAGCCCTCACCAGACACCGGTGGAACAAAGGAAAAGTCGCATCTGAGCTGAACATGGGACGAACCACCCTCTGGAGAAAAATGAAATCACTTGGCATCGAAGAGAAATAAATTGTTTCAATTGTGAAACGATTTGTTTCTTATCCCCTAACCCGTTTTAATCAGACAACTTATCTCTCAATTAGCGCTCTAATGAAACATCATGTTTCATTATGCCTCCTTTTTATCCTCATTTCCGCTCGTTAAATCCAGCTTTTTTTTGGCAAGGTTTTTGCAGCATTACTGCACTATGTCAGAAATGTTAGCAAACAATTATTTTATAGTCAGAAACTACGCTAAAGCCAGAGAGGTTTTTCTAAGGCTTCCGGAAAGCGTACGAAACAGCGATGCAGTAAAGAAAAAACTTGTATTGTGTGAAATATTTCTCGGGAATCCCCTGTCAGCACTGGACTATCTTTTGCCTCTGGTGGTCCAGAATCCCGGGTTTATTTTCAAGACCGATTTGGAGTTGGAGGACTGCCCCTGTAGAGATCTCATTTGTGAGCTCGAACAACGACCCGGCTTTTCACAGGAAGATGATTTTTGCCTCCTCTCCATTTCCATTCTCTGGCTTTATTGCAGCCTTGAAAACTCACTTCATTATCTCGAAATGCTCACTTCACTCAACGAACACCCCAAAGTAAACGAACTGAAATTTCAAATACAAAAACACATAAACCACAATCTAATGATTAATTCAACGGAGTAATCCCAATGAAAATATCTACCGTGCTATTTTCTTTAGCATTAATATTGTTTCTAACATCTGACGGCTTTGCACAACCTCAGAATTTTAACACTTCACTTCATAAAACCCGCGCCGGTAAGTACTTCTGGTATTCAGCCGCCAACGGCGGTTTCGAGGGTCTAACCGGAGTTCCCGGAACTCATCCCAATCTTGAATGTGAAGGCTGCCACGGAGCAACCAATGCAGACGGACAGGCTTATACAGGTACCTACTCACCATCATGTATCGATTGCCATCCCTCAAACAGTGCTTTCAATCCTGATTCACTTAAAGAAGCCCAGTGTAAAAGCTGCCATTCAAGACAAAATACCGAAATTTCTCTCGGTTACAATGATGTGCACAGAGCTGTAAATATGAAATGCTGGGACTGCCATGGTACAGAGGATATGCACGGTGACGGCGTTCAGTACAACTCGATGTTGCAACCCGGAGCCATGAAAACCGACTGCCAGCAGTCAGGTTGCCATGTTACCCTTACTGCTGCACATGCCGGATATGACCCGCACCAAGGGAAACTCCACTGTAATTCATGCCATGCAAAATCGGCTATAACATGCTACAACTGCCACTTTGACTCGCAGGTTGAACATCACCTTAAGAGACCTCGCCAGCAAATGAAAGATTTCGTTTTCCTCGTAAACCGGGTAAAAGACAATAAAGTAGGTGTCGGTTCGATGCAGAGTCTCACCTATCAGGGTAACAAATCATTTTACGCAATTGGTGTTTACTCCTCACATACCATCGTAAAAACTGGTGCCAGAACATGTACAGACTGCCACGCAAACTTTGGCGGTTCCATTCCTGCAATCACTGAATTCAATACAACAGGTGCCATTAAGTTTGCAACCTGGAATCCTGCTGACAGCACCATGTCGAACCTTAAAGGTGTTATCCCCATACCTAACAACTATCAGACCTCCTTTAAAATGGACTTCCTGAAATACATGGGAAGTACAGGAGACCCTGTTGCACCATCGAAAAACTGGATTCCAATCGGAGAAGATGTGGCTGACGGTGCACATATGCAGTACACAAATCCTTTGACCTATCAGCAGATGCAGAAACTTGGTATGACCCCAACTTCAGTCGATGATTTCAATACATCCAAATTTGAATTCAGACTGAATCAGAACTACCCAAATCCGTTCAATCCATCGACCAAAATATCCTTCTCACTGCCGAATGATGGCGAAGTTACACTTCACATCTATGACAGTAATGGTAAACTTGTTCAGACATTATTGAATGGACCGATGAACACCGGACTTTATAACTTCACTTTTGACGGTTCAAAATTGGCGAGCGGAGTTTATTTTGCAAGACTTACGAGTGGGAAATTCGTGAGCACCCAGAAGATGATTCTCCTCAAGTAACATTGAGAAGCAAATGATCGCTATCCCGGCACCCTCCCTTTTCGGGAGGGTCACCGGGAATTTTTTTATAATTTTACTCTTACGCCTGCGGAAATTCCGAAATATGATCCGTTCGATTTCGATTCTGTGTAGGTAGTGCTTCCGCCCGATGTAGAGACAGTCTGCTGAGCAAATTCATGTCCGAGAAGGGCATACCTTGCGTTCACATCGAGATTAGCTACAACACCGATTCCAAAAACCACACCAACACCAATTCCGAGATATTGCTTTGTTTCTGATGCTTCAGAAGTCTTTACATGATAAGGATTTCCGGGTATTGGATCGGGAAGGGTTGCCTTAATGGTGGCAATCGATACTCCAAGATTTACCTCGGCATAAGGACGAACAAGAGCCGGAGTAAAATAATATCTCGCATTTGCAGTTATTGGTACCACGCTTAAAGGCATATCGAGATCCAGATTTGGATCAGTACCGGTAGCTTCTTTAAAAAGTTTGTTTATGTAATCATTGTTAAATTTAAACTGATTATAACCGACAGAAGCCGACACCTCAAATGGTCCCGGAACAGGGAGTATAACCGTGAGACTTCCGCCATATCCTGTTTTATACAAATCACCCATATCACCCTGGGGTAATGCCATTCCGACATTCACACCCAAACCGAATTTGGGGACCAACTGTCCGAATGTCAAGGGTACAAAGAACAAAACAAAGAGAACTGCATAGATCTTTTTCATAAAGACTCCGTTTGATGATGATTAAATTAGATGAAATAACGGGCAAATATACAAAAAGTTTGAAAAATGAAGGATGAATGGAGAGGGATGAATGGCGAAGGATGAATAGCGAATATTTGTTTTCAGCCTTCAGCCTTCTTCTTTCAGCCTTCGAGTTTAGTTGCTTCTTGCTCTTTTTATGAGGATGTTGTACATGGCAGCAAAGAGGTAGCGGACATCGGTAATCAGACCGTATTGATCGTAGGCACGGAGATACTTTTTCTCCGATTCGATGATTTCCTCGAGTGTGGTTGGGAGATCGGCATAAAATGGAGGGAGCAAACCCGGTTTGTGCTTAAGTCGCATTTCCCGAAGTTCGTCATCATAGAGACTCAAATAATGAGTGCTTAAAGGTCTTACACCTACAAGCTTTAACTCTCCTTTAAAGAAATTTATAAACATTGGAAGTTCGTCTATCCAGAGTTTCCGCATAATTCTTCCCCAGTAGGTTACTCTGAAATCATCCCTGATTTTTCCACCGTCCTGGAGACTGTTTCTTTCATAAACATATTTTTGCAGATATTCTGAATAAGGATGCATAGTGCGGAACTTGTAAACAAAAATAACTTTGCCATTTTTTCCGATGCGTCGCATTCTGAATAGAGGTCCGTAAGATGGTTCTTCGTTGTACTCGGGCTCTGAAATTTTTCTTACAGCGAAGTAGGTCTGCTCTTCAAAAGCCTTGTATTCCACAATCTCAAACCCGCAGGAGACAAGTCTGCCCAGCACTTCGGTCAGCGAGTAAACCCGGTTTGATCCACCCGTCAGGAAAAAATAAATCTTTCGGGTTATTTTCATCTTGGGGAAGACACGATGAAACATAAAATCTACAAAATAGACAGGCGCTGCCACCCACTTTTTGTATTTGCTGAATATCCTGCGTCTTCTTTGCGAAAAGGTCTCGAATGTGCCGATAAAAACTCCATTTTCAGGGAGTTTCCTGTTGACTGCTTCAAAAAACTTGTTCAAGTAGCGGATATGGTTCAGAGACCGGATATTGACGAAGTCGAAGACCTCATCCTCGGGGAGAGATTCGACATTAAACTTGGATGAAGTGTGTAACACTTTCGTTTCGACGCTGTTTAGTCTGACATGTTTTCTTATGAAACTCAAAGCTTTTGAGCCGACTGTATTGGCAATCCGGTAGTCGAGCATCAGGCTCTCAACGGGAATACCTTCACCCACGGGGATGTTGTGATCCTCGTAGTTGAAAACGGCTTTGTTCTTTGGTGTTTCGGAATTCATACTTATTAAAACATTTTTGATTAAATCTTATGCAAGATAACTATCAATAGTGAAAAAATTTTTGCGCCATGTCATATCATAACCTGATTCAACCCGGAGGTGACAATTGTCACAATCACGGCAAATTAACATCTACTTCCCTAACTCAGACTCTTTTATGGAATACGACCATTTTTCGATTCCGTTTTTGTCAAACAATTTACAAGTAAGAACACGCTCTTTTTTCTTCCCTGTGATTGAAATTTTTGCAAAATTCCTCTCCGTGAAAAGTGTCCCTTCTTTCCGGAAGTAGTTCTCCTCTTTAATAGCAGAATTACTTGCTCCTGCGGAAAATGTCGATATGGTAAATTCATGCAACGGGTAACTTCCCTCCCTCGGCATCACATCCACTTCGGAGCTGTGCCTGTCGCCGGTAAGGAAAATTACACCCTTGATTCCCTCAGCAAGAATATGATCGAGCAACCACTTCCGCTCTTCTTCAAAATTGGCATAATTTTCAAATCTTGCCACAGGATTCAGGAACTGTCCGCCCATACAAATAAACTTAAATGTAGCGTTGCTTTTTGCCAGAGCATCTATCAGCCATTCCCTTTGATGTTCACCAAGGACGGTTCTTTCACCCGTTTTACGGTTGTTGGGTGTCCTGTAGTATCTGTTGTCCAAAAGAAAAAACTCAGCATCTGAATATCTGAAAGAAGTGGTAATGCCGGGCTTCCCTTCCACTCCGTAAGTCGGGTTGCCCCAAAACATCTTAAAAACATCGAGGGCATCGGCTTTGTTTCTCCAGCTTCTGTCGCTGTCGTCGGGACCAAAATCGTGATCGTCCCAAATGGCATAATGGTGCATTGAGGCGAGCATCTGCTGCATTTCAGGCAGTGCACGGGTGTGGGAGTAACGATAAATCATCCCGTCGCGCGTTGCCCATTCAGCCTCCCGAAGGTATACATTGTCACCGAGCCAGAGCATAAAATCACCCTTGTTGGCTGCGATTTTTTCATATATCCCATAGTCACCGCCATATGGGGTTCCCGGTCTGTCGTATATTTCCTCATTCACATAGGCACAACTGCCGGTGATGAAAGAGAAATCGGGCGCATCTTCACGCCATTCCCACAATTTTTGAGTCTTAAAAGAAAACTTCCACGGTTTTTCTGTCTTCACCCCGTTAATGTAGAGGTCATAATTATAAGTTTTTCCCGGATCGAGTCTTTTGAGGATAATCCGGGCGGTAAATCCGTCGGATGCTGTAGTGATTATTTCATCAGAAGTGATTTTTTCAGAAATGTTGTCAACCGGATAGTACTGAAGTGAAACCCGCGCAGTAGAGGAAGTCTGTAACCAAATCAATACCTCCCTCTTCTCGGTGTAGCAAGGCATCGGACCCGCAGCAAGATTCGCCTGCTGGGCGTTTGCGCTAAAAAAAGAAAGGAAAACCAGCAACAAAAAGAGATTAATATTATTAATTTTCACGCTATTTGCGCTCTCACTATTAAAAAAAGATGCGTCATCCATCAATTTTCCCAATTAAGTTGCCAAATAAAAGACAATTTTCCCAAACCTGCAAGTAAATAGAGGATATGACGATAAAAAAAGTTCAATTTCCAAATATTTTTGCAGAAGACCCGTCTTTTTTGACAGGTCTTCATGCAAAATGGTTTAAATTGCCGCTTTTATAACCTCAAGAACTGCTCTCACATCTGAACCGCCAAAAAAGGTAATGACCTTTCTTCCATTGGTTGTGAGTGCAGACCGGTCTCCCATTGCCTGAGCAACGACCAGTGTACCGAACGACATGGAACCCTCGGGATTTCCTGCTTCCTCGGGGATCATGGCATCTTTATCAATACCTGCAATCACCTGAAGGAATAGACCGTTACCTGAGTCTCCCTTGTGCAACTGACCCGTTGAATGAAGGAATCTCGGACCGTATCCTGTTGAGACAGCCAGACGGTATTTCGTCTGAAATCTGTCCCTGATTTCTTTCAAAAGATGATCTGTTTCAGGAGATGAAGGCACATAAGCCTGAATGGAGAGGTAGCTTCTAAGGTCATCGCCGGGGTTACCTTCGTGAAGATTTTTCATAAATTCAGCAATCGCTCCTTTGATCTCTTTGGCGGAAATATCGCCGACTACCTTCAAACCGTTTTCTTCAAAAGCTACGACTGGTTCAGGCAGCTTTCCCTCTTCCTTGTACTGTTTAAGTACTGCTCTGGCAGAGACCTTTGCGGATTCAACATCAGGCTGGTCAAACGGATGGATACCCAATCCCCATCCCGCGATCGCAGTGGCAATTTCCCAGCGGAGAAATTCGTAACCGAGGAAAGATTTGTCGGGAACGATTATCTCTACTCCGGGGTGGCCGGCTTCCACGAGCGCATCAAATTTGTCTTTCAATTCTCCCGTTTTCTCATCGGAGAGGTAGACAAATATTCTGTCACCTGCATATCCTGATGGATCGAGAACTTCTTCTCCCTCTACGGGTAAAATCCCTTTCCCAACTTTTCCCGTACTCTCAGCTATCAACTGCTCTGCCCAGGGTCCGAAATACGAGAAAACTCCCGGAGTGATGAAAGTGACTTTATCGTAAGCAGCTTTGGCACCTTCAGACATCAGAACACCCAGCGCGGCAGGAGATCCTGAAGCGAGTTTTGATTCGGCAACCATCATGAAGGTTTTATCAAGCAGGTCTTTTATATCAATTCCACAGAGAGCTGCGGGAACCATGCCAAACAAAGAGAGAGCGGAATATCTTCCTCCGATGTTCGGATCGTTTATGAATATTTTTCTGAATCCGAGTGATTTCGCCATATCCTCGAGACCACTTCCGGGATCGGTAATCGCAATAAATCTTTTTTGAGCAGTTTCTTTTCCGAATTTATTTGCCACGGAAGTGAAGAAATACTTCATAAATGAAAGTGTTTCAACTGTACCGCCTGATTTTGTGGAAACAATGTACAGAGTCTTCCTGTCGGCGAGCTTTGCTTCCTTCTCAAGAACCGCGGCCGGATGAGTGCTGTCCAAAATCTCCAAAGAAAGATATCCCTCTTTAGTACCAAACATCTGGCTGAAAACCTCGGGAGCGAGGGAGGAACCACCCATGCCAAGGAGGAGCGCATTTGTAAAACCTTCCGATTTGATATTGGCAACAAAACTGTTTATCTCATCGAGGGAGGAATATGTATTCGCCGGACTGTCAAGCCAGCCGAGTCTGTTGGATATTTCGACAGGAGAATCACTCCAAACGGTATGATCACGGGCAAATATTCTGCCGGGAACATCCTCTTCAGCAAGTTTTTTCATGCCTGATGCCAAAGAATCCGCCAATACTGTCGGGTGGAAATTAACCGTATTCCCTTCCCTCAAAATGGCAAGCGACTTTTTCTCAACAGACCCCAGAAGGGAATCGAATGACTCGGCAAAAAGCCTGACGCCATCTGTCTGGAGTTTATCTGTAATCGCAGCAAGATCGACACCCGCACCGGCAAGAGCCGCAACCTGTGCTTCTGCTTCTTCCACACCCTTGTCAAGCGTGATTTCAAGTTTCCCGTGATCGAGGAACGAGTCTATTGTTGCAGGAGGCATCGTGTTTACCGTAGGACTGCCAATCAGTTCATCAACATATAAAACATCAGAATATGCGGGGTTCTTTGTACCTGTGCTCGCCCACAAAACTCTCTGAGGCATGGCACCCGATTCAGAAAGTTTTCCCCAGCGTTCGCCGGAGAAGAGCTTCCCGAATTCCTTAAAGGCGATCTTTGCATTCGCGACAGCAATCTTCCCCTGAAGTGAAGTGTTGCCCGCTTTCTCAAGTGCTGAATCGACCGAGGAATCAACTCGACTCACAAAAAATGATGCTACGGAAGCAACCTTTGAAACATCTCCTCCGTTTGCTTTCAGAATTTCGAGTCCCTCAATAAAAGCCATTGCAGTTTCAATATAACTGTCGATCGAGAATATCAGTGTTACATTTACTGAAATACCGTGCGAAACAAGCTCTTTTACCGCGGGTATTCCCTCCTTTGTAGCCGGCACCTTGATCATAAGATTAGGGGCACCAACTGCCTGATAGAGTCTGACCGCTTCCTCGATTGTCTCTTTAGTTTTGTATGCGAGTTTAGGGTTAACCTCGAGACTGACATATCCGTCCAGCCTTTTGGTCTTTTCATAAACGGGAAGCATCATTTTGCAAGCGGATTTTATATCCTTAATCGCAAGCTGCTCATAAATTTCAAGTGTTCCGGCTCCCTTTGCCAGCAATTCCCTTATTTCAGAATCATACGCATTGCTTCCGGCAATCGCCTTGTCGAAGATGGTGGGATTTGAGGTGATCCCCCTTAATCCGTCATCAATCATTACGGCAAGTTTTCCTCCGTTTATGTAATCGCGACTGATAAAGTCCAGCCAAAGCGACTGACCAAGTTCCGCGAGTTTTTCAATTTTACTCATTTTCCATCTCCTGAAATTTAAATCAATCCGGCAGCTATATAAGCTGAACCATGAAGCCCAGCGGCGCTGTCTTTGATAAGATAAACGGGAGTATTCTCTACAATATAGCTGAGTCTCCCTTTTTTGGTGTAGGTCTCAACAAAGGAACCTTCGATAATCTTTTCGGTTATTTTCGGAGGAATTCCACCACCGAGGTAGATGCCACCCGTTGCCATAAGTGTGAGAACCAGATTTCCCGCCTGAGCTCCGAGCACCCGGATGAAGATTTCAAGAGCCAAAACAGCCAGTTCATCTTTACCTTCAAGTGCAAATTTTGAGATCATTGCCGCCAGATCCTCTGTCTCGATGGCTTCGAGAAATTCTGCGGAAGGTGTGGCGATACCTGTTTCCTTTAAAAACTTGTAGATACCCCTGAGACCAAGCCCTGAAGCAATTCTCTCGACACTTACGCGCCCGTATTCTGCTTTCATGAACTTCATCATATCAATTTGCAGGTCATCAACCGGTGCGAAATCTGCGTGACTTCCCTCTGAAGGAATCACTTTGAACTTTCCGTCACCGAGAGGTACAAGGAATCCCTGACCGAGACCCGTTCCGGGTGCGAGGACAGCCTTAACGCCATATCCGTTGGTTGGTGAACCTGGATAAACAGTAAGCAGATCATCATCAGTAAGAAAAGGGATTGCGGAAGCGAGAGCGTAAAGATCGTTTACAAGCTTAAAATTCTGAATGCCCGTTGCTTTGGCAATCACAGCTTCATCCATTGCCCAGGTAAGGTTTGTGGAACTGCTGATTCCGTCGACCACAGGACCGGGAACACCGGCACACCCTGTCTCAATTTTATAACCTGTATCACTTAAAAAATGACAAATTATATCTTCGAGGCTCGCATAATCAGTCGAATTGTATCTTTCCGACTTGTGGGCTGTAAGTTTTTTACCTTCAATCGAAAATACCGAAAGAACCGTTTTGGTTCCACCGGCGTCACATGCCAATATCATATTATTCTCCAATGAAAAAAATACTAAATGATGCTTTACGGCAGTCTGTATGCTTCAGTATCCAGATACCAGACAACTCCGCTAAAGGAATTGCTCACAAGGCCTGCGGGGTATTTCTCCCGCCCCTTGTTATTAAGTATCTGTTCCACAACGCTTTTCTTTTCTTTGCCAAAAGCTAAAAATATTGTTGTTTTACTCTTATTTATCAATTTACCTGTGATTGTTATTCTGCGTTGTCCCGAATCAGGATGTGTAGCCACCGCAACGATTTCTTTGCTCTCCATCAGCTTGATCGCAGGAGGAAAGATTGAGGCGGTGTGCCCGTCTGCCCCCATACCGAGAAGACAGATATCCAATTGCAACTCAGGGCCAAGTTGTGCCTCGAGTACTCCCGTATATCGTTTCACTTCCTCTTCAGGTTTGTTTTCACCCTGAATTCTGAAAATGTTCTCTTCGGGAATGTTGAGCGGATCAAGAAAATGATTTTTTGCATTTCCATAATTGCTTTCAGGGTCAGAGGGAGCCACGCACCTTTCATCGACCCAGAAAAACTTAACCTTGTTCCAGTAACCTGTGTTCGAATACTCTCCGACAAGCGCCGAAAAAAGAAGCGCCGGGGTGCTTCCTCCCGAAAGTGCCATCGTTACAAACTCTTTTTCCTGCAACACTTCCCCGATTTGCCTGTCGATAAAAGCTGCACAGGCAGATGCCGACATCTCAGGTGACGGGTATATTCTTATCACATCCTTCATCTAAAGCTCACAATAGGTTTCATCATCAGTCAGGTTTTTGCACGGATAACGCCAAGTCTGTCCGTTGGAGTGCAGAAGTGCATCCGCCTCCTCTGGACCCCAGGTACCCGCAGGATAACCGTAAATCTTAATTTTTTCATCCTCTTTCCATGCCTGCAACAGAGGATCGATAAATTTCCAGCAGGCTTCAAGTGCATCTCCGCGTGTATAAAGCGTGGAATCACCCATCATGCAGTCATATATCAAACGCTCATATGCTTCGGGAAGTCTCCCCTCCGATAATGATGAATAATGGAAATCCAGTGAGGCATTTTTCACCTGGTAACCTGCACCGGGTTGCTTTAATGCAAACCGAATGAGTATCCCTTCATCAGGTTGAATCCGAATGATTAATTGGTTTGTTCCCGATTCATCGTCAAATATACTTCTAAAAAGGCGGTGAGGGGTGTTCTTAAACCGGACCACAATCTCCGTTACCCGGGTAGGAAGCCTTTTCCCGGTTCGAATGTAAAACGGGATACCTCCCCATCTCCAGTTATCAATGAAGAATTTAAGCGCAACAAAGGTCTCGGTACGGGAGTGAGGGTCAACCCCCTTTTCCTCCCTGTAAGCACCAATCGGTTCGCCTTTTATCTTTGAAGCGATGTACTGCCCTCTGATGACATTCTTTCGGATATCACTATCTGAAAAAGGTTTGATTGACTGAAACACTTTAACCGTTTCGTTCCTGATGGAGTCGGCATCAAATCCTGCAGGGGGCTCCATCGCAGCAAGCGCTACAAGTTGCAACAGATGGTTTTGCACCATATCCCTCAATGCACCGGCGGTGTCATAGTATCCGCCCCTGTTTTCAACTCCTATGCTCTCGGAGGAAGTCACCTGAATGTGATCGATATAGTTCCGGTTCCAAAGAGGCTCAAATATCCCGTTCGCGAATCTGAAAACAAGAATGTTTTGAGCAGTTTCCTTGCCGAGGTAATGATCAATTCTGAAGAGTTGATTCTCGTCAAAAAACATCAAAAGCTTTTTATTGAGAGCTTTGGCAGTTTCAAGACTGTATCCGAACGGCTTTTCGATTACAAGTTTTTTAAGTCCGCCATTCGGTTCGTTATGGTTCAGTCCTGCAGCGGCAAGTCCTTCTGCCACGGTTTCGTAGAGAAGTGGTGGAGTCGCAAGATAAAAGATGTAGTTGCCTTTTACTTCAAAATCATGGTCGATCTGCCTCAGTCTCTCACGAAGCTGGTAGTAGTTCTCAGGATTTAGCGGATCAATTGAGATGTAATGAAGTTGAGAGAGAAATTCATCGTCATATCCCTCCCCTTTCTGAGCCATTTTCTTTCGGAACTCATCATCGGTCATCGAGGTTCTGCCTGTCCCGAGAACAGCAAAATTCTTTGGAAGCAACTCCCGTTGCTTTAGCGCATAGAGTGCGGGAATCAGTTTCCTCTCGGTCAGGTCACCCGAGGCTCCGAAAATTACCAGTATTTGATCAGCCGGCACTTGCTTCTTACTCCTTGGTTTTCATTTCGTGTCCGCCAAACTTGTTTCTGAGAGCAGAAAGGGTTTTCATCGCGAAACTTTCATCCTGACGGCTCTGGAATCTGTTAAAAAGCGAAGTGGTTATTACATGAGCGGGAACATCAAAATCTATTGCTGTCTGTACTGTCCATCTTCCTTCACCGCTGTCGGCAACAAAATCTTTTACTTTTTCAAGTTTTGGGTCTTCCTTGAATGCGAGATTTGCAAGATCAAGAAGCCATGACCTGACTACACTTCCGTGCTGCCAGATTCCTGTTACTTTCTCAAGATCGATGTTGAACGGGGATTTCTCCATTATCTCAAATCCCTCGGCATAAGCCTGCATCATTCCATATTCAATTCCGTTGTGTACCATCTTAACAAAATGTCCTGCACCGCTCGTTCCACAGTAAGCATGACCGCCAACTGGTGCGAGTGTCTCGAGAACGGGGAGAATAAAATCAACAGCTTCTTTTTTGCCGCCGTACATGAGGCAGTATCCGTTTTGGAGACCCCATACTCCGCCACTGGTACCGCAGTCGAGATACTCAAATCCGAGTTCTTCCACCATTTTATTGCGTGCCTGTGTGTCCCTCCAGTATGAATTTCCACCGTCAACTATGATATCGCCTTTGTTCAAATATTTTACAGTCTCAGCGATGTTATCGTCGACTGCCTGTCCCGAGGGAACCATAAGCCAGACAACTTTTCTTCCTTCGAGTTTAGAGCAAAGGTCTGCTATGGAGGTGGAACCAACAGCGCCTTTGGCAACTGCTTCTTTTACCTTCCCTTCAGAGCGGTTATAGACCACCACTTCGTGTCCACCAAGCAGAAGTCTCTCAACCATGTTTGCTCCCATTTTACCAAGACCTACAAATCCTATTTTCATCTTTTCTCCGTGTTCTTAATGTGTTTCAACTGCTAATTTCCATAAATGGTGAGCTTTGGAGCTCTCGGTCCGTCAATCTTTTTCAGATTTTCAATGGCATTTTCATTCAGCCGGTAGAACCGGAATCCGAGGAAATTCCAACCGTTTTTCTTTTTCTTTGCCTTAAATTCATCCCAGTACGACTGAATCGTCTGAATCTTAACCACAGGATCGGCAGAATGCATAAAATTAACCTGTCCGTCTTTTTCAACGGAGACAAGTCCTACATGTCCAACCCACGGTTCGCTTCCGGGATATGCCCTTACGATATTTACAAAGTCACCTGTTTTTAAGTAAGGGAGCACCTTGTAGAGGGAATCACCAGGGATATAAGTCCATTCAATTTTTTCTTTGGGTATATTCTGTCCTATACCGTGTTTTTTGAAGAATTTAGCCCTGTCAATCTCGGAAGAAGTTTTCACGACAGCGTTTCCGCCGATTTCATCCGTAATTTCAGTTATAAGCCAGGTGTTGTTCTTCACCCAGTCAGCTTCAGTATAATGGTTTCTCGTGAGCATGCCGATTTCGCCGTCTTTGTAGCGGATTCTCTGCAACATCGCAAAAAATTCCTTCCAGTTGTGACTTAGCGACATGGCATATATGTGCTCGCTGAATACCACACAATCACTCTTGTTCAGGTTGAACAGAGGTTGTTTATCCTTTATCTCAAACGGAAACTCACCGAGAAGGTAGATGTCATATTTCTGTCCCATGTTCTGTTTTGCAAGAATCTGAATTCTGTCCCTTAGTCCCGGCACAGTTTCCTGCAAAAATGAAAGATACTGATCAAGTTCCTCTTCAGTAAATTTATAAAGAGGTTTCTGAAGAAGTTTTTTCATCTCTTTCGGAATTGTGACATTAGCCAGTGAAGCGGGAATATTTAATTCTATCGACACTTCAGAAGGTTTGTTTTTGTCGCCCTTTTTGTCCTTCCCTTTTTGAGGCACAATACATATAACTGCCGTAAGGACGATAATAACAAGATATTTAAACATTTTTTCTCCTTTTATTTGGGTGGAAACTGCCGTAGAATTCCGGCAACTGTGTTTTTCAAAACGGTTCGCGGGTCAGCTTCCTTACCGATCAGCCGGGTATCCCAGCCGCGCCAGACAACATTGCCCGTTTCTCCGTCAATTACATCTATGACGACCAGACCCTTCATCGCAAAAAGAGGTTCCTCTTTAACCGACCAGAATCCTTTCCACCGCTCAAAGTTTACACTACCGTAGGATGTTTCCACTTCTGCTTCAGTATAAAAAGTTACAACAAAGTCATGAACTTCATTTCCTTTTTTGTAACCCTTCGACTGCAAAATGGAGTCAATCTCTCCACCAATAGCCTGAGCCATAACGGGAGAATTACTCTTCAGAGCGGTACTCGGATAGATAGTGAAAACTTTTAGCGTCGAAAAATTGAAGTTTTGCTGAAAGTCATAGTCACTCGTTGTGGTTCTGCACGATGTAAACAGCATCATAACCGCAAGACTCGATACTATTATAATTGGATTTTTCATTCTTTTCAATCACTGTGACCGGGAAATATTCTTTTTCAAAGGGATTTGTCCCCCGTAAAAGGATATACGGTTTCCCGATTTATTTTAAAATACGCAATTTTAAAAATAGTGAATTTAAAGGCAATCTTATTACCCTTTATGTGTGACTTGAGTAGTTGAGAGATTGAAGATCTTTATTAAAAAATAGTGGCAAAAGACAAGGAGCAAATTTGGATAAAAAATAAAAAATTGAGGAGCAGTACCGAACTTTTTGCCTGACCTGCATTACACTAATTTTTCAGATGAACCGATGATATAAAAGGCTGACCCTCTCGAGACAGCCTTAATAATTTAACATTCTGGTGCGGGCTTTTCAGCAATCAACCTTCATTCCTCAGCCCTATTTAAGCAGCAACGCCTTCATCGTTTTGGAATATGATGTCCTGCTCTCAAGCGATTGCGCTTCAAGCCTGAAGATATAAACTCCGGATGAGAATTTGGTTCCATCGAACTTTCTATCATACATGCCTTTCTCCATCTCTCCTGATACAAGTTCAGCCACCTTCTGTCCGGTGATGTTGTAAACCGTCAGCGTTACACTGCTTTTCTCTTTTAACGAGAACTTTATCACAGTTTCAGGGTTGAACGGGTTGGGGTAGTTGTTGTAGAGGTTGTACTCGTAAACAACTGTCTCCGGTTTGCTGCTTCCCGGCTTTTGTTTACCTGTCGGTTTGTTTACGGGATTGCTCTCAGGCAGTTCACTGAACAGCAGGTTCGCCATCTTTGTGTATTCAGAGCCGGGATGATTCCCGTTCAGGTATGCAAGAAGGGGTGCCACCTTGCCGGCTGTGTCAATCACACCTGATGATTTATATTTCTCTTCGAGGAGACTGTTGTAGATCATCATAACTTGTTCACTGTTGTCGCCGGCTCCATGCGCCTTGTTGTTGCCGGCATTCAGGATTTCCTGTTTGTAGGTTCCCATGTTTTTAGTGTCGATGTGCATAAGGAGCATAGTCACCGGTTTGAACAGTCCGCTTTCTCCTCTCACCTCAAGCAGGGTGCTTTTCAGCTCGCCCATACTTTCTAAACTAAAACATTCCGGCACCATCGATACCGCAACCCTCTTGTACCTTAAATCGTACTGACCCTTTATCACTCCCGTAAGAAGGGAAAGGGCATCCCGGAGTTGACCCTTTCGGATAAGTTTACGGGCGTTCTTCAACACTGATTTTACCGTGTCTTCTCCATCACCACTCTCCATAAGCTTGGGTGTACCGGAAGTACTGCTTCCTGCAACAGGTCTGTACCATATCCCGGAACAGGCTGTGTTATAGCCGTCGGTAATTACGCCGATATATCCATCCAAATCTATTCTGAATTCACCGGGGTCTTCAGTACCCCAGTCATTGCCATATGCTTCTATCTCATAATAAATTGTTGGTATTTCATTTATCGCATGGAGACTTGTTACATCTTCAACGAAACAGTTGCCTCCTGTGTAGTTCTCCTTGTCATCCGCATATCCGAGTACGGGAAGCGAATTGAGAGAATATATCGCGATATTATTGCTAAGGAATGAGTTTCCACCGGAAGTGTTGCCCGTATCCAACAAAACGGGTGCTGAACCTGTGTATGCTGACACTCCCTTTCCGGCGTTGCTCTCAAAATGGTTGTCATGTAACCTTGGCATTGAGCCAACCATTGTGATTCCTGACAACTGACTGTTGGTTATCTGTGAGTTGCGGATAACTGTGTTGTCGGCTCCGTAGTTATAGCTGTAGTATAAACTTATCCCATAGTGGGTATTGTCAATGGTCACCCCGTCGATCGTGTCACCCGGACTGATGTGAGAATAAATCCCGCAACTTGCGTTCTTTATCACTGCATTTTTAATCTTGAGGGGCGTTCTGTAAGCGTAGATACCGTTTCCCGCACTCCAGTTCTTTGAGCCAAAATCAAACTCAACCTTGTTGTTCTCTGTTCCGTTTACTTCCAGTTCGCCATCTTCAACCAATAATCTTCCGGAATTCCGGAAGGTAAGCTTTGTACCGGCATTCACGGTTAGTTTTACTCCGTCCGGAACAATAAGGGTTGTGTCAACTTCGTAGGTGCCGGAAGGTACTGCCTCACTGACCACGAGGGATCCTCCCGCCAGAATTGTTGGTTCAAACTTCAACAGTGTTCCATCTCCCGCATTTAGAAACAGTGTAAACAATGAATTCTTCGAGGTAAAGAAGGTTTGACCTGTTTTAAGGTTCGTAACTTTTATATTTGTATAACCTGAAGCTACAGTCGAATCAATTTTAAAGCGGATGTAACGGTTTGAGTTGTCACTGCCCTGAGTATTGCATCTTCTGTTCACTATGTAGATGTACTTAGATTTTGGATTATAACCCGCAAGATGGCTATACTCTTCAAAATATCCTGTTTGTACCATCGGGGGGTCTGTAGGATTTACAGGGAAACTTCCCGTAGGTGATGTTTCTATTTCACTTATCCAGTTTTTTGGATTTGCAGAAGTTTCATCCCAATATTTGGCAGCAAGCCATCTGAGTTTGAGTAAAGTAGATTCCATCGGTTTAACAGAACCAATGAAATCTCTTACGGCGGTGTATCTTTCGTTAGTATCCTGCTCAAACGCAGGATTTTGCCAGGTTCCTGCTTTTGTTACATAGTTATATTTCGGGTAATTTGGTGGCTCATTTTGATCAAATAATCCATAAGTGCCCCATCTTTTATTATTTGCTAATTCTTCACTTCGGGTTGGGATCATGTAATACATGAATCCCTTGACTCCATACGCCAGTGACAAATTTCCCATTGCAAATATCTCATCTTTTGTGGGAGGTCGTTTCCCTCTAACAAGGTTTTGAACATAGTTACCATTTGTATCCAACTGATGTTCTGCATGTACTTGAAGTGTCATGAAAAGAGGCAGATCATTTTCCGGTTCTTCATCATACTGCTGTGCTGCGATCTGTGAGGGCAACAATCCGGCGTAATTGTAACTATATGCTCCATGCGTCTGTCCAAATGAAGAACATTTTATCAGGTCACTTAATTTTTCCTGGACTTTCCATTGTTCATAGATACAGTTTTCGCCAAACGGATACATGTTAAATAATACATAGTTCTTATGTGGGGCATTTTCTGTTTCCCTTGCATACTTGTGATCAAAACGCAGAAAGTACTCAGGTACACTTCCCGTTGCGCCGTTAACTTGAACATTAGTCGAACTGCCCAGTATGGATGGGATTGCATTTTGCAGTATCCCTCTTGCCCTGGCAGTAAGCATAAAAGGCTCATCGTAGTAGAAATCCTGTAATAAGGTATCAGATATTGAACTCTGATATGCGTCTTGTAATGGACCGGCTACATCAGTCTGAAAATCAATTGTGTTGGTGATAAATGCATCCCTGTATTTCTCGTTATAAATCACCACCTGATCAACATATAGATCGGATTGATCGTACCAGTATATGTAGAACTGAAGATTTTCACCTTCGGCAATACTAAACGCGTTTGACCTGAACCAGTCATAAACCCCGGCAGCATGTGTAATATCATTCCAAGATACATCCTGCTCAAGATAAATATTAGAAAGCGGTGCATCCGTATCATCCGGAATTATTGGGGGCCTTTTGTGGAATCCATTCGGTACCGGCTGAACATGTTCTTCCTGTAATTGTACCACAATTTTAAATAAAAGGGGATTACCGGAAGCAGTTACTTTCTTCAATTTAATATCGATGAAATATTCCATATCACCGTAATAGAATTGTGTCCAAGGCAAACCACCCCAAAGCAGCAATCCTTCATAATCTTTGTCGGCTTTTGCAACCCGAACCCAGATTCCCTCATCTTCACTATTTGCGCCAATTACATCCATATCACCGGGCGGTTTTGTTTCATCGGTCATACACCAATAACTCTCTTTGTTGGTCCCGACACCGAATCCAAAGTTGTTTCCATCTGTTAGATTTGTTACTTGGTCGCCACCAAATTGAAGGGTATATTTGTCACGAAAGTGTCCAAATGCAGAAAGATAGTTTGCCGGTCCGAAATAGAAGTTCCCCATATCTCTCCAGCTAAACCCCATATCGTTTATAAAGAAGTCTGTTGAAGGATCAGTATTTGGATTTAATGCTTTATATTCTGCCCAGTCAGTCACCAAATTGGTGATACCGAGTTTTTTAAGGTAAGGGTAATAATAATTTAGTGAACCGCTCATTGAATTTTTGATTTGTGTACCGGTTGCCAATGAGTTTGGCGGATAAAGATATTGAACGGAAAAATCAAAAAAGCTAGTGTGGGGAAAGTAATCTATCCCCGGTCTGTTCTGTGAGAATGCACAAAACGAAATGAACACAAACATAATGTAAAATCTTGCATGTTTCATCTTTTTAATTTTCTTTTATTTTATTTAATATATATTACTTTGACGGTTTTGGTCGTCGCCCCCTTCTGCAGGTCAGAAGAAACCCTGATCATGTAGGTGCCGCTTGAAATATTGAGGGCACCAAAGTTTATATCCTCATTGTGTTCACCTCTTGTTTTGTAGTTTGATTTCGAATAAATTTCTTTCCCCATTATGTCGAATACATGAATTTGTATAATTCCATCTTTGGGGATTATGTATTTAAGATTTGTGGTCCCGTCTATGGGATTTGGGGAGGTAAATATCTCAATTTCTGAAGGAAGGGATAAATCCTTCTCATCTCCAATGTCAGTGGGTTTTCGTGTCCCCTTTATTATAAAAGTGTTACCCTTTGGCTCAGAATTATCGTAGTAAGCATTCTCCAGGATACATATATCATCAGCATCATCACCCGTAACATCACCTATCCTGCCGCCAAAATTAAAGGAATAAAAACCGGGGTCTGCGGGAGAATAGACTCTCGCTTTTTCATCCGGAATTGGGTTGCCTCCAAGGTAAAGCCTCGCGCTGGTGTAGAATGTGTGAATTATTATGTCGTTAAACCCATCTGCATTTACATCACCGGGGGAAAACAGATATGACCAACCATTGTTTTGTGTGTTAAAACCTTCAACTGCATTTGTGTTCACAGGTCTTGAACCGTTGAAAAGCACGGCTGTGAACCAGTAAGGAAATAAATTTTCGATTGCGTTTACCGTGATAATATCGCTTTTCCCGTCTCCGTTCATATCAGGCACTGAAAAAATTCGTGAGGAAAATTCTGCATACACATTTTTGATATCGCTCCATTCTCCAAATTCGAAGTTCTGATCACCATAGATAAATCTTCTTGCAAATGTAGGATTTCCTTGAGGGTTGTAAATCATAAATGTCGGATCAGCCTTCCCATCTCCGTCTATGTCTGCAAAATGTATCTCTTCTACTCGCGCTGCAATCCCATATCCATCTGTTTGGATTGGTGGAGTGTATGTATAAACCTCTTGAAGCGGATTTGTGTTTGAAGACTTAAAAAAATACATTGTACCTGTGCGATTTCCGCTTGAAGGTGGGATTGTGTAATATTGATGACACAGTATCAATTCTTCCCATCCGTCTCCGTCAATATCCGCCGGCCATTCCCGTCCCATCATAAGTATGTAAGATGCAGAAGTATCAGGGAACTGGAATTCAAAATCCGGTATAGTATCAAAATCCGGTCCGCCATAATACACTTTGTAGAAATGGTTGTTTTCCCTGAATGATTTTTGACCAATTATAAGGTCTCTGTAGCTGTCCCTGTTTACATCACAGGCAGTAACAGCATAAGCACCCGCAGGATGAAAGATCGAATATGCAGGAATAGAACTCAGTGGATCGCCTCCATAGAAGAAATGGGCAAATCCCCATTTTTTGTATTCTCCATTTGCACTGTCTTGTTCGACAAGTACAAAGTCATCGTAACCATCGTTGTTCTGATCTCCCATATAGATTACAGATTGATCCCAGTGCCATGCCCGGCGGACAAGCACAACAGAATCGAACTGGGCACTAACTTCATTTGTGCAAACAACTAAAAGAAGCAGAACTGAAAACGAAACAAATTGAAAGGGGTTGTGTGTTAGTTTAAACATATAATTTCCTCACACAAGGTTTTGTGTTGATGGATTAAGAAATAAATATTGTTTAGAAATGTTTCCGGAAGGCGCAAAGCGATCGGCAATCCCAAATCGAATTGTTTTGGAATTACAGGAGATGACAGGATAACAAACAAAAACTGAGGTATGATCTGTTTCCCGGCAGAAGAAAAAAATATTTCCCTAATGCTAATAAAAAACCCGGCTTGGAAAACAATAAACAATAAACTCATTTGAGTAAACCTGCGAATGATTACCTTTTTCTTACATAATCTACTTATTTTTCATATTCCGTGCAAGAAATATTTTCCTATTATTGAAATTTATTTCAAAAAAGATTTATAAAAGGCTGCCTCTCTCGAGACAGCCTCTTTTTGTGGTGATCAGTGATCAATGATAAATGATCGGTGATAAAGAAAGTATTTCAGCCCTCTGCCTTGATCCCTCAGCCCTATTTAAGCAGCAAGGCTTTCATCGTTTTGGAATAAGTTGTCTTGCTCTCAAGCGATTGCGCTGTCAAACGGAAAATGTAAACTCCGGATGAGAGTTTGGTTCCATCGAACTTTCTATCATACATGCCTTTCTCCATCTCTCCTGATACAAGTTCTGCAACCTTTTGTCCTGCAATGTTGTAAACATTCAGCGTTACACCGCTCTTCTCCTTGAGGGAGAATTTAATAACCGTTTCAGGATTGAATGGATTAGGATAATTATTTAGAAGATTGTATTCAAAAACTTCCGAATTTGTCGTCTGAGATTGTTGTTTAGGAAGTCCAAGTGGAATAACTGATTTGTTGGAAAACACCATAGTGTCTGCGAGCCTTACAACAAGGTCTTTGATGAACAGGGAGTTGGGAAAATCAGTCCTCAATTTATTGAATGTGATTTTTGCTCCTTTTTTATCCATTTGAGAACCGGTCTGATACAATGCTTTTTTGTACAGGGAATATTCAGCAGGGTATTTCCCCGGATATCTCGTAATGATATCGTCATATACTGTGTTTACATCCTCTGTAAAAAGTGCAGTGGTAGCCTGGAGCAATCCTTTTGCCGTTGAATTTGTCGTTGCATTATTTCCGTTTGCTATATATTGACCAAGAGCTTCTTTACCCTCCTCCTTAAAAGTACGGATCAATAAAGATATTACAGCCGGAATCAGCTCATCATTAGAGTTATTATCTATTATGTCGCTGCAGATGTCTCTTGCTTGTCTTAAATGTCCCTTTTTGTACATCCTTTTTGCAAGTTGAAATTTCTCAACTGTTGAACCACCTTCACCCGTAAAATTATGTTTTACCGATGCCAGTTCGTCACTTGGTATAACAAGAGGATTATCACCTTCGTACTTGAATGATGGTTCGTCAACAAGTAAACTTGTTAAATCACAATAATTCGATTTCGATTCCCAGTAGTCATACTGAGCCATTACTTCCGAATAATTCTCAACATAAAAATTATCAGCACTCAGGAATGTATTATATGCACCGTCTGGTATCCCTGAACCATCATCGTAGCCAAAATTTAATTCCGAATTATTGCTATAAACACCGGTAGTGTGACTCAATATATTGATATTGGCGATTTCCTGCATCAAAAAGCAGTTGAATTCACTGTCCCAAAACATCATTGCATTTTCACCGCCAGATATCACAACATCCTCTGCCATTAATATTACATGGTTGGTTGTTATGCCACGCGTAATACATTTGTTTAAGGTTATATTCTGAAGAACATTTGTTCCGTAGGGTGAACCTTGTTCTTCCATGGATATTCCAAAATAACAACTGTCGATAATTGTATTGCTGACAACGAAGGTCGAGCACCTGTAAGCGTAAATCCCCGCGCTCGCATTTTTGATCCGTGCATTATTTATGGAAACATCAGCATACCGTGCAACCAATCCATTACCAAGTGTCCAGTTCGGAGATAAAAAGTTTATCACTGAAGGATTTGATGGTGTTCCCTCAATTTCAAGGTCAGAATTATATACATATAGCCTTGAAGAATTTTTAAAGGTTACATCAGCGCCATTTTCAATCCGGAGTTTTTTGTATTGAGAAAGTTCCAGACTGCTGTCAACTTCGATGGATGATGAGACCGTTTCGTTTTCAACAAGCAAACCACCGGCTAAAATTGTCGGTTCAAACTTCAAAAGTGTTCCATCACCAGCATTAAGAAAAAGAGTAAACAATGAATTCTTTGAGGTAAAGAAAGTTTGCCCTGTTTTCATGTTGGTGACTTTAATATTGGTGTAATTTGAGGCCACCGTGGAGTCAATTTTAAAGCGGATGTAGCGGTTTGAGTTGTCACTACCCTGAGTATTGCATCTTCTGTTCACTATGTAGATGAACTTGGATTTTGGATTATAACCCGCAAGATGGCTATACTCTTCAAAATATCCTGTTTGTACCATCGGGGGGTCTGTGGGAGTCACGGGGAAATTTCCGGTGGGTGAAGTCTCAATGTTACTTATCCAAGGTTTGGGTATTGCCGAGTTCTCGTTCCAGTATTTGGCATCAAGCCATCTTAACTTTAGAAGGGTATTTTCATACGACTTAAAGGAGGCAATAAAATCTTTAACAGCATCAAATCTTTCGTTTTTTACTTGTACTGCCTCAGGATTTTGCCATAATCCAGTCTTACCAATATAACCATAAGGATTTCCAGCCTCATCAAACAACCCATAAGTACCCCAACGAGTTTCAGCTCCCCATATTTCGCATCGAGTTGGAATCATGTAATACATAAATCCTTTCACTCCAAATGCTAAAGAAAGATGACCCATTGCAAAAATCTCATCCCTGGATGGTGGGCGCTTCCCTCTCTGCGAATTAGGAACATATTCATTGCTGGAAGTTAGTTGATGTTCAGCGTGCACCTGCAATGTCATAAATAAAGGCACATCATTCAGGGAGTCACTATCGTATTGTTGAGCCGCAAGTTGAGAGGCGCGTAAACCGGCATAATTATAACTATATGCTCCGTGAGTCGAACCTAATGAGGGGCATTTAATAAGGTCATTTAATTTGTATTGAACCGTTGTTTGATCATACATGTTATCCTCTCCAAACGGATACATGTTGAAAAGGATGTACTTCTTGTGTGGTGCGTTCTGCGATTCACGCGCGTATTTGTTATCGAAGTGGAGAAAATACTCAGGTAAAGACCCTGTTGCACCATTTACTTGTATATCCGGCCGATTTGTAAACATGTTTCCCAGGGTGTCTTGTAACTTCCCTCTTGCTCTCGCTGTGAGCATAAACGGTTCATCGAAGTAAAAATCCTGAAATCTCGAATCAATTATTCCGGAATAAGTGGTTTGTAATGGTTGAAATACATTATTCTTAAAATAATCATGTGTATTTGTTATAAATGAATTTTTATACTTGTCATTATACATCGCAATTTGATCAATATAGATATCCGATTGATCATACCAAACTATGTAAAACTGTGTGGTAGTTTGTCTGTTTATTGTGAAGGCATTAGATCGGAACCAATCATAAGTTCCGGCCGCGTGAGTGATATCATTCCAATAAACATATTGTTCAAGATATGCATTCGCCAAAGGTGCATCTGAGGATTCAGAAACGATTGAAGGTTTTTTATAGTACCCATCGGGCGCCGGTTGAGTGTTGTTCTCAACCGCTTGACAAACTACAATTTTAAAAAGCAGTGGATTTGAGCCTCCCGCGGGAACTTTTTTAATTTTGATATCAATGTAGTAATTCATATTCTCAAAAAAGAACTGCAACCATGGTAAGCGACCCCAAAGTAATAAGCCATTGTCATCAAAGGCGACACGGGCTCTTCGTACCCAATTGGCTCCATCTCGTACACTATCTCCCGTCTCCGGGATTATGTTAGGGACAGGCTTTGTATCAGTTGTCATGCACCAATAACTTGATCTGTCTTGACCATCCAAATATGAAAAGCCAAAGTTGTTCCCAAAAGAGAGGTTATCTGCAGGTGTACCACCAAATCTAAGACTATATTTGTTTTCCATGTGGCCAAATGATTTAAGAAATCCTGCGGGAGTAAAGGCTCTAATACCATTATCTCTCCATTCAAATCCCATATCGTGAATGAAAAAATCAGTAGCAGGATCCGATGATGGTCTAACATTTTTGTATTCCGCCCAATCAGTTACAATATCCGTTATTCCCAATTCCTTCAGTCTTGGATGATAATAATTACTGTCACTAACTGATAATTCTATTTGGGCAGAGTTACCATGAGGCGGGTGCAGGTACTGCACCATAAAATCAAAGAATCCGATCTGAGGGAAGTAATCTACTCCCGGTCTGTTTTGTGCGAATGCACAAAACGAAACTAATACGAATATGAGATAATATCTTGCATGTCTCATAATACTCAACTCCTGAATTTATTTAATATATGCCACTTTTACGGTCGTGACAGATGAACCTTTCTCCATGTAGGATGAAACCCTGATCAAGTATGTACTGCTTGAAACATTAAGCGAACTGAAATCTAAATCTTCACTATGTTCACCCCTTGCTCCAAAGGCAGATTTTGAATAAATTTCTTTCCCCATTATGTCAAACACTTCTATGCGAATAACTCCATCATTCGGCTGGATGCAGTTGATCTTAATATTTTTGTTGAAGGGGTTAGGAGAAGCAAACACTCTTAACTCTGAAGCAAGATCTGTGCTGTATTCAGATTTGATAGAGGTGGGTTTTCTTGTACCTTTTATTATGAAAGTGTTTCCTGCTGGTAAATTATTATCATAGTCTGCATTTTCCATTATACAAATGTCATCGGCTCCATCTCCTGTAACATCTCCAATCCTTCCGCCAAAATTAATAAAATACCACGCTCCATCAAGAGGTGAGTAAATTCTTGCTTTTTCATCCGGGACAGGATTGCCACCAAGGTAGAGTCTCGCGTCGGTGTGGTAGGTGTGAAACACGACATCATTGTAAGAGTCTCCGTTCACATCTCCCGGGGAAAATAGATAACTCCACCCGTTGGCTTGAGTATTAAAACCCTCTACGGCGGTTGTATTCACGGGTTTTGAACCGTTGAACATCACGGCTCCGAAATAAAACGGGTAGATATCTTCAAGTGCATTCTTTGTAATTATATCCGCCCTTCCATCACCATTCATATCGGGGACGGAAAAAATGCTAGATGAGTAAGAAGCAAAAGCATTCTTAATATCAGAATATTCATTAAAGCTATATGTGTTATCTCCATAAAGGTATCGTCGTGCGCTTCCAGGAATGGCTGCTCCTCCAATCACAAAAGAAGGGTCTGCTCTACCATCACCATCAATATCTGTAAAGGAAAAACTTCTTAGAGACCATTGCATTCCATATCTATCAATTTCTATAGGCGGGGTGTAGGTATGATATTGTTGCAATGGGGTAGTAGCTGATGTTTCAAAAAAATAAAGTGTTCCAGTTTGGTCTCCATTATCGGGCGGAATTGTAAAATAATGTTGGCATATTATCAGTTCTTCCCATCCATCCCCGTTAATATCAGCGGGCCACTCTCTCCCAAGCAAATAGATCGTTTCTCCTGTTGTATCAGGAAAATTAAAGGTCATATCGGGGAGTGTATCAAAAGCAGGACCGCCAAAATAAACTTTGTACCAATGATTGGTTTCATGCCATTTTTTTTGTCCGATTATGAGGTCTCTGTAATTATCCCTGTTTACATCACAAGCGGTTATTGAGTAGGCTCCTGCAGGATGTCTGATAGAAAAAGCCGGAGTACTGCTTAACGGGTTACCTCCATAGAAAAAATGTGCATAACCACCACCATATAGTTGTCCATTTGCACTGTCCTGTTCAACAAGAACAAAGTCATCGAAGCCGTCATTGTTCTGATCTCCCAAATAGATAACCGATAGATCCCAATGCCATGCTCGCCGAACAAATACAACAGAATCGAACTGGGCCGAAACTTCACCAAATACAGCAAGTGTAAAGAAAATGGTACAGTACAGTCGAATGTTGAAATATTTGATATTCATTATTACTCCAATTAGCATTATTTAAAACAAAAAACGGAGATTCACACATAACCATTCCATCGGGCAGCGAACTGTCCGCGGGGGCAATGTGTCAATCTCCGTTTTTAATACGGGACTACTAAACACACAAACTATTTAAAGATTAACAATTGTCTCCTACGGCTAATTCACCGTCTATTGTTGATCTTATCGATATGGGTCTTCCTTAAAATAAAAAATTAACTTTACTGGAAAGAAATTACATTTAAAATTTGATATAGTCAAGAGGTTGAAAAAATAAATTTTGAACAATATGACTCGGACCTATAAAGATAAATTGTAAAAGGGAGTGGTTGTTATTGGTTATTACGAGTTTATTATCAGAGAAGTTGTTTCAAAAAAAGGCTGCCCCTCTCGATACAGCCTTAATAATTTAACATTCTGGTGCGGGCTTTTCAGCCATCAACCTTCATTCCTCAGCCCTATTTAAGCAGCAAACCTTTCACCGTTTTAGAGTATGTTGTCCTGCTCTCAAGCGATAGGGCTTCAATGCGGAAAATGTAAACTCCTGATGAGAGTTTTGTTCCATTGAATCTCTTTTCATGCAGACCCTTTTCCATCTCGCCCGCGGTCCCGATTTATCGGGACCACCTTCTGACCAGTGATGCTGTAAACTGTCAGCGTTATGAAGCTTCTCGTTTCCATTGACCGAGAATGATATTTTGATTAATAAATCTGTTAATTCGTAGAAAAACATTTCTGAGTTCGTCCTGATAACCTAGATTAAACTTCAGGCAAAAAACTTTTAAGAACTGTAAGTCTTGATGTTGCTATGGGAGGGAAGTTTTGGATTGTGATGGCGCAAGTTTCTTTGTTTTACCGGGTAATCAGTTTGAAAAAGGCTGAGGTGTCAATCCTGAAAATTCTTTAATTCTGTTAATCCTGATTCAGACAATATTAGACCAAAATAATTCACTACAAGATCAAAAAATGCAATTTGTGGCATGTAATCGATGCCCGGTCTCATTTGCGAAAATGTTAACCCGTTAATGAATACGAATAAAAAAAGTAACTTTTTCATGGTTAATTCTCTTTTCTTGTTGTTTGTTCACCTATTTTATTAATTGAACCTTAACACTTTTGGCTAAAGTTTTTTCACCCGTTTTTAGGGTGATATTAACTATATATGTGCCGCTTGAAACGGCATGGTTTCCCAGGTTTATCTGTTCAGTTTGGGTCCCTTTCTCTTTTTGTAATGATTCGTTATATATTCTCTGACCGAGGATATCATATATCTCAAGGCCGAGTACCCCGGAATCCGGCAGGGCATATTGAACAGAAATCTGTCCGGTGGTCGGGTTTGGTGATACCGTCACTAATAATATGTTCTCTTCTTCTTTTTCCTCCTTTTCTTCTTTAACCGATACAGGTGTTCTTGTCCCTGAGTATATGTAAATATGAGACAGTACTGAGGTACCTGCTGTCTCCCCAACACAAATATCTGCAAGTCCGTCTCCGTTTATGTCACCAACTCTTCCCCCCAAATGCATACTGTTTAACCAGTAGTTGGAAAAATATTGTTGTGCAGCCTGACCGGTTATCGTTCTGCCCCCCAAGTATAATGCAAATCTGATATATGGAACATACTTCAAAAAATCACCGTATCCATCTCCGTTTACATCCCCGGGCGAAAATCCATACCCTCCTGAGATTCCTCCCGCATTCATCAATAAATCAGGCACAAGGTCGGGTGGTTTGCTTCCAAAAGATAAAGCATACTTGCCTGATCCTGCAATCGATAGGAGCACACATATTTCACCTTTGCCGTCTCCATTCATGTCATTTAGTAGATACACTTGACGAAGATGATTCACTGAATCAGACGAGAATTCATAGTAGTCACTGAAATTAAAACTGCTATTCCCATAATAAAATCTGAGTAGTATACTCTCTCCATCATCTGCAATAACTGATAAATCGGATTTTCCATCTCCATCAAGATCAGAAGAAAATATTAGATTTTCAAAATAATACATGTTTCCAATTCTGGGGATCGAGAAATACTCAAGTGGTTGATTTTCTTCAAAATTTCGAACAAACCCAATTTTGTGTGAGATGCCTGTTTTAAACACCAATTCTTCCCACCCATCACCATCAAAATCTATTGGCCACATTTTCCCTATAAAATAAGCGGGTACTGTCGAATCAGGAAGTGTTAGCACATAATCGGGTATTGTATCCAAATCGGGTCCACCATAGTATATATTGTATCTGTATAAATCTTGTGAAATCCCTCCAATTCTCATTACTATATCACGATAACCATCTCTATTCATATCGCAACCCGTAATAATTAGCGGATTAAGTATTCTAATTCGGAAAGCTGATGTATCCGGTATAGGGTTACCGCCATAAAAGAAGTGTGCATATCCCCAGTTGTCAAATCTTGAATCCATCTTGCATATAATAAAATCATCACATCCGTCATCGTTTTGGTCCCCCATGTAGATAACGGATTCATTCAAATAATATCCGGAGTCTAATAACATAAGTGAATCGAACTGCGCATTTAGCTCTGTTGTGCAACCAACTAAAAGAAACAGAACTGAAAACGAAACAAATTGAAAGGGGTTATTAGTTAGTTTAGACATAGAATTTCCTCACACAAAGTTTTGTGTTGATGGATTAAAAAATAAATATTTTTTAGAAATGTTACCGGAAGGCACAAAGCGATTGGCAATCCTAAATCGAATTGATTTGGAATAACAGGAGATGACAGGATAACAAACCAAAACGGAGGTGGGGTCTGTTTCCCTGCAGAAAACAAAAATATTTCCCAAGTGTTGATAATAAGCCCTGCTTTAAGAACTATAAACAATGAACCCATTATACCTTTTACTCACAATGAATTGCGCAACATTGAATCAAATTAAAATCCAACGCTCACTTTAAAATCATAACAACATCCAAATAAAAAAAGGTAAAAAGTAATACATTTTCCTGATTGCATTATAGAAAAATTTTTTTAATTCTGAGAGTTCCAGAATGATTTTTCGAGGGCAGAATAATTGTTTAGTTTACAGGGAAAAATAGTAGCAAAGGTGAAAAAGGTTTAATTCTGGGATTGATGAAAAAAAAAGGCAGGGAAGAGGCATCAAACTTTTTGGCTGAACTCTTTGCAACTAATTTTTCAGGTGAACCGGTATTTCGGTACCTCTGTACCTTTAGGTTCCGTAGTCCACAGGATCTAAGTTTCTGAGGTTCTGTGATTCCTGGTTTCCGAGGTTCTGAAAAGAGAGACCAGCCTCATGGTTTTCAGAGCATCGAACCAGATGTCTTTTTGTTTTGAAATCTGGGCTGAACTCTTCGATGATTTGTAAATGCTCCTCATCGCGGTTGAGAATTTGTAGGACTCCAAAAAGTCAAAGGTCTCTTCATCTGTTTTGCGGATGGTGTCAATCAGTTCTTCAACGGAAGTGTAATTTTCATGATATACACTCAAAAACGATTTGAGCCGTTCAAACACGATTGGGGGATAGGCCATGATCTCTTTTCCTGTCTCTTTCCTGTCGTTCATTGCCTTTCCTGTTCCGAAAATTACTCTATCACTCACTCTGTTTGAGGGAAACACCAAGACCTCTTCAATACTTTCAATCTGAGCGACCTTTGCGATGCTCTCGAGAAAATAGAAATCCTCGGCAGCCCTCCGGGTATTCATGCCCCCTGCCTTTACATAAGTTGAAACATTCGAAACCATGGTCGAACCGATAAAATGCCATGCGTATGGGGAACCTGCGTATTTGAGTCCTTCGGTGTACGATCTCAAATAAGCTTCATATTCCCTGATAGCTTCGATATTTTCAGCATCATCTTCTCTGTGTTTATATTCCAAAACTGCGGCTTTGCACCCTCTTTGGGCAAGTTCGATGAGCGTTGTAAAATACGAAGTGGCAACAAGGCAATCGGCATCGACAGAGACGAGGAGAGAGTTATCGGGTCGGGCGGGATCAGTGAGGGAAATTGCCGAATCGAGACCTGTTTTCCTAGGGTACCCGGCTCCCGCAAACTTTACCGGCACTTCCCTCCCCTCACCGGGCATATCAATAATTGCAACGGGAAGGGGGGAGCTGTTGCCAAAATCAGTCAAAATCCTTACTGTCTCACGACTTGCATTTTTAATTTCGGATGTAGCATCTTCAGGGTGGTTAACGACAAAAAGACAGGCGATTTTTTCGAATGTTGAAGGGTCGTTTGCGAGGAATGATTCCAAAAGGAGGGGAAGGTTTTCAAGTTCATTGTAGCAGGGCACCACAACAACCACTTCTCTGAAGTTTGAAAAATTCTGATAATCCGGCTTAAGATGAAGACCCCGTTTTGCAAGATATGCTGCGACGGGGTCCTTAAATTTATTCAAATATTTCGAATCCTGCTTCTTCGATCAATTTTCTCGCTGCGGTAATGTCCTCGGGGGCAACCCAGTTAACATGAACGCCGTTTTTTTCGAGTTTGGTTATACCCGTAATTTGCTTTTTGGCATAATCGTTAATAGCATTGAGCAGTTTTTGGATCATGTCGTTTTTGGAAAGTTCTGATTTGAGATACTTACCGGCAAATTTGTATTCGAGACCAAAATATTCGAGTCTTTCGGCTTTGATTCCGGAATTCATCAGTTCCCTGACTTCATCAACCAAACCTTCACGGAGACGGTCGGCAAGCCTGATTCGAATTCTTTTGTAATACTCTTCTCTGGAAACCTGTGTGGAAATAACGAGAGGATTCAACTCGATTGGGGGGTGGGTAAGTCCGTTTTGCTTCTCATACTGAATGCTCTCGCGTGCAATTACGAGTGCTTTTGCTGTTTTAAATTTCTCAACGAGGTCAGTCCTGTTATGAAGCAAGGGGTTCAGTTCTTTCAACTCGGCGATCAGTTCTTCATGTTCCTGTACCATAAGCGCTTCAGCTTTTTCCTCGAGGTTCAGAACCTTGATCAGCGGGTAACGAAGGAAAAGAGCTGTAAAATACATGTAAGTGCCTCCGCAGAGCACGGGCACTTTACCACGGCTTACTATGTCGTAGTAACTGTTGTAGAAATCTTCGAGAAAACGGAAAACGCTGTAGTCTTCCTTCGGGTCGAGAATATCAATGAGGTGATAAGGGATTTTCCCTTTAGGGGTTCTGTAAGCATTCAGGTCCTTACCGGTACCGATGTTCATGCCGCGATAAACCTGTCTTGAGTCGCAGGAGATTATCTCTCCATCGACGAGAGAAGCGATTTTTACAGCAAGATCAGTCTTGCCTGTGGCGGTCGCTCCAATAACTGCAATATAATCATACATCATACGGGCAAAGCTATAATTATCTCAGTTCCCTGAGTTTTTGTTGATTCCAGGTAGATAAATCCACCATGTTCTTTAATTATCTTGTTGGCGATTGGAAGTCCCAACCCGACACCTGTTTTTCCGTAGGTGTAGAACGGTTCAAAAATCTTTTCCCTAAGATCAGGGTGAATCCCAGTCCCGGTATCTCGAATCGAGATGAGGATGTTCGATTCATTCGCGGAAGTGGAGAAATAAATCTTTCCCCCCTCAGGCATCGCATCGAACGAATTCTGTGTGATGAGCGTAAGGGCGTGAATAAAAAGCTCTTTATTGAAGAACATCACCATGTCGGCGTTATATTTTCTCAGAAGTGTAACTTCCCTCTGTTTCGCCGGCTCCGAGACCTTCACGAGGAAGTCATCCAAAAGCTCACTCACCAGATAAGGCTGTTTCGAAAAGCCCGACACTTTCCCCACAAAAAATTGTATTGAATCGAGAAATCCTTTTAAGCCGGCGGCTCTTTCGCGAATGATATCGAATCCGTATCTGACCTTGTCAGTCAGTTTTCCCCTGTCAAGGGTTTCACTGATCGAAAGAATGGTCTCGACCGCGATTTTGATTTCCGATCCGAAAAATGCTGTATATTTTTGAAGATCCTCGTATTTCCCTGTCAGTGAGGTTTTGCCGTCCGCTATTTTGTCCAGGATTCCCGAAGAGGCTTTTGCAATATCTTCAATTGACATCACATCATGTGTGGTAAATCTTCCGTTGTTCGATGAGAAGAAAAGGAAGCAACCATTCACCTTGTTTTCTCTCCCGATAAGGGGATAGTAGAGAAGTGAAGAGGGAATCTCTTTTTCGTCGATATTTTCCAGCCCTTCCATCATTCCCGAACTGTCAAGGTCGAAAAGTGTTACGGGCTCCTGCATTGTGATGAGCTCGTAGGCTATTTTTTCACGAACGGCGAAGTTTGTATCCTCTGATATATGCCCCGTAACAGAGGAGAGGAAACCGCCGTCGAATACAAACATAACGAATTCTTTGGCGTTTACGAGCTTTAAAACATCTTCTTTTACAATGTCGTAAATATCAACCGGTCTTTCAGCAGTACAGATGGAGGTGATTAGCTCAAGTTGTTTCCTAAGGGCAATTGTTTCACCGCTGTTTACAATTGTGATTTTTTCGGGTACCGGCTGCCCGGCTACCGACGGAATTTCAACATTCTCCCGAAGCTCCTCTTCTTCTGAAGTGGTGATTTGCTCTGCCGGTTCTTCCGGTAAAGGCAGTTCAACCTCGACAGATGAAAAGTCACCATCCGCTTCGAAATAGGGTTCTTCTTCAGTTTCCTCTAATGCTGACCGGTTTAGCAGGTCGTAGTCAGGCTCCTCAATTTCCATCGGGGGCTCTGCATATCCGTCAAGAAGTTCCAACTCCTTATTCGGATCAAAATCGTCCATCTCTTCTACAAAATCTTCATCTTCTTCAGGTAAACGGAAATCGTCATCGTCTTCATCGCCGAGTTCGAAATCGTCATCCTCGAAATCCTCAAAATCATCGTCATCTTCGAAAAAGTCCTCTTCAACAACAGCTTCATCAAGCTCATCCACTTCACGAAGAAGTTCTTCTTCACTGATTACCTCGTCACCGCCTTCACCTTCCTGTATAAAAAGGGTATCCAACCGGTCTGGTTTTTCAGTTGTATCCTGAGTGTCCGGTTCATTTACAGGCTCAAAGTCCTCATCGTCAAAATCGAAATCATCGTAAACGCCTTCCTCCTCAGGTTCTTCCGCAGGTACTTCAATTACGGGTTCTTCGGGAAGTGTCGCAGGTGAGACTGTTTCAACATCCCTTCGGCTAACTTCCACTGGTTCAAGCACCACATCCGGATCGGGAGGAATTGAAAACTGTTTCCCGTCAGGCTCATTATTGTCGATGATTGTCTCGGCACCCTCTTTTGTAAGATCATAGGTTTTTGCGAGATTAATCTTTACATTTATTCTAATTTCATCATTCCCGTACAGATATGCCAAAAACCGTTCTCTGCTCAATACAAAGAATTCAGAGTCGATCTCTGTTATAGCGGTGGAGGTTCTTTCTTTCCCCTCAAGCACTTCCCTTTCGCCAAAAAAATCACCCGCTGCCCTTGATACTATCTTGGCACCGGTTTTGGTTTTGATCTTAATCTTCACAAGTCCATACAGAATGAGGTACACATTATCGGAGGGCTCTCCATTCTGGAAAACCAGCTTACCTTCAGGAACCTCAACGATGTTGCTCTTTAAACCACCGAGGGAGGCAGCAACATCAGGAGCTTTTTTGAAGAAAAAGTTCGTCTTTAATTTTTCGACTAATTTTGAAGTTGTTAACATTTATGTTTGAGAATAAAAAATTTTTCATTTATAAACAACTAACTTAATTAAATGCATCGAAATGAAATAGAAAAAGGTATCGATCATTTGCGTAAAAATGACCCAATCCTTAAACCTTTAACGGAAAAAATACCTCCTTACTGGTATGAACCCCGCGAGGAGTACGCAAAAGACCTTATTACAGCCATATTAAATCAGCAGCTTTCGATAAAAGCAGCTTACACCATTGAGCAACGATTCCTTAAAAAATTCGGGGATCCACCCGATTTAACCGCCCTTCTCGAGGCTGACCACCAGGATGTCAGGGCTCTCGGACTTTCGAATGCAAAAGTTACTTATGTTAAAGCAATTGCGTCAGCCTTTCTGAATGAGGAGGTACACTTCCACAAATTCCCGGAAATGAGTGATGAAGAAATAATCAAGGAACTTGTTAAAATAAAAGGTGTCGGCGAGTGGACTGCCCACATGTTCCTGATGTTCACTCTTATCAGACCAAATGTATTGCCTGTGGGTGATCTGGGGATCAAAAGGGCGATTATGATCAACTACGATCTCCCCGAAATGCCCGATGCGAAAACTGTTGCAGAAATTTCCAGAAAAGGTAATTGGGCACCTTACAACACGATCGCATGTTATTATTTATGGAAGAGCATAGACCAACCGGGTGCTGCGTCCCCTATTTATTGAATCTTTTTTAAATTTGAAACATCATACAACATGTCAGAAGAACAAATAATTGACCTGGCCAAATCCGGAGACAAAGATGCTCTGCGTGACCTGGTGAAAAAATATGAAAAAACCATTTTCAGTTTTGCGTTTAAAATCTGCAGAAACAGGGATAAAGCAGAAAATGTGATGCAGGAAACCTTCCTGAGTATGATTAAATCACTCAAAGGTTTCGACGGAAATTCAAAACTTTCCACCTGGCTCTACCGTATTTCCATGAATCACTGTCTGATGTCGGCAAGAAGTAAAAAGAAGGAACTGTTTGTTGAACCCGATAACGACGACGAACTTTTCAACGAAAAATATGCCGCTGACTGGTCGACAATTCCTTACAAATCTGTTGAAAATGCAGAACTGAGGGAAATTTTGGACATGGCGATTGACAAACTGGCTCCCGAATACAGAATTGTCTTCACCCTGAGGGATGTTCAACAGCTTTCAACCGAAGAAACTGCCGGAATTACGGGTTTATCAGTACCGGCTGTGAAGTCAAGGCTTCACAGAGCAAGAGCTTTTTTAAGAAATGAGATATCCGAGGCTTTCAAAAAATGAAATTCGAAGAAGTAAAATGCAAAGATGTGATGCTGCACATCTGCGAAAACCTGAAAGAAGATATTAACTCCGAAAAGTGCAGAGCCATCAGAGAACATATCGAAAAATGTGATGCCTGCAAGGATTATTGTGCCTCCGTGGAATGTACCATCGACTGGTACCGCGAATACAATCCCGACTTTACGGATGAACTTCACAGAAATTTATTAAGCAAACTTGGTCTTGAATAATCACAGGAGATAACCATGCCAATTTATGAATATAAATGCACAGAGTGCGACCACAAATTTGAAATTCTTCATCGCTCAGTCACAAAGATTGAAGATGTAAACTGCCCAAAATGCAAGTCAGTAAAGATTAAAAAACTGATTTCCACATTCTCTGCTTCAGTGCCGGGTGGATTTTCTTCAAAAGATTACTCATCATACTCTGCCCCCTCATGCGAGTCGGGTGGCGGTTGCTGTGGTGGCGGATCGTGCAGTCATTAAAAAAACAAGAGGAATCATGAGAAACAAATTTATTCTTCCCCTGGCACTGCTGATATTCGGCTTCTTCGGATGCAATGCCCAGAATACTTCGGACCCAAACTCAACAGGAAAATCCTCCTCGAGGACTGAAATCTCTGTTGATGAACTTAAAAAATTAATCGACAGCAAAGACAGCAATCTTGTGATTCTCGATGTAAGAACAGCAGAGGAACTGACAGGTGAGCTTGGTGCCATTCCCGGAATCATCCACATTCCCGTTCAGGAACTTGACAGAAGAGCCAATGAACTCGATAAATACAAAGACAAAGAAATAAAAATTATCTGCAGATCAGGAAACAGGTCGGGCAAAGCCTGTACCCTGCTCAAAGAAAAAGGCTTCAAAACTGTGAATGTTGCGGGCGGGATGAAAGCCTTCAGAAAAATTGAACCTAAAGAGTGAGAGAGGGGCGTGTGCCCCTCACTCTATTTTTTCTGAATTGTAAAACTTCCTTCGAGTGTCAGGTCACTTGGGGTTTCCGCTCTGATATCGGTTCCACCACCTTTTACCGAACCTTTTATTACCGAACCTGTTTCACTTATCTCAATCTGACCCATATTACTCAGGAAGAGATATTTACTTGCAGGGTCTGCCCCGGGAATCCATCCACTGATGGTAAACCCGTTTTTCCCGTTTCCTTTACCACTCATCTTGCCGACTTCAAATTTTCCGGCTTTATCTCCGGTGAAAGTAATTTCCACCTGGGCGGAGTCTTTGTCCAGCATCCCTTTGAACATCAAAACGGTTACACCGTCAGCGTCAGAATAAGAGGCGGATAACGGTTTCAGGGTATGTTTTCCATCCTTAAACATCTCCCCTTTGATGGTGAGGGTCAATCCGTCGCCGGTTGCCTCTTCCACGGGAGCAGGAGCAGGAGCGGCAGGTTTGGTCTCAACACTGTCGCTAAGAGTGTATTCACGGGAGTTTTTGTCTGAACAACCGTAAAAAAATGTGAATGCGATTAGCATCAGAATCGGATATATGGTCAGCTTTTTCATATTTGTTTACCTGTTTTAATAATTTCGTTTTCGGTCAAAATTGCAAAATTGGCTTTTTAACAATGTCAAATATAAGAAAATCGTTCCGACAGGAGAACACACAAGTAAAAAGATGCGTAAATTTTTATATTTCATAAGTTTACAATAATTGCTTAATTTAATGCTTTAGTTTTAATAAAGTCCGGAAATTGTAATGAAATTGGTTGTCAAACTTCTTTTACTGGTATTTTTATCGATCTCTGCAGCCTCTGCACAGTCTGTGGAGATAACTGTCAAAGACAAAACCAAGAAAATAAAGACAGTAAAAAAATCGAGCGTAACATATCTCTCGCTGAATGATCTGTCGTCCAAATTTTCTCTTAAACTGACCAAATCGAGCGAAAACACAAAGTTTGATCTGGCAACATCCTCCAAGTCTTCTATCAAGTTTACTGCAAAAAATCCAAATGCAGTAGTTACAAAAGATAAAAAGAGCAAGACCTACAAGATGTCGAAATCAGCAATCAGGGAAGGGGGCGACCTTCTGATTCCTGTTGCAGCAAGCAAGGAAGCATTCTCTGCCGCATTCGAGGAGAAGTATTCGTATAAATTTCCAAAAGATGGTTCGATAGCGGACGATAAAGAGACAAAACCTGAAAAGGAAGACAAGCCCGTAACAAAAAAAGATGAGAACGACGACGACAAGGATGTAAAGACCAATAAAAAAACTGTTATCGGTAAAGCATCCTACGAAGTGAAGTCGAACGGAATGATGGCAACATTTTTCTATACCGGCGAAGCAAACGGAATTAAACACTCCCTGAAAGACGAGAGTAAAAAATATATCTCGATCACCATTGAAAAATGCGATATTACACTTAAAAACATCGAAAAAACTTTCAAATCAGGACCTGTGAAGGAAGTAAAGGGAAGAGTCAGAAAAGGGACGGGTGAACTGATGATCTATGTGAACGACTCCTATTCCTCCTATGAAGTAAAAAGAATTAAATCAAAAAAAGAAATTCAGGTTCTTGTTTATTCAAAGTCGGAGACAGGTGAAGCTCCGGTAAAAAAAAAGACGACTGGAAATTTGATGTAGTCGTCCTCGATGCCGGTCACGGCGGAAAGGATGCGGGTGCTGTTGGCACCAACAAGACGAGGGAAAAGGATGTTAACCTTGCTGTAACTCTGAAGGTCGGGGAACTGATTAAAAAAAATCTCCCCGGCGTGAAAGTTGTTTACACGCGAAACAACGATTCGTTTGTGGAACTCTACCAAAGAGGCAAAATAGCAAATGAAAAATCGGGCGATCTCTTTATTTCCATTCATTGCAATTCAACACCCGAGAGAAACAGCAAAGCGAGCGGATACGAGATTTACCTGCTCCGTCCCGGCAAGACAAAAGATGCTATTGCAATCGCAAAGATTGAAAACAGTGTAATCAAATATGAAGATGACCCTGGGAGATACAAAGAACTTGACGATGAAAATTACATCCTCACTTCCATGGCTCACGCAGCTTATATGCACCACTCGGAGAAGTTTTCCGGATTATTGAACAAAAGTTTTAAAGAACACACCAACCGTTCTTCGAGGGGAGTTAAACAGGCAGGGTTTTATGTTCTGATAGGTGCTTCAATGCCAAATGTACTGATAGAACTTGGATTTATTTCAAATGTGGAAGAGGAAAAATACCTCGCAAGCGGGAAAGGGCAGGACCAGCTCGCAAAGTCCATTTTTGAAGGGATAAAAGCTTACAAAAATTATTACGATATTGCAAACGATAATTAACAACTTTTCGAGGTTACATGACTAAAACCTTAGTATGGATTCTAATCTTTCTGGCGGCTTTTGCCGGACTCTTCTTTCTTCAACACCTGACCCGTGATACCGGTGCCCCGGCATCAGGTGCAGGATACAGTGAAGGAATGGGCAGTTCGGAAACTTCAGGAGCCGGTGGTAAAGAGCTGGTATCTCAATTTGGTTGCTTGAACTGCCACGGCGGTGAGCTTGAAGGCACAAAAGCAGCACCACCCCTCACCGGGCTGGGTAAATATTACGACAGAGAAGCTTTGATCGCATACCTGCGAAATCCTGACAAGAATAAAACAGGTGCGCGTTTCGACGATTACAAAACGAAATATGCTTCCGGCATCATGCCGGCATACGGGAATAAAGATCCAAAAGATCTTGGCAAGATTGCTGATTACCTGTTGTCAAAGTAGAATATTTGCACTGAAAAGAGAGGCTGTCTCAAAAGGGGCAGCCTCTTTTTTATTTTAAAGCGAGCACTTTGTTAAAGATTTCGAGTAAAATCCTTTTTCTGAACGGTTTCGACAGGAAATAGTCAAAACCCTCTTCGAGAAGTTTCTCATCGTCACCTGACATCGAATATGCCGTAACAGCCACGACGGGAACCCCGGCAAACCGGGGCATCTGTTTGATGCTCTTAAGGAGGTCGACACCATTACCACCCCGCCCGAGGTTGAGGTCGACAAGCATCATCACGGGATCGCTGTCAGGCTGATTCAGATAAGTCTCTGCCTCATCAAAACTGTATGCACTCTTTAAATCAGCCATTCCCTCAAGAATGATTTTTATAAGATCGTGCATCATGTGATCATCATCTATGAGAAATACGACAGGAAGTCCTGACTTCATCTCTGATTCACTTTCCAACTGGTTGACAATTTAATTTTTACTATCACTACTTCAAAATTAACATTTTTTTAGTCTCCAAGAAGGTGCCTGCTGTAATCCGGTAGAAATAAACACCACTCGTCAGACCGGAAGCCTCAAAATCGATAAAATGCCAGCCTGCTTCCATTTCACCCGATACAAGAACTTTTTTAGTCTGTCCCGTCGCATCGAAGACCTCGAGTTTTACCATGCTCCTTACGGGTAATGTATAACTTATTCTCGTGACCGGATTAAAAGGATTGGGGTAATTCTGCCCAAGGGCATATTCTGCAGGATTTGCACTCTCAACTTCAACCGGTCCATAAATGGTTGAAGTGCCGTCAAAATCGATCTGCTTTATCCTGTATGAAATTATCCCCTGCACGGCTCCGGTTATGTTGTCCTCAAACGCATATGAGGCGGGCGACTGGCTTGTCCCCCTTCCCGGCACAAATCCTCTCTCCTCCCATCCTGTTTCGCCCGTTCTTCTTTCTACAACAAAACCTTTGTTGTTCAACTCTGATGCCACTTCCCACTTTACGGTTGGCAATCCTTTGGAATTGATGGATGCAGTCAAGGATGTAAGCTCAACAGGTACAACCGAATAGCCAACTATACCAATATCATCGAGGTAGATACCGTCTTTTTGTTGTGTGTTATCGGTTACAAGTCTGAACCTCAGCAAAACCTGCTGACCTGCATAGGGTAAAAGGGAAACTTCCTCTTTAACCCAGCTCAGCCTTGATCCGTCATACACAGGCTGGTTTGGCGGCTGGAACGATCCTGTGCTCATCTCGGTATATTTCCCCTGTAAAGCGGTAAATGAGGAACCTCCGTTGGTGGAAATCATCACCTGTGCATAATCGTAATTGGATTCGATATCATATTTTAACCAGAACTCAAGTTTAGGATTATTTACTCCCTGCAAATTCACGGGGTTTGTGGTGGTCATCGTTACCGTTGCACTCGCAATGTAATTACCCGTTTTGCTGTCGGTAAACGACACCGGGGAAGAAACAAATGATGTGGTGGTCGCCTCCCACTTTGGTGATGTTCCCGGTGTGGCGGTAACTGTCCAGTTGGTCAAAGGGTTGCTGGTAGTATCAAGAAAAATGTAATTTGGAACCCCAAGAGTTATCAAAAGTGTATCCTGTGACATTACCGTGTTCTCTTTTACAGTTTTAATCATCACTTTGTGAGAGACTCCGCTGCCGGCATTCCATCCGATAAAGAAACTTAACGGTTGAGCAACAACCGCAGTATCCATCGAAGCGAGATTGCCAAGCGCAGTTGATCCGGTCACAACTGAAATATCCTGCGAAAGTGACACAAGCTCCACCGAAACTCCCGCTGCAGGAGACAAGCCCCTGTTCTTGAAAACAGGTCTCATTGTTACCGTTTCCCCCGGATTGAAATATTGCCGATCAAATCGAGGGGCAAACAAAGAAACGAACTCCCCTGCAACCCACGACTTGAAAAGGAGGGGTCTCAGGTTCAGTTGAACAAGTGGGAAAATTCTGCTTTGTGCGGGCCAGAAACCGTCTGCATCCCCGCCAATCTCGAAGGTATAGCCAAACGATTTTGGCTTTGTTGTCTGCTCTCCGTAAAACCAGTCACGGGAACTGCCGTTCGAATTGTAGCCGAGGATTGTTCCCCCGTTCCCGTACTCAAATCCGTTATATTGCGACATGTAGCTGCAAAAGTCGCTGTAGATTGCATTGTCAGGGGTTACCTGATTTATATATCCCCACGGGTAGAGCATCGCATTTGCATAAGAGTGGAAATTGATGTATGTCCTGAAATTCTTCTGAATGGATAAATTTCTTATAGCAGCCACCTCCGGTTCTGAAAATGCCGAGGGTCCTCTGTAGGTTTCAGATGATGGTTCGGGACTGGAACCTGTATTGTCGTAGCCCCACATAAATCCAAAATTCCTGTTCAGATCGACACCATAGTTACCGCTGCCGCTGTTCCTCCTGTTTTTCCTCCAAAACCCTCCACCGTTTGGGTTTGTTGAGCGGTTGTATTCATAGCCGTCAGGGTTCACAACAGGAACAAAAAATATTTCCCTGTTATTCACGAGATATGTCACCTCGGGATTTGTACCATAGTTCTCGCAAAGATAGTACATGTAATACAAGACCGTCATCATCGAAATCGGTTCACGGGCGTGTATCAACCCGTCAAAAAGTGCTCTCGGCTCATCCTCGTTACTGTTTGGATTGTCACTTATCTTCGCTGCCCAGATCGGTCTTCCGTTTTCCGTCTCCCCGATTTGAAATTTTGCCGTTATCAGGTTCGGGAATCTGGCATGAAGAGAGTCAAGCTGATTTATCGCCTCCTGGAAAGTGTAAAATCCCCCCATCGATCCAAATCCGAATCCTTCAACTCCATATCTCTCTCTGCTCTCACTTAAAAAAGCAGCAGATTCCTCCGGTTTCAGTTTTGGAAGTGAATTGTAGTAACTGTTCCAGTCCTCAATCAATACTTCATATTGCAGCCCGGATGACTGAAGCTGTCCAAATTCCTTTGAATTTAGGAACATCCTGATGGTTCCGTCTTTTTCAACCGATGTTTCCTCAAGGTCGAATGCCAATTGAGCAATTGCTCTGAACCCTTCGGTCTGAGACGGGAAAATTTTAACTTTTTTATATGTTTCCTGTGCAAAAAGGATGGACACCAGGAGAAGAAAGATGGTAATTGTTTTTTTCATAGAGATAGAAGGAGAGTGTTTGTTTAAATTGATATTTATGCCCTTTAAAATTCGTTAATTATTGAATTACAACAAAAAAATATTTTTAAAAGGTTTGCGTTTTAACACATTGCAGGTTGGAACCCAAAACATATATTTGCACATCAATTTAATCAATTATTACAGGTATTACAAATGCGCAAGTTCCTTTTTATTCCACTCATTTCCCTTTTTATATTAGCCGGCTGCTCGAAAGACGATAATCCGGTTACACCACCCGTTGACAATACTCCATCAGCTTATGCGGCATCGTGGAAAGACTCGGTTCAGTCAGCAAGCGGACTCGAGTATGCAATCGTTACATTTAACGGCTCGGGAACCAACGCCTCACTCGCCGGACAGGGTTATCTCCTTTTCAGAAAAACAGGCTCAAGCACCGTTACTGTTACAAGAACCCTTAACCCCGTGGGCTCGGTAAGAAACGATTCATTGTTTATTGTCTTCAGTTCCGCTTCTGAAAATGAATGGGAATTTAAAGGAAAACTAAACTCGACCACAGGAAGAGTAAATGGTGAACTTCAATTGAAATTCAAAAGTTACCCCCTGATCGCAGATACCACTTATAAATTTAACATGTCACTGAAAAAACAGTAGCAAATAAATTCCAACTCCAACCCCGATAGCCATCGTTATCGGGGTTTTTTATTGGGTCAGGTTTAGATATATTCGCAGATGCAATGTGAATAAATGAAAACAAAAACCGATGAAACTTAAATATCTTCTCCTTGCACTGCTGCTCCATATCCCCTCGGGTTTTTCGCAGTCGGGCTTTCTTAATTTCCTTTCCTACATCAATACAATTCAGGACCCTGTCCGGAAAATCGCTGTGGCAGACAGCTTTGTGAATGCAAACAGAACCACGGGTATCCCCATTAAAGAGGGGAATATGGCGGTGTTTCTTTACAACTCAAATGCGAATTATATCCAGCTTGCGGGTGATTTTACTGCCTGGTCGGCAAGCATTACCATGAACAGGATAACGAACACCAATCTGTTCTACTACTTCCGCTCCTTTGAAATGAATGCCCGCGTCGATTATAAAATTGTGGTGAATGGAAGCACCTGGATTCTCGACCCCCTCAATCCGAAACAGTGCCCCGGTGGATTCGGTCCCAACTCCGAACTTGCAATGCCGGAATATGTTCAACCATGGGAAATTATACGCAGACCCGGACTTCCTGCCGGTGAGCTTCTTGCATACTCCATCAACAGCACAAATACAGGTACCTCTTTCAATTATTACATCTATCTGCCACCGGGATACGACTCAACCTCGACCCGTCGCTACCCTGCCATATATGTTCAGGATGGCACCGATTACCTCTCCCTCGCTCAAGCAGCGACAATTCTCGACAATGCAATCGACAGCGGGAAAATAGAACCTGTGATAGGAATCTTTGTAAGACCGAACAACAGAAATGATGAGTATGCCGGGACACTCAGGAACAAATACATGTCGTTTTTTGCTCTTGAGCTGGTTCCTTTTATCGATGCTAATTACAAAACCATTCCCGATAAAAATAAAAGACTTGTGCTCGGCGACTCATTTGGAGGGAACATTTCTGCAATAATTTCGTGGAACTACCCCAATATCTTTGCGAACTGCGGCTTGCATTCGGGTGCTTTCTGGCCCAACGATTATGAAATCTATAACACGATAATTTCAGCACCGAAAAAGGATATAAAGTATTTTGCAATCTGGGGTACTTATGAATCACTCTACGGCAACATGAGAAGTTTCAGGGATACACTGATATCAAAGGGCTACACTGTCTGGACGAAGGAATTTCCCGAAGGACACAGTTGGGGGTTGTGGCGTGCAAATCTGATGAATATGATCCACTGGTTTTTCCCGGCGGGACCTGTCTCGGTCGACGACAAGTCTTCCGTACCCGTGGTTTTCCAACTGCTTCAGAATCAACCGAATCCGTTCAATCCCGAAACCAGAATTTCTTTTACTCTCACCACTCCCGGAAAAACGAGTTTGAAGGTCTATAATCTAAACGGAAAAGAAGTGGCGGTTTTGATTGACAGGGATCTTGCGGCAGGCTTCCATACAATTAATTTCCGTCCCGGCGATCTCCCCTCGGGAATCTATTTTGCCAGACTGACAAGCGGGAAAAACAGCGGAACGATCAAACTCGCATATATCAAATAGACGGGGTGTCGGATATAGAGCGATTTTAACCTGTCGTCAGGCGAGACCAAGTCCAAAGGCTGAAAGAACAGCATCCAGAACCATTTGCGTGGAGATCATTTCCATACAGTTTGGTTTGAAGTCGCACGACGGTTTGTAGCAAACAAGACAATCCATCTGCGGGTATATCTTCGTTATCCTTCCGTAATCCTCTATCTCATTGTATGAAGTGGGACCAAACAGGCAGATCACCCTTTTCTTCAGTGCTGTGGCAGCATGCAGAGCCATCGTATCACCCGTTATCACAACCTGTGGTATGTCAAGAAGTGCGAAAAAGGTTCGGAGATCGTTGTTTGTACCTGTCGAAATCAGTTGAGGGAATTTTTCAGTAAGCTCATTTATTCTCTCTTCTTCTTCCCTGCCGCCATAAAGAAGAATTTGAATTCCGGAGACAACACCATAAAGGAATTTTATCAGTTCCTCAAAACCATCCATCCTCCACTGCTTCAGTTGCCATCTGCCCGATGCACCAACATTTATTCCCAGCAGATATTTTGCCTCGTACAATGCGTGTTTTTCGATGAATTGTCGCTTAAGTTCAAGCTCTCCGGCATCCAGTATCACCTGAATCTCCCCTTTTTCATAAGGTAGACCGGCAATTTCGTGGATTATCTGCTGATAAGTTTTGGTATTTGCTTTTTTGAGGTGATCGAAGGCTCCCATCTCAAACCACTCATTAGCCTTGCTGTCAGAAGGAATGACCTTCCCCGTATTGTCCGTTTCAAAACCGTATTTACAGAATGAGCCGACAACAGTTGCAAGAGGAGCACTTTGAGGTGATGCATCAGGATGGATTACAATATCAAAATTTTGTTCGGCAATTTTTAATACCTCAACAGTATCCTCAAATGCCACAACCCTCTCGACCATGTCAATATTCTTAAAAACGGGAACAGAATTTCTTTTTGTTACCCATGTGATCCGGCATCCGGGCCATATTTTTTTTATCGCGGGGAGAATGGAGGTTGTTCTTAGTACATCCCCAAGAGCATCAAGCTTGATGATTAATATCCTGAAACCCGTTTCACCCGGGTCATATTTTTCATAATCGTTACAATTCGTGCATATTCTCCCCTCCAGCTTGTTGAATTTGCAGGGTCTGTCGCCGGGGAAGTGGATGCAGTCATGTTTCAGAATCATCGGGTCTGTTCCTCTATTATCTGCTTAAAGAGAGCGGGCATGTTGTTGAAACCATTCGCCGAGACCTTTTCAGAAATGTGGGCGGGGAAATCAAATTTTTCTCTCTCCTCAAAGAATTTTATCACACCATCAACAATCGCTTCAGGTGAATCGGGTTCGATTACATAGCCCGATTTTCCCTCATCAACAAATTCTGCCAGACCACCAACCCGCGTAACAAGTACCGGCTTCAAAAATCCGTACGCCACATTAAGAATCCCCGACTGTGTCCCGCTCCGGTAGGGAAGGATCACAAGGTCGGCAGGCTCATAGTATTTGTAAACTTCCTCATTCGAGATAAACTTGTTGATCATATACACGGAGGAACTGATGTCTCGTTTATTTATTATGTTTTTATAAAACTCAAATTCATCATAAAACTCTCCCGCAACAAGGAGTTTTATTCCGGGATCTTTAGCTATTATCCCGGGCATTGCATCGAGCAAAAGATCGAGTCCCTTATACTTGCGTACATATCCAAAGAAAAGGATTACCTTGGAATCCCTTGAAAATCCGAAGGATACTTTCGCCTCCCCGGAACTTACTCCACCCGAACTTTGATAACAATCGTAAACAGGTAGTTCACTCCTGTAAATTTTTCTTGCACCTGCAGTCTTTTTAAGTTCTGATTCAACTTTGGCAGAGAGTGTCAGGAATGCTCCGGCGTTTTTTAAACCGATTTTTGTGAGTGTATGATCGATAAAACTCCCCTCGTGCGAAATGTAGTTCTCGGTTATAAAAAGAATTCTTCCCTTATAAAAATTCTTTATCCGTGAAGAGATTACCCTGTGGCAAGGACCAAAAAACGGTTGCCACCAGTCGAAAACAACAAGGTCCGCTTCCTCTTCCCTCAGTTTCTTCGCCACCTTTAACCAGTTAAAAGGATTGATCGAGTTTATCAGTCTCTCGTTTGGTGCCTTTTTAATGTTTTTTTCACTCTTGTCAAACTGGGTGGTTCCCGGGAAAAGAAATGAAGGATAAAGAAGTTTGTAGTTGTATATCTTTACTTCAAAATCATCTTTCAACACATCATACAAACTGGAAACAAACAATGAGTTCCCTCCCCTGTAAGGGTATGCGGGACCGATAATTACTATTTTCTTTTTCGTCATTCTCTCAAAAAGCTAAAATTAAACTTCAAATATAATGGTTTTTAGCTGATCGGATGCAGACGGACAGAGTTTACCATTTGACAGAGAGGAATTCCGTGAGTGTCTGCTTTTGGATAAACATCCTAAAACCAAATTTAAATTTAAGAATATATCTTTTTCTGAAAAGCTTAAGAAAGTGCCCTTTTTATTTGCCGGAATACCTGATCCCCTGACCGTCCTTTCCGTTAACGGGTGATTAAATGTTTGGATAGTTTTTTTCTCATCAAATTTATTTAGTTGATTTAGTTTCTTTTTTGTACTTTAAACAGTATAAAAATGAAATGTTTATGAATTACCAATCATTTAGAACTGCGTTTTCTGATTATCCCCTTTTCACTTCCGGTGACTTTGCCGGTTTAGGTGAAAAGATTTACTACCACCGGTTGGTGGAGTGGCAGAAAAAAGGATACATCCGCCGAATGGCAAAGAATGTCTTCACATTCCGCGGGAACCGGCCGGATGAGTGGATGCTTTTCCTCGTGGCGAACAAGCTATACGCCCCCTCGTATATTTCACTCGAGAGTGCTTTAAGTCTGCACGGTTTGATACCCGAGACAACCTTTGCCATAACTTCGGTGAGCTCAAAGAAAACCACACGGTTCGAATCTGAATCCGGCCTTTATATCTACAGGAAGGTTAAGCCCGCTCTTATGTTCGGTTACGACCTGAAAGTTTACAGAAACACCGCCATACGGATCGCTACTCCCGAAAAGGCAATTCTCGATTTTCTTTATCTCAATCCCGGACTTGAGGATCAGGGTAAGCTTGAAGAGTTACGAATAAACTGTGACGAGTTTGCCGGAATTAATTTTAAGAAGATCACCGCCTGGCTCAAGTACATCGATTCCCCTGCAATAACCCGACGGTTCAGGAAACTCGAAAGGATTGTTAGATGATAAGCCTGGAAGCGATAAGTTCATTCTATTCAGGAAAAGAAGTTCAGTTCAAACGACACATCTTGAGGGAATATCTGCAGTACAGGATACTGGCTGTTGTATTCAGCAGTAACTACGCCGATAAGCTCTGCTTCATAGGCGGAACCGCGATCAGGATTGCGCATGGTACCAAACGATTCTCCGAGGATATCGATCTTGACAACTTCGGTCTGAGTTTGGATGAGTTTGGAGAGATATCTGATCTGATTGTGGAAATGTTCTCGGATGAAGGCTATTCAGTCGAGATTAAAATAGTAAGCAGAAATGCTTTCAGATGCTATTTCAGATTCCCGGGATTACTGTTTGATCTCGATCTTTCCGGGTATGAATCGGAAAAGATTCTTATTCAGCTTGATACAGAGGAACAAATTATCCCCTACAAACCAGACTATTTTCTACTGAATAAGTTCGATGTTTTCCAGAGAATCAAGATTGCTCCACCAGGGGTACTGCTTTCGCAGAAGTTGTGGGCTATTCTTAACAGGAAAACACTAAAAGGCCGGGATTTCTACGATGCAACCTACCTCTTTGCGAAAACAGAGCCGGATTTTAATTATCTTAATGCAAAAGCCGGTATTTCAAATCTCGACGGGCTGAAGAGCCGACTCCTTTCCAGGTGTCAATTACTTGATACAGGGAATCTAAGGGAGGATCTGCTGCCTTTTTTGATTGAGCCGGGAGAAGTGATCAGAATTGATGCTTTTGCTGATCTGATCAAAGCCATGTGATGAATTAAATCTCGAGGTCAGTTCTAAGGCATCAGGCAATACATCACTTCTCCATAAGCCTCAAAACTTTAAATGAACATTGATTTAATATTAGTGCATTTTCCTTGGTTCCCCCGTTATAAGTCTCGCGCCAGGCTTAAAAGAAATGTAATACCACACCCATTCTGCCATTACACGGTAGCGGTTACGGAAGCCGATAAGATACATAATATGAATAAATGCCCATAAAACCCAGGCTATAAATCCCGAGAGTTTGATGTTGCCCGCCTGAAAAATTGCTTTTGCTCTTCCGATTGTTGCCATGCTTCCTTTGTTGGAATAAACAAAGCCCGGAACAGTCCTGTTTTCGAGTCTGTTTTTTATCAATTTGCCGATATACCTTCCCTGCTGCATTGCCACGGGTGCAATACCGGGGAGAGACTGACCGTTTTCGATGAAGTTTGCAGCATCGCCAATTACAAATATATCTTCGCTCTCTTTTATGCTGCAGTTTTCCCGCACCATCGCCCTCCCCATTCTGTCTGTTTCGGTTCCGAGAGTTTTTATCAGAGGAGAGGCAGTATTTCCTGCCGCCCAGATGATATTGTGCGTTTCTATTCTCTCGTCACCCAGCGTCACGCCTTTCTCATCAATATTGGTTACCATGGTGTTAAGCCGCACTTCCACCCCCATGTTCCTGAGGTTTTCGGCAGCTTTTTCGTTTAACGGGGAGTCGTATGCTCCAAGCAGCCTCCCCGAACCTTCAACGAGTATTATTTTGGTCTGACGGGTGTCGATATTTCTAAAATCGTTCCGGAGGGTCTTTGTGGCAATCTCCGCCAAAGAACCTGCAATCTCAACTCCGGTAGGACCTCCCCCGATCACAACAAATTTTACGGGAATGTTTCTCCCCGTTAAAAAAGCCTCGTTTTCAGCTTCTTCAAAAGAAACAAGCATGTTTTCCCTGATATTAAGCGCATCCTTGAGGGTTTTGAGTCCGGGGGCATTCTCCTCCCAGTTATCCTTCCCGAAATAGGAATGCCGGGAACCGGGGGCAAGGACGAGGAAATCGAAATTTACCTTTTGACCGTCAACAGTAACCGACTTGTTTGATTTGTCGATGTCAGTCACTTCTCCAAGGATAACCTCAACATTCTTCTGCCTCTTTAAGATGGTACGAATTGGTGCCGAAATGTCGGCGGGTGAAAGGGCACTTACAGCAACCTGGTACAGAAGTGGCTGGAAAAGGTGGTGGTTGCTTTTGTCGATCAGCACAATTCTGACCGGTGAATTTTTAAGCGATTTTACGAGCTGGAGTCCGGCAAAACCCGCACCCACAACTATCAGTGTTTTATTTTTATCTGTTTTCATTTCTATTCTTCTGCATTTAACAATATTGGATATATAATAGAAACAAAAATTTTCAACTTATCGTTTAACTTCCCTATTTAAACACTTCCCTCAGCATCCTCGTCTGCTCCTTCAGATTTCCCTCCAAAGCCTCACAATTCAGGTATCTGATTTTCTTTTGCTGACAATAAACCGAGAGAGAACCGTCATCGGTGACTGTTGCTGCCGCCTGAAGAACAACATTTATCCCCTTCCCTTTAATCAGTTCGAAATCTGAACGGTCAACCACAAAGAAAAAATCATGCGGACTCATCTTCGGATTTTGGAACACCTCATCTGCATCCCTCACCAAGGAGCCCCCTTTCAAATAATCTTTGAGGGAATAACCTCTTTTATTGTTGTGAACCGCAACTATTGTATCATATTTTGCCAAAAGACAGGTGATGCTTTCAGCAAAAAGAGATGTTGCTTCTACTGCCTCAGGGGAGGATTTGCCATTGGCTTTGAGTGTTTTCTCTATGCCGGCTGGGGTAAATATTCTGTTGGGATCAAACCTGTATTTTTTCTTGTTTATCCGGAACGCGATCTTTCTCTCTCCTTGTGCCTGCACCTCGAGGAAAGGGTCATCCGTCTCAGAAATCAACTTTTTCGTTGCATCAACTGAAGTGTTCTCGTCGTCATGAAGATTTATAAAAACCTTACGGGAAACGGAACCGAAATTATAAAATTTTATTTTTATCTCCGTCTCCCCGGCTTTGAGGAGGAGAATTGTATCCTTCAAAACTGCAGGGGCGACACTTCCCGCCGGGATTTTATCTTTTGAGGATATCTCAATTTTTTCTGCAGGTGCAGTATCTGCCTTGCATCCAACGATGGTGAGGATGACCATTAACACGAATACTCGCATTGAACTCAATCTTAAATGTCCAGTTTTCAAATATATAAATTTCTCAAACAGCAAACCCCCTCCAACTATCTCCCCTCTCCCGTCAAACCTTTTTATCCCTGACAACAGAAATTATTGCATTATTGGATTACTGCATTACTGCATTGTTCAGTTTTCCAGGAAGATGCTTTCGGTTTGATCGTCGTAAACAAAAATCTCGGCGTATCTGCCCCAGTTCATCAGGATGTCAATCTGGTCTTCAGCCTCCTGCGGTAAAAACTCGAGTTCGAGAGCTGAAAGTAGAATATTTCTCTCAATCTCATGATTTGCAGCCCGCTTCAACATGTTCAGGAGCCACTTGAAGATTGGAATCCGTTTTACTCTCGAGGCAAATATCTCTTTTCTTGCGGTGATTGACGCTTCTGCGTAGGTTTCACCGAGAGGTGTAACGGAAATATCCCCTGATGTGATAGTAACAAAGCCAAGCAGCTCCGCTGCCTCGGTAACTTCGAGAAGTTCATCTGATTCAAGTCCGAGTTCATCCGCCAGTTTGTAGATATCCGAGTTTTTACCCGGCATATCGATCAGATTTTCGAGAATGGAGGAGATGTTTGCCAGCGGAATGTTCGGCAGCTTACGGGTGATACCGGGCTCACCGGGTGCGGTACCATACTCGAGGTACTCGGGTTGTGTCTGTCCCGCAAGAACTGAATAGACCTGATCCACCATGTGCTGAAATTCGGCATTTTTCCTGTTCCGGGGATGTGCCATCGACACGACCATTTCGTTGATGATCTGACCGGGATTTTTATCCATCACAACAATCCGGTCTGCCATTAAAACAGCCTCTTCGATATTGTGTGTAACCATTAAAATCGCCTGAGTGGGGAGTTTTCCCTCGGTCCAAAGCTCAAGAAGTTCACCACGAAGTGTCTCGGCGCTTAATACATCGAGCGCTGAAAAAGGTTCGTCGAGACAGAGGAGCTCCGGTTCGGCAACTATCGCTCTGGCAAATCCGACTTTCTGCCTCATTCCTCCCGAAAGCTCTCTCGGGTACGCCATTTCATAACCGTCCATTCCCACTCTGTCAATCGCTTCAATTGCTCTTGCGGTTTTCATTTTAGCGGGGATGTCACGGTTGGCGAGCGCCAGTTCCACATTCTCGATCACATTGAACCAGGGGAAAAGAGCGAAAGTCTGGAATACAATTGTTGCGTTTGGATTTACCCCTTCGAGCTTCTCACCGTTGTAGAGGACGGAGCCCTCTGAGGCTTTCTGGAGTCCTGTTATTATCCTCAGCAGTGTGCTCTTGCCGCAACCTGAGGGTCCCACCAGAGCAACAAACTCACCCGGATTGATCTTCAACTCTATATCCGAAAGGGCAGTAAATTTCTTTTGATCTTTGCCATAGATTTGGCTGACTTTTTTTACATCAACCAGGGATGCGTTTTTTTTCATCGTGCTCATACTACTCCAACTTGAACCTGTCTTCAGCCAGATGGTAAAGACGGCGCCAAAAAAATCTGTTGATCAAAACCACGGTTATTACCATAACGAGTGTCGATGCGAGCAGTTTAGGGAAATTCCCCTCCGCTGTTGCTTTAGCTATCGAAGAACCGATGCCAATTGTTGAAACCGTGTTACCGCTAAAGGTTACAAACTCTGCAACCACACTTGCGTTCCAGGCACCACCTCCCGCTGCAATTGCACCTGTAATTAAATAAGGGAAAAGTGCCGGAAGTATCAGGGTTTTCCATTTTTTTATCTGCCCAAGATGCAGGAGCCGCGCGGTATATTTTAAATCCTGCGGAATCGCCGATGCACCTGCGATGATATTAAAGAGAAGATACCACTGCGTTCCCATTAACATAAGAAGAATTGACGCAAGATTTACACCAAAAGGAAGTGTAATGACGAACATCAAAACCACGGGGAAAAGGGCAGTTGCGGGAATGGACGCAAAAATCTGCACCATTGGTTGTAAAAACCTTGCCACTTTTTTGTTTGTCGCAATTAAAACCCCTACAGGTATCGTCCACATAAAAGCTATCAGCAATGCTGCACATACCCTGAGAAATGTAGCGAAGACACCCAATAGAATTTCCAGCCAGTCAGCCGGACCGACTTCGACCAGCATCACTCCCGCTCCTGCCAGACCGATCAAAATAATTCCGCCTGTAAAATAAACTGCAATCTTTGCGGCAAGATCAGAGGCTTTTGAGTGTTCAACCGGGACTACGGGTTTGCTTCGCCGCGAAAAAAAGAGGTCTATTTTCCTTCCAATCGGGAAAAGAATATTCTCTTTTATCGAGTAAACAATGTTGGAATTTACAATTACAGAATAGAACCATGAACCGGGAGGATCATCGCCCGTTGTCATTTCAAACTTGAATTTATCCGACCACGCAAGAAGGGGACGCCATATCACCTGATCGAGAATAACGATTATCAGGATAAGTGTCACTACTCCATACATAATTGCCGTATAGTTTCCCTTGTCGGATGCTTCGTGCAGGAAGGAACCCAGACCCGGAAGTCGAAAATCTTTGTCTCCCACGGTGAATATCTCGGCAGCCATCAGGAAAAACCAGCCCCCCGCCCAACTCATCATACTGTTCCAGATAAAGCTGATTGTTCCAAAGGGAAACTCAAGATTTCGAAACCGTTGCCACCTGTTCAGTTTGTTTATTTCCGCCGCTTCCTGCAGATCTTTCGGAATTGTGGTGAGCGACTGGTACCAGGCAAAAGTCATGTTCCATGCCTGCGAAGTGAAGATCAGGATAATTGAACCTGCCTCAACTGCAATTCCCTGCGGAAGTACAGCCGTTAGGCTAAGGACAACCACGGGTAAAAATGAAAGTATTGGAACACTTTGGAGTACATCGAGAACGGGGATTAGAAATTTTTCGGCTTTTTTGTTGTATGCTGCAACTCTGCCGTAAACAAGAGTGAAGAGTACCGACAGTGCGTAGGCTGCAAACATCCTCATGATTGAGAAGAATGCATAAACCGGCAGCGCTGAGGGGGAATCAGAAATGGTCGGTGCTGCTATATATTCGGGAGCGTATGCGGCAAGCTGTACCCCGGCATAGAGCAGGGAAACAAGGCAAAGCACTACAAAAAGATCGACCAAACTGAATTCGCGCCGGTCGTTGAAAAAGAGGCTGTATATGAAGTTGCGCATAATTTCCTGAAACCGTCCCGTAAATTTACGAATTTAGCAACTATCGGGAGAGAGGAAACCAAGAATTAATAGTGAGCCATTCAGGTGTTGTACGCTAAACCTTCGATTGGTTAGTAACGTTTTTCCACCACCAGTTTTCCTTCCTCTTTTAACCTGGCGATGATAAGCGGAATTATTTTCTCCCTGCCAAGTATTCCCATCTGAGCGAATGAAATGTCATCGGACGCCGGATTTTTGGCAGACCCGATGAAAAAATTTATCCTGTCCGCTGCAGTAAGGAGAGAATAGAGCACTGTTACCGGATTGTCAGCATCGAGTTTTCGTGAATCTTCATCCCAAATATTGTAAACCTGATTAAGTGTGACAGCTCCCTCGGTAACGAGATCGACACCTTCAATTTCGTAATCGGGCGGGGTTATCGAGTCAGAGAAATCCTCATTTACTGAGAGCGGTTTATTCAAAAACCGGGCTGCTATTTTCGCAGTTGAAGCTCCGCAGACAATTTTTACCCCCGAATTTCCAAAAAATGAGTCAAATGCTTCATCGTCCCGTGAGGGATCTGCAGGTGGACCGGTAAAAACATTTACAATTCTACCTTTTCTTGCAAATCCGAGAGCAACGCTAACATCGTCCCCCTGCTTCTCTCCCCAGTGAGTCACCGCTTCATCTCTGACAAGATCAGGGAGATGCTTAAACGATTCCCCTTTTTTCAGGAGATGGTTTAAGTGTGCGGTAAGCCCTTCAACTTCCCATCCGTGAGTGAAAGATTTTCCGATTCCTGCCTGAGTAACCCCGTCGGTCACTGCAAGGATTCCCTCTCCCAAATTTAAGACACAGTTGATCTCCGTAATAAAGGCGGTTCCGTTGTTATAAACTCTTCCTTTTAACGGATAGGCTGTTTTCCCCGAAAGGAATACCGGAAGCGGTGTCTCATACGACAGAATCGTGGTCAAACCATCGTTGAGCACCCTGATGATGGTAATTGCAGAGTAAGGAAGATCAGCCCTTTTGGCATCCTCCATGGTAACGACTGTGTTTGTGAATGCTTTGCGGAGAGAGAAACCCGTGCTCAGTAATTCTTTAAGTCGTGACGCTGCCATTTCCGCGAAAATGTTCGCCCTGACTCCGGAACCGAGCCCGTCACACAGAATCAGGGTTGTATGTTGTTCTGTTCGAAGAATTTTAACTACATCACCACTGGGATGCCCTGTTTTTTTTGCTTTCTGCGAAACCTCTATTTCGATGTGTAGATATCCCATAGCCATTTCGATTTATTTGTTGATCCCTTTCTGCTTTCATCTTCGGTAATTTTCATCAGATTTTCGAGCAGTTCCTCACTTTTTGCAGTTCCCTCTCCGAGAATTTTTGCGAGAAACTGAGCTGTTTTTATCTGATGCTCGAGCAGTTCCTCAGCCTTTTTAAGTGTCTCTCCCCTTAGAGTGTCAAGCTGTTTCTTTTCAGATTCACGGGTCGTTATATCCACAAAAATGCCAACAAACGCATTGTCATTTATCCTGAAAATTTTTGCTTCGGTGGTTAGACTGTACCTCGACAGTGTGACTGTTTCTTCGATCAAATCGACACCTCCGCCGATAATTCTCTCGAAGAGGTCAGGATCCATGATATTGGAAACATGTTTCCCGATTGATGATCCGGTGCACATAAACATTTTTTGAAAGGCTTCGTTTATGCTGATTATCGAGAGGGTTCTGTCTAAAACAATAATACCGTTAGGGGTTCTGTCAATTATCTGGTCAGCCCTTCTTTCGGCAAATCTCCTCATGTATGGGATGCACATGGTGGTTTCGGCCATGCCTGCCAAAACAGCTTTTGCTTTGTCGCGACACGATTCATAGCCACAGGCTCCGCAATTCAGTTCGTCGTCTTTTGTGTATTTTCCCGTTTGCAAAAGAATCTCTTTGATTTTTGCCTCTTCAAAATCGCTGAGAAAATTTTCCGACTTGTCGTGAAAGATTGTCGTGAGCTGCAATTGCTCTTCCACCAATGGTTCACCGCGCTCCTTTTTGGATTGAGCATAAGCAAGTACATTCAGTTTTCTTTTCAGAATGTTCACTTCCGACTTGATACCGGGCCCGTTTATGCACCCCATCGAGCAAACGAGAGGCTCAATCAGTATCTTGCCGCCCCTTTCCCCTGCAATGTTTAACGCCTCGAGAGTCCTCTCGAAGCCCGAAACAGAGATTATTTTTGTTTCATCAGCTTCCGAAGTGTTGCAGACCCCGGCTGTGTCCACAATACCTCCCGAAAGACAATACGACTCACCACCGGTGTGTTTTTCCCAATCGAATCCGCTCTCTTCAAGTTTGTTCAGATCGATGTTCCTCTCTTCAAACCAGTCAAAAAGCTCTTCCATTGTAATCACAGCGTCAATCAGACCTTTGTACTCTGCTGAGTCGGCTTCCATCTTTTTTGCCACACACGGTCCGATAAAAACTGTCTTGCTCCCTAATCCTCTTCTCCTTTTTATCAATTTTGCCTCAGCTATCATCGGAGATGGCACCGGAATGATGGCATCAATAAGTTCGGGACGGTACTTCTCGGTATATGCAGTTGCTGCGGGACATGAAGCAGAGATACAACCCCTCCCCTTGGAGACCGACTTCAACGATTCCTTTGTAGTATAATATGCACCTTCAGCAACTTCGACAACGAGTGAAAAACCAAGCAACCGGAGAGCAGAAGGAAACCTCCGGATAAGTTCAGGCGGAAGCAAACCTGCAAACGAAGGAGCAACCGCTGCCACCACTTCCTCTCCCGATTCTAAAAGCTCCTTGACCTTATCGGTGTCCTTGCGGTAATATTTTGCTCCCTGCGGACATTCGGTTATACACTCGCCGCAGAAAATACACCTCTTCTCGTCCACATATGCCTGACCGTTGCTTACCCCGACCGCTTTTACAGGACATACCCTCACACAGCGGTAGCAATCCTGACATTTTGCCTTATTGGTAAATATATATGAGTTTTCACTTATGGTGTTTATCATTTTATGCCTTCGTCAATCTTTACGAATTTAATAGTACAATTTCCGTGCCGAAGCTGATTTTCGAGATATTCGTACTGTTTTGTTTCGGTTTTTCTCTTTTTCATCAAAAAAAATCCCGTATTTGAAAAATTTCTCTTGACAAATATCGTAATTTTCCATATTTTAATCAGTATAAATTTCTCGATATATTTTTCTCGATATAAAATTCTCTATTTAGAAAGACTTTTGCCATGATGACCAAAGAGATAAAACAAGTTCCTGAACCCGTTCTGAGGAGACTTCCACGCTATCTGCAGATTCTTCACAGAATGAAAGAAGACGGTATAAAGGAAGTGTCGAGCACCAAAATTGCCGACGAACTTTCCCTCGATCCGACACAGGTGAGAAAAGATATCGAGTTTACAGGAATTGTCGGAAGACCTAAAACAGGTTTCCTGATTCCCGAACTGATTCAGGCAATTGAGAGCTTTTTAAATTGGGACAACATTAATGATGCCTTCCTCGCGGGTGCCGGAAGCCTGGGTACTGCCCTGATGGGTTACCCTAACTTCAAAAGTTACGGGCTGAACATAGTCGCAGCTTTTGACAACAACCCCGGGAAGACTGATGGTTTGATCCGTGACATCCCCGTTATTCACATCGACAAACTGACAGATCTCGCCCAAAGGATGCACATCCATATCGGAATTATAACAGTACCTGCCCCTCAGGCCAACGCGGTCGCCGCTATGATGGTTGAAGGGGGCATTAAAGCAATTTGGAATTTCGCCCCCGTGCAACTCCGGGTACCCGAGGGCATTATCGTTGAGAATGTTCTGCTACACGCAGGACTTTCGGTTCTTAAAAGAAAACTCGGACAAGTGTTAAAAGACCAGTTATAAGGATAAATTATGCAAAGCACAGAAACAGGACAAGCGGCAAGAAAATTTGCCAAAGTGTGCGAAATACTCGAAAAATATGAATATAAATCTGAAAAACTAATACCCGTATTACAGGCTGTACAGGAAGAATACCGTTATCTCCCCGAAGATGTTCTTGCTTTTATTGCCACAACTCTCGACATTTCACCGGCGCGCATCTACGGTGTCGCCACTTTTTACTCACATTTTGCTCTCGCCCCGAAAGGTAAATTCGTTATCAAAGTGTGCGACGGCACTGCCTGTCATGTTAAAGGTTCACTCCCTTTGATAGATGAAATAAGAAAAACCCTTAACCTGAAACCGGGGAAAGAAACAACCGACGACCTCCTCTTCACACTCGAGACCGTGTCGTGTCTGGGTGCCTGCGGAATTGCCCCCGTGGTTGTAGTGAACGACGAAGTACACTCACTCATGACACCGGGAAAAACCACTGTCATGATTGAGGAAATAATCGGCAAGGAGAAATTAAACGATGAATAAGACAGAGTTAAACAGAATAAAGGAGGACTTCTCCAAACGGTATGCGCAGGTTAACCGGAGGATTATTATTTGTGCCGGAACAGGCTGTATGGCGAACGGTGCCCTCAAAATAAGCAACGAATTTAAACACATTACAGCCCTTATGGGGTTGCAACTCGAAACCGAACTAAAGCAGGAAGAGAACAAGTTCAACCTCCTGACAGGAAGCGGTTGTCAGGGTTTCTGTCAGATGGGTCCCCTTGTAACAGTGGAGCCTGAAGGAATCTTTTATGTAAAAGTTCAACCCGAAGATGTGGCGGAGATTATTCAGGAGACTGTCCTTAACGGAAGACCGGTGGAAAGACTCCTTTATAAAGGGAAACCCTCCGATAAAATCTGCAGAACAATCAATGATATTAATTTCTACAAAAAACAAACGAGAAAAGTGCTCCACGACTGTGGAAACATCAACCCCGAAGATATCGAAGAGTACATTCACAGAGGTGGATATGCTGCTGCCGAAAAAGCACTCACTGAAATGAGCAGCGAGGATGTCTGCAAAGAGATTCTCAACTCCGGACTAAGAGGCAGAGGCGGTGGCGGATTCCCGACCGGAAGAAAATGGCTCATGGCAATGGGTGAGAAAAACGAAAAGAAATACATAATCTGCAACGGTGACGAAGGCGATCCGGGTGCATTTATGGACAGAAGTGTGATGGAGGGAAATCCCCACTCTGTGGTCGAAGGAATGATAATTGCCGCCCGTGCTACCGGTGCTGACGAGGGATATGTCTATGTTAGACTTGAGTACCCTCTCGCTGTTAAAAGAATTAAAAAAGCCGTTGAGACCGCCGAAAAATATGGCATTCTCGGAAAAAATATTTTTGGAACAGACAAAAATTTTACGATTCATGTAATGGAGGGCGCCGGTGCATTTGTTTGTGGCGAAGAAACCGCACTTATCTCTTCCATCGAAGGAAAACGGGGCATGCCCGCTCCCAAGCCTCCATTTCCTGCTCAATGCGGGCTTTTTGGGAAACCCACGATCATTAATAATGTGGAAACACTCGCTTCCGTTCCGGGAATTATTCTGAATGGTGCCGCTGAATACCGTTCTCTCGGAACCCCAGAGTCACCCGGTACAAAGACCTTCGCCCTTACGGGTCATGTGGTAAACACAGGCCTGATAGAAGTGCCTTTCGGTTCAACCTTGAGGCAGATAATTTTTGATATTGGCGGAGGTGTAACCGATGATGACGGGAATCTTGATCCCGACGGATTCAAGGCGGTACAGATTGGCGGACCCTCCGGTGGATGCCTTACAAGCGAGCACCTGGACCTCCCGTTAAGTTTCGACTCGCTCCGGTCGATTGGTGCAATGGTAGGTTCAGGCGGCCTTGTTGTAATGAATAAAAATACCTGCATGGTAAAAATTGCCAAATACTTTATGCAATTCACGCAGAACGAATCGTGCGGTAAATGTGTCCCCTGCCGCGAAGGAACAAAACAGATGCTCGCCCTCCTCGACGACATCACAGAGGGTAAAGCTGATGAACATACCCTCGAGGTTCTCGAAAATCTCGGAAGGGCAATCACCAAGGCATCACTTTGCGGACTCGGAAAGACGGCACCAAATCCCGTCCTCTCTCTTATGACCAGTTTCAGAGAGGAGATGGAAACACATGTGATGCAGAAAAGATGTCCCGCAAAGAAATGTAAAAGCCTCCTTACTCCCGTCGTGATCGAGGAGAAGTGTAAAGGCTGTGGACTCTGTATCAAAAAATGCCCCGTGGGTGCCATTAGAGGAGAGAAGAAACAACCCCACTTTATAAATGAATCGCTTTGCATCAAATGTGGTGCGTGCGTCGAAGCATGCCGCCTCGATGCAATTGCGGAAGGAGTGTAAAATGAATAACGACAATATTGTTCATATCAATGGACGCGAAATAAAAATAGAAGGGGAGAAAAACCTCCTCGAAGTAATCAGAAAAGCCAATATCGATCTTCCGACTTTTTGCTACCACTCGGAACTGAGCGTTTATGGTGCATGCCGCCTCTGCCTCGTGGATGTGGATGGAAGAGGAATAAATTCATCATGCTCTATGAAACCCGAACCGGGAATGAGGATAAAAACCCACACCAAAGAACTCCGGGATATAAGAAAGATAAACATCGAACTTCTTCTCGCAGCCCACAAAAGAGAGTGTACATCCTGCGTAAAAAGTGACTCGTGTAAATTGCTCGATATCGCCTCCAGACTCGGAGTAGAAGATGTCAGATTCAAACAGAGCACCAAAAACCTGGGAATCGACACTTCCTCTCCTGCCCTGATGAGGGACATGGACAAATGTATCCTATGCGGTGACTGCGTGAGAGCCTGCGATGAAATTCAGGGAATAGGTGTACTCGATTTTGCTCACAGAGGAAGTGAAGCCGTCGTGGTGCCTTCCTTCGGGAAAAACCTCGGTGAAGTGGAATGTGTTGACTGCGGACAGTGCGCACGGGTTTGTCCGACTGCCGCAATCACCCCGAAATCTGATACCGAAGAAGTATGGAAAGCTCTCGATAACCCCGGGAAGTATGTTGTTATCCAAATTGCCCCGGCAGTTCGCGTCTCACTCGGTGAAATGTTTGGATACAGGGAAGGTGAGAATGTAACGGGACAAATGATCGCTTCCCTGAAACAACTCGGATTCAAAAAGGTTTATGATACCTCTTTTGGAGCAGACCTGACGGTGATGGAAGAAGCAAATGAATTTCTCGAAAGAATCAATTCAGGTGAAAAACTTCCGTTGATTACTTCCTGCTGCCCGGCATGGGTGAAGTATGCAGAGCAGTATCAGCCCGAGTTTTTGGGGAATTTGAGCTCCTGCAAGTCACCACAAGGAATGGTTGGAGCCCTCATAAAAAACCGGATTCACGATAAACTGAAAATGGAGAAAAAGGATATTATCTCGGTTTCCGTGATGCCATGTACCGCCAAAAAGTTCGAAATAACCCGTAATTCCGGTCCTGACAAAGATGTTGATTTCGTAATTACCGTTCCTGAACTTGCCAGAATGATCCGCGAAGCAGGCATCGTGTTTGATGAACTGTCACCCGAATCATTCGATATGCCGCTCGGCTTCAAGACGGGCGCGGGGATCATTTTCGGGAACTCGGGAGGTGTTGCAGAAGCTGTTGTGAGACACCTGAGTGCCACAATAAACGGTGAAGACGCCACCATTTCCGATGTAATCGAACTTCGCGGCAGCACCGGGATAAAAAAGAAAAAAATAACAGTAAACGGCAGAGATTTTGCAATCGCAGTTGTAAGCGGACTTAAGAACGCCAAGGCCCTCCTCGCCAAAGTGAAAAGCGGCGAAGAGCATTATGACTTCATCGAGATTATGGCCTGTCCTGCAGGTTGTGCCGGCGGTGCAGGTCAGCCTGTCACCCACAGCGAAGACACCGTGGCAAAACGCGGAAAAGGGCTCTACGAAACCGATAAAATGTTGCAACTGCACAATGCACATGAAAATCCGTATATCAAGGAACTCTATAACAATTTCCTCGAAACTCCCGGCAGTCATGTTGCCCACGAATTGCTGCATACCCATTACAAAAACCGCAAGCGGTTCGAGGGTGGAATAAGCCTTATTCAAAGCGGTGAAGAGAAAAAGAAGATTTCTGTCTGTGTGGGTACTTCCTGCTTTATAAAAGGATCACAAAAGCTCCTTAACAGAATAGTGAGACATGTATCCGTTGAAGGACTCTCAGAGGAATTTGAGGTCTCTGCAACTTTCTGTGCAGAAAATTGTGACAAAGGACCCACAGTCGTTGTTGAAGGTGAGCTCATTCACCACTGTTCATTTGAAGAGATTAGGGCAAAGATCGACGGTCTTCGCTCCTGAATGATACACGAACGGTATTCACTCCTCTCCCTTTCCTGCTCGGAAGGGAGCAGGGGTGGATATTTATTTTGTCATTTCGATCAATTTCAGAACAGTGTTCAAATTTCGTGTGGTCGCAACAGTTTTCAGTTTTTTCTCGATGAACGGGTTGGAAAGTTTTGTAATACCGTACCCCTCGGGACAGTAAAGAAACATTACACTTTCAAAAAACAAGTACACCTCTGAATCAGATTTTACCTTGTCCAATTCTTCAAAAGGGATCTCCTGCTGTGGCTTCCGGAAAAACGAAATGTAAAGCTTATTCCCTTCGGCTTCAGGAAATGGATTATTTTCAATAATTCGCCCAAACTCCTCAACAGTCCTTACCATCACCTCCACATCAAAACCGTATTTCGAGGAGATCGCCTGCATGATCTGTGATTCGAGATTTGAAGGCTCTTTTTCGGAAGATTCAAAAACCACATTTCCGCTTTGGATGTAAGTCTGAACATTGTTGCATCCGAGAGACTGAAAAAGCTCTTTCAAATCGGTCATTTTGATAAGTTTTTGTCCGCTGACATTTATTCCGCGAAGCAGGGCGATATAGACAGGCATGGGCCGGATAACTCTCTGATTAAATATTAATAAAATTGTGCAATGATTTCCGCAAATACTCTCTGTTCACCACACCATGAATCACATCAACAAGTTTTCCGTCTTTGACAAACAAAAGTGCGGGTGTGCTTTGAATGTCCATCCTCTCCCCGACTTCAGGATGCTCGGAGAGGTCAATGATTGTTAATTCGGGGCTTGGCGATAACTCACCCAAAGCAGCCGACAACTCCCTCTCCATCACTTCACATGGCATACATCCCGGTTTCTTGAAGAGAAGGAGTTTCTTTTGGGGCATTAAGCAGTTTTGTTTAGTTTCTTAGGCGATGGTGCGCCGCGGAGAAATCCTTCCGTACTTAAATCTTCGTCAAGATCAGGCCAATGGATTCCATATCCTCCTCCGGCAATTTCCCAGTTCATTAATTGCTCAGGGGTAGCGTTCATCAGCGATGGATACCAGACCAGTGGCACAGAAATTATCCGTCCGTCCATAAGATCCACAGTGATCAGATTCTCATCGATCTTTACATTTTTGATTCGCTCATCTGCGACACTAGTTAAAGTACTCATACCATCGTTCCGTCATCATTTTGTTATTATTTCTGACTATCTCCATTATTTCTCTTAACTCCCTGGCGTTGAAGCCGATATTCTTTGCCATGGATAGTTCTATCAACCAGATTTTAGCTGTACAACCGCCTTTATCAACATGAATATGTGGCGGTTCAAAGTTTTCATGACTGTAAAAATAAAACCTGAAGCCATTTTCGTTGTGTACTGTTGGCATTAAAATCTTTCCAAATTACTTCAATAAAAGTAACGGTTAATCGGAATATATCAAAATACAAATATTCCTCTCTTGAAACGCTCTCCGGGGGATATTTTTATGTACCTGATGAAATGAAACAACTGATTAGTTTTGAATCGACGAAACTTATTATTACCGTACCATTATCAACAATTTGGATTGCCAAGCCAATGCTTAACAGACTCTACTTTAAATATTTACTTGCCCTTTTTACAATTACATCCCTTTCGGCTCAGTCACAATCTGAGTTCCAAAAATTCTTTGATGAGATCGGATTTAGAGGAAGCATTACCATTTATGATAAGAAGGCTGACAAGTGGATTTTCAGCGACACCCTTGACGCAAAACTTGAACTGTTGCCCGCATCATCATCAAAAATTTTCAATTCCCTTGTGTTTCTTGAAGAAGGCATTCTAAAGGATGAAAATGAAATCGTGAAATGGGACGGAATTAAAAGATGGGTTGACGACTGGAATCAGGATCTTGATCTCCGCAGGGCATTCAAATTCTCTGCTGGCTGGGTATATTTCAGCCTTGCTCCAAAAGTCGGCAGGGAAAAATATCTCGACTACCTCGACAAATGCGGTTACGGAAATAAATTCATCGGCGCGCATGTCGATTCCTTCTGGATCGATGGCTCCCTGCGGATTTCACCAATACAACAGGTCAATTTTCTCCGAAACCTTGACGCAGAGACACTTCCCTTTTCAAAAAGGACATTCTCAATCGTCAAAAACATCATGATAGAAAAAGAAGATTCAACCAGGATAGTTCGTGGGAAAACAGGCTGGGGCACCGTTCCCGGACAGGATGACACGGGTTGGTGGGTCGGTTATCTGACACTCAAAGACAATGTTGTCTACTTTGCCACCCGGTTGAGGAAGAGCGACGATGGCAGAGACTCCGCATTTTTCACAAGCAGAAGAACAGTGACAGCTAAAATCCTTAAGTATCTAGGCTATGGGGAGATATTTTAAGCGTAATTTCCGTATTCTGTTCCGATTTTATACTTTAAACAGTATAATAATGAAATAAAACAAGCAGAAAGCTCTTAAATCTAACAATACAACAATGGAGATCCGAATATCAGCAGAGTCAGGTATTTCAAGGAATTCATCGAGGGGTTGGGGAGAATACAGTTTTCATAAACAGCCGAAAAGTAATTACCCGGTTACCCGTGAATATTCTGCAAATTGTTATCTTTCAGTCCTTGACATTTATTATTTTGGAACATGAAAAAGCGAATTTATCAGACTCCCGATCTTGAGGCATTAGTTGCGAATGGTGGATATTATGTCGATAAAACGCATTTTATCCCGCTGATAGAGAATTTTGCCAATCCGAATCTCTTTTTCCTGAGACCCCGCCGTTTTGGGAAATCGATGTTCCTCTCTGTTTTAGAACTATACTACGGCATTGAGCATGGAGGTAAATTCGAGGAAATATTTGGCCAATATTACATTGGGAAACCTGAAAATACCACCCCCCTAAAGAACTCCTTTCATGTGATCAAATTTAATTTCAGTGGAATCAGAACCGAGAGCAGTGTTGATATTGAAAGAGAATTTTGTGTCGAGCTGTCCACTAAAATCGCAAACTTTCTAAGTACCTACAATATCGGTTCCATCTCCGAAAGAGAAATTCTGCTTAGCAGTCAGAGCGGTACAGAGTTATTGAGAAGATTTTTTTCGCTCTTTAAGCGGGAAATGCCGAGCGGCAAAATTTACTTGCTGATAGATGAGTACGATCACTTCACCAATGAATTATTCTCTTTCGATCGAGACAGTTTCAAAGAATTTGTCTCCACCAACGGTTGGGTACGCAAATTTTATGAAGTAATAAAACAGTATAACGGCGAGGGCGTAATAGATCGTTTTTTTGCAACCGGAGTAACTCCCGTTACGCTCGACAGCATGACCAGCGGATTTAATATTGCACGGGATATCACTCTCGACAACAGTTTTCACGAAATGGCTGGATTTACGGAAAGCGAGTTGAAAACCCTGATCCTGAATACCCTGAACGGGGATGGTGCATATGACATGGATACACTTCTTGACGATATGCGGTTGTGGTATAATGGCAGCAAGTTTTCCAGAAACGAAGCAGAGCGAATCTACAATCCCCAACTCGTACTCAATTTCCTGATCTCATTCCAAAATTCATGGCGTTATCCTGAAGAGATCACAGATAATAATGTGACAAGTGACTGGAAAAAGATAAAGGACATTGTATATCGCCTTCCGAAACCTGAGGCAGATGCTTTAATTGAGGAAGTTTACACAAATGAATCGATCAAAGGGAATTTGATTACCAGATTTAATCCTGAATTGACTTATACAAAATCAGATGCGATATCCATTCTTTTCTATAATGGTTTGCTGACTATTGACTCGGAAAAATATGGGATTATCAAATATGTCATCCCCAATTATGTGATTAAGAATGTGTACTGGGAATTTCTGAGAGCAGTATATGAGCTGGAGCTGAATCTCCAGATTGATTTGACAGGTAAAACAGAGATTTTTGAGGAAATGGCGGAGAAGGGTGAGATCAATAATCTCGTGAAAGAGACGCAAAGAATCCTGACTCTCCTGACAAATAATGACTTTCAGAACTTCAGGGAGAGCAACCTCAAAATGGTTGTTATTACCCTTCTGTCTCTGAATAAATCTTATATCATCCACAGCGAATATGAAGTTGAAAAAGGAAGGGTGGATATACTGCTGACGAAAAGAGAACCATTTGGAGGCAAATATCAGTTTTTGCTGGAATTCAAATATGTAAAAGTTCAGGACGAAAAAGAGTACGAAAAACGAAAAACTGAAGGCATCAATCAGTTGAAGAAATATCTGGCTTCAGAAAAAATTCGTTCCCTGCAAAATCTAAAGTCTTATCTGGTTATATTCCATCAAAAATCAGAAGGAGAGATAGTAAGGGTTGCTTGATTACCAAGTTATCTTCAATCTCCTCACTCCTCATCTCTTCCCCCAAACCCGATCCCACCCCCAAACTGCATGATCACTTTACCGGCAACTTCTTCAAGGAGAAGCCTGTCGTAGATGGTGTGTTTTTTTGCCTCGGTGGTAATGGTGTCGTAAACCTGCCAGATGGTGTCGGCTTTCTCAATAAACTTGATTAAATCGCGGGTTTGATAAACGGGTAGTGCCCGTGTAATCAAATCTTTGACGCGGAACGAGGTTTTTTTGTCGTATTTTGTGTTTCTGGCTTCTTTCAGGCAAATCTCAAAGTTGTCAACCCATTCTGAAAATTCTGTGGGGAACGATTCCAGCGAACTTGCAAACCCGGGAAGCCCTCCGGAATTATGATAATAGAAGTCTTTTTTTGCAAGTTCACTGCTTACAGCCCCGTTCTTGCACCAGTATCTTAAAATGAAGATTGAGCGGGTCATGGCACCAAATCCTGTCTGCGAGTTTGTGAAGTGCATCGAATACCCCATCCTGTCACCAACCACAGTTTCCTTCTGAATTTTAATCTCTGTAATAAAACGGGTAATGTGGTCATCATGAACAATCTTCTGAACACCAAATTCCTTTATGTACTCGTAAAGATCTCGATCTTCGATGGTCACATAGTTGTTGCCAAGAATGCTTAAAGCAACACCGTCTTCAATTCTTATCTTCACTTCGTTTACTTGATACTGTCTGCCCCTTTTGTAGATGGTGGATAAAAGATCATTGGTGATAGAATAAACGGAGTCGGGTGAAAGATAAGGAAGAATATCCGTGGAGGTGTAGAACCACCTTAAAAGCTTTTCAACAAATACATTTGAGACAGGGAAAAGGTCATTTTTCTGGTTTTCGATTTCAAGGAAAAGACGACCTTCCTTCAAAACGGTCTTGAGAGACCCGGGATTAACTTTAAGAATCTCTACCTTCTTCTTCTCGAGTAGTGAGAAATATTCATCGGGTGTGTAGCTGCTGTTGAATCTTCTGTTGGAATACACTTTTTCTCCGTGTGAAATTTTGGTTGTCGTACTTCCATAGAGTGAGAATAAGAGCACTTTTCCGAATTGTCACCCGTTTTCCCACAGTTTTTCCGGATTATGAACATACTCAATACATAGACTGTTTATGAAAGAAAAAGGAATCGAAATGCAGAAACATTATATAGCCGTCGGATCTTCTTCCGGAATCGGCGAGGAACTGACAAAAAAACTTCTCTCAGCAGGGCACAGGGTCACAGGAATCAGCCGCAGGGAAGTGTCGGGCTTATCCGGAAATTACTCCCATATTCAGGCAGACCTGGCAAATTTGGAGACCGTCCTCCCAAAAATTGAAGGTGCGGTTGATGGACTCGTTTATGCCCCCGGCAGCATAAATCTAAAGCCGTTCAGATCACTTTCTTTGGCAGATTTTCAGAATGAACTGAATATCAACCTCCTCGGTGCAATAAGGACGATTCAACACTTTCTCCCCAATCTGAAACTTTCGGACCAGGCATCGGTTCTTCTTTTTAGCACAGTTGCCGTCTCGACAGGAATGCCTTACCACGCATCCATTGCCTCGGCAAAAGGAGCAATCGAAGGACTCACACGATCACTCGCAGCAGAATTTGCTCCAAAAATCCGTGTGAACGCATTAGCCCCGTCCCTCACAGACACACCCCTCGCCGGAAAGTTGCTCGCAACTCCCGAAAAAGTTGAAGCATCCGCTAAAAGGCATCCTCTCGGAAGAGTGGGAAGCACGGGCGACATCGCATCTGCCGCTGAATTTCTCCTCGGCGACACTTCAAGCTGGATAACGGGACAAATAATCCACATTGATGGAGGGATGTCCTCAGTAAAACTGATGTAAAAATATTTTGGGCTCTCTAAGGGTTTTTCCGGAATAACAGGATTTTGTCCACTCTATCCCTGTAACAAACAATCATCAGGAAAAAATGGACAGCAAAGAACTTTACGCAAAAATTACCGGTCCCGAGAACCTCGAGAGAGCTTTTGTTTATGCATGCAACGAGAGGCAGCACGATTTCTTCCACGACCCGACCGAAATAGAGTGGGCAAAGACTAACCGCGATGCAATTATAAGTTCGATCTCCGAAATCCTCAAAGACCCTAAGTCCTACACACAGCAGACCTCATTTGCGTATTTTCCCCCAAAAACAAATATCTGTCGAAGACGAATGATCTTTATTCCCTTTAAAGATCTGGTTATCAGGTACGCTTTTGTTACCGTTCTTGCCGAACAGCTCGATATACAGCTTTCCGAAAATTGCTTCGCAAACAGAAGAGCCAAAGGGAAATCCATCAAAAAGCACCTTCTGCAAAACTACGGCAACGAGAGCTGGCCCCGGTTCGTTGACTGGCAAAAGGAAATGACGCCCAAATACAAATTCATGATCAAAACCGACATTTCATCATTCTACGATTCGGTCTCCCACAAGTACCTTATTAAAAAAGTTACGGAATCCCTCAACATCAAAGCCGGATCTGATGTCATCAAGCTTTTCGAAAACATCCTCAAGGTAAAGGTTGCAATGTACGGCCACCATCCGGGTTCACAGATCAGACCCGAAACGATGCGACAGGGGCTCGTTATCGGCTGCGGTACCGATGGCTTTCTTGCAAATATCTATCTGAAAGATGTGGATGAACTGATGGCAACCAAAAAAGTCGTGTTCGGAAGATATAACGATGACATGAAAATCTTTTCAAACGACAGGAAGGAACTCGATGATGCCGTTCTCCTGCTGCAGAAATCCCTTCTGACTCTCGGTCTGAACCTCAATTCCGGTAAAACAAGATTGGCTTCCAACGACAAGGAAAAGGAGGAACTTCGATCGAAGGCAGGAGACTATTATCACTACGGTGATGCTGTCGTTGAAATGCCCAACAAAAAGTTTGAAAAATTTCTCGACAAGCATTTCGCAGATGTCAAGCAATTTACTTCCGCATCTGAGATAAAAGACGATGGGGACGGCAGGGACTTCTGTAAATTTCTTTCCGCTCAGTCGAACTCCAAAAAAGGTAAAATAAAGATGGAGGAGAGAGCTCTTTGGCAGGTGGAGGCACTGGGGAATATATTCAAAAATTTTGCCGGGGCATCCAAACATGCTTCATGGCTGATTGTTCAATCCTCTTTCTTTGATGAAGTGAAACCGCAGGTAGCAAAAAGGGCAGTCGAAATTCTTGCAGAGACACTTCTCGATCCTAAAATAAATTCCTATAACCGGTACAGAATTCTCTATTTCTTGATTAACTCCCGAAACAAAAACAACAATTATCAGCCTTACCTAAAGCGGTTTCTTCCCCACAACAAAGACTGGTTTGTCGATCTTTGTAAACAGTTTCTCTCAGAACCTGCGATAGAATGCAATATTATAGCCATTCAGACACTAAGGACTCTTGGCTTCGGAAAAGATGAAATTTCACAGTTCGTTGCCAAACATTGCATCAAACCGCTCGCACAACCGATAGAGAACACACTCCACCATATCTCCGAAAAAACGGAAGTGCAGGTTCCTGAAATAGTCGAGCTGGATGTTTCTGAAGTGGAGGATATTTCGGGATATTTTTGAGGTACACTTGTAGAAGTGTACCCCAAAAGTTAAAATAAGACGGGTCGAATTAATCGACTTTCACCGTTACAGGCTTGATATTCCAGATGTTTTTGGCATAATCTGAGATCGATCTGTCGCTGGAGAATTTGGCAATTCTCGCTGTGTTAAGAAGGGACATTCTGGTCCATCTTTCGCGGTCACGATAGGCTTTTGCTACCTCTTCCTGAACTCTTACATAGTCTTCATAGTCGGCAAGTAACATATAATAGTCACTTCCCAGAAGTGAATCGATAATCGGCTGGAATATGCCGGGCTCAGCAGGAGAGAAACTGTTTCCGGCTATCATGTTGATTACGCGGCGAAGTTCGGGATTTCTGTCGTAGTAATCCATTGGATTGTAACCCTGTGCCCTGAGTGCCAGCACTTCATCAGCAAGAAGCCCGAAAATGAATATGTTCTCATCTCCTACCTCTTCCCTTATCTCTATATTTGCACCGTCCATCGTTCCGATTGTAAGGGCACCGTTTAATGCGAACTTCATGTTTCCTGTTCCTGAAGCTTCAAGACCTGCGGTGGAAATCTGTTCAGAGAGATCCGCTGCAGGAATAATTCTTTCGGCAAGCGAGACACCATAATTTGCAATAAAAACAACTTTTAACTTGTCACCAACTGCTGGATCATTATTTACCACATCACCCACGGCGTGAATAAGCTTAATGATGAGTTTTGCCATGTGGTATGCGGGAGCAGCCTTACCGGCAAAAATCACAGTTCTTGGTGTGGCCTCATATCTCGGATTCTCTTTGATACGGTTGTAGAGCGTAATCACATGAAGTACATTCAGCAACTGCCTCTTGTACTCGTGGAATCTTTTTATCTGTACATCGAAAATTGAATCGGTCGGAACCGTAATCCCGTACTCACTTTTGATGAATTTTGCGAGCAACTGTTTGTTGAACCACTTGATATGGCTCCAGTCGTTCAAAAATTCATGATCATCGGCAAATTTTTCGATTTCGGCAATTTTGTCATTGTGGAGTATCCAGTCATCATTTATTCTGTCGGAAATAAGGGATGAGAGGAGCGGATTTGCATGCCTTATCCATCTTCTGAATGTGATTCCATTGGTTACATTAGTGAACTTGGTCGGGAAAATTCTGTGAAAATCGTTGAAAATCAGTTGTTTCAGGATGTTTGAATGAAGTGCTGCCACGCCATTCACCGAGTGACAGGCAACTATTGCAAGGTTCGCCATCCTGATTCGCTTCTCAGGTCCTTCCCTGATTATCGAAATTTTGCTGATAACTTCATCCGTGAGGTTGAATTTTTCTCTAACATCTGTGAGGAAGTTGTGGTTGATGTCGTATACTATCTGAAGGTGTCGCGGCAGCAATTCTTCAAATATCGAGACAGACCATTCTTCGAGAGCCTCGGGGACGACGGTGTGGTTTGTGTATGCGAATGTCCCCTGGGTGATCTTCCATGCTTCATCCCATGACAAACCTTCTTCATCGATCAGAATTCGCATGAGTTCGGGGATCGCGATTACAGGGTGGGTATCATTCAACTGAATCGCCGTTTTCTCGGCAAATCTGTCAAAAGTATTGTGGTTATACCTGTACTTCCTGATAATATCCTGAAGTGAAGCAGAACTGAAGAAGTACTGCTGTCTTAGTCTCAGGAATTTTCCGCCGGTGTAGCTGTCATTCGGATACAAAACTTTGGAGATGTTTTCCGAGATGTTTTTCTTTTCAACTGCTGCAACATAATTGCCGTCGTTAAATTCCTTAAAGCTGAACTCCTCGTTCGCCCGGGCTGCCCAGAGTCTGAGGTTGTTGACCGTGTCCGATTTGTAACCGGGAACAGGCACATCGTATGCAGCGGCGAGAATCTCCTCGGTATCTATCCAATTGTGCTTCATCTTCCCTTCAGGAGTTCTTATCGAAACCACTCTTCCGAAGTATTTTATTCTGAAAGTCAATTCTCTTCTCGGAATCTCCCACGGACAACCGTATGCGAGCCAGTAGTCGGGCTGCTCCTGTTGTCTGCCATTCACAATTTCCTGCTTGAAAATACCAAATTCATACCTGATACCATATCCAAATGCCGGAAGCTGAAGCGTAGCCATCGAATCGAGAAAACAGGCGGCAAGTCTTCCGAGACCACCATTTCCCAACGCCATGTCGTGCTCAAGCTCCATGATATCTTCGAGGACATAATTGTCTTTGCGGAGAATCTGGCGGCACTCCTCGTAGTAGTCCATGTTGATGAGGGCATTCCCGAGGAGCCTTCCCATTAAAAATTCGAGGGAAAGGTAGTATACTTTTTTCACATTCTGTGTGTTGTATACATGCTGTGTGCGAAGCCAGTTTCTAACGAGCCTGTCACGAATCGAAAGCGACAGGGCATAATACATGTCGTTGTCGGTTACGGTTTGGCGCGTTTTTACGAGAATAAATTCGAGATGCTCGGAAAACTGGTTTGAGAGGGTAAAACTTTCAGGCGACTCGCGGTCGGTAAAAAACAAAGAATTTTTCATTTTTATTGTCTGGCGTTGTAAACAAATTGAGTATCAAGCTGTCCGAGGGGGACTCCCTGGACATCCTTTGGAGAAACTATCCCGGTCTCCACCTTCCAATCGATCCCAAGTTGTGGATCATTGTAGAGAAGGGTTCGCTCCGAGTCTTTATTATAAAATCCTGTACACTTGTAGTGAAAGATTGCTATGTCAGAGAGTACAGAAAATCCATGGGCAAAACCGGGTGGAATCCAAATCTGATGGTGATTTTCTTCCGAGAGGAGTGTCGAATAATGCTTGCCAAAAGTCGGTGACCCTCTCCTGATATCCACCACCACATCGAGAACTGTACCGGAGATTACCTGGCACAATTTCCCCTGTTGAAACGGCGGTTGCTGGAAGTGCAGCCCGCGGATGGTTCCTTTTGATGATTTTGAAAGGTTATCCTGAACAAATTCCATCGAAATCCCGGCTTCAGCCAGTTTTTCCTTGTGGAAACACTCAAAGAAAAAGCCTCTGTGATCTTCAAAGACCACCGGTTTTAATAAAAGTATGCCATCAAGATGGCTTTCTATTGCGTTCAATTTCTCCTCAATTCAAATATATTATCTGTTCTCTTCAAATTCCAGCAAAACTCTTTCGAGATAAGACCGGTACATGCTCTGCGGGATGGAGTTTATGAGAGACCTAAAGCCAGCCACATCCACAAAACCTTTGCTGAACGCGATCTCTTCGAGACATGCAACTTTAAGCCCCTGTCTCTCTTCGATTACACCAAAGAAATTGGATGCCTGAAGCAGTGCCTGAGGTGTTCCCGTATCGAGCCACGCCACACCTCTGCCGACGATTTCGACCCTGAGTGTCTCCTGCTGCAGATAAACATTGTTCACATCCGTTATCTCGAGTTCACCACGGGCAGACGGTTTCAAATTTTTCGATATTTCCACCACGCTGTTGTCGTAGATATAAAGTCCGGGAACGGCATAATTCGATTTCGGTACTTTCGGTTTTTCTTCGATGCTCAAAACCTTGCCGGTTCTGTCAAAATTTACAATTCCGTATCTTTCAGGATCGGTCACGCGGTATCCGAAGATTTTTGCACCCGTTTTGTGTTCCGCTACGGCATCGTAGAAGAATTCAAGGTCACCGAAAAAGATGTTATCACCGAGTATGAGGGTCACATTGTCATCACCGATAAAATCCGCCCCGAGGATAAAGGATTCAGCTATACCTCTGGGTGCATCCTGCAGTTTATATGAAATATTCATGCCAAGGTGACTGCCGTCATCAAACAATTTCTGATAAAGTGGAATTGTCTCCTCGTTCGAAATTATCAGCACATCCTTGATTCCTGCGAGCATAAGAACCGAAAGAGGATAATAAATCAGCGGCTTGTCATAGATAACCGCAAGCTGTTTACTGTAAACTTTTGTTATTGGGTAGAGCCTTGATCCGGAACCTCCGGCAAGAATTATACCTTTCATAGACTTCCTGTTTTAAAAATTAGAATAAATCGAAAAATAAATTTAACAGATTTTTGATTTTACCGGAAATAAATTAGTATAAAAATGGTTCTACAGTTTTTGGAAGGGGAAAATTTCAAAAGAAAGAGAACCAGATATGAGCTATGATCTATGAGCTACCCCGAACCTTGAATTTCGGAAAAGGAGCGACGATCGTCCCGATTGTCCAACCGACAAACCTCTAAACCAACCCGCCAGAGCGGTGTGATATGTTCGTAGCAATAAAAAAAAGGCTGCCCCTCTTCGGAACAGCCTCAAATTCACAGTATTCAGCCATCAACCTTCTGAAATTCAGCCGTATCTCACAGCCTCAATTCCACGAATTCAGCTTATAGCTCATACTTCATAGCTAATACCTATTTAGCCGCTCTTTTTCCCATGTCTCTGTCGAAAAGATAGAGGGAATTTTTCGATTCGCCGATCATTTCGAGTTTGGTTACGACTGCGAGAGCTGATTCCTCTTCTTCGATCTGCTCTTCAACGAACCAATTGAGGAAGGTATTGGTTGAGTAATCTTTTAGCTCATGTGCAAGTTCAACAAGTGAAAAGATGCTTTTTGAGATATACTGTTCATGTTCAAAAGCAGCTTTCAATCCATCAAGCGCGCCATTCCACTCGCTCTGTGGTTTTGCGATGGCTTCGAGGGTTACTTTACCGCCCCGGGTGTGCACATGATCAAAAATTTTCATTGCGTGAGCATATTCTTCACTTGCCTGTACTTTGAAGTAGGCTGCAAATCCTGAAAGATTTATCGACTCATAGTAAGTGGCAAGGCTTAAATATAAATATGATGAGAACATCTCTTTATTGATCTGTTCATTTAATGCTTTTTCCATTTTTTCGCTTAACACGGTTGCCTCGTTTTTTGTAATTAGAATTCAAAAAATTGATTTTTTTATATATCAATATAGTAACAAAGAATTATTGTTTTGTGTTCAACTCAAAAGATTCGATTTCTTCAAGCGTGTCAGGATTTACCGTTTCAACTGTAACCCTGTCACCATCCACGGTGATGAAAACAAGTGCATTTCTTGTGGTAAACGACTTACAATACTCGCTCCAAGGGAGTTTTTCCTTCGCATAATAAGGTGCACCGGCCGCTCCGTTGTTGATCTGAAAGATTGTCCTGCTCAACTTCACTTTTTTCTTGTCCCAGTTTTCAGGATACATCTTCATCTCAGGGTTTATCACGAGGTGGTTATAGTTGTGCTCGTCACCTGTGAGGACAGCTCTGGTTTTCTTCGACTTATTCACCATCAGATCGAGGAACATGTCGCGTCTCTCGATAATGCCTGTCTCCACATCCTTTCCGGCGATTCTTGCCCTCACGGAATTGTTGCCCGAGTACCACATGTCATCTCCCGAATGTCCGCCATTTGGGAACAAAGGAGTGTGAACCGAGACAAAAATGTGCTTGATGCTGTTGTCAGCTTCATATTCGAGCAATTTCTTGGCAAACCAGTTGAACTGATTCTCCATTATATACGCATGCGGATTTCCGGAAAGCCCCGGATTAGCTTTAGCATCGGGTGAAAACCAGTAATTTGAATTCATCACGATCATTGCACTGTTGCCAAAAGTGTAGCTGTACGCAGTTTCACTGTACGACGGGAAATCAATGGTTGAAGGGCTGGGATCATATTTCGATCCGTCCTCTGAAATCAGCTCTTCGTTGAGGGGATTCACCAGCTCATCGGCAAATACAGTCTCGGCAGAGAGTGAGTCGAAAGGAAATCTGTCCACTCTAAGATTCCGGGCAACCTTGCTTTCATCAATAAATCTGATGTGTTGTCCCTCGTGGTTACCCATGGTAGTGTATATCGGGAAGTATGCAGCGAAGGGTTGCACTGCATTTTTCCAGTTACGGAACTGCAGCCTCTGCTCCTCGGGGTTGTAGGAGTAACCGTTGATAAGATCACCCGTGAATTGCATGAAATTCACGCCCCTTTGACTGGCGAGAGCCATAATTTTCCGCATTATGTAAACATTTGAGCCAAAGAGACTCCTCTCACCACCACCTTGTGATGCCCTCGAATCACTTGCATAAGCGAAAGTAAATTTGGAATTGTCGCCCTTCCGGGGTGCGGTCTTAAATTTTTGCTCGAAAACTGTGTTTCCCGCTCTTACCGTATATACATATTCCGTGGAAGGCAGCAGTTCCGTGACCAAAAGTTCGTGTTTCCTGCCGGGCTCAAGTTCATATTCCCTCTTCCCGACCGTAACTGACGATTCGGTAACAAAATTTGTTCTGAATGAAATGATTGCGGAATTTTCAGTCACGACATTCACAAACGGACCGTCCACTATTGTATTTGAAACCATAAAAGGTTCACCAGCCACAAACTCCACTTTCCCGTCATACAGCATCGCACCTGCCGAATTGGTGATACGGTATCCGAGCAACCCGTATCCATTCTTCTGCCAGTCAATCATGTCATATGTGCCCGAAAGAGTTCCTCTGATATCAACGGAGCAGACCCCCTTTTCTATCGCAACGCTTTTGTTGAACCAGACAGGAAGCGGATACTTGCCGTCACCCACGGGAATCAATCCGTAGTAAAGTGTACCATTAAGAAGTGTATCACCGAAATTGAAGGAAAGCCCTTTGGAGTTGCCCGAAATTCCTGAGATGAATTTCTCGACATCATAACGCGGGTTACCGGCTTTTTCGTATAACTTTCTTCCATCCTCCTCGAAATAATAAAGCCTTTTGGAGGCATCATATTTGATATTTGAATAGGAGGCAGGCACCTCCTGACTGAGCGCGTTTGTTGCGAAAAGAATAAAAAGAACTGCTGTTGAAAAAATATATTTGTGCAAAATAGAATCCGTTCACATTTCATTATAATGATTATCAATTCAAATATATTAATTTTTTCCTCAATAAATATTATTTTTTCAAAATTCGATCATCCATGTCACAATTTCACGGCACAATTTCAATCAATGACGGGAAGCTCCTCCTCTTTTCCGGTGAGCAGGATCTTTCGGCACCCGATTTTCAATCCACCGGTCCCAATCTCATCCTTGCCCGGCATGGTGACTATTTGAATTTATGCCTGTCCGGTTTTGCAGTCTCATTAGAGGCCAACAGGGCAAAAATTATAACTGCGGAAAACCAGCAATACTTCTCCGAAACAAACAATCCGAAGCTTCCTTCCGGCCACTATGCGGGAGTTTATGTAGGTGAAAAACACATCCGTTTTTTTACCTGCGGGTCCGGATTGCGTGACATATATTTCATACAAACGGATGACCACATCCACTTCTCAACAGATTATCATACGCTTTTCCCCGTGGCAACTCCCGGTTTTGACCCCAAATCTCTCGGAAGCAGATGGCTCCTCTACAATCAGTTGAGTAACAGAAGTGTATTCAGGGACTATACCAGAGTCTGCTCGGGACAGGAATTTATCTTCGAAAAAGAGACTTCGAAATTCCATGTCACGGAGGGAACCGGCAGTCTCAAACAAGAACCGGCTAATTCCCCTGATTCCGAGGAAAAATTTACCGGTGCAATTAAATATTTCTTCACCTTGCAAAAGGAGAGCGGGCGACCGTTGGAGTTGAGTCTTTCCGGGGGTCTCGACTCACGGGTTTTGTTAAGCCTGCTTCTCTCGAGTGACATCCCTTTTTCGGCACACTCTTTCGGCTATCCCGATGACCCCGACGTGGCAATGGCAAGGAAGCTCTGCGAAAAAACGGGTGTGAACTTTACTAATTACACCCCCGATGAAATGACCCTCGAGAGCGCCATTCGGGATGTGCGGCTTCATGCCCGGTACTCGCTATTGAACCACCCGGCAACATCTCCCAATAACCTCGGTTATTACAAAAAAGTCGCTGAGAACGGATCGCCGGTAATTATTGACGGCGGATTTGGCGAGCTATGGAGACGACAGTTTTTCTACAAACTCTCAATAATGGGGAAAGAAGTCATTCTAAAAAGAGACTGGCCCGCGATTATCCCCTACCTTCGCCACCATAAAGCTGATATTTTTAGAAGTGAGGTGCTTGCTGAAATGGAAAGGGGCGTGATTCATGAGTTGGAGGAGGTGTCCTCCTCCCTTCCTGATCCTGAAAAGATCGGTGTCGAAAACTGGATTGATGCCTTTGCACTCAAAACCCGTCTCTCCAACTATTACGCACCGGAACAAACGATGATTGACTCCGTCGCCACATCTTTTATGCCCTATATCCAGAATAATGTGCTGGATATCCTCTTTTCGACACCTCTCGAAATGAGGAAAAACAGCACCATGCTTAAGAGGATAATCAGGAAGAATGCTCCAATTCTCGCATCGATGCCGCTTGTGAAGGGGAGAACAACAGTGCCGTTCGGTCTCGGCAGCCTGGGATCCAGTATCTGGTCAAAATTTTCGTCTTTAACGGAAAAAAGAGCCACAGCGGGGAATGACCATGAAACACAAAAACTGTTATTGCTTAGGGAGTTTGTCTGCGATCTTGCAAAATCGGGGAAGGTGAGAAACAGCGGCTGGCTTGATGATGCTAAAGTTGCGGAACTTCTGAAATTCTACAACGGCGACAATTCAAAAAAGAATGAACTTGCCTGGCTCATCTCTTTCATCGCTCTTCTCGACATCATGAAGCAATAAACGACAAAGCCGCGGTACCCCGCGGCTTTACATAATTTTTTTAGTCTTTCATGCGATTTCCCTTTTCTTCACGAATGAAGATCCAGGAAACAACCTTGCCTACATCGATGGTCTCGAAGTAATTCCAGTATTGCTCTGTTCTTACATGCAACGAACTGGTATCATCCTTCGCAATCGCATCGGCTTCAGCTATTATGGCTTCAATTCTCGATATCCACAGTTCCCAGTTTTTGGGTCGAAGGTCGATCCAGCCGGCTTCTGCCCATTTTTCGAGATTGTCTGGGGTGATTTCGAGTTCTGTTTCTGCTCCGAAAACGGGAATTTTCATCAGGTTTCCGCGGAGTAGATTTTTGCCATCGTTCATCAAAACAGGAATGCCCACCGAGATGGCTTCATTTCTGAATTTCTCGTTGTCGAGAATGAACTGAGTCGAAAGAGCGGTAAGCTCTTCGGGAGTTTTCTTTACGATCTCCTTCATGTTCCCGCAGGTTCTCTTCAGAATCTCGATTTCGAAAAGGAGTTTCGAAAGTCTCGGTGGTCCAAGCATCTCAAAAGCTACCGATGCCACACCGTGTTGCTCTTCCAGTTTCGAAAGTTTTGCCACGGCGAGGTGCTGCATATAACCCGCTCTGTAAGATGGTTGCATATTCGCATTGTCTAAAGCATTAATGATGTCGTGACCGGTGTTTCCGCCCATGATTTCGAAAACGGTGTTGTTTGCGATTTCTTCGGGGGTAACAAATTCCATCTGTTTTTGTGCGGTAATGGCTTCAAATTCGCCGCGTGAGAAGATTCCGTTCTCACCTGTGTCGATGTAAACAGATCTCAAAACGCCCTGGCGTTCAAATTTTCTGCCTGTCTCTTTGTAGATTTTCCCTTCAAGAGGAATGGCGGCATCGAGCGGGATGTCGTAGATTTCCACTTCCTTCCCCTGTTTCTTGATGGTACCGAACTCAATCTTTTTCCACGCAATCGCAGCAGCGGGTTTTATCTCCTTGGTGATGGCACTGTCAGGAGTTCTTGCCATAAGGAACAGCAGAAGTGTATGTGCACCGGCGATTGCCGACTTGCTCAAAAGCACCCTCGAAGGTCTCTCTTCGCTGTGTGTGTAGGGGATGTTCAGACCCATGCCGCCCGTGCCCGAAGTACCTATCTTCAAATATACTTGTGTTTCGAAGTGGTGCATCGAATTGTAGAGCACCTGAATATGCCTTATCAACTGAGGGATGTAGAGCACAGCTACAAGTTTTTCTGTCTCGGTAACAAGCTGATCTCTATCTTCCGACTCATAAAGCACTTTTTTTAGATTTTTGTAAGCCGTGAAAATATCCTGATAAGCAATACCGGTTGCTGTGTTGATACAGTCGATTATGATGTCAGGCTTGTGCTCTTCAAGCAGTTTGTAAAGCGACTGTGCCTTCAAAACTTCATCAGAAAGATCATCCATCACATCACTTATTATCGTTCGCCTCATTTCAGGATCTGCAAGCATTTCCTGACGGCTGAGGTCTTTATATTCATCACGAACAAGCACATTTCCCCACCACGGAACGAAGAAACCTTCGCCAGCTTCGGGGTATGTCTTTTTAAGATATTCAACTTCTTCTTTTGCTTCGCTCTCTTTCAGAGAGGTTATAATTATGCCGGCTGGTTTTTCAACCATCAGACGACGGGTTATGGCTTTTCCAACCAGTCCCCAGCCGCCAAGCACCAGTACTTTTTTTCCGTATATATCCATTTTTTCTATCCTTGAATAAGAAATTTTCCCATATTCAAACATACTAATAATAATATTCAGTACAAAGAAACTGAATTAGCTATCAGCTATGATCTATGAACTATGAGCTCTTTTTTTAGCTATTAACTATGATCTATAATCTATGAACTATGAGCCCTTTTTTTGCTGTATGCTTAATTCAGGACAAGACAAATAATACCTAATACCTAACACCTAATACCTCCTAAAGAGCCTTCTTTTCTTTATATTGCACCACTTAATAATTTAATATTGCCATGCCCGTACGAAAGATCAGCAGAAAAGCCGGCAAACCACCCGGTACAATTGAATACACCGGCCAGAATACCGAAACAAGAACCCGTATTATCGCTCTGAATTTTGATACTGAGCATTACGACAGAGTGATAATAAATTCCCTTCCTGACCTCGAGAAATATCTGCGCAAACACCACAAAGGACTAACCTGGATTCGTGTCATCGGTTTTAACGAAAAAGACTTCCTCTCCCTGCTCGCTGCAAAGTTTAAGATCCATGAACTGACTCTCGAAGATGTTATGAATGTCTATCAAAGACCCAAAATAGAAGAGATTGGGGATGCAGTATTTGCCGAGGTGAACAGACTGAGAATGACGACTCCCAACAACTATCTCTCGGAGCAGGTGAGCATATTCATGACGGACAACACCCTCCTTACATTTCAGGATTTCGATGACGATTTCCTGTCAATTATCGATTCGAGGATAGAATCAGGCAAAAATCTGATCAGAAAAAAGATCGATTTTGTCTTTTATGCAGTAATTGATTTGATGGTTGATGAATACTACATAGCACTGGAGCAATTGAATGATCATATTGAGGAGATTGAAGCCTTGTTCTTTTCCGATGTGGTGTCGGACAATTTTAAGATATTGCAGTCTCTGAGGAGTGAGTTGAGCAAAATCCGTCAGTCAATCTGGCCTGTCAGGGATATCATGAATAAAATTCACAAGAAGGAGATCACTCTTTTTTCAGAAGAAACCCTGTTTTACCTTAACGACACTTACGATCATGTAAATCAGATTATAGAAATTCTCGAGAATCTTCGTGAAAGCACCCTCTCCCTGATCGATGTCTACATGTCTTACACAAGCAACCGGCTCAATGACATCATGAAAGTGCTGACAGTCATTTCAACCATCTTCATGCCCCTCACATTTATTGCCGGTGTTTACGGAATGAACTTCCATTACATGCCCGAGATAAAGCAGGTTTGGGGATATCCTGCAGCTCTGCTACTTATGATAGTTGTAGCTCTTGGCTTCCTGAAATATTTCAAGAAAAAGAAATGGTTTTAGATTAGGTATCAGCTATGAAGTATGAGCTATGAGGTATGAGCTGTCTTGTCCTGAAATAAGTTTACAGTTATAAAAAAGCTCATAGTTCATAAATCATAGCTAATAGCTAACCTCATTCGTCCTTATTATACGCTTTTCGGATGAACGCATCGTAGCGGTCTTTTTTGATGATGCCGATGGGACCCGAGTAGATGCCCCCTTGCTGGAATGCGTCAAAAATTCTTACTGCCAGGATATTCGGACGGTCGGTGCGGATTAATCCTGCCGGAATTGTATAAACACGGTTCTGCATCCACTCTTCCGACTGAATATATTCCACTTTTGCATCCTTCATGTTGCCCGTCTTGCCGATCAGTCTGCCATTCAGATACACTTCATCAAAATCGTCAATTTTCCCGAGTAGCAGAAGGAGTTGTGACTTCAAATCGATCTTTTTATGATCAAATGAAAGCCGGTACCAGCCGTATCCCTCAAACTGTGAGAATCCCTGATTTTCGAGATATGAAGGCACAATCACCTCTTTCCAGGCAGAATCGTTTACAATATCACCCATAAAGACCGATGAGTCACCCGGAATAAACTTCCAGTTCCCCTCCAGATCGATGTCGGGAGTAATGTAGGTTTCATTCTCATAAATTCCCGGATCGCCGGACATAATTCCACCCTCAAGCTGGGCGTCATATACCCTCACGGCGATTGTGTTTTTCGAAGTGAAGTTTACAAGTGAAGCGGGGAGATAATAAATTCGATAGGCATTATATGCAGATCTGTAGTCCGGAGGGAAGCTTCCCGAAGTGCCGATTTTTACGCCGTTGAACCAAACTTCATCCACATCATCTATAAATCCGAGGTGAAGTGCAAGGTTCTTTCCTGCAAGGTCAGCAGAGCCGGTGAACGAGAACCTGTACCAGGCATAACCATTGTAACCGTGGAAACCCTGATTCTCCCATGAGGATGGAACCCTTATTTTATCCCATGCGGAATCGTTAAATTCAATCTTTGACCATGAAGAATCATCACCAATCTGGAATTTCCATTCTCCCGTCAGGTCAACAAGCTTATCATTCCCGGGTTCAGTTAAAGCCTTCTCACAACCTGTGAAAAGAAAGAATAAAACAACAATTATGGCATAAATGTGACGCATCTCGTTCTCATCCGATTTTTAATGATCTCCTTTCCAAAGATAATTTTTTCGGATCGATTAAGTTTCATTTTGCCGTAAAAGGTTGTAAAATCTTGTCACGCAAAGGAAGCTGTGAACTATTAACTTTGAACTATTAGCTATGATAATTCAAACTTCAAAATTCCTCTTTGCGTTCTTGGCGGCCTTTGCGGTTTGAGAGAATAAACCAATAAATCCTCCTGATAATTACCCCGTACCGAATTTATACTGAAAAAATTGCCCGTATCTTTCCCTTGTTTGTGAAATGAATATGTTGTATATTTGATTCAGGTTATGTGAGGTTTAATTAACATGTCCCTGTCACAAAAAACGGAGGTTGATCCCCTTTTTAGAGATTCAAAAAAAATAAGTAAATAAACAAAAGCAATGCACCCGAAAAATGAAGGGTGGATTTCTGTTTGTATCTGTGACAACTGTGATATCCTTGACACCTCTGTCCGTTATTTATTTTCCCCCTCAAAGCATTAACCTGCTCTAAAATCCCCGACAAAATCCACCGTATTTTCAATACACAATTCATTTTTAACTTTTTATTTTAGATTCCGCTGCAGTTCACCGGATGAATGCTTTGCATGTTTAGCATCACTCCGATAAGCCGGAATTAAAATATTCAATTCAGCAGGCAGATGCATTAACAAATCAGGAGACATGATAATGGCAGATCATTTAAGGATAAATATTCAACATTTGGTGAGGAATATGATTTTTACAGCTCTTCTCATCACGGCACTCATGCTAAAAGATGCCGAGGCTCAAACTGCAAACACTGATATGGCAGTTACAGATGGAAATGTAAGAGCAATCGTTGTTGACGGGAATTACACATACATTGGCGGAGATTTCACTTATGTGGGAACCAGTTCCGGACGCGGAGCAAAGGCGACTACTACAAACTCATCAATTGATAGCCGGTATCCAAAAGTTAATGCTCAGGTCATGGCCTGCATCTCTGATGGTTCAGGAGGATGGTATATCGGAGGTGATTTCACTGCTGTGGGCACTTCCATCAGAAACCGTATTGCCCATATCAAGTCAGACGGCTCTCTTGATTTAACCTGGAACCCGAATGCCTCAGGTATCGCGGTGTACACCCTGTTGCTAAATGGCACTGATCTGTATGTCGGTGGTTCTTTTACAGCAATTGGCGGCCAATCCAGGAGATATATCGCGAAACTCTCAACCACCGGCACTGGCGTGGCAGATCCAACATGGGATCCGAATCCCGATAATTTTGTTCGCTGCCTGTTGCTAAATGGCACTGATCTGTATGTCGGTGGTTCTTTTTTTGCAATTGGCGGCCAATCCAGGAGAAATATCGCGAAACTCTCAACCACCGGCACTGGCGTGGCAGATCCAACATGGGATCCGAACAGTAACGGTAGTGTCAGGTGTATACTACTCGACGGTAGTGACCTTTTTGTCGGGGGACTTTTTTCATCAATTGGTGGGCAAAACAGAAACCGTATTGCAAAACTCTCAACCACCGGCACTGGCGTGGCAGATCCAACATGGAATCCGAGTCCTTCCGATAATGTTACCTCCATGATACTAAACGGTACCGAACTTTTCATCGGAGGAGTATTCACAACGGTTGGAGGGCAAAACAGAAACCGTATTGCAAAACTCTCAACTACGGGAGCGGGTGCCGCGGATCCAACATGGAACCCTGGTGCCAACAATCTTGTAAATTGCTTCCTGCTCAGCGGAACGGATCTTTTTGTCGGAGGAGAATTTACTGCTATCGGAGGAACCGGTACAAGGTATTTGGCAAAACTCTCAACTACCGGAACGGGTGTAGTCGACGAAACCTGGAATGCCGGTCTTTCGGGAGGGGTTCTTTCAATCGCCAGCTATAACAACCAGCTCTATTTCGCCGGTAACTTTAATTCTGTGAACGCATCGGCAAAAGCCGGACTTGCAAGAGTTGACAATACAACTGGTGCTGTAGATCCGGATTGGGATCCGGGTATGAACGGTCCCGTCTATGCACTCGCAATAAGCGGCTCAAGTATCTATGCCGGTGGAGTTTTTACATCGGTCAACATCACTTCATTGCCGGCAACAAGAAAGTATCTTGCAAAATTTACCACTTCATCTCCCGCTGTTGTCGATCCGGATTGGGATCCGGGTATGAACGGTTCCGTCTATGCTCTCGCAATTAACGGCTCAAGTATTTATGCCGGTGGTAATTTTTTTTCAGTAAATGGTAGCACATCAAGAACTTTCCTGGCTAAATTTCCCCTCTCAGGTACCGCCATTACCGATCCGGATTGGGATCCGAGTGTGAACAGCACAGTCCAGGCACTGGCAATAGACGGCTCAAGTATTTATGTCGGTGGAGGGTTTACTACAGTAAATGCCGGAGTAACAACAAGAAACTACCTGGCAAGATTTCCCCTCTCCGGTAACGCGACTGTTGATCAGGATTGGAACCCGAATATGGACAACGCCGTTCAAGCACTGGCAAGTGATGGTTCATTCATTTATACAGGTGGTTATTTTACAACGGTTAATGGTGGTTTAACAACAAGAAACTATCTTGCAAAATTTCCCCTCTCCGGTAACGCGACTGTTGATCAGGATTGGAACCCGAATGTGAATGGCGTGGTAAGTGCCCTTGCAATAAGTGGTTCGAGTATTTACGCCGGTGGAGGGTTTTTTACAGTTAATGGTGGTTCAACATCAAGAAACGGGATTGCAAGATTTAATATGGTTACGGGATTGGTAGAACCATGGAATGCAAATGCCAGTGCCGAGGTACTTGCCCTGGCTGTAAGCAGCAATGATGTGTATGTGGGGGGGCGGTTCACATTGATGGGTGGAAAAATTCAACCATACCTCGCACTTTTCACTGACCGTGCCCTCCCTGTCGAACTTGTCTCTTTTACTGCTTCTATAACAAAAGGAGTTGTAAATCTGAACTGGCACACTGCTACTGAAATTGACAACAACGGTTTTGAAGTGCAGCGGGCTGTAGCCGGCAGCGGTGACTGGAAGAAAATAGGTTTCATTCAGGGGCACCACACAACAAACTCCCCCAAATACTACTCGTTTACCGATAACCCCTCTGTAACGGATGCGAACAAATACAAATACCGCCTGAAGCAGTTGGATAACTCGGGGAGTCATGAGTATTCGAACATCATTGAAGTAAGTCTGGGAGTACCAACCAACTTCCTTCTCGAACAGAACTACCCGAATCCTTTTAATCCCTCAACGGTTATAAGATATCAGTTGCCTGTATCCGGAATGATCACTATTGATCTTTACAACGCTACGGGAGAAAAGGTAGCAACACTTTTAAATGAAACAGAAGAGGCAGGTGTACATTCTCTCTCATTTGATGCAGTAAAATACGGACTTTCATCAGGCATCTACTTTTACAGGATGACAGTTGTACCGGCATCGGGTGAGGTTTTTTCGTCCGTCAGAAAGCTAAGTCTTATTAAATAAACCGCAGAGGCCGCGAAGAGAGGATTTCAAGTATTTAACCGCAGAGGCCGCGAAGAGCGCAAAGGGAAGGTTAAAAGATTTTCTTTGCGATCTTTGTGCTCTTTGCGGTTTCTCTCCTTTGCGTTCTTTGCGCTCTTTGCGGTTTCACACACTATCCTGGCGGTTTAATATCAAATCCTAAAGCAATCCGGCTGCATTAAACCAGTAGGTTACTTTTGCCATGAAGATATTGTTCGACTCTGAATTTATCAGGTTCGAGAAACTTTTTCCCATCTGAAACTCACCGGGATCATCGAAATTCGTGCGGTCGTGGCTCCAAACGAGGAAGAGTGTCGAACCGGGCAGGAATTCCCACCTGTAGATAATGTTCAAACGAAGCGATTTGAAATTGAAATCAGGATTACCGATTCTGAATGAATTGGCGCCTCCTCCCGGATTGATTTCATATTCACCATTCTCTTTGTCATACTGTATCGTGGTTCCCTTTGTACCATACACGGTAAAATCACTTGTTCTTTCTCTTTCAAACTCCTTGATATCGGAGTATTTTCCGATTGATATGAACGGCTGTGCGAAGAGTTGCAGCGACATCGTGGGAGTAAATGTATAGTCCAGGCGAATTGTAGCAAAAAGGGTTTTTTGATCAAGGAATCCAAAGATGTGTCGTGTACCATAGGTGTTCACCGCAGCGGGGTCATCATAGTTTGCTATCCACTGACCTGCATCATAATTCCACTCGTAACCGGGATAGATGGTGAGTCGTACCGCCTCGCTCGCTCTCCATGATCCGCCAAGCTGCAGACTGTAATTGTTACCTCCGAGTGCATCGCCACCGTAGTAGAAATCGCCGTCAATGGTGATGTCTTTTCTCTGATCAGTAGAGAAACCGATGGCGCCGTTGTAGCCTTCGGGCAGTTTTACGGTAGGGCCGCCTCTTGTGTGACGGGTGCTGTAAGATTCAAAGTTTACACCAAAATTGAATCTCAGACGGTGAAAATTTTTCATCCAAAGATTTCCCATCGTGAAAATACCGTCCGCTTCCTTGTCGCCGTCGAAGTTATATGATCTGAAATATCCTGCATAAATGCTCTTTGATCTGCTCCACGAGTCCTCTTTATAATCCCTGTAACCTGTTACGAGGTGCCCGTTTATGTAGCTTGTACGCCATGAAAATCCGAGATCATTCGAGTTGAAGCCGGGAGATATTGCACCGAGGGCTGCGTTGAAGTAGAACTCACCTTCCTGCTTGTTGAATGTTATTCTTCCTGCCCATCCGTTAAGTGAAGTGGCATTCGTATCAAGTTTTTGATATTTTGCATCAGGACGCTGGAACGAGTGTATCGGCCTTTTCTGCAATTCTGTGATGAAATCCTTTGTTCCGTTGATGTTCGACATCATGAAATAACCATTCATTACATACACTTTTGCCGAGTCGAAATTGATCCACCCGTCTATTCCACCCGTAAATGAATTGCGGCTGAAGCTGTTTTCGAGTCCGGGTTCATCAAATTTTCTGATGAGTGATGTACCCATGAAACCGAGACCATATCTCGAATTATCGAATTCTTTCAGGGTTCTGAAGACAGTTGCATTTGCGAGAGGCTCCACTTCCCTTTTGGTTGTAACTCCATTGGTGTATGACTTTGCACTCATTGAATTTGTGAGGGCATTCAGTGCATATACAGACCATCCGTCTGAGATTTTACCCGTCAGTTTTGCGGCACCGAGTATCTGTGTATTTGTGGGATAGTCAACAAAATCTCCGTCAGCAGCATCGCCGTTGGGGCTTTTACCGATTCTTCTTGAGTAGAAAAGGTCGGGATTTCCCCAGTTGAAGCCCCAGTTGTTGTTCGACCCGCCGTAACCGAACTGCAGAAGATTACTTCCCTCGATAAAGAAGGGGCGCTTCTCCTCGAAAAATGTCTCAAATGCCGAGAGGTTAAGCACGGCTGGATCCACTTCAACCTGTCCAAAATCGGGATTTACCGTCATGTCAAGCGTCAGATTGCTGTTGATGCCCCACTTCAGATCCGCACCGAAAGAGGTACCGTACTGGTTGCTTTTGTAAAACGGATCGTTTTGGTCGTGAATGAGATATTGTGCTTTCGAAAGGAGGTAGGGCAGCACTTCAATGTTTGCGTTGTTTCCAATCTCCTGAAAACCTTTCAGTTCGGCAAATTTTTCAACAAAACCGCTCTCGTTCTTTTTCAACAGTATATAATAACTCTCCTCACCTCTCCGGGCAATATTCCTTTTGAAGTTGATGCCCCATGTCATGTCTGGTCTTTTGTTGAAACGGAGCTGCGAAAAAGGAATCCTCATTTCTACCGTCCAGCCGTCACCCGTTCTCATGGTTTTTGCTTCCCAAACGCCATTCCATGAGCTCTCGTCCCAGTCCCTGTTGAAAAGGGTTCCGTCACCTGTCGAGCCGCTGGGGGTTGCATAAAAATAATAGCCCGATCTTTTGTCGTTGTAGGGATCGAGGAAGAGCATAAAATAGTCGGATTGAACCCACTGGTCTTTTCTGGAGAGAACTGTAACAATGGAATCAGGGTCGGTATCATAGCAGTATGCAGCCAGATAAAATGCTTCATCGTCATATGTTACTTTTAAAGCAGTTTTTTGGGATGAAGGCTTCCCCTCTTCAGGGTCTCTCTGAAAAAACTCCAGTACCTGAAGGTTCTGCCACACGGGCTCATTTAGCTTTCCGTCTATCTCAATGTTTCCGGAGAGCTTTGATATTTGAATTTCTTTCGAGCCTTTATTGCCACCGGCAAACGAAGTGGCTGTTGCGATTAAAGCAAAACAGAGTAGAGCTAATCTTCTCATATTTGAATGATTCCTTGTTTGTTTGTCTCTTTAGACCGGGAGAGTAAAAAATAGTTGTAGCAAAATTAAGGCGAAGGAATGCCATTTTTATGAATTAGTGATGAGTGGCGAAAAATCAGGGATGAAGGCTGAAAAATTGAGGGATGCAGGATGACTAGCGAGGGATGAATGTTTGAGATATGAGGTTTGAAAACCAAATGTCTTCGGATTCCAGGATGCAAAGCTGTTATGGAAAAGAGATGGACTTCATCCTTTCGAAACAATATGTACTGGCAGTAATCTTTTAAGATACGAACTTGAACCGTGGACATACTTTGTCATGCACTCAACTTTGGGAAACAATGAAGTTAGCTATCCACCCAAGGATACAAAGGAAATTACTGTAACCATCAAAGCACCCAAATGAGAAAACACATAGGGTTTAACGGTACATTATGGTGACAGAATCACCTGCCGCATCCACAAATTCAATGGTGATGGATCATTTCAGTAAAATTGCCCTAAGATAGTCCCGTTTATCTCTATGTAAGTGACAATTCAAAGAAACCGAAATATGGGAGTGCTGTTTTTTGTGTCACAGAAAATAAAGTTAATGAGAATTACACAATACCGTATTCCCTAAAAACTGAGAAGGGAGCTTCAATCATGCTTACAAAAATTCTTAATTCTGTACTTTTCATCTACGATAAGATCGATGTTGTCTCACTGATATATTCAATCATAACCAAAACATGGGCTACGACAACACATGTACTCGGGATTTTTGAATTTTCTTCGACTTTTAAGGATGGTTCAGTAGAACTTTCTCTAAGTGGAACACTTGTTGACGAAATTGCTGCTGTTTACTTTTATATAAATGGAAAAGATTTTATGATGTAGATGGCGAAACCATCGGAGCAGGGCTATACCTGTCCAGACTATTTCTTCTCCCCGATCTCAAGGCTGATATGCTCCACTTCGACTTTCCCCTGGATTACGAGGGGCTGTAGGTTATCGGGCATTTGGTGGATGGAACCACCGGGGTGGATGCGAAGTGTGAGGTTGTGGAGGGGCTCACCGCTTTGAGAGAATATGTAGATCTTTGTATCGTGCCGGGTAATGTTTGCTTTTATCAAATAGCGTTTGGTGCTGTCTATAAAAGTTTTGGAGGTGACACTCTCTTCCACTTCCACGGAGGCAGCGCGGTACTTGAGTTTTGGCTGTTTCTTGATATCAGAGCCGGATTTAAGAGGATACAAAAAAAATATCCTGTCGTTTGGCATGTAAACGCCGATTTTTGAGAGAATCAGGTTTCTGTCACTGTCGGAAATGTTTTCACTTGCACTCATGGCAAGTTCGCGGAAATGGCTGATTGATTCTTCAAACTTACTGTTCCCTGCAATATACTCCCTCTTTTCATTGCCGAGTTGTTCGGGATGAAAAACAAATAAATACAAATCATATTCTGATATTGAAGGGATAAGGTTCATTTTACTTTTTGGTTCTTTCTGATTAATAGTTAAAAAAAATGGTTACTCGGAGAATTCCGATTTTACCGATAGAAGGTGTGCAATTTCTTTTTTCAGAATCTTGAGGAGGTATTCCAGAATATTGTGATATTTCTCTTTGTAAATTTCGGGTGAAATGGTATTATCCAGATACTCAATATAATGGTATAACCCCGTTCTGACCCCGCCATCTCTCATGTCAGTGAGCATATCGTTCAGGGCTGTCTCAATCAGAAGTGCTTCCTTTTCCGTCAGTTTCCCTTTTTGCAGGTAGGAATGTTTTAATTTCTCAAACACCCTTAGCTTTGCACTCGATGAGAGCCTTTCAATGTCATATTCCGTATCAGTTGCCTGACAAACAATCACTGGATTTTCATATGCAAGATTCACTTCCTTAACCCTTTTTGCGAGAGCAAGAAGAGGAACTGCCGCCGGCTTGTTGTCATCTCCCGTCAACTGAGAGATAATCCCGCCTAAAGATATATGTTTGATTGTAAAAATATCAGAATGAAGTTTCAGCAAATCTTCATAGCTAAAATATTCAATGTCAAACTTTGCTGGATCAAGTTGCGACACATATCAGACTTTCAATCGTTCCGATTTTATCAGCTTTTCTTTTTTGATGTGGTAATTCAGCGAATCCAGAATTTTGGCAAAAAAGGGATCGCTTTCTCTCATCATTGTGTGGATGTGTTGCTTCACCCGGTGTGCGACTACTGATATTAGCATAAATCCGGCTTGCTCCTCTGTTGTTACGGGAGGAGTCCAGTCTGAGCATACACCTGCGAGATGATGGATGAGACCATCGGGAGAGGGTGTAAATAGCGGGGCTATTGCGTCAATGGCAATGTCTTTTGCGGTCAGATCACCCATGATGCCCGGTTTGTGAAGTTTTATGATCTGATACTTCACCTGAACTGTAGCAATTTTAAAACACTCCTCGATCAGCAAGTTAAGCTCTGACCGCTGTGTTACGGGGTCAACCGGCGATACTAATAATTTTAGTAAGCAGTATTTCACTTCCCGAAATTCTTTGTATTAGAAACTGACAATTTCACAAATGAAATTACAAATTTCAGAAATGTCAGCCAACAGAAAAGTAAAAAAAGAAGGCTATTTTATGGAATGGTTGTTTACAGCAACTTTTTGTGCACGGCGATATTCATTATATGAAACCCATTTGCCGTTAAGTTTGTATCTTGCACCGTTTTTGAGTATGTCGGTATATTCTTTTGTGTCTGTGTAAGGCAAGGGAAGGGTGCCTGCCTTAACGAGGGAATCTCTATTGCTTCTGAAAGCCCCCTCAATAAAATAGTCGATTTCATGAGTCTTTGTGTTTACAACCAGTTTATACATCCCGTGATTGATACTGTAGGTGAATCGAGAGAAAAAACCAATTCTGCCTGTTTCATCCGGATACAGTGTGCGGGCCATGAAGTTGTCCCTGTTAAAATGGGTGATTTTTACAGTATAATCGGTTGATACTAACGAAATCTCAAGTACAGGATCATGCTTTTTTTTACCGTGCAAAAAATAGTCGGGTCTTGTTTCAAGCATACCATCCTTAAAGGGGAACTCAACAGCAGCGATTTTATTAAAATTAAGTCCATTATCAGTGCATAGAAAAACAATATCCCTTTTCCCGTCAGAATTTGCATCAACGACCCCGACCTGGTGGATGAAACCTGCATTCCAGATTGTTCCGCTGACTCTTTGACCTGTCTCGGGATTAATTGTAAATAGTGCACTGGGATAAGTGGAAATATTGTTTGCCCCAAGAAGAAGCCTCATTTTACCGTCAATGGTGACTGTGTCGTAAATAGTCAGATGGTATTCAGCCGGCATGTTGCTCTCTTTGGGTGACGATACCGTGTCAAGAATTGTAACGCGCCACAATTCCTCTCTTCCACTATTGAAGCAGTAAAAGTATTTCCTTCCGTTCACATCTTTGGAATAAATAAACTCGCCGGATGCTAAAACCTCATTTTCTCCATCATTATTAACATCAAGTATCCTGATTCTCGTTTTGAGTTCATCAATATTCAGTTGTTCACCTATATTCTGATGCACTACCCAGCTCCAAAGGACCGCACCATATTTGTTCTTTATTTTAAGGTCAGTTTTGTCAAGCTCGAATGAAACAGGATTTGTGTCAAACTCTCTCGCATATAAAAATCCGAGCAATACCAAAAACGGAAGCAGTATCAGCGAACCATACCGGTATTTTTGTGCTCCCTCTATAACGCGTTCCTTAAGCGGTTTTCGGGAGATTCTTAAAATATCGCGTCTGTTTATTATCTCTGAAATATTGTTCACACCCATTACCTCGAAATTTCTTTCTGGCATGCGTTTTTGAAGTTTGGAAACTTCAGCCAAAGCCGCAATTTCATCTGCTTTAGTAACAATAAACCGGGAAACACCCGAGTAGAAAACAGCCCTGGTTTTTCGAGCTATGTGTCGTTTCCCTACCGGTTTTACACCACCCGAAATGTCTGTGGCGCCAGTGAATGCGAGACGGGGAGCAAGACTTAAAACCAGATTTGTATTAAAAATCCGTGTGAGTTCGACATACAGAAGTGTGGTTAACAGTGATCCGAATGAATTTCCCGAATAGATTCCAAGCATGGAGGCAAAGAAAACCTGGACTTCGAAAAACGGGATTTTCTTTTTCTTTTCAGCAGGTATCATGCTCAAAGCCGCCTCGAATGAAGTCCTTACCTGTTCAACAAGAAGTGTATCTTCATCCTTGTAGGTCGGGTGAATGATAAACCTCGTTCCGCTCTTAGAGGGCGCTACCTTCACTTCGAGACTGTCTAGGTGAGTAAAACCAAATGATTCTCCCGCGGATTCAATCACGGGGAACAACGGAATCTCTCCATCTCCGGAAGTCTCTTTCCCTTTAAGAAATGAGATTAAATGCCGGTACTCCTCTTCAATCCGCAATATCTGAGCTTTAAATTCATTTGATTTGAACTCACCCGAAGGAAGCCTGTAAAGCACCTTGGCATTGGTGATTAGCTTTTTTGTTCCTGAAGGATTTTGCCCAAGGGGATGATACCAGCCGAGCAGTTTCAGATAGAGAGGGAAAAATTCAGTGAAAGAGGATTCTATAAGAAGGGGATTGCTAGCGGAATCAAGCAAAGAGAGAAGATGATCGAAACTCGAGAGAATTAAGCCACGGGAGTGGTTTAAATTTACGACATCACGAACCTTCTCAATATAACTTTCAATTTCATCGAAATTGGGAGTCCTGCTGTTGCCTGCGCTTTCCATGCCTTATTAAATTGGTGGTAAACTCTCCCCAATATAATAAAAAATGAATTTATTTCATAAAAAACTATTATTCCACAAAAAATCTTTTCAGCCTTCAATCATCTTCTATCCATATGTCGCCACAAGGGCTCATTTGTGTTTGGGAACCGGATTCTACCCACATGCCACCCCTGCGGGGTTTTCAAACTTCATACCTCAAACTTCAAATTTCAGCCTTCAGCCCTCAGAAATTCAGCCTTCAAATTTCATCTCTTAAACTTCGGCTCCTCGAGTGTAAGGGTGATGGAGATTCTGTGAGAGTCGGGAAGTCTGTCGTCTTCAGCCATATTGAAACGGGCGAAGGAGTAGTCGATATTAAGTTTTGGGAGTTTTACACCGGCACCGATGGTGAATTGTTTTACATCGTTGTAGCCGGCTCTTACCATCACAACATTTTTGAAACTGTATTCAAATCCGAAGTGGGGATCGATCGATACTGGACCCACATTCATTGTAGCGGCGTACTTTCTGTTTTCAAATCTTACATCAAAATCGACTGCAGGAAGTAGGACACCACCGAGAATTTCAAGCGCATAAGCAGCACCGAGCTTTAGTGTCGGGGTAATGAGTTCATTTCGTCCTGTACTCCATGCAACGAGTGTTGTGGTAACATCCTGCACGGAAGCACCGAGGAAAAGTGCGTCGGTAGCTCTGTAACTTGCACCGATATCGAAACCGATACCTGTTGCGCCGTATTCGGCAATATCTCTGCGGATTACTTTAAAATTGGCACCGAGGGAGAGTCTGTCGTCAATTCTTTTTGCAGCGGAGAGATAAAAAGCCCAGTCCTGGTTGGAGAATTCTTTTATTTTCGAATAGTCAAGCTTGTCGTTTGTTCTGATATCGAGAACACCGTCACCATTTGCATCGTAGAGAGCTTCACGGGTATCGTAAATTCCATCCACTCCGAGGCGAAGGGCACTAATTGCGAAAGTATAGTCTTTCCCGAAAGGAATTGCCACACCTCCATAGTTGTAATTCACGAGATTTCCGTAGCGCTGGTCGTGCATCAGTGAGAGCTGTGGATAGTCGAGAGCAGCAAGTCCGGCAGGATTGTAATATGCCGCGGTTATGTCGTTCGCCACTGCAGTGAAGGCACCACCCATGCCGAGGGGTCTTCCGCCGACTCCAATCGCAAGGAACTCACCGGCATACTTTCCGGCTGCAGTCTGTGAATATATAAGGGGTGTTACTGTCAGGATGAAAAGCAGGCTTAAAAGGCTTCTTTTTGCCATTATTAATGATTCTCCGATACCTTTGAAAAACTGTTTGCTTTGAATTCGAATTTGTGAAATAGCAGATTCAAATTTATCAAATATTTTTTTATAAAAAGGGGGAAAATTTGGTTGGCTATTCGGGGAAAGGGTTTTGTGTGACTGTTATGTGACTGCTATGTGACTGAGATGCAATATTTTGCACATTAGAGATTCTGCTCCGATAGCTAACTGATTATTTTTTAATAGGTTAACACTTTTTCGGTTTTGTAGCTTTATGTGACTCTTATGTGACTAGTATGTGACTGAAGGAGATAAAGCATTAAATATTGATGATTCTTTCATGAAGTTTATTAAATTTGATTAACTGAAAAGAAAGTTTCGTAGAGAGACATGAACCCTGTAAAAGTAATTCAAGAATTGATCAAACTCCCCAAGGAAAGTGAATGGGTGGAGTTTAAACGGAATAATTCCAACCCAGATGAGATAGGCGAATATATTTCAGCAATCTCCAATTCTGCGGCACTTTGGAACAAGACCACCGGTTTTATCTGTTGGGGAATTGAGGATTCCTCTCACGAAATCACCGGAACGACCTTCAGTCCTTCAGATGTAAAGATCGGAAATGAAGAATTGGAGAACTGGCTTTTGCATCACCTCAATCCCAGAACCCATTTCTCTATCTACAAAGAATTTATTAATGCAAAACCCGTAGTACTAATTCAAGTAGCTGCTGCGACCCAAGCGCCCGTAAAATTTAAGAATGAAGCCTTTATCAGAATAGGTTCTTACAAGAAAAAATTGAAGGATCATCTGGAAAAGGAGAGATTGTTGTGGGATATCCTTTCCAAAAAAAGATATGAAGAAGAGGTTGCCCTTCCTGATCTTGATGAAGACTCGGTAATTAAGCTGCTAAACTACCCCTCCTTTTTTGAACTTCTGGGTCAACCTCTGCCTGATAACAAAAAGGGAATTTTGGAGCGGTTGAGCAAAGAATCATTTATCAGGAAAAATCTCAACGGGAACTATGATATTCTGAATCTTGGTGCCATTCTTTTTGCCAAAGATTTTAACCAGTTTCCGAGACTATCCCGGAAATCTGTAAGAGTTATCGTTTATAAATCCACTTCCAGAATCGAAACCGAGCGGGAATTTATCAACTCTAAAGGTTATGCTACTTGCTTCGGTGAGGTGGTTGATCTTGTAAACAGTCATTTGCCTCAAAACGAACTTATCGGAACAGCATTCAGGCGAAACATTAAAATGTACCCCGAGATTGCAATTAGAGAGTTGATTGCCAATGCCCTAATCCATCAGGATTTTTTTATTGCCGGTGCAGGACCAATGATCGAAATTTTTACAGATCGTATCGAAATAACGAACCCCGGTAATCCTCTAATCGATACCTTAAGATTCATCGATGAACCTCCGAGATCCAGAAATGACACCATCGCTGCCTTTATGAGACGGATAAACATCTGTGAGGAAAGAGGTAGCGGTATCGACAAAGTCATCTTTAGCATCGAGGCATTTCAGTTACCTGCTCCTGATTTTCAGGCGATTGGGGATAACACAAAATCCATACTATATTCGCCAAAGATATTTAAAGTCATGTCTCGTGAAGAGCGAATCAGAGCCTGTTATCAACATTGCTGCCTGCGTTATGTCTCAAATATGGAAATGACCAATAATTCTCTTAGAATCAGATTTAATATTGCCGAAGAAAATTATTCCATGGTTTCCAGAGTCATTTCAGAAAGTATAAAAACAGGTTTTATCCGCCAGAAGGATTCAGACAGTAAATCACGAAGATTCGCAAAATATGTACCGTATTGGGCTTAAACTTCATAAACATTTATGTGATTCTTATGTGATGGCTATGTGACTGGCGTGTCATTTTGACCACTATTGCCACGACACTCAAAGTCTTAACCTGTTGTTTTGCAAGGATTTAACCTATCTTGTTTTTACGGGTTTTATGTGACTGCTTTGTGACTCTTATGTGCACCCTTCAAAAAGTTCCCTCGTTTCTGTAATGCCTGTCACCCTCTGTTTGTGTGAATCTTTTAGTTTGCAAACGGAATTCATCATCTTATTCCGTAAAACTCTACAACAACTTACACGGCACGATTATGTCAACGAGCAAACACAATTTTATATCAGGGGCATTTCGCCTCTTTTTTGCATCACTTTTCCTGATAATCACAGTCCCCGCACAGATTCAGGTGACACTTCCTGACATGCTGAAGCTTTTCAACGCGGGGGATCATCACTACGGCACCAATTTTGACGGACAAATTAACATCGGACAACCGGGAGCAAACAGGATTTACGATTTTTCCTATATCCCCCTTTCGAACGAATTTTCGCTAAACCTTCTGACCGACAATATCCCTGCACTCGCAGCACGATATCCGGGATGTGTAACTTTCGGTGAGACTCCGCAGACCATCGAAAAAAATCCCGTCTTTCTTTTTTCGCCCGATTCGTTCTACATCGTGGGTCAGGCATCTCTCGTTCCAGAATGGCGGTTTATGCACCGGGAGCCATACGATGTTTTTCCTCTGCCTGTTATCTACGGAGCGACGCATTCCAGATTTATCAAACTGACCGATTCAACTTTTACAACGGGAGGAAGCCTGCTTCATGTAGATACATCCTCCAGTGAATACCGCTCCACAGTCGATGGCTGGGGTACTTTGAAGATTGGGCAGATGCAATTTCAATGTTTGAGAGTAAAGAGGGAATATGTTCAGTATGGAGATAAGGACTTTGTTTATCTCACGAAGGATGGTGCGTTTATCACTTTTATGACCTCTGCTCAGAATCCCGACTCCGGAATAGTAACGGGAGGAGGCACTATCCTCCTCGCCGCTAATCTAGTTGGTATTAATGATATGTCGCCCGTCCCCTCGGAATTCACACTTGAGCAGAATTACCCGAATCCTTTCAATCCCTCAACGGTCATCAGGTTCGGATTGCCTGCAACAGGTTACGCAAGACTCGAAGTGTTTAATTCCCTCGGCGAGTCTGTTGCAGTACTGGTCGATGGCGAATCTTCTGCCGGAACTCATTCAGTACGATTCGACGGTTCCAAATTTGTTTCCGGGGTGTATTTCTATCGTCTAACATCAGTGTATGGAATTCATACACAAAAACTGACACTTATAAAATGATTTCTGTGGGCTGATTCCTTAATCCAACGAAAACTTTATCAGATTGAAATATCCGCCTCCAAAAGCGGTTTTGCTGTTGATAATTTGCAGCATCTCGATTTTGTTCACTGTACTAAAAAGCGACCAGGTTTTTCCACCGTCTTTTGTGCGGTAGATGAAACTCGGTGAAAGTGGTGCTCCATAAGCTTTAAGCATCCATCCGTTCATCGGATCCAGAAAGAGTAATTCTTCAATGATGTCCTGTGTTCCTGCGAGGAATGATTTGTCCCAGGTTTTTCCGCCGTTTGTTGTTCTCCAGAGGACATAGGAAGTGTCGTTAAAAGTGCTTGTGTACCAGCCGTGATTTTTATCGAGAAAGCGGATCATCGAAGGATAACCCTGGTCATCGAGATATCTTTCAGACCATGTTGCGCCCCCATCGGTAGTGCTCTTCATATAACTGACCATTCCGTTGTTTTTCGTTGCCCCCGGAAGCAATGACACACCGGTTACCCATCCCGTGTTTTTGTCGAGGAAAAAGATTTCGAAAAGTTGCCCGTCGGGTGATGTATCAACCAGAATATCTTTCCAGGTTTTACCGCCATCGTCGGAACGAACTACACTTCGGCTCTTCTCTCCCATGGTCATGGCGAAAAATGTCTTCATATCGGTAAAAAATGGAGTTATCAGGTACATTTCAGTATTAAGCTTTGAGACCGACCAGTTTTCACCACCGTCTGTTGTTGAATACAGAAAAGCCGTTCCTGCATCATCATATCCTGTGGCAAGGCCCTCTTTCGAGTTGAAGAATTTTAGATTGTCAAACATGGTAGCCTCCACTTTCTTGACGACATTCCAGGTTTTTCCTCCATCGGCAGTCTTTACGATGCTGTTTTCACCAAAGGCGATTCCCGATTTTTCATCAAAGAAATGGAATGTGTGGAAGTGGTACCCTTTCCCTTTTACGAGCTGCTCAACAGTTTTGCCGCCATCGGTTGTTCTGAAAATCTTTGGCTCCATATACCAGAATCCGGGCATAAGTATACCGGTATTCTCATCAAAATATGCGATTCTGTTCACACCAGTGTCGTCGCTTGTGTAAATTTTTATCCAGGTTTTGCCACCGTCATCAGTTCTGAACACCTGATTTTGTACCGGTCCCTCCACTTCATTCGCTTTAATAACCCACCCGGTTTTAGGGTTTTTGAAATAGACAACATGCGGTTCTTTAATCTGGTTTGCTGCCACCTCAGCCGGGAAATCAGACTGTTTCCATGATTTACCACCGTCGTTGGTGCTAAAAATTACAAGTTTTGTTGCAGGACTCCCATCTTTGGTATTTGTGACTTCAGCTATTACAAATCCGTTTTTTGCATCCGGGAATGACATTGTAGAGAGGGATGCATTCGCAAATTCCTTCACATCAGTCCATGTTTTGCCACCGTCAACTGTCTTCACAAATCTGTCTTTTCCCGTTTTTTCGTCATTCTTTACTATTGTGAAACCCTCTTTTGCCGAGGTGAAATACATCTCCATAGGGAAAAATCCGAGGGATGCATTTTGCAGTTTCCAGGTCTTTCCGCCGTCGGCAGTTACATACATTTGATAAATCGATTCGGTCTGATTCTCGGAGAGAATTGCTGCTCCGGCTACAAATCCGTTTTTTGCATCAAAGAACTGAACTTTATATAAATACGCGATTTTCCCGATTTTTTCATTTTTCCAGGTTTTGCCGCCATCGTGTGAGGAGACGAGGAACTCACTAGGTCCCGTAGCCCAGATATGGTCATTTCCGACTGCAGAAATAGAGTTATACCAGATATCCTCACCGGTTTTTAGAGTTTGCCAGGTAAGACCGGCATCTGTGGTTTTTAGAATACTTCCGAGAGTTGCAGAGGCAAATGCAGTGGTTTTGTCGATCACTACCACATCGGTGATTATGTTTGGTGTCGGTGTGGGGAGGATTACTTCCATCCCTTTTTGCGGGAGAATTGTCCCCGATATGATTATAAGTGCTGTTAAAAGCAGGAAAATATTTTTACGCATGGCGTTACCTGTGGATTGATTGTTTAAAATTGGGAGGTTTATTTTTATTATACTTCCGGAGTATATTTGGATGTTCCGAAAAACTATTAAATCAGACGCAAAAGATATAATTATTTTTGTGAATTACAGCGAAATAATGTAATTATGTGCTGTTTTTGTGGGGAATAATTTAGTGAATTGCGGGGAATTTTGGGGGAATGATAATCATGCGGTCTGAATCATCCCGTCCTTCGGGAAGGATTTAAGTGCCAAAGACATCCCTTCGGGAGATCCACAGGATTGCCTGCTTAAGTAAAAATCCGGGACTAATTTCGCTCAGACATCATACTAATGACTGCTGCCTGCCCTTTAACTGGATTTCTCTTTTTTTAAATTTCAAATAAAACCCTTCACCGGAATTATGGAATCTTCCTTTACTATCGAAAATATCGAGACCACCGGGGATGTAGATCTGAACATCATCATAGAGAAGGTACCGTTCTTTGTGCCCGATTGAGTCATGATAAACGAAATCATAATAGATAAACTTGACCTTGGTTCCATTCCTAGTGAGTTGCTGAATGAAATTATAAAATTCAGTCATATCTTTTGGTTTGCCATCTCGAGACTTAAGAGTCTTTAAATCCCCGCATTTTATTATAATTTTTTTGAACTTACGCTGGCATGCGAGTTTTTTAAATTGGTTGAATGCCCGTAGATTGTGAATGTAAGGGTCAATAATTGAAAGTGTTTTTGAATGACGGGCATATGGTTCTACAATTTTAGGCAGGTCATAAAGCTCTCCATCCTCAATTAACAGTTCAAATGGTAACTTCTTAACAATATCAAATACACTTTTCCCATTACAAAATTTGATCTCAGAGAATGTCTTCGAAATCAACTCAAGTTCTTCAACAGATTTTTCAGGTAACAGGTATATTTTATCGGCTGAATTATTGCAGAGAGCGATTTCAGAATAATCACTTTCGACATTGAGTTCTTTTTTTCGCTTTTCGATAAATTCAAGAATCATAGATTCGTATTGTCTACTTATTGGAGATATAGTATCCATCTCACAAAAAGATTTTCCTAATTCTTCAAGATATCTTCCATTATTGTCAATGCAAATACGGTTGTCGAACAACAATGACAATAGTTCCTTATTGCGGTTCCATACATTTTCATACTCCTTGCACAGATATACCGGCAACCTCGAGGATATTGTAAGTTCCTGATTCATCAGTTTCTCCCGAGAAGAAGCTGCCTGTTCAGTTCCAGACTTTCATCAAAAAAGCCTTTGGGGGTTTCGGTCTTAAAAAAGCCATTGTTATCAAGCTCCATCTCGATGGCTTTTGTGTTCCCGTTTTTATCCTTTGCAAAATAGTAGATGGAGAGGGCGTCTTTGAGTTGAACTGATTTAGGCTCAATTACTTCTGGACCTGACTCCAGATATCTCCAATCAACAAAATACATTTTCATTCCCCGTGAGACCAGAACTTGAAGTTTTTTAATAATATGTTCTGAATGCGTTTCTAAAACTATAAATTTTGGTAATGTGAAGTCATCTAAGAATGATGAGATCTTATCCTTTAAAAGCCCGATTTTCCATGAGGGGTCCAAATCTAAATCTGAATTTATTGAAAGACTTTCAAAATTTGGATTTAATCGATCGATTATAAAATCCACAACTCTTGATTGCATCATGGGATGCAAATGTAACTCTGGCTGCTGAATCAAAAATACTGAACTTGAGGAAGGATTGGTTGTTAAAAAATAAATCACTGGGATAAATTGCAATGCACCACTACTTGCTTCCGCAAGTCTAATTTTCCTTCTCCCATTTATGCCCAATGCGATTGTTGAAACTTCTGTTTTTGAAAATACGGAAATGGAATTGCCAAATTCAAATTGGTTTATCCAATGATTTAAAGTTCTTTCGATATAGCTCCAATGATTGGCTTCATTATAATCGGCGGATTCAGTTAACTTCGATATTTTTTTAAGACCTTCAAACATACCATAATATGTATCTTTGTTAAGATATTCATTGAGATATCGACTTTTCGGAATTTCTCTTACAGTCCCCACTGAAAAAATATTGAAGAAAATTCCAAGACTAAACAATTTCTTAAACCCAAAGATATCGCGGGATAAATTGTGAACTTCATTGAATTTCTTGATAATATTTTTCTCATCCCATCGTTTAAGTATGCTATAAACGAAATAGGGCAAGTTTTCTAAATAATTTGAAGATGGTTGAATGTCGAATTCAGACATAACACATTCAATTACCTCAGATTCCGAATAATCAACATCAATCCAGAGCAGTAAACTGCTGAAAGCCACATTGAACAAAATTAGAGATAATTCCGCTGAGATTTCAGTCTTTCTGTTACTTATGTCATTTATTCTAAATAGACAGTCCAAATATTCAAGAGAAATTGCTCTATTGTTATATTTTTCTATCCATTCGGGAAATGGGCGGTGAAGGTATTCATAATTAAAACTGTATTTGTCTGCAAAAATTACATTTATATGATTTAATCGTCCATCTTCAAAACAATATTCATTTGAACTTGTCAATTGAGTGAGGTTTGTGCATTTTTCACGCGAACCAACAAATTGATCATTAAAAGGGTCATATGTGTCTTTACGGGTTTCCTTCCAATGGGCGTATCTCTCCTCCGTTGGATTCAGCTCAAACGGGCAGTTATCGATATCATATATCTCTTCTACTTCGTGGTCATAACCCCAGGTTTCCTCGGTGATTTTAATTGATATTGGCTTTTTCGGATCGTTTGCGATATGTTCCCAGCCGCCGAGATTGATGTCGTCGTCGATTACATATTTCAGTTTTTTGGCAGCTTCGTGGTCGTGGTTGTGCTTGAGGAAGAGGAGAGCTTTGAAGAGGGTACTTTTACCCGAGCCGTTTTCACCGGTAAGAATTGTCAATGGACTGAGCGTCACCTTCACATCTTTCAGATTTCGGAAGTTTTTGATGTGAACATGATATTTCCGCATGATCACTTCGCGGTCAATCACTATTCTCGATACGGTTTTCTTTTCGCTGTTTTCCATTTTCAATTCTTGCTTTTGTTCAAAATTGTTTAATATATGATAGAGTGCAAAATATATATTTTTTCTAAATTGTTACCCGCTCCCCAGTAAAAAACCCTCATAATTCTCTATGTTGACCACATTAATGTCTGCATCATATGTGGACTTAAATATATCCATCGACTTTACCTTCGCGTCCTTTGAATATTTAAATTCGAAACCGGTTATTTTACCTCCCGACTCTTCTACATAGTCCACCTCCTTTTGATCGTAAGTCCTCCAAAAGTATGAATTGACCCTTTTGCCAGAATTGTGGAGATACTTGATTCTCTCGGCAACACAGAAATTCTCCCAGAGCATCCCCTTATCCTGACGAATATCGAGCGGATTGAAATTCTGAATGAGTGAATTTCTTATTCCCAAATCGAAGAAATATATCTTTACTGATTTTGTTATTTCATTCCTCAGATTTCGTGAAAAAGAGTAGAGACGGAAAATGATGAATGACTGCTCAAGCAAGTCGATATATTTTTGAACAGTGATTTTATTGATCCCGAGTCGGTTTGAAAGTTCATTATATGTAACTTCACTTCCAACCTGAAGTGACAGACTGATAAGAAGGTTCTTCAGCACTTCCGACCGTTTTATATTCTCAAGCATTAGAAAATCTTTATACAGGTAATTGGAGGCTATTTCATCAAGTCTTTCAGATGATATCTCATCAGGAGAGGAAAAAACCTCGGGATATGAACCCATTCGCATCATTCTTTCAACCGAATTACCCAGACCGATTAAACCATATTGGTCTGAAATTTCCTGTAACGAAAGAGGGAACAGGGTAAACCGTATAGCCCTTCCCGTCAGGGGTTCATTAGTTTTATTTGCTATATCAAAACTGGAGGAGCCTGTTGCTATAACTTGTATTTCGGGAAGTTCATCGGCAATAGTCTGTAATATTTTACCGATATCGGAAATCACATGAGCGTCATCGAGCACAATAATTTTTTTATTCCCAAAATATGTTTTCAACCTTTCGGGTTCAGGAGCCGAAAGTGCGTTTTGAACAGAAAACATCTTGCAGTTGTAGTATCCCCCGTCATCACCAAACTTTGCCAATATGTCTTTTGCCAAGGTGGTTTTGCCCACATACCGGGCACCATAAAGGATGATTGTTTCCCCTGAAAAGAGGGATGAGATGATCCGGCTTTTGAGGATTCTGTTGATCATTGTCTTGTTTTCCTAAATTTCGTCAGTCTGCTGACCAAATTTAGTAAAATTTAGTCATTTGAGTGACTATTTTTAGAAAATTGTTTTATATTTCCTCTCTACGAACATTTCTCCCTCTACGACAGAATTTCGGCCACCATCAAATGGTATTCGTTTATTTGATCTTTTATCTTTTCGTTGGTGATTTCAGATATGTTTTTCATTTTCTCTTCATGGTTGTTACAGATAAAGAGTGAAAAAAAGGCGGATTTTCCGGAGTCTTCAGAAACCAAGAAGGCTAATTAAAGTAAATTAAATGTGTCAGCACGAATTCCGGAAAACCCGGTTCTCTTCCACTCTATCATACTATATCACAATCATAAAAGGAGAAATAAAATGACAACAATCTACACCCGATCCAAAAAATGCCCAAACTGTGGTACAATAAATGAAATAACTCAACTTGGCAGTACCAATGCCTTTGGTTCTATGGATCTGGACACCCGCCCACCCGAAATGCAGAGAAGCACGATGAGATACTGGCTGCAATCGTGTACCAAATGCGGATTGTCTGTATCTGACCTCTCCAAAGTTGAAAATGAGACCCTGAAATATTTCAAATCTGACGAATTCAAGCAAAAGCATGCCTCAGAAAACTTCAAATCCCTTGCGGAAAGATTTTGGACAGCTCATCTTTTATCATTAAAATCCGGAGACACCCGGGAAGCAGCAGGGAACATTCTCCACGCTGCATGGGCATCTGACGATTCGAAAGACACCCAAAGTTCAATACGCGCACGCGAAATTTTTATTGAAACACTCAAAGAAACCGGCAACGACCCATCCTTCCTGTCACCAAATGAACCTCTCGCAGGGTATTTGATGCTGTCCGATATTAACCGGCGAATTTCAAGATTTGACGAGGCAAAGAGACTGGCTCAACATGTTGTTGAGAACGGAGAAGGCTTCATTCAGAAAATCGGACAATTTGTCGTCGACCTGTGTGAGAAAAGGGATTCCGGTTGCTACAATGTTCAGGGACAAAAAGTAGCTTTTTAGCACCGTTTTCGTTGATTTCCTCCCCAGATTTGGAGTAATTCACTCATCCGGGGTTCGACAGGAATCTATTAACATCATGATTTTTATTATATTTAGAATTGGGTTTTTAAAATTCCAAAAAACGGAGAAATATAAACATGAGTAAAATAGTTGAATTATTAGGAAATGAAGCCGAGGGTCTGTTAACCCATGTGGCTAAGGTTCCAAAAGAAAGTCTGCACTTACCCGGTCCCGATTTTGTTGACAGGATATTTATCCCTTCAGACAGAAACATTAATGTATTGAGAAGCTTACAGACCATTTTTGAACACGGAAGACTTGCCGGCTCAGGCTATATGTCAATCCTTCCTGTTGATCAGGGTATCGAACACTCGGCTGGCGCATCATTTGCTCCAAATCCGATCTATTTCGATCCTGAAAACATCGTAAAGCTCGCAATTGAAGGCGGTTGCAACGCAGTAGCTTCCACTTTCGGCGTTCTCGGTGCAGTTGCAAGAAAATATGCACACAAAATTCCTTTCATCCTCAAACTGAACCACAACGAACTCCTTACCTATCCTAACAAATTTGATCAGGTAATGTTCGCTTCAATTGAAGATGCCTACAACCTCGGCGCAGTTGCCGTTGGTGCAACCATCTACTTCGGTTCAGAAGAGAGCACCCGTCAGATTCAGGAAGTATCGGCTGCATTCAAATATGCACACGAACTCGGAATGGCTACAATTCTCTGGTGCTATACAAGAAATGACGCTTTCAAAGTAAAAGGCGACAAAGATTATCATGTTTCAGCCGACCTTACAGGACAGGCTAACCACCTCGGCGTTACCATCGAAGCTGATATCATCAAACAGAAAGCCCCTGAAAACAACGGCGGTTACAATGCAGTTAACTTCGGAAAAACTTCACCAAAAGTTTATTCCGAACTTACAACCGACCACCCGATCGATCTTACCCGTTATCAGGTAATGAATTGCTACATGGGAAGAATGGGCTTGATCAACTCAGGCGGCGCATCAGGAAGCAACGACTTCGCAGAAGCAGCACGCACTGCAGTTATCAACAAAAGAGCCGGTGGTATGGGTCTAATCCTCGGAAGAAAAGCCTTCCAGAAACCACTCGATGAAGGTATCAAGCTGGTAAATCTTGTTCAGGATGTTTATCTTGATGAGAGCATCACTATCGCTTAATTGGGTATCTTGTTGATGCTTGATCTTTGATGTGATTTAATTGTTTTGAGGCTGAGTCATTAATTTGATTCAGCCTTTTTTATTCAATATCGAACCGTAGCCCAGCCAAAAATCGCGGCACTTCGGAAATGTATGACTCCAAAAACCAGCTTACCGCCTTTCGGGAAGTGATGGTTCCCTTAGCCTCTATGGTTACCGAGTTGCCAAACTTATAAAAATCATCGGTTAAAATTCCCCGCAACCCAATATTACTGTCGGTGTGATTGAAATAGACCTTCAAATCCATGTATTTGGCGAGGTCTTCCTCAATAAATGCAAGTGGAGCCGTAGTTACTGTAAACCCAAAGCTCAGGCTCTCCCTCTGAGTGTTGTAGAGCCCTTCGATCGCGAATTCCAGATGCTTTTTGCTCCCTTTTATCAAATCATAACGGTATTCGCTCCTCAAATAGTCAGATGAACCAAGTTTCTCATAGGAAAATTCGATAACGGAATTGGGGATGAATGTTCCCGAGAACTCAAACTCAAAGAAATTGGATACAAAAACCCTGTCGAAGAAATTCGGGTTGTTTATTTCGTTAATGCTTCCTCCGGCAACTTCGAATGTACCGATACCTGTTTTTTGGTCGAGCCTTAGTCCGTCCATCCAGCCATTGCTGCCAAGTCCTGTGGAAGAAACAAACCCTTTTATGGCAGGCAACGCACCAAACTGCACTCTGAAATCACTGATCTTTTTCTCGAGATAAAACTGCCTCAGATTCAGGTTAAATTTCCTGTTCTCCTCTTTCTTTTTCAAATCCTTGAGGGTTTCCCATCGCGACTGAAAACTGCTCCCGGTGGATGTCAGCCCGTTAATATTGAAAGCCCCTGCAATATCAATCTGAAAAGGGATCCGAAGTGATGCCTGAAGCCGGTTCTGCTCATTACCAAAATCGATCAGGTCATAACGGGTTTCCCAGATCATGGAGATCTTTTCGATTTTTTGAGCGGATATATCGAACCAGACTACAATGAGGAAAGTTAGAACGGGAAATATTTTACGCATTGAATGAGCCGCATTTAGTTGAAGTTATCTATAGTTACAACCCGGAAACGGCAAATTTTGTTCAACTGTGAGGACCGCACCGTTCTGTGACTGATCAGTTCATAGCGTAATAGAAGGTTAATCGGGGCGTAATGGCAGTCTTGAATGATGTTCCGTTAGGAAGGGATTCGTAGCTCTCGATCACAATGTTGGAACTGAAAATAACTCCAACAGCCGGATACCAGTTAACGGCGAACAAAAACAAATTTCTGCTGTCCCCGTCCTGAGATGTGAGGGGGTCAAAATAATCGTATCGGGCAGCAACTGCCATTTTTGGTGAGAAATACCATGTACCAAAAAGCGACAAAGCGGCACTGTAACTGTGACCTTCCAGATTCCTTTGTTGCTCGCCATTCTGTCTTATCCCGTAAAAAGCTTCAATTCCTGCTGATACCCTCTGTTTTTCCCTGTATCCTGCGAACAATGTGAAGTTAAAATCATCGTTAGGATATTCAAGATCAGTAGGTCCGGGAGTTCTGATAAGCAACGCAGGTTTCGAGACATAATCAAACGAAAATGTAAAAGTGAAGCGTTTGTCGGGAGAAAATTGGAGGTGGGAATATGCCCTTTTGTGTTTATCTGTTTCGGGTGAATTTCCGTTTCCGTTGCCAAACATTAACCAGTATTTCAGGATGCCATTCCCCCAAAGATTTCCGCGCAGTGATATCCCAAGATCGGATGAGGGTGAAATTTTCCGAAGGTCGAGCTGTGTTTTCTCAAGAAATCTGTTCTCCCAGTATGACTCGGAAATCCCGTAGACAGGTGGAGGTTGAAGCCCGAGAACAAGGTCACTCCCCGGAAAAATTTCGCTCCATTTGATATAGGCATCTTTCAGGAACACACCAAATTTGTTGTTAACCGTCGTGGCATTCTCAGCTTCAAGCCGAATTCTCCCGGAAAATTCTGCAGAAATATCATGGTCATAGGTGAGGTATATCCTGCGGATTTGAAAGGCATTCATTTTTTCAGCACCGGGAAGTGCCACATTATTCATAGACGCTGCATTGGAATCCCGTTGCAGATTGTAGTAATAGTCCCCAAAAATGAGACCTGAAAGTCTTCCTTTCCCAATATCTTCCTGTGAGTAAAGGGTAAAAGATAAAATCGAAAAAATCAGGATGGCTTTGTGCATCCGCTTCATTTTGCCTCGGATTGGTTGATACAGTTAACAAATGTTAAAAAACCGGTACCCAATTTTAACACATTCTGCTGTCACCACAAAAACGGAGCATTTAATATTTTATTAATACCTGCATAACATTTGCTTAACATTCATTTCAGAAATTTGGAGATTAAAAAAGGAAAATCATGATTAAAAGTTTGCTCATCTTATTTCTGGCTTCTTATCCTCAGGAATCCGTCATTCAGGATTCACTTCCCGCCAAGGAGTCATTTCTTGTGGAAGTGGTAACTTCGGCTGAAGAGATATATGATGACGGTGCCTACCGGTTGAAATATGCCCCCTTTACTGTGAGTGACTCAACAGGTGTAATCGTGTTAGAAGTTGCAGCAAAATATGACAGACCCGCAGTGATATCCCTCCCCAAGGGGAAGTTCCTTCTGCGAACAAAAATTCCGGAGCTGATCGAAAAGTTTATAACCACAGGGAATTCTTCAACCCTCAAAGTTGTCCTCTAATAGCAATTACCATATCCACCAATAAAAAAAGCCGCCTCATTTCTGAGACGGCTTTTTCACTAATTAGAATCAGAGAATAGAACACGGATTCCACGGATTAAACGGATTTACGCAGAAGGCTTTTCAGCCTTCATCCTTCCGAAATTCAGCCTTATTTCAGCAGCATCAATTTCTTGATTTCAGAGTTTTTACCTTGAACCAGTTTATAGAAATATGTACCTGAAGGGAGGCTTGAAGCTTCAAACTTCACTTCATATCTTCCGGGTTGTTTCACTTCGTTAACCAGTGTAACCACTTCATTTCCGAGAATGTCATATATCTTCAACGAAACCAGACCGGCCTCTTTGATGCTGAAGTTGATCATCGTTGAAGGGTTAAACGGATTCGGGTAATTCTGACCGAGGTTGAAGTTAAGATTCATCAGATCATCTTCAATTCCAACAGGAGTTGAGTTGATAACGAATGAATATGTTCCACTGGCGGTTACTGAAAACTCATAAGAAGTCTGCACAAGCATGTTGATACCTGATGAGATGCCGGGACCTCTGAGAACAAAATTGTAGCTGTCCCTGATTTCCTGAGGAACCTGGTTGATGATATCAAGCCAGCTTATCTTGAATGTACCAGCCTGCTTTGCATAAACTCTGAACGACCACGATTTGTTTACTCCATTCTGAAGTGGTGCTTGAATGTTCGTTGCGAATCGGGTGGCAAAGTTTGTCCAGCCCGACTGGAAGAAATACGATTCGATTGCGTTGGCAGCAGGTGCTATCGGTGCTTTTACATTATCGAATCTGTTATCAAATCCGTCGGTAGCCAGTTCATTGGTTCCGAATGTAAGGTAATTGTCTTTTATTCCGTTCATTTCAGAAAGGATGTTCACAAACCAGTTCGAAGGTGTTACCTCAATTTCAGGAACTGCCTTTGGCTCTGACGCATCACTCAAAGCATAAACATATTTCACACTAAGGTCTGAAGCCAGGGTGAAGAACCAGTGACCGTTCCAGGCGTCAAGCGAAGTCACCGTTGCATATCCCGGGGTTACTGTGTTGTTATACTTGTAGATGTTTGACTGAACGAGATTGGCAGTTACCGCTTCATCTATTGTGTAGGTGGTTGAACCCTGTATGATTCTCAGGTTGTTCTTTGGTGAGCCGCCTGCAAATGGTGAAGCGATCAGGTTCCATCCCCCGGCAAGAGTTTTGGTCTGGTCGGTTAGAAGCGGAGTACCTGTTAGATTTACAGTATCTGCGGTCTCTATTCCGAGCCAGTAACCAACAGCAGGGTCGATGGTTGTCGAACTCTGGTATGTTCCGCTCGCATACTTGTAGAGCAGGTATGAAGGAATTCCCGACAGCACATCCGAAGCGAGATTTGATACCGGATTCAACGGTATCGACATCAGGTTCCAGCCCGCAGCAAAGATTTTGGATGAGGCGGAAGTGGTGCCGGTACCCTTCAACTGAACCGTCTTTGTCGGTGTATCAGGGTCGTTGCTTGTGATTGTTATGGTTCCTGTGAACGATCCTGTAGTTGCAGGAGCAAACCTTACGGTCACCTGATTTGAATCATTAACAGCTACTGAAAATGAGGTGCTGCCACTGTAACTGAATCCTGTACCTGAAGCCACAACATTTGAGACAGCAAGAGCTGTATCACCTGTATTGGCCACATAAAACCCGAGATCGGAGGAAGTTCCTGCCACCACATCACCAAATTTGAGTGTATCGACCCAAACCGAGATGTTTGGTGACAACGACTGTCCGATACCAGTCAATTTAACGGTATCTGAAGGCGTAGCAGGATCGTTGCTCGTGATTACCAGTTGTCCGTTGAAGGTACCTGTAGCCCGGGGAGCAAATTTAAGGGCGCGGGTTGTGGATGCATTTTTTGCGAGGTAAGTTGTGGTATCACCACTGATCGAATAAAAATCGCCTGTAAGAGTCAAACCTGTAAGACGGAGTGTCTGATCACCCGTGTTCGAGATTGTAAGGGTGAATGTCGAGTCCTTGTCTGTTTTTATCACACCGTAATTATAGGTTTTGGTACTCAGATTAATCGTCGGATTGGAAAGGGTTACCCCGATTATCAGTTCGAAGTTCTTTGCGGTTGCTTCTCCTGCATTCGAATAGGTGTAGCTTCCCGTCCTGAGGTTGGTCAGTTCATTGTTCGACAAATCTTTCAGTGTGATTGCATAAGCGGATGGTATATCCGCAAATGAGGCTGCACTGATGGTGATATTGCCGACCACATCGGAATTTACTGTAAAATCCCACTTCGAAGTGGTAGCTGAAAGATCTGTGTGAAGTTTGAAATCTCTTTCATATTTTGGTCCAAGAGCAGAACCCCAGTCGTTATGCGGGAAGTAAACTTCAATAAAATTACTAGGAGAAGACGGTGGTTTGGGTAAATCAATACCTGCATCATAACCGTTTGTTGTATTCAGAAACATGCCTGCCAAAGCAGTGGTGTCAGACACGGTTCCGTTCATAGCTTTTAGTCTGAGCGACCAGCCAAAGTTGTTTAGATTGGCAGTCGAATTCGGAGCAATTTTATCGAGGAAATTGATATTCAGGAATTTGTTGTTGAAGGTGATGTTTCCCTGTGTCTGGGTGTTGGTGAAAAGTCCTTCAGGAAGACCGCCGGATATCCATGCAGTTCCACCCGTCCAGTCTTCTTCAACATACGCAACAATACTGATCTGGTTCGGGTTGCCGATACCTGATTTTGCGATCCTTGCTTCTAAATAGTTTGTACTGGTATTTTTCCAATTATTTGTAGCAAATGATGCATCCTGCCAACCGCTGCCATTATATCTTCTCTTAACTTCTTCTGGTCCTGTGGTTTTTACAACATAATGATAATTGGCTGTAAATGGCAGAGTCGGATTCCAGTTCCAGGCATTTCCTCCGGTGCTTCCTGTTCCTTGTGTCGGATTCAACTGCGGATCACTGTCGATATAGATGTGAATCGCTCTTGAATTGTCAGTCAAAGGACCGTTTGGAGTAGAACCCGAGAAAGCTATATAAACATAATCCTTGTCCCAGGTAACATATGATGATATCTGAGTTCTGGTTGTGTTAAATTTTTCGTAGGAGTTGTTGAAAGTGTTGTTACCGTCAATTGGTTCGGTTCGGAAAGTCGTATAAGTTGACTGTGCCATTCCCGCTGTGGCAAGCAAAGCAAACAACATGAGCCCGAAGAATCTTTTCATGGGGACCTCAATAATAGGTTGAACAAATCGTGATTGGCCTGCTTTATCTTGTCAATAACAAGTTAGTAAAAATACAAAAAAAAAGGGATGCCAAAAAGATATTTAGCATCCCTTAAACTGTATTTTTATTCTGTTACAGTGGTTTTTCGATATCAAAAACCCTGAAAGCACAGAATTTCAGGTATGATGTCTCAGGCATCGAAGGAATAACAGGATGATCTTTCGATGCTCCATTGTAGTGGATCATCTGAAGTTGTTTTTCTTCCTTGTAAGCAGACTCACGGATTATATCGAGCAGGTCTTCTTTCGTAATATGGAATGAGCAGGAAGAGGTTATGAGGTAACCACCGTTGTTAATCAATCTGAGGGCACTTCTGTTCAGTTTCTGGTAGCCTTGTTTCGCCGGAATGATGTTCTTTTTCTGTTTCGCAAATGCGGGGGGATCAACTATGATCATGTCATATTTTTTTCCTTCATCGGCACAGTTTTTCAGAAATTCAAACACTTCGGCAACAACAAAGTTTGCCTCTGACTGGAACTTGTTGAAGTTGAAATTGATCTCTGCATGACCAATTTCAGCAGGAGATGAGTCGACGAAATCAACCGACCTTGCACCGTTGTAGGCACAGTGAAGACCAAATCCGCCTGAATTGCAGAATGCATCCAGTACATCAAGTCCCTCGGCAAGTTCACCGGTAAAGGATCTGTTGTCGCATTGATCAAAATAGAAACCGGTCTTTTGACCTTCCTGGAAATTTACCAGATATTTCACTTTCCCGTCATCAATCTGCTGGACATCGTCAGTACCGAGCAAAATTTCATCGGTAAATTCAAGTCCTTCAAGCTGACGGAAATAGGGGGAATTGCGGGTGAAAATATTTTCAGCACCAAGGTTCCTTGAAAGCACATCAACAATAAGATCGAGATTTCTCTCCATGCCGACTGTGTTGACCTGCAATACATAAGTATCATTGTACTTGTCGATTATCAGACCGGGGAGAAAATCACTCTCGCTGAAAACCATTCTGTAAGACTGTCTGTTGGGATACACTTTTTCTCTTAGACCCAAAGCGGAGAATATTCTCTCAACAAACATCGTTCGAAGATCTGTGATCGGTTTTCTGTCGAGCAGCCTGATCGCAAACAGTGAATGCTTGTTGTAAAATCCTGTTCCAAGGTACTGCCCGCCCGAATAATAGACATCTACTAAAGCGCCGTTTTCAGGGTTTCCTTCAACATCCTGAATTTCATTGCTGAAAACCCATTGATGCCCTGTCTTAAGCCGTCGCTCTTCGATTCTTCTTAATCTTACTTTCGTCATTTTTTATTCCTGATACGATTACTTGTTGATAACGAATTTTTTGGTTATGGTTGTTGCATTAATATTGATTTCGTAGAAATAAACACCCGAACTTAAAGCAAGTCCTGCTGTTTTTGAGTTAAATTTCACATCATAATTTCCGGGTTCCTGAATTCCCTCGACAAGGGTTGCCACTTCTGCACCGAGTGCATCATAAATTCTCAATGCAACTCTTGCAGGTTCGTTCCCGCCGACGGTATATCTGATAACTGTTTCGGGATTGAACGGATTCGGGTAGTTTTGTCCAAGATCATGGGAAAGTACCAGTCCGGTGAATTCAGCGAATACCATCATTGAGATACTTGTCGTACCGTCATAGTCAACCTGACGGAGACGGTAGGCGTAGGTGCCTTCTTTTCCCGGTTTATCAATAAATGAATATTCGTTTTTAGAAGTGGTGGTGCCCTTTCCGGCTACAAATCCGGCATTTGTCCATTCCTGTTCCAGACTTCCTTTTCTCTCGATAACAAAACCTGAATTATTCAATTCGGATGCTGTTGTCCAGTTTAATTTTACTCCACCTTCAACAGCCTGAGCTGTAAAGGATTCGAGTTCAACGGGAACGATTGAAGAATCGAGGAAAGGATTGAAAAATACCCATCCGCGTGCGGGATCATCGACTTTGTGAGTAATGTGGAGTTCTATTGCAGCCGAGTCATAAACTGCCCAGTCGTTGTTCTGAGCGTAAATGTCGTTCGTGCAGTTGTTGAACAGGTCGAATGGCACGCCAGTCTGGAGATTGCCGTAAATTTTATTGTATCCGTTATCGGATGTATCGGCGTTTGTTATGTTTCCGAGCGATGGTGTCGGTCCGGCTGCTATGGCAGAACCGTTATATACAGTTATACCCCAAAGGTTACCATAAATTTTGTTACGGGAAACGATCGGTCTGTTTGTACCGTTACCACTGATGCTGATACCACTTCCCGTAGTAAGCGGATCGGGGTTGATGTTGTTGTTGTAGATCAGATTGTCATGAACATAGCATGTAATTTCAGCACCCGCCAGAGCGATACCATAGCTGTTGCTATAGATTTCATTGAATGCAATCTCGGATGAAGACGAACTCCCCGAAAGAAGAGTGGAAATGCTTATACCACCGGTTCTGTTGTAGGAACCGCCGTGTACTTTGTTATACCTGATTCGGGGTGAATTATTATTCTGTGTACCGAAAGTTATCTGGTTTTTCGGACTTGTGTTCTGACTGTTGTTGTTGTAAAGTTCGTTGTACTCAATTACCGGAGATGAACCTGTGGTACCGTAAATGCCATACTCATAAGCTTCTGAAATGTAGTTATACTTGATAACCGGACTTGAGTTTGAAGACATGTAAATTGGTCTTCTGCATTTGTAGAAGCGGGAGTTATATACTCTCGGGCTTGAATTCAGGCATCTTACCGGATAGTAACCGTGAACAAAAACGGCGTACTTTATTACTGAAGTGGTGTCTGCACCTGTGTCACGGAAGTAGAATCCTTCATAGACACCCTGTGGACTTTCAGTGGTACCCTTAAAGTAAACACTGTCTCCCGGTGCGCCATTTACTTCAACTGCACCAAGGATGACAAAGCCGTTTCCGGTCGTCGAAAATGTTACGACTGAACCTTGGGGAATAATCAGTCTGTCATTAACTGAAACCGAGCATACTGTGGCTACTGTGTAGTTCGGAAATGAACCGGTAATCAAACCACCTGATCTGGCGACCAGACTGTCCATATTCCATGTGACTCCCGTTCCGGGGGTGATGAATTGAGCGTTAATGGCTATAACGCCTAATATGAGAATCGTAAATAATTTTTTCATAGGGAACTCCTGTATCATAATTTCGAAATTTCCCCTGCAAAAATGACTGCCGGAGGGAGATATTTCCCCTTCCGGCAAATTAAAACTATTTTAAGTAATATTTATTCAATACTTTGCCGTCTTCAAACTCATATACGAGCGGAACACCGGTTGGAATATTGAGTTCAAGTACTTCCTCCCGGGTAAGACCGTCAAGGTGCATTACGAGTGAACGGAGAGAATTGCCATGAGCAACAACCCAGATATTCTGTCCCGCTTTCACCATCGGTTCTATTTTTTCAACATAGTAAGGAATGGTTCTTGCGGCAGTATCTTTCAGGCTTTCGCCGTTCGGGGGGTTAATGTCGTAGCTTCTTCTCCAGAGGTGCACCTGTTCGTCACCAAACTTTTGTGCGGTTTCGGCTTTGTTCAAGCCCTGAAGGTCACCGTAGTGGCGTTCATTCAGTGCCTGGTCTCTGTCCACAGGTATTTCATCATAACCGGCACTTTTGGCTGCCAGTTCGGCAGTCCTGATTGCTCTCTTAAGAACTGAAGTAAATAGATGATCAAATTTTAGATTTTTCGCTTTCAAAAGTTCACCGGCTTCGGTTGCTTCTTTTTCACCAAGTTCGGTGATATCAACATCAACCCAGCCTGTAAATCTGTTCTCAAGGTTCCATTGAGACTGCCCGTGCCTTAACAGAACTAAATAGTTCATTAGTCTCCTCTTTCTGTGTTTTGTGAAAAGTTGAGTGTCAATTTACAAAATCTTTGGGTAAATATTTGTAATCTTATTATTACAGCGAAGAAATTTCAACATTTTCAATCAATTTTGTTATGAAATGGAACAATTTTTCGATATTTTGGTAAATCATTAAGAAACTTAATTTTTATACTAATGCACCACGGAAAACAGATGCGATTCTCACTCATTCTAACAATCACACTTCTTTCACTCATCTGGCAGGGATGCAGTTGCCCCGTCTGTGAAATTACAGATAACAGATACCCAAAAACCTTCAAACTAACGGGTGTACCGGAACAGTTGAAGCCTAAAGTTGACTCCTATATCGCCGGGAAAACAGGCGAAACCTTCTTCACAAACTACATCAAACTGAACGAAACCGCCTCTTATTTCGATTCTGTGAAATACTTTTGGGTATATGACATCGTAGTACCCGATAAGGAATATGTTAGAGGTAAAATCGAACTTTTTACCGATGCCAAAGGTAACATCGACCCGCTGATGGAGGTGAACGGCATCCCGGACTGCGAGGCGAACCCTGCAGGCTGTTCATTTGACATTACTCCGCAAAAAGCATTTGTTTTAGCCACAAAAGAGGGCCTGAAACCGGGAATAAATGAATGGAAACTGAAGTTTATCTGGAGCCCCAAGTTCAACCGTTATGTCTGGCAGATAATCTCCACCCTCGAAGAATCACAAGGGAGCCAGGGCTTCCGCGGCTCGGGACAGGAACTCCTCCTCGATGCCTCAACAGGCGCAAAACTTGAGCTTTCGGAGTGGAAGGTGCGCTGACGCAGCTATTAGTATGATCTATGAACTATGAGCTGAAAAGAGCCCTTGCGGCGACATATGGGCGAAACTCCGCTCTTCCCCTACCACCCCTCGGGTTTTACCACATTTCCAGGTGCGTGTTTGAATTTTTCGATCATGTATTTTTCGGCGAAGCCGGCTATACCGCAGCCGACTTTGGTGAGGAGGAATTCGAGGTCGGGATTGGTTTTTGCGCATGCAAAGAAATCTTCAACACTTTTATTGATTTCATCATCGGTTCTCATTCCGAAATTTTCATCGAGTGTCGGGAAGGCATAACATTGTCCTGTGAAACCTTCACCGACACCAAATTCAGCACCAAATTTTTCCTGTGCCTGTCTTGCAGCACCACCGTAATGTTTCCCGGCGAGGTTTGATCCAAAAACAAATATTTGATTTGGTTTTAGTGATTCGATCATTTCGTTTTCCATTTGTTAGATTCTTGAATCATTTTCTTCATCAAGGTTCCCCTCTGCGAAAATCTCCCGAAGGGATGCCTTCGGCGTATCTAATCCGCTTGTACTTGGTCCGCTGTGGCGGATCTGCGTCCCCTACCCATATGTCGCCCTAAAGGGCTTTTTTGATGGATTGTCGTGTTTCTATACATATACCGCCCTAAAGGGCTTTTCCCCCTCTGCGAAAATCTCCCGAAGGGATGCCTTCGGCATGTCTAATCCGCTTGTATCTGCGTCCCGTTAAAAAACCTGTTCTCAATATAAATCTGTAATTTCGCAAAACCGTACCCGATTGCACTTCCGATAAGAGCTCCGGCAACAATATCGGAAGGATAGTGCAAACCGAGATAGGGTCTTGAGATTGCGATAAGTGCTGCAGTGATAAAAAGCACCCATTTTAGATTCGGAAAGAGGATCGCAAAAAACATCGCCACGGCAAAATTATTTACAGCATGACTGGAGGGAAACGACAATGTCCCTTCAGGTCCGATTGGTGTTATCACATCGGGGAGAAAGTTACAGGGTCGAACCCGATCGAACAGGTTTTTCAGGAAATTTGAGCTGATTTGATCACTCGTTGCAATCAGCAAAATTGCCATAACAGCAGCAATTCTTCCTCTTTTTCCCCCTTTCGTAACCAAAATTCCAAGCATGATGATATAGGTGATATACCAACTGTTCACATCTGTGATGAGCGAGAAGAATCTGTCGAGTGGTTTTGCACTTATTGTGTGGTTGAAAAAATAGAAAACCGCTTTATCTATCTCAAAAAGAAAATCCATTGTTGCCCCTTAATTCAAAAATTCCCAGGAGATGCCAAATCGGATGTTCCTTGGCAACACAGGGTAATATGATGAAAGATAATATTTTGATCCAAGAAGATTTTCCCACGAAAAGTAGAGAGTCGCAACCTTCTGAATTGTACCTGCAAGAGCGAAGTCAAGTTGTCCCGAAGCCGGAACATCATCCATGAAGGGGGTATAAAGCACCCGGTCAGTGAAGAAATTATAGAATGTCGCCACCGAAGAGGTTCTGTAAGAATATGAAAGAGTGGTTTTCAGGTCGAGAGCATCATTGAACAAGGTGTTCCTGAAAACTATTCCCACCTTTGAATTGAGCATCGGGATTATGTTTTTTCCCGAATCTTTGAGTTTTTTGCGGTTGTATTGGATATCTGCAAAACAGGAGAATGGTCCAATTTTGTAATCCGCAGATACAGCCGCTCCAAAAGTGAGGTTCTCGGGTTCTATCAAAGGTACAAAGCCAATTGCAACCATCGGGTCCATGGTTGGCATAAAAGTACCAACTAAAGTGCGGTCAGTGTTTGCAACCCAACCCAGAAGTTTCAGGGAGAGAATTCCGTCGGCATATCCAAGCTCCCCTTCCGCTCTGGTGACGGAAGATTTGGCGTTTATGTAACCATAATCCTGTTCAAAACTGTTAAGCCATGAAACTCCGCCCCTGAATTTGAAGTACTCCGCAAATTCGGCTTTCCCTTCACCACCAAATCCCGTGTAAACCTCCCCGTCATAAATAAAAATCTTTCCAAAACCGGAGAGAGCAAACCCGCCCGCTTTACCTGTCAGAATGCCCCCTGCAGAAAAGGAGTTTTTCCTCGCCAGACCTGATGGGACGAAGATTCCGCTTGAACTGTCGAACCAAAAAGATTCCTGCGTTACAGCATCATAATTTGCATGGACATCGGCTGCGAAATATTTGGTATCGAATGTCGTTCTGAACGATCCGCCCGTGGCTGAAAACTTTCTGTCAATCAGGAACCGGTTTGCATTTGTGAATAACGAATCCTCATTCTGACGGAATTCATTGGTATTGGTCTGGTGATACAATGCCCCTTCGAAATAACCTTTGCCGGCAAAATAGCCAAAAGCCTTAAGATTAATTCTGTGTGAAGCATTTTTTTGATATCGGTTTAGAAAATTCACGGGAGCAGCTCTGTCATCATACAATATGTCATCTATTGTCCTTCCGGGAATTGAAGCTGCAAGTGTTTTTGCAGAATCGTAATTTACACCACCGTTGAGACCAAGTGACTGTTGAACATAGTTGTATCCTGCCGAAAGATTAAAATATCTCGAAGCGATATATTTCAGATTTACTTTCCCTTTCCAAAGAGAGAGATCACTGTTTCTGAAGCCGTCATCAACCTTTTGGTTTGTGACTTCCGTATAAAAGACCAGTCTGTTTTTAATCGTCTGGTTGAACTGCACATCGATGTAACCCTCGCCATAAGGTCCCTCAAAGTATTTTACCCGTGAGTATGGTGCTCCTGAGACAAAATCCCGTCCCGTAATCGACAAAGTCATCTGGTTGGGTTTATTTCCGTACAAAAATCCCATGTAAGATGGGTAAAGGGAGAGTTTTTCGATATAACTCTCCTGAACATCATCAAAATAGAGAGTGTTTGTTGTTCGATTGTTGATTTCTATTCCATCTTCGAGAAAACTGATTCTCCCTAGTCCCTCACCATAGTAAATAATCTCGGAGGGAAGCCCCAGGAATCCCATGCTTCTGTTGTAAGCAACTGGGAACTGAGAGAAGAGCGTAGCACCATTTCGATAATTCAGATACCTCAGGTATTCTGAATTATACTCGTAGAGAGCTCCATGCAATGGAATTTGATAAACGGGCACGAGAGTATCCACAACTACACTGTCACGGGGAGACCGGGGCAGGCGGGTTGTATCTCCCGGCACCGGCAGCCTGTTTTTTGAAGTGTCGATCTTTGCCGGATCGAATGCCTGCGCAAATATCATGGCTGAAAAGAGGACAAAAATGAGCAGAAATCGCATTAAAACTTTCGGACTGATGATATCAAATAAATAATCTTTAAATTTGCTTCTTGAAAAATATTAAAAGATGGATTAAAATTGCCGGAAAATAAATCTCCCTTCCTTCCCGGAGGGGATTCACCCGTGAAATTCTTTCTGAAGGAATTCCCCGAAAGGGATTGTTCACTTCTAATTCTTGGGAATGGTTTCCCGCAACTCGTTCCTTTCTTCGTTGATGCGGGGTTCTCCTCGATCAAAGCTGCATCTGATGACAACACCGAAGTTTTCGAGTATAAGGCAAACACCCCCAAAGAAAAGCAGATTCCCTCTCTCTGTGTCGATTATGCATCACTCGACTATAAGGACGAATCATTCGATCATGTTTTCTGTCAGGCAACCCTTACACTTTCGGGCAGAAACAAACTGATAAAGCAAATCCGCAGGGTTCTTAAACCGGGCGGTCACCTGACAACCTCCGAAATTCTTTGCAACAAAAAACCTGCACCCACATTTCTGAATGACATCTGGGCCGAGTCGGGACAGGATCCGCTCTACGCTGATGAATTTGAGCCTTACTACACCTCCCGGGGATTTGTAATAAAATCCTCTGCAGATTTTACAAATGACCTTGATGAATTTTACATTAAATCCTACAAATTACTGGAAACGAGTTTGAAGTCACTGCCCGCCGATAAGAGGGTGCAGTTCCGGAAAGATTTTGTTCAGGAGAAACACGAGATTACCTCACTCGTAAAAGGAGGAGCCTTAAAATATATGAACCTTAAAACGATGATACTGCAAAAACCATGAAATTAGTAAAAAACAGCATAATTGAACTTGAAATAGAGAGCTACGCATTCGAAGGCAAGGGCGTTGCATTCCTGAAAGATGATGAAAATCCCGAAAATGAAAGAGGATTCGTGGTTTTTGTTCAGGGTGCTTACCCGGGTGAGAAGGTTCTGGCGAAACTGATCAAAACAAAAAAGAACTATGCCGAATCCGTTGTTGTTGAAGTGCTGCAGAAATCCCCTTTGCGTGTAGAACCCCTCTGCTCTCATTTTGGTGTTTGCGGTGGTTGCAAACAGCAGGACCTGGTATATTCAGAACAGATAAAGCACAAACAACAGCAGGTAGCTGAAATATTTAAAAATATCGGCGGCATCACTGATATTGATCAGGAACCGATTCTCGGGGCTGACAAGCAGTTCTATTATCGAAATAAAATGGAGTTTTCTTTTTCGCAAAAAAGATGGCTGACTTCAGATGAGGCGGGGAAGCCCGATGTTACAAATCAGGGGCTTTTTCTCGGGTTGCATGTTCCGGGAGTTTACGACAAAGTGCTTGATCTGAAGGAATGCAAACTGCAGTCGCCGGTCTCTGAAGAGATTGTTGATTTCACGAGAGAATACTTTACGGAGCTTGGTTTCGAGGCATATTCCACCAAAACACATACCGGTTATCTCAAAAATCTTGTAATCAGACAGTCAGCAAACACTCCCGACTTGATGGTCAATCTGGTCACGGCAGGTGAGGATCAGGCTGTAATTTACAATTATGCTTCTGCCCTCAGGACTAAATTTCCACAGATTACCACAATAGTAAACAACATCAACTCATCAAAAGCGCAGGTGGCAAAGGGTGAATATGAGATTGTGCTCTTTGGTGAAGGAAAAATTTACGACAAAATTGGTGATTACACATTCGGCATAAGCGCCAATTCCTTCTTCCAGACCAACACTTCACAGGCTGAAAAACTATATGATACAACTCTTGAGTATGCAGGACTTACGGGTTCGGAGATTGTATATGATCTCTATTGCGGTGCCGGAACGATAACAATCTACATGTCGAAACACTGTAAGGAAGTCTACGGCTTCGAGGCGGTTGCCGATGCCATTATGGATGCCGGAATCAATAAAGATTTGAACAAGGCACCACATCTCCATTTCTATCTTGCAGACCTCTACAAAAGTTTTCTCCCCGTTTTGGCAGCAAATGACATTCCAAAACCGGATGTGGTAATTCTTGATCCGCCGAGAAGTGGTATGCACCCGAATACTCTTGCCGATATGATAAAAATAAAACCGGCAAAAATTGTCTATGTAAGTTGCAATCCAACGACTCAGGCAAGAGATATTAAAGAACTCCTGGCTGAAGGTTACAAACTTGTGAAAATGAGAGCAGTTGACATGTTCCCGAATACATACCACATTGAAAATGTGGCTCTATTGATTTTGGAGTGAGAGGATTCAATTATTAATTAGATAACAAGGGATTATCATTTTAATAATTTCCTGTTTGAACGACCTGTATAACCCCTTTAGTTTTATTGATTTAGAGGGGTTTTAGGGCAAAATTCTGATTGGTACAGTTATTGATGAATAGAATTCATATTGCCGTGTGCAACAGTTTCATCTTTAATCAATTGGAGCTCCAATGAAAAAGTATTTCCTTCATTTTTTTGTAATCACAGTGCTCTCAGTAAGCACCCTCTTCGCACAGGGTCAGCCAACCCTCCCTTTCGATTTTGAAAATGGCACCCTCAACTACACATTCACCGACTTCGGCGGCGGTCTGGCTACCAGAGTTGCAAACCCGGTCCCGGGCGGAATCAATACCACAGGATTTGTCGGTAAAATGATCAAAAATGCCGGTGATCCATGGGGCGGTTCCTGGATATCGATGGCAGGAAATATCGATTTTTCTGTCAATAAAATATTCAAAGTAAAAGTTTACATGCCAAGAGTTGGAGCAAGACTCCTTCTTAAAGTTGAAAACGCTACCAATGGCGGAATTGCCTTTGAAATGCAAGATACCGGAACTGTCGCAAATGCGTGGGAAGAACTCACATTCGATTTCTCAGCTATCAATACAACCAACACCTATGCTAAAATGGTCTTCATTTTCGATCTTGGTACAGTTGGTGCAGGTGGTGCAGACTACACATACTACTTTGACGAAATCAGACTCGTTCAGGGCGGCGGCGGACCAACACTTACCCAGATGAATCTCCCCGTTACCTGGGATGATCCAACCATCAATTATGGTGTTGTCGGTTTTGAAGGTGCTGAACAATCTTCAATCATCGTTGATCCAAACAATGCTTCCAACAAAGTTGTCAAAGTCATCAAATCTGCAACTGCTCAACCTTGGGCAGGAACAACAGTTACTGCAGTTACCGGTGGACAGCAGACAGGTTTCTCTGCAAAAGTGCCCTTCACTGCAAACGAAAAAAGAATGAATGTAAGAGTTTACTCTCCACATGCTCCGATTCAGGTAAGACTGAAAGTCGAAAATTTTCAAAACGGCGCTGTCTCATGCGAAACTGAAGCGACTCTTGCTATCGCAAATTCATGGCAGACACTTGTTTTCGATTTCGGAAACCCTGCTCCTGGAACTGCTACCCTCGACCTCAACGCTTATCTTAACAAAGCTTCCATCTTCTTCAATTTTGGAGTTAATGGTGCAACTGCAGGTGAAAAAACCTACTACTTTGATGATGTAAGATTCGGGCTCGATTTTGTTCCAGTAGAACTCACTTCTTTCACCGCCAATGCAAACGGCTCTTCAGTTGATCTTAACTGGGCAACTGCTTCGGAAACCAACAACAAAGGTTTTGAAATTCAGAGAAGTGTAAACAACATCGATTTCGCTACCGTAGCTTTTATAGAAGGAAAAGGAACTTCAACCTCAACTTCAAACTATACTTATTCAGATGCAGTTCAGCCTGGTAAATATACCTACAGACTGAAACAAATCGACTACAACGGCAGCTTTGAATATTCAAATGCAATCGAAGTTGATTTGGCTCCATCATCCTTCAGTCTCGATCAGAACTATCCAAATCCATTCAACCCTTCAACTGTTATCAGATTTACACTTCCTGTTTCAGGATTTGTTACCCTCGCAGTTTACAACAGCATGGGCGAAATGGTCGGACAGCTCCTTAGCAAAGACCTCTCAGCAGGATCACACAATGTCTCCTTTAATGCTGCAAATCTTCCAAGTGGAACATATTTCTATCGCCTGAATTCAGGTGACTTCACAGCCACAAGGAAAATGCAATTAATTAAGTAATTTTGAGTTCAACTCATAATTCATAATTAATAACTCATAAATTGAAAGAGGTTGTTCGGAAACGGGCAACCTCTTTTTTTAATGCAGTAATCCAATAATGCAGTAATGGAGTTGGAGGTTTAGTGAATTTTGTGCCGGGTTTTTCTGTTTTTTAGATAATAATTCCCATTTTTGTATTGAATTTTTGGAAAAACGAGATGGATGAGATTTTAACAGCAGCACAGAAATTATTCGACGGTATTAAAAGACACTCCAATCTGACTCCGGAGTGCGAAGCTATGATTGCCTCCCGGCTGTCAAAGAGGATAATAAAGAGGAAACAATATTTTCTTCATGAGGGACAGATAGCCAAATCAGCGGCTTTTGTGATCAACGGTTGTCTCCGCTCCTTCTCGATAGATGAGAACGGCTTCGAGCATATCCTGCAGTTCGCTCCCCAAAACTGGTGGATAACTGATATGTACAGCTTCATTTCCGAAAAGGAAAGTTTCCTGAATATAAATGCACTCGAAGATTCCGAAGTGCTGATTCTCACCCGTCGCGATCAGATTGAACTCTTTGACAAAGTCCCCGCCCTCGAACGGTATTTCAGAATCATCACAGAAAACTCACTCGTAAACAGCCACCGCCGGCTCCTGGACAATCTTGCCCTCCCTGCAAAAGACAGGTACCTGAAGTTTTGTCAGATATACCCCACTCTCGTGAATACTCTCCCTCAAAAACAGATTGCACAATATCTTGGAATTACACCCGAATTTTTGAGCAAGGTAAGAAGTGAGGCCTTAAGGGGGAGGTAAAAAGAGTAACCTCATTCAACATACTCGTTAAGAATTTCCATCAGTTGGTAAACTGTTGTACATGACTCGCTACGGGAAGGAAGGGAAAGAATTTTGTCTTTATGAATTCTTGCTGCTCGACTGATTGCCAGATGAAGTCTCGGAACCCCACTTACTGGTTCAGAAGCTGACAACTCCCTGAAAAATGCTTCACTCACCTGCTTTTTACCGTCGATATTGTATTGTGCTTTTTCGTCTTTGATAAATCGGTTTATCCTGCTTTGGTAGTCATCCCGGTGGATTGATCCCCCTTGATGATCCTCAAAATGAAGAAGCAACCAATACTCGAATGACTGATTTGACCATGCAACCCCAAAACCGTTTTTTTCGGCTTTATCTATTGCCGTATCAAATAGATCGGAAGAAAAATCGTCCTTATCGAATACGCACCACTTCTGATCCGAAGCCCCGTCAAATTTTTCCGTCTTAATCCACCTGATTGCTTTTTCAACCAGCCCAAGGGTGTTGAGACCCAACCCGAGAGGTTTGATCTTAACTGTGGAAATCCGAAAAGAGTTGAAGTAATCCGGCTCAGTATTCTTCCCTTCACAAAAGATGTAAAACACCGGAATTTGTGACTTAAATGGTCTTCTGCGTTTTGTAAACTTAGGTTTTCCCATAACTCTTCTACACTGGTTGCACCTTATTTTGCTTTTTAAAATCTAGCTTGCTTTAATTCCAAATTTCCCCAAGTATGGCACCGCACCAAATCTGCCATCGAGATACCTTGCCTCAAGATTTTCCTCTTTTCTTGGTCCGTATTTGTAATCGGAAAGTGGCTCGACCGTTGCAACCCCCAATCCATCCTTTTTTGCGAACCAGATTTGATCCCGCCTTAGATTTCCCAGGGTGGCAGTATTATGAGAGTTAAAAATTAGCTGTGCGTTTTTGGGATTCTTTTCCTGGGAGTTAAATTCTTCAATTATTTTCTTAACAAGGTTGGGATGCAATTGGGTGTCGAGTTCATCAACCAATAGAATACCCCCCTTAATTAATGTATCCAAAATTGGACCGGCAAGAGCGATAAACTTTACAGTTCCTGCAGATTCTTCCGAGCGGGAAAATTCTACGACATCATAAGTTCCGTCATTTTTTAATCTTTTATGCTTTGTTTTTAATTCAATGACAGTTTTATCGGGAATCAGTTCCTGTACTTTATGAAATAACCGGGACACTTCTGCCACCCACACAGGCTGGCCTTCCATCGAATCGGGAAGCACTAATGAACCTTTCGATTTACTGAAAACGACATCCTCGATGCTAAAATCAGCGTTACGAATGAATTCAAGATGCCTGTCTCTGGTCGAAGTGTTGTAGTGATTTCCGTTCATGAACACCTCAAATCCGGATGAATCATTGCCGGGGAATGTACGAAGTCTGTCAAACCAGTCTCTGACCTCAAGAATCAGTTCATTTCCCGGTTGTTCATACTCGAAAGCCTTCGTCAGGTATAAATTCCATCCTTTAACCTGTTTGGCTTTTTGAATTATTTTACCTACCTTGAAATACAAAGAACTTGATTTTAACCCGGTCCCATCCCGGTGATATATTACAGTTTTACGGTTGGTAATCCATACATTCAACCATTCTTCAATAACTACATTGGTTCCGAGTACGATACCATATTCAAAAATCTTCTCATTCTGGAGAAATACGATTGTAAATGAGGTTGGACTCGAACCGGAGTGTTCGTCCAGTCGAAAACGGGGAATTTCCAGATGATCATTCCTGCTCGATCCTCCGGAAACAACAAAATGTCTCAACCATGTGAGAGCGTTGAGTAACTGAGACTTTCCCGATGCATTACTTCCATAAATAGCAGCAGTCTTTAAAAGCCTCAAATCATGATTCGGAATTTTTGCAACATTTTCTTCCTCAAAAGTCGTCTTGTCATAATTGGACGCAACCATCGAAAGAAGTATCTCGTCTCGAAAAGGACCAAAATTCTTAACTTTAAACTCAATTAACATGTTTTCACCGATGTTTTTGCATATTATCTGCAAATATCGCATTTAAAACATTAAAAACAAAATTTTATTTGTGATCTTAAAAGGGCACTATTAAACCCCGATCTTCCTGAATTTTATATACTCCCCAACCGGTAAAGGTCTCGCAAATATTGCCGGCATTCCTCCGGAATGAATGAAGATCACGGGTACTTCCCCGTTCAGTATACCGGCGCAGGCAAGCTCGAACAGCCCGTACATCGCTTTGCCTGTATATACCTGATCGAGAATCATTGCTTCGAGGTTTGCACAAACGGCACTTGCTTCCTGAGCTCCTTTGACCGGAACTGCATATTCTTCGTAATATTCGTCATAAATGTGGAGGTCTTGCTCTGCATATCTGTGATCAGCTCCAAGTAACCGGCAGCTTTCAGCCATCAATTCCCGGGTCCGTTTTTCAATAAATTTTTTGTCGTGTGAAACACTTATCCCGATGATTTTTGCTTGAGGCATGTACATCGCCGCACCAAGGGCGACTCCCGCGTACATGCCGCACGAGCTGACAGTAAGAACCACCTGAACGGGTTGGTCTCCGAACTGGTCTGCGATTTCTTTCATCGCTGCAACATACCCGATTGCTCCGAGCGGAGTGGATGCCCCCATTATGATCGTATATGGTTTCTTCCCCGAAGAAATGAGTTCGTCCGACCATTTGTACATTTCGCTGTTCAGTACATCTTCATCACAACTTCCGACTATATATCGGATATCCGCTCCATACAACGCATCCAAAAGGAGGTTGCCGTTCAGTTCATTTACATCATCGCCACCCAAAACGAGTTTGATATCAAGTCCTGTTTTCCGGCATGCGGCGGCAGTCATCCTCGCATGATTCGACTGGGTAGCTCCAACCGTAATAACGGTATCGCATCCCTTTTCGAGTGCCGCAGCAAGTTCAAATTCAAGTTTTCTAATCTTGTTTCCACCCAGTGCGAGACCCGTCATGTCGTCTCTCTTGATCAGGAGTGATTTTAAGCCAAGGTGTTTGGCAAGTGCGGGTGCGTTTTCAAGCGGGGTCGGAAGTGTCGCCAGACTTATCCGGGGGATATTTTCAAACATCTTTTATTCCATTTTAATTTGAAAATGACAAAAATAACGAAAAACGGCGATTCCCACCTCCGGAAACCCAAAAACACTTAATCTACATTAAGAGAATTTCATAATCCAGTTCATCGTTTCGCGGCTCCACATCACCGTAAGTTTGTACAGTTAATTTTTGAAAACAAGGAATTAAAATCATGGCAAGCTCAATTTTACACAAGTCAGCGACGCGGGGCCTAGCAAATCACGGATGGCTCGTTAGCCGCCACACTTTCAGTTTCGCAAACTACTATGACCCCGAAAGAATGAATTTCGGTACACTTCGTGTTCTTAATGATGATTTTGTTGCACCGGGCATGGGATTTGGTACACATCCGCACGACAACATGGAAATCATTTCCATTCCTTTGGAAGGCGATCTTGAACATAAAGACAGTATGGGAAACAGCACGGTAATAAAGCACGGTGATATACAGGTTATGAGTGCCGGCACAGGTATCAGGCACAGCGAATATAACAAGAACAAAGAGGTGCCGGTAAAATTTTTGCAGATCTGGGTTTTCCCGGACAAGAGAAATGTAACTCCAAGATATGATCAGATTACACTGAATGCAGAGGACAGGAAGAACCGTTTTCAGCAGATTCTCTCCCCGTCAGCAGATGATGAGGGTGTCTGGATACATCAAAACGCATGGTTCCACATGGCTGATCTCGAAAAAGGGACATCAACAGAGTATCAGATCAAAGGTGAAGGAAACGGGCTCTATGTTTTTGTTCTGAGCGGCGATGTTAAGGTAGATGGACAGCCCCTTGCAAGCAGAGATGGTTTTGGCTTGTGGGATACAAAAACAGTAAATTTTGCAGCAGATTCAAATACTTCCCTCCTCCTGATGGAAGTTCCAATGACAGTTTAATTATTAAAAACAAACAATAAAAAACCGGAGAAAAATACAATGGCAAAGTCAACATGGTCAATCGACCCGACACATTCCGAAATCGGATTTAAAGTAAAACACATGATGTTCACAAATGTTTCAGGAAAATTTAATTCCTTCGAAGCTGCAATTGAGAACGAAGACGACAAATTTGAAACTTCTAAAATCTCTTTCAGTGCAGATGTCAATTCCATCAACACTAACAATACTGACAGAGACAATCACCTCAGAAGTGCTGACTTCTTCGATGTGGAAAAATTCGCAAAACTTTCATTCGTATCCACTGACATCGTAAAAGTTGACGAAAACAACTTCAAGGTATCAGGCGACTTCACAATTAAAGATGTAACAAAGAAGATCACACTTGATGCTGAATACAGCGGATTGATGAAAGATCCATGGGGAAACACCAAAGCCGGATTCGCTCTTGAAGGAAAAATCAACAGAAAAGATTTCGGTCTTACATGGAATGCAGCTCTTGAGACCGGTGGAGTACTGGTAGGCGAAGATGTGAAACTGCTTATCGAAGTGCAGCTCGTTAAAAGCTAAATATTTCTTCGGGAATACCCAAAAAGCTGCTCTCTTAATTGAGTGCAGCTTTTTTTATACTCTCTTCCTCAAAAAGATCGGGAACAACCACCACACAAAAATAATGAGCAACGCAACAAATGCGGTAACAAAAACACTCGCTGTTGTCTCCATTACCTGCCAAACAACGAGCTGTGTCACGAGAATAAGTGCGAATGAGAGGAACAGAAGTCCCGTTAGTATCATTCGTGTCGCAAATAATTTGAATGTCATTCGATGGATAAGTGGTCTTATGAGGCGGTGATGAGCTGCCGGGGCGCTGAAGAATACCAGACTGGCAACGGAACACATGAATGTTGCAATGAAAACCCATTTCTCGAAATCATGGATATTTTCAAAACTTTGGTTGAAAGGGAGAACTATAAGAAATGCGGTTAATACCTGGGCACCCTGCAAAAGTATCCTGAGCTCTTGCAGCATATCATTGAGACTGTGCCCTGACTGAGCTTCATTTTCTTCCTGAGGTGTCAGCTTTCTGTCATTTGTTTCTATTTCATTCATTTATTTTTCCTGATTAAACAGCGAAAAATAATCACTTCCATACAAATCACACCATGATGATTTTCATCCCGCTTTCTTTTAATTGGAACGGGAAATCAGACACGATTTAATTCGACCACGGAAGATTTATATAGAGCTTCCCAAGACTTGTGAGTTCACCCGGAGTCGGATTAAACAGATAGGTATATTTGTTGTCAGGGAGTCCGCCCCTGCCGATAAACCACGCATATCGAAATACATCACTTCTGCTTTCACAGATAGCTACCATCTGTCGCATCTGCTCTGCCTGTTTGTCGTAGGAGTTGATGTTGGCGTTCCAGTTGGCAAGTTCTGTTATCCAGATCTGTTTGTTGTATTTCTTCAACCTGTCGAGTTGTGCGGCAAGGCCGTAGTCATACCAGTGAAAAGCGAGGTAATCGATGCGGGGAACCTTGCCCGGGTTGGCAATTTTATATGCAGCATAAAAAGCATCGAGCCACACAACGGGATCGGAATAACCTGTCATTGTCCCCCAGTTCATTGCGGGTCCGACGAGAGATATCGTTCTCCCCTGAGCTTCAAGGTCTGCTGCAACCTGTTCATACTTTAGCCAGTCAACCGCCGCCTGCTGAGGTGTTCTGTTTGCCTGATCAGTGAGATTTGGTTCATTCATCACGAGAATATATTTCACTTCGGGGTGGCTGAGCACAAAGTTTTTAATCGCCAGAATCTCGTTGTTGCTTGGGGTGCCGCCCCAAATCATCGGAATAAATTCCATTTTGTATGTGGAATTGTAGCCTGATGGTGCTGTAGTCGTGTAAAACCAGTTGTACCACCATGAAACACCGCCTTTTAGAGCTTCAAGGTCTGCAGCGTTCGTGAGATTATAAGCAATCCCCCGTTTCGGGCTTTTGGTAATCGTCACAGGTGGTGGATCTCCGCCGGTTGAAACTGCATCCTGTTTGCATCCAAACAATATCATTATCAACGAGACTGCAATAAAAATCTTAACTGTGTTTTTCATATAATACATCTCAAAAAATAAATATACGCGCTATTTTAAAAGTACAATCTTTCGAACGGAGACAAAACTTCCCGATTCCATTTTGACAAAATAAACTCCGCTTGAAAATTCCTTTGCATCGAAGACAACCGAATGAAATCCTGAATTCATCTCTTTGTTCACAAGCGTCTCAACTTTTTCACCAAGTGAGTTGTAAACGGCAAGTTTAACAAGTCCCGACTCAGGAAGTGAGAAACGAATCGAAGTTGAAGGATTAAACGGATTCGGATAATTTTGTTCAAGTGCAAATTCAACGGGCTGATTTCCTTCCGTGGCAATATCTGTAAGATCCCGTTTCACATTGATGTAGTTCAGGTTGAATTCGGGTCCCTCGACTTCAAATCTCATGATATGAACGCCGGCTTCAAGTCTTATTCCGGTTGAGACCACATCAGTCCAGAACTGCCATCCTCCCGTGACGGGGACATTCTTCTTTCCCGTAACATTAACACCGTCGATTGAGATATGATAACTTCCACCGCCCGGAACCGAAGCAACACGAGTCGATAATTCATAGTATCCTGTTTCGCTCACATTGATGGTATATTCCATCCACTCTCCCGTAACAATCCAACCGACATCGTATCCACCGCCGACATCTCCGCAGCCTTCGATATCGACACCTTCATTAGCACGGAAAGGAACTCCCTTGTTTTGCGGATCACTGTCATGATATGCGACACCTTCACCACCAAGATCGTACTCTTCTGCCTGAACAACTGCTGGAACGGTTTTGGGAGTACCTGCGTATGGTGTGCCATTCCCGTCAACCGTAATTACGATTTCACCTCTGCCAATAAGGTTCAGATTGTTTTTAACAGTCAGAACCGCCGTGTAAACACCCGGATACCTGTAGAGATGAGTGGTGTCAGCACTGAAAGCCTGGGTTGTATCACCAAAATCCCAGTGATACGAAGTGATGGTTCCATTTCTGTCAAAACTGTTGCTCCCTTTGAACTTGACAGTAAGAGGAGCTTTCCCCTTTGAAATATCTGAAATTGGAACCGCAACAGGGAGGCCGGCTCCCGAAGTGTCGCTGTTAAAAGAGTGCATCGAACGGGCAGGAACAGGCATCGAATAGCCGTCTGAGAAATTTACCACAACCGGATTGTTGCCAGGGTTATAAGCGACATAAGTCTTTTTCTGATTGTTTGCCGTGAAAACCGCATAAGTCGGAATGTCTGCCGTCACCGTTATATTCAGTCTACCGATTCTCCTGAGATTGCCAAGCCAGTGATAAGTATGAGCTTTTGTCTCACCGTCGAACGCTTCATAATTTGGATCAGCGTAAAACTCGTTCATCGCAAATTGCGGGTCGGCGAAAGCATACCACTGCCAGATTACATCTTTCCACTTACGGGGTTTGCTGCCGATTTCATTCACCATTTCAGCGTAATTCAATCCTATATACTCGGGATTCCTTCCATGGTAAAGTGAACCACCTGTCATTGGCAGGAAATTTATTCCGTGAATAAATTCAGGATCAGCACCAAACCATGTCGAGTGAACTCCCTTTCCTCCCCAAACCATCCCGAGAGCTTTTCTCGGATATGCGGCAGGAAATGTAGCATCGTTTATGTCAAAGAAATATTGCTCGATTGCTGATCTTTCATTCGCATAGAGATAGATACCAAGATCACGAATCGTGTCATTATGAGTTGCCGCGCCCCAGAGAGCCACCCCGGTTGCAAAATTCATTGACTCGGAGCTTGATTCCTCGTTGTTACCGTCTCCAAAATCACCATGACCGGCTTCCCACGAGTGACCCTCATACGGATCAAAACTTCTCAGGAAGGGGAATCGCCTGTCATTTCTGTCCCAGTTCACGCAATCCTTGATCAGGAGGTTGATCATCCCTCCCCATTGTGATTCAAGAGCCCATTGGGGGTCATACTGTGCAACCGTAGCCGCAGCTATGATCAGATAGCCATAATGAAAGTTATGATCGTTAAGCTGGTTGTCAGCCCCGTATCCCGAGGGGTATGCAGAAATGGTGTTCCAGTTTGCGATATACGACATCTCATGCCCGCCACCGACGGTAAGCCATGCTTCGAGTCTGGTTTTAATTTGCTGAAGAAAATGATCACGGGCAGCGGTCTTACCGAGCTGATCTGCTATGTGTACCACATTTGCGAATCTGGCAATTGCCTTGCCGTTTTCATAAATCGGACCTGCGGGGAGCGTTTCGCGGGCAACCGTATCAATATATGCCGCCAGGATCGAAGGATTATAAATTCCCTCATTTGGTAGTGCCGGCAGGATTCCGTTAAAATCGTGAGTTGTTGAAAATGTACTGCCGTCAAATATTCTCATTTGTCCGCGGACCGAAACATAGGAATAGCTTGTGAGTGGTGCGGTTGTATTCAGCCACTGGTGCCTGAAGAGTGCTGTCAGGGTACTGTTCAGATTTCCGGCACTGCTGTCTTTAAGGACTGTTTGAAGTGTAAAATTTGAGATCACTTTTGCATTTTGCTTGTCGTAGGTCCAGGAGACGGTACTTCCCGTAACAAATGCGTAGGCTCTTTTTCTGTAAAACTCAAGAGTTGCAGGGGAGTTGTCGGGTAAAACCGCAACAGAAAGGAAATCCTTCCCGTTAAGGTTTGAAACGAGTGTTGTGGTGCCTGTCCAGACCGAACCGGCAGGAGCAAATATCCCATAATGTCTGCCTGCGACCGTCAGACCAACCACTCCGTTTGAATTCGACCATATTACCGGGTTCTCAGTACACACTACTTTCGCATTTCCACCTGTCATGGTAAAGAATGCGTAAGGCAGACCATGCCCGATTGTCGATTTCATCGATCTGACCCCATCATTCCATGAAGCTGTCACGGTCCAGTCACCATAACTGTCAACGAGGGTTCTTGATGCCGCAAGTCCCTCGACTCCAACTGTAAGCTGTTGTTGATACGGATAGAGATAATCTGCAGCAGCGTAAACAGGATTCAGAGTGTAACCCATCCCAAGACCGTCACTTCCCGCTTTAACAACCAATGGGAGAACATACATCGTATTTGAATGCTGACTGCCATAGAAGGGGAAAATCAGGCTGCTCCACCAGTCATTGGTTTGAACAGGCTGATTGAAATTTGAAGAAACTTTTGGAACCACAGGAGAGCCCTGGGAAGAGGATGGACCAACCGCTCCGGAAGGGAGGACGGTGCTGTAACTTCCGTTGCCAACCTGGACGGACTGACTGTAGATGATTTCACCCTGACATACAAGGAGCACAACCATGAATAAAAAAGATCTGAATTGTGATTTTTTCAGACTCATAATGACTCCTTTTTCAGGCGAGTTTAAAGTTATTATAATTGATTACCTGAGTACTTCCAAGAACCTCGGTACTTCAGAACCCCGGAACCTCGGTATCTCCGAAGTTCTGAGGTTCCGAATCTCTGAGGTTCTACTTGAGCAGTACCATCTTTTTGGTGGAAACGAAGTTACCCGTTTCCATTTTGCAAAGATATATTCCACCTGCAAGGTCTTTTGCTTCGAATGAAACGGAATATTCACCGGCATTCAAGTTGTCATTTACAAGTGTTGCCACTTTTTCACCGAGTGTGTTGAAGACACTGATGTTAACAAATCCGTCCGAAGGAATGGAGTATTTAACCACAGTGGAAGGGTTAAACGGATTTGGATGATTCTGGCTCAATGAAAATTCAGCAGGAAGAGCCTTTTCGTCCTCAACATCAGTAGAAACAAGAGTAAAATCGATGTTGCTAAGATTGAATCCACCCGTGTAAAATCTGATCATGAATTTTCTGACTCCGGCAGTGAGATTCACATTTTCGAGTGTAACATTCTGCCAGCTCTGCCAGCCACCTGTTGCGGGAACATTGAGAAAATTGCCGAGTCCCTGTCCATCCATAAGGAGGAAGATGCTTCCGCCACCGTTTTGCGAAGCAACATTCAGTGAGATGTTATAAACACCACTTTGCTGAATTTTCACGGTGTAAGTAAGCCATTCGTTATTGTCAATCCAGCCGACATCATACCCGTTTGAGGAAAAATCGCTGCATTTTTCAATATCCACACCGTCATTTCGGTATTCATAACCTGAGTTGTAAGCTGTTCCGTTGTTGGTATTTTGATAAGCTGCATCTGAATATGCCACTCCATGTTTTCCCATGTCATAATCGGGTGCATATATTGTCCCGGGGATAAGATTTTCAGCATAAGGAGTAGTGGAATTCGAGAAGGGCTGTTTCAGGAGTGAGTGGATATAATCCTTGTTGTATGTGCAAAGTTCGAGCTTTAAGGCATTTGCCTGGGCACTAAGGGCACTTTGCGCATACGAAGCTGAAGGTCTGGGACCACTTCCACCCCAATAATTTAATAAAGTCTGATACAGTGGCGAAAGAGTAACCGAGAGGGGACCCACAGCGGATTTAATCTTCTTGTGGGGCCAGGTAGCCCAGCCGATGTTATTGTTTTTCATCAGTTCTGCCATGTCGGTTAGCCACTGATTTGAATTTTCACCTGTTTCACCAAGCCAAAGAGGTCTGTTTGTACTGTTTCTCATGTCGAGCAGATACTGAATTGAACCGGTATTGTTGGTATTCCAGTATTTGTGGAAACTGTAAACCATGTTGGCATCCCAGGGCGGGGTAAGTCCCGTAAAATTGGTTGCAAACCAGTTACCTTCGATATAGATAATGTGGTTGGTATCGACCGCTCTAATTGTATCCGTCAAGCGAATATAAATATCGCGAAGAGGCTGATTGTTGGCTCCGAGATCCCATTTGGGTTCGTTCAGAAGGTCATAACCGCCAATCCATTGTTTGTCTTTATATCTTTCAGCAATTTTTCGCCAGATTTTCACAGTCAGGTCTCTGTTCTGGGCACTTTGCCACAGGGACGGTAGTGCAGAGTTGTAGTCACTGATGGGCTCGTCGCTCTGCCCCCCCGGTGCTGCATGCATGTCGAGAATCAGGTAAATCTGATTTTCTTCACACCATGAGAGAAGGGAATCTACTATGTCAAACCCTTTAGTCAGAAACTGTGGCGGATTTGTATTCGTGGCAAACAGATTGTAGTGAAACGGCAACCTGATGGAATTGTAACCCCATGCTTTGATGGAATCAATGTCAATTTTTCTGACATAATTCTTTCTCCAGGTTTCATAAAACTGCTCAGTATTTGTTTCACCGATAAGATCAACTATTTTAGCTCTAATCTGCCATTGTGCATTGGCAAAAGCAGAGGTGTGGAGCATGTAACCTTCCTGCAGAAGCCAGCCACCGAGACCGACACCCTTAAGAAAGACTTCCTGTCCGTTACCATTAACAATTGTTTTTCCGCTTACTTTAAGAAACCCCTGGGCAGAGGGAGTAGCCGTTAACATCAAACAGAAGACTGCCCCGGGGAACAACATCAACAAAGATTTCATTTTAAAACTCTTTCGGAGATAACTCCTTATTTTAGTGTAAACTTCGCCTGAAGATCGTGAACTGTTACCATAAAATCACCTTTTTCGACAATTCTTTTGTTCTGAATGCCGATAAATGAAAGATGATCTTTGTTAATTACGAATGATACAGTTTTTGTTTCACCTGGTGAAAGTTCAACTTTTTCGAATCCCTTCAATTGTTTGTTGGGTCTGCTTACCGTACCAAACATGTCAGTCAGATAGAGCTGTACCACTTCCTTACCTTTTTTATCACCTGTGTTCTTAATATCAACGGTAACTTTGATTTCACCGTTTTCGGTCATTTCAGAGTCGTTAAGTTTCAAATTCGAGTATGCGAATTTTGTATAGCTAAGACCATGTCCGAAGGGGAAAAGAGGATCATATTTATTTCCGTCAAAGAACTCAATCGGTTTGTAGTCGTAGAGTGTAATACCATTTGGTGATTTTGGATAGGTTATCGGAAGTTTTCCACTTGGGTTTACATTACCGTAAAGGATATCGGAGATGGCTACACCGCCCTGCATACCGGGGAGAAAAGAAACTACAATTCCGTCAACTTTATCAGCAATCTCGGTTATTACTCTCGGTCTTCCTTCGAGCATTACAAGGACGACAGGTTTTCCGGTGGCAATAATCTTTTTGGCATAATCAAGTTGTGCTTTTGGAAGTGTAAGGTCTGTGATGTTTCCGGGTGTTTCGCAGTAAGCCGATTCACCGAGACAAAGAACCACGACATCGGATTCCTTTGCCAGCTTAACAGCGTTATCAACATCGAGCATCTTATCGAAAGAGCATCCTTCGTTAAAGATTATTTTCTTGGAAGAAACCTCGGAGACCATTGCTTCAACAACAGTTTTTTTGTCCATCTGCATGAGTGATTCTTCGTTCCCCTGCCATGTGATTGTCCAGCCGCCGTTAAGTGCGGATCTCAAGTTGGAAGTGGGACCTGTAACAAACACTTTTTTATCTTTTTTAAGAGGCAAGATGTTTTTGTCGTTCTTTAACAGTACTACTGATTCATGAGCGGCATCAAGATTTGCCTGTGTATTTTCCTTGGTTGCGAATTTTGAGAGGTATGTTTTGTCAGGGTAAGGATTCTCGAAAAGTCCGATTTTCATTTTTACATAAAGAATTCTGCTTACTGCCTCGTCGATTCTCGACATTGGTACCTTGCCATCTTTTGCAAGTTCGAGCAACAATTCATAAAAGCTAAGGTCATTGGGCACCATGCTCATATCGACACCTGCCATAACAGCCATGCGAACAGCTTCCTTTGGTGAATCTGCTACTTTGTCACGGGTGAAAAGTCTTTTGATGTCTTCCCAGTCGGAAACCACAAATCCCTGAAAATTCATCTCGCCACGAAGTACTTCTGTAAGAAGATGATAGTTTGCGTGACCGGGTATTCCGTCAACTTCAGCAGAGTTGACCATTACTGTAAGTGAGCCTGCTTTCACACCAGCCTCGAACGGAGGGAGGAAATATTCCCTGAGCATTCTCTCGGAAATCCATGCGGGAGTTCTGTCCAAACCGTTAATGGGGAAACTGTATCCGACATAATGTTTCAGACATGTTGTAAATCTGTTTTTGGGAATTAAGTTGTTTTCCTGCGAGGCTTTTATGTAATTAAACCCCATCTCTGATGCGAGGTAAACATCTTCACCGTAGGTTTCCCAGAGTCTTGGCCAAAGGTGCTGTCTGCCGAGATCGAGCACGGGATTGAAATTCCAGGGAATGCCGGAAGCATAGGTTTCAAGTGCGGTTATCTCACCTGCTTTTTTTGCTATTTCCCTGTTAAATGTGGACGCCATCGCCAAAGCCTGCGGGAAGAGAGTGGAATTTACCGTGTATGTGGCGCCATGAATTGCATCAATACCATAAATTACAGGGATGTTCAGTCTGGTCTTTTTTGTGGCAATATCCTGAATTTTTGTTATAACTTCGTGCCAGTAATCAATCTCATGAGCTTTATCGTAAACATTGAGAATGGAGCCGACATGATATTTTACAATCACTTCTTCAAGTTTTTGCAGATCAAGTTCGTGATGCTGGTCCTTGTTTCCTTGTTTTTTGGAAACTGCCTGAATTGTAAGTTGTGTCATCTGACCAACTTTTTCTTCAAGGGTCATTTTACCGACAAGCTTTTGAACTTCATCTTTAATTTCCTTGTCAGTCTTCTGGGCGAAGAGAACAACCGGAAGAAAAGTCAGAAGGAATAATGCTATAATTGACAGTCTGAGAGTTTTCATGGTATTTGCTGTTTTTTGTTGTATATGATAAATTTGTTTTAACCGTTTAGTTTAAGAGAACAAGCTTTCTGGTTTCAAATGACGAAGGGGTGGCAAGAGAAAAAAAATAGATGCCACTGGCCGTCAACTCCTTCCTCCCGAGGGGGAAAGAATGTGATCCTTCTTCCAGCCAGCCAAGCTCCCTTTTTACTATCTGCTGCCCCATGGAATTATGGAGTGAAAATGTAAAAAAGCCTGGTTTGTTCACAGAAAAGGAGATAACCGTTTGTCCGTTGAAAGGATTGGGGTAGTTCTGATTGAGTATGAATGATTCAGGTACATCAGTCGAACCCTCTTCGATACCGGAAGCCAGTTTCTCTATTACAATTCCGTTGATCAGAGGTTTATCCAGATGTGTTACGAAATGGAGGTCAATTTTGCCATCGTTAACTGCGATGTTGTTGAACTCTTTAATCAATGCAGTGTTTGCCCCGACTTCTGAAAAAATGTCGAGCTGATTGATAACTCTACTGTTTTCGAGAAACACACTGAAGATTCGTTTGCCCGCCTGTGTAAAATAGTTCTCAGCAAACATCAGTTTTACTTTGTAATTTCCGTTTGGAACTCTTACAGTGTAGGTGGCAAGTCCATACTTTTCACTTCTGAAAATTTCGTCCTCATCTGTTCCGTTAATCTGTAGTCCTGCTGAAAATGACCCGTTCGAGCCATCGAGTGAACCGTAATCCGTAGTATAACCATAGTCACTTTCGGGGAGGTACCCGAGTTGCGCAGTGCCGCCGCAATTAATTTTAACGGGCCAGCTCCAGTTTCTTTCGAGGATGATCGAGATTGCTCTCGCAGCAATTGTGTTATTGAACCGGTCTTTTACATTCAGTACGATAAGGTTTCTTGCCGAAGTGAAGTCCCATCCGTCCACTGTCAGTTCCACGCTTTTCAACCCGGTAAGGATTCTGGCAGAAGTTACTGTTGAGCCGGGGATGTTAAAGTTACCGGGTGTCTGAGCCGATGTTGAATCAAGCTCTTCGGAAAAATAAGCGATCACTTTGTTGTTGGTTACTCTTGCAGAAAGAAATACAGGTGACTTAACATCGGTATATCCGAGGTTGACGGCGTCTGTAAGGCAGAGAATCAACTTCGAATTGGTAATAACCGCGTTGGAAGCAACAAAATCACAGCCATTACCATTAAATGTGTGGGTTCCTTTTTCCCATCTTGCCGTATTCCAGTAGTCGAATTCATCAGACCATGAGAGAGAAAAATTGTTCCCTGTTCCATAGTTACCCGATCCGGGTGTATATGTGTAATACTTCACCCAGTCATAGTATGCAAAAGCAGGAAGAGCATTGGGATCGAACACACCCGCCCAATTGGTGTATGTAGGATTCCAGATGTTCATCATCAGCTTCTGAGCTTTATTGAGTGTCTGTATGTGTGCAGCTGTTTGTCTGTAAACTTCGACACCGTCGACAAACCATGCTACATAGTTTGGAGTCCATTCAAATCCGTAGGTATGAAAATCAGCACTTGGGAGGAAATTCAAGGGGTAATGACTCTCATGATTCACCTGATTTGGGGTAATGGCATTGAACTGGATATCATTTTCATATCTTCCGAGAATTTCGATATCGATCTCGTTCCAGTCCTGGATACCTGTGCTAAACTCGTGATAAGTAAAGAATGAAGAAAGCATTCCTTCGCGGGCGGCTGATTTCAACGAAACCTCGAACCTCCCGTAAAGGTATGTCTGCTTTGTTCTGAACTCGGCACCTTTGTAGTCCTTTGCGGCGAGATATCCTGTGAGCAGAATGGTAATAGTAACAAGTAGAAGCAGTTTCTTGGTCATGTTTTTATTTTCTTTTGTGAGAAACAAACCGGCTCCCGCATCGATGGAAGCAGGAGCCGGTTAAATAATTAGAATGTTACGGACATTGTAAATTTCTGAATATTGGAGAACCTTCCAAAATCCTGGTAGGCATAATCAAATATTACAGAAACATTGTTCATAAGATGCTGTTTGATACCAAATCCTGCGGTAAATCTTTCTTCTGAATCCTGAAGAAAAGCTGATTTGTAGCCGCCACGGATAAACAGGAATTTGTTGAAGCAATATTCAGCTCCGATGTTCAGACTTTCATAGTCATCACTCGGGTGGGTTGCATCAACAGCCAGGATAAGGTTGTGCATTTCAGATTTCACGGGTGCATACATTACACCAACTCTGAAATTCAGAGGCAGTGACCATGCACCTGTTTCAAGATATGCAGGAATCTTTCCGTTGTTTCCTGTACTTCCCGGATCGAGATCGTGAAGTACGAGATTTGAGTTTCCGAGCAACTGAACTTTCGTTCCGAAGTTTGAAATTGACATTGCAAGCACTGCATCGTCAAACGGTGTAACATACTGCACACCCATGTCGATTGCAAAAGCGGTTGCACTCATCTTCCAGATGCTTTGATAGATGAATTTCGGGTTAAAACCGATCGAGAACTTGTCCGTAAGTCTGATAGCATAAGCAAGGCTTATTGCCACATCACTTGCGGTAAAGGTTTCTCCCGTTCCACCGGGATAATCGATTGTTGTTACCTTCATTTCACCAACATTTGAACTGAGAAAACTAAAACCAATCGTTCCCATGTCACCGAGGTTATAGCTGGCGGCAAGGAAATTGTATTTTATATCCGCAATCCATGATGTGTGATCGAACATCATCTGAAAGCCGTCTGCCTTTGTAAGACCTGCAGGGTTCCAGTAGATGGAGCTTACATCGTTTGAAGCACCCGAAAAGGCACTTCCCATCGCAACCGATCTTGCACCCTGACCTATGGAGAGGAAAGGGGCTGCGGTTGTTCCGCGTTTGGAGACATCAGACTTGAAACCTTGGGCAAATGCCACATTTGCGGAAATAGCAATTAACATTATGATAAATATCTTCTTTTTCATTTCAATCCGTCCGCTTATTTGATTAGAGCAAATTTGCCGATGTGTTCTCCGACATTCGGTGCATCAACATGATAAATGTAAACACCGTATGCAGCGTCCATACCGTCATCTGTAACAAGGTTCCAGGAAATGCTGCCATCAAGATAGGTCGAGTTTTTATAAAGAGTCTTTATAAGCTGACCTGTGATGGTGTAGATCCTGACCGTACATTCACTCGGAAGATTTACAAAATCGATCTTCCTGTCTCCTCTACCGGTGGAATTGAGATTTCTTCTTTCCCATGAAGCAGCGCCAAGATATGGATTTGGTACTACATCAATTTTACCAAGCTGTCCTTTGGCAAGACTGTTGTCTACTCCGGCTGACTTGGTGGAGAAAAGGATTTTATCACCTTTCTTGAACGGTTTCTTTGTTGTGATCCGGTATTTGTCATTTGCAGCGGGATAAACCAGCGGAGCATTTGGATCAGCAGGCACATCGTAGGAGAGGTTCCATGCAAATCTAATATTTGCAGGTACAGGTGAACCCTGGAATTCGAGTATCTGTATCTGATCACCAATCGAAAGATCCTTCGAACCGTCATTGTCTTTTACGGCAACCTTGGAATATTTTTGTTCAGTGTTGTTCCAGACTTTCAAATTCAGAGGGAATTTTGTATAAAGTGGTGGTGACTGAATAAAACATGTATCCTGTGGTGTATCGTAGAAAGTGATTTCATAGTCAGCGGGCCATGCAATACCTCTTACAGGGGTCGGATCGGGAGTTACCAGCATCGTAAGATTACTCTTTCCGGTTACCCAACCTGTCAGTGTATCTCTCAGAGAGACAACCGAATCATTCAATACGGAGATTGCAAGTCCGTCGAATGGAGGGCCAATTCTCTCGGCTCCAAAGTAGGAGGAATCGACTGTGAAAAGTGTATCAACAACTCCGTTGTAGGATTTTATGACTTTATAAGAAAGAGTCTTGTAAAGCGGATAGGTGATTGTCGAATTGAATTCAACATCGTATGACGCACCGTTCTTAACTGCCGAAGGATCGAGAACTGTCACATTCAAAGCACCGGAACCGATACCCTGATTAACATTCTTGATGTCTCCGACTATGTTTGGAGGAATATATCCGGCAGCCGGTGCATTAGGAACTATGACCGCACAATTGATATCCACAAATTGCAGATTACCGGCGAAATCTTCTGTAATGATTTTTGTGCACTCGGAGGGTTGCAATCCGGCTGTACCGAAATTCGGATCTCCCATATCGTAGGAAACGAGAGCGTAATAGTATTTCTGTCCGTTATTCACATCGTTATCAATATAGGAATATCGCAAACCTGAGTTGTCGCCTCTCCAGAAATGAGCTCCATTGATGCCGACAGGATCGGGACCTTTGATACTGTCTTTAAGGTCAAACTGTGCAATCGGCTTCCAGTATTTTGTTGAGCCTTTCGAATCGGTGATAAGTTTGATATCATTAAATTCCGGTTCCTGACTTCTGTAAATGAGGTAGCCTTCGAAATCCTTCTTGTAACCCTTGGTCGGATCGTTATTCTGGAACCCGAGGAAAGGATCGCGTGATTCTTCAGCTATGTTGTCCCAGTAAAGATAAACCTTTCCATCACCGGGAACAGCAGTAAGCTTTGGTTTCAACGGAGGTTTCGAGAAGTTGTAGTTCGAGTTGTATATCTGCTGAACTGTCTCTTTGTTGAACATGATGTCGTTCAGGTCTTCGCCGAAAAGGAGAGCCATCGAGAATCTCTCTCTTAGACCCTGCTGAAGCGGGAAAGGACCGGAAGCAAAAACCATACTGATGTTTGCTCTCTGGAGCGAGGTATCGAAGGTTCCTGCTGACATCTTCAGCCACATCGCTTCATCATCTTTGGGCCAGCCACCGCCTGTACCACCCTGACCAAGTCTGTAGAGTGAAACCGCAGTAAGACCTATCTGATCAGATTCGTCTTTATCTGTTTTATCGAAATTTGGCTCGCCATCGGTAGGTATTCCGTCGCCTTCGCCTTCGTCGGGTCCGGTATATTGTCTGTCATAAGGACCAACACCGTCTTTTCCAACATCATCGTTCAACGGTTCATTGTCTGTAGCATCCCATTTGCCGTTGCCGTTAAGGTCGGTATATCTGACCCAGTCGCCATCGTTATCGATGTTGTCGTCTCTTTTTTCATCTGTGAGACCATCCTGGTCATTATCTATCGCATCATAACCGTTACCCGGGCTTTCGAGATATGCATATCCGTAATAGCCGGTTTTCCAGCTGTCTGGAAGACCGAGACCGTTGTTGTCATAGCAATAAGCCATGTCAAGTTTCAGATCGAATGAGGCGTTGTCATCTTCAGAGTCATCTGTTCCACCCACACCGCAGTCGGTATAGAAGCCGAAGAGGGTTTTTGGGTAGTTGTAATCTGAAATGTTCACGATGTCGTAATGCCAGAAAATAATGTCTTCTGCGAGTACATGTGACCACTGGAACCCTCTTACTTCAACTCTTATTCCGAGACCGCCACGGTTGGTATCCGCTGCAATCGGTTTAAAAAAGAAGGGATTTCTCATGAATTCCTTGTCCTTCGAATCATCCATGACAAAGAAAGTCTCGAAATCAGAGTTTAAAACTCCTCTTCCGAAATAACCGTACCAGTAACCATCCCACTCGGGTGTTAGATTAAGAGCAGGGGGCCAGAATTTAGGCCATGAGGTTGGATCGGTATTAATTGAAGGTTTCTTCGACGAAGAATTGTTGTAGCCGGGAACGGGTTCAAATCCCCAGATTTCACCTGTTACAGGGTCTTTATCCATCCATTCACGATAAGAAGTCTGGAGGGGGTGCACTATCTGTCCTGTACCGGGAGCGGTTATTTCGGAAGAAATAAGCACGCTTACACCGTCGAGGTATGAGTGTCCCGATCCTTTTGGCCATTCACCCGAAGGCTGGTAGGGCCACTGACCGACTTCACCGTTGTTGTAGAAGAGAGTTCTTACCTGATTTCCATCCATCACTCCTTCTCTTCTAAAGGAAATGTTGCCGTACTGATCGTTACGGTAACGCTGGGTGGAAGGGGATACCTGTGCAAAAACCAGTTCGGTAAGGAGCACAAGGGAAATTATAAATATTTTCTTTAACATTCTGAAGCTCCGGGAATTAAAAATCGAAACCAATTCCAACTCTGATCTCTCTTGGTGTCGAGTACATCGAAGGATTGTTAATGTATTCTTCAATAGTGTTCAAACCGATCACATCGACAGCGTACTGAGTGTTCAGGTCCGCATTGGCTCTTCCGGTTGTTCCGTAAACACCAAACTCATTTTTGATATCCAATGCGTTATAGATGGAGATGTAAGTTCTTACATTGACACCGAAAACATTGAATATTTTGTCTGCTCTTATATCAAGATTGAAATAAGTTGGTTTTATTCCACCATTTTCGAAACGGACACCTTTTGAGATCTTTGGATCTTCTGTGTAAGGCATACCTGAACCATACTGGAATATAGCACCTACTGTCCAGTCACCCGGTACACCGACATTGACACTCAGGTTGAATGTATGTCTCTGATCCCAGCTAAGAGGAACAACAGTTTTCGATTCTTCAATCGGTGGATTAGTCTGATTCTTGTTGTAAACTGCATAAGGATCAGAGGAATTGCCTTCGGCTATCTGATATGTGTAATCAAGTTTTGCGCTGAAGTAGTTTGAGAATCTCTTGTCGAGAACGAGTACAAGACCTCTTACATTTGCGTAATCTCTGTTGATGAATCGTGCATATTTGAATCCTTCATAGGTATTCACGATTTCCATTCCGAGCCAGTTTCTGATGTCTCTGTAATATAGAGACATATTCAGGGAGATATCCTCGAAAAGTGCCTGTTGAAGACCTATTTCATAGATGATATTCTTTTCAGCATTCAGATCGGGATTTCCGACAACCGTATTCAGGCTGTTACCCGGTCTTACAATGAAGTCGGGGTTCTGGTAGAGATTTTCGAATGAAGGAATCTTGAAGAAATGTCCATAAGAGAATCTGATGATACCACGGTCGGTAATCGGGAATGAAGCGCCGAGTCTCGGACTTACCTGCCACTTGGCATCGGCATCAATCCACTGGTCTGCACCGGGGAATGAAGCGTTGCGGGTCGGATTCTGTTTATTAACGGGCATTCTTGCATTTGATTTGAAGTAATCGAATCTGACACCTGCGTTTATGATCATGATGTCATATTCCATTTTATCCTGGATGTAAGCCGACACTTCAAGCGGTTTACGGGAGTATTCGATATTCGAACCCTGATCGGACATGGTACCTACAGCCGGATATCCGGGAGTAAAGATTACATTTCCGAGAGAGTCAATTTGACCGTCTGTCAGATTAACAAGGTCGTAATTGTGATTGTAGATCTCATGTTGTCTTGCTTCAATTCCCAAACCGATCTTGTGCTCTTTCGAGACCTGTGAAGAGAGGGAGTATTGTGCAACATAAGTTCTTGTTGTTCTGTAATATCTTCCACCCTGGTTTCCACCCGAACGGAATGTATAGTCCGAAAGGGCGATACCCTGGCTTGGGCTTACATATCTGGGGTCGAAAGGATCTTCATAAAGATAACCTTCAAACTTGTAGTTGTTAACCGAGAACTTAAGAGCATGGTTTGTAGAAGATGAGAGATAATTTGTTATCTGGAAATTTTGTATCCAGTCATCTCCGTAATTGGTCATAACACCATCAGGTGTCCATGAAAATCCGTGATCATATCCTTTGCTCTTTGTTTTATCCCAAAAGATCGAGTAAGTGAATGCGACAGTCGGGAGAGCATAAGTAAGTTTTGCGTTTAGTGAATATTTGGTATAAGGATTCATCGAAACATATTCCCCGTCACCTGTGTTGCGGGGTATCCAGAAAGATTTGTCAGCAGGATTTGGATAGAAGGGGACATCATCTGTTACATTATAAACTCTTTTCCCGTAAAGATGTCCAATATTATCAAAATATCGCCCTGTTACGAAGAAGTAAAGATTCGGTACAGGCGAAATTGGTCCGCTGAATGTCAATTGGAAATTTTTCTGTGCGAGACGGTCAATTTTGTCAAGATTCCTGAAAATTGAGCTGTGGGTTGTTACAAAATTACCCACATAAGCTGAAAAATCTGTTCTGAATTTGTTTGAACCACCTTCGGTTACAATATTAACCACACCGGAAAGTGCCTGTCCGTACTCGGCATTAAATGTACCGGTTATAACCTCCATCTGCCTGATGGATGCATTTTCCACTTCAATATTGAAGCCTCCGTTAAACGGGTCGGTAACCGAAACACCATCTATCAGGTAGGCAACATCGTTCGATCTTCCACCTCTGAAGTGACCGTCTATAACACCAGCCTGAAGATTAACTATCTGGCTGACATTTTCCACGGGCATCATTTTAATGTCGTCGGAAGAAATCGTTACCGAGGTGGAGGTAAGATCCTTCTGCACGAGTGGTCTGTCTGAAGTGATAACCACTTCCTTGTCAAGTGTAATGCCTGCATTTTTCAACTTTACATCGATGTTCGTTGTAAGGTCAATCTTTACAAGCACTTTTTCCATAATGGTTTTTTGATAACCAACCGCGGTAAAAATCACCCGGTAGGTTCCCGGTGGGACATTATTGATGGCGTAGTATCCGTCTGCATCTGCGACACCACCGAGAAATGTACCCTCGAGAACAGCCGTAGCACCAATAATCGGCTCGCCTGTCTTCTCGTCCATCACTCTGCCGGATATCTTGCCTGTCACACCACCGTAGGCGATATCAGTACCAATAATGCAGAGCAACAAGAACACTGCTGCATAAATATTATTATAAAAATGGTTTGTTTTTTGTCTCATCGGAATATCCAATAGTTATCTGATCAAAACGATGAGTGCAGAAGCACGGCGCTTCTGCACTCACGGGGAGAAATGCTACTTTACAAGCATCATCTTATTTATTTTCGTGAATGATCCACTTTCAAGTTTGTAGAAATAAATTCCACTTGAAAGGAGGGAAGCATCAAACTTAACCGAATAAACACCGGCTGCCTGATCCTGATTTACAAGGCTTGCAACTTCTTTTCCAAGGACATCGTAAACTTTAAGGGTTACGAGACCCGGTTTTTCAATCGCATACTTGATTGTAGTGCTTGGATTGAAAGGATTTGGATAGTTCTGAGCAAGAATGTAGCTGTCAGCAGTCAGTTCGAGATCATTGATGCCGGTTGGCTCCCAAAGGTTGCCTATCCAGGTATATATCCATCTTGAAACATCCTGATACGACTTGTCTTCGTTGTATGGTGAGTAGGTCATGATACCTTCTCTTGTGTTGGTTGCATCTGCATCGTTCAAAGCGAAATCGATAGGAATTCTGAAACCTTCTCTTGGAACGAATGTAAGATCGCCGCCATGGAGAGCGAGATCTGCAAGGCTGATACGGCATTCAACAATGTAACCTGAAGGGAATTTCTCTTCCCAATAGTAGTTGGCACCTTTACCGATAAGACTGTCAGTTCCGGCTGAACCATCGATAAGAACGCGGTTCCATGCGAATCTGAAGTGGTAATCAGGCTGCGCACCTCTCTGATATGAAGTGTGCGGCATTCCGCGCCAGTTGTAAAGACCGATATAGAGATCAGGACAATCGTTCAAGTATGATGATCCTTGTGCATTTGGAACCACGATATCATCATCGACATCAAATGCGATATACATATACTGGTTGTCCATTGCAACATAAGCTTTGGCCGAACAGTCAGCATCACCACTGATTGTAGTGTTGGTTACAAGGTGACCTGTACCGTCAGAAAGGTACATTCTGAATGGAGCGATTTGCTGCCATTCAGCGAGGTTACCATCAGCAACAAAGTTTGTGGGAGCATTAAGTGAAATTGTAGGTCTTCCTTTTGCTGTGTTGGTAATAGCTGAGGAGTTCTGACTTACAACACTCTTGTTGCCTGCAAAGTCTTTACATGTTACTGCATAGTAATATGTAACTGCCTGGTTTGTGTTTGGAGCGAGAAGGATGTGCTCGAAAAGCTGAGCATTCTCTGCAACACCGAGTTTCACAACTTCAACACCGGGTGCTGTAAGATCGGTAATCGGGTTCTTTGAATAATATACATCGTAGGTTTCGCCTGTTTCACCCGGAACATCAAGCCAGGTAACAACATTCTGGAATGTTCCTGCAAAAGCCGCAACACTTTGTGGTGCACTTGGAGCAATAACATCAAATTTAGGATTGCCTGTCCACCAGTCTGTTATCCAGACTACTGTTCCGGCGACACCCGAAGCTTCTGCCATGATCTGAACAACATTCACCTGAGTTGAATCGAAAAATGTTGTGTTATCCTGGAAAGCCATCTCCCTTAACGGGAATGAGTAACTGTGCCACTGATCATCAGCAACAGGTGTGAATACTGTACCTTTTTTACCGCCGCCGCCTTCGAGCTGAACTCTGAGCGCACCGGTTCCGGCAGGACATTTCAGTTTTATCTTCATGCTGTCCACCATCCATGAACTTCCGAGGTTGAAGACAGGGCTAACATTAAATCCTGTACCTGTCCATCCGTTACCCCATTCATTTCCCTGGGTCCATTTTGCAGCGTTGCTGTTTGGAACAGGGCCGGCACCGGCAACCACTTCAAGATTCGACTGTCCCCAGTTGAAACCTGAAAGATTACCCATGAACTGTAAACCGTTAAAGAAAACTGCAGGTACTGATCTGTTACCAAATCTTCTGAAACCGTCAAATCTTACTGTAAGTGAATCTGCAGGAAGGTTGGTTCCTGGTGTGTAACCTGAAGTGATTGCACCGATGTTGAACCCAACGATATGATCCCAGTCAAGTTCCTGGTTGTTCCAGAAATTGTTTGGTCCACCGCCCCATCCTGAAGGGAAAATAACAAAACCGGAATCTGATGGAGTCTGGCTTCCGTCTGTGCAGAGGAGTTTGATTGGTATTTTCAACTCTACCCAGTCACTCTGAGCGTCGAGAATGGTGGTATGTTCAAATACCCATTCTTCAAGAGTTGCACCATCATTAGGCCTGTCTGCAATGTGGATTCTGAATACCATGTTTACAGGAATTGTAGGAGGTGTAACCACCTTAATCCACAAAGCCAGTGAATCGGTAGCTGACCAGTCATAATACTGACCGGCAGGAAGTCTTTTAATCAACTGTCCATAGCTACCCCATTCGTGAACAGCACCGATCACAAATTTGATATCTCCCGCTGCTGCACCTTCTTTTTTGTCGGCAGTATTGACAGTGTAGTCCATACGACTCGTGTTTCCCTCAATGGAGAACTGATAGGTCGTATCTTCTCTAAGATTATTATCAAAGCTTTCTATGATCTGCGGAATTGCAGAGGTGGAAAGTCCGATAACAAAAAGAATTGATAGTACGATTCTTTTCATGTGTTTTACCTCAATAATGTGGTTTTTGGTTAATGAAATTTTGGTTTTCTTAAATTCTTTTCTCTATGACCAGATACTCCACAATCCGAGTATCATGATCAACACGATTGCAGAAAGAACAAAACTGGGACTAAGAGTATGTGTCTTTATAATATTTGAAAAACCCGCCGCCATTTCCCTGCCGCTTTCCCGGAATGAATTCTTAAATTGAACAGCAAAAGGGTTTGTGTCTTTACTCTTGCCTGTATTCAGACCCATGATCATTGCTACACTGATAATGAAGAGAAAGAGAGAGAAATGGAGAAAATTTATCGCCAGAACAGCTTCAAAAAATGAATGAAGTGCGACTCCGTTGGTTTGGAGCAACTCAAGCACCAGACGGCTAAGTCCAAGAGACTCCGTTACCGAAAGGGTAATAATCGCAGTACGCGAATTCATCTTCCCGGAAAACAATCCAAACAGAAATACCGCAGTAATCGGAGGACTAACAAATGACTGCACACTCTGTAAAAACAGATACAATTGCGAACTTACAATCTTCACCAAAGGAACTATGAGGATTGCAGCTATTACTGCTGTTGTGGTAGCAAGTCTGCCCACGAGCACAAGCTTCCTCTCATTTGTCTCGGGATATTTCAACTTGTAATAATCGTTTGTAAAGAGAATTGCGATACTGTTGAAAGCACCGGAGAGTGAGGACATGATTGCAGCCAAAAGCCCTGCAATGACCAGCCCTTTTAATCCTACAGGGAGTATGTTTCCATTGATTAAAGCAGAGTAGGCACCGTCACCTCTCGACTCGGGATATAAAATTGCGGCGAAAAGACCGGGGAGCACTAAAATAAAAATGGGGAGTAGTTTGAAAGTTGCAGCGAGGAGAGAACCTTTTCTTGCGTCTTCGACAGATCTTGCACTGAGCATTCTCTGTACCATGTACTGATCGGTACACCAGTACCAAAATGCGATAACGGGAGCCCCGAAAACGATGCCTGTCCAGGGATAATCGTTATCGGAGGATGATTTGAACATCGTGAAAAAATCGGCGGGAAGTTTTGAATATAATCCATCTATCCCGCCAACTGCTATGAAACCAAGTATTGAGAGAATTACCGCACCCGTAATAAAGATTATTCCCTGAAATGTCTGTGTCTTTATTACTGCGTGTGCCCCGCCTATAACGGTATACAGCCCGGTAATAAGAACTATCAGAATGGAAGATGCGTAAATATTGAGACCGAAAATGTTGTAGAAAAGAATTCCTGCCGCAAACAGCGACACAAGAATCTTTGTGAGGATGTAGATTACAATTGAGAAGGCTGCAAACAGCTTCCTCATTCGTACATCGAAATTTAACCCCAGAAATTCGGGAACTGTAAACACCCCCGATTTGAAATAGACAGGAGCGAGAAACCAGCCCGCAAACAGTAGAGTGAAAATTGCCATCAATTCAAACTGTCCGACTGCCAGTCCCCTGAGCGATCCTGCACCGGCAAGACCTATGAAATGCTCACTCGAAATATTAGTGGCAAATATCGACAGACCTATCGCGATCCAGCCGGTGTTTCTTCCCGCGAGGAAGTAGCCGCTGTAGCTTTCGTCATTCTTCTTCGAATAATAGAATCCGATACTTAATACCACGATCAAGTAGAGAACTATTACAAAAGCATCTAAATAGGTAAATGTGTTGGGCATCTGTTAAATTGTTTGTGCAATTTTGAAGATGCACAAATCGTGCCAACACTAATTTCCGTAATAACAAAGGAATAATTATCAAAAGTGAGAATTCATCCCCGACAGAAAGTGGCCACTATTATTATTTTAATAAAGATATTTTATCAAAATGATAAATTACCTGGCTTTCACATCCTGCTTCAATCCCAACTCCTTCATCATCCTGTAGTAATTTGGAGGAGCAAGTCCCATTTTCTTCGCAGCATCCGAGTCGGAGACAGAGTGAATTCTGACAAAATTAAAGTACCGCTCTCTGAATATCCTTTCGGCATCCTTGAGATCGAGGATTTTCTCTGCATTGAAAAGGTCCTTTAAAGTGTCGTTATCCGAGAGGACATCGAACATCATCCCGAGCGCCTTTGTAGCTTCAATTGGTGAAATGACCTTGTCAGAACTGAAAAGTACCCTCTGAACCACATTTTTTAGTTCCCTCACATTGCCCGGCCACTCATACCGGGTGAAAATTTGCATGGTTTCGGACGGAATGTGGGGTTTCTCCCTCCCCATATCCACACTGTTGTTGTGGAGGAAATGATGGATTAACAGAGGAATGTCTTCCACTCTCTTCTTTAAATCGGGAACAATAACAGGCAGCACATTCAATCTGTAGTAAAGGTCTTCCCTGAACCGTCTGTCCCTTACTTCCTGCTCAATATTCCTGTTTGTTGCGGCAATAACTCTTACATCAACTTTTACAGTCTCGGTTCTGCCGATTTTTTCTATCTCACCCTCCTGAATCACCCTGAGGAGTTTAACCTGTGCAGTCAGGGGAAGTTCAGTTATTTCATCGAGGAAGATTGTTCCGTGATTTGCGATCTCAAAAAGTCCCGGTTTTTTCTTGTCGGCTCCAGTAAAAGCTCCCTTTTCGTACCCAAAAAGCTCACTTTCAACAAGCTGTTCGGGAAGACTTCCGCAGTTGACCACCACAAAGTTCTCATACTTTCTGTCACTTCGGTAATGAATATTGTGAGCAACAAGTTCTTTTCCCGTACCCGAAGCACCCTTTATCAGGATGTTGATGTTGCTTTTTGCCAGCCTCAAAATGTCTTCTTTAAGCGATGTCATCAGGGGGGAGTCGCCGATTATTCTCCTCTGATGGAGAATATCTTCCACATTCCTTTTGATTTTTTGCAGGGATCGCATCCGTTCCCTCTCGAGCCAGCTTTTTTCATGGGCATTAAAGATACTCAGAATGAAATCGGTCGGCTGGTAGATGTAATCATCGATATCACCGGGATATTTGGTACAGTACCAGAACGCACCTGCCTTGATAAGTTTATTGGCAAAGTGATAATCTGTCAGATTTATCGTCATTTTTGTAATAACAATAATCTGGATTGACTGGTCGACTGTCTTAATCTTATGAATCAGTTCCTCACCCATCAGACCGCCCGAAATCTGGTAGTCCATAATCACTATATCGATTTTCCCTTTATTTGTCTCAAGGTACTCGAGTGCCGCTTTTCCGTTCGAGACATAATGAACAATCTCCATCTTGTCGGAAAACGGTTGGACTGTCTTTTTCACCCTTCTCACATCGAATTCTTCATCTTCAATCAGAAGGATACTTATATTTTTATCTTGAAAAATCATTACACTCTCCGGATGGTGTTAGCAGTGTTTTATTGTAATTGTAAATTGGCATCCTCTTTCAGGAAGGTTTTCGACATCGAGTTCCCACCCGCAACGCCTTGTCATTTCCCAGGCGATGTAGCAACCGTATCCAGAATTTCGCAATCCCTGGGTTTTTGTCGTGGTGTTTTCCACAAAAATCATCTTTAACCCGTTCTCATTTGCTTCAAGAAGATGCTGGTCTATTCCTTTCCCGTTGTCGCGAATAATCAGTCTGGAGCATTTTGCCGGTTCATCGTGGATGGTCTGAACCGTAATGATGAGTCCCGATTCAGAACCGTGATCAATGCTGTTTTGTATCAGTGGCTCAACAATTTCCCAGACGACGAACTCGTTTACATTAACTACAGGTAAATTTTGTTCCAATTCACAATTTATCTTAAATGCGTCGGATTCTGTGGAAGTACGGCGGAAGATGTTATCCACTATGAAAGTGACCACTTCGTTCAGATTTGTTCTGAAAATCTGATTCCTGATCGTCTGGATCGGGGGTTCGTACCACTTCATGTCATAGATTACACGGGATACGAAATTGGAATATTTGGTTACCCTGTATTTTATTTCATCGCTGTTCCCTGCCTCGAGTTTCCGAAGGTCTTCCTTGATGAATCCCATTATTTTTTCGGCTTTGTGATGGGTATGATATATCCTCTTCGTAAAAATCAGTTCATTTTCATAGTTTATCTGCTTTTTCAGATTCTTTTCGTGCTCTTCAAAAAGAAGGTTTTGTGTTTCATCCCTCTCCTTTACAGTATAGGAAGAGATAAAATACATTGCCAGCAGACCCAGCGTAATCAGGGAAAGGTAAATAACAGAAGTTTCATCATAACTGCTGATCACCTGATCGCTGATGGTACTGAAATCAGGTGAGATGAGCATATAGATGGCTCCAATAAATTCGCCCCTGATCACAAACGGGACGAATATATGGAAGGTTTGTTTGTCCGGTATTACACTTTTTATCCTCTCAGTTGTCTTAAGTTCCTCCTCAACGGATTTGTATAAGCTTATCACCCCATTGTCTGCAGTCGATACCTTTGACGGAAATTTCTTTTCAATAAGCGCTGAATAGAGGGTTTTCCCGTCGTTGATGCTGTATATTTCACTGCCATCGTGCACAATCAGGAAAAGTTTGTCGACATTATGGGTAAGCTGTTGCTGGCTGAATATGATATCGAACGACTGAATCACCTGCCTCTCCCGCTCAGGTTCGAGGTTTGTGGCAGGATTCACGGATTCCACAGCAAGTTCTATTGCGGTCGCAGTCAGATTGGCGATCTCTTCAGCCGACTCTTTCTGATACCAGTCCTGAGTGGTATCCAAAAAGTTTTTAATGGAAGACTTGTTGATAAAGGAAACTATCAACTGAAAAGAGAAGAGTATAATAAAAAGGACAGTGACATGCCTGAACTCGAAGTGGTACTCTTTTATCTTGTCAGAAAACTTCTGTTTCATGAATTACTCATTTTAATTTCAGATCTTTCTTGATACCTGTAACTGTTGCATCTCCGCTTTTATTGTTTTTTATTGCATCGTTAAGGTGTTTCACAATAATGTCCGACAAACCGGTATAATCTTCAAATATCGGTCGGTGAACGCCCGATTCAAACAATTTGGCGTAGAATGTCAGTTCCGGATGTCGTTTGATAAATTCTGCATCTTCATAAACCGATCTCTTCACAGGCAGTACATTTCCTTCTTCATAGTGAAATTTTTGATTCTCATCAGTTAGCAGATAATTAACAAACCTGACAACCTCGGGGATGTTATCGGAAAATTTTGAGATCATCAGATTCCAGCCCCCGAAAACATAAGCCGGCTTACTTCCTGAAATGTGTGGAAGTGGTACCGCCTTTACTTTACTTCTGTACTCTTCTTTCAGTGCCGTTGTTGACGGGCTCAGAAAACCGGGCCAGCCCCTCAGAGCAAACCCCTCGTTGTCGAAATAATATTGATAGCTCTGGTTTTCTTTTAACCCGGAAACCACAACCGGTGAAATCTTTGACTTGTGAACGAGATCGACCAGGAACTGAACAGCCTCTCCGGCAACTTTGTCATTTTTGCTGATATTGTCGTTTTTCAGATTGATCTGGTTGTTCATATTAGCCATTATTTCCACGAAACTGCACATAAGCCCTTCATATTCATCTGCCTGAAAAATGTAAAAAGGTTTGTTTCTCCTGTTATTGGCATCATCAACCAGACTTCTTAACTCGATGAACCGTTCCCAGGTGATCGATTCTGCAAGTTCCTTTTCAAATACTTCATAACCCGGCACCTTCTTCAGAAGATCATCCCTGTAGAACATTACTGCAATGTCAAAATAGAGTGGAATTGCGACAAGTGAGTCACTCGTGTAACTTGTCGGCAGGAAGTGCGGCATGATGTCGCCAACCAGATTGGAATCGAGTAACCGGTTCAACGGTAAAGCCCACCTTGAGAATCTTGGAACCCAAATGATATCAACGCTGAAAAGATCTATCCTGCTGCTTTTACTTCTCAGATATCTCGCTAAAAGCTCTTTTCTCTCGTTTGTGCTGAATTTGTCGAAAGAGAGGTCTATCGTCTCAACCCTGATCCTGCCGCGGTATACGGTGTTAAATTTATTAATTATCTTTTGAAGCGCCGGGGAAATGTTGTCTGCGTAATAGATTACCTTCTCCGATTTCTTGAGATTTTCATCATAAGAGACCGGAGAAAAGATAAAAACGATAAGGACAAAAACCGTTACGAGAACCGTACTCGCCACGATATAAAAGATCTTTTCAAGATTCATGGAATTTCCGCAAACTTTTAGTGCAAATATAGAATATTAATTTTCCTCTTTTCCCACCGATTTTATTCGTCTGTTTTCACCGGGATTATTATTTTGATAAGCAAAAATTATCAAATTAATAAAAACGAACAGCAGCGCGTGAAATAATAATACAAAAATAATGCCTAAAGTGAATTAAACAATTCGGGCACAGTTATTGCGTAGATATTATCTTTGTTAAAAGTACTTTCAGTCTTTCTATTGGAGAAAAAATGGCAACCATGGTTACTAATGCCGGCAAAACAAAAAGCAGCGGAAGCAATAAAAATTATCTTCCCGAACTGAGTATTCTTACATCCCTCTTTTTTATGTGGGGATTCCTCACATGTCTGAACGATATTCTCATTCCTCATCTGAAGAATGTTTTCTCACTCAGTTATACTGAGTCGATGCTGGTACAGTTTACTTTTTTCCTTGCTTATTTCCTCGTCTCCCTCCCATCGGGGAAACTGGTCGAAAAGGTGGGCTATAAAAAAGGTATCGTTCTCGGTCTCCTTATTGCCGGTGTGGGCACTTTAATTTTTTATCCCGCAGCGGGCATGAGGTCATATCCTGTTTTCCTGCTGGCATTTTTTATCCTCGCCGCAGGCATCACACTCCTTCAAGTGGCAGCAAATCCTTATGTTACCATTCTTGGTAAACCTGAGACAGCTTCATCAAGATTGAATTTAACACAGGCTTTCAATTCACTCGGAACAACAGTTGCCCCTTACTTCGGGTCTTTGCTTATTCTCTCTACAGCAGTAAAGTCTTCAGAAGAAATGGCAAAGATGGCTCCTGCACAACTCGAACTGTACAAGGCAGCCGAGGCAGCCGCTGTTCAAACTCCTTATCTTGGTCTCGCAGCAGTTCTTATTCTCCTTTCTGCTGTCTTCGCCTACATTAAACTTCCCCAAATAGAAGCCGGAAGTGTTGAATCCGATGACGGCGTAAAGCAAAGTTATGACGATCTTCACCCGAGTGCATGGGGATATAAACACCTGATCCTCGGAGCAGTTGGAATCTTTGTTTATGTAGGTGCAGAAGTGGCGATTGGCAGCTTCCTTGTAAACTATTTTGTTACCCTCGATAAAACCCTCGCCGAAGTGGATGCAGGAAAACTTGTTTCCTTCTACTGGGGTGGTGCAATGGTTGGAAGATTCATAGGCTCTGCCGTTCAAAGGAAAATCAATCCGGGACAGGTTCTTGGTTTCAATGCAGTAGCAGCAGCAGTTCTCGTGGTTGTTTCCATGCTTACAGATGGACAAATTGCAATCTGGTCGATCCTCCTCGTCGGACTTTTTAACTCGATCATGTTTCCGACCATCTTCTCACTCGCTATTAAAGGTCTGGGTAAACATACCGGACAGGCATCTGGTATTCTTTGCATGGCAATAGTTGGTGGAGCTCTTATCCCTGTTGTTCAGGGTGCAATTGCCGATTCAATCGGAATCCATCACGCATTTATCCTTCCTGTTATTTGTTATGCTTTCATCGCCTTCTATGGCGTGAAAGGAAGTGTTCCCACATTCGAAAAACAGGCACGGTAGAGGCTGACGGTGAAATATCTTCTCTTTGTCTTATTGATAATTTCTTTTGGCACTTTGAATGCACAAGGAACGGGTTATTTTTCCACAAAAGGGAAGGAAATTGTTGACCCGCAGGGAAAGCCGGTTCTCCTGAAGGGAATCGGGCTTGGAAACTGGCTCGTTCCTGAAGGATACATGTTTAAGTTTGACAAAGTGAGTTCACCACGGCTGATAACCGACCTCTTCAGGGTTCTTTTGGGTGAGGCGGAGGCGGAAAAATTCTGGAACAGATTCAGAGCCGACTACATCACCCGCGAGGATATCAAATTCATAAAGGAATGCGGATTCAATTCGATCCGCATTCCCTTTAATTACAGACTCTTTGTTTCCGAAGCCCCTTACCATGAACTAAAAGGTGTCGGTTATGCCCTGCTCGACAGTGCCGTAAAATGGTGCAAGGAGTTCAACCTCCCCGTGGTTCTCGACATGCACTGCGCCCCGGGCGGTCAAACAGGTGACAATATCGACGACAGCTACGGCTATCCTTTCCTTTTTGAGTCAGAAGAAAATATCCTCCTCACAGAACGGATTTGGGTAAAACTCGCCGAAATCTACAAAAACGAAAAAATTGTAATCGGTTATGATCTCCTAAACGAACCGATTGCCCACTATTTCGACAAGGATAAACTGAACCCTTTGCTTGAGCCCTTCTTCGTTCGATTGACATCCGCGATCAGAAAAGTCGATAAAAACCATATAATTTTCATTGCCGGTGCACAATGGAACAGTAATTTTTCCGTTTTTGGCAAACCCTTTGACGACAATCTGGTTTATACTTTCCACAAATACTGGACTCCCCCCACAAAAGATGTAATCATTGACTACATCAACTACGGTCAAAAATATAATGTACCGATATGGCTGGGTGAGTCGGGTGAAAACACAAACGAGTGGATTAACGATTTTCGTATTGTTCTTGAGAAGGAAAATATCGGCTGGTGCTTCTGGCCCTACAAAAAAATGGAGAGCACCCGTGGAGTAGTCTCGATATCAGCACCCGAAGGATACGAGAGTGTCATCGATTTTGCCAAAAATTTTGATATCTCCTATGGGTATATTAGGGATGCAAAAATTGATTATTCAAAAATGAAAACGGTTTTTAACCTGTACCTCGAGAATATTAAACTGAAAAACTGCACAATCAACAAAGAATACCTGAAAGCACTCGGATTGAAATAGATGTTCAAATCCCTCTCCATTTTTTTATTCTGCATCGCGTTATCCTCTGCATTTGCCCAGGATAACTCCGCCATTTTAGCAGAAATCGGCTCTGACAAAATAACATCGAACGAATTTAAATTCAGATATGAACTCTCTCCTTTTGTCTCACACAAAAACGGATGGAATAAAGATTCCCTAAAGGCTGATTTTCTCTATTCAATGATAGCTGAAAAGCTCTGGTATCTTGAGGCTCTCGATAGAGGACTTGACCGTGCGGAGAATTTCAAATTCTATTTTAACCCCGTAAGAGACATCTATTTACGCGATGCCCTGTTCAAAAAAGAAGTGGAATCTGCTATTGTCATCTCACCTGATGATATCACACACGGTATTTTTAAAGCGGGCAGAACCCTTAAAACAACAGCGATAGTATCGAAGGATTCTTCTCTGATCTACGAGTTCCACTCACTAATCTCGAATAAAGCCGTATCTGTCGATTCCATCTTAAGACTGCCAAGGTTTGCTTCAATCGCACAAAATCCTTTTGAAGTGGAACTGGGCACCCTGATGGATGAGGAAGTCGAGAACCTCCTTTTTAGTCTGAAACCGGGAGAATTTACATCCCCGATCAACAGTGAAGCTGGTAGAATAGTATTTTTGATCAAAGATATTATCAGTAAACCACTGGATTTGACTGACAGCAAAACCTCCCAACAGATCAAACAAAAAATCAAAGAACGGCGGGCGATGCACAGAACCCGTGACTACATGAGGGAATTGATTGCAGGAATCACAATTAATATCGACGAAAAAAGTTTTCGAAAAACCGGTGATGCGATATTTAAGGTACTCACACAATCAGCAGTCAATGGCAAACCGGCAGCGGACTCTTCACGAATTCTGACTGACGGTGAATTCGCCTCAGTGAAATCCATTCTCGGTGAGGACGGCTTGAAACAGCCGCTTTTTAGCTTAAAATCAAAAACTGTAACCGTTTGGGATTTCCTTGCAAATCTCGCGTTCGAAGAACACAGATTCAACCTAACAAATAAGAAAATACTCCTGCAAAAGCTTAACAAGCTTGTTAAAGACTTTGTGCAGCAGCAAATTCTCACCTCTGAAGCCGAAAAACAGGGACTTGAAGCCTTGCCGGAGATTCAAAAGGAATTTGTGTCATGGAAGCAGAACATCCTCTCACAGATGCTAAAAGTCTCCTTCCTCGACTCAACAAGGGTATCCGATCAGGAAATTGAAGATTATTACAGAAAAGATGTTCTCAAGGACAAAGATTTTCTCCTTGTAAACCTGCAGCTCATCACCGTAAATAACCTTGAAGAGATTGAAACCATTCTGAACTCTACCGGTAAGGAGAAATCGTTTGATCAGATAGTCCGCGGGTACGGAAAGACCGATCCGCTTGTGAATGAATCAGGTGAAACAGGACTGAAGCCTGCCATCTTTCTTGGAGATATTGGCATAATCGCTGCCAAACTTGAACTGAATCAGCTTTATGGACCAATTAAAAGAGGGGATGGATATTCACTTCTGATGGTAAAAGAAAAGCGGGCTATGAACGATTCACTCAAGATTGATTTCGAAAACTCAAAAGAACTGCTTCGAGGCTACCTTTTCCAGAAAAAGCTGAACGAATTCATCTCGAAAAAAACGGTTGAACTGTCAGCGAAATACAACGCAAAAGCTTACGAAAACCGTATTAAGGATATCAAAACCACTGATGTTGTCATGTTTGTTCATCGCCTCATGGGATTTGGCGGCAGAGTTTCAGGAGTTCCACTTCTCGACAACTGGGCAGATTTTATCGATATCAAGGAACTAAAAAGAGAGCTGATTCCTTAAAGATTCAATAACAGTCTCTTTCATTCTTTCTGTTTTACAACCACTAATGTAAGATCATCTTTGAGTGCGGTTTCTCCCCTCCACTTTTCTGCGGATCTAAGAATTGCGCCAAGAATTTGTTCTGCGTTCTCTGTCCCGGAATTACACAGAACAGGTTGGATTGACTCTATTCCCCACAATTCGTCTTTTCCGTTGAACAATTCCATCAATCCGTCACTCATAATAACCAGCACATCACCACTCTGGAACTCAATTTCTTCCATCGAATAAGGGAAGTCCAAAACAGCACCCAGTGGCATCGCCTTGATTATGCGGTTTTCCACGGTTCCCGTTTCTTTCCTGAAAATCAGAATTGGCGGCATCCCCGCGGATGTGTAGATGATTTTTCCATCTCTTATATTAACAAGTGACAGACACATCGTCAGCATCTTCAGATTCATGTTCTTGATGGCGATGTTGGCTCTTTTTAAGATTTCCAAAAGAGATGCTTTCCCGGAGAGCACATTCAAAAGACCTTTTGTTGCAATTACCATGTTTCCGGCTTTAAGTCCGTGCCCGGTAGCATCACCGACCGCGATTGTAAGTGATCCGTCTTCCTGCGGAAAGAAATCATAGTAATCGCCCCCCACTTCAGTTGCTGTCTGGAGGTATACCGCAATTTCAAGACCCGGAACTTCCGGTATCTTTTTCGGCAGCAGTGATAGCTGAAGTTCTCTCGCAGATTCCAGTTCCTTGCTCTGTCGTGCGTTTTCAGCCTCGATTAATCGTCTCTCAAGCTCCAGTCCGGCAGCAATTCTTTCCTGTTCGAGTGCTTTTTCCGAGAGGGATTTTACATTTTCCAGTTGAATTTTCAGATCTTTGTTGACATAGGCAAAATTGTAGGAAAGATACAGCGACATGGCAGCGATCAGTCCAAGCACACCAAAAACATAAACCTGGTTCGATCCGAAGAAGCGGGTCTCGACAAAGCCGTAGTCGAGCAGAATCTGGTATCCGACAAAAAATACCAGGATGGCAAATCCCGCAAACGATATCCATCCCCCCTTTCGGGAAGTTTTTATGTCACTTTTAAGTATGGAATAACCAAGGTCTGCCATGGAGATGCCGAAAAATATATAGTTTGCCGTGGAAATGTTCCCAACAGGTCTGAGATATGCCCAGATTGCAAGACAAATAAAACCAGCGACATAGACAATCCAACGACGGGGAAACTTTACTCTGCAAATGCTCCATGATGAAAAAAGCCCAAAAAGAACTGCAAATGGTACTGCGATCGAATTCAAACGGTAATAGAATATCACCAAAGAGGGGTCGGTAACTACCTGCTTCTCATATCCGAACCATGTGACTCCCGCAAGTCCGAGAAGGCTTAGTGAATAAAATAAATTTTGTCTCTGCCCCGGGTAAAAAACATAGAGAAAGAAGTGAAGAATAAACAGAATAAAAGGAACCATCGAAAAGAAAGTCTGATTGAAAGTGTATCTTTTTGCATCGGTGAGGAGTTTGTTTATAGTCTCTTCGATCGGGAACAACTTTATGATGAACCCTGCATCAAAATTCAGATTTGTGAGTTCCTCCTGATCATGATTCTCATAACGGACTGCAATCAGGTGCTCCCTTTGCCAGTCGAGTTGCAGCTCCTTAATCTCAGTCATCAACCATGTTTCGCTTCTGCTGTCAGCTTTTGACGCCGAGTTGACAGGATGAATCAACCTTCCATTATAGTAAACATCGCTCCTCCCAAGCTGAAACAAAGAGAGACCCAAAGTTTTTCCATAAAGTGTGGAGTCGATTATGAAATTAAATCTGAACCACCCCGTTCCCTTCCATTCTCTCGTTTCAGAGCTGTCTGGCAGAAGCATTGAATTGGCTCTCTTCCAGGTTCTGTCATCCACTCCGGGAAGAGCCCATTTTGGGTTGTCAACCGGATTGTATTTTCCACTAAAATTGAGATCAACCGACCTTTTCCCCGGAAAAAATCTTGATTCCGAAAGTTTCAGAGTATCACCCGAGAAATCATTCAACCAGCCATTTAGTTTTATATTGATCGTTGTATCTCCCTGAGGAACCAGCGGGTAATCCTGAAATGGCAATCCGGATTTGTCTGTTGCCTCCCTCCACCAGTCACCCGCCGTAAACTTGAACCGGATTTTCTCACCCTTTACAACATTGAAAGTCTTCACCCACTGAGTGTCGTTCAGTCTGTCCAGCTTCACTTTTCCGGCATCCCATTCACCCAGATACTTTGCATCCCCTGAAATATACACCTGATCATTTTTAATCGATTCATCAACCGTTACAACAATTTTTAGCTTTTGAAAAACCGGTTGTTCTCCACCACAGGAAGTGATTATAAGAGAAAAGAGAATTACCGGAATAAAGAGAATTTTTTTTATCATATTCTGATGAGTGCCTGGTCTATGAATGATTGTCAGTTGTGAATTAATACCGGTTTCCATTCCGAAACAATTGCTGAATCATCTTGATTAACTGTTTTTTGCTTTCAATTAATCTGAATAACCAAAACTATCCTTGCGGATTGTATCCTAAATGGAAGAATGGAATAATTTGATTAAGTTTCCCTCCATATTTTTTCAGATTAAGTACTGTAAATTAATAATGAACTATGATTATCTTATTATCGGCGGTGGAATTGTCGGCGCTGCCACTGCTTATTCAATTCTTAAAAAGAAACCCGGCAGCAGACTTCTCCTTATCGAAAAGGGCGACTCCCTCTCACAACATCAAACAGGCAACAACAGCGGAGTAATCCACTCGGGTCTCTACTACAAACCCGGCTCGTTAAAAGCCCGAAACTGCACAATCGGCAGGGAAATGATGTATAAATTCTGCGAAGAACACAACATTTACCACGAGAGATGCGGCAAGGTGGTGGTTGCCATCTCAAAAGAGGAGGTTCCACGACTCAATGACATCGAAGCCCGCGGAAGGGCAAACGGACTTGAGGGAATTAAGCGACTTTCGATCGATGAAATCCGCCGGTACGAGCCTCACTGTGCAGGAATAGACGGCCTGTTTGTTCCCCAAACGGGAATTGTTGATTACAGAAATGTTGTGGCAAAGCTTGCGGAACTGATAACCGGTCTCGGCGGTGAAATCAAACTGAATTGTGAATTTATTGTCCTCAAAACATCGGGAGATGAGTTGATTGCCCAAACCACAAAAGGCGACATTTCTACCCGTTTTTTGGTTAATTGTGGCGGTCTCCATTCAGATGTGATTGCGAAACAATGTGGCGTCGATCCTGAGATAAAGATAATCCCCTTCCGTGGTGAATATTATAAACTCGCTGCTTCGAAAGAATACCTCGTCGAGAATCTTATCTATCCCGTTCCCGACCCGGCATTTCCGTTTCTTGGGGTACACTTCACCCGAATGGCAAAGGGAGGGGTGGAAGCAGGACCAAATGCCGTACCCGCTTTCAAGCGCGAGGGATATAGTTGGGCAGACTTCAGTATGAGCGACACGATCGAATTTCTCACATTCCCCGGTTACCTCAAAATGAGCGCCAAGTATGCAACAATGGGTATGAAGGAGATTTTCCGCTCGTTGAACAAAACTGCATTTACAGAAGCACTTCAAAAACTGCTGCCAGAAATTCAGGAAGAAGACCTCGTAAAAGGGGGAGCCGGAGTAAGAGCCCAGGCACTCGACAGGAATGGCAAACTGCTTGATGATTTTTATTTAAAGCACACGAAAAACATGCTGCATGTGTTGAATGCTCCTTCACCTGCGGCTACTGCTTCATTGAGTATTGGAGAGTATATAGCAGAAGAAGTGTTTAAGTAGAACGGGGGAGAGATTATCCCCCGATCATCTCCGATTCAACGATATTAATTCCATGTTTTCCGGCGAGTGTGGCATCGATCATTGCCTTTGCAACAGCAGAGCCCTGAACCGGTTTGTATCTTTTCAGACTGCCGAAGAAGAGAAACCCAAAAACCTTAAAGAAAAACTCTCCGATTTTTTCTCCCGGTCTCGATTCTCCTCTGTTACCAAGAAGAAGTGACGGTCTGAAAATATGGACAGCGTCAAATCCCAATTTTGAAACCGCTGACTCCATCTCTCCTTTTGTTCGCAGATAGAAATTGGAAGTGCCGGTTTTCGCTCTGACAGAACTGACAACACAAAACTGTTTAACCCCGTTTCTTGCAGCCGTCGATGCAAAATCAACCACAAACTGATAATCAATCTTACGGAATGCATCCTGTGACCCCGCTTTTTTAATCGTGGTTCCCATTGCACAAAACAGAACATCTCCCTTGAGCAGCTCCTTGTATGTCTGAGGATCATCAAAGTTTATGACATGCTCTCTCAGTTTTGGATGGGTAATTCCCGTGCTTTTTCTCACCAAAACAGCAACCTCGTCATATCCGGAATTGTCCAAAAGCTGCCTGACAAGTTCCTTTCCTATGAGTCCTGTTGCGCCGATAACGATTGCTTTCATATAATAGCTCGATAATTGAAACAGTTTTTAAGAAGTAATTTCTTCAATATTAAAATAAATAATTCAAAATTCAATATGGTATGGAACAATGAAATTAAACCAAAAGTAAAAGAAAAAGGTCATTTCAGATAAAAAATAAACTTAAGCATTTCCAAATTTCTTTTGCTAAAATTTGATTAATTTTAATCATATTTGGGTATTACTTTAATTTTTTTTAATCGTTGTATTGTCTTTCGGGGAAACGGTCTTTATAATTTCCCCTTCTTTTAATAATTTCAACCAATTGGAGTACCCGATGAAGTTCATCGTATTATTTTTAATCGCAACGGTTTCCGTTTTTACGCAGGATTTTATTCCTAATTCTGAACAGTTTCAGACTTACGTTATTGATAAAATGCGCGATAACAAAGTTAAAAGAGTCGATATTACGACTTATGAAACAGATGCTTATTTCAAACCTCTCTCTGACAAAGCCAAATATGTTTACAGCTACGACTACGACCGGAATGGTATGCTCGTTTTGGCTGATTACTATAACATTTCGCAAGACATCAGAGTTGAGACCTCTTACGCTTACACAGAAGGAGGCACTCTCGAAAGTATCGTCTCCATCCAGACCGAATATGGCTCTTCAGGGAATCCGTTTGTTACAACCACAACCTGGTGGGCAACCATAACTGACGGCAGAATTGAGTATATAACCAAATATGTTTCAAGCGGTTCAGACAATAATGCTAATTCAACAGTTCCAAATAAATACATCTTTACTTATGATGCAAACGGGACACTCCTCACCATTCTCGATTCATCAACTGATCCTCAGTCAGGAGTCCCAAACACACTTTACGAGATGAATGTTCGCGGGGATGTACTTACCAAATCTTCAGATAACCAGGTGACCAATTATTTCTACGATAACAGAGGCAATCTGTTTCAGGAAATCATGGATATAAATGGTTCCAGATATGTAACCACATATGACTATGACATGGATGGAAATCTTTTATCCATTGGTGTCGATGGCAGTACTGATTCGTTCTACTGGTCAGCTCAGAACGATGCCATAGGTCTTCCTGTAAATGCATATTCGACATTTACCTCAAAGACAGACAAAAGCAAGATATACGAGTGGAATACATACACCTACACTTTCTATTGAAAAAAAGCCTCCGGGCTTTAGTTTTCGCAGCATTTTTTATTCCCTCTCTCACGGGTCAGGATTTCATTCCTTATGATATGAAATACTCACAGAAGGAGTGGGATTATTATGCTTCAAATAAAATAGTTACAGAAAAGATTACCCGATATTCAACAGGGAAAAATTTTATTCCCGACGGCAAACCGGTGGACAGGAAGATTTTCACCTGTTCACCGGATGGCAGGCTGGTATCTGCTGTTACCATCGATTCCACAGGCGAGAGAGTGGATTCTTTTTTCTACTATGCAAAAGGGAATTTCAGAAGAATCACCTCACACACCAGAAATTCCAAGGGTTTTGATCCAATCAAAACCCTTCAGTTTATCAATCAGTCAGGAAAATCACCTTCTGAAGTGCTGGTATTTACTCATTCTTCCCCAGACGGTCTTCCATCAGCAACTTACCTGTACGATTACAGTGAAGATAAAAGGAAAGTGGAGATTCTCTTCATGAACCTGACAGACAGTTCAGTGATTGATACATCGTACATTGAGTATGATAATTCCGGAAGGAAAACGAAGAAGTGGAGCCGACAGGAAAGCACAGAATTCAAATATGACGCTGCCGGCAATCTGATTGAGAAAAAGGAAGTGACAAAAGCAGGAACCGCCATCACAAAATATACACTTAACAATTCCGGAAGACCTGTAAAGATAGCAGAATCATCTCCGGGACAAACCACCACATCCGAACTCCTCTATAACATGAATGGAATCCTGATCCTCACGAAAACCAAAATTGATTCAGGCAAAACCTCCCCCGAAAAATACGAAATCGAAATCAGAGAGATCAGCTATTAGCTATGAGGTAGTAACGATGAGCTGTCAGCTCATAGATCATAGCTAACAGTTCATGGCTTTAATCGTTCCACAGTTCCCTGTCCAAAGTCCGGTACTGAATAGCCTCTGAAACATGAGCCGCCGTAATGTGGGGTTCCGCTTCGAGGTCTGCGATGGTGCGACTCACTTTCAGGATTCGATCGTATGCCCTTGCCGAGAGACCAAGACGGGTCATTGCGGTTTTCAGCAGTCCTGCTCCTGCATCGTCAAGATGGCAGAAATGCCGTACCTCCCTGCTTCCCATATCAGCGTTGTTAAAAATGTGCTTGTAATCCTTGAATCTCTCCTGTTGTATGGCTCTTGCCGCGATAACCCTGTCCCTGATGGCATCGGAACTTTCCCCCTTGTGGACTGATGTCAGGTCTTTATATTTTACGGCAGGCACCTCGATGTGGATGTCAATTCTGTCGAGAAGGGGTCCCGAGATTTTACTCATATACTTTTGAATCTGGTTGCCGTTGCAATGGCAGTCGCGGGAAGGGTCGGTGTAATATCCGCATGGACACGGATTCATTGCTGCCGCAAGCATGAAGTTAGCCGGAAACGAAAGGGTCATTTTTGATCTGCTGACTGTGACGACTGAATCCTCGAGGGGTTGCCGCAACACTTCGATTACATTTTTACGAAACTCGGGAAATTCATCGAGGAACAGAACGCCAAAATGGGAGAAAGATACTTCTCCGGGTCGTGGCACTGTTCCGCCTCCAACCATCGCAGCATCAGACACAGTATGATGCGGGTTACGGAAAGGCCGTTCGGTGATCAGGGCCGTTCCTTTGGGGAGTATTCCGGCGATGGAGTAAATTTTGGTGGTCTCCAGCGCCTCATCAAAAGACAGAGGTGGAAGAATTGAGGGGAGCCGCTTGGCAAGCATCGTTTTCCCGCTTCCGGGAGGTCCAATCATCAGGATATTGTGTCCCCCTGCGGCTGCGACTTCGAGTGCTCTTTTTACATTTTCCTGACCCTTGACATCAGCAAAGTCAAGATTATATTTATTCAGATATCCAAAAAGTTCGGAAGTGTCGGTTACAACAGGTGTCTGCGATAGAGAGCCGTTAAGAAACCCGAAGATATCGATAAAATTCCTGAAGCCGTAAACTTCCACACCCTCAACAATTGAGGCTTCCTTTGCAGAGTCTTCAGGCAGAATGATTCGAGTAATCCCCTTTTGGCGGGCACAAACAGCGAGTGGCAATGCCCCCTTCACCGCTCTTAAGGTTCCATCAAGCGATAATTCTCCGAGGAAAATGGTGTTTTGAAGCTGTTGTTGAGGTACAAGGCCTTCGGCGGCGAGAATACCGATACCGATGGGCAGATCGAATGAACTCCCCTCTTTTTTGATATCGGCAGGAGCCATGTTAATGGTGATCTTTTTACCCGGGAACTTGATTCCGCTGTTTTTAATCGCTGCGGTTACCCTCTCTCTGCTCTCTTTCACGGCATTGTCAGGCAAGCCAACAATGGTGAACGCCAGCATCGCCTTTTCAAGATGGGTCTCAATTTCAACAATAAAAGCATCGATGCCAAAAGTGGCGCCCGATAAAACCTTCGAAAAATTTATCCTGTCTTCCATCAGTAATTTATTCCGGAATTGTCGTCTGAACAAAAATATTCAGTCTGAGTGAACAAACAATATCTATTTTAATGTTATCTAAAATAAGTAACTATCGTTAATTTTGAAGCGACATTTCAAAAAAAAGTGAGAAATTTTATGTACCGGTTATCAGCTTCAGGAATCGCATATACCAAAACAGGTAACGGCAAGCAGACCATCGTTTTTATTCATGGATTCATTTTCGATTCCTCTCTTTGGGACAGGCAGGTTGCTGAGTTTCAAGATGATTACACAATCGTCACCCTAGACCTAAGGGGCTTCGGTCGTTCCACCGATTGTGACGGGATGATAACCCTCGAGAGTTATGTTGATGACATTCTCGATCTGATAAAGGAACTCGGGATTAAAAAGCCTGTGCTCGCAGGTCTCTCAATGGGCGGATACATCACTCTCAGAGCAGCGGAAAGGGACCCGGGAAATGTAGCCGGACTAATACTTTTTGACACCCGCGCCACTGCTGACAGCGATGAAGCAAAAATTAAAAGAGCTGCCGGAATCCGCATCCTTAAGCAGGGCGGAATCAGGGTCTATGCAACAGCTCTCATGGAATCAATCTTCTCGAAATCTTTCAAGGAAAATGAACCCGACGAGTACAAAGGTTTTATCGACAGGGGGGCTGCTGTAAAACCAGAGGGAGCCATTGGTGCGCTTCTTGCAATGATGGGAAGAACCGGCACAACTTCATTCCTCGAATCGACTGACCTTCCTGTTTTGGCAGTATGTGGTGAATCGGACGCACTTACACCTCCCGCAGAGATGGAAGGGATGATGAAAAATGTGAAAAACGGTGAGTTCCATGTTGTAAAAAATGCCGGACACGGTACTCCCTATGAAAATCCGGCAGCGTCAAATGAACCTATTCGGGCTTTTATGAAGAGGTTTGATTGAGCATAAATAATGGCTCTGAAGTTCCCGTACCTCACCCTTCAAGATTGGATCCCGAGAGATACGATTATCAAAGGATACTGGAGATACATGAAGAGGCGTGCAGAAAAGGAGAATCGGTTTATCGTGATCCCTCCACAGGTTATTCGGTGTTCACTGCTTTTTATCATTTAAGAAGAGGTAGTTGTTGCAGAAGCGGATGCCGGCACTGCCCGTTTGTGAAGGACTAAACGGAGGCAAAAGTACCCATTTTGACAATAAATCTTGTCCCTTGGTTCTTCTCACTCTCGAAGGTTATTTCCGCAGAATTGATATCACAGTACTTCTTTACGAGGGCGAGCCCGAGTCCGTTGCCCTCAAAATTTCGTCCGTAACCCTGATCCTCCTGCCTGAAAGGAGAAAATACTGTATCACGAAATTCATTGGAGATGCCTATTCCTGAATCCGCCACTTCAACAATCAGCTTTCCATCCGGGGAAAGCGACGAAGTAACCTTGACGGCTCCTGTATTTGTGTATTTGATTGCATTATCCATCAGATTGCCGAATATCTGGGTTAGACTGTATTCATCACCCAGGACATGGTGGTCACCCTCGCCGAGACTGATGGCAAAATCCAGTCCTTTGAACTTACATTTCATAAGATATTCCCCGGCAAGTTTTTTAAGAACCGGTTTAAGATCTACCGTCCTGATGTGTGGAACAAAATTCCCCGACTGCAATTCAGCCATATTGAGAATCATGTTCAAAGTCCTTACTATCCTCTGTCCTGAATTTTCAATAGCTGTGAAGGTCGAAGAAAGATCCACACCTTCGGGGTTCTCTATTTCATCCCTTAAAATGTCGATGGAACCAAGAATTACATTCATAGGAGATCTGATTTCATGCGACATTTGTGAAAGGAAGTCAGATTTCAATTGGGCCGCTTTTTCCGCGTGTTCTTTTGCTTTCCTGAGTTCCTCTATGAGTCTTTTCTTTGTGATGACTTTCCATAATTCAGAGGAATAAATTTGAAGGTCTCTTATATCCTCTGTTGTATATTCTGTTTTTTTGTTACCTACACCGACAATGAGTTTTGGGAGTTCATCTTCAAAAACGGGAACGCTAAGATGCCTTTCAACAGGGAAATGTCCTTCCGGATAGCCGCGTTTTCCTGCCATGTGTTGATAATCGTTATGGACGGCGGGCTTCCCTGTCCTGACACAATCAGCCCAGACTCCCGCATCTTTCATTGGGTACTTAATCAGTTCAGGAATCAGACACTTTCCACCAACCGACTTCGACCAGGTAAATAGGTTCAGTGAGACATCACCTTCGACCTGTGTCTCCACGAAATGAATATACCCCACTTCACTTTTTGTGATTCTTACCACTTCCTCCATTGCAAATTCCACAACCTCTCTCTCCGAAAGATCCTGAATAGTCATCAATTCATGGAGTGAATTCAGCCTTTCATTCTGAAGTCTGAGATCTTCTCTTACCAGAACCACTTCCGTAATGTTGGCTGCTGTGAATGCAACATATCTTATTTCACCGGAATCCAGTATAATCGGTCTGTAAGCAACCCTCCACCAAATGCTTGTTCCATTAATATATTTTATTTCCACTTCCTTGCTTAGCGGGATTCCATTAAAGGCATCGTTCACATTTCTTTTAAACTCTTCGATGGAATCGATTGTAGAATAGTCGAGGATCGATTCTCCTTTTTGAGGACACCTCCGGTAAATGCTTTCGATCATCGTTTTTACCGATTTATTAAAATATTTCATCCTGAAATCGCGATCAATCAGAACAAGAGATTCTGCGGTATTTTCATACAACGCAACCAGGGTATGCGACAGGTCATCCAAAACCGCTTGAGCAGCCTTTTCTGCTGTGATATCTTTCACTATGACAAGGGTAGCTGTTCTGTCCTCAAAAGAGATTGTGGATGCCGAGACAGTTGCCGGAAACAAAGAACCATCCCTCCTCTTGCCGGTGATTTCGTATGAGGAAGGTATAAGATCCCCGCTTTCTCTCATCTTGTTTTTAACAATTGGAAGGGTTTCAGCGGGATTGACAGAGAAAGCTTCCAACGGTTTTCCGACTATCTCTGATTTATCTGTAATTCCGGTAAGACTGTAAAATGCCTCGTTGGCATATACAAATTTCTGTTCCTGCGTGACACAAACTGCGCTAAGGGAGTGGTCAAAAAGTTGACTCAGGGTTTCGGTGGTTATCAATTTAGATCATACTGTTCATGTTTAAGAAACTGACGAAGATGTAAGAAATTTTCTACAATAAAAGTCCAAATTAACTAAGTTGTATAAAAAAATTATTACGGTTCTCACAACTTCTGAAAATTTTTATTTCTGATTCATTAAAATTCCACGCAACGGGTCGATCCCGGCTCCACTTTACCACTTCTAAATGCACTCTCCTCGAAAATCGTTATATTTGCAGTTCTATTTTACAAGGAATCCATGAACTTTTTTGAAAAGCTTGCAAAGATAAAGGATAAATTCGACCGCATAAACGAACAACTCGCGGACCAGGAAGTCCTTTCTGACACCGATAAACTGATCTCTCTCAGCAAGGAGAGAAGCGACCTTATTCCAATGATGGAAGCTTTCGACAAATATTCCCGCGTAATTTCCGACCTTGCTGAATCGAAGGACATCCTGGAGAATTCAACTGACAAGGAGCTCATCGAGATTGCCCAGATGGAACTCGAGGGCTTAAAGGAACAGAAAGAACTTTTGGAGGAAGAAATTAAAGTTCTTCTTCTGCCAAAAGACCCCAATGATGATAAAAGTATTATCCTTGAAATCCGTGCCGGTACAGGTGGTGATGAAGCCGGACTTTTTGCCGGTGACCTCCTCAGAATGTATATGCGCTATGCCGAACTGAAAGGCTGGAAAACCGAGTACATCGATTTCAGCGAAGCGGGTGGACTTGGTGGCGTAAAGGAAGCAGTAGTTTCGATCTCCGGAACAGGTGTTTACGGTGAACTGAAGTGGGAAAGCGGCGTTCATCGTGTGCAACGAGTCCCGCAAACAGAAGCACAGGGAAGAGTCCACACATCAGCAGCTTCTGTGGCAGTACTTCCCGAAGTGGAGGATGTTGCGGTCGACATCAACATGAACGATGTGAAGATTGATGTGTTCCGAAGTGGTGGCGCCGGTGGTCAGAATGTGAACAAAGTGGAGACCGCCATCAGAATGACACATCTTCCCACGGGTATTGTTGTTCAGTGCCAGGATGAAAGATCGCAGCTTAAAAACCGTGAAAAAGCCCTGAAGGTTTTGATGGCTCGACTTTATGACCTCAAGAGCAGCGAACAAAATTCCGAAATTGCTGCCCAAAGAAAACTTATGGTAAAAAGCGGCGACAGAAGCGATAAAATCCGCACCTACAATTTCCCTCAGAACCGCGTAACCGACCACAGAATCGGGCTTACTCTTTATAATCTCAGTGATGTAATCAACGGTGATTTGTTTAATTTGATAGAGCAGTTAAAAATTGCCGATCGTGCTGAAAAGCTGCAGGCGGAGGTTTAGGAGAACAACAAAAATTTGAGGTTTGAGGTTTGAAGTTTCAGGTTTGAAAATCAAATAAGATGCAACTGCCTCTCCTCCAATTCCTCTTTCAGCAGTCCATAGACGAGCAGATCCCAGTCCTGATCGTTTTTGTGGAAGGATTTACGGAGGGTACCTTCGAGTTTAAAACCGTTTTTCTCGAGGACACGGGCTGAAGCTGAATTGGGTGACGCCACTTCTGCTTGAACTTTTATAATATCAAAATAAGTAAATGCAAAAGTTGTTATCTGACGGCAGACTTCGGTTGCAATCCCTCTGTTCCAGAATTTCTCACCAAACCAGAACCCGATCTCGGCAGTTTTCTTTTGCACATCGGTAAGAAGGTGTGCACCTGCAATTCCGGCCATCTCTCCATAATATCTCACTGCGAAAACCGATTGTATATTCCCCTCATTCATCAGTTTAATGAATTCTCTTGCGTGCTCGACTGTGTAGGGTTGCGGGAAGGAATCTCGAAGGTAGAGGGCGACTTTGGGGTTGTTCGCCACCTCGGCAAGCTCGGGAGCATCCTCAGGGAAAAGGGAAGTAAGTTCTATGATTTTTGATTCTGTCAGCAATCTGATTTCAATTTAAAAAGAAAACTCGAGTGCTAAATTAAAGAATCTTTCCGTGAAAATCTGTGGTACGCGTAACGGGGAACGAACCCCGGGGATTACCTGATACCAGGAATAACCTGCTATGTTGTAGTTATTAAATACATTTAGCACCTCTGCAACCACGGTAAGAAATTTTTCTTCACCAAGCTGAAATTTTGCGGAAAGCCCCATATCCGCCCTCATATAGAAGGGGAGCTCCCACCTTTTGTTGTAGTCAACCACGAGGTAGTTTTTATTGTCAGTGCCAACTTCAACTCTTCTCGGATGGTAGAGTGTCCCGGTAGCCACTGAAAAACGGAGGTGCGACTGCCAGTTCGGGTGTTTCTTGATCTTGTCCTGAAGAAAAATCTGCAGATTGTGCGTCTGATCCAAAAGTCTTCTTTCATACCCGCCGCTGCTCCCTTTCAGCCTCTCACCGCTGTCAAGGTAGCCATAAACGAACCAACTGTTCAGCCCCTGCTGAATCTCACCTCTGAGCATTATATCGAACCCCCGGGCAAATCCTTCGAGCGAATTTGATTTCCCGTAGGACATTCTCATCCCGTCAAAATCCACCGGAATAAGGTCATCAAGTGATTTATAAAAGAACTCTGCCCTCATCTCAAGTCCCTTTTTGAAGACATAGTGAAGTGCGGCGATGTAATGAATCGACTTTTGCGACTTAAGTGTCTGTGTCTCATCGGGTGAAAGATCACGAAGCTCATAAAAGAAGGGTGGCTGATTGTAAACCCCCGCCCTTAAATTCACGCTGAATTTTTCGGTAAACTTGTACTCGATACTGACTCTTGGCGACCAGAATGTCTCACCGTTATACCCTGTGGAGGTAAACCTCAAGCCCGCATTGATATCGAGTCTTTCATTCAAAGACATCTCATCATTCAGATAAACCGAGTAACTGTTCAGGGTCTGTCCGATTGTATATCTGATAATCTCGGGTGCTGCAGGGATGGAAATACCCCCCTGTTCTTTTCTCTCTTCATAGACCGAGTTGTCGAGATTGGCAAATTTGAGTTCTGCCCCGGCTTTAACTTTGTGGACTCCCTTCGTCCAGATAAACTCAGGTGCAAAACTGACAACAGCCAGATCGAGTGTGTTTTCCCCTTTTTCAATTGCTGATTTGAGGTATTCTCTCGTGTCGGGGTCGTAAGCATCGGGAATCAGGTAAATATCTGAAGTCAGATTTCTGGTTTCTGTTTCCTTGATATTGAACCAGGAAAGAGAAGCACCAAAAACGAGATCATTGCCAAGTCTGATTCTCGAATTTACCCCAGCAAGTGAAGTGTTGTAGCCATAGTTCGTGGCACCCGAATAGTCTGCGGCAATGCCCTGAATCACTCCATCAAGCCGGAAGTGCCCTGTCCAGTTAGAGGGTGTGAGATCGTAATTGTTGATAGCCTTCAGGAGGAAAAATCGGGTCGATATGTTCCTGTCGGGAACCCAGTTCACCATCAGTTGAAGGTCTTTGAAGTCGGGTCTGTAATCGCCTGAAGTGTGTTGCTTGCTTGAGAAAATCTTGGGATAACTCCACCGCCCCGCGAGCGACGCCGAGAGCCCCTCTGAAACATGATGAAGTGCAAGTCCGGCTGAGAGTAGGCCCGCCCTGAGTATGCCGCTGAAAGAGGGTCCCGCACCCCTTCCGTAATTAATCTGAAGTGCGGAAGCCATTTTGTCGCCAAATACCGCGGGAAATGCACCACCGAAAAAGGAGAGGTCTTTCACCAGATCCTGATTTACGAGTGACTGGTTTTCCTCGATTCCCTGCCTTAAAAGAAAGGGCCTGTATATTTCAAAACCGTTCAGGTAAATTAAATTTTCATCGAAACTGCCACCCCTGACATTGTAACCCGAAGTCATTTCATTGTTCATTTTCACTCCGGGAAGTATCCTGACCGTCTGCAGCACTTCCCCGTTCAGAGTCGGGATGTTTGCTATCGTCTCGGCTTCCAGGGTTTCTTTTTCCATTCCCTTTCTTTCACCAACAACAACAAATTCCTCTTCCAGATATGAAGCATGCGAAAGAATAACGAGTATGGAATCATTTTTTTTCGAAGAAACTTCCACCTGTATGGATGTGTCGGTGTATGCGATGTGTCTTACACGAAGAGTGTAGGTGCCGGGGAGAAGATCGAAACTGAATTTACCGTCTGTGGATGTGATTACACCAAGGGGAGTTTTTTGAATAAACACGGCACAGCCATGTAGCGGCTCACCGGTGGGGGTTACAACTTTCCCGGACAATGTGACTTGTGTGAAAATCGGCACTGTAACGAGGACCAAAACCAATAATATATACTTCAGACAGCTCACGGCATTCTTTGTGAAATTTTAAAATGGTAAAACTGTTACGCCGCCGAATCCTCCGGGTTTTTAATAAAATGGTTACTCAATATACCCTTCTCGAACTTTTTTAACAATTGCAAAGTTTATCTCTATGCAGGGTAAAGATTTTAAATCAATCACAAGGAACATAACAACATGAGAAAACTTTTTGTCATTCTGACGTTTGTCATCCTCACTTCGGGTGCCTATGCTCAGGAAAGCTGTTGCAGCCCTTCCGGGAAACAGGACAAATCCTCCACTTCAACCAAAACAGCAGGTGATGCTGTTGCAATGTTTGCAAGCAATGCAGACGATCCAAATTTTGTCGCCGCCCACCTCGCTCCAAAACCTGTAGCTCCTGTAAACGGACGCGGTGCGATGATCGAACTTACTCTTGCAGACAGATCAAAAGCATCGGCCTACTTCGTAAGAGCAAACTCGAAATCAAATAAATGGCTTATCGTTTTCCACGAATGGTGGGGATTAAACGACTACATTAAAAATGAAGCCGAAAAATATGCAAACGCTTTTCCAAATTTGAATGTCCTCGCTCTCGATTTGTATGATGGACAGGTTACAGCCAGCCCCGATACGGCAGCGATGATAATGAAGGGGATAAAAACTGAGAGGTCGATGAAAATTATTGAAGCCGCAAAGAAACATGTCGGCGGTGCCGCTGAAGTGGCAACCCTGGGATGGTGCTTCGGTGGTGCAATGTCGATGCAGGCAGCCATAATTTTTGGGAAACAGGCTAAAGCCTGCGTGATGTATTACGGTATGCCGGAGATGGACGCAAAGAAATTAAAAAATCTTACCGCACCGCTTCTTGGTATCTTTGCTGAGAAAGATACATGGATCAACAGGGATGTGATCAACGGATTCGACAAGGTTTACAGAACATTCAAACGCAAATATGAAATTAAATGGTTTGACGCAGTTCATGCATTCGCAAATCCGAGCAATCCCGAGCACAACAGTGCCATGGCTGCGGAAGCTGAAGAATTGTCAATGAAGTTTATTAAAACCCACTTAATGGGCAAAAAGTAAACTCCATCTTAAACACGAAGCTAAGAAGGAAAGAAGCTAGAAAGACAGGAGAAGTAACTGATTTGTGCCGGGGCACCGGTATGAAGCTCATACCATCATACTTGAATCTTCTTCGCTTCTTTTCTTCGTGTTAAAATTTCTTTTGGGGAATTTTAATTAGTCGACTAAACTAAGTGAAATTCTTTTCCTGTCAAGATCAACTTCAGTGATTGTTACATCAAGTACATCACCTGCATTGACAACTTCACTTGGATTTTTAACAAATCCTTTTTTCATTTTCGAAATATGAAGAAGACCATCCTGCTTTACGCCGATGTCAACAAAAGCACCGAAATCAACTACGTTTCTTACGGTTCCTTTGACTTTCATTCCTGGTCTGAGTTCTTCCATTTTCATAATGTTGCTCCTTAGTATTGGTGGGGGTAATTCTTCTCTCGGATCACGCCCCGGTTTTTTGATGTTTTCGATTATATCTTGAAGTGTTATCTCACCGACATTTATTTCCTGCGAAATTTTCTTCAAGCCAATCTTGTTTAAATAAAAATCTATTACTCCACCCGTCTCTTTAATCTCTTCAGGCTTTATATTAACCATCTGAAGCAGTTTTTTTGCTGCATCGTAAGATTCAGGGTGGATTGATGTATTGTCAAGCGGTTCTTCACCATCGGGAATCTTGAGAAACCCGGCACACTGTTCATAAACTTTGTCTCCCACACCACGCACACCAAGCAGTTCGCTTCTTCTTTTGAATTTGCCTTTGCTCTCTCTGTGTTTCACTATCCCCTCAGCGAGTCTTTTATTAAGTCCCGATACATAGGTAAGAAGTGAAGTGGATGCGGTATTGAGATCTACTCCCACATAGTTAACGCAACTGACGACAACATCGTCCAGCTTCTTTGCAAGGAGTTTTTGATCGACATCATGCTGATATAAACCAACACCTATCGATTTGGGATCAATTTTCACGAGTTCGGCAAGCGGGTCGAGCAATCTTCTTGCTATCGAAATGTTGCCTCTCTGTGATGCTTCAAGATCCGGAAATTCTCTTTTTGCCACCTCTGATGCGGAATAAACCGATGCACCCGCCTCGTTCACAACGATATACTTGCAGTCAAGCGAGTTTTTGTTGATCAGCTCCGAAACAAATATTTCAGTTTCGAGACTTGCAGTACCGTTGCCGATTGCGATTACATCAACTTCGAATTTTTTGATCAAAGCGGTTATAATCTTTTCAGCTTCAGCCGTTCTGTTCTGGGGTGGATGGGGATATATTGTAGCCCCGTCGATATACTTCCCTGTTTCATCTATTATCGCCACCTTGGTGCCTGAAGCAAAACCGGGATCGAGCCCCATTATTATCTTGCCGGCAAGTGGTGGTTGAAGGAGTATGTTGTGGAGGTTTTCGGCGAATACTTCGATTGCGTGCAAGCCGGCCTGGTAAACCAGTTCGTTGCGGACTTCCCTGTCGATCGAAGGGAATATCAATCTTTTGAATGAATCTTCAACAGTTTTATCAAAAAACTCCTCAAAATTTGAGGTTTTGAATTTGAAGAAACTCTCTTTAATCTTTAAGTTGGCTGCAGCAGGCTCCACTGTGAAGTGGACTTTAAGGAATTTCTCCCTTTCGCCTCTGTCCAAAGCCATAACCTGATAAGGTTTTAATTTCGTAATGTCAATTTGGAAATCGTAGTAGGTTCTGTAAACATCCTGTTCACCTTTTGCCCGGAGTTTAAGATTTTTCTCATCCTGCTCGGGTGCATCCGATGATTTTTCAGATTTAACAAGTGCCTCGTTGGAAACATGTTCACGGACGACTTTTCTTACTTCCGCATCCTCGCTGATCATCTCGGCAATAATATCGCTTGCGCCTTTTATTGCTTCTTCAACAGTAAGAACACCCAACTCTTCGTTAATGAACGGAATTGCGAGCTCTTCAAGTGATTGAATTTCATCGGGATTTGAAAGAAGGTGAAGCGCCAGCGGTTCAAGACCTTTTGCCTTGGCTACAGTTCCGCGGGTTTTTCTCTTTGGTTTGTAAGGGAGATAAAGATCTTCAAGTTCCTGGAGCTTAAGCGAGCCCTCAATCTTAAATCGAAGTTCATCCGTCAGCTTCCCTTGCTCCTCAATACTGTTCAGAATAACAGCTTTTCTCTCCTCAAGCATATTGAGGTAAGAAAGCCTGTCTTCTATGGTTCTGAGCTGATCTTCATCGAGACCGCCTGTCCGCTCTTTTCTGTACCGGGCAATAAAGGGAATTGTAGCTCCCTCTGCCAGAAGTGCCAGAACGGTATTTACCTGATCTCTGCGTAAGCCAAGCTCTTTTGTAATTTGATCGGGTATATTCATGCTAATTCGATTGGATTAATTCTTCTAATTCGGTTGGAATACTTCTTAGGCGTGGAGTAACTTTAAGGAATAAACTGTAAAAATAAATGTCAACAATTCGGGGGACTACTACTGCTTCTGCTTAAAAAATTGATTTCAATGGTTCAATGTAAGCAATTAATTTAATATGCAAGCAAAAAATTTCATTTTTCTCACTTTTTTTCGATTAATTTTTTCCAAATTTGATGATTTCGCCCGGATTTGGGAGCAAAAGCCTGAATTTATACTTCCTTTTGTTGTATTCTTTGATTATTGTCCGCTGAGGATCACCAATCGGTTCATCCCCCATAGCGAAGGTTCCGTAGTGCATCGGGATTAAATTTCTGGTTTTCATCTCCCTTGCACCTCTCAATGCCTGAAGCGGAGAGGTGTGATTTGGATGCATAAACCATCTGGGTTTGTATGCTCCGATTCCTATCATGGCGATATCCACCTCACCAAAGAGCTCACCGACCTCTTTAAAATGACTGCCGTATCCTGAATCGCCGCCAAAGTAAATCTTTGTCTCTCCCGATTTTATGAGGTATGCACCCCAAAGACGGAGGTTTCTGTCAAATGGTCCCCTTTGGCTCCAGTGCCTCGAGGGAAGAAAAATTACCGATAAGTCCTTCAGCCCGAGTGAATACTCCTGATACCAGCCCGCTTCCATCACCTTTACTCCCGGAAGCCATTCAAGCAACAAGGGAGTTGTACGAAGTCCCGTGAGGATGGTTACATCCGGATTTTGTTTGTAAATCAGCTTCAGGCTCTCCTCATCCATATGGTCACGATGGTCATGCGACAGGAAGATGTAATCAATCCCCCTCAGGTCTTCCGTTTTAAACGGGAGAGGGCTGTATCTGATGTGAAACGCTGTGGGAGCAGTAAGTACGGGATCGGTTAAAATTGTTTTACCACCAATTCTTATCAGGAACGAAGCATGCCCGACCAGCACCACACCCTCTTCCTTGCTTTTAAGGAATTGTGTGGCATCCACTGTTTTCATCCTGAATGTATCTTTTTTCTTTGCTTCAGCTTCAGGATTTCCCCATGCCTGCCAGAGGAAAAAACTGTTGAAATCCTGATCAGCGGGAAACTCGTGATTCTGAAACCTGCCGCTTTCATCCACAGGTGTACCCTTCCAGCCCAGTTTCACCGTTTTCAGCGTGTCAATCCTCATCGTCATGGTTGCGCGGTCAAAGTCTTTCAGGGAGACACATCCGCTGAAAACAATTGTCATGACGATTGTCAAAAGCAGACTTGATGTGAATTTCGGGTGGAGTTTCTTCATATTAGTTTAAATCTGATTGAGGGGTGAAAAGGTTCCATAAATCCAAAGTGTGATTTTTATTCAACTCATGCGAATAATGTAACAGCAAATATCTAAATTTTGGAAATGAATTCAATGAATATAAATCCGTGTCCCGGTTTGCAATCCGGCTCTTTTGGAAACAGATCGACAGCAGCAGAGAAAAAAACAAATGCTTAAAAACGAATCAGCTTTTGAAAAATTGCTCGAACAAAATTACGGCATCATCCGGAAGATTTCCAATCTCTATGGACAGTCACCCGACGACAAGGCTGATCTCTCCCAGGAGATTTCGATTCAACTTTGGCATGCTTTTTCGAAGTATGACGAAAATCAAAAATTCTCAACCTGGATGTACAGAATAGCCCTGAATGTTGCCATTACGCATTGCCGGAAGAACCGGACAAAAGGAAATTTCTTCACACGGTACGATGAAAATATTCACAATATCCCTGCTTCCGGAGGGGAGAACGACGAGAACAGGCTGGCTCTTTTGGAAAAGTTTATTTCCGAACTAAAGGAACTCGACAAGGCTTTGATGCTGCTCTACCTCGATAAGAAGAAACATGAGGAAATCGCCGAAATCCTTGGCATATCAACCTCAAATGTCGGCACAAAAATTGCCCGCATAAAACAATCTCTGAAACAAAGATTTGAAAATCATAAAGGAGAAAATAATGGAAGATAACACCCTAAACGAACTGATGTCTGAATATGACAAACACCTTGATACGGAAGGTAAAATCGAAAAACCGGTTTTGAAAAAAACGAATAATCCAAGAACCGGTATGAGGTACTACTTCATTCGCACCTGTTTCGAACTTTTGATCGGGCTGATTACAATTAACTTTTTGGGGAGTCTTCTCCTGAATAACACTGAATCCCCGTCTTTGGTAATCTCAGCTTCCCTGATAATGGTTTTTGCTGCAGCGATAATTGTCGCATCAGTACGACAGTTGCGGCTGATTCTGAAGTTTGATTTTAACAGGGATATCGTAACAAATCAGAGCATTCTGACGGAGTTGCAGACCCGTTTTCTCTTTTGGCTGAGAATTTCAATTCTGCAAATACCCTTTTTTCTCGTTTACATCATTCTCGGCTTCGCAATCTTTTTTAATGTGGACATCTGGGTACACGGCGACAAAACCTGGCTCTACAGTAATATCGTGTTGGGAGCAGTCCTGTTGATACCTGTAATATGGCTGTTCACAAAACTCACTCCCGGGAATGTTGAAGTGCCGTGGGTCAGGAAAACGATCATGCTGGCGGGCGGTGACCACCTGATTCAGTCAATGGAATACCTGGAACAGTTGAAATCATTCAAAAACAGTTAACTGCCTGTCCCCGGTATCCATCAAGTCCGGGTTATAATGCTCATTTTTTGGGGGGAGTTACCCGATCATCAAAGATGACATCGAAATGGAGCCGAGCACCAGTTTGTCATTGAACCATGAGATTTTTTCTTCCTCTTCCTTCAAACCAAGAGTATAGAGGAGAGGAAGGAAATGCTCGGGAGTTGGAACTGCAAGATTCATCTCTCTCCCGAATTTTGAATAGTCGAAGAGACTTTTGAAATCACCGTTTCCGATCGTTTTTTTCAATTGTGAATCCGCTTCATAAGCCCAGTCGTATCCGTATTCACTCTCGTTCATCTTGTCCCACGCGATTACACGAAGATTGTGAACCATGTTACCACTTCCAACAATAAGAACCCCTTTTCTTCGCAAAAATGAGAGCTCCTTTGCAAGTTCATAATGATATGCAGGGTCTTTTCGTCTGTCGAGACTGAGTTGAACCACCGGCACATCCGCATTCGGGTACATATGCTTTATCACGCTCCACGCACCATGATCCAGACCCCACTTCTCATCAAGCCCCACTTCTGTGGATTTCACCCCCTCTTTAATATCATTCGCCAGTTCGGGACTTCCCGGAGCGGGATACTGAACCGCAAACAGCTCTTTCGGGAATCCGTAGAAATCGTGAATCGTCTCGGGCTTTGGAACTGCCGTCACATATGTGCCGTAGGTCTCCCAGTGCGCCGACACACAAAGGATCATCGAAGGCTTCGGAAGTGTCTCTCCCGCTTTTCTCCACCCCGCTGAAAACTCATTCTCCTCTATCGCATTCATCGGACTCCCGTGCCCCACAAACAATACGGGCATCTTCCCCGTCGATTCATGCGTGTTTCTGATGTTTTTGATGTCGTTAAGGTTCATTTTTCTCTCCGTGTAAGTGATTATATGTTATAACATATATTTTTGGGGGGAAGTTCAATTTGGGGGTCCCCGTTATTTCTACGAACATTCATCCCTCTTCGAGGGAAGGTGTGGTAGGAGATACATTTTTTCTACGAACATTCATCCCTCTTCGAGGGAAGGTGTGGTGGGAATACATTTATTTCTACGAACATTCATCCCTCTTCGAGGGAAGGTGCGGTGAAGAAGACATTTATTTCTACGAACATTCATCCCTCTTCGAGGGAAGGTGCGGCGGGAATACATTTATTTCTACGAACATTCATCCCTCTTCGAGGGAAGGTGTGGTAGGAGATACATTTTTTCTTCAAACATTCATCCCTCTTCGAGGGAAATTCATTCATACAATTTTATCACAAAGGATTCCTGAAAGAATATTCATTCCATCCTTTCAAATCCTGAATATCGTGTTCAACACAAATGTCGCCCGGGCGAGTTTCCCACAAAGTTAGAATTTGTCGGTTGGACAATCGGGACGAATGTCGCTCCTTTTCCGAAACCGGAAGTTTCAACCAGATCATAGATCATAGATAATAGTTCACAGCTCCCCTCCCATTCCTGTTCAAAAATTATTACAATTCATAAAAATTTTGTTATTTAGAGGTTCCATTAATATATTTTTTAAAGGAGTTATACGAAATGGCGGTCATAAGACCATTCAGGGCATTGAGACCCGAAAAAGGAGTAGCCGAGCAGGTAGCAAGTGTCCCTTACGATGTGGTAAGCACTGACGAAGCAAGAAACCTGGCGGAAGGAAATCCACTCAGTTTTTTGAGAATTACACGGTCGGAACTTGAATTCCCGAATTCACAGGATCCGTATGCATCAGAGATATACGCAAAAGCAAAAGAGAATCTTGAATCAATAACTGCATCCGCCCCTCTGATTGAGGAGAAGGACGCTTCGTTTTATCTCTATCGCCTGACGATGGATGGAAGAAGCCAGACCGGAATTGCAGCTACATTTTCTGTTGATGACTACGACAACGACATCATCCTGAAACATGAGAAAACCCGCAAGGTTAAAGAAGACGACAGAACAAACCACATTATAACCACCGGTGCACAAACCGGAGTGGTTTTCCTTACTTATAAAGGTGTGCAAAGCGTCAATTCACTTGTGGCTGAGATCATCAAATCGACCGCACCGTTGTATGATTTTACCGCTCCCGATGGCATCCGTCATGAAGTGTGGCAGATACCTCTTGAAAACAACGGAAACATCGTTGAAGAGATAAGAAAAGTAAAAAATCTCTACATTGCCGACGGTCACCACAGAGCTGCTTCAGCTTCGAGGGCAAGAGCAGTGGCTAAAGAGAACAATCCGGCACACAGAGGTTCGGAAGATTACAACTACTTTATTGCCGTCCTTTTCCCTGCGGAAGAACTGAAAATACTCCCTTACAACCGCGTTGTAGTTGATTTGAACGGCAACTCCGTTTCAGATTTCTTTACTAAAATTCAGCGCAATTTTGAAGTGGTTGAGCACGGCGCCCCCTCACCTGCAAAAAAAGGTGAATTCAGCATGTACCTCGACGGAAAGTGGTACGGACTTAAACTCACCGGCGACCATTATGCCAATGGAGTGCTGAAGGGCGCAAATTCAGTTGGTGATACACTCGATGTAAGCATTCTGCAAAACTTCCTTCTCGAACCGGTGCTTGGGGTGGATGACCCGAGAACGAGCAAAAGGATCGATTTTATCGGTGGCATCCGCGGAACTGCAGAACTTGAAAAATTAGTGGACTCGGGTAAATTTGGTGTGGCTTTCTCACTCTACCCTGTAACCGTTGAAGATTTGATGAAAATCTCCGATGCAGGCGAAGTGATGCCCCCTAAATCAACCTGGTTCGAACCAAAATTGAGAGACGGACTCCTTACCCACCTCATCGAAGTGGAATAGGAACGGATTAAAAAACAACAAAGGAATACGGATATGGAAAAAAGAATATATAACTTCAGTGCAGGTCCCGCAATTCTGCCCGAGCCTGTAATCAAAAAAGCCCAGGAAGACCTCTTTATGCTTCCGGGTGTTGGCATGTCCATTCTTGAGATCAGCCACAGATCAAAAACATTTGATAAAATACTGCAATCAGCAAAAGACGGATTGAAAAAACTGCTCGACATCCCCGACAACTACGACATTCTCTTCCTTCAGGGTGGTGCAAGCCTTCAGTTTTCGATGGTGCCTCTTAATCTGATGCCCCCTGTCAACAAAGCAGACTACATCGTAACAGGTGCATGGTCGAAAAAAGCAGTAAAAGAAGCCAAAAGGGTTGGTGTTCCCAATGTTGTTTATACAGCAGAAGCAACCAATTTCGACAGAGTCCCTACACAGGATGAACTGAAATTCGATCCCGAAGCTGCTTATGTCCACTACACATCGAACAACACGATTTTCGGTACGCAGTTTGATTATGTCCCTGAAGTCGGAAATATCCCTCTCGTTTGCGACATGTCATCCGACATTCTCTACAAAAAAATTGATGTAAGCAAATTCGCTCTCATATATGCGGGTGCCCAGAAGAACATCGGACCTTCAGGCGTTACTCTTGTAATTATCAGAAAAGACATGCTCGAGAGATGCCCCGATTCGCTTCACACGATGTTGAATTACAAGACCCATACAGAGAACGATTCAATGTATAACACTCCGAATACTTTCGGAATCTACATCATCGACCTCGTTGCTCAGTACCTCCTCGAAAACGGCGGACTTGATGCAATGTATGAAACCAACAAAAAGAAAGCAGCACTTCTTTACGATTGCTTCGACAACAGCAACGGTTTCTACAAACCACATGCTCTGCCCGGAAGCAGATCGTTAATGAATGTTACCTTCAATCTGCCGACTCCGGAGCTCGAGAAACAGCTCATCGCTGATGCAACTGCTGCAGGATTCGACGGACTTAAAGGTCACCGTTCGGTTGGTGGTTTAAGAGCCTCCATCTACAACGCATTCCCGCTTCAGGGAGTGGTTGATCTGGTCGCTTTCCTCAACGATTACAAGAAGAAAAACTCGTAATCAGCCGTTTTAATCATTTTAATGAACGGAATGTGAGAAACTTTATTTTTCTCCATTCCGTTTGTTTATAAAAAAGGATGTGTCAGAATGAAAAAACTTCATTTTATTATTCCATTGTTTGCCTCTTTAATCCTGATTTCAGGGTGCAAAAGTGAGGAAAGGGTTTTTGCAATCGTAAAAACTGAAGTATATCCGATGTTGATCGACAGCACCGCTCAGCAATGGGAAATCAATATCCCCGTGATAGTAAAGGGACATACAGAAAATCCCGATGGTGAGAAATTCAAACGGGAAGTTTTGTTCTCGGTCGATCTTATTGCTCCTGACGGTAAAAAACTTGATACTTTCGAAGAACTCGATTTCGGCACCGAGGATGAGAGCAAACCCGATACCAAAATGGATGTGCAGTTTTACATTCAACCTGCAGACTCGGGTGAGTACACAGCAAAGATCAGAATAACCGACAAATTCACTAAAAAGACAATTACAAAAGACCAAAAATTTAAACTAAAATAAAGAAATATGACATCTCAAGAGATCAGACAGCAGTTTTTAGACTTTTTCGCTTCAAAACAACACAGAATCGTTTCGGGCGCCCCCGTGGTTCCTTACGATGACCCGACACTTCTTTTCGCCAACGCCGGAATGAACCAGTTCAAGGATGTTTTTCTCGGAACGGGTAAAAGGGAATATACCCGAGCCGCCGACACGCAGAAGTGTATCCGCGTTTCGGGCAAACACAACGACCTCGAGGAAGTGGGGCACGACACCTATCACCATACTCTGTTTGAAATGCTGGGTAACTGGTCGTTTGGTGATTACTACAAAAAAGAAGCGATTGCATGGGCTTGGGAATTGCTGACCGATGTCTGGAAACTCCCGAAGGAAAGACTCTATGCAACAGTTTACAGAACTGATGATGAGGCTCTTGAGATTTGGAAAACCGTGACCGACATCAACCCTTCTCATATCCTGAAATTTGACGAAAAAGATAATTTCTGGGAGATGGGTGAAACCGGTCCGTGCGGTCCCTGTTCCGAAATCCACATAAACCTTAGTGACAACTACGAAGATGCCTCCCTGGTTAACGCCGGTTCACCGGAATGTATTGAAATCTGGAACCTCGTCTTCATTCAGTTTAACAGGGATGAAAACGGAGTATTGCACGAACTCCCCGCAAAACATGTGGATACAGGTATGGGTTTTGAAAGACTTGTAGCCGTGATTCAGGGAAAAAGATCAAACTACGACTCCGATGTTTTCCAGCCGCTGATTAAAGAGATCGAGAACATTTCAGGTGCAAGCTATGCATCCAAAGATGATATCGTCCCGATAAGAGTGATAGCTGACCATATCAGAACCCTCTCGTTTGCAATTGCCGACGGCGCTGTTCCGAGTAACGAGGGAAGAGGTTATGTACTAAGAAGAATCCTCAGAAGAGCCGCAAGATATGGAAGAAAAATTAATCTTAACAACCCTTTCCTTTTCAAGCTTGTGGATACTCTCGCAGAGCAGATGGGGCACCAGTTCCCCGAGATAGTTGAAAACAAGGAATTTGTGAAGAAAATCATCAAAAGTGAGGAAGAGAGCTTTAATAAAACCCTCGACAGGGGTATCAATCACTTTGAGGAAATCGCAACACAGCTTTCAAAACAAGGAATAAAAGAGATTCCCGGTGCAGATGCCTTCAAACTTTATGACACCTACGGCTTCCCTGTAGATCTTACCAGAGTAATCGCTTCGGAGCAGGGTTTTACCGTGGATGAAGCTGGTTTCGAGAAGCACATGGCAGAGCAGAGGGAAAGAGCCCGCGAAGCTACAAAAACCAAAATCGGCACTGTAAACATTATAGCAGGCGGACTCGACAATTTCGAGACCATCAGCAGCGACAGCACCGCATTTACAGGTTACGAATCGCTGTCAGACATCGCTACGGTCACCGGATTAAAAAGGGAAGGCGATGCCGAACTGATAATCCTCGACAAAACACCGTTTTATGTGGAAGCGGGCGGTCAGATTGACGACACAGGTATCATCCGCATCGGTGAGAACAGCCTCGCAGTGGAGGATGTCCTCAAAAATGAAGGGAGAGTGATACATGTTGTTGACAATAAATCGGGTGTTCTCGTTGATACAGGGATGGAAGTAATAGCCGAAGTTGACCGTAAAAGAAGATGGGATATTATGCGCAATCACTCTGCAACCCACTTCATGCACTCGGCTCTCAGGAAAACGCTCGGCTCACATGTCCAGCAAGCGGGTTCCTATGTGGGTCCCGACAGACTAAGGTTCGATTTCTCCCACTTTGGGAAGGTATCCAAAGAAGAGCTCGCCGACATCGAGGCACAGGTAAATGAAGTTTTGAGGGAGAACATCCCTCTGACACACCACAGAAACATGCCGATTGAGCAGGCAAAGGGAATGGGTGCACTCATGTTCTTTGGCGACAAATATGGCGATCTGGTGAATGTGGTTCAGTTTGGTGACAAATCAATCGAATTCTGCGGCGGAACTCATGTTCGGAATTCATCCGAAATTGGAATTTTCAAAATCATCTCCGAGTCCTCCATATCAAGCGGTGTAAGAAGAATCGAAGCTGTAACCGGTGCGGGAGTTGAACGGTTCATCAACTCGCAATTCGAGAAAATTCACGAGGCAAACGATTCGATCGCCAAACTTCTTGATGAGAAACGAAAACTTGAAAAAGAAATAGCTGATTTCAAACTCTCACTCAAGAAACAGCAGATTTCAAAAGTTGTTGCCAATCCTGTAAGTTTTGAGGGAATAAACCTTTACAGTGCGAAGATAGAAGCTGAGAGCAACGAGGAACTGAAGCAGCTCGGTGACGATCTGAGAGACCATATGAAATCGGGTGTCGGGCTACTCCTCTCGGTGTTCGATGGTAAAGTCGGACTCGTTTGTGTGGTTACCGATGACCTTGTGAAAGGTAAAAACCTCTCCGCCGGAAAGATTGTTGGTGATGTTGCACGGATACTCGGTGGTGGTGGAGGCGGCAGGCCTCAGTCAGCCACAGCAGGCGGCAAGGATATTGAAAAAGTAGATGAGGCTCTGAAAGAATTCAGGAACATCACCGGTAAATATCTGTCAAACTGACAAATCACCCTGTTTACAGCCGGTAATATGAATTAAGAGTGAAAATTTCACATTTATTTAATTTTTTTCTTTGAAATAAGATCAGATTTCGTATTTTGCAGGAAGGAAAATCGATAAACCTAATTACATTATTTTAAATTAATGCGGCATGGTTTATCGATCGTTAAATGTGTCTTGAGAGAGTGTTCGAATTGAGGAACATCCGTGAAACGGGGACAGTTCTTTTGCCGCATACATCTCCGGGTATTTATCAAATCATCAAGGAAGAAGTGCAATGAAAATAACAAGGTTTTCACTGACAAACGGATCAACCAACACCAAAGCTCATTTTGATATTGAGACCACTGACGGCATCATATTAAAAGGTTTCCAGGTTGTTGAAGGAAGAGAAAGTCTTTTTGTAAGGCCTCCAAAAGAAAGAGGAAAAGACAATCAGTGGTATGACAGAGTTATTCTGCCCGAACCCATGAAAAGCGACCTGGAAGAGATGGCTGTCAATGAATATAACAACAGACGCGATCAATAACTAAATTCAAACAGGTTTTTAACCCCTCAAGACAACACTTGAGGGGTTTTACTTTCAAAACCTGATTCAAATCACTCTCGTGATTTTATATGGTTGGCGCCTTGCACACGCAACCAGAAAATAACCATGACGCATTCAGAGAATTCTGCATTATTGCTGCAAGTAAAGCGTTCGAGCTTTCGGACTGCGTTGATTATTGCCCTCGCCGGATTTCTGATCACCACGGCAATCGCCCTCTACATAAAATACTCCAACAGTTTAAGTCTTAACACCCGGTTCCATGAAGCAGCCCGTGACAGAGTGGAGAGAATTACTGAAAAACTGCGGAATGACATCGATGAGTTGAATGACATCAGGAAATTCTTTGAAGCAAGTGATAATATCACCCAGTCGGAATTTACTCAGTACGCCTCTTCTGTAATTCAGAATAATCACTTTTGGATCATTTCGTGGGCAGACCTTCTCAATCCAAGTGAACTCGGGAAGTCCGTTCCCAAAAAGTACCGGAAAGATTCTCTTGTCACCTCCGACGAAAAGAAACAGTCTTTTTTCCTTATAAAGACTATTGAGCCTTATTCCCGGTTTCTCCACTTTATCGACTGGGATGTGTCAACTGACAGTTTTATCAAAAGTTCAATAGACAGTTCCCTTGCCGATCAGTCAGTCTATATTTCTGAACCTCCCCGGACCCATTTCAGTGATACAACTGCCAATTTCAGGCTCATTCTTACACCCGTTTACAAAAATAAATCGGGCAGGAATGAACTCGATGGAGTACTCGTCGCTGTTTACCCTATAGATTCAATTGTCCGCTCTCTCTCAGTTGTTGAGCAACCGAAAGGATTAAGTTTCACTCTTTTTGAGGGGGATACAACCGGGAAAATGAGGGAAATCTACCATCTTCCCCCAAGGGTTGGAGCAGAGGAAGTGGTCGATGACTCTGACCTTCTCTACACTTCAAATTTCACAATCGCTGACAAGGCATTTATGGTCGAAGTCAGACCGAATGATTATTTTATAAGAAATAACTATGCAGCGAGTCTGTACAGTGTTTTAATTTCCGGGTATTTATTAACATTTTTCCTCAGCTTTTTTATCTATCGGTATTTGACAGGTAAACGGTTTAAGAAACTGGTGGCAGGGATTGCCGAGGAAGCCCGAAAGAAAAATTTTTCCATAATAACAGAGTTCCTGAACAGCTCAGTCGACATGATGGGGATGAAAACAACGAGGGGCACTCCTGTAACTTTCAATAAAATTTTTGCCGAATTTGCCACAGGTCAGAAATTGGACAAACTTCCGGCGGCAGGTGATCTGAATATTATTCCCGAATTGAGCGAACATTTGAGTACTCTTGATGACAGGATTCAACCCGACTCCGAAGTGGTGCTCTATCAATTTGAATTCAAAGGATTTGTATATGATGTACGGAAATTCCCCGTCATACTGGATGAGGACGAGTATTATATCGGTTTCATAATTCGGGACATAACCACGGAGATAAACCAGCTAAACGAGATTCTAGGTTATTCAAAAAAACTCGAAGACAACAACAGAACCAAAAATAAGTTCTTCTCAATCATTGCTCACGATCTTAGAAGTCCGTTTCAGGGGATACTCGGTTTTTTGGAAGTCATTCTGGATGAGTTTGAGGAGATCGATGATTCTGAGAAGAAGAAACTGCTCACACAGATTTTTGCCAGTACACAAAACATCTACGACCTGCTCGACAACCTGCTGGAATGGTCACGTACACAAACCGACCGCATCCCCTGCCAGCCGGAAAAAGTACTGATGACTGATGTATTGGATGTGATTACCGGATTGTACGGCACCGCTGCAGAGAAAAAGAAAATTAAAATAGAAAACAAAATTTCTGAACCTGTGTCGGTTTTTGCAGACAGAAACATGGTTCGCACCATTTTCCGTAATCTGGTTTCAAACGCGATAAAATTCACACCGGCCGGTGGAAAGATAACACTTGATTCCCGTTTCGTTCCCGCAGCAGCACATTCACTGCCTCATATCGTCTTTAGTGTCTCGGATACAGGTGTCGGTATCGACGCCGAGACAATCGGTAAGATTTTCAGGCTTGACGAAAAAACCGTAACCCGTGGTACCGAAAACGAAAAAGGAACAGGCCTGGGCCTGATCCTCTGCAAGGAATTCGTCGAGAAGAACGGGGGCGAAATCTGGATAGAAAGCACCCCCGGTAAAGGCAGTTCGTTCTATTTTACACTGCCTGTCAGCGAAGACTGAACAGGAATCTTCCTAAATTCTTCTCCTGAAGCCATCTCCAAGGATCTCATGTACATTATTGATAATCATAAATGCTGTCGGATCAACTTTGTGTACAATTTCGGTTAGAATCGGCAATTCTTTGTTTGTAACAACAGTATAAATGACCTCACGATCCACATTTCTGTAGAGACCCCTCGACTTTAAAGCTGTTGCACCACGGCTCAGTTCATTCATAATCGCTTCACCCACTTCATTGTGTTTATCGGTTATTATCAAAGCGGCTTTTGCATAATCAAACCCGTCGATGATAAAATCGATCAACTGTGACGAAACGAACAGAAGAAAAATTGCATAAAGTGTGAGAGAAAGAGCCGGTTTTTCGGGACTGAGACCCTTCTGATCGATGATAAACCCCGCAAGAAGTATCACAAAAATGTCGATCATTATGATGGCTGTACCCGGCTTGATTCCGTATTTCTTTTTCAGAATTGCTGCCACTATATCGGATCCCGCTGTTGTTCCTCCAAACTTAAAGATTATCCCGAGCCCCGTTCCAAGAAGAACCGAACCGATGAGAATCAGAAAGAGGAAGTCGTTTTGGAGCAGATCCTTCACTGTCTGGGTATCCTGAAGTCTGATAAACGGGACTCCGGGGAAATCGCCCCGTAACAGATCGATAAAGAATGAGTTTAATGTAAATCCATAAAAAGTCCTGATTCCGAACGATTTTCCAAGTTCTTTCAGTCCCCATATGTAAAGCGGCACATTCAATATCCAGATAGCCACACCAACTGGCAATGCCCCGTTCGTAAAATAGTAAAGCGCCATCGAAAGTCCGCTGACTCCACCCGGCACCACCTTTGCATCAATAAGGAAGATGCTGATTCCGAGTGCCATCACAAAAGCACCGAAAGCAATCAGTATATATTCAAGGATTATTTTTTTCTTCGATTTAAGTATTTCCATGGTTTCTCTTTTTTCAAAAATTCAAACCGTAAAAATACCCAATATATGGATGGGAATAAAATTGATTTAAATGGAAACCGGCAGACCCCCGTGAGAGCAGTCTGCCGGAACAACCCAAAAACGCCGGTCGTTATTTTAGAAGTGTAAGTTTTTTTGAAGCTGAAATGTTTTTGCCGTCAGCGCCCGTATGGTTCAGTCTGTACAGATAAACTCCGGAACTGAGACCCATTTTGGTAAAATCGACAATTCTGGAGTGATTTCCTGCTGTGAGGTACTCAGAGATGAGTGTGGCGATCTTTTCCCCCTGCATATTGTAGAGCAACAGTTCGGTTTGACCCTCACTCTGCAGGGTAAATGAAAAGGTAGTCGAGGGATTGAAGGGATTGGGGAAGTTCTGATTCAGAGTAAAATCAACCGGGATTCCGTTTTCTTCCTCCACCGAAGTAGTGCCCGATAATTTGTAGATCGCGCTTTTATCGCCAACTGCCCAGCCGGTTCCGTTTGGAGTGAACACAACCGATCGGAAGTTTTCAAACATCGGTACAGGGTTTGTTGTCTGAGCAGTCCATGTTGTGCCACCATCTGTTGTCTTGTAAATTCCATGATTACCGAGAAAAAACATTGTCCTGCCGACAACATAACCCGTGTTAACATCGGTGAAATGAACACCGTGGAAATAGTATGGGCCTGTGGTAATTGTGGTTGTAGCCTGCCAGGTTGCACCCCCGTCGGTGGTTTTATGAACGAGATTGTCCTGTCCCCAGGTATCCGAGACAAATCCTGTATTGGCATCAAGAAAATGGATGTCGCGAACCTCTGCAAAATGGTTTACCTGTGTCCAGGTTGATCCACCATCTGTCGTCCTTAAGAATTTGGAACCACCACCAATCCAGCCGATATTGCTGTTATAAAATTTAATGGATTCAAAACCCGAAGTTACATTCGTGGGTACTGTCTGCCAGTTCGTTCCTCCGTTGGTGGTCTTCAGCAAGAGTCCGTCAGTTCCGGCAGCCCAACCGTTATTTTGATCATGGAAAAATATGGCGTCAATGCTCGAGAGGTTTGGTGCCCCGGTGGTCTGGGCAACCCATGTAGTCCCACCGTCAGTTGTTTTGCTTATTTTGCCAAATGTACCACAAATCCAGGCGGTAGTGGTGGAGATTGCATAAAATCCCCTGGTATCGTTAATATTGGTGTTTGCCTGACTCCATGTATTGCCTGCGTCAGAGGTACGAAGCACTTTTGATTCAGCAGCGATCCATCCATTTGAGTTGTCGAGGAACTGCACTTTCACAAATCTCATATCAGAAACGGGCGAAGAGACCACTGTCCATTGGGCTGAAACAGTGAGGGTAATAAAGAAGCCGAGCAGCGTTATATTAAACAGAATTTTTATCATTTCGATTACCTTAAATTGTTAATTGTTTAATCGCAATTTAAGGTGGGGCCATATCAGGGTCAATAACGCAAATGTGTCATTTTACAAGGTTTTCCCGCAATGCCTTTGCGACTGCCTGAGCCTTGGAGGTCACTTGCAGTTTGCCGTAAATGTTACGGAGGTGGTTCCTCACAGTTTCGTAACTGATGAAAAGATTGTTCGCTATTGTATGAGAATCCGTGCCGTCGACCAGACAGGCAAGAATTTCATTCTCTCTTTGGGTCAGTTTATAATCATTGTTTGCAGGACTTCCTGTTTTGAAGAAATCCACAACCTTCCGTGCGATGTAAGGTGACATCGGGGCACCACCTGATACCACTTCTTCTATTGACGATATTATCCTGCCAGGTGGGGTGTTTTTCAGAAGATATCCATCGGCTCCTGCCTGCATTGCATTAAATATGTTTTCGGAATCGTCGAAAATCGTCATCATGATTATTTTCAGGTCGGGATTGAGGTCTTTCAGGAGCGGGATTGCCTCGATACCCGATTTCCCTGGCAGGTTGATATCCAGAAGAACCACTTCAAACCCTGTTGGCGATTCAAGTGCACTTTCGACAGAGGGAAATGCGGCTACACAACGAAAGCCGGGTGAAAAACCAAGAAAACTCACCAGTCCTTCGCGGAAGTCACGGTGGTCTTCAACTATGGCGATTTTTATTTCATTCTTTTCCATGTGCTAAAATCGTGAAACTTTGCCGTTGATGAAATAGTCCAAACGGGTCATTTCTTCATCTCCCGATGGATCTCGATTATAGTGCCTTTTCCCTCCCCGGTTGAAATTTTTACTTCCGCACCGATCTCTTCACACCGCTTTCGGATATTTTTAATACCGTTTCCGCCGAGTTTTTCAGCCTGCGACTCCATCCTGAAACCCCTGCCGTTGTCACAAATTACAATCGAAATACCGGTTGCCTCACTACTGATCGAAATCGAGATGAGGTCAGCCCCCGAGTGTTTTACTGAATTGATTACAGCCTCTTTTACTGACAGGTACATGTTTCGTCTGATTTCGTCCTGCAGTATCATGGATGTATTTCCCATTTTTGAAAATTCGAATCTTATTCCTGCTGCCTCACACAATTCACCTGCCAGTAATTTTATTCTAAGCACAAGATTATCAACCGAATCATTTTCGGGAGAGACCGACCATACTATGTCCCGCATAGCCTGCTCCGCCTCCTGAAGAAGTGAAGCCGACTTCCCGATCATTGTTTTTGCCACCTCTTCATTCTCTCCGAGTATACTGTTTGCCGACTGAATGTAAAGCCCGGCACCGCTTACTGTGGAAGCGAGATCGTCGTGAAGATCACGGGCGATTCTATCGCGTGTTTTTGCCCTCTCCGCCATTACAAGGTTTTCCTTCTCCAGAGCTTCAATCTTTTTCCGCATTTTTCTTTTTGTGATCATTATCGGAATTGACACGATAGTCGAGAGCGCTATGATTGATGCGAGAGCCGTAAACCAGACGGTCTTCCAGAATGGAGGGGTTACGACAATCTTTGCGAGGAAGGTTTCATCGCTCCACACCCCTTCACGGTTTGAAACTTTTACAATCAACCTGTAATTACCGGGCGGAATGTTTGACAGATCAACTGTCCTCCTGTTTCCGGAATTTACCCACTCTTCCGTCAAACCTTCAAGTTTCCACATATACCCGTTGTACGCAGGATTCTCAAAATTCAGTGCCGCCATCTCGAAAGAAAAGAAGTTTTCGTCATAATTCAACTCCACTTCCCTGTTGACTATTCTGTTGAGAGAAGGTTTGTTAAATATCCTGAAATCGGTCAATGCCACCTTTGGTTTTACCGTGTCGGGAATCATCTCACCGGGATTAAAAACGGTAATGCCGTCTGTCCCTCCAAAATAGAATTTCCCGTCATTTCCCCTTAAATATGAATTCTGATTGAAACTGCCTGACGCAAGTCCGTCACTTTTTGTATAATTCCTTGACTTCAGTGTCAGAGAGTTTATTTTGGAGATTCCTTTGTTCGATGAGACCCATATGTTGCCCGACTCATCTTCGAGAATTCCGTATAGCGTGTTATTGGCGAGCCCCTCAGCGGTTGTAAGAGTTCTTACAGTCTTCAGGTCAGCCCCAAGCCTACTCACACCGCCCCCCATCGTGGCTAACCAGATGTTTCCATTTCTGTCTTTATGAATTGCCATTATCTTGTCGTTGTTCAGCTTGAGCGGGCTGTTTGCCTGAGTGCTGTAGCGGGTGTGGGTCATGTCCCGGGTATTGATCCTGAGCAGCCCTTCGGAATTTGTCCCTGCCCAAAGATATCCGTCATCATGGAGCAGTGAAAGGATGTAAGTATCTCCTTCCTGTCCAAAGTCGGCATGGTAATTGAATATTTTATAGTCTCCGGTTACCGGATTATATTTTATTATCCCGCTGACGGTCCCGATCCAGAGGTGTCCATCTTTGTCTTCGGTAATTGAAGTAACTCTGTTGATCCACTCATCAACCGAGGGATTTGCCCTGAAAGGAATTGCAGTTGTACCCGGTCTGTCACCCGTAAACTGCAGTTTCAGCAACCCCTTCTTGGTACCTGCCCAAATATCCCCCTTACTGTCTCTGAACAACCGGTACACCAGCACTCTATCAAAACCGGGAGGTAAATTTTGATTTTTGATGAATTTCCCAGTTTTCAGGTCCAGCGTGTAAATTCCTCCGGTTGTACCTGTCAGGATTTTGGAACCTGGTAATTCGATCATCGAAGTGATCCGGTCGGCCTGCGGGTTGATCCCTGAATCATCATCTTCTGGATAGTTGATAAACCTGCCACCCCGTTTCTCCAGTTTGATCAAACCCGAAGAGGTACCCGTCCAGATATTGCCTGCATAATCCTCTGATATGGCGAAAATCCTGCCGTCGATCTTTATTGTCTCTTCATTTTCTCCTGGTATAAGTTCATTAAAAACCTTCCTCTCTTTATCCAGACTAAAAAATCCTTCCGAAGTGGCAACTCTGATCACACCTTTATCATCGATGTGGAGTTTGTACCCGTCAAAGGAGGGCGGAGTGGCTACACTCAACACCCTGACCACCCTCTTAAACTCTCCAACGGGAACATTATATTCGAACAATTCCCCGGACTTTGAAAGCACCAGTACTGTCCCCTCTTTTATCTCAGAAATCATAATCACATCGAAACCTGTAGCAACTCTCGTCACTTTTTTCGACCTGTCAACGAGAAGAAGGTCTTGTCCGGAATAAAAAACAATCACCTCTTCCCCCTTTTGTGATTTAACCGCGCCTTTCTTTACTTCGTCAAGTTTTACAGAGGTGAGATCCGAAATCCGGGTAAGAATTACCCCATCCGGAGAAAGGAAGATCATGTGGTTTTTATCGAATTTTACAGGAAACCCGTTGTAAACTGCCTTAAGAAGCTTCCCTTTGCTATCCCTGAGCAAAGAAAATTTGTTTGTCCTTCTGTCGAGCAGATTGATTTCACCACTCACCGCTGTAACCCAGGGTCTGTCAATGCCGTCGATAGCAACATTCAAGAGATTGTTGCTGGAAAGAGAATAACTGTCTCCTGGAGTGTGATTGAAGTTCCTGAATTCGTGTCCGTCATACCGGTACAGACCGTCCCAGGTCGCAATCCAAAGGAAACCTGCAGAGTCCTGTTGAATTGACCTGACTGCAGACGACGAAAGGCCCTGCTCAACTCCGATGAAAACAGGTCTGTACTGGCAGAATATTTGTTGCCAGAGAACAAGCGTCAGGATCAGATAACGGAATCGCATCTTTTCTCCTTGACTGTACGGCAATTTCCATGGTTAATTCCGGGAACTGTGGATTCCTTCATGTCTGCTTGGTGATTTTTCAAATTTTTGAACGGGAAACTGCAAAGATACCCATTAGAAAAATTCTAATAAAATGCTTTGAAACCGTGAATTATGAGTCAAAATTCATTTTAAATTTTGTTCTTAAATTTAAAACTGTATATTAGTATTCGTTCACTGTCATCTTTTTTATCAACTATACGCACAGGTACATGTTTGGATGAAATTTTTACCCGGGATGAACTTGCTGAAAAGCTCGGAATCTCGAAAAGAATTCTTGCAGAATGGGAAAAAGAGGAGCTCGTAAAGCATTCCGGAATATCGGACGACGGCACGGAGCTCTATTCCCTCTATCAACTTGAAAGATGCCAGCATCTTAAAAAATTGCATGATTTGGGTTATGGTATCGAAGCAATCAAAAAGATAATCAAGAAGGTTGGCCTTCCCAAAATGTCGGTTGACAGCGAGAGATACAGACTGAATGTCACTTTTTTAACCGTTGGTCAACTCGCTGAACATGTAAAGGTAAGCCCGAGAACAATAAAACACTGGGAAGACATGGGAATAATCGAACCCGAGATGCGAAGTGAGGGTGGATACCGGCTCTATGCTCCGAACTATATTTTTATCTGCAATCTCATCAAAGACCTTCAGTTGTTCGGTTATTCACTCGAGGAAATCAAAAAGGTCGCAGATAAATTCAAGGTCTTCCTCGGTCTGACTCAGAACCTTGAGTCGCGCCCCTTTGATGAGGCTGAGCAACAACTCGAAGACCTGCTTGCTGCGGTGGATGGCTTGTTCACAAAAATGGAGCAATTCAAAGAGGGTATTGTCAGATGGGAGGATATTCTTCGGAAAAAACGAAAGGAAATTGTCTCACTGAAACAACGAAATGCTAAAAGAGTCGCAGACTCAAAAGGAAAAACCCAATGAGATACTCAAAATTGTATCCTTTGTTGAGAGAAAAATATTCCATTGAATACGACTCTCTTATAATCGATGAGCTTGATCTAAAAATAAGTAATCATGAGTTCAAAAGCGACATCACCGGGCTCTACCCGGAGGGAGATGAATATTCGGATCTCAATCCACTCGTAAAAGCTCTGATGAAATATTACCTCTCGCAAAATGAATTTTCCGACCGCTATCTTCTGAAGATGCTTAGCGTCCCCGACAGTGAGGTCGAAGAAAACAACCGGTTTCAATACTCAATTTTGTCCGATTCAAGAGTTGAAAAATCCTCTTCCGCTATAATTCTTCTTCATGGTTTGAATGAACGAGGCTGGGAAAAATATCTCACATGGGCATACTCTCTTTTGAAAAAAACAGGCAAACCCGTGATTCTTTTTCCCAATGCGTTCCATATGAACAGAGCCCCGAAGTGCTGGTCAAATTTCAGACTGATGAACGAAATTTCGAATGAACGGAAAAATCTTCTCCCCGGAGTGGTACTCTCCAGTCCCGTTAATGCGGCAATTTCAACGAGGCTGCAGTTCGTTCCACAAAGATTTGTCTATTCCGGAATACAAACCATCAGGGATATCATCGCTTTGGCCGGGGATATCAGGGATGGTCAGATCAGCGGACTTCACAAAGGAACCACCGTCGATTTCTTCGGATATTCGATCGGAGCTTTCATCGCCCAAATTATCATGATGAGCAATCCTCTTGGTGTTTTTAACAGTTCCAGATGTGTCCTGTTTTGCGGGGGAACCACCTTAAACAAAATGGCTCCCGTCAACAAATACATACTCGACAGTGAAGCCGCAAATACCATTCAGGATTTTTATGTACATAAACTTGAGCAAAACCTTCTGGTGGATGAAAGACTCAGGTCTCTCTTCGGATCGGAATCGGAAGAAGCATTTCTGTTCAAAGCAATGCTGGGGCATGATGAAAACCTCCCTGTGAGAAAACGGTACCTTGCCAAGATCAGGGACAGGATATTCGCAATGGGACTCGCCAAGGACTCCGTTATCCCTGCCGGTTCAATTCGGGATGCGCTTATCTCTGATCATCCAAAAAAAATCAGATTCGAATTGATAAATCCCGGATACAATTACACACACGAGAATCCGTTCCCTCTACTTCTGAAAACGGAAAATGAAGTGGAACAGGAGTTTGAACAAATATTTTCAAAGGCGGCAAATTTCCTGAGTTAGAAAGGAATTTGCTTTTTAATAAGAGAGATCCTCCGTAAGCATTCTTTCATATTTTTAAATTTTTCCGTCAATCTCCATATTTCGAGAACCTGTGATCAAGCGAGTTACGGTCTGAAAGAATAATTATCGAATCGTATTATTATACTAAACTATTTTATAAATATTGACATTTTTCTTGTTTGTCATTTAGAAGAAATTTATTTTAGGGTATAAAGTAATTTTAAATTCTGAATTAGAACAAGATTCTCAAAATGAAAAAAATAGTCATAATTCTGCTGGTGTTTTTTCTGACAATCGTGAGTGTGATACTCTTCCTTCGCCCAAAGGAAGTGTCACAGGATATGACTGTCAAACTGAAGGAAAAATACTCCAAAAAACATGTCCCGTCGGTGGATCACTCAAAATTTGCAGTACTTCAAAAGAAATTCAACCGCCCTCAGGAAATTACTGAGGCCTGTATTTCTTGCCACACCGAAAGACACAAAGAAGTGATGAAATCAAGTCACTGGAACTGGGAACGGGAAGAGTATGTGAAGGGTCGCGGCATCATTCACATCGGGAAACACAACGCGATAAACAACTTCTGCATCGGAGTGGAAGGTAATGAGCAAAGTTGTGCGAAATGCCATATCGGTTTTGGAATGACTGACGCCTTAAAAGGGTACACGGATTCCACAAATATCGATTGCCTTATCTGCCATGACAATTCGGAAACCTACGCAAAAGGTTCTGAGATGGGTGGCGCTCCCGATCCAAAACTTGATCTTAACAAGGTGGCTCAAAGTGTTGGTCAGCCAAAACGGACAAACTGCGGAGTCTGTCACTTCTTCGGCGGTGGCGGAAACAATGTTAAGCATGGCGACCTCGATAAAGCGATGTTTGACGGTTCAAAAGATATCGATGTTCATATGGGTACTGATGGTGCCAACATGTCGTGCGTCGATTGCCACACTTCACAGAACCACCTGATGAAGGGGAAGGTTTATTCACTTTCTTCGATGAACCGTGACAGATCAACCTGCGAACAGTGCCATACGGAAAGCCCGCATGAAGCTGCAATTCTAAACGAGCACACGCTTAAAGTCGCATGCCAGACCTGCCATATCCCCGTGTATGCTAAAGTAAACGCTACAAAAATGGAGTGGGACTGGTCAACGGCGGGTAAGCTAAAAGACGGCAAGCCCTTTGAGATCGATGACAAAGACGGAAACCACACCTACCTCTCAATAAAAGGCAGCTTCACCTGGGGAACCAATGTAAAACCCGATTATATCTGGTTTAACGGTACTGCGGATCATTATTTAATTGGAGACACGGTATCCGACACAACAAAACCGCTTCAGGTAAACACACTTAACGGCTCCTATTCCGATCCCGAGTCGAAAATTACCCCCGTTAAAATTCACAAGGCAAGACAACCATATGATCCTGTCAATAAAATGCTTATCCAACCCAAACTTTTCGCCGACAAAAAAGGTGAAGGAGCTCTCTGGAAAGATTTTGACTGGATCCGGGCTTCCCGCGTTGGCATGGAGGAAGTGGGACTTCCATTCAGCGGTCAGCTTTCATTTATAAGAACCGAAATGACCTGGCCCGTTAATCACATGGTCTCCACTAAGGAGAAAACGGTTTCTTGTACCGAATGCCACAGCCGCAATGAAAGCAGACTCGCCGGATTAAATGACTTTTACATGCCCGCAAGAGACCATTCACCCGTGATCGATACAGCCGGTAAATGGATTATTTTCCTGAGCATCCTCGGTATCTTTGCTCACGGCTCACTGAGAATATTCTCGAACCGTAAACAAAGAAAGGAAGGCTCAAAATGAAAAAACAGGTTTATATCTACAGATCATTCGAAAGATTCTGGCACTGGACTCAGGCATTCCTGATATTTTTCCTCGCAGCAACAGGGTTTGAGGTGCATGGATCATTCAAGTTCTTCGGCTATCAAAATGCAGTCGAATACCACAACATAGCTGCCTATGCTTTCATAATTCTTATTGCCTTTGCGATTTTCTGGCATTTCTCAACAGGTGAGTGGAAACAGTATCTCCCCACTTTTACAAATATGAAGGCACAGATCAATTTCTATCTGACCGGTATTTTCAAAAATGCACCACATCCTACAAAGAAAACGGTGCTTAGCAAGCTGAATCCTCTTCAGAGACTCGTTTATCTGGGACTGAAACTTCTCGTCATACCCGTCATGGTGGCTTCGGGACTGCTCTATATGTTCTACCGCTACCCTCAAAAAGGGACAATTGTCGGACTGAACATCGACACCATCGAGCCGATTGCCCTCTTCCATACAGCCGGTGCTTTCGCATTGATCGCATTTATTGTGGTTCACCTTTATCTGATTACCACAGGTCATAAACCGACTACAAATCTGAAAGCCATGATTACCGGGTATGAAGAACTCGATGACGAAACAGGGGAAGAAAACACAAAAAAAGAGGTTGAACCTGTCGCAGATTCAGCCGTAAAAATTGAGAATTGAGGTTTGACATGAACGAAACAAAATATATGAATCCCTATCTTGCAGGCTTTTTTCTTGGTCTGCTGTTGCTCGTAACAATTTTTGTGACCGGACGCGGTTTGGGAGCAAGTGGTGCAGTTAAAAGCGGCGTGGTTGCTACCGTAAGCAGTGTGGCACCCTCACATGCTCAGGAATCCAAATTCTACAAGGAATATCTCGATGAACACGAGAACAATCCCTTGAAAAACTGGCTCGTTTTCGAAGTGCTGGGAGTAATCGTCGGCGCCTTCATTTCGGGACTTGTATCCAACAGGCTCAACTTCACACTTGAAAAAATTCCGACCGTTACCACCAAAACGAGGGTGATTACCGCATTTATTGGCGGGGCACTCTTCGGTCTGGGCTCACAGCTCGGAAGAGGTTGCACCAGTGGTTCCGCACTTAGTGGAATGGCGGTTATGTCAACGGGTGGACTGATAACTATGTTCGCAATTTTTGGAGCTGCATATGCTTTCGCATGGTTCTTTAGAAAATTGTGGCTCGTGGAAGGAGGTAAATAATGGGACCATTAGTGCCCGATTTTATCGGAAATGAACTGAATTTTGTAGTAGCTATCCTTATCGGAATCGCTTTTGGATACATCCTCGAGCAGGCGGGGTTTTCAACCTCCAAAAAACTTGTAGGCCTGTTCTATGGATATGATTTTACCGTTCTTCGCGTATTTTTTACAGCCGGTATCACGGCGATGATCGGAGTAGTCATCCTCGGACATTACGGACTCCTCGACCTTAGCCTGATATATGTTAATCCGACTTTTCTTTGGTCAGCAATCGTTGGTGGCTTGATTATGGGTCTGGGATTCGTTATCGGAGGATTTTGTCCCGGTACAAGCGTTTGTGCAGCCGCTATTGGTAAAATTGATGCGATGATTTTTGTTGTCGGCGGTGCTTTTGGCGTTCTCTTTTTTGCCGAAGGTTATCCGTGGTTTGAAGAACTCTACAAAGCTGAAAACTGGGGAAATGTAACCATGTTTGATACGCTGGGAATATCTCAGGGCATCTTTGCATTCGGTATGACTGCAATGGCAGTGGGTGCTTTCTGGTTCACTACCTGGGTCGAAAAGAAGGTAAACAAATCTGAAAACCCCGAACTGCAGCCTAAAAAACTCTATCTGGGTCTCGGACTAACCCTTTTTGTTCTCGGAATTGTGACCATCTTCATGCCCGAAAGAAGAACAGAACTTCTCGCTGATGCTGCAACAGCCGCCACTTCCGAAAAAGTGAACACAGTATCAGTGGATGAACTTGCTTTCAAACTTCTTGATAACGACAAAAAGCTTCAGATAATTGACCTTCGTCCTGCAAAAATGTTCGCTCAATTCAGCCTTCCCGGCTCAGTAAACATGACATTTGAAGAACTTTTCGGCAAGGATGCATTCAAGATTCTCGCCCTTAAAGACAAAAAAATACTCTTCATTTCCAACACCGAAGCAGATGAGAAAAAGGCAGCTTTCATAGCCGATGAACTGGGATACAAAAACTTCTCAATCCTCGAAGGCGGTCTCGACACATTCAAAAAGGAAATCCTTGAATACGCTCCAAAATCCGAACCCGTCACCCGTCAGGAGAAAGACACACACAGGTTCCGCTCAAGAGCAGTAAACGAACTTCCCGTTCTCATTCAGAACGCCAAGAAAAGCGCCGCCCCCAAGAAGAAATCCGCAAGAGTAATTGGAGGATGCTGATTAATCCAATAATGCAATAATGCAGTAATATTTCATTAAGAATATTCACCGGCAATCTAAAAACCGATAGTTGAATCATTATTGCATTATTGGATTACTGCATTATTGGATTATCCTTTATCTTTCCATTCCTGATTTTTTAATTTTTGAGAGATATGAGCAAGCAAGAGATTAAAGAGAATGCTGTAAATATTGCCGGTTTTATGCCGTCAACATTGAGGCCTCCGCATTCTATCGAGATTGAGCAATTTGTTTTGGGCGCACTTCTGATTGATCCTGAATCGATAAACAAGGCTGTAGCCGTAATCGACAAGGATGCGTTTTACAAGCCGGCACACCAGTCGATATTTACCGCAATGCTTTCTCTCTATAATGAGCGGGAGCCTGTGGATGTATCCACCGTTTTTAACGAATTGATGCGGCTAAAAAAGCTTGACGATGTGGGTGGTCTCGGATATCTCTCCGAACTCGGGAACAATATTTCTTCCGCTGCAAATGTTGAATATCATCTCAAAATTCTCGTTGAGAAAAAGATTCTCCGCGATCTGATTTCCGTCTCCCATGGAATTGCAGGTAAGGCTTATCAGGCTGAGGACACAGCACTCAAAATACTTGATGAAGCTGAATCGAAGATTTTCCAGATTTCCGAAACCCGCTCGAAGAAAACCTATATCGACATGAAACGGGCGGTTACTCAGACGATGGAGTATATCGAGATCGTCCACACTAGAAATGCTGCCGGTGTTGTTGGTGTTCCGACAGGTTTCTACGACCTCGATGAGATGCTCGGCGGCTTTCAAAATTCCGATCTGATCATCCTTGCGGCAAGACCTTCGATGGGGAAAACCGCTCTTGCCCTCTCATTTGCCAGAAATGCGGCTGTTGATTTCAAACTTCCCGTGGCAGTATTTTCCCTTGAAATGGCGACAACTCAGCTTGTTACCCGTTTAATTTGCGGTGAAGCAAAAATCTCGGGTCAGGCGATCAGAAAGGGAAGAATGAGCGCGGAAGAGAGCTCCAGACTCGCAAGATATGGCGCCAAACTCGCAGACGCTCCGATGTACATCGATGACATGCCGGGTCAAACGGTGCTGGAGATCAGGGCGAAATCTAGAAGGCTGAAGGCTGAATACGGAATCAAACTGATAGTGATCGATTATCTCCAGCTCATGCAGGGACATACCGACACCGAGAGCCGTGAACGGGAAATTTCAATGATCTCCCGGTCGCTAAAAGGACTTGCGAAGGACCTCGACATCCCCATTATTGCGCTCTCGCAGTTGAATCGTGAATCAGAAAAAAGAGTGGACAAAAAGCCGATGCTCTCCGATCTTCGTGAATCGGGTTCAATTGAACAGGATGCGGATGTGGTTATGTTTATCCACAGACCCGAATATTACGGCAAGGAAGTGGACAACGATGGTAACTCTCTGAAAGGTATTGCAGAAGTGATCATTGCCAAACATAGAAACGGTCCCGTAGGAGATGTGAAACTGAAATTTTTACACGAATATACCAAGTTCGAAAACCTTGCACACTTCAATCCTTATGCAGCACTTCCCGAGGATGGTAAAAGCCCGATGTAGGAGATTTTAGGTGTTAGGTATTAGGTATTATTTTCAAACCATGAGACTTTAATGTCCTGCCGGGTAAATCCGACTCCGACCAGGAAAATCTTTTTGCCGGATGAGAGATATTTTTCGTAATATTTTTTCGCGAGAATCTGTTTCAACCCTTCTTCGGGAGGAAGATTAAACTTGAATTCGAGGATGTATATTTTGTCAGGAAACTCCATCACGCCATCGATTCTACCGATATTTGTACTCACCTCTGCCTCCACTTCGATACCTGACAGGTACATAATCATTATAAATAATGAATGATAGAACCTCTCCTGCTCAATGTGTAAATTGGAGGGAATTTGAGCAAACAGGAATCGCAGTGCTTCCTCGAATCCCGTAAAATCACTCTCCTCTAAAGCATCTTTAAGCACTTTTGCTTTGGTCTTGATATCATCTGCGGCTCTGTTGGCAGCGTTAGCAAAAAGATAGTCAAAATATGAACTCTGCACTTCATAATTTGGGAAATCCAGCAGAAACTCTTCCTCGCCTTTAATTGACTTCTTCTCCTTTATAGTCAAATAGCCTGTCTGAAAAAGAAAGTTTTTTGCAGAGATATTGGTCAGGCTGTCCACATCAAATGTGTAATAATTTGCGGTTACATTTCTAAAAAGGTCAAGACCCGGCTTGCTGTTTTCAATAAACTTTATCAATTGCGAAGGGGTGCCTGTGGAGAACCAGTAGTTCTCAAATTTACCGTTCTTAAGAAAATTAAGAATTGAAAACGGATTATATAATTTCTCTTCTCCGTCCCAACTGTAACCATTATACCAGAATTTTACTTTTTGCAACAGCTCGGTATTTGAAATTCCAAATTCGTCTGCCAAAATTGAAATGCGGTCACCAAAATAAGACTTAAGTTCTGTCTGAGTATATCCAAACAAGGTGCCAAATTCCTTGTTCATGGAGATATCAGACATTTGATTAAGACCCGAAAAGAGGGAAACTTTTGAAAACTTGCTTATCCCGGTGATAAATACAAATCTGATATACTCATCCGATGCCTTTATTCGGGCGAAAACAGACTGAAGAAAATCCCTCATACTTAAGGCAATTTCTGTTTTATAGAGATGATCTGTCAATGGTTTATCATATTCATCAACCAGAATCACGACCCCCTTGTTGTATTTCTTATAAAGTTCTTTAATCAGGCTGGAAAAATAATTTGAGGGGATATTTGATTGAACATCCAGATTTTCCTCGTTGGCAATTTCTTTGAATCTGTCCATCAATGATTCACTGAAATTTGCCAAAGTACTTAGCTCCATGTCCGAGAAATCCAACCTGATAACGGGATGTTTCTGCCAGTTGGGGTAGTCATATAATGCGAGCCCGCTAAAGAGCTCTTTATTTCCCAAAAAGAACCCCTCCAAGGTTGAGAGAAAAAGAGATTTCCCAAACCTTCTGGGACGAGCCAGGAAAGCATATTTATGCGAATCGATCAACCGGGAGATGAAACCGGTCTTATCTACATATATATAGTCATTACCCATCAAATGGGAAAAGGTTTGGATTCCTAAAGGAAGTCTTTTCATTGATTTCTTTTTGTCAAATTTTTGTTATTCCATTCAATAAATATAATGATTTTTTGAAATGAAAGTTAGCTGATGCAGTGTTGTATTTAGTTGAGCTGGAAAACCCATATTCTACCCATTTGTCGCCACAAGGATATTTCCAAGGTTTTAGGTTTTAGAATAGTCACCTCAAAAACTTAAAATTTGTCGGTTGGACAATCGGGACGATTGTCGCTCCTTTTCCGAAAATAACAACTTCAGCCTTCAGCCCACCGATATTCAACCTTCAGTTATTCAGCCCTCAAATATTCAGCCCTCTATCAACCTTCTCAGTCTCGCAAGGTTTTCGAGGTCTTCGAGTTGTTCCTTGCCTTTTGGGGTTTCGAGGATTTTTGGGATGTGCTGCAATCTTTTATCATTTAGCAGATTCCGGAAGCCATCGAGACCGATAAACCCGTCACCGATGTTTTCGTGACGGTCAACCCTGCTGCCGAGTGGTTTTTTACTGTCGTTGAAGTGGAAAGCCTGCAGGCGATCGAGTCCTATGATTCTGTCGAATTCGGCTATTACACCTTCATAGTTTGCGGGGTCTTTTATATCATAACCTGCGGCAAAGATATGTGCCGTGTCAATACAAACTGACATTCTTTCCTGCTCTTTAACAAGTGCAATGATATCACGGGCGTGTTCAAATTTGTATCCGATTGCAGTCCCTTGTCCGGCTGTCAGTTCAATCATGCTTTTAACTTTGAAGCCGGGTGTCCGGTCGTGGATGATGTTCAGAGCGTGAGCTATTCGTTTAACTCCGAAGTCCTCCCCTTCACCAAGGTGTGCACCGGGATGGAAATTGAGCTGCGGGATACCGAGCATTTCACACCTTTCGAGTTCATCCACCATGGCATCCACTGATTTATTAAACATTTCATCGGCAGGGGCACCAAGGTTAATCAGGTAGGAATCGTGAGCCATCACAAATTTGATGCTGCTTTTCGCAATTCCAGCCTTAAAAGCTTCGGCATCTTCGAGTTTTAGAGGTGGTGCGCTCCATCTGTTGTTGTTTTTTGTGAAAATCTGCATTGCCGTAAAACCGAGATTCTCAGCGAGAGGTATGGCAGCATTTACTCCCCCCTGAACAGAAGTGTGGGCTCCGAGTAACTGGTCATGTGGATTCATTCAAATTCCTTTTTTGTATTTTAGACTGGAACAGCAAAAAGATCCCGTTCCGGTCTCTTTTGTAAGGGAGTTGTTATGGTAATTCTTTTACAATTTCATCTATTGAGTCATCAACTGACAACGGGGTAATTCCCAGAGACAGAAGCCTTGATATATCCAAAGAAACATCTACCACGCGGGGAAGGTTCGGAAAATCATCGAGAGATTTGAGCACAAGATATTTTTCGTCAAGCCCCGCTTTTTTTGCAAAACGCGAAAACAGATCAGCCCTCGATGTCCTTTCGGGTGCCCCAAAGTTGATAAATTTCTCTGTTGTCCCGTTTTTCACAAGATTAGAGAGCATTCTTGCACCGTCAATTACTGATAGTGATGAACGAAACTGATCATGAAACAGCACCACTTCCTGCCCTGACCTGACTTTGTTGTATGCCTCCTGGAAAAATGCTTTCAGTTTCCCTTTTGAAAACCCGTACATCAGTGCAACACGGAGAATCAGATATTCATCGGTGTTCTCCATAACTGCATGTTCGCCATCAAGTTTGGTAGAAGCGTAAAGGGAGAGAGGGTTGAGCCTCCCCTCTTCTTTCACCATGCCGCCTTCATCTCCCGAATAAACAAGGTCGGTTGAAGTATAGATGATTTTTGCAGAGTACTCTTTTGAAAGTCGGGCGAGGGTGCCTGAAGCGGTGACATTTATCGCCTTCACATCCTCTTCAGTAATTGCAAGAGCATGGGAGACTGCGGTTATTCCCGCGAGATGAATCACGAGTTCAGGCTGAAATTTCTTGAAAAGTGCTGCAAGGGCGTATTCATCCCTGATGTCTGCAATGGTAAAATCACAGTCAGGGTTTTGATGGGGCGTGCTGTGGAAAAGGGCATGTACCGAATGTTCTCCCGCGAGCAGAGGGACAAGCCTTTGCCCGAGAAAACCACCGACACCGGTTACTAAAATTTTGATTTGGCTACCAGCTTATTTTTACACCTGCAATTAAATAATTTACATCGTAACCGTCAAATTTATTATACTGATAACCGATATTTATAACGGTTCGCCAGGTGGCATACCAGTCTATGCCCGCCGAGAGCATCATTTCCTGATTCTCATCCTGATTATAGATAGTGTACAGGTCGTTGTCATAGTAGTATGCCCTCTTCCCGAAAGAACCGCCGAGTTTGCCCACCCATCCCGGGGTCAGGAGATAATTGAATTTTAACGCAACCGAGAGCAGATTTCTCTTGTTTTTACTCTCCATACTCGAAACAGAATTATCGGTTGTCAACATCGTAAAAACCGGTCTGACGGAGAGATACCAGACATATCCGCCGTAGTAATCCACTCTGGCGGTCACCTGATTAACATTCCTTTTCTCAAATCCGTTAAGGTACATATGGTTGATGCCGGCTCCGAAATAGAAGGATTTCTCTCTTAAAAGAACTTCGGCACTGTAAATATTCAGATAATCATAAGAAATGTAACCCGTGGTATCGTCATATTTTCCGTTGATATGTCCGTAAGAGAATTTTGCATAAAAGGGATCGAAATTTAGAGTGACACCTGCGGTACCCAGGTGCTGTTTATATCCCCAGATGCCGCCGTCTTTATGGAGATAGTCGTATCCTATCGTGAGGTGGTGCCTGTAATTAAGACCTGTTGTAAGGAAAACGGAACCGCTTTTTGAAGTGGTGCCATCTGAGTAGGTGCCGTAAGTACCGAAGGTTGAAGTGTAAACCTGCAAAGAATCGGCAAATACCCCGACAGATACAATAATCATCAGAAAGAGAATTTTTCTCATTTAATAAGTCCCAACCCTTTTATGGCGAGTGTGTCACCCTTGCTGACTAAAAGCACATTGTTAAAACTTTCTCTTGCTTTGTCGTTGTAGCCGAGGGCAAACATAGTATAACCGTAAGCGAGGTTGGCTTCATAATCGCTTGGATAAGGGTTCAACACTCTCTCAAGATATGCTTTCGACTTTTCCCAGTCTGGTTTGGCTTTTACGAAAGATTCATTGAATTTTGCGAGTCCCTTGTAGTAATAAATCTGTCCGAGGCGGAGATTTGCTTCCTTGTTGTTGGGGTCAAGTTTAATTATCTGGTTGTAAAGTTCTTCAACCTTTGCCCACTCGTTGTTTTTTGCGTATGGCAGTCTGAGACCCAGCCTGGCTTCGATGCTTGCCGGTTTTAATTTAATGGCAGCTTCATAATAAGCTGTTGATTTTGTAAAAGCCGAATCATAATAGTTCAAGTATCCCAACCGGAGATTCAGGAGATAACTTGTTTTATTTGCGACATAAAATTCGTCGAGAACAGCGATCGCCTCCTTTATTTTACCATCTTTTTCGAGATCAATCGACTGGTTGAATGCCCAGGTCAGGTCTTTATTTACCTGAGATGCAATATCGACGGCAAAGAAACCGATTACGATAACAATTGCCGTGATGCTGAGAGCAGCGAATTTTTTCATTTATCTTCTTCCTCGTTTATAATACTTTTGACAAAAATCTTATCTTTTCCCTGCTGATCGAAGCTGAAAGACTCGATCTGCCCGTCATCATTAACCACCACCTCTGTTTTGTAGTGACGGTTAAACCAGGCAAACAGGAAATTACCGGTAAGTGATATTTCACCCTTTAATCTCATCTCTTTTTCATCTTCATTTTTGTGATACTTGAAATTTCCTTTTGAATGGATAAAAGTACCAAAAAAGATGAAAAACTCGGAAAGAAAGCGGACAAAACCGACAGGTAGTTCCGAAATGCTGTAGGAATCTTCCCAGATCAATCCCTCGTGATAACTTAACGGAGCCTGCATCGCTGCAAGGTAGAAATAGTAGAGGGCACAGTCTCGGTTACCCGAGAAACTGCTAAAATAGAAAACTTTTCCCGATGTGTAAATATAAGCAACCGCACCGGCAGTTGATTCAATATATTTGGTACTGGTGATGTCAATCCCGATTTTCCACTCCTCAAGCTTTGTCTCACCTTTGTGCTGATATTCAAATTTGTAGGTTTCACCAAATCTGAAATCGAAAGCTTTTGCGAGGGTTTTGTGTTTTTCCAGATTCTGAACCATGGAATTAACCTTCGGATAATCGAATGATTTCAGAGCAAGCTCCCCTTCACTTTTTTCAAGATAAAATGCGAACGGGAACTTGTGAGTGTGTCCTCCGATTGTGTCATCAATCTGGAACTGGAAGTGAAGGTGAGGGTATGGCGATCTTCCGCTGTTTCCACATGCAGCGATAATATCCCCTTTATCGACTATCTGACCTTCCTCGACTTTTATCGAGCCCGGTTTAAGGTGCGAGAGTGCAGAATAGAGCCCTTCGCTGTGGTCGATTACAATGGTGTTTCCCCAGTTTTTCGCAATATTTGATTCACCGATGACATTGTCAGGAATTCCGTCAACCACCTTTACAACCTTGCCATGCAAGGGGGCACAGACAGGAAGTCCGTAGCAAAAATAGTCTTCCACTACATCACCTTCATTCTCAAACTGCTTGCCGTCCTCGGTGAGAATGAAATCCCATGCATATCTCCATTTGTCCTTGTGAGTGTATTCACCGTCAAACGCCTGAGAGATGGTCCACTCACCCCAAACGGGGAGTTCAGGGAAGAACAACTTAAAATTGTCGAATCTTGCCTGCCTGTTCTGATGGTAATACAAATTCTCTTCAGGTGAACCCGGTTTGAAGTAGAGCAAGACAAGATCCGTCTGGTCTTTTCTGAATTTTAGACTGTAGATGGTAGCAAGTGTAACAAAATTAAAGGGGAGCACGAGCACAGGCAATCCGTAACCTGTCAGGAGAATCGAGAAAAAACCCGTCATAAGAACGATCACAGCAGTCGCAAAAAGAGTAAGCATAAAACTCTTCCCCGAGGGGAGTACGAGACTTCCGCCAAGGGCAAAAGCGGTAATAATGGCATTAAATCCAACAATTATAGCGAGGCTTTCAGACTGCCCCGGGAGGAGCAATTGGAGCACCAGTCCCGAGAGGAAAAAGGAGGTAATGCTGAGAACAAACAAAGCCCTCGAGAAAACAAGAATCGCAAGTGCAATGATAACACCCGTAATGATGTTCGGCTGAAAGTAAATCAGGGCAAGTGACTTGAAATAATTCTTGACTAATACAGGCAGGAATGAGAAATATTGAACATCCGTCTGGTTTTGAGCGAGTTGAATGTCTGAATAATTCCCCAGAAATACGATATAGATAAAAACCGTAATCACAAATGGAAGGCTAAGACCGGGCAGATTAAATGTAACCGCAAGGTGATTCTCGAGCACAGCGGATATAAGAAACGATATGACAACGAACAGCGGAATGAGGAGCAGGAACAAAGGCGTCAGTTCATAATAGAAAACGGTGGCTGCCCCGAAGAGAATTCCATTGAATCCGTAGAATCCCGATTCTATTTTTGCCGGTTCAAACCTGAGCAGATAAGCAGTATAATTGCTCAGAATCACCCCGAGGAGTGACATAAGAGCGATTTTGGGCGATGCGAAAGTTGCCAATAGCACAACAGCCCCCAGCCATCTCCTGTTGGAAAACAGGATCTGGCTGTAGCTGAAGAAAACTGAATTCAGAAAGAATTGCACAGAAAACCTTTACAGTTTGAAGTTCTTAAGTTTTTCAGGGATTCTTTCGTTTGTCATCAAATAGTCAATCGTCTCTGCTTCTCTGATCAGTTCGACTGTTTTATCTTCCATGATCATGACCACATTCGGTCTCATCTGGATGAACTGCATCCATTGGGTCATATCGTATGCACCGACATAATCTATAACCAGTTGATCACCCTTTTTCATAACGGGAAGTGTAATACTCTCCGCAATGCAGTCGATATTCATGCAAAGCGGTCCGTAGATGGCAGTATCTTCGGTCATCATTCCACTGTCCTGAGCGGGGGTGATCTGGTGTTTGTACCAGAATCGTGTGAAAAGCAGATTCACACCTGCATCGATTATCATGGCTCTTCTGCCGTCTGAAAGCCGTTTCATGGCAAGAACAGTTGAGAGAAGATGTGCTGTGTCGTCGATCAGGGCTCTTCCCGTTTCAAGAACGAGCATCGGCAATTCATCTTTCGCATAAGGGAGCTCCAACAGGGAAGTTGTAATTGCATCCGCAAACTGTTCAATGGATGGTAAAATCTGTTCTGCAGGGAGATACTGACCATTTAGTGTGTTGTTCGATGGAAATCCACCCCCGAGATCTATATAGTCGAGAACATGATTGTACTCTTTTTTGAGCCAGGATGCGAGTTCAACCATTTTATCGCCGGCAATTTTGTAAGCGTCAGCACTCATCATATAGGTGCCGATGTGGGTATGCAGTCCGACAAGATTTAAGCCGGTGGAAGTAATAATCCTCCGAAGAGCCTGTTTTGCTTCACCGTTCTCATAGTTAAAGCCGAATCTGTCCCACTTTGGATAAATTCCTGTATCCATATTAACCCTGATAGCCACCTGGGCTTTTTTCCCTGTTTCCTCAGCAAGCTCAATTATGTCATAAAGTTCATCAAAGTGGTCGATGTGTATCTTTGCACCTTCGTTTATTGCTCTTTTAAGTGATACTTTGTCCTTATCGGGACCGTTGAAAAGGATATGTTCCCCTTTCACACCAAGACGGCGTGCCTTGTCATATTCAAATCCTGACACCACTTCCGCCCATGAACCTTCCTGATGGAAAACCGAGCAGACTGCATTCAGGTAGTTTGTTTTGTATGACCATGCAAACTGCACTTTTGGATAGCGGGTTTTAAATATTCTGTTAGCTTTCTTTTGATTTTCCCTGATTTTTCTTTCAGAAATAACGAAAAGAGGAGAGCCATATTTTGCAGTGAGCTCACTTACAGGAATTCCATCAATATTTGTTTTTGGTGTATTTACAGGTCTTGAACCAAATTTATTCATAAATCCCGAAAACTGTTTCAGCACTACGGGGCGTTCGTATCTTTTTTTATCTGCCATTTTAAATAACTCCTAAAGTGGAAATTTGAGCAAGTTTGGAGACATCTGCGAGGAGGTCCCATGAGCATCTTACAAACATTTTACCGACTGTATAATCTGTGAAAGGGGTAACCTTCTCACCGTTAGCCATTTTAACCATAGCAGCGGGAAGGTTTTGTCCCGCACCGGGTGCCAGATATACCCATGCGGGGAATCTTGGGTTAATTTCAAGGAGATAGTATTCACCCGTTGATTCAGATTTCATAAACTCGAGTTCCATCCCGCTTTTCCATTTGATTTTCGAGATTACTTTCCTCGATATTTCAAGAAGTGCCGGCTCGGTGATTGTAACTCCCGACCACCCCTTCCCCTTGTCGGTTATGTAAAGTTTTTTCATCGGTACAGCTCCGGTCATTCCGCCTTCGCCGTCACCGAGAGCAACCACATTATATTCAGAACCTTTTACAAACTCCTGGATAATTATTGGATAGCCCCATTTATTCGCAAGTTTTTTAAAGTGGGCAGTTGCCTCTTCAAAATTGTTTGCAATGTAAGCCTCGTAGAATATCCCCTTTATAACCACAGGGTAGCTGAACTCCGAGGGGATCGAGTAGAGGTCCTGTATGGATGTTGCGAGGGTGTTTTTTGGCACCGCTATACCGTTCGCTTTGCAAAAGCCGAACAACTTGTCCTTCCCTCTGATGTTGAGTTGCTCTACCGTTGGCAGAAATGTCTTGATGCCGAGTGCATTCAGCTTCGGTTCAAGCTTCACAAAGCCATAGAGTTCACTGTCAAGTGTAGGGATTATCATATCGATTTTTTCGATACTGTGGATATAAGCTATCCTGTCGTATAAAGCATCCAACCCCGAGGAGGGATACGGAATCTGGTAACACTTGTCAGCCGCATTATCCATATAGATCCCCGGTTCAAGGGAATCATAAATTAAGCCAATTAATTTAAGGTCGGGGATACCGGCCTCTTGCAGGCTTCGCATTACCGGAATACCGGGACCGGGATTATCTGTGGCGTTTAAGCCGGTTACTGCTATTTTCATATCTCTTTTACAAGTCCGAAAGATAATAATCGATTAATGTAATCTTCGAAATCTCTTTCAAAGGTTTGTTTGTCAACTTCATAATTTTGAAGAATGTAAGTGAATATCTCATCGGTATTATGGTTCCGGTGGATCATTTCATATATCTCTTTCGCAATCTCATTCATATTAAAGGTTTCACCGGTATTTCCAAGAAACACAAAACCTGTATCACTTACAGCAGCATATCCGGGCACTTCAAACTGACGCATATATATTTCTCCTATTTAAGAATAATCATTTTTTTTGTTTGGGAAGTGTTGCCCGTGGTGAGTGTGTACATATAAACACCGGTAGGCACCCGTATTCCTGAATCGTTTGAACCATCCCATTGAACGCTTTGTACGCCGGCAGGCATTTCATTTTGAAGCAATGTTTTTACTTTAGCTCCGTTCATATCATAAACCACGAGCGAAACAGGAGATGCTTTTTCAAGACTGAATTCTATTTTTGTCTCGGGATTAAAGGGGTTTGGATAATTTTGCATTAACTTAAAACCGTATTCGATCTTTCCGTCAGCACCCACTCCTGTTGCGCCCGTTGAATAGACTTCGTAGAAAAAATTACCAAACAGTGGATATTCATACTTTACAACTACCAACTCCAGCAAACCGTCATTGTTTATGTCTGAGACACTGGGATAATTGTAATAAAAATTCGGGTCGTTCTTTTCCATGAGTACATCACCGGATGCAAGATCAACTATTTTAAAGGACTGTCTGTAATTGGTGGAAACTCCGTTGTAAGCAAGTATGTAGGCATCTACAAAGCCGTTCCCATTTAAATCCTGTTGCAGTGAATACAACTGTGCCCCTGCAAGTCTCTCGGGATTGCTAAAAATGTATGAGTACTGCACAGTTGTTGAAAAGCCGGTTTGCATTATATCGAACCGTGTGCTGTCGATAGTATAAATTCTTTTTAACCAGTTATCTCCCTGTTTCTCAAAGTTCATCCATCCCGAAAGCTTTGAGTAGGGAAGCCCCGAAGAAGTCCATTGTAATTGAAACTGTGGCAGAAGTGTGAATGAAAAAAGTGCAAATGAAAGCAGCAAATATTTTTTCATTTTAATAGCCTTTTATTAAATCGTATTTTTGTTATTTAAAGTAGTTTTTTTAATGATGCAAAGTTAATACATCAAGTTGTTTAATTTTGTGTCTGTATGACAGAAAGTTACAGAACAAGGTTTAAACTGAATAAAGTCACCCATTTTTTTGGTACCAAATGAAAATTTTAACAGCGGTCTTTTTTTTGATGCTACTCTCATTTGAATCGTTTCCTCAATCAGGATTTAAAAATGTTGATGATCTGTTTAAAAACGGAGAGTTTAAGAAAGCCGCTTCAGAAATTTACGGTCTCCTTTCGGACAGTAAACTCTCGCCGTCTCAGGTCTATGACTTGAGGTTCACCCTCGACCTTATGGAACGGATAAAAAAGGATTTTACGAAATCGAGAGAGGAAGTTAAAGCTTTTCTCGTTAAATACTATCCTGCCGTTACCAATGAACAGTTGGATGCATGGGAAGCAAAAAGGGCTCTCGAAGTGAAACTGATTGACGGTGAGAAAAAATACTTTAAGCTCGCTGCGCGAAATCTTTTCAGAATTGACAAGGAAGCAAAGAAAAGATGGGAAGAAGTTGAAGGGAAATCACCCGATCTTCTCGATGAATTTCTGCTCGATCTGCTCCCCGATGTGATAAAAGAGAGCAAAAAGCGGGACAACAGGCTCGTTAAACCGGTAACGATCAAGGTAAAATATACTCTTACGGTTAAACCAAATGCCGTACCATCGGGTGAAATTGTGCGTTGCTGGCTACCCTATCCCGCTGAGGTTCGTGACAGACAGACGGGTGTGGAGCTTATCTCAGCCAATTATGAAAATTTTGTAATTTCTCCTTATACAACGACTCATCGTTCCGTTTATCTTGAAGCACCCGCAGAAAAAGACAGTCCGCTGGTTTTTGAAGTGGAATACAAATACAGAGCCTACTCGGAATTTAACAACATCGATTTTACAAAAAAATACACCATTGACACCTCTTCCGACCTGTATGACATTTATACAGCCGAAAGATTGCCGCATATCCCCTTTACTGATGAACTGAAGGCTCTGTCGGCGAAAATTATCGGAGGAGAAACCGAACCCATAAAGAAATTTAAACTTATTTACGAGTGGATCAACGACAACATCCCGTGGGCAGGTGCTCTCGAATACTCGACCATACCCGATATTGCTTCCTATTGCTACCAAAACATGCACGGCGACTGCGGAATTCAGTCTCTTCTCTTCATAACACTCTGCAGAATGAACGGAATTCCCGCAAAATGGCAGAGTGGATGGATGCTCCACCCGCCGGAGGTGAACCTTCACGACTGGGCGGAGGTTTACTTTAATGAGACAGGTTGGATTCCGGTGGATCAATCGTTCAAATTGAAACCTTCCGATGATCCTGTTGTCAGATATTACTATCTTGGCAATACTGATAACTACCATTTTATAGTGAACGATGATTTCTCAGGAGAATTCTTCCCGGCAAAAATCCACCCGCGAAGTGAAACAATCGATTTCCAGCGGGGTGAAGTTGAGTGGAGAGGCGGAAACCTCTACTTCGACAAGTGGAATTACAACATTTATTTAGATTATACATCAGAGAACTGAGGCATTTGTGTTAAAAAAACTTTTACTCCTCCTTTTTATTTCCCTTGGCGTTGTTTGGGCTCAAAATACGGATGAAGACGACTACGAACCGATCGAGAGAGCCCCTGCTTTCGATTCACCGTTCGGTGGAGGTGGTGGTTACTTCGGTGGAATAATGTTCACCGATCTTGCAAAACTGAACAGTGCACTCGCCGGATTTGGCACACCCGATCTCTCACAATCTTCCTACTTTTCAGGCGGAGGCGGATTCGTCTATATTGGCGTCATAAAACACCTTCGGCTCGGTGGAATCGGGATGACCTCAGGTACCTCTTCTAAAGGAACCGTAAACGGATTCGAGAAAGAAACCCGCTATTCAAATTCTTTTGCAGGCGTAACGCTCGAATATTCACTCCCCTTCATCAGAAACTGGGCACTTTCCATAGGTGGAATAGTTGGAATTGGTGGTCAGGATATCGAGATTTACAGACACAAGGGAGCTGTTGACTGGAATTCCGATCTCACAACTTTCAAAGATGACCCCCTTGGCACCACACAAAGCCTCGGAAGGAAATATACCAATACCTACATGGTTTTGGCACCCACTCTGAATGCAGACATCCTGCTTCATCCGCTGATCTCATTGAGAGTCGGAGCAGGTTATTCATTCTCCCTTTTTGGTGAGACATGGAAGGCTGACAACGGAGTGGCAGTTAATAATTTTCCCGCAAATGATGTGAAGGGTAACTCCTTCTTTATTCAGGTTGGGGTGCTGGCTGGTCTTTTCTTTTATTGATTTTTTTAATTATCTAAATTTCAAGGATTATTCTTAGTATGAAAAACATTCTGGTTACAGGAGCCGCAGGTTTCATCGGCAGCAATTTTGTTAATGCACTTTTGAAAAAAAGAGATGACATTTTTATAGTTAATCTCGATAAACTGACCTACGCAGGCAACCTCGAAAATCTTAAGGCTTCTGAAAATCATAAAAATTACAGATTTATAAAAGGTGACATTGCGAACCCTGAACTGGTTGAATATGTCTTTCAGAAATACAAAATAAAATTCGTCGTCAATTTTGCTGCGGAATCACATGTCGACAGAAGCATACTCGGTTCAAAAGTGTTTTATGAAACCAATGTAATCGGAACAAATGTACTTCTCGAAACTGCCCGCAGATTTGAAGTGGAGCGATTCCTGCAGGTTTCCACTGATGAGGTATACGGTTCCCTTGGAGCCACAGGCTACTTCACCGAAACCACACCGATTTCACCAAACAGCCCCTATTCCTCAAGCAAAGCTGCAGCCGATATGATGGTTCAGGCATTTTATCACACTTACGGCATGCCTGTGCTTACAACCAGATGTTCGAATAATTACGGACCTTTCCAGTTCCCCGAAAAGCTTATCCCGCTGATGATTATTAATACTCTCAACGGGAAAAAACTTCCCGTTTACGGTGACGGATTGAATGTAAGAGACTGGATATATGTTCTCGACCACAACTATGCAATTGAAACTGTTCTCGAAAAAGGTAAACCCGGTGAGGTTTACAACATCGGTGCAAAAAACGAAATGACCAACATCGAAATCGTTAAACTTATTCTGAATCACCTCGGAAAAGGTGAAGAGATGATCGAGTATGTGAAAGACAGACCCGGACACGATCGTCGTTATGCCATCGACAACACCAAAATTGAAACTGAACTCGGCTGGAAACCTGAATTTTCCTTCGAAACCGCAATCGGTGAAACAATCGACTGGTACCTGAACAACAAAGAATGGTGGCAACGGATCATTTCAGGCGAATATGAGAAATATTACTCACAACTATACGGAAAGAGGTAGTTGATGAAGCAATTCCTTTTGTTGCTTTTCCTCCTCTCGCCTCTTCTCGTGGCCCAAAAAGACAAAACCCCGATGGGAGTGAACGAAGGGAAGCTGAGTGTCAGCATCGTTGGGAACCCTCAGCTTGCAGGCTCTTTTCCCGCAGCACCCGGTGAGAGAGTTGACCAGTTCCTCACCAGAGTAATGTATAATGCTGCTGTGGAAAAGGCCACCATCTGCCTCAGAAATATAAAATTGAAGAGGGAATCAGGTGAGATTCTTACAATCGACATACAGAAATTCCGGATTAACGGCGATGTCAACCAGAACCCTTACCTTAAAAATGATGATGTGATTATCCTTCCGATTGCGGATTTTAAGGCAATATATTACGAGATCGAGGGAGCCGTAAACAACGCAGGCAGGTACCACTTCATTGATGGCGACAATCTGCAGGATGCCATCTATTACGCACTCGGAAACAGTTCCGCTTTCCAGGGTTACGACTCCACTACCATCTACAGGTTGAGTTACGACAGAACAAAAATGGAAAAAATTCGCGTCGCCACCACTTCAAACATTAAACTGCAAAACCGTGACCGGATTGTGGTTGGTGATGAACAACCATTTATGGATGACTTTAAAATTCTTGTTATTGGTGAAGTAAACAGACCCGGTTATGTCCCTTTTGGAAGAAAACAGCAAACCCTCAAGGATGCTCTCGAACTCGCGGGAGGACTGACTCCAACTGCTTCGCTTAACAATATCCGCCTGTTAAAAAGCAAAAACCTCCCTTCAAGCGTTATCCGTGCATACTATGGTGTCGATGCTCCAAGAGAAAAAGTGGATATGCAGGAGGATAAAAATGTCGTGGATATTCAAAAATTTATGGCTGAGTTGAGTTCGCTCGATTTTCTTAACCTTTACAGACTCTCCGGTCTGAACGAGAGGGATACCTCATACCTCAAACTCGAAGCTCAATTGAATTTTTACAACAACAGCCAGTTGATAGATTTGACGGTTAAAAATGACACCCTGAGAAGTTTCTATGAAAACTATCGTGTCCAGATGGGTGACATCATTGTGGTCTCCAGCCTTCCGATTGGAATAAACATGGTCGGGCAGGTGCCTTATCCGGGTTGGATTCCATACTCTCCCGGAATGGATTTTCAGTATTACATCCGTCAGGCCGGGGGATTAAACGACTATGCAAATGCCGATGACATCATGGTCATCAAAGGGAACACAAAACAGTGGCACAAGGCTTCGGAATTCAGGGGTTCTCTCGAGCCGGGCGACTATATCTATGTCCCGAAAGAGGCTCAGCGTTCGTTCTGGTCTTATCTCGGTGATACGGCTCTCGTACTGGGAATCATTGGCAACATCGCCACCCTCGCAATTCTCTTCATAAATGTGATGAAATGATTTTGACACGGGGAGCGGGAAAAAAATTCCGTTCCCCCTGCAACCTTTTTTAAGTTGTCCTGGTCTAAAAACATGAAGTCATAACAACGCATGAGACCAGACAATGAAAACAGTATTACTCACAATCGCACTTATTTTAATAGCTATCATCCTCTTTTTTACAACCGTTAGCGCCGCCGGTTGATAAATTATTCCTTTCAACCGAAAATTTTTTAGATTTTTGTTTTTAAATCTTAATTTTGCAACTGTAATCATTTCCAAAAAGGACATAAAGTGAAAATATAACTCCCCATCACCGCTAAATACAATTAACAATTCATGTTAGCAATGGAGTTATTATGTCCCGAATCTCTGTATCAAACATTTCGCTTGTTTTCCCAAACGGTTTTACCCTCTTATCCGATATTTCCATCTCCTTCAATCCCGGAGTAACGGGACTTGTCGGCAGCAACGGCTCAGGGAAATCCACACTCGCCAAAATTGCCGCCGGTTTGATCGTCCCTTCATCAGGAAGTGTAACCCGCCCGGAAAAATTAATATACCTTGAACAGGAGTTTTTCGAATCATCAGGTGACACCGTAGCCTCACTATTGGCAGTCGAACTCAAATATCTCGCTTATCTCAAGATCACCGCAGGAAGCGGAACAGAAGCGGATTTTATCGAACTTGATGATGACTGGGAAATTGAGGAAAAGATTCAAAAAGCTTTGGCAAAGACCGGATTAACCGGGTTTTCGGGTGCTTCTCCTGTCTCCACGCTGAGCGGGGGTGAGATCATAAAAGCCCGCCTTGCCTCCCTTTTCATGAATGATTACGACTTTGTAATCCTCGATGAACCGACAAACCACCTCGACAAAAATGGACGAAATGCCGTTTTCTCATTCATTGAAGAATTTCCAAAAAACAAAGGTCTGATCGTTATCTCACACGACAGGGAATTGTTGAGGAGGGTCGACAGAATCTTTGAAATATCGGAAGCCGGCATCAGGATTTTTGGCGGAAACTACGACCTCTATAAGGAAATTACTGACTCGGAAAAAGAAGCCGCTATCAGAATGTTTGAGGAGAAAAAGCGAAAATTGAACAACGACATTTCGAAGGCAGAGGCTGTAATTCACGACCAGACAGCAAAAAGCAAACGGGCGGGAGATTCAAAAAAAAATTCGGGGGTTCCTAAAATTATGCTCGGAAAAATGAAAGAGACAGGCGAAAAAACCCTTAAAAAGAAAATTGAGGCTCATACTGCCAAAATCGTGAGAGCCAAAGAAGAAATTACCGAGGCAGAAAAGAGAATAAGGAAAGAGAAAAAAACCACCTTCGATTTTTCATCAGGTGGGAAAAATTCTTCAGTTGTATTCGCCTGTACCGGGTTAAATATCAATTTTGATGACAGAATACTCTGGGATTTTCCTCTGAACCTGACAATTTCCCGCGGCGAAAGAATCCGCGTAACGGGATCAAACGGTTCCGGGAAGTCCTCTTTTTGTAAAGTGCTCACCCGTGATATAACGAATGTTCTCGGGGAGATACACATCCTCCCCGTAAACACAGTTTATCTCGACCAGAAACTTTCCTTCCTCGACAGGTCAAAAACCATACTCGAGAATGCAGCTTCGGGAAACAAAGGCAAATTTAACGAGACCGAAACGCGAATCAGACTCGGACGACTCGGATTTTATGGCGATGACTGTCACAAACTGACGGGTTCTCTCAGCGGAGGTGAGTTAATCAGGGCAGCAGTCGGGGTTCTTGTTTCTCTCAACGAACCCCCTGACCTCCTGATATTGGATGAACCGACAAACAATCTCGACCTGACCGGAATTGAAATGCTGCAAAAAGCCATCGGTTCATACCCCGGTACTCTTGTAATAATCACTCACGATGACGATTTTGCTGTCGGGTGTGACCTTACAATGGTTGTTGATATGGATGAACTTTTATGAGTAGAGTTTTTCCGCTTTTTCGGCCGATATGACAATACCTTTTATAAGTGAGGAACTGAATCCCGAGTGTTCCATCTGGTTCAGTCCGGCGATGGTACAGCCGCGCGGAGTGGTCACTTTATCCACTTCACCTTCGGGGTGGGTTCCCTTCTGCAAAAGAAGTGAGGCTGCTCCCTTGGCTGTCTGGGCTGCCATAAACAGTGCATCCTCGGCGTGAAATCCGATTTCGATTCCACCCTGTGAAGCTGCCCTTACCGCCCTGAGGAAAAATGCAATACCGCAGGCACAAAGAGCTGTTGCCGGAACCATAAGGTCTTCTCTGATCACAATTGCTGCACCCAGAGGTTCGAACAGTTTTACCGCTCTGTCAAGTGCATCTTTATCCTCGGAATCCCCGCAGAGGCAGGTCATCGATTCTCTTATCGCAACGGCAGTGTTGGGCATGGCACGGATAACGGGCACCTTTTTGGTCAGGTGTGACTTCATATCCTTTACCGAGGCACCGGAGACAATCGATATTACTTCATGCCTTCCCTCTACAAGTGCAGAATCAATCTCTTCAAGAATCCCGTTCAGCTCCTTGGGTGTAACCGCCACCACAACCAGATCAGCCATCTCAACAGCGTTTTTGTTGTCGGTTGTTACCGTCATACCAATCTGTTCAAACTTTTTCAAACCTTCGAGGCTCCGTCTGGTGACGATGATGTCTTCACTTTTTATCAATTTCGATTCATTTATGCCCAATGCAATTGCGGAACCAATATTTCCCGCTCCAATTATTGCGACTTTTTTGTTGTTCAATGTTTTGCCTTTTTGTTAATATTTTGACCGCAAATAAAAGAAATTATTGATTAACTGCTCTATTTTCTTTAAACTTTCATTTCCATGCAACGGTCTAACTTTCATAAAAAAGATCGAGAGAATAATGTCAAAACCAAACATAACCGCCCTGATTTTCCACACACTCATAATATTTTCAACCTTACTTTTTACCTCCTGCTCCTCGGGTATCGAAGTGATGAGCAAGCAAACTGACAGCCCCGTTCAGGTTAATGGTGAGCGAAGCGACTGGGCTGGAAATCTCACTCAAGTTGACGATGGTAAAATGGCATTCGGATTCAAAAACGATGCACAGTCACTTTACATCCTTGTTGTTACTCCCGACCGCGCAAATGCGATGAAAATTTTAATGCAGGGACTTACACTTTGGATAAAGAGTGATGACGGCGAAGAACTTGGGATTAAATATCCGATGAAACCACTTACCGAGGACTTGAGGGAAATCCGCGGTGCCGGTAACAAAAAAGAACTACCCGAGCTCCCTGAATTTGTCACTGCTTTGAAGAGAACCAACGACCAGATTCAGGTCATCACAAAAGATCAATATCCAATCTACACTTCAGAAGCATCAAAAGGAAAGTATTTGAGAGGTAGCTTCGGAATGAACGAGGGGCAGTTTGTTATCGAAATGCAAATCCCCCTCTCAGGTGATGACATCTCACAAAGACTCTTTTCCGCCAAGCCATCCAACATTTCCCTCAAATTTGAAACAGGGAAATTCGAGATGGAGGGCGTTCGTCCCAGTGGCGGCATGGGAGGTGACGGTGAAGGAAGACCCGGTGGCGGTGCCATGGGTCGCGGCGGAGGTAAAGGAAACCACGGCGGCACCCGTCCCGGTGGTGGTGAAAGACCAAACTTTGAACCGCTTAAATACTCGTTTAAGGTTGTGTTGGGGAAGTAAGGAGATTTTTTCTGAGTGTTAGGAGTTTGGCTTAACTCCAAGTTCGATATCATGAATAATTTAGTAGAGGATTTTCGCTAATCTAAGGGACTAATTATAACTCTGAAGCAAGGTGACTAGTTTAAATCATCTGCGTTTTTCTGCCCAATCTGCGTGCATCTGCGTTCTCAAGAAGAATTCCTTGAAGATTCGTGTTTATTTTGTGTAATCAGTGGAACCATTCTTCCGCCTCTCAAAAAAACCCAATTTTCATATTTTTATCAATAAATTTTTCAATTCAGGGGTTACTCTCTTTTGTCTGAAAACTCAGAAACACATACATTCCGAACAAGATTTTTTTATTCTCCTGCTTTTGTTAAATTTGTAACGCTAAATCACTTTTGGATCGGAGGAAAATTGGTTACCAAAAAAAAACTCGCCCGTGCGATAGAAATTTGCAAGGAAAATGGCGTGACAAAAATTTTACTTTTTGGAAGTGCGGCCAAAAACCTGCATGAAGCAAGAGATATTGATCTGGGCGTTGAAGGAATTAGCGGTTGGGAGGCTTTGGCCCTTGCCGGGAAAATTGAAAATGAAATTGGTGTTGATGTTGATATAGTCGATATTACAAAAGAATCCGACTTCATAAATCATATCAAGCAACATGGCAAAGTAATTTATACCTGATTAATCCCTCCACCCATCTGCGTTTTTCCGTCTAATCTGCGTGTATCTGCGTCCCAAAAAACTCTCCGTGAAATCCGTGCCAAATCCGTGTAATCTGTGGAACCATGTTTCCGCTTCTCAAAAAAAACCTCCTTGTTTCACCCTTTTTTCCGATAAATTTATTAAGTTACGGGTGACCTAACTTAAACTTGTTCGAGGAGTGAAACATGAAAAGGTTGTTACTGTTTTCGTTCATGATTCTGGTCGCGTTTAATAGTGTTTCAAGTGCCGGGTCAAAGGGTCCGACACTTACCACCGTCACAGAATCCATACTCAATTTTATGGATGACGGCAGATGGTATCCCAAGACTGTATGGAATATTCTCGGGATGCAAAGCGGGGAAGAACTAAAAACTACCATCAAAGATATGAATGGTAAGATCGTTGCAGATGCAACATGGCAGTTTACCGCCAACTACGACGGTGAATGGGCAAAAGTAACAGATTGTCTTAAATTCTCACCAACAGGTCACCCAACTACAGCTTTCGACAAGCTGCCCGTCTTCGCACCGGCAAACTATAAACTTGAAATCTACGCCGGCGGGAAACTGATCTGGGAAACTCCTTTCGAAATCACTAAAACCGTGAAAGCCGGAAAGGCAAGGTATGCCTGCACCGGTCCCTGGCAGGACATCGCATACATCTATGAAGATGACGGTTCAAACGGAGGTATTGTGTCATTCTGGTTTGCAGGTCCAACCGATGTAAAGTGGTTCTGGGAAAACAACGACGGATACGAGCGAACCATGGAACTGAGGTCGGAAGTGATCAAAAATGGTGAAGTGCTGGTTACAAAAGGTCCCGAACAGTACGATCATTTTACCAGCTACCCGGGTCAAACAAGAAAATTCGGAAAATCTGTTGCCTACACAATGGATTTCAAACCGAAAGTAATGGCCAAGGACGGCGAGTACAGAATTGTGATCTATGCAAGCGACCAGTATAAAAACCAGTGGAATCCGATTGTCGATTTTACCTTCCCGGTTGTCAATGGTAAAATTCCGATAAACGAGGAGCTCTCGGGGGAGAAGTCAGACCCTCTCCACAGGTGCATTACATCGTCTGCTTATTATAAAAAAGGAGCCGTGAAGAATACTGTACCAAACTATCGTTAACAGGCTGAAAAACTTGGAATACGGGCAGTCTCGAATGCGGCTGCCCTTTTCAATCCGGGGCAAACAACTTTCCATTTTTCTTTTTGAGAGAAAAGACCTATATTTGTGGTCTAACTTTATCCCTTTCCGGAGGGGTGGGAGAGTGGCTTAATCCAACGGTTTGCTAAACCGTCGTAGGGATTATACCTTACCGCGGGTTCGAATCCCGCCCCCTCCGCCAGTTTTGTCCCCTGAAACGGGGACTTTTTTATTTTAAAGGGACCTGCCCCTCCGCGGGTTCTGCCAACGGCATCCCTTGGGGAGAATCCGCCCCCTCACAGCTCATGTAAGCTGCTCCAAAAGCGAGGCGTCTTTTTTGTAATGCAAAACTGTTGACTGATTAGAAATTAATTCGTATCTTTCCGAATGAGATTTTTCAAATTCCGCCGGTACTCTTGTTTCATCCCGACGCTGGTTCTGGCGATTTTCCTTTTTTCCTTTTTTCACTCCGAACTTGGACTGTTTAATTATGATCATGGAAATCATTCAGAACATGACCATTGTGAAATCGTTCAGGTAACCAACACAGCCGGTGTTTCCTTTAAGTTAACTCACCCCAAATTGGAGATAAATGAGTATCTCTCTGTTACTATCAATTCAGGAAACAGAGCCTGCGATTTTAGAAAACAAACGGGTGTTGAAAGCAACTTCTCTGTAGATAATCCTTCTTCGTTATCCGCCTGTATCCGAAATCGTGCACTTCTGATTTAGCCTCTCCTAAAACAACAATTTAATTATGATTTTTCGCTCTTCTTTTGAAGGGCTTTCACTGTTTTATTTGTTTTGGAGCAAAATTGGATTCTTCACTAAAAATGTACTCAATTATTACGATGCTTTTATTTATCCTTGTGGGTTGTTCCGGGGATGAACAAAAGGTTACGAAAGAAGAACATCACGATGAAAAAAGTGGTGCGATCGAAATTAAATTAACAAAAGCGGTTCAAAAAGATATTGGACTAAAGGTCGAAACCCTTCAACTGACGAATGCAAAAGGGTTTCTAAGTATACCTGCCAAAATTGTAACAAACCAAAACTCTGAAGCCTTGATCGGATCACTGGTACAGGGAAGAATTAAGAAGGTCTATGTAAATGTTGGAGACAATGTCAAGCAGGGGCAGGTCCTTTTCTCAATCGAAAGTCTGGAAATTGGCGCACTAAAAGCCGGTTTGATAAAAGCCAAGGCAAATCTGGATTTCGCAAAATCGACTCTTGAGAGAGAAAAAACATTATTCGAGAAAGGGTTCAGTTCACAACAAATGCTGGACCAGGCTAACGCTGAATATAACAGGGCACTGGCAGATTTTAATGCTGAAGATAAAAAAATACATGCTGTCGGGCTTGAAGACAAGGATGTTTTTGATGTAAAAGGGGATGCCCTGCACTCTTCGGGACTCCTCTACATAAAATCGCCGATCAACGGGACTGTAGTTGAGAGAAACCTGGTTACGGGTCAACTTGTTGAATCAACTTCAAATGGTTTGCGGATTTTAAATACAAGCAGTGTCTGGGTTGACGGGCAGGTTTATGAAAAAGATATAAACAGAATAGTAAAAACAGGGAAACTAACCTTTGTCACCCTTGCTTATGATGATGAGGAATTTTCCGGCAATATTATAAATATCGGTCAGACGGTTGATGAAAAAACCCGCACAATTACTATTCGGGGTGAGATTCCGAACAGAGGAGGCAAACTTAAACCGGAAATGTTTGGCGAGATGACTATCCGTATTGGAGAAGAAGTTGAAACCTTGATGCTGGATTCTGAGGCTCTCGTGAAAGAGGGGTCGGAAGAGTATGTTTTTGTCCAGATTAATGACACTCTTTTCGAGAAACGAATTGTAAAAACCGGATTTCATTTGGATGAAAAGGTTGAGATTACTAAAGGTCTTAAAGCAGGCGAGAAAGTGGTTACTAAGGGTTCATTTTATCTAAAATCAGAGCTTAAGAAGGAAGAAATTGAAGGGGATGCGCACTAATGCTTGAAAAAATAGTAATCTTCATACTTAATCAACGAGGATTGGTGGTATTTGTTTCCCTTGTAATTGCTGTTCTTGGGATATATTCTTATATCAATCTCCCCATTGACGCTTTCCCTGATGTAACAAACAATCAAGTCGAAATAATTAGCCATGCAGACGGTTTGTCTGCTATTGAAATAGAGAGGGATGTTACATATCCTATTGAGATGTCGATGCGGGGTTTGCCCGATGTTGAGCAATTAAGATCGGTTACCAAATTTGGTCTCTCGATAGTGACTATAATTTTCAAAGATAATGTTGATATCTATTTTGCAAGGCAGCTTGTTTTCGAAAGACTTGCCGAAGCCAGGGAACAGGTGCCTGCAGGCGTGGAGATGACTTTGGGTCCAGTCGCCACGGCGATGGGTGAGATATATCAATATACAATTGAGGGGAAATCCCCAGCGGATTCAATAGAAAGAATAAAATATCTTACTGAATTGAGGACTCTGCAAGAATGGGTAATCACTCCTTTCCTTAAGAGTATAAATGGGGTGAATGAGATAAACTCATTTGGGGGATACTTTAAACAGTATCAGGTGAATATAAGTCCTGAAAAATTAGTAAAGTTCGATATCTCGGCAAATGATGTTTTTGCTGCAGTTACGAATAACAACCAGAATGTCGGTGGGAATATTCTCGAGAAGAACTCCGACCAATATATTGTTCGTGGGGTGGGATTGATTGAAAATCTGAATGATATCAGGGATATAGTGCTTAAATCATCGGACGGAACACCGGTTCTTTTGGGGGAAGTTGCCGAAATTAAAATTGGAGAAGCTGTAAGAACCGGTGCAGCCATGATAGATGGTAAGCAGGAAGCTGTTGGAGGAATTGTAATGATGCTCAGGGGGGAGAACAGCAGAGAGGTTGTGGAAGCGGTAAAAGAGAAAGTGGAAGAAATCAACACAGGTAATGTGCTTCCGGACGGATTAAAAATTGTACCCTATTATGACAGGTCAGAGATTGTAAACGCCAGTGTAAACACAGTTAACAGGGCGTTAATGGAAGGAGCAATTCTTGTCCTTTTGATTCTTTATCTCTTGCTTAGAAGTTTCAGAGCAAGCCTTGTAGTTCTAATTGCTCTGCCATTAACTTTGTGTGCAACATTTATCGTGATGAAAGTTGTTGGTTTAAGCGCAAATTTGATGTCGCTTGGTGGACTCGCAATTTCGATTGGTATAATCATTGACGCAGCGATTATTCAAGTGGAAAATGTTCAAAGACATTTGAGTGAATCAAACGGTGATTCTCAAAAACTTTCCACAGTACTTAAGGGTGTGCTTGAAGTGAGGAAACCAAGTATCCTCGGCGAAATAATCATAGCAACCACATTTATCCCGATTCTCACCCTCGAGGGGATTGAAGGGAAGATGTTCGCACCGCTTGCCCTTACAGTAGGAGCCGCGATTATATGCTCTCTCTTGATATCAATTTTTATAACTCCTGTGTTGTGTTCAATCTTCTTAAAAGCTCAGCCTGAAAAAGAGAGTTTTGTTATGAAATATGCTCAGAGGTACTATCTGAGGATATTTGAGATTGCCCAAAGGAAGAAAGCAATTATTCTGGGTGTTGCTTTTTTGTTTTTGGCGGCTGCACTCTTTACTTTCACCAGGTTGGGAACAGAGTTTATTCCCATTATGGACGAAGGAGCATTTGATGCGGATGTTGCGTTGTTGCCCGGTGTCTCTCTCGATAAAGCAATGGAAATCAACAAACTTGTTTCAAAAAAACTTAAGGAATTTGCAGAACTTGGAACAGTTGTAAGTAAAACGGGGCAGACAAGCACAGCTCTTGATACCCGGGGTGTTGATAAGACGGGACTTGTTGGGATACTGAAGCCGAGAAGTGAGTGGAAGGAAGATATTTCGCGGGAAGAGTTGTTTGGCAGAATGCGTGAATCGCTTGAAACCATCCCCGGGATAGGATTTGGATTCAGTCAACCGATCCAGTGCAGAATTGATGAGTTGGTTGCCGGAACAAAGTCACAATTGATCATCAAACTCTTTGGAGAAGATTTGGATACCCTTAAACTCAAAGCTGGGGAAATAGTCAGTATTCTCTCCTCTGTTGATGGAGCGGAAGATATTATGGCTGAAAAAGTAGGCGGGCAACCATATCTAACCGTCAAAATTGACAGGAGTAAAATTGCTCGGTACGGACTGAATATAAGTGATGTGCAAAATATTATTGAAATTGCGATTGCGGGAAAAACAGCTTCCCGTTTTTTTGAAAAAAATCGAAGTTTTGATATTGTCTTAAGACTTCCTGAGAGATACAGGAATTCGGTCGAATCAATTGGTAATATCATGGTCCCGACCAAAACGGAAAACCGTCTTCCACTTCGACAGTTGGCAACAATAGGGATTATCGAAGGTCCTGTCCAGATCAGCCGTCAGGATGGTATTAGAAGGATCGGGATAGAATTGAATATAAGTGGTAGAGACATGGGTGGATTTGTTGCAGAAGTGAAAGAAAAGCTCAAAGAAGGTGTCAGACTGCCTTCAGGATATTATCTTTCCTGGGGTGGGCAATTTGAAAACCAACAGAGAGCTACCGAAAAACTGGTAATAATTGGGCCTTTGGCGGTTGGTTTAATATTTTTATTACTTTTTGTTACTTTCAGATCAATCAGGCGAGTGCTGTTGGTGATGTCAAATCTTCCATTTGCATTAATAGGAGGAGTGTTTTCATTGTACATTTCAGGGCAGTTTTTATCTGTTCCTGCATCAGTTGGTTTTATCGTATTATTTGGAGTTGCGGTGTTAAATGGTGTTGTACTTGTGTCATATATTGCTGATCTGAAAGAAAATGGGATGGAACTTCATGAGGCAATCAAAACAGGAAGCATGTCACGCTTGAGACCTGTGTTAATGACAGCATTGATAGCAATTACAAGTCTTATTCCAATGCTATTTGCCACGGGTGCCGGATCTGAAATACAGAAACCGCTGGCAACCGTTGTAATCGGAGGGTTAATCTCTTCAACATTGCTGACACTTGTTTTGATTCCGGCTTTTTATCCATGGTTTGAGAAAAAGGATTCTTAGAGAACAACAGAGGGGAACAGCGTGAGCTTATGGTTATAACGCGACGAGGCTGATCATCCCGGATTTTTGATGGAGGATTCAAGGGTTTAAACCGGCACGGACAGTGTGAACCTGCTCCCTTTTCCCTGTTCCGATTCCACGGAGAGTGTGCATTTGTGGATATCGGCGAGTTCCTTAACCAGTTTTAAGCCAAGCCCGGTTCCTTTTTCATTTCCGGTGCCGGGAGCTGACTCGTTTGGACTGTTATCGAAAAGGGATTTGCGGACAGCTTCGTCCATTCCGGTGCCGCGGTCAAGTACAGAGAGCTCCAGGGAGTCCGGTTTTTTGATCGCTTCCATGAAGATGGAACTGTCGGGATAGGAAAATTTTATCGCATTGTTGAGGAGGTTACCCAGAATTGTCTCCAGGATATATTTGTCGCCTTTAAATGTTACATCCTCAGGCGATTTCGCCACCACCTTAATTTTCTTGGCAGATGCAGAAGGTTCAAATGATTCCATAACGGTGGCAAATATTTCAGAAACCTTCAACTCGGCAGGGTTGACCACAAGTTCTCCCCTCTGAGCTCTCGCCCAGGTCAGGAGGTTGTTCAGGAGTTGAGAAAGATGTCCCGAGGTTTTGTTAATAGACTTTGCCATCTCCTTCCTTTCAGCGTCATCCATCTCCTCATAGTCATCGTGTAAAATCTCAGCAAGATTTTTTACAGCGAAGAACGGGTTTTTAAGATCGTGTGCCAGAATGGAAAAGAACCTGTCTTTAGACGAGTTTAATTCTACCAGAAGGAGTTTGGCTTTTTTCTCCGACTTATAGCGGAGGATCATCAGGATAATTCCTCCTAAAACGAGAAGCGAAACAATAATCAAAAAGGAAGTCGTCACCTTCTGATATTCGACATCTTTTCTGAGGATTTCATTTTCACGGTCTTTTCTTTCGGTCATGAAAGCAGTTTGCAGATCGGCTATCTTGTTCAATGTAGTTTGACTGAATATTTTGTCTTTCAGAAGGGCGTGTTCTCTGAGAGCAATATAAGCCTGCTTGTAATCACCCTGCATCACAGCGAGGTCAGTAAGGTACTCGTAGGCGACCATTAACTGATCCTGATGACCTGTTTTTTGAGATTCTGATTTTGTATAGTCAAGGGATTTCTGAGCGGCAACCAGATCCCCGAGTTCCATGTATATTTTGGCAATCCTGTTGGTATTGATTATCTCCCCGTATTTGTTTTCTATTTTTTTATCGATTTCGATCGATTTCAGGGAATAATCGAGAGCGGTTTTAAAATCATTCTTCTTAAAGTATACATCACTCATGCCTCGAAGAGCTTGAGAGATACCTTTGGAATAATTAATTTGCTTGCTTTGTTCAATAGCCTTTAAAAAGGCTTCTTTGGCTTTATCGAGTTCACCCAGATATGTGTAAGCGTTAGCGATATTTATCAGCGACTTTGCATGACCTCTTTTGTCACCTCTTTCGATTCTTAGAGCTGCGGATCTCATAAAGTAATCTAGGGATTTGGCATAGTCCTGTTGCGTCAGATACACTTCACCTATGTCGTTGAGGGCATAAGCCATTCCTTGCTTGTCACCGATATTTTCGAAAATATGAAAGGCGTGCATCATATTTTCGAGAGCAGCGGAATAGAGTGCATTTTTGAAAAAATAGTCACCAAGATTGTTGTAGGAGTAGGCTATTTGAGTGGAGTCGCCGACCAGTTTGGCATACTTGAACGACTCATTGTAATAGTAGTAAGCAGAGTCAAGATTCCCCGTTTCCGAATGAATTACCCCGAAATAATCAAGTAGCAAACCCTTGTTCTTGGCATCGCCCAGTTTTTCATAAATACCAAAAGCTTCCCTGCCGAATTTCAGAGCGAGTGAGGGGTTATTGGTTCTGTTGTCCCAGCATATGCGGGAGAGAATGCCTGCTTTGGAAGTGTCGTCGAGAGATTGTATTGATCTGAGAACACTGTCTAATTTGGGTTGGGCAAGAATCAGCGGAGTAAACAGCAGAAGACAGAAAACGGAAATTTTCAGCTTGTTCAATAAATCATGTATTTTCATATAATTAACTTACAAAATTTCCAATCGATAATAAAACCAGAAAAATCAGAATTTTTAATCCTGTTCTACATTAATTACAGGAAAAGTAACCGTAATTCTTGTTCCTTTGGGGAAATTGTCGGTGAGTGCAATATTGCCATCAAACCCGTTTATGATGGTTTTGGCGAGGGATAAACCAAGTCCATACCCGTTAATGCCATATTTTTCGGCATTGGTGGCTCGATAGAAACTTGTGAAGACTTTTTCTCTCTCTTCTTCGGGGATTCCAATTCCGTTATCCTCGACAATAATGGATGCAGAGCCGTTTACCCGCTTTAAAGCGAGCACTACTTTTTCACTTTCATCAGAATATTTCAGACCGTTTTCGACCAGATTTCCAACTACCATCGCAATGAGATCTGCATCCCCTTTCACAAACACCGAGTGTTCGATTTCCGATAAAATTCTTTTATTGTCCTTTCCTGCGGAATCTTCGACGATTCTTGAAAGATTGATAATCGAGCCGTTTTTCTCCCCTTCCATTTTAATTTTTGAGAGAGTGAGAAGTTTTTTAACAATGGCTATCATTTTTTCGGTTTGAGAATCGAGTACCTTGAAAGCCTCCATATATTCCTCTTTGGTTCTCTCCCTTCGCATGGCAAATTCAATTTCGGTTTTCATTGCAGTAAGGGGATTCATCAACTGATGTGAAGCATTGTTGTTGAAGCCGCTTATTTGTGAGAACTCAAATTCAAGCCGGTTGAACAACTGGTTAAGAGTGTCGCGGAGTCCGCCGATGGGGTCTTCGGGTTCAGCTTTGTTTTCGATTCTGCCGTTCAGATTGTTCGCAGAAATCGATTTTGCGATGTTGACTATTTCCTCAACGGGACGGAAAGTTCGCCGGGAGATGTAAACGGAGAGGGGGATTATCACCAGAATGGTTATCAGAATCAGGAATGCATGATACTTAATCGATTCGTCGAGCCTTCTGAAGAGTTCGTTGTTAAGAGTAGCGAGTTGGAGAATCGCTTTTTTACCCTCTTTGGAATTGATCGCAGAGTAATAGACTCTGAGATTGTTTTCACCGATTTCCATATCATCGTACAGCGGAAGTTCCACTGGATCAGCCAGGGGTTTTTCGATTCGATTAAATTTGGTAATGTTTTCGCTTAAAAGCAGGTTTTTGCCGTTCAAATCATAAATCTGTAGCAGGAAGGGGTGCTGTGTGATCTCGTGAAAATCCCTTTCGGCAAGTTCGACATTACTGACAATCCTGATGGAATCTTTCTCGTAAGCGAGGGTGTTCAGGAGTTTTTCAGTTTCGTGCCTGAGGCTGTTATCGACCGAATTTTGCAAAATTTTCCTGATCGAAAAAATCGAAAAGACGGAAAAAATCATGAAAAAGGAGATGAAAAGGAAGAGTATCCAAAAAAAGATGTTTCTGACAGAAAAAGTAAAGACGCTTCTGATTTTATTCATCAACCGAGAAAAAATAGCCTTCGCCATAGACATTTTTTATAAATTTCTTTTCAGAAAACTCTGCGAGTCTTTTTCTGATGTTTTTTATTGAAGCTTCTACAAAGTTGGTTTGGGGAATGAAATCGAGCCCCCAGACCCCTTTGATAATGTTCTCTTTTGAAACGAGTTTGTTTCTGTTCTCGAGAAAGAATTTAAGGATATCAAATTCTTTTTCGGTGAGTTTTATATTCCCGGCACTACACTCAAGTGTGCGGGCAAGAAGATCGAGAGAGAAAACATCGAAATGGATCACCTCGTTTGTCTTGTCGTATCTTCTGCTGACAGCCATCACCCTTGCAATCAGTTCTTCGAAAGAGAAGGGTTTTGTGATGTAGTCGTCTGCACCGTGGTTGAGGCCCTCGACAACATTTGAGACATTTCCCATTGCGGTCAGAAGGATAACAGGGGTCGAGATGCCTTCCTTACGGATTCTGCGACAGAGGTCGATTCCGTTCAGTTTTGGCATCACCCAGTCGAGAATTATAATATCAAACTTCAGGTCTTGCAGCAATTCCCACCCTCTTTCGCCGTCAAAAGCGATGGTTGCATTATGCCCTTCCTCCTGAAAAAGTTTCTTCAGGGAGAGGGTAAGTTGTTCTTCATCATCGACAATTAGGATGTTCATTTAATAATTTTCAGTTATTGACACAAAAACATATTTAATAACGATGAGAATAAAAAATGAATATTTTTTCATATTTGTTTATGATGCTGATATCTTAAAAAGAGTTAAGTTTGAATTGAAAGCGATCAATTTCTCATAAAGAGGTAAAAATAATGAAAAGAATCCTAACCCTGTTGCTGGTTGCACTTACTTTTGCAGCCAATGCACAAAATTATGTTGGAGTACAATCCTGCCAGATGTGTCATCAGGGAACGCTCCGTACTTTCCCCGGTTTTAATTCGTGGAAAGCGACATTACACTCGAAAATCCATCTTCTCCCTTCTACCGAGACCATGAAAGGTGATTATTCACAAACCGTCTCGATGGGTGCTGCTTATGGAAACGCTACCGTTACTTTCCGCACCTCAGGAGCAGATTACTTCATACAATTAAATCCTGTCTCAGGATCACAGGTTGAATACAAAGTTGAATACACCTACGGTGGTGGCTGGAAACAGAGATACCTCGTAAAAATTGGCTTAAGCTATTACATTCCACCTGTACAGTGGAACCTCAAGAAATATCTTGACAACTCCACCGGAAACTGGGCGGCTTACAATCCTCAGAACTGGTTTACATCAACCGGTGCTTTGAAACCTCAGGACAATGTTTTCCGTGCAAAATCATGGGATAAAAATTGTGCCGGATGCCATGTTGTTCCGGGTAACAACACCAATACAGTTACTGTAAATGTAAGTGGCACCGACACATCATGGACTTACGGCTGGGCAAACAGCAGCAGCGCTGACAACATAGTTGTTGGTTGCGAATCATGCCACGGACATCCTTCTGCATTCGCAGGACCGGGCCATGTCAACAAACTTACCGACCTTTCATACGACAGAAAACTTGATGTTTGCGGTCAGTGCCATTTCAGAGGAACCAGCAAGGGTAAAGTATTCGAATATCCGTATGATGAAGTAACCGGCAAAACCTACCCTGTTGGCGAAGATCTCGCTGGATATGTAACTTACAAAGGCGGCTTGTGGCCCGATGGAAAAACATCGAAACAACACCACCAGCAGTCGATGGATTTCAAATACGCCAAACACTTTAACTCCAATTTTGGAATGACATGCGTTACCTGCCATGATCCTCATCAGGAAACAGCACAGTCACATCAGTTGAAACAGGATTTCAACTCCCTTACACCTGGTGTCGGTTGCGTTTCATGTCATGCTGACAAAGCTGCTGAAACAGGCGGTATCAACAACCATACAAAACATTCACAGTCAATCAGCCAGTGCGTTAACTGCCACATGACTCAGAATGCCACCACTGCAAGAGCTTATGACATTTCCAACCACAGCTTCATGCCAATCAGACCAAACCTGACTATCACTTATGCAAATGTTACCGGTGGTCAGATTAATACATGTGCTGTTTCGTGCCACAGAAATGGTCAAGGCACAAGAGGAACCGGTTATGGTTTCGGTATCACAGATGCAACACTTACAGACTGGTCAGAATCAACAGATATCGCGCTTGCAGATACTCTTTGGAGATACTATCAGGCAATGTGGGGAATCGTTGGTCTCGAAAAAGAAGAATCAGGAGTTCCATCAGAGTTCGCTCTAAACCAGAACTTCCCGAATCCTTTTAACCCGACTACAACGATTTCATTCAATGTAGCAAAAACAGCCAACATGCGTCTTGAAATCTTCAACGCAGCAGGCGAACTCGTGAACATCCTTGTGAATCAGGAACTTGCTCCCGGAACATATAAATATCAGTGGGACAGCAGAGCCGCCGCCGGTTATACAGTACCAAGCGGTATCTACTTCTACAGACTCGTTTCCGATAATGTAAATCTTGCTACGAAGAAAATGATCTTAATGAAGTAGTTTAGTTGTGATTTATGAGTTATAAGTTATGAATTGTCCCTTTGACTAAATCATAATTAATACCAAAAATTGTAAAAGAGCCTCTCATGAAAATGGGGGGCTTTTTTTTTAAGGATGATGGCTGAATAATTTCAAACTTTCAGCCTTCTCTCTTCAGCCCTCTGCCTTCTTCATTCAGCCTTCTTCATTCAGCCTTCAAACATTCATCTCACTCTGTATCCAAATGAGTCGACATAATCGAGGTCAAACAACAATATCTCTCTGGTAAGCATATAGGAACCGAAGACTCCCAGACCGCCTTTCACATTTGTAAAGACATTTTCATCGAGTCTGACTGAATAGGGATCGAGATATCCGTTTACACTTGAGTAGTATTTTGCCAAATTTGTATCATAAACCAGAAGTCTAAGTTCAGCCCTAAGAACCCTGAACATCCCTTTGAAATCGTAGCCGGCAGAGATCTTCTCCATTGTCGAGTCGATTGCACGGTAGTCAAAAGAGACCCATCTGTTTGTGTTAAATGTTGGAAAGACGATTTGAAGTTGTTTATTTACAGTCAGATAGTCAGTCGGCACCTCGATGGAGAAAACCCCCGGCTTATCGTCGCGCATGTAAAATATCTCCAGTTTGGGGACATACAAATAGAGGTCCTGAGTTCTCCACTGCAGGGTATATCTTCCCGCAATTGAACTCTTGCGGTCGTAGCCGATCGCAAAAACCGATTTTTCCACATACACCTGCGGCGGTACAACTGTGACAGCTTCCAGTACCTTCCCCTCGGGAGTAACGATTTTTGCAGTTACCGGTTTTTCTGCCTGCGGTTTAAATTCGGTGGACACATAAGCGGGCATCTTCTTCCCGTAACGAGTAGAATCCGACCTGTCAATGAGTGTGTCGCGGAATCGGTATGTTACTCCATCCTGCGTGACTTCCACAAGACACCCGGCAATCTCGGGAGATACTGTGTTCGTTGAGGGGTTAAAATTTGAGACATCGTAGCTTTTTGCGACTACAATTATCTGCTTTGTCGAGTCTCCCTTAAGCGAAGAATATACAAACAGCTTCTCTTCAAACGGGAGTTTAGGAGCAAACTCCTCATCACAGGAGAGGTTTAAGAGAGAAATCAGGACAATAAAGATCAGTCCGGTGATTTTCATATTTCAATCCTTATGCTAGCTGACGGGAGGAAGGGGAGCATATCCACTCTTTCACCCGTGTCACGAATAAAATAAAAGATGTTCCTTCTGTCATAGACATTCAGAAGACTTACATCAAGATCAATTTTTGCAAAGAACAATTTGAACGATTTTGACAGACTCAGGTCAAGTCTGTGATATGAAGGGAGCCTCTGTGCGTTTCTTGCACCATAGAGGTATGAAGGGTCGTAAATCCCCTGAGCATACCACGAACTCCACGGATCCATAATGTTCCACTTGTCGTAGAAACCTGCAATACCTGTATATGGAAGACCGGAGGAGAATCGCCAGACTGCATTGAACTGCCATCCTTCCCAGAATATCCAGCCGATTTGCAGATTAACAGTATGCCTTGTGTCATATCTTGGGTTGAACTCGATCCCGTTTTTCTTTTTAAAAGAATAGCCAAGCGAGTAGGAGCCTTTAAAGAAAAAGGTCTGAAACGAAACATCGAAACTGAAATCGAGGCCGTATGATCTTCCGTCTGCCTGAACAAAATCGGGATCAAGATTTGTATATTTCAATTCATTTATATCGACAAGATTATCGATGTCCTTGTAATATCCCTCAACCGAGAGCTTGCACCACTCGGTCAGATAGTAGTCAATACCACCGATCAGGTGGGTTGCCTGAGCGGGTTTAAGATAGTCGGGCACAACCACCCACGGTTCAAAAATCGAGATGAGCTCTTCCTCGTTTGAGAGGGTCACGAGATTCTGCGAAAACCTGCCGACACCGAGTCGAAAGGCAAGAATTGGAAGTGGCACCCAGGTAACATTAAGCCTCGGCTCGAGAAAGAACGGACTCTTCTCCGATGCCGATACAACATTAAGCCGCATTCCGGCGTCCACTCTAAAAGTTTCATAGCGGAGAAGTTTGTATTTTACATACGCTACCATGTCAAGTCCGCGCTGCCTGAGTTCGGTCTTGCTGCCAAACAGATTGGTAAGTTTCAGCTCGGTAGTGAGAATTTTATTGTGAAAACCTGCCCACAACTCATCCCTGCTGTCAAAGATATAAGTAAAATCCCAGTTGCTTGTGAAATCGGCAATGATGTTTTTTCGCGGTTTCGAAGTTGTCAGATTCGGCACCACTTCTCCTTCGAAAGTGGTGTAAGTGAACGACATATTGGAGTAGAGAGGCGAAGCCCAAACCTGATACCAGTTCAAACCAAAACTTGAATTGTTGAAGTAATAGTCCTCTTTTGCCAGATTTTTATTCTCAATTTTGTCATCGCTGAAGAAGCCGTGTACTGTAAACCAGCCGTTTTCATAAAATTCGGGATTCGAATAGTTAACCTTAAAGGAGAGATCGTAAAACTCAAAAGGTGCAGCCCTGTTGTTCAGGAATTTCTGTACAGCTTCCGGTCTGTAACTTTTTCTGCCGGTAAAAAGGAATGAACCACCCGGAATCGGGCCCTCAAATGACATTTTCCCCGACATGGTGCTCGCTGCCGCAGTGCCGACAAACCTGTTTTTATTCCCGTCACGGGTTACAACATTCAGAATCGAGGAGAGTCTGCCGCCATATTCGGAAGTGAAGCCCCCTTTGTAAAACTCGAGCATCTTGATCATCTCCGGATCGATAACAGAAAACAATCCAAGGGCATGAAACGGGTTATAAAGAACCGATCCGTTAATTACAACGGCATTTTGATCACTTCCACCTCCTCTGACATAGTACCGTGCAGTAATGTCCCCGGTGGATGTAACCCCGGGCGATACTTTTAGTGCCCTGAGCATGTCGGCTTCGACTCCTGCGGGAACCGACTTGATCTGCTGGAGCGGTATCTGCTCTATGCTTATGGAGGGGTCGTTAAGTTCGGGTCTTCGAGTCCCCGTGATCGAAACTTCATCAAGAGTGATTGCTGACGGCATCAGGGCGATGTTCAGTTGAGTAATCGTGTTTTTGATTATCCTAACTTCAACTTCACGGGTAACATATCCGATATTTGAAATTCTTATGGTATGCTTCCCTGTAGAGATACCGGGGATAAAATAATATCCCTGCAAATCGGTTGATGCCCCGCGGCTTGCGCCGACAAGAATTACATTTGCAGAAATAATGGAGTTACCGTTCGTTGAATCTGTTACAAAACCTCTTAGAGTACCTGTGCTTTGTGAGAAGAGGAGAGTCTGAAGAATCAAGGAGGCAAAAATCAGTTGCTTGAGTGAGATGTTCTTTGTCAAAAGGGAGACTTGTTTTGTTAATTTTAATAGTTTTGTTATCAAATTTAATCATTTTTACCCTTTTTTAAGAGAATGGTAAAAATTTAGTGTTAATCGTCCGATTTTATTTATTTTTGCCTGATACATTCTACGAGAGATTGAAATGAAGAGAATTCTGGTTGTTGATGATGAAGAATCGAATATTCTGATACTAAAAACAGTGCTTGCTGATTGCGGCTATCAGATTTTCAAGGCGAATAACGGGGAAGAGGCTCTCAGGCTTCATCAGGCAGAACCTTTTGATATGATAATTACCGACTGGATGATGCCCCTAATGGACGGGATTATTCTCACCTCGACCATCAGGCTTCATCGTATCGGGAGCCCGGTTATCATTCTGATTACTTCACTCGCGATTGAAGGAGCCCGGGAGAGGGCAATGATGTGTGGCGCCGACTTCTATCTTCAGAAGCCGCTGGTTCCTGATGTGGTAAGGAACATGGTCAGCAACGGATTCAAAAGACAGGAATCGGGAAATGTAAAAATCAGGATACCCGAAGCGACAGCGATCAGACAGTCTGTCCCTTTTTCTGCAGTCGGAATTGCAGCCAGTACCGGTGGTCCCGCTGTTCTCGTGGAGTTTATGAAAACCCTCACTCTGGACAGCAGATTAAGCTATTTCATTGTTCAGCATGGACCTGACTGGATGATTGAGACTTTTGCAAAAAGCCTTGCGAATCTTACGAAGCATGAAATAATTTTGCCCGATGAGAGACAACCGGTGAAGCCGGGGAAAATCTACCTCGCTCCCGGTGACTTCCACCTGACAATCGAAAGCAACAGCCTCACTTTCCGGCTCGAAGACACTCCACTGATAAATTTCGTAAGACCTTCGGCTGACCCTCTGTTTTATTCGATTGCCAACACTTTCGGTATTAAATCGATGGGTGTGGTTTTGTCAGGTATGGGGTGCGACGGATCAGCAGGTGCAGCGAAAATAAAATCAGTCGGCGGACAGGTATTTGTGCAGGACCCTGCCGAGGCAGTCGTGCCATCGATGCCACAGGCAACTCTGGACCTGGAGGCAGGCATAAGGAGTTATAAAGTAAGCGAAATAAACGATCAGATAAGAAACAGGTTACGGCAAATCAGTTCGATCGCATATATTTGAGAGCTTTAAACAGGCTGTCAAATTTATGAATTTCACCGAACCTGATTTCATTCACACCTACTTCAGATGCAACAATTATAACATCTGCCAGGTTATGAAATATGCCATGACCTGCAATCCCGGCTCTTGAGTCAAGAAGTTTCGAGAGTTTGTTTGCATCCGGTATCTCACCAAAATTTGTATCCAGTATATAGTTGCCGTTATCGGTTATATAGGGGTCGCCGGAAGCGTCAAGTCTTAATTGTGATACAGCATTCAGGGTTTTAAGGTATTCAGCCTCGACCGCTGCTGCCATAGGGAAAACCTCGAGCGGAACAGCCCATCTTTCTCCGATTTTATCCGAGAGTTTCGATTCGTCCACGATAATTACCCGAAGACCGGAGTTCTGAGCAACAATCTTTTCCCTGATAAGTGCACCGCCTCCCCCTTTTATCATGTCGAACGAGCTGTCAACTTCGTCAGCACCGTCAATATAAACATCAAGGGTGGTAACCCGTGAGAAAGTAATCAGCGGGATTCCAAGTTCAGTTGCGATTTTTTCGGTGGCACTTGAGGTGGCGATGCCCTCAATATTCTTTAGTGTACCGTTTTTTAGATTGTTTGCCAGGCCCTCAAGCGCGAATTTTACAGTGGAGCCTGTACCCAAACCAACCTTGTAGCCGCTTTTCACATATTTCAGTGAAGCAAGGGCTGCCAGTTCTTTGAGAGTATCAGTTTTGGTCATAGTAACCGGTTACTTAAATTTTCAACAATGATTTCTAAAAATACGGAATTACCCGTTTACATATTTAAATTCTGTGAGTAAAAATGCAAAAAAATCTTAACTTTTCTACACTTCTTCTTATCGCTTTGTTCCTGTCGGGATCAAAGATAACTGACACACCGAAACCATGGGTTTTTAACCCCGTTCTGCCACCGGAGATTACCGTTTTTGGTGAGAGAGTCCCCCTTGAAGACCCGGAGGTGAGGGAGAGAGTTGAGAACGAAATCATTCTTATGAGCAGACAGGAGCACCTGATGCTTCGCTATTTCAAGAGATCGGGGAAGTGGTTCAAAAAATTTGATGAAATCCTCACCCGCGAGGGTGTCCCCACAGATTTCAAATATCTTGCAGTTGTCGAAAGCGGACTTGACAACCTCGTATCATCAGCAAAAGCTGCGGGATTCTGGCAGTTTCTCGACGAGACGGGTCGTCAGTTTGGCTTGAAAATAAATCAGGAGATCGACGAAAGATATGACCCCGAAAAATCTGCAATGGCAGCGGTAAGGTACCTTAAAATGGCAAAGGGCAAATTTGGCACCTGGGCAGCGGCTGCAGGTTCGTATAACTGTGGAATGGGTGGCATGGAGACGAGGATGGCTGCTCAAAAAACGAGGGGATATTACGATCTGCTTCTTCCCGAAGAGACCATGAAGTATGTCCCACGAATTGCTGCCATGAAACTTATTTTTGAAGACCCCGCAAAATATGGCTACATCCTGAACGAAAACGACTACTGGAAACCCAATACCGGGCGGGAAATACAGATAAATGAGACCATCACTGACCTTGCTGCATACGCAGTCCAGAATGGCACTACATACAAAACATTGCGCTATTTGAATCCATGGATCAGAGGCACTCGTCTGACCGCTGCAAAAGGTTCGCCGGTTACCATCAAACTCCCGTAGGTTGAAAAGGAGTCAAACTTCAAATATTCAATTCTGGTCGCCGGAATCGTGAGAAAAAACCGAATCGACAAACTCCTTTAGTTCTGCCTTGGAGAATGGCTTCGCGAGATAATGGGAAAACCCGTGTTTGATAAAGATGTCTTCCTGCCCCGACATGGCATAAGCAGTAATTGCCACTTTGGGGATTTTTGAATATTTGGGGTCGTCTTTTATTTTTTGAACGAAGTCGATCCCTGAAATTCCCCGTCCGAGATTGATATCCAGCAAAAACGCATCAAAATCCTTGTCTCCAAGCTGTTTAAGTGCCTTTTCTGCTGATCTATAAGTTTCGATATCATAGTCAGATTCGAGTACCTTGGTGGTAAACCAGATAGAGGCATCATCATCTTCAACGAAAAGAATTCTTTTCCTCCCTTCTGTGGTTGTTTTATTTTCGTCCTTGCCGGGATTTATTTCATCCACCTGCAGAGTCTTTGATCCATTCTCAATCTCACACCATGGAAGGGTAATGGTGAAAACCGTTCCGAATCCAAGCCGGCTTTGTAATTCAATATTACCCCCAAGGAGATCAATATATTTTTTTACAATAGAGAGTCCTAAACCTGTCCCTTCAAACTGTCGGCCGTATCCTTCGCTCGCCTGACGAAACTCATCAAAAATCAGACTTTGTGCATCTTCCGGAATTCCGATACCGGTATCCGAAACTTTTATCAATGCCTTTTTGTCTCCATCAATCTCGAGAACCCCGGTTTCAATCTTCACTTCTCCCCGGTGAGTAAACTTGATTGCATTATTTACGAGGTTGTTTACTATACTGTCGAGCAGTCTTCTGTCTGCGATCACTCCGGCTTCAGGGTCCGAGTTTATAATTTTAAACGCCAGCCCCTTTCCTTCTGCAAAAGCCCGGAAGGATTCAAAATCCTCTTTTACCACTTTTGCGAGGAGCATCTTTTCCTCTTCGATTTCCTCTTTCCCCGATTCCACCCGTGCGAGATCAAGGATAAGATTAAGAGTACCCATCAATCTCACTCCTGAGCGGTGTATTGACTCGACAACACTGAGAATATCCTCATCCGTAACCATGTCTTTAAGTACTTCTGTAAATCCCATGACACCGTGGAGGGGAGTACGAAGTTCATGACTCATGTTAGCGAAGAAGCTCGATTTAGCCCGGTTTGCTTCCTCTGCCCTGTCTTTTGCTTCCATGAGTTCTTTTTCCAGATGGACACGGTCGGTGATGTCTCTTGTGATACTGATGAAATACTTCATTCCATTGAGTTCGATAACACTTGCCGACATCAAACCGTACTTTGTCCTACCATCTTTATGTTTAAACTCGATCTGAATATTGGTTACACTTCCCCTCTCCTTGATATGCTCCGCCAGCCGTTTTCTGTATTCCGGTGTCGGCAAAAACCCCAGGGTTAGCGCTGTATTACCCGCCACTTCCTCATCGGTATGCCCTGTTATTTCGAGCAGACCCTGATTGTAGTCTACAATCCTGCTGGAGACCAGCTCAGTAATCATGATGGCATCTGGAGAGGTATAAAATGCCTTTGAAAATTTCTCTTCAGAAAGAGCGAGTTGTTTTTCCCGGTTTCTTATCTCGGTTCGGTCTTTGAAAACCAGAACCACACCTGTAACTTCGCCGGTTTCCAAATTATGAATTGGTGACGCACTGTGAGAGATGGGGATTTCCTCACCCGTTTTGGTGTTGAGCAGTGTATACTCAACCGATTTAACCACATCTCCTGTTTTTATTACTTCTTCAACGGGATTTTTGGCGTGATGACGGGTTGCATCATCCAAAGTGTGAAAAACTGTTTCAATATTTTCTCCCCGGACTGAATCCAGACTCCACCCCGTCAGTTGCTCAGCGATTTGATTCATCTGTCTGATTTTTCCGTCAGGGTCGGTTGTGATAACACCATCTCCAATGCTGTAGAAGATGGTCTTAAACTCCTGACCGAGCTTGGCAAGTTCCTGTTCGGCCTCAAGAATTGTCCCCAGATACCTGCTGTTTTTTGATGAAAAATAGTAGCCGAGACTGATAAAGAGTGTCATCAGAGACAACCCAATAATCGAAGAGAGGAGTACTGTATCTTTTGCAATATTTGCAACAACTTCCTCAACATCAACTTTCGCTATAAGTATCCAGTTTGTTGTGTTAATATTTTTAATAACCGAAAGAACCTCTTTGCCCCTGTAATCGATCCCTTCAAAGTTACCATCGAAGCCTTTACTTCCCTTTACAACAGGACGATTGTCAAGTTTGTTATCAACTTTAAAGGTTAGTACTGCGTTTTCAACATATTTTAAGGGGCTTAAAAAGACGATGGAATCACCGTCTGTTTCAGCAATGTAAGATTCCCCTGTTTGTGATTCCGCGGGCCACTTTGTGAGTATGGGAAACAGATGCAATGAGGGATCTGTCCTGAAAACAATATACACTTTTTTACCGTTATGTATTAAATCAAGGGAGGCAATGATATCCAGATGGTAGTCGAGGCTTTCCCGGTCCTGATAAATAGTTGTAAACCGGAAAGGTTTGGTGGAATCGATTAAGGCTGCTTTTTTAAGTAATTCGCCGTTGATTTTTTCAATTGCATTAGAGCTTAACAAGATTTCCCCTGATTCATCAAATACGACCAATCCCTGATAACCGTAATTCAATTTGATCCGTTCGAACCTGTCATTCAACCGCTCTCTAATTTGATTGTTTGCCGGGTTCTGTAGCAATTCCTTTACAGCGCTGACAGTAACCGGGCTGTTACCCATCATCCGGATATCATTCGATCGCTCTTTTAACCAGGCTGCGATCATGTCCATTTTGTAGTCAGTAATGGCCAGTAACTCTGAATATTTTCTCTTTATAACATCCCTTTTATCATTGTTGTAATTAAGAAATCCAAAAGCTATGGAGATGCAAACCGCGACAGTTCCCAGAATGATTGCGATGCGGTACTTCAACACTATTTCTTTGAGAATATTCATATTTATGGTGCTCAGCTTTGGTTGAATCAGGTTAAATCAGGCTTTGCATCCGCCTCAGCCGTCACGCAACAAACCACCGGTTACGGATTGCAAATTTTACAAATGAAATATATGTAAAATTGATCCAATTCGATTGCAATTTAGACGAAATAAGGCCCCTGCACGATGAAACGGATAAAAAAAAGGGCTGCTCTGAAAAACAAAGCAGCCCGGATCAGAATTTTATTTCTGCAGATTTTTATTTGAGCAGGGTGAATTTCTTTGTTGCTTTAAAGCTGCCGGCTTCTATCTTGTAGAGATAAACACCACTTGCGAGTTTTGAAGCATCAAATGAGACATTGTAGGTTCCGCTCTGATGGAATCCGTTAACTATCGTTCCAACTTCTTTTCCAAGTATGTTGTATACTTTTATCGATACAACGCCTGCTTCAGGTATTGTATAGCGAATGGTTGTCGAAGGGTTAAAAGGATTCGGGAAGTTTTGTGCAAGCTGGTAGCCAGTAACCACAGAACCGTCGGTAACATCAGATGGAGAATCATTCATGAGTCTGACATTTACAAATGGATTGTAGTTATTTGCTCCAACAACTGCAACAGCAGTAACAGCATTCATGAAGTCAGGTCTGTCAGGCACAACCGTGTACTGACCCGGTAAAACGCCGTCGAGAACGAAGTTGCCGTTTTTATCTGTCATGGCGAAAGCTACAACTTCATTATCGGAATCGACTGCATAAACAAACGATTCTGAAGCAGCTTCGGTCAATCCTGCCATCACCTTGCCTGATATCCATGCGAAACCGCTGTCGGGTCTTGCACGAACAGTAAAGTTGATATTCGAAATGAGAGTTGTTTCGTCAACAACTACCGAATCAGCCTGACTTCTTCTGTAAGCCTGAACTCCGTCATATCTGAAGTAGGTTGGTTTATAGTTGCCTTGTGGTTTTACAAAAAGAATATACTCACCGGGGACGAGATTTGCGAAGGCATAACTACCGAGTGAATCGGTATGCACTGCATAATGCTTCTGTCCGAAGAGATTTCCTTCAACTCTGTAAGCCGACACATATCCCGGTACAGGTGTACCGACTGTATCCACAACGGTTCCGCTGATGCCATTGGCATAAACAGGGAGGGGATCCATTACGAAATCGATGCCGGTTACATTTCCTGATACGGCAATTTTGTCTGCTTCAGTGATGACTCTTTTATTGTTGTAGAACTCGGGGAAATAAGCGAATCCCGGAGCTTTTGCATAAACAATAACAGTGTCATTTTCTTTAACAGGCACGGAGTAGTTGCCAAGACTGTCGGTGTGGGTTCTTTTTACCATGTAATGATAGTTGTTCAACCTTACCTTGTAAACATAAATCTCTGCCCTCTGAGCAGCACCCTGATCGTTGGTAACTGTACCTGTCAGGGTATATGTTGCCGGCGGAACGAAGGTTGCAAGATCGATGGCGAGATTAACGGAATCGCCAACTGCCAAAACTACAGGTGTTGCATTTGCAAAAGAGGTAACATTGTCATAATATTCAGAGATATAGCCCGGCTTCGTGGTCTGTACAAAATATGTGCCGGTCAGGACGGTTAATGAGAATGTTCCATCTGTTTTGGTTTTTGCTGAACGCATGTAATTGGATGTTTGTGAAAACACCTTTACAAATGCATCTTTCAAAGGTGCACCTGTTGCATTAAGAACAGTTCCTGTGATTTTAGCATAAGCCGGTGGAGGTGGAGGTGGTGCCAGAGTGATCTCTGCTGTGTTTGAAGGATCACTTGTTGCTGCATTTGTATAAGCCACAACATAATACTGATATGTAGCTCCGGGGAGTACCCGTGTGTCACTAAACCTTTTATCCCAAAGGTTGGAAGCGATTACTACAAAATTAGTACTGTCCGCATGTTTCTTGAATACTTTGAAACGAACATAGTTTCCGGGGGTTGGAGGTGCATATTTCCAGACAAGACTTACGAACTTGCCATGATGACTTGCGCCACCCTCGGTTGCCTTTAAACTATCCGGTGGTGCCAATTGCGAGAACACCGGAATTGTTGCGAACACAAATACTGCAAGCAGGAAAGTTGCAAGTTTTTGACGCATAAGACTCCTTATAAGTTGGTTAAAAAAAATAAACTGCTGATCCTTAAACTTGGACATCCTAAACCAGACAAGGGTTTAAAAAATTATCAAACTTTTTTGGGGAGTAAAATTACACATTAATTTCTTTTTAAGCCGTGATTCAGCATGAAAATCACTCTTGAAACAGCTTCAAATTACTTTTTTTTCGATAAAATGCCATTTTCTGTCGGTGAATATGCCGTAATTTTATTCACTTTTCCCGATCATCCTGAAAATGCTGACTTCTAAAGGTTAATTTCATATTTTTGCCATTGGCTTTAGCCTAATTTTTTCTTTTTTTAATCAATCAGAGACTGAAATGGAAAACGAATTTGAACGGGAAGACGAATTTCTACCCGAAGAACTTTCTTTTGGCGACAAAATAACAGGAGTGATAACAAGCCCTGCTTCAACTTTTGAGTCGATCGCAAAATTTGAAATAAAAACATCCGACTGGCTTGTCCCCTTGTTAATCCTGCTCGCAGGAGCCGTACTCTTCACCATACTGAAGTTTACTGATCCTCAGGTAAAGGCTGATCTGTGGGCGAAACAGAAGGCACAAACACTCGAACAGCTTAAAAAAGAGAATAAGAGTGCCGACGAGATAAAGAAAATGGATGAACTAATGGAACAGCAAAAGACCATGATGAGCGGACCGCTCGGTTATGTCTTCATGGGAATTCCGATTTTCATCGGTGGATTCATTATGTTTTTCATTGCTACCGCCATCTACCTGGCACTTGCGAAGCTGATCCTGCATTCACCAATTAATTACAAAGGGATGATGGTGGCATACTCCCTGCCGGCTCTAATCCCCCTTGCGGGAATGGTGATCACGACAATTCTTACCCTTCTTCTCTCGACCATGTATGCCGATACTTCCCTGGCAACATTTCTCGGGATCGAGAAAGGACCCGAAAAAAGCTTCCTGGCGATACTCGATCCAATAAAGCTTTTCAGTTGCTATCTCACAGGAATTGGAATGGCAAAGCTCTCCAATTCGGAAGAGACCAACAAATATGTGATTTTTTCAATCGGGGTACTGGTTGCTTTCTACCTGATACTCGGCTCATTAAGCATGGCATTCCCCGGGTTGCAAAGTTTCGGGTTGTAAATGGAACAGGTAGCTTCTCTCATCCAGGCGATGCTGGCACCGGGAATAATGATTTCCGCCTGCGGTTTGCTAATCCTCGGTATGAACAACAAGTATTCGCTCGTGGTCAACAGGATCAGAGCGCTAAATGAGGAAAAGAGGAAATATGCAAAATCAGCGGACACGAAGGATTTCGAGTATTTTGATGAGATTCGATTAAAAAGCATTTCGGTGCAACTCAACTCACTCATTATACGCCTCTCACTTGTAAAAAATGCCGTGGTATGCTATTCCGTTGGAGTGGGCTGCTTTGTAATCACCTCGATCTGGATCGGAATCGGAATGGTTGTCACCAAAACCGAATTGCTGAATTTTGGCATTATCTCGATTGTTTTCTTTGTTCTTGGGATGACCATAGTTCTGGTCGGAATTACCTTCGCCGCAAGAGAATCGATTAAAGGATATGAAATAGTCAGTTTTGAATTGAAGGCGGACGAATAGACGGATGACAGAGGAAGAATACCTTTCCCCGGAGAATATGATCAGACTTTACTCCATGGGGGCTTTCCCCATGGCTGAAAGCAAAGATTCTCCCGAAGTCAACTGGTATATTCCGAAATCAAGAGCGATTATTCCTCTGGATAACTACAACATACCGAGATCGCTGAAAAAGACAGTCAGAACGGGAACATTCGAGATCAGAATCAACGATGATTTTGACCGGGTCATCGATGGCTGTGCCGACAGGGAAGAAACCTGGATAAACGCTCCGTTAAAAGATGCTTACAGAAATCTTTTCGAGATGGGCTATCTCTATACTTATGAGGTGTTTCAGTCTGATGACCTGCTCGGAGGATTGTACGGCATCTGCCTTGGAGGTGCTTTTTTTGGTGAGTCGATGTTTACAAAGAAGAGTCAGGGCTCCAAAATAGCCCTGACTTTTCTAATAAACCGGTTAATCAAAAGGGGGTTTGTTCTTCTGGATGTGCAACTGATGAATCCGCATCTGAAAATGTTCGGGGCAGTCGAGGTACCGGAAGATGACTATAATCACCTCCTTCACAAGGCCCTCGCCACGCGTACCGGATTTCTTTAATTTGCGGTTACCTGCCGTGTTTTTTCATAATCTTCTCCCACTCCTCCACTTCGAGCACTTCCGACTCGTCAATCAGCATAACGGGAATATCGTTTTCAATTCTGTACCTGCGACGGGTGTTTTTATCGGTTGAAACCAGAAAGTCACCCTCGAGAACGAGGTCGGCTTTTGTTTCGGGACAGCACATTATACTTAACAGTTCTTCTGAAATCATTTTATTTCCTTGTATTCCTTTAATCTGCCTAACGATTCCGCCCAATAAAAGAGTTCCGTTGCGGCTTCCCGTTCAAGTTTTGTAACTTCCGGATTTGTCAGAGCGGTTACAAGCTTCTCAATCATGAGTTTGTAATGCTCTCTGAAATTCTCCTTTAAAAACAATCCGTCTTCAATTTTGTTTTGTGAATATGCAAAAGCAAAAGCTTCGGTGAAGGAATTGTAGTCCTTCACATCACCCGGACGGGTCTGCGGAGCGGAAGCACATCCTGCTAAAAAGAGAATGAGTAAAACTGATATGACGGTTTGGTGTCGGCGGTTCATAACCTCAAATAATTAATATTCAAAGTTAGAGAACCGCCGTCAATTATAAAAATCAGAAAATCCAGGTGAAGGTTACTCTGTATGCATCAGAGAAAAAAGGTGCTTCAGTATCGAAGGGCCAGTTCATCTTCTCTTTTCTGAGTTCATATGCGCCGTATGAGAGGGCATTTTTCAAAAGGAAGTAAACTATTGGTGTGGCTCCGGGTGAGGATTTGTGTATTCTTGCCACGAATTCATCTATCAAGCCGTGTCCTATCTCTTCGATAATGGAACTGCCTGCCCAGTACCAGAACATGGTTCTCGGATAAACAATCGATCTCTGCCAGCCGGCTCCAATTTCCACGGTCTCATTTACTCTAAACTTGAGACCACCTTCAAATCTGTTTCCAAATCTTACAGCTTCGTTATAGAGGTCCATTGTTTCCCGGGCTTTCCCGAATATATTAAAAGTGTCGACTGTCATATACGACCACTGCATACCGCGGGAGTTATATGGAATTATCTTAAGACTTCCTGCATCGTATGCTATTCCTGATGATGCGTCGAAACCAAACTTCCATGCGGTAGTCTGTATTTTGCTTCCATCAGTTGAGCTGCCGATATTGTAGGCATGTTTTCCGAAGTATAAACCGGATTGTTTTTCAAAAGGGGCTCTCCATGGATTGGAGGTTGTGCTTGAATAACCGAGTTTAGCCTCTATCGAGCCGGTATTTGCTATCGAACCGGGTAATCCGAAGTATGTGTTCTCCGCCATTCCGTATGACAGGGAGATATATGGCTTTTTATGATTCCAGCCAAAATCGAAAGTCCAGTCGTCAAATTCCCACCAGTCGTCATTTTGGGCAAAAGCCATGGAACTCGTTAAAACTGTAAAAAGAAGGACCAATCTGTATTTCATTGTTACTTTTCTCCATATTTAAAATCTGCACTGCAAAATTATCAATAATAAGCGGTTAATTCGAAATATTGTGATGCCCGATTTTATTTTTTGACAAGCGGTAGTTATTATTGCCTGACATTTTTTGAGGAGTTTTCATGAAGTATTTAAGTTTTCTTCTTTTGGCTGTTTTGGTACTGCCGGCATATTCCCAGTCTGCTTTTCATCAGGTGATGAAGACAGAACTCGCTTTTTCCGCACTGAGTGTGAAATCGGGAATAAAAACATCATTTCTGGCATTTCTTTCCGATTCGTGCAAGATGTATGACAAAGATACACTCGTCGATGGCAAACCCCTCTATGAAAAAAGAACAGGTGAAGAGAAAAACACTCTGGTTTGGTACCCTGATCATATAATTGCCCCTGAAGACGGGGAGATTGCTTTTTCGACCGGTGTGTATAACCTGAAGAGGAAAAGTGACAGTTCAGTCATTTCCAACGGAAGATTTTTCACCGTCTGGAAAAAGGAAGGAACGGATTACAAAGCAATATTTGACGGAGGCAATGAGACTGATGATAAATTTCAGCCGTTCGATGAGAAAAATGTAAGGAGTGTGACAGTTTCGGAAAAAGACAAATCGACTACCGGTTTCGAAGACTTCTACAAAGACTTTATGAATCGCCTCTACGAAGGAAAACTCGAGAGAAATGATATTTCGGATGGTTTTGTTGGAATAATCAGCGGGAAAAGTCACAATGACACAGAAAGTTTGCTTGATGCACTTAAAGAATTTCGTTATGTATCAAAAGTAGAGGAATTGAAAGAATTTTCCTCAAAATCAGGAAATCTTGCCATCAGGGTGGGGAGATTTGTATCTGCTAAATTTGTCAGACCGGTGATGTTTCTTGCAGTCTTTACTCTTCAAAAAAACAGGTGGATGCTGGACACTGTTTCAATCTCTCTCTGATTTTCCCCTTTTTGACTCCCGAATTTTAAGTGAAGGATGACAGGGCAGTACTCCTGTCATCCTTCAATCATCATTTCAAACTTATTACCGCGAAAAGTTACAAAGTTTTTGATGTTCCAAGTTTGTTGTTTTTGTAGTCAAATTCGGAACCCATCGCGCTGTGAGGAATGTAATACATCGCCAAAAGCACGATCAGGGCTACAATTCCCAACCAGTAACGGGGTTTCTTGATACTGAACACCCACGCTCCCAACCAGAACAAGAAGGAAAAGAGCAATTTGTTGTCGGTCAAATCCCAGCCAAAGGGAATTCCCGACCAAAAGACTCCGAATGCAAATTTCTGCACTATCGGACCAAGAATCAGCCCTCCGATGAAGAGTACGATTGTGGTAATCAAAGCAAATTTTGTAAATGACGGGTGCTTTAGAAAAGCATAGAATCCCGTTATATTCGACATAAACATGCCTGCGAACATAAAGAGAACATGAACAAGCACTATCCACAGAGGCACATGCCCCTTGAAGCGGATTACAACTGTTTCGTGCCCGGTGATATCCTGAGGCTCTTTATCTTTTGCCTGAAGTACAATGGAATATTCAAGCTTACCGGCAGGTGGCTGCTTCGGGAGAAAAGCCTGAATTATCGTGTCTTTTTTTTCAAAATTTACTTCCTTGTACTCCTCATTCATTTTGAATCTTCGGTAGAGAAGTTTCGCTGTGATTGAAGTATCGGAAACCGGAAGGATGACCGGGCAATCGGTGTCATCTCCGTGAGAACGGGGAAGTTTTACCTTGTATTCCTGCCCTTCGAATGTGAAGGTAATCTTTTTATCGTAGGTTGGTCCCGTTACCCTTTGGTAATAACCTGTAACCAGCATAAGGACTGCCGCGACCACCCACCAGATCCACAGTTTTCTTTTTTTGTCTGTCATATTATAAATATTCGTTGTGTAAATATCAGTTTTGATTCTGAATTATACCTGTTCCTTTAAACCGGAACTGATTTCACTTGCAAAAATAATCAATTCAGCAGGTATAAGGGCTTTTTCGAGACTTTTATTTTCAATAAATCTCATTGCTCCTTTCAAATCAGATACTTAATCACATCATAATATCCAAATATTTTCATAATTTAAGCATCCACTTCAGAAAGAATAATTATGTCGACCGATAATGTTTCCAAATTCCTCGGCAACTACAAATTCAAGAGAGCAGGCCTCTTCCTCGGCATCATCTCTTTTATATTATTTGTTCTTCTTTCAGGAATGCCGCACAACGCCAAATACTGTGCGGGAATAGCAATTTTAATGTCGATATGGTGGGTTACAGAAGCGGTCCCTCTGGCCATTACATCCCTTGTCCCTCTTGTGCTTTTCCCGCTTTCGGGAGTAATCAGCGGAAAGGATGCGGCCGCGGCATACACAAACTCGACCATCTTCCTCTTTCTGGGCGGATTCATCATTGCCCTTGCAATGGAGAAGTGGAACCTGCACAAAAGAATCGCTTTGGGACTGGTTTCCCGCTTCGGAAAAAGTCCTTCAACGATTGTTCTCTCATTTATGATCGCAGGTAGTTTCCTCTCAATGTGGATTTCCAATACCGCCACTGCGGTGATGCTCCTTCCAATAGGAATGGCAATCGTATCCAAGATGGAGGAGGAACACGGGCTTGCAGCTACTTCAAATTTTTCCAAATCGCTGATGCTCTCCATAGCTTATGCAGCATCAATCGGAGGCATCGGGACATACATTGGCACACCCCCCAATCTTGTTTTTCAAAGAATTTATACACAGACATTTCCCAACAATCCGACCGTGGGATTCGGACAATGGATCCTCTGGTTCTTCCCTCTTGCGGTCATTTTAACAGTTTTTGCCTGGTGGCTGCTTACAAAAGTGATGTTCAAAAGTGATGACAAGTTCGAAATCGATCGCTCTGTCATGAAAAAAGAGTATACAGACCTGGGGAAAATGAAATACGAAGAGAAGACTATCCTGACTCTATTCGCATCGACAGCTATGCTTTGGATTTTCAGGGAGGATATAAAAGCCGGATTTGTTACCATTCCGGGATGGTCAAACATTTTCCCGTCAGCCGGTTTTATCGATGACGGGACAGTATCCATTTTTGCTGCACTCCTTCTTTTTATCCTCCCCTCAAAAAAAGAAGCAGAGGAGAAGGGAACAATAATTGACGCATGGATTATTCGGGACATTCCCTGGGATGTTATCCTGCTGTTTGGTGGTGGATTTGCTCTTGCAGAGGGTTTTGTGAAAAGCGGACTTTCAGAACAAATAGGTAAAAGTTTCGATTTCGCTTCCGGAATGCCCGTAATCGTGATCATATTTGCAATTTCCATGATTGTAACATTCCTCACCGAACTTACATCCAATACGGCAACAGCTCAGATATTCCTGCCAATCCTGGCAGCTTTTGCAATCGAGTGGCATATTGATCCCCTGCTTCTTATGCTACCGGCAACCATCTCCGCCTCCATGGCATTCATGATGCCCGTTGCTACCCCTCCAAACGCAATAGTCTTTGGCTCCCGTCGCCTCCAAATAGCCGATATGGCGAAGACAGGATTTATCATCAATATTTTCGGGGCGGTGGTGATTACAGCGCTAATCTACCTGATAATTGGGTAGAGACTCAGAGACTCAGAGATTCAGAACTTCAGAACCTCAGAACCTCAGTACTTCTGAGATTCAGAGATAACGGACTGTTCCTGTTATTTAGTTGATGCATCGAGTTGTTCTTGAAGAGAATGTACGAGTGCTCCGATGCTCTTGTAGTTATTTCTGAGATCTAATATCAATTTATCGAGGTTGTAATTTTTAAATTCCCCAATTTCTTTCATGATTAAAAGCATGGATTCAACCTCATTGCAAGAGCCTTTGGAGATCATTAAAAACTGTATGAACTCTTTCTTTGATTTTCTTCCGAAGCCTTCTGCAATATTATTAGAAATGGATAAGGTTGCCCTCAATATCTGACTTCTAAAAAAATAGTCTTTGTAGGAATCAAATAATTTGTGGATTTCAATATAAATTGATTTTGCAGCAACCCAAACTTTGAGTTCACTAAAATGCTCTACCATATTTTCATTCTCCTGTGATCAATTAGTAAAAAACTAGTCCATATTTCCATTCTTCTGTATAAAACGAGTGCTTCTCTTTCAATATACCCCAATAACTGAAGTTCTGAGGTTCCGAATCTCCGAAGTTCCTAGAAGAGCGTGTAGATGAAAGGAGCGAGCGGGCTGCCTTTGGCGAAAACGAGGAGCAGACCGATAAATATTACAATAATGACGATTGGCATCAGCCACCACTTTTTGTTTTCCTTCAGGAAGGAGAGGTACTGGGAGATTATTTTGATTTTGCTCATTAAAATTCCTAATGCATTTTTTCGTAATCGATTGTGTGATTTTGTTTTTTGATCCAGTAGGAATCTTTCTTTTTCCTGAAATCAAGATCAAGGAATTCCTTCCCGAAAAGTTTTGCAACAACTCCCACGGGAGCGACCACAAGATAGAAAATTATTGTGAAGATTATTTTTGAAACAAACCACCCGAGGGTGAATGCGAATGTCATCCAAACTTTGTAGATATCCACCGTCTTCGAAGGAGCTGTGAAAGCTACCAGTGTGAGAAATGCTCCGAAAGCAGCTACAAGGATACCCGTTGTCTGGTATGAGGTAAAAGACTGAAGCAGAACACCCGCCAGCACCAGCGTAATCCCAAGTGTGGCACTCCCCTTTCTCAGGGCACGAGGGGATAAGTCCAGTTCATTTACTTCTTTTTTTATGTCTTTAATCAAGCTCATATACTTCCTGCCATTTTATATCATCGTGAAAAGCCGGTTGATTTTCTTTATATAGAATAAAGTTTTCGAGTACAAGTACATCTATTTCTGTACGCATAAAACATTTATATGCATCGAGTGGAGATTCGACAATCGGTTCCCCGCGCACATTGAAACTTGTGTTTACAATAACCGGACAGCCTGTTTTTCCATAAAACGAATTGATCAGGTCATAATATCTTTTGTTGTCATCGGGATGAACGGTCTGAATTCTTGCGGAATAATCCACATGAGTGACGGCGGGGATATCCGACCGTAAAATATTGAGAAGATCGATTCCCCACAGTTTCGACTCTTCTTCGGTCATTTTTCTTTGCTTTTCCCTCACCACATCAGCAACCAGAAGCATGTAAGGACTTTCACAGTCGAGATCGAACCATTCATGAACCTTGTCATACATCACTGATGGTGCAAACGGTCGAAAACTTTCCCTGTATTTGATTTTCAGATTCATTTTCTTCTGCATCTCTGGATTTCGTGCATCTCCAATAATGGAACGGTTGCCAAGTGCACGGGGACCATATTCCATTCTTCCATGGAACCACCCGAGTATTTTTCCTTCTTTCATCAAATCAGTGGCTGTATCAAGAAGCTCATCCGTCCCTAACCTTACAGCAGGGAGATTATATTTTTTCAGAAACTCTTCGATCTGCTCATTTTTGTAAGCGGGTCCGAGTGATGACCCCTTTTGAAGGTCCCTCTCCCCTTTTTTAGGGGCTGTATTTCCGAAGTGGTGGTAATGGGCAATCAGTGCTGCACCGAGGGCACCACCTGCATCACCAGCAGCGGGTTGAATCCATAGATTATCGAATATCTTTTCACGGAGAAGAATACCATTCGCCACACAGTTTAGTGCAACACCCCCCGCAAGGCAGAGATTCTTCATCCCCGTCTCTTTTCTGATATGACGAGCCATCCTCAAAACAATCTCTTCCGTCACTTCCTGAACCGAACGGGCAAGATCCATCTCTCTTTGTGTAAGATTTGTTTCGGGCTCACGGGCTGGTCCGCCGAATAATTCAGAAAACTTGTCGTTGGTCATTTTCAGACCCGTATTGTAGTCGAAATAGTCCATGTTCATTTTGAATGAACCGTCTTCCTTCAGGTCAATCAGGTATTTGTAGATGTTTTCGACATACTTGGGTGTGCCATAAGGAGCAAGACCCATCACCTTGTACTCACCGGAATTCACTTTGAATCCTGTATGGTATGTGAATGCCGAATAGAGAAGTCCGAGGGAGTGTGGGAAGTTGATCTCGCCAAGTATATTCACAGAATTTCCCTTGCCAACCCCGTATGAAGCTGTGGCATACTCACCCACACCGTCAATAGTCAGGAAAGCTGCCTCATCAAACTTTGAAGGGAAAAACGCACTCGCTGCGTGTGATTCATGATGCTCAGGATAGAGAATTTTGCCTGTGAATCCGGTCTCTTTTTCAATTATGTCGGGAATCCAAAGTTTTTGCTTTATCCATAATGGAATCGCCATCATGAACGATTTCAGCCCTCTTCCGGGGTAACTCAAATAGGTTTCGAGCAACCGGTTGAATTTCAGAAACGGTTTGTCATAAAAAGCGATTGCCTCAATCTGCGATATATCAATCCCCGCCTCTTTCAAACAATATTTCACCGCATTGGACGGGAAGTTATGATCGTGTTTCTTTCGCGTAAACCGCTCCTCCTGCGCAGCGGCAATTATCTCACCGTCTTTAATTAAAGCAGCCGCCGAGTCATGGTAAAAAGCTGATATTCCAAGTATGTACATGTTTTTTGTCGTCATTTAGTTAAATGGTTACACAGATTGCTCAAGACAACCGCTCAATCACATCGTTCAATATTTTGTCTGCTAATGCGGTTGCATCGGCTGTGAGGGCTTTGCACTCGGTTTTCATTGCGGACACATAATCCTGATCTTTGATATCTTTGAGGTTAATGAGCACATTGAGTACTCCGCCTTGAACACCGGTAAGTGCCATACGGGCACCGACAGTGACATCAGTGATTGAGTTGGGGTTTCCATGCAGTTTCACTATTTCGCAGATTTTTATCGCTTCATAACTCAGTTTTGCAGTAGTCAAAGGAACCTGCACGGCTTTTTTCAGTCCTGCCTGCATTGCAGCAAAGCGGATATTTTTCTCTTCAGGAGTGTTCTGAGGGAGCCTCATTGCTTCCATATATTCATTGAATGCATTGGAGTCGTCATCAATGTTTTTTATCAGTTTGTCTTTTATTTCAATTGCCTTAACTGAGAGATCATCGAGCATTTTATCGATTTCCCCAGCTCCTTTTTTATAAGCTGTGAGATTCACCACCATTGAAGCAAGGGAGGCACCGATGGCTCCAGCCATTGCAGCAACCGAACCTCCGCCGGGTGCGGGAGATTCACGGGATACCTCATCGGCAAATCCTGCCACCGAAAGGGAAGAGAGAGCTTTTTCATCATATTTTGGCAAGCCCAGTACCCGCTCTTCAATTTTGAACGGCGATACATCATTCAATCCCAGAGATTGTGCAGCAGTTTTGAGGACATCCATCACGGGAATACCCGTAGGTCTTTCCTGTCTCTTCAGGTAGGAAATTCCACTCTCATAAAGCGCTCTAAACGGAACCATTCCAACAATTTCACTTCCCGTTACTGTTATTCCACGGGTTTCTGCGAGTTTTTTTGCCTCTTCATAAACGAGATGCATCGGTGTGGTTTTGTAGTCTGTCAGGTTAATTGAAATCTGAGCCCTGTCGTATTCGGGTACCATCCAGCCGATTGCTTTGCAGTTTTTGAATTTACCTGGGATCTTAACCGATTCCCCTTCAGGTTTTTGCGGATTAATACCGTTTAATTCAAGCAGTTCAAAAAGGTCAAATCCATATTTTTCTTTGCAATATGCGGCTGTTTCATCAATTGTCTTACCAATGAAGTCATCCAGTCCCGAAGGGTAGCTCCCTTCGCGATATTTCAAAATTGCCGGTCGTTTATAATAAAAAACTCCGCTTCCCCCTGTTCTTGCGGATCTTCCTTTTTCTCTCAGTTCGAATGCGATATCGGTAGCTGCTTTCACTTCCCGGGTGTTCAGATTGATATTGTAAGCGATAAGGAATTCTCTTACCCCCATTACCGTGGCACCTGCTTTTGCATTAAATTCAACCGGTCCGTGGTCGGGTTTCCATTCCGGTCTTTTCATTTTTTCTTCGAGGGCTTCGTATTCACCTTGACGGATAATTGCAAGGTTTTTCCTTTTGGGATCATTTTGTGAAAGTTCGTACATGTAAACAGGGATTCCGAGTTCTTTCCCGACCCGCTCAGCAACACGGTGAGAAAGCTCGATGGCTTCTTCTGTAGTGATTCCACTGACAGGGATGAAAGGACACACATCGGTGGCACCCATCCTCGGATGAGAACCCTTATGTTTCGACATATCAATCAGTTCGGACGCCTTTTTTATCGACTGAAATGCTGCTTCGGCAACAGCTTCCGGGTTCCCGATAAAAGTAACCACAGTCCTGTTCATTTCAAAACCGGGATCGACATTCAAAAGTTTTACACCCTCCACTGCCTCAATGACACCGGTGATTTGTTTTATGGTCTCAGGATTTTGTCCTTCAGAAAAGTTTGGTACGCATTCAATTATTCTGTCTTCCATCTAAGTATCCTCAAATTCAAAAAAAAGCAATTTTTAAATTTAACGAATTGCAGGGTATCTTAAGTCAGGAACGGTTTGGGATTCATATTCTCTTGAAGTTAACCCCTCTTTTGTGAATATTTGATAATTAATTTACAATGCCGTTTTTCCGGAAGTGATTAGATTCAGGTTTGATTTTCTAAAAATTCCGACGAGAAAAAAATGACTGACAGAAGAAACTTCATCAAAAATTCACTCGGGATATCTGCCCTTTTTGTGGCAGAATCCGTCGCATCCCCGCTTCAAAATTTCATAAATCCACCTAAAACTCAAGAAAAAGGTCTCAGGAAAATATCGGGAAAGGTTACATCGGGGACCAAGCCCATAAAAGGAGTTGCTGTTTCTGACGGAGTATCGGTTGTCACCACTTCGGCAGAGGGAGATTATGAACTGCTTGCCGGGAAAGATGAAAAATTTCTCTTCATTTCGAATCCTGCGGGTTATGCTATCAATACAAATCCAACCGGAACTGCAAGGTTTTATGAGAAAATCACTGACAAGACTGAACAGGTGATAAATTTTGATCTAAAAAGTACCGGTAACGACACTAAACATTCATTTTTCCTTCTCGCAGATCCGCAGCCATTGGACATGGAGGATATCGGACTCTTTAATGCCGAGACAATTCCTGATTTAATCGAAATGGCAAAAGGGAGAACTAACCTCTTCGGTGTTGCATGCGGCGATATTGTCTTCAACGACCTGAAACTTTTCCCCGAGTATGAAAAAGCGATCAAAAAAACAGGGATTCCCTTCTTTCAGGTACTCGGAAACCACGATACCGATCATGGCGCGGGAACGGATGAACTTTCGGTTGCAACCTTCAACGAGTTTTTTGGACCCCGCTATTATTCCTTCGATAAAGGTGAAATTCACTACATAGTACTCGATGATATCTTCTGGTTTGGAGATTACATCGGTTATCTCGACCAAAAGCAGCTTGACTGGATGGAGCGGGATCTGTCTCTCGTTCCAAAAGGACAAACGGTTGTCGTCTTCTGTCACATCCCTCCCTACAACACGGAACACATCAGATACAACAAGGCAAAGCCAAGCAATAGTGTGGTGATAACAAACAGAAAAATGCTTTACAATCTTTTAAAACCTTACAAATCATATGTACTTACGGGGCATATGCACGAAAGCGAGTATATCGAAGAGGAGGGAATAGAGATACATGTTTGTGGTGCTGTGTGTGGTGCATGGTGGACTGCCCCAACATGTTTTGACGGCACCCCCAAAGGATATGGCATTTATGAAGTGGATGGAACTGAGATAAAATGGAAGTATAAATCGACGGGAAGGCCCATTGGTCAACAGATGTCTCTCCACAAAATTGCAGCAACTGCCGGGAGCCAGCTTGAGATAATGGCTAATGTCTGGTCATGGGACAAATATTGCAAGGTCAACTGGTATCAGGATGGGGCCCTCATGGGTGAAATGGAGAAAAGACGCGGCTCCGATCCCGAAACCGTACTCCTCTTTGAAGGTGACAAAAAACCAAAGAAACACACATGGGTGGAACCTGGTGTCACCGATCATCTTTTTTATGCTAAACCATTGCCCGGTACAAAAACAGTTGAAGTTGAGTACATAAACAGATGGGGAGAGAAATTCAGAGAGAAACTCACGCTCTAATCAGAAACGCCGGGAGCGGAATAATCAAATATTCCACTCCCGGTTATTCACACTTTTATTCCTGCTAAAGAAAATATTGACAGACCGGCAACTATTTCATCAAAACAAGTTTTCGTGTGGCATGAAAAGCCTTTCCTGTGGCATCCACTGAGCTCAGTCTGTAAGCATATACTCCTGAAGCGAGTCCATATTTTGTTGCATTCAGAGTTACCGTATGATATCCGGCATCCATCACTCCGGTGAGCAGAGTAGCAACCTCCTTTCCCTGCATATCATACAATTTTAGACTGATATTTTCTGTAAAGGGTAGAGAGAAATTTATTACAGTAACAGGATTGAAGGGATTTGGATAATTTTGTGCCAAACCGAAGACTGCGGGGGTTTTGGTATCTATCTCGATAACATTGCTGTACGAAAAATCTCCATCGTTATCAAGTTGTTTTAGCCGGTAGTGGATTTTTCCGGTTGCTTTAACGGGGTCGGAGTGGGAGTAATATTTAGGTGAATTTGAGGTGTTGTGCCCTTCGATAAAAGAAATTTTCTCCCAATCAGTTGCAGGAGTCTTTCTCTCCACTTCGAATCCATAGTTATCAACTTCGGTAGCAGTGTGCCAGGAGAGTTGAACGGCATTATTAATATGTTGTGCCGAAAAAGAGACGAGTTCAACAGGGAGTGCGGGATCTGACGGATCAGAAAGTGACACAAAACTGCCGATTGATTCTCCGGCGATTCCAAAAAATTGTCCTCCAACCAAAATTCTTGAGTAGTCGTAATCCACAGAAATTGCTTCCACAGACCTGTCGGGATTCGGATTCCACGATGCTGCCAATCCATCAGACTTGTTGATCGACGCAAGATAGTTTCTTGTTTGACCACCAATGTTTGTAAAGTTTCCTCCGACATATACTTTTGTACTGCTAAGCGCAATCGCAGTTACTTCATTATCCGCATTCGGGTTCCACGAAGTGGCTGACCCGTCTGAGGAGTTAAGTGCGGCAATTCTGTTTCTTGACTGACCGCCAATGGTCGTGAAACTTCCACCTGCATAAACCGTTGTGCCATCAAGAGCAATTGAGTAAACAAATCCTCCGGAGGTATTCGGATCGAAGGAATTTGCCAGTCCATCGGAAACATTGAGTGCTGCAATTGAGTTTCTTGTCTGCCCGCCGACGGTCGTAAAAGCTCCACCGGCATAAATGAGAGTACCTGATTTTGCAAGTGTAGAAACTGTGGCGCTCGCATTCGGGTTCCAGCCTGTCAAACTTCCGTCTGTCAGGTCAAAAGCTGCCAGTTTGCCTCTTGATTGGCCGGATATAGTGGTAAACGCACCACCGACATAAAGAATTCCGTCAGCAGCAATTAAAGAATTAACCAAAGAGCCGGGTTGAGGATTCCAGCTCGTGGGGACGCCTGTGATTCCGTCAATCGCTGCCAGATACTGTCTTGCCTGTCCCCCTATAGTGGTAAAAATGCCTCCGACATAGACTGTATTACTGTTTACGGTGAGAGTATTAACGATTGATTCGCAATCAGGATTCCACTCAGTCGCCTCACCTGTGGATGCATTCAAAGCTGCAACATAATTCCTGAGTTTTCCTCCAACCGATTTGAAATCCCCGCCCACATAAACATTGCCTCCATCGATAGCAAGTGAGATAACAGCGCCAGAGGCGTGAGGTGACCAGGAGGTCAGATTGCCTGTGACCTCGTCCACTGCTGCAAGTCTGTACCTGGGTTCCCCCGCAAATGACCTGAACCGCCCGGATAGATAGGCAATTCCGCCTGAGAATGCTATATCCTCGACTATTCCTTCAGGGTCCGGTGCCCATGCGGTAATTAAACCTGTGGTCGCATCAAAAGTTGCCAGATTATTCCGCGATGAGCCACTAATACTGGTGAAATATCCACTTACATACAACGAGTTTCCGTGTGAAACAACAGTTTCGACACTAGAATTGGGGTTGGGATCCCAGCCGGTCAGGGAACCGCTGATCACATCAACTGCTCCAAGTTTATTCCTTCCCACCCCTCCAATCTGTGTAAAAGTTCCTCCGACATACAGAGTATTTCCGCTCAGAGCCATTGAATTGACAGTGCCATTGACATCAGGGTTCCAGTCTAAAACCTCGCCTGTTGTTTTATGAACCGCACCAAGGCCCGTTCTTGAAATGCCACCGATAGTTGAATAAAGACCTCCGAGGTAAACATTTTCCCCGCTGATGACGAACTGATGAACAGAGCCTCCGACATTCGGATTCCAGGAAGTAGGAACTCCGGTAACGGGATCCAAAGCAGCTATCCTGCCTCTTGACTGACCTCCGATAGTAGTAAAAACACCACCAACATAGAGTTTACCTGAATTTAACTCCAGGCAGTTAACAGTGCTGCTCGGTCCGGGGTTAAAATCAGGATCGACCGACCTGTCGGCTTTGATGCGTGCAAGGTTATTCCTTGTTAGACTCCCCACTTTAGTGAACAATCCTCCGATATACCAGCCACCGGAACCGTCTGAAATAACAGCATACACCGGGCCATTAACCAGGGGCATTGAGGTGTTTGGTTCACCTGTGGCAACACTTAACATCGTTCCCTGTCCTGTGTATCTGCCAACATAGTTAAAATTCCCGCCAATATAGATTGTATTTCCTGATTGACTTATGGCATTCACAAATCCATCTGTCATCCAGACATTAGGGTCATAAGTTTGAGGGAAAGACAGAAATGAAAACAAAATAAACAAGACTACAGCTTCTCTGCTTCTCATGGATTACTCTTCGATTAATTGGTATAAAGTAGACTGATAAATTACCGGGACATAACAAATCTAAAGTTAATATAACTGAACAGTACAGTTCATTCTTTGACAATGACAAACTTGTTTAGTTAGATGTATGACTACAGGTAATGAAAATTAAATCCTTTGGATTTTAGGGCAGGTTTGCTTAGGGAAGAGCTATATTTAAAAAAAATGCGTTCGATCAATTTCTTGATTATTCCTTTGCCGGAATTCGAACTGCAAAAATTTCTGGTGATTATTTGGAATCTTAAAAAAGACCTCTGTTGCTGGTGGACAAAAATGTAATTAAACCTAACAAAACCTGATTCAAATTTACAGATAATTTTAATAAGAAAAAATTATTATTATTATTCGAAGGGGTGTTTATTGTGGTGGTATGTATGGGAGATCACACCAATAAAAAAGGCAGGACCCGTCTAAATGTTTCGAGGAGAAACTTTGGATCCTGCCTCTATTGATCTCCGCGGATATACCGGCGGATGGTAAAGGTTACAAGTTGAAGTACATTTTGAATTCAAACGGATGAGGCATCGTGCCTATTGCAGATATCTCTTCATGTTTGATTTTCATCCATTGTGCAATCAACTGATCTGTGAAAACGCCACCTCTTTTAAGGAATTCGTTGTCAATTTCGAGAGCATCGAGAGCTTCATCAAGGTTTCTGGGGAGGAAGTGGAGCCTGTCCTTGCTTCTGTCGCTGAAATCAAGCTTTTCTGATGGTCCAAATCCTTCAGCTTCAGGATCAATTTTGTTGACCACTCCGTCAATTCCTGCCAGAATGATTGCGCTCAAGCAGAGGTATGGGTTTGCTGTTGCATCAGGCGGACGGTATTCGAATCGGGTCTCGTCAGGATTGTTGATATACTTGGGAATTCTGATGGCAGACGCCCTGTTTCCCTGACCATAAGTAAGTACTACAGGTGCTTCAAATCCGGGGACGAGTCGTTTATACGAGTTGGTAGATGGATTTGTAAACGCAGAAAGAGCAGGTCCGTGTTTCAGGATTCCACCCATGAAATATCTTCCCAAATCATTGATATTACCGTATCTCCCCTTTTCATAAAAAGCGTTTTTACCGTTTTTCGTAAGGTAAAGGTGGAGGTGCATCCCGTTGCCTGCCTGCTGATACATAGGTTTTGGCATGAAGGTAATAAACAGATTCTGCTGCCTTGCAAAATTCAAAAGCACATACTTTGAGGTAACAATGTTGTCAGCGGTTGCAAGCAGATCTGAAAAATAAGTTTCAATTTCCTGCTGTCCTCTTTCACCGACCTCATGATGGTGGTATTTTACATCAACACCTACCTGTTTGAGAAGGCTGCATGCCTTGTCCCTGAAATCATCGTATACATCAAATGGATTTGCAGCATGATATGCATTACGATGAAATTCCTCTTCATGTTCAATTTCATAGTAGGATGAGGCTGTCCTTGTATCGTATTTCACTTTTGAGAAAATGTAAAATTCGAATTCAGGACCCCACATCGATTTATCAGCTCCTGTGTACTCTTGCAGCAGGGCTTCCACTTTCTTTGCCATATGTCTTCCGTCCTGTGGGAACGGAGTTCTTTTTTCATCAGTCAGATGAACCGTTGAATAGAAACTGAGTGTCGGGGCATCCCTGAACAGATCGACGACAGCGGTTGACAGATCGGGGATCTGCACCATGTCACTGTTCTCAACTTTTGAAAATCCGTAGCTCGATGCATCAAACCCGACACCTTCGGCGAGAAGTTTTTCGAGTATTCCACTTCTTACAGGGAGAGAGATATGATGGAGTCTTCCGGTAAGATCTATGCTTTTAAGGTCGATCACTTCAATGGCATTCTCTTCAATGAGACGATTGCAGTGGCTTAATAAATTATTAATCATTATTTGCTCTAATTTGTATGATCCTGTATGCAAAATTATAACATTTTTTAATCAGATAAAAACCGGTCCAGCCTTATTTATTAAGGTTTGTTACCGATTAGCACTATTTCTCATCACTCCTTACCTAAATATGTAAAATATTTAAGTATGCTTGCCTTATTTTCTTAAATTTTTAAGGTTTTGGAATATTTTTTTCAGGGCAGCTTTTTTTAGCTGTTATTGTCAGCTTGAATTGTTAAATTGAACCAAATTAATTCAGTAATTTTATTGATTAATTTAGTTTTTTGAACGCCGTAATATCTTCCTTTGTTAAATGAGGCATGAATGCTTAAACACATTTTATTTATCGGAACCCTGATTCTATTTGTAGCTGTCGCTGCAGCAGTGGCAATCAACAAGCACAGCCAGTTAAAGCAGATAAACAGCACAGAGAAGAATATGCAGGATTCAACAGTAATTGACAAAAAAGGAAAAGATGTGAAAGACAAGGTTGTGAAAACTGAAGAGGAATGGAAAAGCCTGCTGACAGAGGAACAGTTCTTTGTTATGAGGCAGAAAGGGACAGAAAGACCATTTACGGGTGAATACTGGGATCACAAAGCTGCGGGAGTTTACAAATGTGCTGGATGTGGCACCGTCCTTTTCGCTTCTGATACAAAATTTGATGCTCATTGCGGCTGGCCCAGTTTCTATGCCCCTAAAGACAGCAATATCATTGCAGAACATACCGACCGCTCTTATGGAATGGTGAGAACTGAAGTGACCTGCGACAAATGTGGTGCCCACCTCGGACATGTCTTTAATGACGGACCTAAACCAACGGGATTGAGATACTGCATCAACTCGGCAGCTCTGAAGTTCGAAAAACAGTAGAAGATGAATTTTTAACATGCAGACCCGGAATTTTACATCCCGGGTCTGTTTCATTTTAAAGGGGTTACGGAAGTTTTGCCATGGCAATTACTTCAGAGAATGCGGAAAAGAACTTATCGAGTTCCTCTTTTTCAATGATCAAGGGAGGGAGAAGCCTGATAACCCGGTCATTGGTGCAATTCACCAAAAACTTTCGTTTCAGCATCTCCTGAACGATTCCCGCTCCGGGAAAAGTCAGTTCCACACCAATCATCAGTCCCATTCCACGCACTTCCTTGATTTTTTCAGGAAATTGTTTCTGAAGTTCTTTCAACTTTTGGATCAGGTACTCGCCCTTCTCTTTAGCGTTTTCCATCAGTCCCTTTTCGAAAACTTCCTTCATCACGACAATTCCAGCGGCACAACTTACGGGATTACCGCCAAATGTGGTTCCGTGTCTGCCCGGTGTCAGAATTTCCGAGTATTCCTTGCCGACGAGGAGTGCACCGAGAGGAAGTCCGCCACCAATTGCTTTGGCAGTGAGTATCATATCGGGGAAGAAATTAAAATGTTCATGGGAGAATGGCTTCCCGGTTCTGCCAATGCCGCATTGAATACAGTCGGAGACAACTAGGAACCCGAATTTTTTCCGTAATTCTTCAAGTTTTGAGACAAATTCACCCGTTACAGAGTAAATTCCCCCCTCTCCCTGAATGAACTCAAGGAAAATGGCTGCGGTGTTTTCATCAACTTTCCCCACAAGATCATCGATATCATTATATCTGATCATTCCTGTTTTGGGGAGAAGCGGTTCAAATCCCTTTTGGTATTTCTCCTTGTGGGTAAGTGAAAGTCCGCCGTATGTCCTGCCATGAAATCCACCGGAGAGTGAGAAGATCATTTTTTCGCTTCCCTTTGCGGCACGGATCAGCTTGATTGCAGCTTCCACAGTCTCGGTTCCGCTGTTGGTGAAAAAGAGTTTCTCCATTCCGGAGTACTTTATCAGAAGTGATGCCATTTCGACCTGGACATCCGTGAGAAACATGTTTGACAAATGTCCAAATCTTCCGATTTGTTTGGAGACCGCTTCAACCACTCCGGGATGTGCGTAGCCGAGAGCATTCACGGCGAGACCGCCGAACAGATCGAGATACCTCTCTCCGTCTTTTGTTATAAGGTATGACCCGCTGCCATGATCAATGTCAATCTGCAGTCGGTTGTATGTATTCAGAAAATACGATTCAGTTAAATTCATGCAAAAAATCCTCTTTTTTAATTTCAAAATTGCTGATTTTGCCTTTTCCCGCCAAACTTAATAATTCATTATATTTATTATTTCGTTTTAATAATTTCTAAAGGACTGCAACGAATGTTCAAAGGAACAGGAACTGCCATAATAACACCATTTCTTGAAGATGGTGGAGTGGACTACAATTCTTTAAAAAGCTTTATCCGTTTCCAGATCGACAATGGTGTTGAAATGCTCATTGTCCTCGGAACCACCGGAGAAGCACCCGTTATCGAAGAAGATGAACGGGAAAAAATTATCGCTACCGTTGTTGAGGCAAACAGCGGGAAAGCAAAAGTAATTGTCGGAACCGGCACAAACAGCACTGCCCATGTCGTAAAAAACAACAAGGTGGCGGAAAAGCTCGGCGCAGACGGCTTACTGATTGTGAATCCTTATTACAACAAAGGAACTCAGGCAAGTCTTTACGAACATTACAAATATATCGCTGAGAAAACCGATCTTCCGATAATTTTGTACAATGTACCGTCCCGTACTGCCATGAACATGCTTCCCGATACGATGCTCAGAATACACAGCGACTGCAAAAATGTAGTGGCGATAAAAGAGGCATCGGGTGACATTTCGCAAATAGCAAAACTGCTCGCTGCGGCTCCCGAATCTCTTACCGTCCTTTCGGGAAATGACGACCAGACACTCCCAATCATGGCTCTTGGCGGCAAAGGTGTTATCTCCGTCTTTTCCAATGTCTTCCCAAGAGAGATGAGCGATCTGACCACCGCCATGCTCGAAGGAAGAAACGGGGATGCGTTAAAAATTCACAACAAATATCTCGATATGATGAACCTTTTGTTCATCGAAACCAGTCCCTCTCCCGTAAAAGCGGCCTGTTCTATTCTGGGACTCTGCAAAAACACTCTTCGCATGCCTCTCGCTCCTGTTTCCGATAGAAGCTGTGATCTGATCAGATTGGCTATTAACAAACTGAAAGCTTAAAAAATGAAATACGGACTGTTTGGCGCTTCCGGCAAAATGGGCAGGGAGCTGCAGAGCGTTTTTTCCGAAACGGGACACAAATGCGTTTTCACCCTCGATCTAGACGGTATGAGACACGACGAAGATCCCGAAGTGCTTATCGATTTCTCGCAACCCGAGGTTTTTGACACGGTGCTCCATCATATGACAAAATTTAAATGTCCTCTCGTTTCGGGTACTACCGGGCTAAGTCAGCTTCAACTCGATGCCCTGAAAGAGTTTTCGAAGGAGCTGCCGATCGTGCAGAGCTACAACTATTCAAAAGGGGTCCAGATACTCCTGAAAGCAACTGCAATCCTGAATGAAAATCTGAAAGGCTGGGATGTGGAGATATCCGAAACCCACCACCGTTTCAAAAAAGACAAACCTTCGGGAACTGCAATAATGCTAAAAGAGGTTGTCGGAAAAGATGTGCCGGTCTCTTCTCTTCGTCTCGGTAATGTTCCGGGAGACCACACCATCTATTTCGCAGGACTTGGAGAGGTGATTTCCATCTCACATTCTGCGACAAACAGAAGAACTTTTGCCGAAGGTGTGCTGCTTGCAGCCGAGTTTGCGCTTACCAAAAGCAACGGACTCTATTCATTTACAGATGTTGTATTTCAGGACAAGTAACGGATAACATGGACTCTTACGAAATAATCGATTTTATAGCCAAAGCCACAAAAAAAACGCCCGTGAAGGCTTATCTTGCGGGTAATCTCGCGGGAATCGACTTCTCAGGTCTGGAGTTTTATGGCGATCACAAATGGGGAGTGCTCTTCTGTGAGCACTCCGAACTTGTTGCCCTGCTCAAAACCCACAAGGAGAAATTTTCACACTACCGGATTGAAAACGACAGAAGACACTCGGCAGTACCACTTCTCGATCTTACGAAAGTGAATTCCAGAATTGAACCGGGTGCCATTATCCGCGACAAAGTTGATATCGGCAACAATTGCGTTATTATGATGGGAGCGGTGATCAACATTGGAGCCGTAATTGGTGACCGGACAATGATCGACATGAATGTGGTAGTTGGCGGTCGGGCAGTAGTGGGAAAAGACTGTCACATTGGTGCCGGAACTGTCCTCGCAGGTGTCATCGAACCCCCGAATGCAGAACCAGTAGTAATCGGTGATAAAGTGGTTATCGGTGCCAATGCTGTTGTGCTTGAAGGAATAAAAGTTGGCGAAGGTGCTGTGGTTGCCGCAGGTGCAATTGTTGTCTCTGATGTGGAGCCTTATACGGTTGTCGCCGGCGTTCCGGCTCGGGTAATCAAAAAAGTTGACGAAAAGACAAAGTCGAAAACCATAATAATGGATTCCCTGAGGAGTCTATAGAGATGGGCACCACACTTGTCGTTCAGAAATTTGGCGGAAGTTCCGTCGCTGATGCACAAAAGATCCTTGGTGTTGCTGCCCGGATAGCAAAACGGGTGGATTCCGGATTTAAGCTGATTATTGTTGTCTCGGCAATGGGAAAAAGCACCGATGGCCTGATAAAACTTGCCAGGGAAGTTTCGCCCGATCCCGATCCGAGAGAGTATGACATGCTGCTTAGCACGGGTGAACAGGTTTCGGTCTCTCTTGTCTCGATGGCTCTTAAAGATCTTGGTGTAAAGAGTAAATCGCTCAATGCTTTTCAGGCAGGGATAAAAACCACAAAAAGCCATACTCAGGCGAAAATCCTCCACTTCGATACAAACTTCATCAATGAACAATTGAAGGAATACGATGTTCTGGTTGTGACCGGTTTTCAGGGTGTCACAGAGGACTGGGAGATTACAACCCTGGGAAGAGGTGGATCAGACACTTCCGCTGTCGCTCTTGCTTCCGCTCTCGGTGTTGATTGTGAGATTTACAGTGATGTGGCGGGAATCTACACAACCGATCCGAAACTGCACCCCAATGCCAAAAAACTAAAGCAGGTCTCATATGACGAGATGCTCGAAATGGCTTCACTTGGCGCAAAGGTTCTGCACAGCCGCTCGGTGGAAATCGCAAAAAAATTCAATATTAATCTCTATTGTGGTTCAACCTTTTCAGATGAGGAAGGAAGTTATGTCGTGAACGAAGATATTTTAATTGAAGAACCCGTGGTCACAGGTTGCAGTGTGACTGAGAACGAAACTCAGGTAATTATAAAAAAACTCCCTGTAGACTACTCAATCGTGCAAAACCTCTTCGAAAAGGTTGCTGCGGAGGGATTGAATGTCGATATGATTTCGATGATCAACACCGGAGACGAACTGGTTGTTTCCTTTACTGTCATTTCGGAAAAAGTAAAAGACCTCGACGCTGCCATCACCCGTTCTCTCTCTGGTATCGATACACATGTGGTCGAGTATCATTCAGACTATTTGAAACTCTCTGTTGTGGGGATCGGGATGAAATCCGAGGGAGGTGTCGCCGCTACATTTTTCCGCGCACTAAAAAACATACCCGTAAAGCTTGTCACAACTTCCGAGATAAAAATTTCATGCCTGATCGACAAGCAATTCAAAGAGGAAGCTGTAAAAAACATCGTTAACGCATTCAACCTGTAAGACTGTATGCTAAAACCTGTCGAACTTAGACATAAACTCCACAGCCTCCCTGAACTTATGTATCAGGAGTTTGAAACCACGAAAACCCTGGTTGAAAACATCGGAGAAATTCCGGGAATCGTTATCCATCGCCCTCTTGAAACAGGACTTGTGGTTGAATATACTGTAAACAATGGTGATTATCTCCTTTTCCGTGCTGATATTGATGCCCTTCCGATAGTTGAAGAGACGGGACTCCCGTTCGCTTCAACAAACAATCTGATGCACGCCTGCGGACACGATGTGCACACCTCAATCCTCTACCGTTTTCTGCTTGAAGTGGTGGCAAAGAAAGTGGATCGCAATATCATTTTTCTCTTTCAACCTGCCGAAGAAGGTGGTGGCGGAGCACTTAAAATGCTTGAATCGGGTGTTTTCGATCAATTCAACATTTCAAAAGCCTTTGCGCTTCATGTTACTGATGATTATGACAGAGGCACCATAGCTTCAACTCCCGGTGTACTTTTTGCCTCAGCCAACGAAATTGTACTCGAGTTTCACGGCAGACAGGCGCATGTTGCCTTTCCCGAAAACGGGATTCACGCCTTTGATGGTCTGATGGCTTACCTTTCCCGTGCAAAAAAACTGATTGAACCCAAAAAAGACACCATGCTCTTCGGATACGGGAAAATTCAGTCGGGAACAGCACGGAATATCATCCCTGCTCATGCAATCGCTGAATGCACCATAAGAGCTTTGAATATTGATGACTCCTGGTGGTTTATCGACCAACTCAAATCCCTCTCGAAAGAGATCGAAAAAGAGACGGGAGTAAGAACAGAAGTCATCCATGGTGATCCCTATCTTGAAGTAGTGGTTGACAAATCATTATACCATAAATGCACCCCCGCCCTGTCAAAAGATTTCACCGTCATCGACTGCGGCAGCAAAATGACCGGTGAAGATTTCGGCTTCATCTCAAAAAAATATCCCTCCTTCATGTTTTGGCTCGGCACTTCCACCGGTGAAAGACACGGACTCCACACCCCCAAATTCTTCCCCCCGGATGAAACAATAGAAGACGGCTTTAAAGCTTTTTGGAGGATACTGGAGGGGGAGTAAAAGATCACGCTAAAGTATCCCTGAAATCATGCCTGATTATTAGACAACACAAACCTTGATATCCTGTTACGGACTAATTTATTTATATTAACTATCCATTAATAAAAAATTCAGAACAACTGATGAACAAGAGTCTCCCGTTGCTTACATCTCATTTTCCTTCGCTTATTGAGCGGAATGCCTGGTATGTTGACAAGACAATGTTCATTCCTCTTCTCGAAAAACAGAATTCCCCTGCGATATTTTTTCTCAGACCACGACGGTTTGGGAAATCCCTGTTCCTTTCTGTGCTGGATCATTACTATGGCAAACAATATGATGAAGATTTTGACAGACTTTTCGGCAACCTGTTTATTGGGAAACCGGAGAATGTAACTCCTCTTCGAAACGAATTCCTCATACTGAAATTTGATTTTTCGGCAATTGATACGGGTGACAGTGCACTGATCCGAGAGTCGTTTAATGCGAAAGTAAAGATCGGGTTCAACGATTTTAACTCTCATTATAACTTTCTCACAAAAGAGGAAATGGAGGAAATTTTGGAGGATTTACTTGTCTCCGGGAAGATTTCCGAGAGTCTGACACTTCAATACAATTTCGAAAAAGAGTTCACAAAAGCTGATGCTGTATCACTTTTGTTTTATATTGGACTTTTAACCATCGAAGATCATTTTGCCGGATTGATCACTTTCCGCATTCCTAACTATGTCGTAAAGCAGTTGTACAATAAGGTGGGGTAAAGGTTTGTATATTAATCTTTTGCGGCATTTCCGTTGCCGTTTGATCTGATTGACGATGAAAACGGTTTTGCATACATATTTGGAAAGCAAAAGAATTAAATATTGAGATTTTGAAAAAATTTGAAACAGATTATTAAATTAAGAATTGAGCTTTAATCATTCAAAAATAAAACTGACCTGAGGATAACATGGCAGATCATTTTGGTGGCAATTGGACAATAACGAAATTGAGAACACTAAATGACTATTTAGAAGCATACAAAAAAATTTTTGACAAGAATTTAAAGGCACAGTCATTCACGACTCATTACATTGATGCATTTGCAGGGAAGGGAGACCTCGTCTTTGAAGATAGCATTGAAGGCAACTTATTTGAGATGGAAGCACATTATCCCGGTAGTGCAAAGATTGCATTAGACATAAAAAGTCCTTTTCATCACTATCACTTTATCGAAAAAGACAGAAGCCGGTGTCAAAAGCTTGAAGAACTAAAAAGACAATATGCTTGGGCAAAAGATCGAGTTCATATTTATAATGGTGATTGCACACAGGAGCTCACGAAAATATTGAAAAGTTTTCATATCACTAAAGACAGGGCGGTCATTTTCCTGGACCCGTTTGGAATGCATGTGGAATTTGATCTCCTGAAGACAATCGCTAAAACAAAAATGGTGGATTTGTGGATTCTCGTACCTCATGCAGTCGGATTTATGCGTCAACTACAAAAAGATGGAGAAATTATAGACTCAGTCAGGGGAAAATTAGACCGTGTTTTCGGTGAAACGGATTGGTTCGAAAAGTTTTACAAAGAATACTCGGTTGAAAATTTGTTCGGTGAAGAAGAGACAATCTTAATAAAAGCTGTTAATGAGAAAGAATTGATAGAATATTATGTCTCAAGATTAGGCGAAATTTTTCATAAAGTTGCACCAAATCCTTTGATCTTGAAAAATACTAAAAATATTCCTATCTTCGCCTTGTGTTTTGCTGCTTCAAACGAAAAAGGTTCAGAAACTGCGATCAACATTGCTCGACATCTAATTGAAAAGAAACATGGCTGATAAAAGTTTAATTGAGTGGACTAACGCTACATGGAATCCCGTAACCGGATGTGACAAAGTAAGTTCCGGGTGTAAAAATTGCTATGCCGAAAAAATGGCCAAACGGTTACAATTGATGGGACAGCCAAATTACAAAAACGGATTTAAGTTGACGCTCCAACCTGCTACCCTGGACATTCCACTGAAATGGAAGACACCTCGTCTGATTTTTGTAAATTCAATGAGTGATCTTTTCCACGAGGATGTGCCTTTTGATTATATCTTAAAGGTTTTTCAAGTAATGAATCAAGCCTCGTGGCATGTATTCCAAATTCTTACGAAAAGACACGAGAGGTTGTTGGAACTTAGTAAAAAATTGCCCTGGTCTGAAAACATCTGGATGGGGGTTAGTGTTGAGTCTCAAACATATGTAAAAAGAGTTGATTACCTCAGACAAACAAACGCATTCACGAAGTTTTTGTCGATTGAACCATTAATCGGGGAAATTAACAAAATTGATCTTGAAGGGATAGACTGGGTGATTGTGGGAGGGGAATCAGGACCTAAAGCAAGAGAACTTAAGGAAGAATGGGTTACAAAATTACGAGACATCTGCAATGTGGCTGATGTACCTTTCTTTTTCAAGCAGTGGGGCGGTACTAGAAAGCACAAAACAGGAAGAGAATTACAAGGTCGTTTGCATAACGATATGCCCCGAAGACATATGTTTTTGACATAAAATCTGCGGTTTGGTAAACAAGCAGCAGTTGTCTTAACTCTTCGTTTAATTTTCCCCCGTCTGATGTAAAATAAGAAACGCCCCAGTTAAGGGGCGTTGGGCCTAAGATGCTATCTTAAGGGGGGTAAATCTGAATGCAAAATTGCTAAATTTTTTATAAATATCCAAATCACAATCGACACGGGGTTTTGCATAAGTTACAGTTAACTCCTTCCCTCCTTTCCCCTTTCCATAACAGCTCATATTTCATATCTTTGCCGTTTATTTAATGAAGATTTTGTATTTAATAACAAATAAATAGAGTTACATGTCTAAAATCAAAGTAGCAGTTCTCGGTGCCACCGGCAGTGTGGGGCAGAAATTTATTCAACTTCTTGAAGATCATCCTTTTTTTGAATTGTGCGAACTTGGAGCTTCCGACCGCTCGGCGGGGAAGAAATACAAGGATGCAGTCAACTGGTTTATGGCGTCCCCGATTCCGAAAGGGGTGGGAGACCTGATTGTAAAGAATTGTGAGCCCCCATTTGAGAGCAGGATTGTTTTTTCGGGACTTGATTCTTCCGTAGCGGGTGAAATTGAAGAGAATTTTGCCAAAGCAGGTTACATCGTTGTCTCCAATTCGAGAAATCACCGCTTTGATCCCGATGTACCGCTTCTCGTACCTGAAGTTAATGCGGATCACCTGCAGCTCCTTTCGATTCAAAAGTACAACGGCGGTGCAATAGTTACCAACCCCAACTGTTCAACAATCGGAATGGTGATGGCGCTAAAACCTCTTTTTGACAATTTTGGACTTGAAGCCGTGAATGTGGTCACGATGCAGGCTCTTTCAGGTGCCGGTTATCCCGGAGTTTCGGGACTTGACTCCACTGATAATGTCATCCCGTTTATCAGCGGCGAAGAAGAGAAGCTCGAAACCGAACCCCTGAAAATTCTTGGAGCTTTTAACGGATCGGGGATTACGAACACCGACATCAAAATCAGTGCTTCCACCAACAGAGTGCCGGTTCTCGACGGTCACACCGAATCTGTTCAGGTTAAACTGAAAAACAAAGCTTCAAAGGGTGATATTTTGAAGGTCTGGGAGGAATTCTCTGCTGAACCTCAGTCTCTTCAACTTCCCTTTGCACCCGTTAAACCGTTGCATTATTTCCATGAGGATAAATATCCTCAGCCGCGACTCCACAGAAACATCGATAAAGGGATGGCAACCTCTGTCGGAAGGCTTCGTGACTGTAACCTGTTCGATTACAAGTTTACAGTTCTTTCCCACAATACGGTCAGAGGTGCTGCCGGTGGAGCAATACTTTGTGCCGAATTGATGGTGAAAAAGGGTTTAATCTAACCGTCTTACTTTAAAATCAAAAGTGCCGAAGGACTTCTCCGGCACTTTTTCTTTTTAAATACACAGGTGAATTCGGACGGGGCTATTTTTTCAGAATTTCTCTCAAGACCCGCTTTGTGTCATCGGGAAAGTCATTTTTAAGGATCCACTCTGCGTACCCTCTCTCGTCTTTCACCCTTTTGCCGATATGTTTGCCAAAATTATAGACAACTTCCCCCTTCTCGTTATAAACCAGCTTCCCTGAAATGTCGGCATTTTTGCTTCTTCCCACTCCCAGATATTGTGCAATTTCTTCGGGAGTGTCTCCAACATCGTTGTATTTTTCAAGTTGAGCGATAAACACCTCCATAGTGGCGGTGATGTCAGCCTCGGCAGAGTGTGCGCCCACCATTTTCTTGCCACAGTAATAGCGGTATGCATCCACCAGACGGCGGGTATCCGCAGGGTTGCCGGGATTTCTTGGTTCCTTCTTTGCATAAAGCAGATACGGATCGATTGCAACAGTTCCTTCCGCGGGGAATTCGATTCCACATCTTTTAAATTCCTGCTTGATGAGAGGAAGGTCGTAGCTTAAAATATTATACCCTGAAATGTCGCAGGAGTCGAAAATCTTAAGAAGTGAATTTGCGATTTCGGGAAATGTCTTCTCGTTAGCCACCATCAAATCATAAATGCCGTGAATTTTACTCGAATCTGCGGGGATGCTTCTTTCGGGATTCACGAGCACCGTTTTGATCTCCCGTCGCTGATCGGGGTAGAGTTTTAACAGCGATATTTCAACGATTCTGTCTTTTTCGACATCAATCCCCGTGGTTTCCAGGTCAAAAAATACAATTGGTCGTTTTAATTTTAATCTCATTTTGCCTTTCGCAAATATTTGTAAAGCAAAAATATCAAAGATTTTGCTCCCTGACGAAAAAATATTGTTAAGGGGGTATTTTTTATTTGTATATACAACCATTTCATATTATATTTGTGGTATATGGAAGAAAAAAGTTCTAAATTTTGCAAGTGCCTTTACTACTCGTCCAATACGCTGGCGCGGATAGTTACGAAAATGGCTGATGAAGAGTTTGCCCGCACTGGACTGACGACTTCATTTGCTTTTCTTGTAATGTCCGTTGTAGAGCAACCGGGTATTCAACCGATGGATTTGAGTAAAATTATGATGCTCAATCCTTCGACAATAACCCGTTTGATAGAGAAACTGGAACAAAAGGGGCTCGTTTCGAGAGAAACAGAGGGGAAGTTTACAAGAATTTATCCAACCGAGGCAGGCAAGGAAATGGAGCCTGTTGTAAAGGAGTGCTGGATGAATTTTTACAAACGGTACACAAAAACTCTCGGCGAAACTCATGCAAACCTGCTTACAGTATCGATTTTTGACGCAGCAGTTAAACTTGACAATGCCTGATTTTTTTATCCCCATATTTGTATGTAAAAACAATCATTTTTAATAACCAAAGGAGCAGCCATGTTTGTAATAACAGGAGCAACCGGTAACACCGGTAAAATAATCGCAACCCGACTACTTGAAGCCGGCAAAAGTGTAAAACTTATCGGCAGAGACCCCGAAAAGGCAAATGATCTAATTACCAAAGGTGCTGAATTCGCAAAGGGGAGCCTTGACGATGTTGAATTTCTTACTACGGCATTTGAAGGTGCAGCAGCAGTTTATGCAATGATTCCACCTGCCTACAGGGAACCAGATTTTTACGGCTTTCAAACGAAAACAGTTGATACACTGGCAACAGCAATCAAAAATTCGGGCGTAAAATATGCAGTGTCCCTGAGCAGTCTTGGAGCGCAGCTCTCAGAAGACACAGGCGTTGTTTTCGGATTGCATTATATGGAAGAGGAATTCAACAAAATTGAAGGGTTAAATGTCCTTCACCTCAGACCCACATTTTTCATGGAGAACCTTTTTGGTCAGATTCCCCTAATTAAGGAGAGCGGTATCATGGGCTCACCTGTCCTCGCAAACATTAAAATGCCTATGATTGCGACTGTCGATATCGGAAACTACGGTGCCGAAAGAATTCTTAAACTCGATTTTACAGGGAAGTCCGCTCAATATCTTCTCGGTGAAAGAGACCTGACCTATCCTGAGATTGCCTCCATTCTCGGAAAAGCCATTGGCAAACCCAACCTCTCCTATATTGAATTCCCGTTCGAAGGGATGATTGCTTCCATGGTGCAGATGGGTGTTGGTGAAAGCATGGCAAACCGCATGGCTCTTTTCCTGCAGGTCGCCAACACCGGTAGGATTACAGAGGGTGTAATCAGAGATGCAGAGAGCACAACTCCAACCAGCATAGAAGAGTTCGCCAAAACATTCGCTTATGTTTATAACTCGTAGCGAAAGCGTTTAGCCGTCTTTTCAATTATAAGGCTGTTCGAATATCATGTTCGAGCAGCCTTTTTTGTTTCTCCCGCCGTAGCTCAAACTGAGACCCACAAGAAGCAGTACACCAGCCTGTAACACAAATCACAACCTCCTTAATAATGAATATTTTCGCTTGTTATTTAAATTATTTTTACGATTTTAATACCCGTATTTAATAATATTTAACCGAGATATAATATGAAGAAGACACTTCTACTCATTGCAATGTTTTGTCTTACCTTGAACGCCCAGTTGTGGCGAGGACAGACAATTAATCCGCCCTACCGGCTCAACGATGTCGATTTTCAAACAGATATTGGTATGGCAGTCGGAGAGGGCGGAGCTGTATTTATAAAGCTGGGTGATTCCCCCTGGACGATTTTCCGAACGGGGGCTCAAACCGAGTGGTTGAATGCCGTGGACATAGTCGGATCCAATGCATGGGCAGTTGGAGAAAATGGAGTAGTATTGAAATTTAACTTCAATACACAGGAATGGACCCAAATACAGTTGAACACTAACGAAAACCTTAAGAAGGTTTATTTTGCCGGTCCTGATATAGGCTATATCGTCGGATATGGAAGTACACTATTCAAGACCACCAATGCCGGAGCAACCTGGACAAAGCAGAACTTCAACTCCAATGAATACCAGTTGACATCCATTGCATACGGAACCGACATGTTCGGTGCCATGGGTTCCCTTGCGGCTTCTTCCACAATCAGCAGATTGCTCGTTACCGAAAACGGAGGTGCCGGATATCTTCCGCTTTCGCTTCCCTATGTCGGAGCGATATTTAATGTTTCCGTCCCAAACGATCAGGTCATTTATGCAGCCGGCGAGTTTGGATTGCTGAAATCAACCAACCGGGGACTTTCCTGGATTAATCTGACTCCCAACATTCCGGGTTTTATATATCCCGGTGACATGTTTTTCTTCGATGCAATGCGGGGTGTAATTGTATTGAACGACGGAATAATTCACAAAACAACCGATGGAGGAGCGACATGGAACCACGAAAATGTTTTTCCTTATAATAGCAATGTTGCATTGGGACTGTACACACAAGATCTTGAAAACATTCATGTGGTCGGTTATGGAACAATGCAGGCATGGCAGAGGAGAGCGCCCTTGATGCTTTGGCTCGAGGATGTTGCGCTTTTTGCGGGCGACACGGTAAAAATACCGCTAAAAATCACAAACCCCAACGGATATAAACTGTACTCGGGACAGATTTACCTGAACAACTTTTCTCCCAAGCTCAAGTTTATAGGTGTTAAACCTGAGGCAGGTACTCTCATGAACACTTCGGGCTGGTCATTTTACACAAATCAGACCAACGAAAATCTTCGATTTATCTCTTACGGATCTGATTTTATTAACACCAATGGAATTCTATGTTACCTGCAATTCAAAGCGACTCCAACTGATCCGACAAAAAGAGATACTGTATTCATCAATTTCGACTCTGCATATTTTAACACAAATGATTACCCTGTTATGACAAAAGCCGGAAAGGTTGTGATAAAGACCCGGTTCCCCGGTGATGTGGATCTGAACGGGGTTGTTCAGGCTTTTGATGCATCAATGGTGTTAAGATACCTGGTCAATCAGATAACCCTCGACGACGAACAGCGTGGAAATGCTGAGGTTACAAACAACAGCACAATCACTGCGGCCGATGCATCAACTATTGCACAATATGTTGCGGGGTTGATACCTTCACTTCCGTGGGGTAATTTCCCGCAGGCAGCCGGTACACCTCAGATTGTGGATGTTAATGCACCCTCAGGACAGATTATCGAAGTGCCGGTATACTTAAACAACCCGGAAAACCTGTTTACTCTCGAGGGAAATATTTCGTTTGATGCCACTGCTTTTAATTTTGAGGGATTGCAATTTGCCCCTCAATTTTCGGGTGCACTCCGGGAAGTACGACATGAGGATGGAGTGGTGAAATTCGCCATAGCATCGCTTCAGGAGGTTCCTTTAACACCCGGTATTCCCGTTGTTAAACTCCGTCTTTCATATAACGGCAGCTTGAACAACGGCCAAAGTACGGTGAGTTTTACAAATCTCCGACTAAACGAAAACATTTTTATACCTGATGCCGGGCAGTCGATAATCCATATCGTAACCGGAATCACTGAGAGTGAAAATGTACCTCTCGAATTTGCGCTAAAACAGAATTACCCCAATCCGTTTAATCCAACAACAATGATCGCCTTCGCGCTCCCAAAAGAGGGCTTTGTCTCTCTCATTATCTACAACTCGTCGGGAGAAAAAGTAACTGAACTTATAAACAGAAATCTTGAAGCCGGCTACCATGAGATTGGATTCAGTGCCGCAGATTTGCCGAGCGGAATTTATCTCTATAAACTGACTGCAGGAAATAACACATCCACAAGAAAAATGATCCTGATGAAATAGAAAACTGAGAACTTGAGTGACTTGAGTACCTGAGTACTTGAGTCACTCTGGTACTCAAGTACTCACTTCATACCTGATTCATTCCGAAAACAATCTAATAATACCTTTCATTTATTAAATCTTCGTGTTATTATCTTCGGATTATAGATTTGCGATGTCTTTTCGACGAATTAATCGATTATTATTTTTTATTATAAAGAATAATCAGAGTCAAAAATCTCATCATCAGGAGAACAGCAATGAAAATGATCGCATTATTTATACTATTGGCATCAACTCTGGCATTCAGTCAGATACCGAACGGTGATTTTGAAACATGGAACAGCGACGGTCCCTCGGGATGGGCAACACCAAATGCTCCAATGTTACCGCAGTTGGTTACTCAATCACCCAATGCAAAAACAGGCAGTTTTGCCGTAAAAGGAGAAGTGGTTCAGTGGTCACCGGGTCTCGTCGTGGCTCCCTTCATCCAGTCGGGTGACGATGCCTCCGGTTTTCCATATACCCAAAGGCCTGTCAAGTTTACCGGCAACTACATACTCAACCCTGTGGGGAGTGACAGACTTTCCGTATCAGTGTTGTTGATGAAAAACGGTGAACTGGTTGGAATCGCAGCCCGTACATATTCTACTGCAACACAAAACTATCTGCCACTTGAAGTACCGTTTCAGTACATGAACGATGACACACCGGATACCTGCGTAGTTACAATCAGCATTATCGGTCCTGTAGCGGGAAGTGACTACCACCTCGGAACCTCATTTCTTGTCGACGACCTGAAGTTTTCCGATTCCCCTGTTTCAGTAGAAGAAGAACTTAACAATCCGAAAGCCTTCAGTTTAATGCAAAATTATCCTAATCCTTTCAATCCGTCTACTGTTATCAGATTTAACCTGCAGGCAAGTGGAATGGTTGAACTGGGTATATTCAATGCAGCAGGTGAAAAAGTGGCAGAACTCGTGAACGGTCAGATGGAGTCGGGCAATCACGAAATAAGTTTTAATGCGCAGAATCTGCCGAGTGGCACCTATTTTTATCGCCTTACATCAGGGAACATCACTGAAACAAAGAAAATGCTCCTTATAAAGTGAAAAAGGGCCTTTCTTCAGGTCTCAGTTAAAGAGGAAGTATAAAAAAAAGGAATTGATGACTTCTCTCCGGGGCTCAATTCCTTTTTTCTTTTATTCTGCACCCCCTGTTTTATTTACCTTTCACAGTCATCTTCCGCTACATCCCTGTTTTAGTGGATAGTTCCCCCGATTTTCTTAAATTTAGAATTGTATTATTCTAAAAAACGGATTGACTATTATGATTTCAAAATATCGATTTTTCTCACTATTGGTTACACTGCTCATCATGTCGCATACGATTATCAAAGCACAGAAAGAAGATGAATTTCTAAACGCCTACTCTGACAAGAAACTTGGTTCGTTTGTCGAGAAAGGAAACACTGTTTTTCGTGTATTCGCTCCCAGAGCAGTATCTGCAACCCTTAAAATCTTCAAGAAAGTTGACGACGACTACGGTCAGGAACTGAAGATGGATAAAGACAATGACGGAGTCTGGGAAGCAACCATTCAGGGAGAGCAATATGGTTTATACTATGGTTATATCATTATAAATCCCGAGGACAGCGTACTTGAAAAATCAAAAGTGGTGATTCTCGATCCTTACGCAAAAGCAGTTGCAACATTCAATACCTATATGAACCCAAGGCTGGGAATTGTGGTGAAGGATGGTGGTTTCGACTGGGGAAAGGACAAATGGATTCAGAGAGACTGGAGAGACCTGATTGTTTACGAGATGCACTTAAGGGACCAGACTGCACACCCCTCGTCAGGAGCAAAAAACCCGGGTACCTACAAGGGGCTCATCGAAAAAGGGAAAAAGGGTGGTATCGACTACATCAATTCACTGAATGTTAATACTGTGGAGCTCCTTCCTGCTCAGGAATTCGGGAATATTGAAATACCCTACAGAGATGCAGAGCACAACAGATTTAACACATGGAATCCTTATGAGAGAAACCATTGGGGCTACATGACCGCTGCTTTCTTTGCTCCTGAAGCATATTATGCTGAAAACTGGGCAAAATTGAGATGGAATCAGTGGATGGGTCACGAAGACAAAGCCCGTCACGATTTCAAACAAATGGTAAAAGCTTTTCATAAAGAAGACATCGCTGTGATGATGGATGTGGTTTACAATCACATCTCCGAATATGAACTCGGAAGCTTTAAAGAAATTGACAAAAAATATTACTTCAGACTGAATGATGACGGCAGTTTTAAGGCTGAAAGCGGTTGCGGAAACGACTTCAGAACAGAAGCTCCAATGGCGAGAAGACTGATCATCGAAAGCCTGAAATACTGGATGACAGAATATCACATCGACGGTTTCAGATTCGATCTTGGAAAACTGATCGACTGGAAAACGATCGAAGAGATCATCAAAGAGTTAAGGAAAATAAATCCGCAGGTCGTTATTGTTTGTGAACCATGGGGTGGCGGCTATGATCCAAAAGGATTCTCCGAAAGGGAATGGGGTTCATGGAACGATCAGATCAGAAACGGTGTGAAGGGTGAAAATCCAAAAAACAACCTCGGTTGGATTTTCCAAAAGTGGTTCGGCGACAACTCCCCGCAAAGATTAAAAAGTTATGTAAACGGTACACTGATCAGGGATGAAAAAGGGCTCTTTGTAAAAAAAGAACATTCCGTGAATTATCTCGAGTCACACGACGGTTACACTCTGGGAGATTTTATCAGAATCGGACTTGGAGACCTTAAGGAAGGTGTCACAATTCTCGACATCGATAAAAACGCCAAACTCACCACCGAACAAATGAAACTTAACAAACTCGGTGCACTTTTCCTCTTCACCTCGCAGGGTATGACCATGATTCATGCAGGTCAGGAATTCGGGCGTTCGAAAGTAGTCCCCGCTGATGTCGATGTAAACGATCCTCTAAGAGGCAAGGTTGACCACAATACCTACGACAAAGACAACGAAGTAAACTACATCAACTACCGTCATGTCGAGATGAACAAAGAACTGGTTGACTATTATGCAGGTCTGGCAAAGCTCCGCTCTTCCTTCAAGGCGTTTAGAAGAGCTGACTATGAAGAAGTGAAATTCATGGATTTGAAAGATGAATTTACACTCGGATACGAACTTAATCACAACAAAGAACATTTTGTGGTGCTCTTCAACGCAAACCGGGACAAAAAAGTTGAATTCTCTCTTCCAAAAGGGGAGTTCGAAGTGCTGGTTAATGACAAAAAAGCAGGAACAAAGAGTCTCGGGAAAGCAAAAGGGAAAATTACACTTCCGGCTTCCTCGGGCGTGGTTCTAAGGAAAAAGTAATAACATATTCCGGATACCCGGTGGATGAAAGGAACTTGAGCCTGTCTCCTGTTCCTTTCATCCTTTTATTTTATTATACCAATCCGCTCGCTGTTTGAGCAAATTGCGATAAAACACACATTAGGGAACAATTTGACTCAAATTTCCATTTTATATTAATAATAGTGTATATTGGTACAAAATTCTAATTTTTTCGGAGAAGACATGCCTGCACCAAAGGCAAAAAGAAACAAGACAATTTCACTGACAGAAGAGCAGCTCGAGAATTATTCTGCGAAGTTAATCGATTTCAACGAAGCCGTTACCCTTGACAAGATACTTGATAAAACCATAAACCGTAATCTTTTTGATATTATCAAGTACCTTCCTGACGAGTTTGTTGATTTATTGATTATCGACCCGCCATACAATCTCGATCGTGATTTTGGTTCTGCCAAGTTCAGAAAACTTCCTGTGGAAGAGTACTCGATGTACCTCAGAAGCTGGCTCCCTCAGATGCTCAGACTCCTGAAACCCGAAGCCTCCATTTATATCTGCGGCGATTACCTTAGTTCACTCTCCATATTTTCAGTGGCCAGTGAATACTTCAAATTGCGAAACAGAATCACCTGGCAGAGAGACAAGGGGCGCGGAGCGAGCAAAAACTGGAAGAACTCGATGGAGGATATCTGGTTTTTCACGATGGGAAACGATTATACCTTTAACCTCGATGCCGTAAAAGAGAAAAGAGCTGTTATCGCTCCTTACAAAGAAGATGGTGAACCAAAGGACTGGATGGATTCAGACGAGGGGAGATTTAGAATGAGTCACCCTTCAAACATTTGGACTGATATCACAATTCCATACTGGTCGATGGCTGAGAATACCGAACATCCGACGCAGAAACCCGAAAAACTGATGGCAAAACTGATTCTTGCATCCTCTAACGAGGGGGATGTGATTTTCGATCCTTTCCTTGGTTCCGGGACCACTTCGGTTGTTGCCAAAAAACTGAACAGGCACTATGTCGGCATCGAAATCGACAAAAATTACGCGGCCACTGCTGAATACAGGCTCGAACTTGCCGAGGCTGACAATACCATTCAGGGGTACTTCGAGGGTGTATTCTGGGAGAGAAACTCACTGAAACATCAGAAAAAATCGAAGAAGAAGAACGACAGTGATAACGATGAAGAAGAAGGCGGTTTCTTTAACTTTATGTAAACATCAGGCAAAGACTCAAAAAACAACCTTTGGGTCTTTGCTTCATATCAAAAATTCACCTTGGTGGAAAGAGAAAGATTAACTGTCTCCTGTGAGAACGCGATAGAGGAAGCAATCACCAAAGACCTGTCAAAAATATGCGACCAGATTCCCACCCCATTACTCACATGCCAGAGTGTCGAAGATTCACCATTGTTGAATACCCGTCCTGCCTCGGAGAAAAGATACAGCCCTATATTAGATGTCACCAGGGTTTTAAGCCGTCCGAGTGATATTCTGAGCTCCGCACAGCCATACAGAGAAGCATCGCCGGAGAATCGTTCGTTCCTGAATCCCCTGAGATTTTTCGATCCGCCAAGGAATGCCGACATGAAAAACGGGAAGTCACCCGAAACCTTCTCTCCTGTCACCCTTAATGCCAGGGCAGAGTTCTTAAGTAGTGGAAGCGGGATGTAGCCCCTGACATCGAAATTGCCGGAGTATGTCTCTCCTCTTGTATCGAAGAATTTTGGAGTGTAAAAACCGGATGCCTTAAAGTAGTAACCCGCAAGAGGAAGATCAGGATGATCCCTTTTATCGATCAAGAACCCGGTACCAAAGGTAATTGTGGTGAGTACCCCAACTCCATATTGTCCCGCCGGAAAATTCACCAGGCCACCCGGGTAATTTACTTCAGTGTCATTTCTCGATAGCCTTATCTGATAGAAATTGTGTAATCCCGAAAAGAGATCATAATCAAGAGAAACTTCAGCTGCATAGTGAACCCTGGAGATATTATGTCCCCCTTTTGAGGAAAATTCCGAATCGAATGCTGTTTCATTCCCGTAACCGTAGTACCTGTTAAAATCGATGGATTTTCGAAATGCTTTGAAACCGATGGTCGTACCTTCAATGATTGAATTGAAGTAACCTTCGAATTCAGCATCATAGTCCTTTGGTCTCGTGGCATACGAAACAACAAATGAAATTTTTGAATCCCAGGGTTTCTTCCGAAAATCGTAATTAGTGAAAACGGGACCGCCCCCGAACTGGAGTCCGAGTGTACTCGAAAGATCAAAAACCGGATTAATACTCATCCCCCTGCCGTGCTGTGGAACCACAGGATCAAAAAACTCCTTAACTTCGTTTTCTGAGAAAGGTTTTTCTACTCTGAAAACAGTTCCGGGACCTTCAACCACCACAGTTGCAGGGTCATCGTCGAAAAAGATGTTTTTGTTCTCTGCCCTTCTGAACGGCAGAAAATTCAGGAACCAGCCTTCTACCTTTGAAGAGTCAATAAAATAATCTTTTCCTCTACCCCCGTCGATTCTGATAAGGGGACCTGACTCTGCGTATCCGGTGATCTTAACCTTGTCATCCCCTCCAACTAAATGGATTCTGATATCTTCCGTGATACGGCTGTCAAATTCCTTCTTGTAATGCACGGTTGTCTTCCCCTCCGGATCGGACTCCGGATTTGAGAAAGCAATAACCGTTGAAGTGTCAGTCCTGATTATCTCAACTTTGTCATTGAGGTCCGTGGAGAAAATATCAACCACCTTGTTGATATAATTGTAGTAACCTGCTGAAAATTCTTTCAAACTCCCACTTCTCTCAACAAGTTTGTTTTTCAGAGAAGCGGCGGCACCGGGGCGATACTCCTTGGGAAAACGGTTTAGAGCCGTGTCAAAAAGTTCATCTGTCAGTTTAGTCACTACGAAATTTGTAACAGAATCCCAGTCGTTACGGGAAATTTCGGAGAGGAACCTTTTATCGAGGAATCTGCCCGTCCGGGTTGCGAGGTCGGGAGAGGGGAACGAACCATTGAATGAGGTCCACTCGGGAAGAAGAAAGGAAGCCGCTTTTGGATACAGGCCATCGAATCGTGAGAATGCCTTGTCTCTGTTTTTTGGAAGAGGTTTCCAAATATAACCGCCGGAACTGGTGGATTTTACCCAGTCCCACTGATCAGGTCCTCTGTTCCAGTCATTCACAAACACATCAAACAGCCTTGCCTTCAAATAGGCGTTGCCGTCAACTTTTTCGTTTTGTTCTCTGAGCAGTCTTTCTATCAGATTTTCTGTCGAGATTACGGTGGTGTCAATCGACCTTGAGTCAATTTCAAGGGTACCGGGCAAATTCTTAAACTCGTCTCTGAAATCGCCCAGCTTAACATCATCCGGCATAAAACAGAGCAGCGGGGTTGAATGCAGGATGCCAAGGGAATCCATCATTGGTGAAAGTATCAGTGTGACGGCGGGGGGAGCGGCAGCCGTCATTTCTTGAAAAAACTTCCCGGCGAAAGTGTTTTTAAGATCGGGGTGAAGTGTAACATTGGTATTCTTGTTTAACGAGCGAAATTTCCAAATTTTGCCGCCACTTCCCTGCAAAAAGAGAGTAGAGGTTTCCGTGGAGTCATCCTTCCTTAAGGGGGTCAAACCACCGTCCAACTGTTTCAGGTCGAAGACGGGAAGTTTTACAAGGGTCGTCCAGAGGTCACGCCATAAGTCACCATATAGCATCCGGTGAATGCTCCCAGAGTTGTATTCTGCTCCGGCTGGGACTGTGATTGAATCGGGTTTCTGTGGTGATGCCGCAGAAAGGCACAAAAGGGAAAAAACCAGAATATGGAAGATTTTCAACGGCGATCTGAATTATTATTAAATAGAAACAAAATATATAAAAAGATTAAGTATCAGAGGCTGCCTTTATTGAGACAGCCTCTGAGCAAAACAGAAGATTATGATTTTTTAAAGACGATTCTTCCTCTGTCGTCAACTTCAGCTAAGACTGTATCACCATCAGAGATGTTTCCTGTAATCAGTTCCTGTGCTAGAGGGTTGATAACATATTTCTGAATGGTCCGTTTGAGTGGTCTGGCACCGAAAGTAAGGTCATAACCAAGGTCAGCAATCCAGTCTTCCGCCTCCTGAGAAATCGAGAAGGAGATCTCTTTTTTGGAGAGCATTTCTCTAACTGTCTCCAATTGGATCTCCACAATCTTTCTTATTTCAGAATGGCGCAGTGGTTTGAAGAGGATTACATCGTCAATCCTGTTGAGGAACTCGGGTCTTATGGTTTTCCTCAGCAGATCGGAGAGTTGCATCCTTAAAGTGCCCATCACCCTGTCGATATCTGCATCCTCCATATTTGTCAGGCTTTCCTGAATGATATGGGATCCAAGATTCGAAGTCATAATAATGATGGTGTTCTTGAAATCAACAGTCCGTCCCTGATTGTCGGTAAGTCTTCCGTCATCGAGAACCTGCAGCAGAACATTAAACACATCCGGGTGAGCCTTCTCGATTTCATCTAAAAGAATGACAGAGTAGGGTCTCCTCCTGACCGCTTCGGTAAGTTGACCACCTTCTTCGTAGCCGACATATCCCGGAGGTGCACCGATAAGCCGGGTAACGGAGAATTTCTCCATATACTCCGACATGTCTATTCTTATCATTGCATGTTCATCGTCAAAAAGGGCTTCCGCGAGGGCTTTTGCCAGTTCCGTTTTCCCGACACCGGTGGTACCGAGGAAAATAAAAGAACCAGTCGGTTTGTTGGCGTCCTGCAGCCCCGCTCTGGATCTTCTGACGGCATTCGCAACAGCATATACCGCTTCCTCCTGCCCGATAACCCGCTTGTGGAGCTGGGTTTCGAGGTTGATTAATTTTGCCCGTTCGCCTTCAAGCATCTTGGTAACCGGGATTCCTGTCCACCGTGAAACGATTTCTGCAACATCATCGGCTTCCACTTCCTCTTTCAGGAGCCGTTTTTCAGTTTGAACCTTGTTGAGATTATCCGTTTCTTCCTTAAGCTGTCTTTCGAGTTCGGGAAGTGTACCGTACCTGATCTCAGCCACTTTAGAGAGATTTCCCTCCCTTTCAAACATTTCGGAGTCGGCGCGGAGTTTTTCGATCTGCGATTTTATCTCACGGATATGCTGAATTTCCTCTTTTTCCTTCTCCCAATGGAGCCTGATTCCGCTTCTCTCCTCGGTGAGTTCAGCGAGTTCCTCATTGAGGTCTTCGAGCCTTTTCACGGAAGAATCGTCTTTTTCTCTCGAGAGAGCAACCTTTTCGATTTCGAGTTGTTTGATTTTTCTCTCGAGAATATCCAGTTCCTCGGGCATCGAATCGATTTCAATTCGAAGCCGTGAAGCGGATTCATCGATCAGGTCAATTGCCTTGTCGGGCAGAAACCTGTCGCTGATGTATCTATTGGAGAGTTGAACAGCGGCAACGATGGCACCGTCTGTAATTCTGACACCGTGATGCACTTCATATCTTTCCTTCAATCCTCTCAGGATTGAGATTGAGTCTTCCTCATTCGGTTCGGACACGATAACGGGCTGAAACCGTCTTTCGAGGGCGGCATCTTTTTCGATGTACTTTTTGTACTCATCAAGGGTGGTCGCACCAATGCAGTGGAGTTCTCCCCGTGCCAGTGCGGGTTTAAGTATGTTTGCAGCGTCCATTGCCCCATCGGTTTTTCCGGCACCGACAAGAGTGTGGAGTTCATCAATGAAAAGGACAATTTGTCCGTTCGAGTTCTGAACTTCCTTGATAACTGCCTTAAGTCTCTCCTCGAACTGTCCTCTGTATTGAGTTCCCGCAATAAGAGCTCCGATGTCGAGGGCGACAAGCTGTTTTGTTTTGATTGTCTCGGGAGCATCACCCGAAACAATTCGCTGTGCGATTCCTTCGGCGATAGCGGTTTTTCCAACTCCGGGTTCACCAATCAGCACAGGATTGTTTTTGGTTCTTCTTGAGAGCACCTGCATTACCCGTCTAATCTCGTCATTTCTGCCGATCACGGGGTCAAGTTTACCGGCACGGGCGAGATCGTTCAGGTTTCTGCCATATTTTTGAAGTGAAGCGTAAGTATCTTCCGCGTTTTGGGATGTTACTCTGCTCCCTCCTCTTATTCCTTCAACTGCACGGGAAAGGTCCTCTTTGGACACACCCGCATCTTTCAGGAGTCTTCCGGTCTCCCCGGGATCACCAGCGAGGGCAAGGAGCAAATGCTCGGTGGAGACAAACTCATCCTTGTACTCACTTGCGAGTTTCATTGCATTTTCAAAAAGACTTGAGGAGTTTGGCGAGAGTTTCAGGTCGCTTGCGGCACTTCCGGAGACTTTCGGAAGTTTATCCATTTCAGCTGATACTTTTATTCGAAGGCGGTCGGTGTTTGCTCCCGTTTTTTGGATCAGGGAATCGGCAATTCCACCTCTCTCTTCGATAAGAGCAGCGAGAATGTGTACGGGCTCTACTATTTGATTTCCGTAACTGCCGGCAATTTCAAGCCCTTTTTGGATGGCTTCCTGAGCTTTTACGGTAAACTTATTGATATTGAATGACATTTTAATTCCTCCAAACAAACCGCAGACAGTAATAACAAAACTGCGGAATTTGTTCTATTTTATGAGAGATTAATGAAAAATGATTTTCTTTGAGTTCAACAATCATTTCCATTAATTACAATCTGAAAATTAGACAAATTTCAGGATTAAAAAGTTCCTTTTATTCCCCTGCTTTTACGGGAAGCTCCAAAATAAACCGGGAACCGATTCCGGATTCGCTCTCGACGCGAATAGAGCCGCCGTTTTTTTCAGCAAATTCCTTACAGAGACCAAGGCCAAGCCCGGTGCCTTTTTCGCCTCTGGTACCCTTTTGGGATTTGATAACATTGGCATTAAAAATGTTGGCTCGGGTTTCTTCATCCATTCCGATACCGTTATCCTTCACTTCAATAAAAACTCTGTTTTCGTCAAGTCTCGAATTCAACTCAATTCTACCATTCTCATCGGTATATTTCAGGGCATTATTTACAAGATTCCGGATGACAATCTCGAGCATGATGCGGTCAGCAAAAGCTACAGCAGATCCCGGTATGTTGTTTATCAACCTGACTTTCTTTTCAGATGCCTGAATTTCGAACAGCTTTACTATCTTGGAAGCCACTTCCCAAACCGACACTTCCGAAGGATTAAAATCGAGCTTTCCGATTCTTGAAGCTGAAATGTAGAGAAGATTCTCAAGCAGGTCAAAAGATTTCCGTGCCGTCTCATTCAGCATGGTAATGTACTGGATTTTCTGACTGTCGGTCAGTTCGTAATAGTCTTCCCTCAGTACTTCACTTAATCCGAGAAAACTCTGGAACGGACTTCTAAGATCGTGTGCGATGATAGAAGAGAGTTTGTCCCTCGCCTCATTAAGTTCGATCAATTCCCTGTTCTTTGCTGAAAGTTCATTCGATTGCCGCTCGATCATTTCCTTGTTTTTTTGCAATTCAATATTGGTGTGCTCTTTCTTTTTGTTCATCCTCAAAAGCAACCATGCAGTCACAACAAGAAGAATGAGCAGGACAACAACACCTGAGATGATTAACCGCTGTGTTTCATTTTCAAAAGTCTTCCTCTGCAGGTCGGTCTCATATTTCTGGAATTGAAATTTATTCTTCAGTCCGATGAGTTTTCTGCTCATTTCCTCGTCCTGAATTTGCTGAGCAAAAAGAATATGCTTTTTAATGTAAAAATAAGCGGAGTCTGTTTTCCCCGAGCGTTCATAGATTTCGCTAAGGAGTTTGAAAATATCCCTCAGCAGTACTTTGTTGTTAATCGATTCGGCATCCTTGATACCCGATGACAGATATTGTTCCGCAGCAACGATATCATTTTGGGCAAGCCTCACCTCTCCAAGACCCTTAAGAGCTTCTGCCTCTCTGAGCATTATTTTTTCTTTTTGCGCAAGCTGATACATCTGTGTAAAATGCCCCTCGGCAACTTCGTAATTTTTCTGCTTAAGATAAAAATTGCCGATCCCCTTCAGTGAGAGAATCTCCCCCGGGACATACTTTGCTTTTTTATAGGTCTCGAGAGAAAGTTTCAAATAGTATATTGAAGAGTCGATATTGATCGGTTCGAAGGCATATCCAAGCCCCTGATATGCGTATCCGACAACCTGTGTGTCCTTTGAGGCGATAGCGTAGGGCAGACTTTCCCTGTAATACTGAATAGCTTCTTCGTGCTGGGATGTCTGGTCGTATACCTGTCCAATATTGGACAGACTGATGGTGATTCCATAATTATTGTTAATCTCTTTTTGCAGAGCGAGAGATTTCATATAGTATTCAAGGGCTTTATCATAGATTGCCCAGTTAAAATAAATTGTCCCCAGATTGTTCAGGGTTGAGGCATGGTGGTCGTTGTTGGAGAGTTTGCTTCTTACATCGAGAGCTTTATTGAAGAAAATAATGGCACTGTCAAAGTTCGATTCCTGCCAGTACATGAATCCCACATTATTCAGAGCCGACCCTACACCGGTTGAATCGCCTGTGACTTCGCAAACAGAGGCCGCTTTTTTAAATGAAGCAATGGCATTGTTGCGGTCCTTAAGTCTAAAATAGGTCTTCCCTTGATTATCAAGTCCTTTTCCCAGTTGAAGACTCAAGCCGTGTTCCTCGGCAATCGCCACCAGTTTTTTGTAGGAATTGAGTGCAGATTTATAATCACCCGTGACATAGTGATATTCTCCCGCAAGGGACAGAGCTTCAACCTGCTCTTCGGGGCGGTCGCTTCTGTTCGCCATATTAATCAGAGAATCGAGAAGTTTTGGATATACGGGGTCGTCACCCGGAGTTTTTTTAATCTCCTCTTTTAGTGACTTGTATTCAGATGAGATGGAATGTACCTCACCCTTGTCACAACCGGTTGTGATGAGCAGAAGAAGAAATATGGTGAGTGCCGGCAAAAATACCGGAAATAGTTTGTGCACAAGATTCCTGCTGAATTGAGTAACCCGAAATAAATTAAAAATCTTTTCGGCGTATCGAAACTTACTAAATTTTAAGCTATGAAATGTTACCAAAAAACCGTTAAAACCGGCAATTTTCAAGCTTTTTGCAATGTGTTGAATAATTATTTTCCCTGTTGAATTTTTAAACAGGGTTAATCCCTTGTTTTATAAGCGGTTAACTGGTTTCCTCATTTTGTGTGTTGAATATTTCCACACTTTCCCGAAGCCCTCATTTTGTTACAAATCCTGTAACCTGTTGTTTATAAATGAGTTAGAGGCTTTTAGGTTTTCTTGGCACGCTATTTGCATATATAAAAGCAGAAATGTAAAACAAGTGCTCGGGAAGGAGACTCAAAATGGTAGTTATATTAGTATTATTGACATTTGCTGTATTGATAGTATTAGACGGACACAGAAGCCGTAAACAGGTTACAGCGCATGACATAGTCATGGATCACGGAGGCTTGGGTCTCACGATGGCTGATGGAAAGCCTGAAGAGAAGAAAAAACAATAAGTTTCATAAAATAAACCTGCCTGATTAATTAATCGCACAGAAGCAGGGCGGTGGTCTCCGTCCTGCTTCAACTATTTTAAACAGTATTTATTTTGAGAGTATCATTTTCTTAACAGAGGTGAAGCCCTTTCCGCTCCCTGTTGCAATGACATTCAATCTGTAGAAGTAAACCCCCGCCGGCATGTTTAATGCGTTGAACTCAACTTTGTGAATCCCTTTTTCCACCGGACCATCGAGAAGTTGTGCCACTTTTTCACCAATAGAGTTATAAACAGCGAGGTTCGCAATTCCCTCTTCTTTCATGCTGTAGAATATCACAGTAGAAGGATTAAAAGGGTTGGGGTAGTTCTGATAAAGTGTGAAATCAAACAGCTCCACTGATATATCACCACCGTTGTAAAGCTTGAATGAACCATCGTGGTCTATTTGTTTAAGACGGTAACTGAAGACCCCTGTACCGGGATTTCTGTCAGTAAATGTGTATTCTGTCGGTAAAGTGGTGGTACCTTTTCCGGGGACGATTCCGGCTGTTATCCAGTCGCTTCCTCCTTTTACGGCTCTCTCAACAACAAACTCTCTGTTATTCAGCTCGGAAGCGGTTGCCCATTTAAGCACCACATCTCCGTTTTGTGTGAAGAGATCGAATGAAACGAGTTCCACAGGGAGTGATCCATCAGCGGTAAAGTTGAAATTGTTTGCAGGAGCAGTAACAGGTTTTGTACTCATCCTGTTTGCAGTAACAGCCTCGATATAGTAATATACCTTCGTTCCCGTTGACACTTCGGGGATATATCCCGCAACTGTGTCACCTGATAAAATCTGCATTGGTACCTGACTCCAGCCCGCGGTGGTGTCGAGGGTGTAATAAAGCTTTTTCGAGATGAGTGGCAACTTGCTTTTCATGTAAGCTTTTATCTGATAACCGCTTCCCGGTTCAGCCTTTCTGAATGCAAGTCTGTCGTGCACGATGTGAATCTGATCAACAACTCCGATTTCCTTCGTTATGCAATGAATGGCACCACTTGCGGGAATGATGGAATTACAGTTGATCCCCACCACATCGTATCCGGGAAGAGCCTCTCTGTATATCCTCAAAGCGGTGGAGTCGTAACGCAGGTCATAGGTCGGGACAATTACAGTTTTATTCACAAAAACGGAGTTTGTGAAGGTTCTGTAGTCGCCACCCTGGCTTGGGTACTGGTTGCTGCCGTCCGGTGGCATGGGAATTCTGACAACCTTATAAGGTCTTCCGAAAGGTGTGAGAAAATTATTGAGGACATATTGAAGATTCAATTCAATTTGGGGACCATCTGATACACCTTGGGGGTACTGCCCCACGAGAAGAGTTTCCTCATCAAGCAGTTTCATGTGCATGTCTATATGATGTATGCCGTCATAAGGGAGGACATCCATCTTGGCATATCTGTTGATTCCCATGAAGTCTGCCATGATCGCATTGATCTGTGCATCGGTTTTATTTGTGTTCTCATTTACGATAAGCTTAGATGAAAAAGCAGTACCCAACCCATCCACCATAAAGTTGCCTCCGGTGGCAACTAAACGGTACGGTTCGTTTATTGTCTGATACAGAGGCAAACCCGACCATGTGGAGAAGACCTGCGAAATAACATCATCACTGGGTCTGGGACGGTTATAAACCCAGTCGACCAGTACGAGTGAATCGACACCGCCGCCATAAACCGCCCATGGACCGTAATCCCTGATCCAAATTGAATTGAAAGCAGCCTGAATAAACTTAAGATTCCGGATTGGAACTCCGCCCGAAGTCAGGTAGGTCTTTACAGAATTTGAATCGCTGCAGACGATAACGACGAGGCACTCCTCCTGAGCATAATCGACTATTTGTCGAAGAATCGACTGATAACTTGTCCATGTGATCAAAATCGAACTCAGGGTTTCCCATTCTGCCATCGTTCTCACGGGGAACGGCGGGGGCGTTGTAAATGCCTCAGTTGATGACGGGAAGCGATAATCCTTCATCATCTCCTGTTCGGCAGGAGTCATTCCTTTTGGAAGGTCCTGCGATACAACCTGAACTTGAAGGAGAAAAAAGGAGACGAGCAGAATCAGTTTTAAATTCATGTTTTTATCAGAAAGAAAGTTTTAGTATTGAGAAATCATCGGGCAGATTACTGTCGCGATTGAGCATTTTAATATGTGTATAAAGTTTATCGAGTTCTGAGTTGTCGACCGACTGTTCTTTCCCGACCAGATCCCTCATCTCCTCGAGAGTCCACATCTTTCCCGGTGCCACTTCCACTTCATAGACACCGTCGGAGAAGACATAGAATTTAGAACCTTCCGGCACATCCACTTTGGCAGATTTGTAAGGAAAACTTGGAAGATGCCCAACAATCAGATTCTTGGTGATCAGTTCCTTGACCTCACCACCGGGAATAAAGAGGAGGGCAGGGGGGTGACCCGCACTTCCATAGACGAGTTCACGGGTTGTCTTGTTGAAAACACCGTACCAGATGGTAAAATAGAGATTGTTCTGTTTTTCCATCACAAATGTCTCGTTTAGTGTGTTGAGCACCGAAACGGGGTCTCTAAAATCGGTATTGGGAAGTGTCTGACTTCTTAAAACATTCAGTGCGGAAACGGAGAGAAGTGCGGGCCCCACACCGTGGTCACAAACATCGAGAAGATATACGGCAAAATGTTCGTCATCGATCCAGTGATACCCAAAAGAGTCACCTCCGAGATCAGCCGAGGGTACAAATCTCCACTCCGAGAGTACGATCCCCTTTTTCAACGGGTCGGGCAGAAGAGAAATCACATATTCCGCAGCACGGTTAAGTTCGTTTGCAAGTGCCTCCTTGCTTTCGAGGAGAGCCTGATACATTTCATTTCTCTCCATCAGGGCGATATAACCTTTGGAGTGGTACCTGATTCTTGCGATGAGCTCAATCTTGTCGGGGAGCTTCACGAGATAATCGTTCGCACCCACTTCAAATGCATCGGCTTTTGTTACCGCCTCCTCTTTTGAGGAGAGAACAATCAGGGGAACATCCTTCAGCCTCGGATGCCCCCTGAAGAATTTTACAAGTGTGAGGCCGTCGATATCAGGCATCACGAGATCCTGTAAAATAACCGTTGGTTCTATCTCTTCCGCTTTGGAGAGTGCAAGGGCAGGCTCCTGACAGAAGTGGAACTCAATATCTTTTTCTGTGGAAAGCATCATTGAGACTGCACTTCCGACAATTTGCTGATCATCAATCAGAAGGACTTTTATTTTGTACTTTTTAAGTTCCTTGTTCTGCTGTATCATTATTTAAATTCCTTTCTTCCATAAAGAAGTGACAGTTCGAAAGCTATTTTAGCGGGATCAAGTATTTTTTTTGCTGCATTAATGTCTGCCGCAGCTTTGGGCATTCCGTAAACTATTGAGGACGCCTCATCCTGAGCGATGGTCAGCCATCCGTTTTCCTTTAACTTGAGCAAACCTTCTGCACCGTCCTTCCCCATTCCCGTCAGAAGTACGGCGGTGTCTTTTGCACCCCAGTTATCGCAGAGGGAATGGTAAAAAGCATCCACCGAGGGGCGGTATGGGTAATCCTTTGGTTCTGTCACATACGCAAACTTGCCGTGACTGTCAAGAATCAGATGGTCATTCGTTCCGGCGAGCAACACCTTCCCGGGTTCGGGTGCCTCTCCCTGAACGGCAATGTTTACGCTTAGCTGAGTCTGTTTATCCAGCCAGCTCGCCAGTTCCTCTGCAAATCTTTGATCAACATGCTGTATAACAACGATGGCAGCGGAGAATTTTTCGGGAAGTGCTGAAAAAATGGTGGCAAGTGCCTTGGGGCCCCCCGTAGAGGAACCAATGGCAACAAGAGGGAAGTCCATTTTTGCGGGCTTTGGTGCAATAACCGGTTTAAAGTAACTTTTCCCTTGAATCAGTCTTTTCAAAGAGTTTATTTTGTTGATCAGTTCCTGGGCACCTGTGGCGTTTCCCGAAAAGTCGAAAACAGGCGTGGCAACAGCATCAAGGGCACCGTGCCCCATTGCTTCAAAAACCTTCGACGAGTTTGCGCCAACCGATGCCGTTACCACAAGGATTGCGCACGGGGATTTTTTCATAATTTCCGCGGTAGCCTGAACTCCATCCATCTCCGGCATAATCAGATCCATCAGAATCAGATCAGGTCTGTCTTTTATTGCAAACTCTACCGCCTGCTTGCCGTTGTAGGCAACCCAGGCAATTTCGAGGCCATCGATGGCTGAAACCACCCTCCTGAGAGCTTCGACAGCGAGGGAAAGATCATTAACAATTCCTATTCTCATTTTGCCTCTCCGATCAGATCGATCACTGCATTAACGAGTGATTCGTCATGAAACGAACTTTTGGTAAGATAATAGTTTGCTCCGGCATTCAAACCCCGGAGACGGTCTTCTTCCCTGTCTTTGTATGATACAATCATGACAGGTATGGTTTTAAATTTAGGATCGGATTTTATTTTTTCAACGAGTTGGATTCCGTTCATTCTTGGCATATCGACATCAGTGATCACAAGATCGAATTCCTCTCTTTGCAGCGAATTAAAGCCGTCGACTCCATCAACCGCAGTTGTAACACTGTAGCCGTTGTTTTCGAGGAGTTTTCGTTCCACTTCCCTGACAGTGAGAGAATCATCCACCACGAGTATTTTTCTGGTTTTACCGGATATCATAAAGCTTGATGTTACTTTGTCGAGCTTCGAGCCGTGAATATACTTCTCGATGGAACGAACAAGATCGTCGGGGTCGATGATCAGGGCGACAGACCCCTCCTCGAGAATTGCCGCGGCTGAAATGTTTGGTATCTTCCCAAGTTTTCCATCCATGGCAGAGACAACAAGGTCTCTCTCTCCGAGGAAGGCATCGACAGCAACAGCATACTTCGCCGTTCTGTCACCAATGACAGCGAGATTGATAAACGCCCCTTTTTCACTTTCGCCGGGGAGATTCATCAGTCTGGCACAATTTACTATGCCAAGATTCTCATTATTCCATTTAATAAACTGTCTGTCTTCCACCGTAAGTATTTCCTCTTCCCTGATGCTGAGGAGTGTTTCAACCCTTGCAAGGGGGACGGCGTAAAGTTCTGCGTTAACCTTAAACAGCAGGGCTCTAATGACAGAGAGGGTAACGGGCAGTTGAAGTGTAAACACACTCCCTTTTCCGGGCTCCGATTCGATCTTGGTTTTCCCACCGACCTGATGGATAAGGTTCATGACGATGTCAAGACCGACACCCCTTCCGGAAACCTTGGTCACTCCGGCTTTTGTGGAGAACCCCGGGAGGAAGAGGAAGTCGAGGATTTCGGATTTACTGAGGCTGCCAGCCATTTCAGCGGTGACATACCCCTTCTCGACAATCTTTTTCCTTAACGACTCATCATCTATTCCCTTACCGTCATCCGATACTGAAATGGTGAGGAATCCTGCTCTGTGTCCTGCCTCGAGGAGGATTTTGCCCGTCTCTTTCTTTCCGGCTTCGATCCTCTCTTCGGGTGATTCGATTCCGTGGTCGGCGGCATTGGCAATCAGATGTGACAGGGGGGCCTCAATTTTATCGAGAATGTCCCTGTCAATCATTGTATCCTCGCCAACTATTTCAAGACGGATTTTCTTTCCCGAATCTTTTGCAAGGTCCCTTACCATTCGGGGAATTCCGTGGAGGCCGTCGGAAATTGGCCTCATTTTTGATTCAATAACCTGATTTCCGAGTGATTCAGAAAGTCTTTCGATGTTTCTTGAGAAGACATCGAACTTGTCGATCATAGTATTGATGTTCCACTCGAGTCTTTCAAGCACCTCCTGCGTACTGTCGAGTTCTGCAGCCACTTCCGGGAAGACCCCAAGGTTTTCCATGGCTGCATTAAGTCCTTCCTGACTTCTCATGGCTTCTCTCAAAGTCTGCTTTGTTGCAAGCAGATACCCCTGAAAAGGTTTGGTAAACTTTGCCTGAATCTTTATTTCACCGGCGAGACCCAAAAGTCTGTTGAGGTTTTCTGCAAGCACCCTTACAAAGAGGGCGTCTTCCTTTTTCTCCTGCCGTTGTGTCTGCGGCTGAGGGGAGGGAGGAGGCGAAGCAGCCTGAACTTGAACCTGCGACGGAGAATCAGATTGTTTTTCCCCGCTTTCAACCGTTGTTTTTGGTGTCTGTGCAGGTTGAGGTGGTGCCGTTTCACCTTTTGACGCTGCAGTAAGGGCGGAGGAAAGGGAGTTGATTTGATCTATATTATTGTCAATTTCTGAAAAAATCTCATCAACAGGGAGTGCGGCTATCATTTTAAATAAATCGTTTCCCTTAAGGAGCAGATCGATGTGATTTCCTGTGAGCCTGATTTCCCCCTTGAGGGTATGACTGAGCAGGTCTTCCATCGCGTGGGCAAGTCCCACTGCCTGATGGACGCCAACAATTCTGGCAGCACCCTTGATCGAGTGGGCGGAACGCATAAGGGGTTCAAGTTTCTCGTTGGAGGTCTCCCCTTCGGCATCCACAAGTCCCTTTTCCAGCACTTTGGTATGAGATTCAAGTTCTATCTTAAAGAGGTCGACGAGAACGGGATCGTAATTGGGTTTTACTTCTTTTTTCTCTTTTTTCGGGGGTTCCTGCTGAACAGGTGCAACAGGTTTGCTGAAATAACCGGCAAGATCCTGAATTACACTCCTCTTCTCTGCGAGAAATCCGGCAAGATCTGCGGGCTCTTTGTTCCCGAACTCTCTGAATATTTCACCTGCAGTCACGAAGAAGTTCTCGTGGAGTTCCGAAAGATTTCCGCCCGACTCGATGAGTTGGTTAAGAAACGATTCCATCGACTTGCACAACTCTGCAACCGGATCGATACCAACGACTTTCGCAGCCGACCGGATTGCCTGAACGGTGGAAGCTATCACTTTCAGATCATCTCCCGTACCGGAGGAAACAGCAGACTCAAACTTCGGAAGGTTGTCCGTGATTACGCTGCGAAATATCTCTAAAAGGGCACTGTTTTGCATGCTTATTGAAATTTAATTGATGATCTGAACGATTCACAAATCTTATGCTCATCGAGCAGGGCTGCAGTTATCTCATCGAGTTCGAATATCCCTTTCGAGAATATTTCACTCGATTTCTGAGCAGTTGAAGGAAGTTGTTTAATGGTCCCGGAGATGATACGCGATACACCGATCACTTCATCCACTTCGAACACCACTCTCTCACCCGCTCCTTTTATTGCTATCATTCTTTTATACACTGCCTTTTCTGACTTTACCTCTTCCCCGGACCGGGAGATGCCAAGCAGTGCATCAAGATTGAAACAGAGCAACAATTCACCGTCTATATTAACCAGACCTCTGAAGGTACGGTTTGTTCTGAACGGAACAAAATGGACCGGTTTCAACTCCACGGCAACAAGGAAACTGTTTGTATCGATGGCGAGAAACTCCGTACCCAGTCTGAAAATTGTTACGGGAAGGTCGCCTCTCTCTTTGGTCTCTTTCTTTTTTGAAAGCGCCAGTGTCCATGAGTCGAGAAACTCGTGTGGAATCTCACGGTCGAAGAATTCCTTGGCTGAATTTGAATAAACCGGACAGTGTTTGCAATGAAGGTATTCTGCGAGACTTTCACATGATTTGTCCCCAAAAACACCGATTACCTTCCAGCACCTGTTCTCTTTTTTAATTTTCATCGCGACCTCTCCTGAAGCCGTTTTATTCTGTCTTTATAGATTGACGCTTTATCCCTGTCCCCCTTTTTTTCATAAAGAAGTGAAATGTGTACAAGGGATTCAAGATGATTCGGCTCGAGATACAATACTTTCAAAAAGTTGTTCTCCGCTTCATCCATCAGCCCTGTTGCAAGATCAATCTCTCCCATCAGACAAATAAGGTCTTTGTTTGTGGGATCATTAAAGAGAAGCTGTTCGCACTTTTTTCGGGCGGGTGTCAGTTCCCCTCTGTTGGCAAGTTCTTTTATATAGTCAAGATCGAATTGCTCCTCTTTTACGACGATTTCAACACGGCTTGAAGTAAAAAGGGTTGACCGCTGCTGCCTTGGTGGCAGGAAAGGAGATGCCGGTTTTGCCGGTTTGGGCTGAAGAACTTCTCTCGTCTGCCGAAATTCCGTTGCGGGCTTCTGGTGACCGGCCTCAAAAGGTGAAAGAGCGAACGATTTTGCCCGGGGGATCGCCCTGAAACCGGAAGAAGAGAAAAACATTACTTCTGTATGCCCCGCAAAAAGGATACCATCGGGCCTCAAAAGTCTCTTTATGTTCGCCACAGCAGTCTCCCTGCTTTTCCCGTCGAGGTAAATAACCAGATTCCTGCAGAAGATCATATCATAACCGGATCTGTTTTTGAAGAACGACCCGGAAACAAGATTTTCATTATGAAATGTAACCATCGATCTGATTCTCCCCGCAATAATAAATGCGTCTTCTGATCTCACAAAGTATTTTGCTATCATCGCCTCATCTTCACCCCGGAATGATGATTTACTGTAGACTCCTTTTTTTGCCTTGTCGAGTGCATTCAGGCTGATGTCAACCGCATCAATGAGTAACAGGTCGGGAGGATAACCAATATCAAGCAAAGCCATGGCGATTGAATAGGGCTCCTCACCTGTGGATGAAGGAACCGAAAGAATTTTTAATGGACGGACCTGATCCGTCATAAATTTGGATTGAACCTCTTCTTTTAGAAATACAAAAGGCTCGATATCCCTGAAAAACCAGGTTTCAGGAACCACGATCATTTCAACAAAAGCCTGCAACTCGCTGTTGCTGCTCCGCAAAAGGATGCCAAAAGCGGTAATGTCGTTTAATTCAAGTTGCGACATTCTTCGTTTTACCGCGAGTTCGATGCTTTTAATACCTATTGTTGAATAGTCCAGCCCTATTTTTTCAGCGAGCAGTTGTGTGATTTCCTGAAGACCTTGATCGAAACTACTCACTTGCAAGCTCCGTAAAAAGGTTCTTTTTTACATAAGCAGGGAGCAGGTCATTTATGGAGACCAACTGGACGATACCGGTTTTAAGATTGATCAGTTTACCGAGATAACTTGCCTCCTCTGTAATGTACCCGGGTGATTGAAGTTCATCAGGCTTTATCCTGATGATATCCATTACCTTTTCACACAGAAGACCAAGAAGATGAGATTCATTTTCCACGAAATAATTTACGACTATTATACGAGTGCTGAGAAGCCTTTTTGTGGAAAAGCCCATAAGAAGGTCTCGCAAGTCGATAACGGGAACAATGCTGCCTCGGTAGTTGAACCTTCCTGCAAAATAGGCGGGTGCCTTTGGCATGGGAAAAAGATTCACAGGCGGAATAATCTCCACCACTTCCTTTGCATCCACTGCGTACCGGTTTTCACTTATCTCGAAAGTAAGGCAAAGCACCTGTCAGCTCCCGAACTTGAATTTTGAAACCACTTCACGCAGGGACCTGACGGCTCCGTCGAGTCTGGATGTAATCTCACTGAATTCCGAAATCGATTCCCTGGTGTGTACCGCTACTGCATTCAACTCACTCATCGCATCGCTGATTTGTGCTGCGCCGTCTGTCTGCATGTGCATTTGTGAACTGACCACTTCGAAACTCGGCAACACATCCCTGGTATATTGAATAATCTCATTGATGCTTTCGGCAATTCCGGAGATTCTGCCCGCACTTACCCTTGTCGTACCGGCATAAGCCTCAACTCCCACAACGCCCTCCTTAACAGCCTGTTGCATTTCATGAATCATCTCCTCAATCTCGAGGGCTGCCATGGCAGTTTCCTCGGCAAGCCGCTTAATCTCTGCGGCAACGATCGAAAATCCGGCTCCATATTCTCCAGCTTTCTCTGCTTCAATCGATGCATTGAGTGAAAGAAGATTGGTTTGTGTAGCAATTTTTGTGATGGCTGTTATTACATTTGAGATGTTGCCGGTCTTCTGATAGAGCATGGCAAGTTTTTCCGAGATGTCTTTTGACCCCTCCTCGAGGGATGCCATTGAACCTGTAATCTCATTTAATCCGGCGACACCTGTATCCGCAAGCATCAGAGTTTTTCCTGATTTATCCGCCACTTCCTCGACTGTTTTGGAGAGGTGGATGGAACTGCTGTGGATCTCTTTCCCGGTGGCATTCACTTCTGCGGTTGAGGCAGCCTGTTCATTTATGGCTGTGTTCAGTGCCTGAATCGAAGAGGTTATCTGAGTTACTGAGGAAGTGACCGCGATGCCGGCTTTTCCGACTTCACCGAGTAGAATTTCAAGATCAAAGATTGTGCTTCTGACAGCACGGAAGAGGTTCCATATCTCATCCTTGTCTTTCGACTTTTCCTCACCCGAGATGCGGTAGGTAATCTCCATTTTGTGAATTTCTTCCTTCGCAGAGTTTATATCTCCCTCGGCAAGGTTCCTGGTAATAGCAGCAACACCGTACACCGGTTTTATTATGCCTCGTGCTGTAAAATAGATAAAGATCAAAGCGAGAACAAATGATGCACCGGCAATAAACAACCTGAAAAGGATGCTTAAGTAGAAAGTATTAATACGGGTATCGATCACCTTCTCAAGTTCATCGAGGGTGGCTGTCCAAAACAGGAGGCTTTCATCGAGTTGCTCGGAGGTAAGAAGAGTAAGATCCTCAACACCGTATAACTTGTTGTTTCTGATGATGTTTTCATAGATCTCAATAAGAGAACCGATACCTGTTTTATATTTTTCGACCATCGGGGGAAGTGTCTGAGAAAGGGATCCGGATTTTCCGTGAAATTCAGGGTCCTGTTCAATTGCACTGTTTATGGAACCGGGAATATCATCCATTATCGCTGTTCTTAAGGTCCTGTTCAGATAGATAATCTCTGAAAGCCTGTCGAAACTGTAAACCGTGTCCTGCTCATCCTCAACCGCAAGATAAAACGAGTTGGAAAGCAGTTCCTGCACTTTGGGCATCCTAAGGACTGCCACATCCATCAGGTAGTATGAGTCACCTTCGGGGTCAAGAATAAGCTTTGACTTGATAGACACCAACTTCATCAGTTTGTAAAAGTCATTTATCAGTTTGTCATATTCCTGCTGGACCTGCGTAGTCTGTCCTGTTTTGCTGACGGTGAGGAGTTTCTCCCATTTTCCCTGAAGTGCCCTTGGTGAAAGGTCGTAGTCCTGTTTTTTGGAGAGTGTTTCCTGATCAAGTTCGATGTTCGCTCCCTCTTCGTCTGCGGTCATTATCAGTTTATCAAACTCATCCTTTATTCTGGAATTAAGGGCTGCGATGTGCGACTGAAAATCAGCTTTCGAGGAGGTGCCGGCAAATGTGAATGATTTGTGTTCGAGGATGTGAACCTTCAACGCGCTAAGAGGGCGGATAAAACTTATGCCGCTTTTCTCTTTTTCTGCAAACTCGACTCCCTGCCAAAGTGAATTCAGATTTATTGCAAGAAGTATGGTCAAAGGAATTCCAAGCAGCAAACCGATAAAAACGAGTTTTTGCAAAACCGTCAGGCGACGCAGAAGGATATTGAAAGTTAATTGAAGCTTTTCCATAACTTAGCTTGTCTTAAATCGTTGTAATTCGTCATTGAGCGTGGAAACTGCACTATTCAACTGGCTTGTTGCGGATTTGAATTCCTGCAGCGACTCTCTCGTCTGTTCGGCTGCAACAGAAAGCTGCTGCATCGACTCGCTTATCTGCTCTGCCCCCTCCGTTTGGCGTCTCATACCGTAGTTAAACTCCTCGAAGTGGGGGGCGAGTTCGTTCACATTGTTGATTACATCGTTAAGCCTCTCGGAGATTGTCGAAACAGTAATGCTGTCTCTCCTCACCTCTTCAGAGAATTTATCCATTTCCATTACACCGGAAGAAACCGATGACTGCATTTCCCTGACCATGTGTTCGATGTCGTGAGTGGCGATCGCTGTCTGGTCGGCAAGCCGGCTGATCTCTCTGGCAACCACTGAAAATCCTTTTCCGAACTCACCGGCTTTTTCCGCTTCTATGGCAGCATTCAATGAAAGGAGGTTCGTCTGATCGGAAATCTTGTTGATAGTGGTAACAACAGAGGAGATTTTATTTGCTTTGGTGTTTATTATCGAAAGTTTGGCGGATATCGAACCCGTCGCATTTATCAACTGGTGGATGGCAGACTCGAGTGTTTGAAGATTGTTTCTTCCCTCGAGGGCGGTAGTGGCAGCAGTCGAGACACTGTTGCCGATGTTCTCCTCGAGAGTTTTTAAAAGGCTGTTGGAAGTTTGGAGTATCTCCTTCGCAGTGGCAGTGACTTCCTTTATTGATGCTGCCTGTTCGGCCACTGTTGCTTCCAGTTCCCTCGCTGATGCGGTAATCTGTGTGACTGAGGAATTTACCTGAACTCCCGAAGAGCCAACCTGACTGAGGAGAGAGAAGAGGTTCTTTGCCATCTTCTTTACGGCTGCCACGAGTATCAAAGATTCATCGCTGTCTTCAATCTTGAACAGTTTTGCGAGGCTGAACGATTTTTTATGTTCAATTTCAAACTTTTCAAGGAAATCGTTTCCCGCCTTTAAATCACCGATTGCGATTTTCTCAACACTTCCAATAAGTTGAGTCACAGGTTCGGTTATCTTGTTGCTCAGGTACCAGCCCACAAGGAGTGTGAGAGTCAGGATTCCGAATGTCCATAACAAAATATTCAGAGTGAACCCCTTCGTTATGGCATCAATTCCCTCCTTGGCGGAGTAATATTCATCCTCGTAAGTGGAGGCAACAATCACCCAGTCCCAGCTATAGAAGTGAATCGCAACCGAAATTTTCCTCCTTGGCGCGTTGCCACTTCCCGGTTCCGACCACATATAAGAGTGGAACACCGCATCTTCAGATTTAACGGCTTCATCAATCAATGTCTGTACATAATATTTTCCGTCGACATCTTTGTTGTACCAGGCACTTTCACCCTCTTTTTTACCGTCCTGAGTAATCAGGTATTTCCCTTTTCTCTCACCCGTTGCACCATAAACGGTAACCTTGCCCGTCTCACCGACCTTTACAGACTGGATGTTTTTTCTAAGGGAGGGAACTGCTTCTATCTGTTCTCCGACACTAAGAACCGCGATAATCTGTTTGTTGTCATCAAAAACGGGCTCGTATGAAGCGATGTACCAGGAGCTTCCGACAAGTGAGATTCCCTTGTAACTCTGCCCTTTCAGAATTGCTTCCACCACTTCGTTTTTTGTACCGTCAGGCTTTACCGCAGGGATAAATGTTCCGAGTGATCTTTGCTGCGAATTGGTTGAAACATTGGTGGCCACTCTAATCAGGTCACCTTCGTTGTTCATTCTTTGAAATACGCTTGAAACCACACCCATTGAGTTGTGAATTTCGTCGACAATTGGAACCGGTGTGGAGAACGAAGTGACCTGTCCGAGCCACTTCCCGCCGAGCATAAGTTTTGGAATGGTAACTTTGATGCTTTTTTTGGTATATTGATCAATAGCTATCCATTCAACTTTGTCACCGCTTAACTTTAGTCCGCCATCTGCTTCAAGTATTTGCCATGCAATTTTCTGGGCACGGTCGACTTTTTCCTGAATTAGATCGTTGGAGGTGCTGCAGAGTGAGAACATATCCCAAACTATCTGCTTGAGTGCCTCCCTGCCGAGGGTATCAAGTTCGGCTTCCGTTCTCTCGCTTATGTTTCCTTTTATACGGAAAACTGCGATTTGAGTGACAACAAGCGGCAAAAGTGCGGCGAACAGCACGAGTGCTATTACTTTACGCCTAAGAGTAAGCTTCACGGCTTCTCTCCTGAATTTTTAATGATTGATGATGTAACCGGAATACGAATTCTATTATAAAACAGAAACTTAATTTCTTAAATAATTGAATCATATACAAATATAAAAACCAACTAAATGATTATTTTTTATCATTATTTTTAAAAGTTTCTTCAAAAAGAACAATTTTGTATTTTTTCAACCTTTGAAGCGTCACGAAAGAATTTAATTCCCTATGTCTCAAACCCCTTTAATGGCTCAATATTTCAAGATAAAACAGGCAAATCCAGATACCGTCCTCCTCTTCAGGATGGGGGATTTCTATGAGACATTTGAAGAAGATGCACGAATTGCATCAAAAGTACTCGGTATCACCCTCACCAAAAGAGCAAACGGTGCCGCTGGCGAAGTGCCCCTCGCAGGTTTCCCCCACCATGCAGTGGAAAGCTATCTCCCGAAACTCGTGAGAGCCGGTTACCGTGTCGCAATCTGTGAGCAGGTGGAAGACCCGAAACTCGCCAAGGGAATAGTGAAAAGGGAAGTCATCGAAGTGGTTACTCCCGGAGTTGTTTTCTCGGATAAAGTGCTCGACCTGAAAAAGAACAACTACCTTATGGCTGTGAATTTTGCGGATCCTGTCTCGGGTGTGGCGTTCTGTGATATCTCCACTGGCGATTTTTCCCTCTTCGAAGTGGAGACTGCACACCTCACCGATCAGATCGGTGTGATTGCCCCGGCGGAAGTCCTCTCTCCGCGAAAATCGAGGGATGTTGTCACCGCCCTCCTCTCTTCCTCGGGAAGTGAAGCGAGAATAACCAAACTTGACGACTGGATTTTTAACCGTGAGTATGCAAAGGAAATCCTTTTGAAGCACTTCGGAACGGTTAATCTAAAGGGATATGGTGCGGGTGAAATGGAGGTCGCTCTCCCTGCCGCAGGTGCGGTACTCCACTATCTACAGGAGACACAAAAAGCAAACCTGACCCACCTGACAAAACTCTCGGTTTACAATCCTTCAGAGTATATGGTTCTCGACTGGTCAACCAAACGAAATCTTGAGATTACATATTCGATGGCTGACGGAGGGAAAGACGGGACACTTTTTGCGGTCCTCGACAAAACCGAAACTCCAATGGGCGGAAGACTCCTCAAAAAATGGATATCCTCCCCCCTCACGAAGCTTGAACCGATACTTCAAAGACAGGAATCTGTTGAAGCCCTCTACAATGTGAAAAAGACGAGAGAGAAGCTTAAAAAAAGCCTCTCCAACATCGGTGATCTGGAAAGGCTTATCTCCAGAATCTGCACGGGACGAGCCACACCAAGGGAAATTGTGTCGCTGAAATATTCCCTGCTGGAAATTCCTGAGATAATCAAGATTTTATACGAAATCGACAACCTTGTAATGAACCGTCTGAGGGAGTCACTTGTACCCCTGAACGATGTCACTGCAAAAATTGATGAGGCAATCTCCGATAATCCTCCGCTTTCTCTCGCTGATGGAGGAGTAATCAAGCGCGGATACAGCATCGAACTCGATGAAATGAGGGAAATCCTCTATTCGGGCAAGGACTGGATCACCGACCTCCAAAAAGTGGAACGGGAGAGAACGGGAATCTCCTCTCTTAAAATAAGTTTCAATCGTGTCTTTGGTTACTACATCGAAATAAGTAATGTCCACAGGGAAAAGGTACCCCCCGAGTACATCAGGAAGCAGACCCTCGTGAACGCTGAAAGATACATTACTCCCGATCTCAAGGTCTATGAAGAAAAGGTTTTGCACGCGGAAGATAATATCCGTTCCCTCGAGTCGGAGCTTTTTAACGATGTAAGAATGTACACTTCATCATTCACGGAAGTGGTGCAAAAAAACGCAAAACTGATAGCCATGCTCGACTGTCTAAACTCGTTCGCGGAAGCCGCTGTTGAGTACAACTATGTAAAACCTCTCGTAAACGAGTCAAAAAAGATAGAAATATTCGATTCCCGTCACCCCGTGGTTGAAAGGATACTCCCTCCCGGAGAGAAATTTACATCCAATGATTACCTGCTCGACTGTGAAAAGGACCAGATAATAGTGCTCACCGGACCAAACATGGCAGGAAAATCGGTTTATCTCCGTCAACTTGGGTTGCTGGTGTTGCTCGCACAAATCGGTTCCTTTGTCCCGGCTAAAAAAGCTGAAATCGGAATAGTTGACCGGATTTTCACCCGTGTGGGAGCAAGCGATAACATCACTGCCGGTGAAAGCACATTCCTGGTTGAGATGCAGGAGGCGGCTAATATATTGAATAACGCAACTGACAAAAGCCTCATCCTTCTCGATGAAATCGGGAGAGGTACCAGTACATTTGACGGACTCTCAATTGCGTGGTCGATGACCGAATACCTTCACGAAAACCCCCGCTCCGCTGCAAAAACACTATTTGCCACCCATTATCACGAACTGAACGAGATGGCGGAAATATTCCCGCGCATCAAAAATTACAGGGTGCAGGTGAGGGAATACGATGACAAGGTAATCTTCCTTCACAAGGTTTCACCGGGAAGTGCAGATCACTCCTACGGTATTCAGGTAGCGATGATGGCGGGTCTCCCGTTGGAAGTTACTTCGAGAGCAAAAGAGATTCTCTCAAACCTTGAAAGCAAGGAACTTACTCCTTATGAAGTGAAAAAGGCAAGAAAGATCAAAAAGGAGCAGGAAGAACAGGGATTTTATCAATTGTCACTCTTTGAATTTACGGATGACGCACTGAGGAAGGAGATTTCGGATATAAAAGTTGAGGAACTTACTCCAGTTCAGGCACTGAACAAACTCGATGAACTGAAGAAAAAACTTAAGGACTGACGGAGAGACCTATCCGACTTTTTTCACAACTCTGAAACCAAATGTGGCAGATCTCGAGTTGGGTGATGTGTAAAATCTGTTTGAGTTTCTGGCTGAGTTGCTGTCATAATTCCAACTTCCACCGCGGAGAACCTTTCCCGTTCCCTTGTCAGGTCCCTTGGGATCGATAACCTGCTCACCCGAGTATGGAGCATACCAGTCCCAGCACCACTCCCAAAGATTTCCCGACATATCGAATATTCCGAGTTCATTGGGCGATTTCTGCTTCGGTGGACGCATTTTTCCGTTCGAATTCTGTTTATACCACCCGACCTGTAGAGGATCATCATTTCCGCTGAAAAGTTTCATTTTGCCCGATTTGCCACCCCTTGCAGCGTATTCCCATTCCGCTTCGGTCGGCAACCTGTAGCCGTTTGCCTTGAAGTTGCAGGTGACTTTCTGTCCGCGTATTGTGTAACAAGGATTCAGATTGTATTTAAGGCTGAGGTTGTTGCAAAACTTGACGGCATCGTACCAGCTTATGTTGTTTGCAGGAAGCGAGGGCTCACGCACAATTGAAATGTTGTTTCCCATTACATCTTCCCACAATCCCTGGGTTATCTCGGTCGTTGAAATATAAAAAGCATATACCGTAACATCCCTCAGTTCCGATTCATCATCATCACACGGAATCCTGGGATCGAAACAACCCATGGCAAAACTCCCTCCCTCCACAAAAATCAAATCAAGTGGCTGTGCCCCTTTCTCTTCATTCACAAAAGAGAACGAGAAAAGGGAAAGTGCCAGCGCTGTGAAGAGGAGTTTCATTCGTATCGCACGCGATTAATTGCCTTTTCTGACAAGGCGAAGACCGGTGGTCGATTTTTTCTGTCCCATTCCCATCGAATCACGGGCAGCGACCCTTGATTTACCTTCTGTCGAGTTCCAACTCCCGCCTCTGACCACGATTTTTCTTCCCGATTGCGGTCCTTTTGGATTGGCAACTTCATTCGGGTTGTATTTATCGTACCAGTCGTTACAGAATTCTGCGACATTTCCTGTCATGTCATATAAACCGTTGGTGTTTTTGTTTTTTTGGGCAACGGCATTGGTCTTTTTGCCTGAATTGGAATTTATCCATCCGACCATTTCGGGTGAATTGCTGCCTGAAAAACGGAACTGTTTTAGGGAGTCGGAACCTCTTGCGGCGAATTCCCACTCGGCCTCGGTCGGCAATCTGAATCCTGTAGCAGCAAAATCGCAGGAGACGGAATCCCCTTCAATTTTATATGCGGGGGTAAGTCCTTCCTTCTCACTCAATTTGTTGCAAAATGCCACCGCATCCAGCCACGAAATGTTTTCGACGGGAAGGAGTGCTTTGTCTCCACCCGCAGCAAATATTGAGGGGTCACTCCCCATTATTTCCTCCCAAAGGGCACGGGTGACTTCGGTTGTTGCTATGTAAAACTGATCAACAGCAACGAGGCGGACGGGTTGTTCCATCCTCGTGGTCGAACCCTGTTCAAGTGTGGCTCCCATGTAGAAATAACCGCGGTCTATTTTATTCATCACAAATCTGTTTTTTACCATCTCCGAAACAAGCATGTCATCACTTCCCGGTTCAAGTTTTAGATCGAGGGCATAAGATTTGTCTTCAAGAATGGTTATTTCTTTTCTCAATCCTTTGTGTCCTTCACAGGTTACAACAACCGTGTAATCCCCGACAGGGAGTTCCTCAATAATTTTGGTGCCCGTAAACTCAAATTTCTTCTCGAAATTTTGGATAAGTTTCACTTTGCTCGTAAAAGGAACCGAGTTGAAAAGGAATGTCCCTTTTATTCTTTTTAGATCAATCTTCACATTCGTCGTTTTGTTTTTTGCCACGGAGATGTTTTGTGAAAAAGGGTACCAGGATGAATCAATCTGTGCTGTCAGGAGATGTTCTCCGGGAGAAAGTTCGACTCTGTTTACAGCGCCGTAATCAACACCATCAACATTTATCCGCACATTATCAGGTTTTCTTGTAACAGCCAGAACTCCCGCGTTTTTCTTCAGGTTTACATTAACCCGGGAGGTTTTCCCTTTTTGAATAGTAACTTCGGTGCTGTATGAGTCATGAAGATCGGCGGAAAGGGATATCAGGTACTTCCCCGGTTCAAGCTCAACGGTTTTGATGCTTTCGTAATTTGCCTTGCCAATCATCACGAGTGAGTTTGCGGGGGTTACATTAAGCTGTAAAACACCCGTCAGTTTCTCAAGATTTGCCTTTATTGTGGTAGTTTTCCCGCGGGTTATGGTTACTTCAGTCCTGTATTCCGAATAATTTGTGCCTGTTACCTTGACCCTGTGAGTGCCGGTAACAAGTTCATACTGCTGCTGTTGTTCAACCACCTCGCCATCTATTTCGACGATCAGATTTTGTGCATTTGAATTTATTTTTAGGAATCCGGTGTTCTTAACCAGTTTCAGATCGAGGGTGTAAAGCTTTGCAGGAACGGTTCCGTCGATGGTTTGAACCACGGGGAGATACTTGTCAAGCTCAACCCTCACGGTATATTTCTTTACAGGGAGGAGATATCCCGCATCGCTGGTCCCCTTAAATTCATCATCAATGTAAACCGAGGCACCCTGGGGTGTCGTTTTTACGAGCAATCCCGTAATATTCTCCGGTTCCATTATAAAAATGAAGTGGCGGTTGTTCTCCGATACAGTAAACTTGCTGTTATATGTTTTGTAACCCGCTTTTGTCAGTTCCACCGAGTATTCACCAACGGGAAGTTTTTTCACTTCCGCAGGCACCACGACTGTGCCGTTTATTTTGCATTGAGCGTCAAAAGGTGATATCTGAATCGAAACGCTCTGTACAATATCCCCTTTCTCTTTATGAAGAGAGGTTGAAAGAACCGGCATCGATAATATTATCACTGCCAAAAAAAGCGTTTTTACGAATATGGTTTGAAGTTTCATGGTACCGGAATTGTGTTTATAGTAAAGATTGATTATCAAACCTAAAATTTAACCATTTAGGAAGTATTTGCCAAATCCGTGAGGGGGAGGGGTGGGAAGACCTTGTACTGTGAACAGCATAACCTCCCCGTTTAGTATATTTGTTGTTTGAGTTTAACAAATTACTTGATTTGGAGTCGTTTTGGATATTCACAATTTATCGATAAATACTATTCGTACCCTCGCAATGGATGCTGTTCAGAAGGCAAATTCAGGGCATCCGGGTGCGCCGATGGGTCTTGCCCCGCTCGGTTACTTCCTTTTTAACGAAGTGATGAACTTCAACCCCAAAGAGCCGCATTGGATAAACAGAGACAGATTCGTCCTCTCGGGCGGACATGGCAGCATGCTCCTCTATTCCCTTCTTCACCTTTCGGGGTTCGATCTTTCACTCGATGACATTAAAAATTTCAGACAATGGGAAAGTCTCACACCCGGTCACCCCGAAAGAGGTCACACAAGCGGTGTCGAGGCAACGACCGGTCCGTTGGGTCAGGGTGTTGCAAACGCAGTGGGAATGGCACTCGCTTATGAGTTTATGGCTGCCAAATTTAACAAACCCGGGTTCGAGATATTCGATCATTTTGTTTATGCCATCTGCGGTGACGGTGACATGATGGAAGGAATTTCCCATGAAGCTGCATCTTTCGCAGGGAACCAGAAACTCAGCCGCCTCATCCTTTTTTATGATGACAACGGTATCTCGATCGACGGAAAAACCTCTCTTTCTTTCACTGATGAGACTGAAAAGAGATTTTTAAGTTACGGCTGGAATGTCTATAATATTTATGATGTGAACGAACTGGACAGACTCAGGATGGTGCTTCACGAAACCAGAAGCAGTGACCGCCCCTGTCTCGTGATTACCAAAACAAATATCGGATACGGCAGTCCCAACAAGCAGGATACTGCAAAAGCTCATGGTTCCCCTCTCGGAGATAAGGAAATAGAGCTGACCAAAAAGAACCTTGGCTGGGAATACCCCGAGCCGTTTACCGTTCCTGATGAAGTGAAGACACACTTCGCCACCGCAGTTGAAGATAAAATTAAAACATGGGTTTCGTGGAACAACCTTTTTGCTGAATACAAAAAACAGTACCCTGATGAAGCGGCACTTCTTGATCTGGTTTTGGGTGACGGACTCAAAGGTGAATTTCCCATTGACGAATCGATGTTCCCCGACCTCTCGGAAAAACTTGCATCCAGAGCATCTTCGCAAAAAGTGATTAATACCCTGGATAAGGCATACCCCACATTGCTTGGCGGTTCTGCCGATTTAACCGAGTCAAATCTTACTGATTTTAAGGAATTGCCCTCTTTTTCACCCGCCAACAGAAAAGGAAGAAATCTCCATTACGGCGTTCGCGAACATGGAATGGGCGCTGTGATGAACGGGATGGCGATGTATGGCGGAATAATTCCTTTCGGCGGCACTTTCCTCGTTTTTTCCGACTACATGAGGCCGGCAATTCGTCTTGCAGCGATGCAAAACCTTCAGGTAATTTATGTGTTCACTCATGACAGCATCGGACTTGGTGAAGACGGTCCTACACACCAGCCGGTTGAGCATATTCAAAGTCTGCGGATGATTCCGGGTTTAACCGTGATCAGACCTGCCGACAGTCACGAAACAGTTTATGCATGGAAAGCAGCTCTTGAAAACACAACAGGTCCAACAGCACTTATTCTTTCCCGTCAAGGTTTGCCCGTTATCAAAGAGAAAGCCCAACCGGTAGAAAATCTCGCAAAAGGTGCCTATATAGTGAGGGACTGTGAAGGAACTCCCGATGTAATCCTTATCGGAACGGGTTCGGAACTTGAACTTGCTGTAAAAGCAGGTGAAAAGCTTGCGGAAGCCGGTAAAAAGGCAAGAGTTGTAAGTTTTCCTTCATGGGAACTGTTCGAACTCCAAAGTGAAGAATATAAACAAAGCATTTTCCCCGATGAAGTGAAAAATCGAGTTTCAGTTGAAGCCGGTACAGGTTTTGGCTGGGAGAGATATACAGGAAGCCGAGAAAAACAAATCTCTCTCGATCATTTTGGTGCCTCAGCCCCTGCCGGTATCCTCTACGACAAGTTCGGGATTACGGTTGAAAAAATCGTAGAGGCTGCAAACAAATAAGAATATAAATATGTTTTTAACGCCGTTACAAATTGGTTCTGATACCTTTAGTGTAACGGCGTTTTTTTTATTCCACTACTTTAATCAAAATTTCTCTGCTGACAAAGACCTCGGTCATAAGTTCAGTAAGGATTTCCTGAGTAATCCTGTTGAAATCGTCTTCCACGGGAATTACGCCAACTCCGCCGATATCCACTGATGCGGGTGAAAGGAGAATTCTCTCTTCCCCTTCTGCGAAATAGCGACGGGGACGGTGCTTCTCTCTCAAAAAGACCACAGCTTTGAACCCGTTTCCATCGTGCCAGGCAATGATATTCAACAAAGGCTCTTCATCGAGATGCATTGCAGCTTTGTATTTTTCGTAAACTTTGTAAAACTCTGCGGAAACGGAGTTTACCTCTTTTCCCTCGAGAAATATCATTTTCCTGATTCCGTCATCAATCCCTGAAACGGATACGCCTGAAACCGACCGGGAAACAACTGTGTATTTTGCCTTCAGGGAATCAAAATCATTTTCCACAGTCATGAAGTTTCTTGTTCCCGCCTGAAAATGGAAATGATCAGGAGCGGAGGCGCCGCATTTGGGTCCGTTGTAAAAAACCGTGTAATTGCCGTCAAGATCCTCTGCAAGAGTGAGGAGCATTTCAAAATTGCCCGAAATCTGCTGCGGAAGATGTTCTCTGTTGGGAATTGTAAAATGTTCGGGGAAAATCGGGAAAGGATTTACCAGAATTCTGTATCCGTTTTTATACTCGAGTCTTTCCTGAGCGGGCGGAAGACTCTCCTCGCAGAGGAAGCATTTCCTCTCTTTGATGCTTTTAGGGTCCACTTTTGCGGAAGTGGAGGTCATTCTTCCGGGGTTGTACTGCACTTTTAACGAAAATCCGTCGTACCTGAATTCGTGTGTTATCACTGTGGCAAGACTTCCATAACCGTTCACGCACCAGTCCCAGTCTCTTTTTTGCCTCTCTAAAAGTTCTTTTGCTTCTGTTGAATATTTTGACATTTTAATCCGGTTCCATAAAATTGAATGTGCAAAATTATGGATATCTTTGCAGATCAAAAAATTAACAGTGTGAAAAATGACAGAAATAAAGGCAGTGGTCTTCGACCTCGGGATGGTTTTAATCCCTTTTAATTACGATTTTGCCCTGAACAGACTGAATCTTATCAAACCGGGTTCGGGTGACAAGGTAATGGAGTTTGTGAAGGAAAACTACCACCATTTCAGAGCGTTTGAAGCGGGAAAAATGAGTGTGGACGAGTTTATTCCGATGCTGATGAAAGCGGGAGAAGTTGAGGGGATTATCGACAGGGAGAAGTTTTGCTATATCTACTCGGAGATCTTCTCGATTAATTATGATGTGGTGGAACTGCTCGAAAGATTGAAACAAAATTACCGGCTTTTCCTCCTCTCAAACACAAATCCAGTACATAAAAAATACGGATATGAGAATTTCAAGTTCCTCCGTCACTTTGAGAAACTTTTCCTCTCGCATGAGATTGGACATGTAAAGCCCGAACCTGAAATCTACAGGGCAGTTGAAAAATATTCAGGATTGAAACCGGAAGAACATCTTTTTATCGACGACATTATGGACTACGCCGAAGGTGCCCGTAATTGCGGGTGGAAGTCAATTCGGTTTATTAACTACAGCGATTTAATTGATAATCTCAAAAATCTGGGAATAACGATTTAAGATTTTTATCCGTACATGACCTCTACCCATACATGACCCCTTCCGGGGCCATTGTTACATCTTGTGTTGTTTGTACCAGTCGTAAGTAAGTTTGATGCCATCCTCGAGTGAGGTTTTATGCTTCCAACCGAGGGCATTGATGCGCGACACATCCATTATTTTTCTTGGGGTACCGTCGGGTTTGGTCGAATCATAAACAACTTCGCCCTTAAATCCCGTGACGGAGGCGATTATCGAGGCGAGTTCGGAGATCATCAGATCAACGCCGGTTCCGACATTCAAGTGTGTAATCCCGTTATCGTAGAGATCGGAGGCATCTATGTTCTCGATCGAAAATCTTATGGCACCGGCGAGGTCGTCAACAAACATGAACTCTCTTTTTGGTGTGCCAGTCCCCCACAACTCAACTTTGTCACTTCCTTCCTTCACCGCGGTATCAAATTTTCTCATCAAAGCAGGGAGTACATGCGAGGTTTTCAGATCAAAATTGTCATAGTAGCCGTAAAGGTTTGTCGGCATCATTGAGAAAAAGTTTGAGCCGTATTGTTTGTAGTAGCTTTCACAAAGCTTAATGCCCGTTATTTTAGCGATGGCATACGGTTCGTTGGTATATTCGAGGTAACCCGAAAGAAGTGATTCCTCTTTTAAGGGCTGGGGAGCAAGTTTCGGGTAGATGCATGAACTTCCGAGAAAAACCACTTTTGAACAGCCGTTTAGATGTGCTGCGTGAATGAGGTTTGCCTCGATCATAAGGTTATTATATAAAAATTCGGCACGGTAGGTATTGTTCGCGAGGATTCCTCCCACTTTTGCAGCGGCAATCACCATCACATCGGGTTTCTGCTTTGCCATGAATGATTCCACACTCTCCTGACGCATCAGATCGACATCGTCTTTGTCGGCGAGAAGCAGATTTGTATATCCGTTTGACTGAAGATTGCGGGTGATGGCTGATCCAACCATACCCTTGTAGCCCGCGATGAATACTTTTTTGTCTGTGAAGTTCTCTTTTTGCATTTACCTTAAATTTCCATGTTTTGACATACAAATATACCAAAAAATGGTGTTTTAGAACTTAACCGTGAACACTTCCCCGTCATGAGCCATGAAAACGGTATCACCAGCCTGAATTTCCGCTTTTGCATTGCCCGTAAAGGAGCCAAATGCCTGAAGCACCGCCATCTTTTTGCTGAAGAGAGAGCAGCCGAGCCGAAGTCTTTCCCTTCCTCTCCCCTTAAGAGTAATCCCGGGATGGAGGTGACCGCACAGCACATAATAACCCTCCCTCGGTTCGGGATAGTGCTTCAGAAGAAACTTATCCCTGACAATCAGTTCCTGAAACACCTTTATTAGCGGAATCTCGGGTATTCCGTCGGATGAAACATCGTGATTCCCCATGAGAAGGGTAAACTCCACATCTTTGTTTGAGTTGAACCAGTCCCTTAGCAAAGTCAGCACTTCGGGGGTCTTTGAAGCTCTGTGATGGATGAGGTCGCCGAGGAAAGTCACCTTTTTTGCCTGTGTCAGTTGAAGTGCATCTGATAATCTTTTGAGGTCGTCCCTTGTGTTTCCCTCGGGAATCGGTATCCCCGTGGCTCTGAACGCCGCACTTTTTCCAAAATGTGTATCTGATACGAGCAGTGTCTCTTCCTCAAGCCAGTAAACAGCTCTCTGCGGGAGGGCAATAAACGATGAATCGAAAATTTTTATAGATGGAAAATTTAACATGAGGTGTGCAATTTACGAAATACTTACTTTTCGGCGGCAGTTTCAAGTCCCGCTACAAGTCTTGCAATTCTGTCGGCAAGCCTTTCAGTCGTCAGTTTTTCCCTCAATCTGTTTACAAGAAGGGGAAACGCAAGGGGTGTGATGTACGGAATTTTTATGATCTTTTTTCTGCATTCAGCCATTTTTTTGATTGCTGAAATCATCCGTTTTTCTTCAAGTTGAGTTTCAAGCACCTCCCTCGAAGCCTGTTGAATGAGCAAATTTCCGGGATCATATTTCGTCAGCACTTCGTACAGAAGGGAGCCCGACGCCTGAATCTGTTTTGGTTTTTTACTGCTGCCGGGATATCCCTGAAAGATCAGACCTGCAATTCTTGCAATATCGCGAAACTTCCGTCGCGCCATTTCGGAAGTATTGGTCACCTCAAGCACATCTTCCACGATATTGTCCGTCGAAAGAAGGTACCCGAGGGCCTCCCCGTCGAGGTCATATTCATGGTTTGAGAGAATCTCGAAGCCGTAATCATTTGTGGAGAGCGAGAAAGACGCCGGTGACATTTTCGAAAGTCTGTGCGCAAGAAGTGATGCAAGCCCCTCGTGCACCAGCTTTCCTTCAAAGGGATAAAAAAAGATGTGGTACCCCTCGACTGTCTTTTTCGTTTCTATAAGCAGTTCATCTTCAACGGGAATCGCCGACCATTTTTTCTGAAGCTTAAGAAGAGGGACAATTGCCGACATTTCGACGCTGTCTATTTCCCCCTGAAGTGCCTCCCTTAGCTTAATTCTTACCTCACTTGCGAGTTCTGTCGAAAGGGGCATCCTGCCTCCCATCCACTGGGGAATCGGACCTTTGTTTTTCTCTGAACTTTTCACATAGAGCACCATCTCTTTCATTTTCTGATATTCGAGAGTCCTGCCTGCGAAAATGAATGAGTCGCCTTTTTTCAGTTTTGCCGCAAAACTTTCCTCCAGGGTGCCAATCGTTCCACCATTCATAAACTTAACCACCACCTCCGATTCAGAAGTTATGGTACCTATCGACATTCTGTGCCTTCGTTTCAAGGCTTCATCCACAACGGTGAAAACTCCATCCCGTTTTATCAGTTTGGAGTATTCCTTATATGCCCTGAGGGCTCTTCCTCCCTGAATTACGAACTCCATAGTCCAGTCCCATTCCTCTTCCGTGAGATTGCGGTAGAACCACGATCCCTTCACTTCAGCGAAGAGTTTTTCACTCTCAAATCCCGAGCCTGCAGCTACTGTTACGATGTGCTGAGCGAGTACATCGAGAGGTTTTTCAATTGGAATGCGGGGCTCTATTTTGTTTTTTGCTATCCCGGCTCTTGCGGCAGCAAACTCAATCAGTTCAAAGGAGTTTGTGGGAACACAATAAATTCTGCTTTTTGCTCCCGGCTGATGCCCCGATCTCCCTGCCCGCTGCAGAAGGCGTGCTATTCCTTTGGGGGAACCGACTTGTATTACCGTATCAACGGGAGAAAAATCGACTCCGAGGTCGAGACTGGAAGTGCAGACGACACATTTCATTTTCCCCTCTGCAAGGAGTTTCTCCACTGCATTTCTGCTCTCTTTATCCATGGAACCGTGGTGCAAGCCGAGCATCCCCGCCCACTCTGTTTTTTGATCGAGAATGTTATGATACCAGATTTCCGCCTGTGACCGTGTGTTGGTAAAAAGTAGTGAAGAGCCCGATTTTTCAATTATAGAAATCACAGGTTCAAGCATGGTTATTCCAAGGTGCCCTGCCCGCGGGAACCTCTCGATCACTTTGGGCAAAACCGTTTCCATCTCCACTTCCTTTGCACACCCCGACCCGATCACCACCTTTTCCCCTGTATGATCTCCGAGTAAAACTTCCAGCGAGGTGGCGGTATTTCCCAGAGTGGCAGATACGCCCCATATTTTGACGCCGGGAGCTGCTGAACGGATTCTGCTTAAACCAAGTCCCGTCAAAACTCCCCGTTTTGATCCAAGCAGTTCGTGCCACTCGTCAATCACAACAGCTTTGAGTCCCGAAAATCTCTCCTCAAATCCGGGGTACGATATCATCAGTGAGAGGGATTCAGGAGTTGTAATGAAAATTGTTGGAAGCTTTTCAGATTGTCGTTTCCTCGTGGATTGGGAAGTGTCGCCCGTCCTCATACCGACACTGAAATGAGGGCAAAGTTCGGCGGTTGCAAGCTCGATCGACTTCAGAGTATCGTTCGCAAGCGCTCTTAGCGGAGTAATCCAAAGCAGTTTTATTGGCGGAGAGGAAGATAAATTCCGATCCTGCTTTTGTCCTCTTTTTTTCGGAGTTTCGTTTTTGGCGGCTTTTACTTTTTTGTTGAAGTCAGGGGAGTTCATCTCCTCAATTAATGGTCCGAGGAGAGCTGCGTATGTTTTCCCCGTACCTGTGGAGGTATGAATCAGTCCGCTTTTACCCTCACAGTATGCAGTCCATGCCTCCTCCTGAAAAGGGAAAGGTCTCCACTTCATGGTCCTGAACCACTTCTTTACTCTTTTGTGTCCGTAAGAATCGACTATCGGGTTTTCCTCACCGTGGAATAATTCTTGAATAATATTAAAATAACGGTTTTACTGCAATAGTTCAAATTTATTTTTGTTAAATGAGGACTTTGTCAAGACTGATGAATAGTGCGGGAAGGTATTGATTGGTTTGTGTACAAATAATTTTGTATTTTCGGTGACATAAAGTGTTAAAATTGCAAAAAGGAATTTAGCGTGAGTAACAAAGAAATTTTGGAAAGAATAGAGATAAACCCCAGTATCTGCCACGGTAAACCGGTAATTCGCAATACAAGAATCCCGGTCTCACTAATTCTTGGTTTTCTTGCAGCAGCACAATCATTCGAAGAAATTCTTTATGAATACCCGGGCTTGACAAGAGAAGATATTTCTGCTGCCATAGGTTATGGCAGTTATCTTGCCGGTTTCGAAACGCTTAACTACGAAAATCTTGCTTCATGAATGTTTTCGTTGATGAAAATATCCCCCTCAGCATAATTCAACTCCTGACATCAGCAGGATATACAGTTTGGGATTTGCGAAATACGGAACATCAAGGTTTGGAGGATGACAAAGTCTTTCAACTCGCTCAAGGAAAATCCGCCTTTTTTGTCACAACTGACAAGGACTTTTTCCATACTGTTCCATGGAATTTTTCCAGCCACTGTGGTGTAGCAATCCTGGCATTAAGGCAACCAAATACTCACACTCTTAGAGAGAAAATGGAATGGTTGCTCAATAATTTTCAGTTATCCAATCTCAAAAACAAGGTTATCCTCCTCAGAGACAATACATATACCGTGATTTAGTAAAGAACACTTAACCGGTATCACAAGACATCAAAATTTAATCTTCCCCCCCTCTCCAAACAATATTTCCCTGAATGGAACCAACCTCAGAAAATAGATGTTATAACATATATTGACATTCACAGTTTAAAATCAGGAAACAAAATGGAAAAGAATCTTTTATCAGAAGTAACGGTTGGCAGACTTAATCTTAAGAACAGAATGGTTATGGCACCGATGACAAGAAGTCGCGCTCCCCAAAATCTTGCCACGGAATTGATGGCAAAATACTACAGTCAGCGTGCTTCTGCCGGATTGATAATCACCGAGGGAACTCAAATATCGGAACAGGGTGTCGGCTATCCCTGGACACCGGGGATTCATACACCGGAGCAGGCGGAAGCCTGGAAGGTGGTAACAGATGCAGTACATGAAGAGGGGGGCAGAATTTTCGCCCAGATCTGGCATGTAGGCAGAATCTCCCACCCCGTTTTCCACAATGGTAATTTACCCGTTGCTCCTTCGGCAATCGGAGCCACCGGTAAACATTTTACCCACAAGGGAATGCTCGATCTCGAGACTCCAAGGGCTCTGGAGCTTCACGAAATCCCGATGGTAGTTAACGATTATGCCAAGGCTGCACTTCTTGCTTTGGAGGCGGGATTCGACGGTGTGGAAATTCATGGCGCAAACGGATATCTTGTCGACCAGTTTATCAACTCAAACAGCAACAAAAGAGATGATATTTATGGCGGAAGTGTAGAGAACAGGGGAAGATTCGCTCTTGAAGTGGTGGAAACTGTAGTTAAAGCCGTTGGTGCAGAGAGAGTCGGGATAAGACTTTCCCCCGGTGGTGTAACAAGCGGAATGCTTGATGAGAATCCGGTTGAATCGTATGGTTTTGTAATAAAAAACCTGAACCGGTTCGGTCTCGCTTATCTACATTTAATGGAACCCCTCGCTCCAATAGACGGACTTCCTCAATATCAGATATTTAAGCAGGGAGTTGCAAAAACATTCAGACCGCTGTATAACGGAACCATAATAATTAACGGCGGATACAACAAGGAGAAGGGAAATGCGGTAATTGCAGCGGGTGATGCCGATCTCGTTTCTTTCGGTGTACCTTTCCTCTCAAATCCCGACCTCCCCGAAAGGTTCAGACTCGATGCCCCATTGAATGAGGTGATGGGGAAAGAGACTTTTTACGGCGGCGGCGAAAAAGGATATACCGATTATCCGACTTTGATGGCTGAAGCTCTGAAGGCTGAGGGCTGAATTCCTGAAGTTTGAAGTCAGAAGTATGAAGTTTGATAATTGAACTTCTGAAGATTGAATTCACGGCTGTCTCGAGAGGGGCAGCCTTTTTTATGAAACAGCGACAACTTCCCTTTTTTTCATATCTTTGGGTTTTACTCTTAACTTATTTGGTGAAGTTGTGTTAAAATCTTTCTTTCTCTCCCTAGTCGTTGCCATTTCTCTTTTTACATCCGGTTATGCCCAAAGAGGCGGTGATCTTGTTCCCGGCGAAATAATCATTCAGTTGAAACCTGCTGCGGAAGCATCGAATGTGGTTCCTGATTTCAAATCATTTGATCTGAAAACAGAGAGGCTGCTTTCCCGAAGAATGAACATCTGGCTGATGAGTTACAATACCCAAAAAGCCAGCGGGGACGATGTTTTATTCTCTTTGAGAACCCACCCTTTGGTGAGTATCGTTCAGTATAACCACTATATGGATATAAGGGATGACCGAAATTACACGGAAAGAAACCCTGATGCTTCGGCACCAAAAGAGACAGACGAAAGAAGCACCCTCCCGAATGATCCGAGATTCAATGAACAGTATGCACTTAACAACACAGGACAAAGCGGCGGAACTCCCGATGCGGATATAGATGCCCCGGAAGCCTGGGACTATTCTACAGGAGGGGTAACAGCACTGGGAGATACCATAGTGGTAGCTGTGATTGACGGCGGGGCACAACTTAACCACCCCGACCTCGACTTTTGGGTGAACCGTTTTGAGATTCCAAACAACAGCATTGACGATGATCAGAACGGTTATGTTGACGATTATCTCGGTTGGAACGCCTACTCAAACAACGGAACCCCCGGCGGTGACAGTCACGGAACGCATGTCTCGGGAATTGTAGCCGCAAGAGGGAACAATGCCCTTGGGGTATCGGGTGTCAACTGGAAAACCAAGGTGATGATTATTGCAGGATCATCCTCGTCAGAGGCAACCGTCGTTGCAGCTTATGCCTTTGCACTTGAACACAGAGCAACTTATAACGAAACAAACGGTGCAAAGGGAGCATTCGTGGTTTCAACCAACTCCTCTTTCGGTGTGGATTATGGACAGCCTGTTAATTATCCGATCTGGTGCGCAATGTATGACTCTCTCGGTAAATATGGTATTCTCAGCTGCGGTGCCACTGCCAATCTCGGTATCAATATCGATCTTCAGGGGGACATCCCAACTGCATGCCCAAGCAATTGGCTTGTAAGCGTTACGAACACAACAAGAACTGACACCCGCAATTCGGGTGCAGGGTACGGACTGACAACGATTGATCTCGGTGCACCCGGAACATCAGTTCTCTCGACAGACCAGACATCCACATACACAACCAAAACGGGAACCTCGATGGCGACCCCCACGGTTGCAGGTGCAATTGCACTTATGATATCTGCTGCAAATCCAGGACTTCTGCAGGCATACAAAACCAATCCGGGAGCAACGGCTCTCCTTTTCAAACAGTATCTTTTGGATGCGACCGACCCGATTCCTGCTCTTTTGGGTCAGACTGTAACTGGCGGGAGGTTAAATGTTTATAATGCAGTTCTTGCAGTCGGAACTCCACCTGACACAGTGCCACCAACCCGGATTACGGATCTTGCAGTTTCAGAACCAACATCGGGGAGTCTCAAACTGACCTGGACTGCCCCGGCAGATACTTCACGAAACGGTGTGGTTTCATATTTAATCAGAAGAGCAACTTCACCGATATTAACCCAGACAGATTTTGAGAATGCCACACCTTTGGCTTTTCAGGGAAATCCAAAACCTTCGGGTCAGCAGGAAGCTCTTGTTGCAGAAAATCTCCCTCACTCGACAGCTCAATATTTTGCCATTCGATCACAGGACAACTGGGGCAACACTTCCCTTATCTCAAATTCCGCAGCGGGGACAACTCTTCAAGCCCCTTCTCTTCTGGTTTCGACGAGGAACCTGATAAGAACCATACAGTCGGGTACATCGGCAGTGGATTCGATAATTATCACCAATTCTTCGGCAAACCCTTCAACACTTTCATACAGCGTTGAAATGATAAACAACACATTCCCGCAGGGGAGTCTCTCCCTTTCATTATTGGGGGTCAATAAAGATGACTTTAGTCAGATAATTAAATTTGCCGATAAAAACAAACCTGAATCAAGATTCGGGTACGCAATCGAGGGCGCCGGTGGACCCGATTCCGCCGGATACAAATGGATCGACAGCCGGGAACCAAACGGACCTGTTTTCAACTGGGAGGATATCTCAACCACAGGTACGGAACTTACAAACTGGATTCAGACGGGTACCTACAATGCAAAAGATGAAGGATACGCCGCCGTAAACCTGGGATTCAACTTTAAGTTTTACGGGCTGACCACCTCGACCGTTTATGCAGGATCAAACGGTTTTGTCAGTTTTGCAATACCAACCGTTAACTCTTTCACAAATGCGACAATTCCAAATTCTGCAAATCCGAACGGACTTATGGCAGCGTTTTGGGATGACCTGGATGGAACTGATGGCGGACAGGTTTTCTACAAAAACTCCCCTGACAAGACCATAATCCAATATAAAAACTGGAAAAACTACGCGAGTGCAACATCAAGCCTGAACTTTCAGATTATTCTCTTTAATTCGGGAAAAATCGTTTATCAGTATCAAAACATGACAGGCACGCTTACCTCAAGTTCTGTCGGAATTGAAAATCAGACGGGGAGCACAGGACTTGGTGCCGCCTACAATTCATCTTTCATCCAGAATAATCTCGCTGTGCGGTTTCAGGCTCAACCTGAATGGGTAACGGCAACAAATCTTGCGGGATTGTTATACAACGGAAACTCTTCAGCAGTCAGACTCGCAATGTCGGCAGTCGGCATCCCGCTCGGAACATACACAATGGATATTCTGATCAGATCGAATGATCCCGTAAAACCTGTTGATACGGTAAAAGTAACGATGATTAACTCCTCGGAAATACCCGTTGAACTTGTTTCTTTCACCGGCAGCGTATCCAACGGACGGATAAAACTGGACTGGACAACAGCGACAGAAACCAACAATTTTGGCTTTGAAATTGAAAGAAACAGCGGGAACGGAATTTGGGAGAAAGCGGGCTTTATAAAAGGAAAAGGAACCACCACCACCCGCAACGACTACTCATTTACAGATGAGGGAATTTCTGCCGGGAAATATCAGTATCGCCTGAAACAAATGGACAATGACGGAACCGTCTCCTTTTCAGATATGGTAAATGTGGATCTTACACTCCCTGATAAATTCTCACTCGATCAGAACTATCCAAATCCGTTCAATCCATCCACCGTTATACGATTCAGTTTACCTGTTTCGGCGCCCGTTACGCTTGTCGTATATAATTCGTCAGGTGAGAAAATCGAAACTCTGATAAACAAACAAATGGAAGCGGGATACCATTCAGTAAACTTTAACGCTTCCCGGTTCCCAAGCGGAATTTATCTGTGTGAACTGCGGGCGGGCAGGTTTGTTTCCGTGAACAAGATGCTTTTGATGAAGTAGAACCCCGGAACCTCAGAACTTCAGAACCTCAGAACTTGGGAGTTCTGAAGTTCTAAAAGATGGCAGCCTTTTTTGTTGTCAGGTGTAAACAGACTTGGAAGCCACAAGTCTCCTCGAATATAACACAGAAACAAAGGCTTTCTAATTCAATTAAATAATTTATATTTGTACTATTAATTATTAATAAATCAATGTTAATTTAATCGAAACAGCAAGTCGTCTCCTTGGGACGGATGTTGACTTCAGTTAAAGTGCGAAAGTGGATTAATTTTCTCCGCGAAGATGTGAATCAGCATTAAGACCATTCAGCCGGATTCTGTTTTCGGAACCTGAAGCAGGGTTCCGTGAATATTTTTGATGATCTATTAACGATACGCGGAGCAAACTATGAAGACCGTACAGTTGCAACTGTTTTTGTTGCTGATAACATTAAATGTTTACGCACAGAGACCTGATTCAATCCTCACAGGGACATATCTTACTTCTACACCTGACAAATGGTTTACTCTCTACAATTATTCATTAGTAAAGTCTCTTGGATTCAACACTATACTGCAAAGGGCAGTAGTTCCCATTTCAGGCAAACAGACATCAAATTTTGACAGCCTTGGTTACTTTCAAAACATCATCGCATTAAATGATTCCGTAAAAGATAATGTATTCCATGAACCTAATGCAGACTGGGTATATTATTTAAGCAATGCACTTTATTCGAAATGGGTGCCTGATCAAAATTTTATTCCGGATTTGAAAGGTGATACGGGGCTCCGTAAACTATTTGGAACTGTGACAAGTGATGGTGTTACTACAGGGACGGATACAAGTTTTACCGGTAAATTGTTTATAGACGGACCAAATTATGGTCAGTACAGAAAATATGTTTACACCAACAAGTATAATTCAAACGGATTAATAAACTACACCGTTGTTTTCCGGTTGAAGAACATTCAGTCAATCGGGGCAGGAGAAGAGGTGTGCATGATACAGGCAGTAATAGGAGCGGGACCGGATTCGATAGTATTAGCGGAAAAAATAGTTACAAAAAGTATGCTGGGAGAAGGCTACACGGATATCAGTATGGAATACGACTACAGCCAGGATACTCTTCCCCAAGGCGGGAGGGGAGATTTGCCACTGCCACCGACGACAATAGCTCCGGGAGAGGGTGTTGAAGATTCATACTTTCGTGAGAGTAGAAGAATCCGCTTCAAAGTCATATGGCTTGGTAATGCGGAACTGGGTTTGAAGCATGTTGAAGTCTATGATAACAGCATATGGAAATATTATTTTGTTAAATTTAAGAATCTGAGAGATCAAAAGCTTAATGAATATCTATCAAGATTCAGCGGACTTCAGCCAAATTTGAAGTATTTTATAACACTTAATGAGCCCAATTCACTCGATTCTTATTACCCGATAAAGACACTTCAGTCTGTGCTTGATTCCCTTGGATCACAAGTCTCGTTGATGACTCATTTTTACCCAGGATGGGACAATATGAGGGAATCAGGCAATGCATTGGGCAGTTGGTACAAGTATGTAAAACCAAGACGGCTAATGTATTGGTATTTCCCTTATGGGGTAAACACACCCTCCGAAAACGGTCTCTATTTTTACGGAAGTACATTTGCTTCTACCTCACGGCTGAAATCGGGTCAAAACGAATCTGTCAAAAAACTTGTATTGTTAAAATGAGGGAGAGGGTGATGAAAAATCTGGTAGGAGTAACAATAGCACTTGCACTGATAATGTCACTAAGCAGTAGTGCTGAGAGACGATATGTCAGCAAGACCGGGAACAGTACACCACCATACACGAGTTGGGAGACTGCAGCCGACAGTATTATGAAGGTGATGAGAATATCGGGTATTGGTGATACGGTTATAGTCGGAGACGGTATCTATACAGAGGTTGTAAGGTTTAGTGCAGGAGTTGTGTTGTTGGGGCTTGGATGGGATAACACATGGATCCAGATTCCGCAGGATTCGACTACCGGTATATGGATGGAAAACGATTGTAGCATAAGTAATCTGAAGGTTGTTGGTTGGGGGATGTTTGAAGAATTTCATACAGGTATATATTCATATAGAAAAGGGGGGCTAAGGATGAAAATCCGGATTCAAAATATCAAAGTGTCAGATTGTGGAGCCGCAATCCATGCCACTGCTTTCGGGTTCAGTAATATTGACACAGTTTTTGTGCAGAACAGCGTCATTGATTCGTCTTTGATGGGATTTGTTGCCAACTCCACCAAATGCTTTGTATCCAACAATTACATTACAACTAGTGAAAATTGTATTTACTTTGCGGTATTATCCGAGGTCGATGTTTACAACAACATCCTTGTGGCGGCGCCATATAATCGGTTAAGTGACAACTTTAAGATAACTATTTGGGCAGACAACCGTCCTTCCAGGATCCATAATAATCTGATTATCAGTCTGTTCCCAAATGTGACTGAATACAGTGTCGGTTCAGAATTGGGACCAGATACAATAAACAATAATGTATATATCGGAAATTTTGGTAAAGTTATTAATACCAACGGTACTTCAAGTTATCGTGACATCTTCAACAACCAAATATCAGGCGGCAAGTATTACGGATTCAACGGAGAGAGTCCTCTAAGATTCAATAATTTTTGGAACAACCGTGTAAACTGGCGATCGACAGGTGGTGCCTCAGTCGACACCATCTCAAACATCACCCGGTTTCCGATGTTCGCCGACGAGACTAAAGATTATCATCTTCAGGCTTACTCTCCTCTTATAGATGCGGGCGATACGCTCGTAAAAGACCCTGACGGAACAAGAAGCGACATTGGCATGTACGGAGGGCGCGACGGTAAATCGTACACTTATCTTGATCTTGCCCCACTTGAACCGAGAGGTATAGCAGCAACAGTTGCGGGTGATACTATCCGGATTGACTGGAAGAGGAACCACGAGAGTGATTTTAAGCAGTATCTTGTCTTTGGGGACACAACACAAGGATTCAATTCAGATTCATTAAGTCTGATTGCAAGAACAACTGATACATCCTTCACAAAGATCATCCAGGGATTCAGCGGAGGTTATTACCTCAGATTGAGATCAGAAGACAATCAGGGGAATGTATCAGAGGAAAGTGAAGAGATCAGGATCATCCCGGTTGGGATAACCGGGGAGGGCCATGAGGTTGTACAGGATTATCAACTGTTTAACAACTACCCGAACCCGTTTAATCCTGAAACAGTGATAGGATACAGGTTGAAGTCACCCGGAAGAGTGATACTGACGGTTTACACAATAACGGGAGAACCTGTGAGGGTATTGCAAGACGGGGAGATGCCATCCGGATACCATGAGACAAAGTTCAGAGGTGACGAACTTGCCAGTGGGATTTATCTCTACAAGATAGATGTGAGATCACCGGAAGGAGTACCTGTTTACTCATCTGTCAGGAAAATGTTGCTCTTGAAGTAGCGGAAGATCGCAGTTGCAGAGCTTCAGAGTTTCAGAACCTCAGTACTTCGGAATTACTGAGGTTCTGAGGTTCTTCGAGCCATTTTGTTTTAAAGACTAATATTATTATTTTGAATATTCAAAATAGAATCATAAAACAAATCGGAACAATTCATCGGACAGATAAATGAGAAATGGAGTAATATCAGTTTTAAGTTTGATTTTTGTGATCATTCTTGCCCTTCCCTTAAAATCACAGGTACCGGACGGGATACTTTTCGGGAAAAATTTTGCACAAAACAGCTTTTGGAATATATCTGAACCCGATGAAAGCCAAATTGACTGGGAGAAACTATTCTCTCACGGTATCCATAATGTTTGGGAAGCAGAAGGAGGCAGTGGTGGCAATTTTTCCGGCACTGTCAGAATGAACCGTGACTCCAATTACACAACTGTCATAAGCGATCAATCGGGGAGTTATGTCAAAACCAAATTACCTGAAAAGTGGCTGACAGACACAACCTGCAACAAAACCCGCCAGGAAATCACACTCGTTGAAGGTCCATTTATTTATCAGGAAAAGGATTACAGCTTTACAAATCTGCCGGGACTTCCAAATTCAATGCTGATACAATATCTGGCACAATTTAAGTTAAAGGGAGGAGGAAGGCCTGATTCGAACATCACGGTTTGTTCATTACGGGTGAATCTGAACCTGACAGACATATCAGGAAAGACGACAACCGTCACATTAGCGGGAAAGGAAGTAAAACGGGAAGATTTGTCTGATGAGTATTTTACGCTGATCATTCTTCCATACGATTTGCGAATAATAAGCAGTCCCAATAACAGTTCATCCGGTACAATCGACCCGCAAAGCATAAAATCGATGAATATATCGTATGCAGTTGTACTTCCTGAAGGTATCAGCACAGTGACCCACGGAGAACTTTACATCGATAATATTGAAGTGATGGATGAGTTAATCTGGTATGTTTACGGCAGAGACAAGGAAAGAATCCTGGAACGCTTCTCGCTGAAGAACGGCCAAATGCTCAGTAAGACGAACAGCAATATAAAATCAGGATACCTCAACAAAAAAGATGAGATTGCTGAGAAGGGTCACTCCGGACGGACTCCTCATTCAGGGAGTGGTCGGGCTGTTGTGCCAACAATCCGCTATGTGAAAGCGGGCAACCCGACACCTGTGTATCCATACACAAGTTGGGCGACTGCATCTGACAGTATACAGAAAGTTGTGGACATGTGTGAGAGCGGAGATACGATACTGATCGGGACGGGTATCTACAGGGAACAGGTGGTATCAGAACACCAAGGGAGAGACCTTGCGATAATCGGTATTGATGTTGACAGTTGCATTGTGGATTTGAGTGGGTTTCCTCAGTTTCAGTTTTTACAAGCTTTTAAGGTAACTGATAATCTGTATCTTGAAAATTTGACCATTAGAACATACAGCTACCTGAATAATCACTCAGGCGTGTATTTGCCACTGTTTAGAGATTCTACTCACATCAATATAAGAAACAATAAATTTATCGGTGGATTTTACAGGGGGATATGGACCAATCTTGCAACCGGCACAATCACCGGTAATTTTGTAGCGAGATCAACTTTTGGAATCGATGTTGTTACAAGACCAAATACACTACAATCAATGAGTGTATCAAACAATCTGGTTTATCGTTGTTCCCATCCAATTGCTGGTTCATATGGGCGATTTTATAATAATATAATTTTGGAATTTTCAAATGCCGGCATATACATACCTTTATTTGGAGGAGCAGGTCGATTCTATAACAATCTTATGGTTGGTAAAAATGGTGAAGGAACACATGGCTTGGATGAGGCGAGCGGTTTATTCGAAAACAACATTATTCTGAATTGTAGAGTAGCTGTATATCCTTGGAGCGTGCAACCATTACATCTAATAAATAACAACATCGATTCATGTGGCACAATCTTCGATCTTTCAAATTCAGGAGTAGTTTCAGGCAACATCAGTTACAACAACTTCTATGGCAACGGCACAATATCCAATGATATTTCAAAACTTAATCCCGATACTCTGATCTACACTTCATTTGACCCGATGTATGAGGGTACCGACAGCAGCAACTACCGTCTTCAGATGTATTCCCCCCTCATAGATGCCGGTGACCCGACCATCCTTGATGTTGACGGAACCAGAAGTGACATCGGAAGGTATGGAGGTCCCTACGGTCAGAGATACGAATATCTTGATCTTGCACCCAAAAAACCAAGGTTTACTCTTGTTACCTCACCCCCGACCCCTCTCCTAAAAGACGAGGGGAGAATGGAGATTCACTGGCGGGGAGGTACAGAGGCAGATTTCAATTCATTCTCACTTCACAGGGATAGAGACCCGTATTTCATCCCGGGAGAATTAAACAGAATATATACAGGCAGAGACACAATGTTTACCGATTCACTCTCTGACCCGACAGGAAACTATACATACAAAATTACAGCGAAGGATAATCAGGGACTTGTAAGTAAATGGGACAGTGTAACGGTGGTACTGACAGATATCGCAGAAGGCGGAGAACTTTCACCCAAGGGAGTGGTACTCTACCAAAATTATCCCAACCCGTTCAACCCATCCACAACAATAAGATTCAGGCTTGAAGAACCGGGAGAGGTGATACTGAGAGTTTACGATGTAAACGGGTCAACCGTTGCGGTATTGAACAACGGCTGGCTACCTGCAGGAGAGCATGAGAGGGACTTCACCCCGGGAAAGACAGGAACGATGAATGACATGGCATCAGGGGTCTATTTCTACAACCTCACAGTAAGGGATGAAAACCTGAAACCCGTGTTCATCCGGTCGGATAAGATGCTTTTTGTGAAGTGAGTACCTGAGTACTTGATTATCTGAGCACGAATATCCAAATCCATCACTCAGGTACTCAAGTACTCAAGTACTCCTGAGGTTCCTAAGCTCTGAGGTTCTTAAAAAAATCAGCTCTTCTTTTTACCTGAAGTTGATTTTTTGATCTTTGGCTGAGCCGGTTTTTTTGATTCCGGCTTTTCTGTTTTCTTCGTCTTTGCTAATGGCTTTGCTTCTGCTTTAACTTTTTTTGTTTTTGCCTTCACTGTTTTTGCCGGTTTTGCTGTCTTTACAGGTTCAACTTTTGGCTGATAGATGGAATCGTGAAGCTTTGGAATCGCCTGAAGGAACGGCTCAAATCTGTATCCTGAGTGGATGGCGAGATCTACGAGACCTTCCACATATTGTGACATCGTCTTAATGCTTTGAGTAAAATCTTTCGATTTGAAAAGTTTGAAGATGCTTACAGGGTCTTTCGTTTTTTCGGAATTTTTCCTGACGACCCGTTCCGCATGCCTTAATCCATTTAGTGTATAAATCCAGGTCATCAACTGAACAAACTGTTCTTTGCTGAAGTATTTAATTCCCTGAAATTCATTCACACCGATGAATGCCTTCACTTCCTTCGTCTGGAGAAGAGTTATTGTAGGCAACTGGTCATTCAGTGATTCCTGCTTCCCTTCGGGATTAAATATACCTTTTCGGGTATAAACATTCTCACTTGATTCAAGAATTCTAAGTAAATCGAATTCGTATTTGGCTTCCTGATACTTGTCGCCAAGTCTGATTATCGACTGCCACAGCGGTTTTTCCAAAAGAAGCGAGTCATACAGTTCGACAGGTTTTTCACCCGTTGCCTCCTCGATTGTAATAAGGAGTCTTTTCACCACAGTATAGAGAATCAGAATATCGGTGTATATCTGGTGTTCCTCTTTTTTGTTCAGGAGCCAGAAGTTATCAATTCTCGCAGAACCTTTCACACCATCGCTCTGACTGTCGATAAAATTGGCGTATCCTTTAAGAACCAGCAATTCCTTTTTGAGAGATGACATTACAATGTTGCCGTTGAACTGTACTTTTTTGTACTCCGCAATCCTGTTCAGAACATTCCCAAACCTCATCGTGAAAGTTGTGCTGAATTCATTGATTGGCTGAGGATCAGGAACCAGACCGGCGAACTTCTTCATTTCAAGCAATATTTCCTTGTTGAAGAATTCCATTACGGCATGATGAACATTTATCAGATTCAGTTCCAGCAGGGTGAGTGCGAGAGATGGTGTGCCCTGTCCGTGCAGAAACTGATTGAGACGCAACCAGCTTCCATCAGTGTCAAACACTTCTCTGAAGCCGACATAGACATGATATTCATAACCGTTCAGCGTCATTCCAAAGCCGTCATCATCGATTTCCCTGCCCGACTTGATGTATTCAAGGCCAGTTATCATATCCTTAAAGGTGTAGTAATAACCGTCGTATCTTTTCAGTTGAAGTGCGGTTGAAAGAGACTTAAACTCAAGTTCGTTGGGAGAGACTTTCTGATCTTCAACATTTGAGGCTTCCCAGTTATCTTCGGTTGCGGCGGAATCGAGATACTGTGGTTTTACCCTTTTTCCGACGGAATTTTTAATCATTCCCGAAGTGTGGAAGAAAGAATTGTTGAAGAAGACGAGAGTTTTTTCCTCACCAAACCTGTTGGTGAACGCAAGGACATTTTCGTTTACATGACGGTAGTCGTCGTGGAAATCGAAGAGTTCGAAATTCTTAACTTGTGAGAAGAGGTAGCGTTTTTTAAGGAGAGGGAAAATTTCCTTACGGTGTCTTTCAACGAGGTGGTCGTCCACAAACTCATTGTAATATGCCTTCCGGTATTCCATTCCGTATTTTTCGGTAAAGCCTTCTATCTGTCCGTGGGCAAACATCGGAAGTCCGGGAAGTGTCGCCATCATGACGCAGATACCGAAATATTTGTCGCCTTTACCAAACTGGTTGATCGCAGTTTCTTCATCAGGATTGCTCATGAAGTTTACATACCGTTTAAGAATCTCGGGATCGAATTCTATCGTATTTCTGATGAGATTCCGGTATTTGTCGTTTTCTTCCTTCATGAACATGTGCATGAAGGCGGAGTTGTAAACCCTGTGCATGCCGAGGCTTCTTACAAAGTAACCCTCCATCAGCCAGAATGCTTCTGCGAGAAGGAGTGTGTTTGGCATCTCCTCGTTGAATCTGTCCACCACTTCACGCCAGAATTCCTTCGGCATCATTTTGTGGAAAGTCTGTTTCGATATGGCATAATCTGAACGGGAGGGGATTGCTCCACCGGCACCCGGAGCAGGGAACCACAGCCTTTGATAATGTTTTTTACTTAAAATCATTGCCGCATCGAAGCGAATAATCGAGAACTTTGATGCCACTTTCTGGATGGTTCTTATAAGCTCCTCACGAACGACGGGATCGAGAAGGTTAAGCTGGGCAGTATCGTTCCACGGCATGTTTGTGCCGTCGTTTCCGTGATAGATGTAGCGGGTTTTTCCGTTTCTTCTGTCGATATGCTGGAATACAACTGCCGCATCCTGACGGGTGTAGTAGCGGTCTTCTATTCTGAGTTCTATATCGGGATTGTCGGAGAGATTGGGTCCCGAAAAAGTGTAATTCGGATATGGTGGTTCCTGTGCCTGAATGAAATATTCGGGATGGTCGATTATCCACCTTGAGTAAATTCCTGTGTGGTTTGGCACCATGTCGCTTGCGAGTCTTATCCCGCGGGCAGCACACCTGTCACGAAGATTTTCGTAAGCTCTTTCGCCTCCGAGTTCGGTGGCAATGTCATAATCGTAGAGGGAGTAGGCAGACGAAGCTGCTTCGGGATTTCCGCAAAACTGTTTTATTTTCGCCGAGGCGGTCGATCTTTCCCACACACCAATTAGCCACAGGGCATTAAAATTCCATTTCTGAAGTGCGTCCAGTTCCTCATCCGGAATTTTGTCAAGGGTATCAATTTTTCTCGCGTACTTTCTTGAGAGCTGGTCGAGCCAGACGAGAGTATTCTTGGCGATCATAACAACATTCGGCATCCACTCAATGTCTTCAGTGAACCGCTCTTCCTCGACCATGAAACTGAGTTCCACATCATCAAAATCGATCGGTGCGGGTTGTCCTTTTTTGAGCGACTCTTTCAGTTTGGCTGCATATTCCTTGTTGAAATCGTACTTGGGTACCGGTGGTGTCCCTTTTCCGCCTCCGCCACCCTGGAAGAGTCTTGCATCTTCCTTCAGGAGATCGGAACCGAGGAGGACGAGGTCTTCCAGGGGGAAGTCGAGACCGAGGGGCCAGAATGCCCTGAAACTTTTTAGCTGTTCGACTATTTCGTATGGATTTGAAAGGATTACCGATTCAAGTGCATCGATAAGAGAGATGCCAAAAAACTCTGCCGGTTCTTCTTTTTGGAAGAATGTCTTCGCCTCTTTTATTAGAACCTTATATTTGGTTCCTTCTTCAAGCGGGGCGCTGTTGAACATTTCTTTAAGGGAGTCGAATGCGGGATTTAAGTTTTCGAGGTGAAGAATAATCAATTCTTCAATTATGATTTCTTTGTTGGCTTTTTTGTCTGTGTAGCCGGCGAGGTATTCCTTTACAGTGGAGGTGCCTTTATATACAGAAAGTGGCGGAAAAACCTCCACATACCTTTCGAGCACTTTTGCGAAGTCGTCGCCACCGAGCATTTCGGAGAGATGATTTACGGTACGGGAAAATACGCCGGGATTCTGAACCTGCTCATAATTTCTGAGCACAAGGTGAATGAGTTCGTGCAACAATCCGAGAGCGTTGATCTGCCCGGGTGTTACAAGTTTGTCAGTGAGCTTCTCTTCCGTTCTTTTACGGTTGATTCTCGCCGCAAGTCTCCTTGATGCTGCAAAATTGGCAACAATAAGAGTGCCTGTCTGTGAAAACAGTTCCTCTTCAAATGCGTATTTACCTCTGGCTTCTTTAGAGACATGGAAATAGCGAACGGACTTGTCAAGATCACAACCCGGGTATATCTCCTTTAGCCTTAAAATCATCTTTAAACTCCAAATTTTCAACTTTTCAAAATAAAGTGCGTCACAGCCCGCAATTCTCCTAATATAGATTAGGACAAGTTGAAAATTAAGAAATTTTTCTGAATCTTAGTAGATTATTTCCTTAATTAGCTTCAGTTTCTCTACCTTTTCTTCGCTGAATGAGATGGAGTTCAGTATCCTTTCCTTCACAGCTTCTATCTTTTCAGGGTCTTCACCGTCAAGGTAGCCAATTTCCTGTCCTTTGTAGTAATGCTCTCCAACTTTTGCCTGAAGATGCAGACCTGACTTGAAGTCGATATCATCTTCCTTCGCCATTCTTCCGGCTTTCAGATCGATAAGCGACATCCCGATTTCATAACCGTTAATTGCTGATACATAACCGGTTGCGGGAGAATACAATTTTTCTCTTATTGAGGATACGGGGTATTTCTCGGGATTTACAACGAAACTGATGTCCCCACCCTGAGCTTCCACGATCTCGAGGAACTTATCGAACGCCTTGCCTGTACTTACCATTCTCCTGGAGATCTCAATTCCTTCCTCTATTGTCTCTGCTTTTCCGCCGAGCATAATCATTGCACCAGAGAGAGCGAATGAGATTTCACACAAATCTTCGACATAAAATCCCTTCAGAATATCAGCGGATTCCTGAATTTCGTTCCAGTTTCCGGTTTTATATCCGAGTGGCTGGCTCATCTCAGTAATCATTGCGATACACTTTTTGTTAAAACTCTTTGCCACTCCCTGAAGACCTTGGGCAAGATTCCTCGACTCTTCCAGGGTTTTCATAAATGCACCCGAACCTGTTTTTACATCAAGAACAAGACCGTCAGTTCCCTCAGCCATTTTCTTGCTCATTATGCTTGCAATGATGAGAGGAATTGTCGGCACGGCACCTGTAACATCTCTAAGAGCGTAAAGCAGCTTGTCGGCAGGGGCAATTTCTGCGGTTTGACCTATGATAAGTCCGCCTTGCTTTTTCATAATTTCACGGTATTGCTTGATGTCAATTCTGGTGTTTAATCCGGGAATTGCCTCCATCTTGTCGAGGGTGCCACCTGTGTGGCCGAGACCTCTGCCCGATATCTGTGGCGATTTGATGCCGGCGGCGACAACAATCGGAAGAATGATAAAAGTAGTTTTGTCTCCCACTCCGCCTGTAGAGTGCTTCCCGATTTTTTGACCCGGGATGTCTGAAAGATCGATTATGGTTCCACTGTAAAGCATCGTCTTTGTAAGAGTGTTGGTTTCCCTTGCTGAAAATCCCCTGATAAATATTGCCATTAGAAGTGCAGCAGCCTGATAATCGGGAATTTTTCCCTGTGTGTAGGAGTTTATAAAAAATTCAATCTCTTTGTCAGACAGCTCAAGACCGTCTCTTTTCTTTACTATGATTTCTACCGGATTCATCCATTTTTCCTAAATTTTAACCTGTAAACTTAACAAAAATTGATGTGAAATTTTATACCCGAAAGGTCTACAACCGTTTATGCCCTCATTTAAAAGAAGTCTATGATTATATTAAAGTTTAATTTATCAAAAATTATTGTTTTTATTCTTTTTGAAAATAATTACCATCTGGTATAAATACCCGAAAGGTTGTAAAATATGGAAATAATCGTGAACTCCCCACCAAGCCTTGAGTCTGAAAGCAGAAGCAAAGCGGAGGTGTTGCAGACTCTCGAGACTGAAGTGGCTGAAATGATGGACGAGCATCTCCAAAAAAGAAGATTGTGGTTCCCCAGTGATTTTCTTCCTGCTGATGAAAAGATGAGTGATGATGAAGTTAAAAATATCCAAATTCTCCGGGATCGGGCAAGAGGAATGGATGATTCTGTAAGGGTGGCAGTTGCTCTTGGTCTCCTGACAGAGGAAGGATTGCCCCACTTCCACCGCCTCCTGGCAACCTATCTCGGTGAGGAAAGCGTCTGGAAAACCTGGAACTCAATTTGGACTGCTGAAGAAGACAGGCACGGTGGAATTCTCCGTGATTATGCACGCGACTCCCGCCTCTTTAATTTTAGATGCGTCGAAATTATGCAGTATGCCTATCAGGAAGCAGGTTTCAGACCCGCATGGGATAAAGATCCCTATCGCGTTTTTGCCTACACTTCCCTTCAGGAAAGGGCAACCCAGGTAACCCATGGCAATACGGGGAAAACTGCCGGGAAATATGAACCACTCCTCGAGGGTATTCTCTCATCAATCGCTGCGGATGAAGCACGACACTATGCTTTCTACAGGAAGGTCATGAAGTCCCTCCTTTCGATTGATACCAACAGAGCACTTGAATCCGCTCTGCATATTCTTCCCTCGATCGAAATGCCGGGCTTAAGCATGCCCAACTTTAAAGAAATGGCTGATGTGGTCAGACGATCGGGAATTTATGGTCCATGGGACTATAAAAAGATCGTCGAAGATGTGCTGAAATTCTGGGAAGTGGAGGCTCTGACCGGATTGAATGAAGCCGGCAGAATCGCACAGGATAAACTGCTCGCCATCCCCAAAAGGTTAAAACAGGTCGCAGAATATATCGACAGAAGAGTGGACACAAAATCGTTCTCTTTCGATTTCATATACCACAGAGTGTTTGCAATTTAATATTATTTATTTTATATAATAAGCTCGCTGCGGCTTTATTTTTCTTTGCGGTTTTATTTGTTTATTTTTGTAACTTATGAATTTCAAAGAAGATACAATTACGGCCATAGTCACTCCGCCGGGAGTTGGCGCCATTTCGGTTATCAGGATCAGCGGTGAAAACGCAATTTCCGCCGCTGACCGGATATTCCGGGGTAACCAGCCACTCATAAATGCAGCTTCCCACTCCCTTAAATACGGGAAAATCATTTCCCCCGATGGCAATATTGTTGATGATGTAGTCGTTTCAGTTTTTAAGGCCCCCAACTCCTACACAGGCGAAAACTCGATAGAAATCTCCTGCCACGGGAATCCGACAATTACCAGACGGATTACAGAACTGCTTTACGATCTTGGAATCAGAAATGCAGAGCCGGGTGAATTTACCAAAAGAGCTTTCCTGAACGGCAGAATCGACCTCTCGCAGGCGGAAGCGGTAATGGAGCTCATTTCAGCCCGTTCCGAAGCTTCACTTCGCGGAGCAAGAAATCAACTGGATGGTCTGCTTTCATCGAAAGTAAACGAACTGCGTTCCATGCTCGTAAATACCTCCTCTTTGGTTGAACTGGAACTCGATTTTGCCGAGGAAGATATCGAATTTGTTGACCGGCATGAACTGATCAAAAGAATCACAAGTATCATCTCCGAAATAGACCAGCTTCTCTCATCATATGCATTTGGCAGGGTTATCAGAGATGGCGTGAATGTGGCTCTTGTCGGACAACCAAATGTGGGGAAATCTTCACTTTTAAACTACCTCCTTAAGGAATACAGGGCAATAGTCAGCTCCATTCCGGGTACAACCCGGGATATCATCAGGGAGGAGGTGGTGATTGACGGAGTCCTGTATCGCCTCTTCGATACTGCCGGTATTCGAGAGACAGATGATGAAGTTGAAATTGAAGGTGTAATGCGGAGCAGAGAGGCGGTAAAAAACGCCGACCTCGTTCTCTTTATCAACGATGTAGTACAAAATATCTCAGTCGATCTTTATGATGAAATTAAAGAATTAACAAGTGAAAACAAAATCATCGTGGTGCTCAACAAAGTGGATATCAAACATTCCTCTCTTCTAAAAGCCGACATTTCGATATCAGCAAAAACGGGTGAGGGTATCTACGAACTTTTTGATTTATTAAAAGAGAAAGCTCTCGGCTCAGAGTCATACAGCGAGAAGGGTGCAGTAGTGTCAAATATGCGACACTATAACTGCCTCAAACAGGCAAAACAAAATCTCGAAAATGCCCGGGAGTCATGTAATCTGAATCTGAGCGGAGAATTTATCTCTGTCGATCTTCGAAATGCCGAAAACTCGCTGGCAGAAATTACCGGTGAGATTACAACCGATGATATCCTGAATAACATTTTTATGCACTTCTGCATTGGAAAATGACAGATCTTTTCAATAGAAATTATCTCAAAGACAGAAGAAAAAACCTCCGGAATAACGCCACTTCCGCAGAACAAAAGCTGTGGGACGAACTAAAACACAAAAAGACCGGTTTCAAATTCCGAAGACAATACAGCGTCAACAACTACATTCTTGATTTTTATTGTGTCGAGCTAAAACTCTGTATCGAACTTGATGGCGATTCCCACAACGGTGTAGAAGCTGTGGAATATGATCTCGCACGAGATAAATATCTTGAATCTATCGGAATTGAAACCATAAGATTCTTTAATGAAGAAGTCTTTGATGATATCAATAAAGTTTTGGAGAGAATAAGGAAGCATCTTCCGGTAAGGTGATGACTGCTTTATTGGCTTCTCGGGTTTTTAGGGTGAGTCCCGACCGCCCCCCTGCCCCCCTCCTTGTAAAGGTGGGGGGAGCATTGAGTTCGTTTTGGGGTGGGGGTTGGGGTTTTTCGGTTAATTTAATTTTTTCTGTTATTGAGATTTTTGTCAGCCGAAAATCTGCTTTCCCATCGATAAGTTTCGTCAATCAAGCCCCCCACCTTTACAAGGAGGGGGGTTGGGGGGCGGTAAGGAGAGTAATTTTCCCAAGAACGCTTGGGCATTTTTGATCTCTTTTTCATGTTGTGCTGATGATACACCTTTCATTTTGTCGCTGTGTTTTGGATTTGATTTTTCGGTGGAAGAAAGTCTCCACCGCCCCCCTGCCCCCCTCCTTGTTAAGGTGGGGGGAATGTTGAGTTTGTTTTGGGGTGGTGGTTGGTGGTTTTTGGATCGATTTTAGATTTTTTTATAAGCCCGATTTTTTTGTTTTTGATATCAAAAACTCCCAATCCCCTGCGACAAAGTTTATCCATCGAGCCCCCCCCCACCTTTAGAAGGAGGGGGGTTGGGGGGCGGTACGGGGCGGTACGAGACGGTAGTAAAATGTTTCACATGAAACAAACTTCACTTTTATATTTTTTAACTAAACTGACACTAACACAACTATTAAAATGTTTCACATGAAACAAAACAGAAGATTAAATGCGTAAATATGATGTAATTGTAATTGGTGGCGGACATGCCGGAATAGAGGCTTCAGTCGCTGCAGCAAGAATGGGATGTAAAACAGCTCTTGTTTCGATGGATAAGTATGCCACAGGAAGATTATCCTGCAACCCGGCGGTAGGTGGAACTGCAAAAGGGCACCTGGTGCGTGAAATAGATGCTTTGGGAGGTGTAATGGGAGAAATTGCTGATCGTTCCGGCATACAGTTTAGAATGCTGAACAGAAGCAAGGGTCCCGCTGTATGGTCACCAAGAAGCCAGAATGACAGAGACATTTATTCCCAAATTGCTCTTGAAGTCGTGGAAAAAACTCCAAACCTTGAAATAATATCTGAATCAATCGTTGAAATTCTGATCGAAGATGGAAAAATTATCGGAGTGAAAACAGCTCACGGTGAAGAAATCGATGCCAAGGCGGTTGTTCTATCTTCCGGTACATTCCTGAATGGATTGATGCACACGGGATTACAGGCAACCCCCGGTGGCAGATTTGGAGAAAAACCTGCAACGGGAATCACCGAATCTTTGATTAAAGCAGGATTTGAAACAGGCAGGTTAAAAACAGGAACACCACCAAGATTACATAAAGATTCCATCGACTGGAATGCTCTTGAGGAACAACCCGGCGATGAGTCTCCCCAACCATTTTCTCACAGAACAGATAAATCGCTATTTCCCTTCCTGCCACAGGTTTCCTGTCACCTCACTTATACCGATGACAGAGTTCATAAAATACTTGAAAAGGGTTTTTCCAGTTCACCAATGTTTACGGGAATTATACAGGGAACCGGGCCACGGTACTGCCCGTCGATTGAAGATAAAATAGTCAGATTTTCCGATAAACCACGCCATCAGTTGTTTCTCGAACCCGAAGGATTGGATTCTGAATTGATTTATGTGAATGGTTTTTCCACTTCACTTCCTGCAGAGATCCAACTTGAAGCTTTGAAACTTATAAAAGGACTTGAAAACATTGTTATGGTTCGTCCCGGTTATGCGGTTGAATATGACTTCTTCCCGCCTCATCAAATTGATCTTACGATGGAAACCAAACTGGTAAAGGGATTGTATTTTGCCGGACAGATAAACGGTACATCGGGATATGAAGAAGCCGCCGCACAGGGTCTTATGGCAGGTATCAATGCTGCGCTTAAACTCAGGAACGAAAAGGAACTGGTTCTGAAGAGAAGTGAAGCTTATATCGGTGTTTTGGTTGATGATCTGGTCGGGAAATCAACCACGGAGCCTTACAGAATGTTTACATCCAGAGCCGAACACCGGCTCTTGCTACGGCAGGATAATGCTGACACAAGACTTTCTCATCATGGTCACAGAATCGGTTTGATAAGCGATGATGAATTAAAGATTGTCAAGGAAAAGGAAAGTAAAATCTTTCGTGGCATTGAGCTTTCAAAATCTGTTAAAATTACACCTGACATACTAAACCCCTTCCTTCGGGAATTCTCTTCCTCGGATGTACAATTCTCCGAGACTATTGAGAAGATTATCAAGCGACCTGAAATAGATGCATATAAACTGGGCAACCTGATTATTGAGGCGGATTCCCCCGAACTGAAGGAAATATTAAGCGACAAAGAGACGGCCTTCCAGATAGAATTGACGCTTAAATATGAAGGATACATAACCCGGCAGCAGGACACAATCAACAAACTCGAAAAATATGAAGACCGGGCAATCCCCGTTGATCTTGATTACAAACAGGTTCAATCCCTTTCTGCTGAAGGAAGAGAGAAACTTTCAAGGGTAAAACCACGAAATATAGGTCAGGCATCCCGTATTTCCGGTGTTACTCCTTCAGATATTTCTATCTTAATGGTATATTTGAATAAGTGATTTAAGATATTTCGGAGAAATTATTGATATCTGTTGATACTTATTTAAGACAACTAACCCACTTTTTTTGGGAAAACAACCAGAACCCTGACGAAAACACCCTGGGAAGACTTGCGTTTTTTGCGGGACTTCTTGCAGAAAAGAATGAAGTAATCAATCTTGTTTCGCGCAAAGATATCGCAAATGTTGTTGAAAATCATGTTTTCATTTCGGCATATATCTCCAAATTTTTACCTGAACGGGCAACTACATTTCTTGACATCGGATCGGGTGGCGGGCTCCCTGGTATTCCATTTGCAATAATGAGACCTGATCTTCAAGGTGTACTTGTTGATTCCATAACCAAAAAGACAAATGCTGTTTCGGAGTTTGTGGATAAACTTATGTTAAGAAATGTAATTGTTGAAAATACAAGGGTGGAGGGTGTCGAGTTTGTAAAAAAATATGCGGGTAAATTCGACATAATTATCAGCAGAGCAACGGTTGATCTTTTATCACTCGTCCAATTCTCAGTCCCCCTGATAAAAGAAAAGGCAGCAATGCTGATTATTAAGGGAGGCGATATCACTGCCGAGTTTGAAGAGGCAAAAGCTAAATATGGCTATATGTTCAAAAGATCCACAATCTATGAATTAAGATATAAGCCAACAAATACTAAGAATGAAAAAGGTAAAAAACTTGTTTACCTGGAGTTATACAAATGATAATAAACGGCACTGACCAGTCCCTTTTTAACGAAATAGCCGGCCTCTCAACCGAACAGAGAAATCCCCGATCCATGGAAATAGATGCAGCCTCAGTGGATGAAATTCTCCATATTATGAATGAAGAGGATAAGACAGTCCCTTTTGCTGTAGAGAAGGAAATTCCATACATCTCAAAAGCAGTTGAGGCAATAGTAAAGTCCCTTAAAAGCGGAGGGAGACTTCTTTACTTCGGAGCCGGAACTTCAGGCAGGCTTGGTGTCGTGGATGCATCTGAATGCCCCCCTACTTTTGGTACTCCTTTCGGCATGATCGAGGGATATATAGCAGGTGGAAAAGAAGCAATGTTCAGGGCACAGGAGGGAGCAGAAGATCACGAAATTAACGGTGAAAGGGATGTACTTGCCGCAGGTGTCACCGCAAACGATGTTGTATGCGGTATCGCTGCCAGCAGGAGAACTCCATATGTAATTGGTGCGGTAAAAAAGGCGAAGGAAATCGGAGCAACTACGGTTTATGTAACCTGCACTCCGAGAGAAGCGTTTAACATTGAATCTGTGGATATCCCAATTTGCCCCTATGTTGGGCCGGAAGTGGTAATGGGCTCCACGAGAATGAAAAGCGGCACTGCCCAGAAACTGGTATTGAATATGCTTACAACCTGCTCCATGATAAGAATGGGTAAGGTTTATGAAAATATGATGATCGATCTCCAGATGACAAACAAAAAGCTTGTGGAGAGAGCGAAAAGAGTTGTAATGACCATAACCGGTCTCGATTATGATGAAGCGACCTCGTATCTCACAGAAGCAGGCGGGCATGTGAAGACGGCTCTCGTGATGATAAAAGCAAATGTCTCCGCTGATGAAGCAAAAAGAAGACTCGATTTAACTGACGGCTTTGTAAGAAAAGCCATTGAATTTGTTGATTAACAATAGATTAAAACACACACTTATATTATTTGTTTTATTATTTTCTTCTATAATTTCTCAATCATCCGACCTCGAGAAATTTGGAGATTACGGGGAGAGCATTTTAAAAACCTCAACCCGGTTCAATAATAACGATCTGCTCAACTACGGAATTACCGCCGGAAGCACTCTGCTGGCATATAATTTCGATGAAGATGTGAACAGTTTCTTCAAAAAAAACAAGACTCCCCTGCTAAGTCCTCTTTATGAATTTAACAAATACTCCGTTTACGCTGTCTTTGCAACAGCAGGCGCTCTTTACCTTCAGGGAAGTATTTACGACAACGCCAAAAATAAAGACCTGGGTTTAAAACTGGGCTCGGCTCTTATATATTCCACTCTCGTCAATCAGGCTCTTAAGATGCTGACGGGAAGAGAGAGACCAACAATCTCCGATGACAATTCCAACTTCCACTTTTTCAGGACAGCCTGGGATGAAACCTCTTTCCCTTCGGGCCACTCAACTGCGGGCTTTGCTTTTGCATCCGTAATGGCACTTTCTACTGACAATGATCTGGAGAAGGTTGTTTACTGGTCGATTGCCGGTTTGATGGCGTTTGAGAGGCTCTATAACAGGCACCACTGGCTTTCTGATGTTGTGTTGGGTTCTGCCATTGGTTATTTCACAGGAAGCCTTATTGGCAGCAAAAACAGCAACGATCCGTCAACTGTGACAGTTCCGGTATTCGTCATTAACTACCGGTTTTGATTAAATGGAAAATTTTGAATTGATTTCCATATTTGGAAATTATAAGGAAATCAGAAATATTGTAAGGGCAGTTTCATCAGAGAGAGGTAAACTGCATACACTTCCCTTCCTCCCGGGGAGTTCTAAAACCCTGCTCGCTTTACAACTGAAACTGAAGTTCGACAGAGTAGTGGTACTTGTTCCTTCTGTGAAGGATGTACTGGAAACCTCCACCGAAATCAAACTGATGGGTGTAAAGTCACCTGTGATTTCCATTTCGGAATTCAACTCAAAAAAGATCCAGGAGACACTCAACGATCTTTCCTCTTTGAACGGCTACTTCCTGGTCTCCACTTACGATATCCTTCTCGTAAAACTTCCATCAAAAAGGGATTTTTCGGAGAGTCTTTACAAATTTTCGACCGGCGATTCGATATCATACGACAAGTTTGTAGCGCTCCTCGCGGGATATAACTACAAGCGAGAGAAATATGTGGAGGAGAGTGGCTTCTTCGCTCAAAGGGGAGCTATAATTGATTTTTGGTCGCATAGTGAATCGATGCCTGTCCGTATTGAGTTCGATGGTGATTTCATCGAGTCAATCAGGTTTTTCGATCCGGAGAATCAAAGATCGGTACAGATGGTCGATTCGGCTACCATTTCACCTGAACTGGAAGAGCTCTCCACAAACGATGAGAATACATTTAATGATGATATTTTCGACTATGTTACCGACTCCCTGATAATTGCAGACGATTACTACCTGCGTGAAGCTTCCTACAAGGAAGTGAAGATTTCCGCCCCTGATGATGAAGTAGAGGCTGACTCTGTCAGTGAACCCCTCTACAACGAAGATGCATTCCTCGATGAGTTTCCTGAAGATGTTGCCGAGGTTGATGAGATAGAAAAATCTGCCAAAATCGCCTTTTCTGATATTATGAAAAAAGGGGGAAACACCTGGCTCGTTGAATCAGGACTTTCGATTGAAAACTCTCTTGGTCTGGATATTGCCGCTGCTCCATCCATAAATTCCAATTATGCTCTTTTGTTTAAAACCCTCACCCAGTTTTCTGAAAACGGGTACAGCGTTAATATAGCTGTGGAAAATGATATCCAGTTCGACAGACTTAAAGATCTCATCTACAACGCAAAAGATGAATTCGGTTTGATGATCGAAGACGGGACAATAAAGTTTACGATGCTTCCCCTAAAGGAGGGGTTCTTCCTTAAGTCCGAAAAAGTTTTGATTCTCTCCGACTATCAGATTTTTGGTAAACCGTTCAGAACAAAAATCGTCTCCTACAAAAGAGCGGTCAAGTCGAGAAGAAATGAACTTGCATCGATTAAGCCGGGCGATTTTGTGGTACACGAAGAGTATGGAATCGGAAGATACGCGGGTCTTCATACCGTTAAAATCGGTGATATGGAACAGGAATCTATGAAGCTCCTTTTTGGTGAGGGTGGAGTGGTTTTTGTGAACCTGAACTACCTGCACCTTGTGAAAAAATATTCGTCGAAAGAGGGAGTGGAACCCCGAATATCAATTCTGGGCACCAACACCTGGGAGAATGCAAAAACCAAGGCGAAGAAAAAAATCCGTGATATCGCAAGGGATTTGATAGAATTGTATGCAAGAAGGAAATCGACAAAAGGTTTTTCGTTCGCCGGGGATACCGTCTGGCAAAAAGAACTTGAAGCTTCTTTTATTTATGAGGATACCCCCGATCAGATAAAAGTGACGAATGAAATAAAAGAGGATATGGAGAGCGTCAGCCCCATGGACAGACTGGTCTGCGGCGATGTCGGTTTTGGAAAAACCGAGGTGGCAGTCAGAGCTGCTTTTAAAGCAGTTCAGGACAACAAACAGGTTAGTGTACTTGTTCCAACAACAATCCTGGCTGAACAGCACTATAATACCTTTCGGGACAGGTTGAACCAGTTCCCGGTACGGGTGGAAGTGATGTCAAGATTCCAGTCGAAGGTGCGACAAAAAGAGATCGTGGAAAAACTGAAACAAGGGGAAGTGGATATAGTTATCGGTACCCACCGCCTCATTTCAAAAGACATCGAATTCAAGGATTTGGGCTTGCTTATAATCGACGAGGAACACAGGTTCGGTGTGAAGGCAAAGGAGAAACTCCGTTCGATGAGAGTGAATGTCGATACTCTCACCCTCACAGCTACACCTATACCGAGAACTCTTAATTTCTCCCTTCACGGTGCACGCGACCTTTCGATAATGGCGACACCTCCGGCAAACAGACAACCTGTCTACACAAAAGTTGATCTTTTCGACATCAGGAAAATTCGCGAATGGCTGCTCTCCGAGTTTGCCCGAAACGGACAGGTATATATTGTCCACGACAGAATAATGTCGATCCACAAACTTGGCGATTACATAAAACGATTTGTGCCCGAAGCAATTATCGGAGTTGCTCACGGAAGAATGACCCCCGACCAGCTCGAGGATGTGATCCACGGCTTCCTGCAAAGAAAATTTAATGTTCTTCTTTCCACCAAAATTATCGAATCGGGAATCGATATCCCGAATGTGAACACAATTATCGTAAACAGAGCCGACCGTTTTGGTCTTGCCGAACTTCATCAGTTGAGAGGAAGAGTGGGAAGGTCCGACAGACAGGCTTATGCATTCTTCCTCGTTCCTTCCCTGACCGCACTGAAGAAGCAAACATTGAAGCGTTTAAGAGCGATTGAGGAGTTTAACGAACTTGGTGCGGGATTTAATCTCGCAATGAGAGACCTCGAAATCCGCGGTGCAGGTAACCTTCTCGGTACAGAACAAAGCGGCTTTATCACAGATGTTGGGTTCGATATGTATATGAAACTTGTGGGTGAAGCAGTTGAGGAACTGAAACATACCGAGTTTAAGGAAGTATTCAAACATCTTGGTAAATCCACTCAGAGAACCGATCCAAAAATCGATACATTCTTTGAGATAGGAATACCCGAACAGTTTATGCCAGATCAGACTGACAGGTTAAACTTCTACACCTCCCTCATCTCTGCAGGCACCCTTAAAGAAATTGATGATATAAAGGAAGAACTGAGTGACAGGTTTGGACTTCTTCCGATAACAGCTAAAAGGCTTGTCATGACAGCCCGGATGCGGTATTATGCATCGTGGGCGATGTTCGACAGAGTAATAATCCAACGCAACCGAATAATGTTGGTACTCCCTCACAAAGACAGGGAAGAGTTCTACGAATACAATTTTAAAGTCCTGCTACATCTCGTAATGACAAAACTCAGGGACTCAATCAAATTTGATCAGCAGCGCGATTCCATGAAATTAATAATTGAGAATACATACGAAACCCCGGAAAGAGCTATCGATTATCTTATGGATTTGTTTCAGCAGATTATGAATCTTTATGGTGTGAAAAAGGAAGAAACAGAATAAGCCGCGTGCTATTCCTGCGGGTTATCTTTATCTGTCTTCTCTTTTTTAAATGAAAATGTCATCACAAAACCTGTGAATGCCCCGTACAAGGTGGTGTAGAGTGCATTACTCTGAATCGGACAACCGTTTTTACATCCGATAAAATAATAATATCCGTATCCTGCCAGTCCGCCAAGTAAAATCCCGGCAGTCATGCTGATTATTTTTTTTCTATTCATAAATCTCCATTTCATTTTTCTGTTGGATGCTTTAAATTCGTTTAGGTTTCAAAAGCGAAGAAATTCACAAAAAAGTTTATTTTTACTTATTAATTATTTAAAATAAGGAAAGCAGTATGAACAGTTTCTTTTCTGAATTCAAAAAATTCGCGATGCGCGGCAATGTGATTGATCTGGCAGTCGGCGTTATCATTGGCGGAGCTTTTGGAAAAATAGTTGCATCGTTTATTAATGATGTTGTGATGCCACCGATAGGTCTTATTCTTGGTGGTGTAGACTTCAAAAACCTGAAGGTATTGCTTAAAGCCGGTTCGAAAGATGGTGACAAGGTGGTTGACCCTGTTTATATCAGCTACGGTGCTTTTATTAATACCGCAGTTGAATTTTTGATAATTGCTTTTGTGATCTTTTTAGTCGTAAAGGGAATCAACTCAATGAAAAAGAAGGAAGAAGCCGCTCCTGCTGCGCCTAAACCACCGGCTGAGGATATTGTACTCCTTACTGAAATTAGAGATTTGCTAAAAAAATAGAGAATTAGAGAAAAGGCGACCGGAACCAACCGGTCGCTTTTTGTTATAATATATATTTGCTAAGATCGCGATCGGTTACTATTTTTTCAAGTTTTTGTCTCACCATCTCACCGGTAATCTCTATTAAATGATCCGGCATTATATCGGGCACATTAAACAAAATCTCATCAAGAAGAGTTGTAAGAATTGTGTGAAGCCTTCTCGCACCAATGTTCTCAACCTGCTCGTTTGCCTTTTGTGCGAGTCGAGCGGTTTCTCTTATACCATCCTCTTTAAACTCCACCCTGACCCCTTCTACTTCAAGAAGAGCTGCATACTGCTTCAAAAGAGCATTTTGTGGAATCGTCAAAATTTTGATAAAATCATCCTCGGTCAGACTCTTAAGTTCTACCCTGATAGGAAAACGACCCTGAAGTTCCGGAATTAAATCGGAAGGTTTCGAAACATGAAACGCACCCGAGGCTATAAAGAGGACATGATCGGTTTTAACAACTCCGTACTTGGTGTTCACATTGGAACCCTCGACTATAGGAAGAAGATCCCTCTGCACTCCCTCTCGGGATACATCCGGTCCGTTCCCTTTGCCACCACCGGCTATCTTGTCAATCTCATCTATAAACACAATCCCGGTGTTTTCCGCACGCATGATAGCTTCTTTGTAAACGGAATCGAGATCGATCAGTTTTTGAGCTTCTTCCTCTGTCATCAAATCGCGGGCTTCTCTGATGGTGGTTTTTCTTTTCTTCTTTTTCTTGGGCATCATGGATGACATGATTTCCTGAATATTTATACCGAGATCATCGCCACCAAACGGACCCATAACCTGCATCCCAACTGCCGCCTGTTGAATGTCGTACTCAACCATTTTATCATCGAGTTCGCCATTTCTGAGTTTTTCTCTCATCCATTCACGGGTTTTCTGATTCTGATATGCATCACTTCCCTGCTCCTCCTCGGGTTCACCGGAAAAGTTTTTCCTCACCGGCGGAATCAGTATATCAAGAATCCGTTCTTCTGCGAGGGCAACTGCCTTAGTTCTTACTTCAGCAGTCTTTTCCGATTTTACCAAATTTACGGAAAACTCGACGAGGTCTCTGACAATTGACTCCACATCCCTGCCGACATATCCAACCTCTGTAAATTTGGATGCCTCCACTTTCACAAAAGGAGCATCCACGAGTTTTGCGAGTCTTCGTGCAATCTCTGTTTTACCGACACCGGTGGGTCCGATGAGAATGATGTTGTTGGGCATTATCTCATCTTTTATGGCTCCCTGGATTTGCTGCCGTCTCCATCTGTTTCTGAGTGCAATTGCCACTGCTCTTTTTGCATCATCCTGTCCGATGATGTATTTATTCAACTCCCCAACTATTTTTGTTGGTGTCAAGTCATTGTTACTGTAGGGATTCAATGCGTCTCCTCTTGGTTTTCTATGGTTTCGACGACAATATTTTTGTTTGTATAAATACAGATTTCCGAAGCCGTTTCCAGACTTTCTTTTACAATTTCCTTCGCAGAGAGGGTACTGAATTTCTTAAGCATTTTTGCCGCAGCCAGAGCAAAGTTTCCGCCCGAGCCAATAGCTACAATTTTATCCTGAGGCTCAATTACATCACCGTTTCCGGAGATTATAAGGGCTGTATCGGCTGATACAACAGCAAGGAGAGCTTCAAGTTTGCGGAGGTATCTGTCAGTTCTCCACTCTTTGGCAAGTTCAACAGCGGCACGGTTTACATTTCCTCTGTATTGCTCCAGTTTGTCTTCAAATCTCTCCATCAGAGTGAAGGCATCTGCAGATGCACCCGCAAACCCACACAAAACTTTACCACCCGATATCTTTCTGATTTTCATTGCGTTGTGTTTCATGATTGTATTGCCAAGAGTGACCTGACCATCACCACCAATTGCCGCAACGCCGTTATGAATTATCCCGATTATCGTGGTCGATCTGATTTTAGCTTCCATCTTATTCCTGTTTCTGACTTTCTGTCCAATTAAAAATTAATTAAAACCCGATTATAATTTATTGATTCCAATTCTATTTCTTTGTGACGCAATCTTTGCCCTACCCGGGATCAATAGTAAAACCCGATGGAGAAGTAGAACACAACAGGTCCCCAGGAGATGGGACTTAATCCTTCTGTTATGTTTTTAACAAAAAGGAATGTTCTTCCGATCGCAAAATCCGCCGGACCAACAGGTGTATCGAAAGACAATCCGATACCAAGTGCATGCCTTAAATCACCGAGTTTAATTTTTTCTTCCTCTTCCCAGATTGATCCTATGTTATAGCCTGCACTTACATAGGTGTCGAAAAAGATTTTAAATGGGAGTTTATATCTGTAGTCAACGCCAAGTTTGAAGAGTTGCCGTCCCCTGAATTCGTCCTGATACATGCCGTAGAAAGACCGTAATCCACCGAGTGAAAACTGTTGCGTAAGAGGAAGTGTCTTGTCGGCGAAAGCTATTTCTGCGGTTGTTGAAACGGTGCTGGATTTTGTTATTCCAAGATAACCCTCAAACTTTGCACCGAAGGATGTGTAGCCTGTGGATGCTTTTATGAAATTGAATGCCGTTTCATAATAGCCGTTAAAAAGAATTCCATCTGTCGGATATGGATATTTGTTTTTTGTATCAATGGTGGTGGAAAAGTTGAGGCTGAATACAGGATTATCAAAAACAAGCGGCTCACTGGCTGTTATGTTTTCGATTCTGTTGAGCTCATACTTTGCTTTTCCGATAAAATTACCAAACCTGCCTACCTGGGTTCCCAGCCAAAAAGAAACCCCCGCAAGCGACTGCCTGTATTCGCCAAACTGTGACCGGGTATAAAATGTGGACGATCCTGCCGGGTCATCACGATATGTAAAAATATCTCTCTGTGAATAATGGAATCCAAGTTTATATGTCAGGTATGTATCGAAAAGCCGGTTGGCTCTTGATTCAAGTTCTGCTGAAAATTTCCTTGGACTGATGAAGAATATCAGACCAAGCTCCCCCCCGGTCGAAAAGATATTGGCATCCCGGATATCGATGTTTAACTGTGGTGCATTTTCATTATCAACCTTAAACCCGAAACGCGCAATCTGTGATATCTTTTCATCAACCTGAATTTGGAGAATGTTTTTACCGTCTCTTTTAACGACATTCACAGTAAAGTTTTCAAACAGATCTGTCGAGTAGAGGTTTTCGAGTCCGCTTTTCAGTTTTTCCACATCAAGATTATCACCAGGTTCAATAGGGATTTCTCTTAGTATTACTGTAGGGTTTGTGTTGATGTGACCGTTTAATTCTATTTCAGCAATTTTTCCGCCGTCAAACTCGAGACTCAACTCGCCGTTTTCTTTGTTAAAATCAGCCTTCATAAGAGAAAAGAGGGCGTTCCCCTGGTTTCTGAATCCTTTAATGATCTCTTTGATATAAGCAATTGCTGCAAGTGGTGAAAAAGGTTTTCCGACCGAAAGTATGGATGAGGAATCTGAAAGCACGGAATCCTGACCGTCGATCTTTATTTTGATTTTTGAAACAACCGGGTAAAGATATGGCTCTATTCTGAGGATGTTTTTCCCTTCGGGTGTTCTGAACAAGGATGCTTTTGTTTCTTCGAATCCTGATTTTTTCTCTAAAAAAACAAGCTCTCTGTAAATATCAGACAGTTTGACTCTGCCGTTTTTGGAGGCTTTTGAAATCAGTCCTTCGGCATATTTACATTCCGGATGAGGATACAAATTATCGATAACCATGTCACCGGAAGCAAAAGATGTATAAATAACAGAATCTATCTTTTGCTGAAGTTGTTGAGCCGCTATTTTTCCTGCTTCATATCCGGCTTTAATAAGAGAGTCAAACCCTGAAAAGTCGCCGGAATTTTTATCGCCTATCTCCGGAGTAACTAAAACATCAGCGAGGCGTAACTCCTTTTCATTCAGTTTTTTCATGGGAATGCTCAAGAACTGATCAGCGAGTACCAGCGGGTTTTTAAGTCTGTCTTTAGGATTAAGAGGACTTGTGGAATTGACAGCAAGTATCAAACCATTTGACATTCCTTTGGCAATAGAAACCGGGATGTTTGCTACAAGTCCGCCATCAGCCAGAAGTACTGTATCATATTCAACCGGCGAAAGGAAAAACGAGACACTGGAACTTGCTCTTATTGCTTTCGAAATCGATCCTGAATTTATAACATACGGGCTACCCGATTCGAGGTCGGTACAGACGGCTCTAAACTTGTATTCAAGGTCGTCAAAATTGTATCTGACCCCAATGGGTGATTGGAATGAGAGGAGATTCAACTGGTTGAGAAGTTTTTGGCCGTCGTTGATTGAGTTCGGAATCAGGGGTGTAAGACCATCGAGACGAAGCGAAAATACAGCTTTATCTTCGGTAATTTTCTGATCAACAAAAAGATTGTTTCTGTTTTCCCGGTAGTTGAGAGATATAATGGAGTTCCAGTCAATGGTGCCGGCGAGTGAATCAAGATCATCCACTGAGTATCCGAGAGAATATAAACCTCCGACAATACTTCCAATGCTTGTTGCAACCACGGAGTTGGGATAAATTCCTTTTTCCTCCAAAGCCTTCAACACGCCAATCTGGGCAATGCCTCTGGCACCCCCTCCACTTAAAACATATGTTATGGGAGGATAGAGGACCGGTTCTTTATACTCGATTCCAAACGGGTGGGTAACTTTGCGGTAATCCAGTTTAAGTTTAAGTGTATCGCTATACTGAGAATATAGCGATACACTCAAAAACAGAATAAATATGAATGTTTTTACCCTCATTGAGGGTATTCGAACGGTTTTCATTAAAATGCATCTTTATGCTTGATGACCGTTATTTTTTCTTCTTTTTTTGTTGCTGTTGAGACTGAGCACTCTTCTCAGCAGCTTCGGTTAATTTTGCCATAAAACCTTTTTTTCTCTTTTCAGCAGGTATTGGAACAAGCTCTTCCTGTTTCCCGTATTTATTTATATACTGCTGTTGGAGAATGGAGAAAAGGTTAAACATGAAATAATAGAGGTTAAGACCTGACGGGAAAGTCATAAACAGGATGGTCAGGACAATCGGCATTATGTAAACCAGCGCTTTCTGAGATGGATCTTTTGTGGTCATCTTCTGCTGTATGAATGTTGTCACACCCATAAGAAGAGCGAGTCCTGAAATTTCCTGTACACCAAAAATTGGAATTGTAAAAGGAAGACTAAAAAGAACATCGGGTCGTGAAAGATCGTGTATCCAAAAGATAAATCCTTCACCTCTCAACTGGATTGCAGTCTGGAAAGTACCAAAAAGTGCGATAAAGATAGGCATCTGCAGAATCATGGGGAGACATCCACCGGCAGGATTTATGCCGTATGTGGAATACAGCGCCATCGTTTCTTTTTGAACCTTGGTCGGATCGTCTTTGTATTTCTCTTTGATTTCAGCAATCTTTGGTTGAAGCATCTGCATCTTTTTCATCGACTGGAAAGTGTTCTTTGTCAGCGGATAAAGGATGATTTTTATGATCAATGAGAAAATTATTATTACTATTCCGTAGTTAGGAATAAAGGAATAGAGGAAAATAAACAAAGGCAGAAGGAAATATTCAGCTATCGGTCTTACAAGAAATTTGATCCCAAAGAAGCTTCCAAACTCAACTATCTCGGTAAGATTGTTTCCATATCCCTTAAGGATATTATAGTCTGCTGGTCCAATATATAACAGGAAGTTGTTTACGGAGTCGCTGTTTCCCTTGTAGTCAAATCTAACCGATGCATCGTAAACTTTCCAAATGTGATCAGGTTTTACTGTGTAGTTCTTTGCAGAAAGCTCATAACCCTGTGTGGTTTCACCAATCGGCACAATTGTCGAAGTAAAGTATTTGTTTTTTACAGCTATCCAACTCACAACGCCGGATGATTTTTCTTCTTTTCCGCTTTCTGATGAAAATGTAATATGCTCATCACCATAAAAAACAGACGCATTCGAGTAATTTAACTCATCTTTTATGTATTGTTCAACATGGTTGAGACCGTTTTTCCAAGATACCTGATACTGATTTCTTGAGATTACTTTGGAGAGATTATTCAGTTTAATGGCAAATCCAAGTCCGTAATCGTCACCTTTAATAACATACCGGAATCCAAAACCCGCACCGGTTGAATCCTTTTTAGATGAAAATTCTACAACAAGTGAATCTTTTCCCTTTAGAACGATTGAGTCCTTGTTGAGATTTACAGAAAAATTAACCGTTCTTGAGTCGATCCACTTCCCGGAATTGTCCATAAATTCCAGACTTAAACCGCTTCCTCTTTCATAATCCATGATTTGAACAGATTTTTGTTTCAGAGATGCGTTTGCCGGGAGGGTATCGTTGAACCAGTTTTTATAGTTCTTGAAGTAAATCTTTTTAAGGGTACCGCCTTTGGAAGAAAACTCCATAATGGCAAGATCGTTCTCAATGGTGATAGTTCTTGCCGGAACTGTGTCTGCAGAGAACTGTACAGAGGAAGAACTCTCTTTTACTGCTTTGGCGGACGAATCCTTTTTAACAACAGCGAGGGAATCCGCTTTTAATGCTTTTGCAGAGTCAATAACCTTGACACTGTCTTTTTTGTTTGTTTTGTTGTCTTTTGGTGTCTCCGGAGTACTCCAGTATAACCATACCATTAATATCAAGCCAATCAAAATAAAGCCGATTGTTGCTTGTCTATCCATTAAATTTCCTGATTCTTGTTATTGTGTAAAAAGCAAAGGTTGTTCGGGGGGTAAATGTCCTGATGCGGGCTACTGTAGACCCGGATTGTTTCTATTAACGCTGTAGCTGATCTTGTTAAGAATTTCAACAATACTGTCTGTAAAATATGCGAGCCTGTATCTTTTGTTTTTATCAAGAAAAGAGTAGGGAGAGAGCAATATATAAAGTCTTATTCTCTGATCTATCCGACCATTAATTTCAAACTTGTTAAGCCTGTAAGATTCCCTGAGCAATCTCTTTATCCTGTTTCGGAACCAGGCTTTTCCGGCTTTTTTCGAAACAGCCACAGCAATTTTTATCTGTGGCTTTTCTTCAGATTCAATAACTTTATATATCGCCCGTACTCTCTTGTCGGAAGATATTAACTTTGTGCCCGATGTGTAGATTTCTTCAAAGGATGTTTTTCCTTTTATTCTTTCTCTTTTATTTAGAGAAAGTTTACTCAAAATCTTGACTCGTCACTTACTGTAAGTTTGTGTCTTCCTTTTTTGCGGCGGTTAGCCAATACTTTTCTACCACCAACACTGCTCATTCTTTCTCTGAAGCCGTGTTTGTTTCTTCTCTTTCTGTTGCTTGGCTGGAAAGTTCTTTTCATTCCAAAAACTCCTTTTCATTAAAGACTGCAAATTTACGACTTTTTAAAGAATTACACAACTTTTTATTTTATTGAAAAACTCTTTTTTTATAAAAAATCACTTGCTTGATATTATCATAACCTGATAAATTTCCATTGCAAATTATTGCAAACAAAATGTGGATAACTTGTTGATAAGTTTTGAGCGTGAAAAAGTTTCACGCAGGTTTCACACCGTTTCACAATTTACACACCACACCAATTGTTCAAGTGTGTAAGAAGAATCACCCTAACAAGTTTATTTTATTACACTTACCCGATTTTACACATTGTTGATAACTTGTTAACATTTTAAATAATTAATTAACCAAATTTAGTAACTCACTAAAAAATCAGCACTTATATTTGTGGATAACTTATGCTAAATTCTCAAACTTCTGCACACAGCACCCCCCGGGATGCAGATTCTGTATGGAGAGAATGTCTTGAACAGATAAAACCCCTTGTTCCGGCAATGACCTTTAATACCTGGTTCCTGCCGATCAAGCCAATCGCCTTAAAAGGTGATTCTTTAACTATACAATTACCCAATAATTTTTTCTACGACTGGATAGCCGAACGCTACAATTCTCACATTAACAAAAGTGTGAAGGATGTGCTGGGAGAGAACGGGTTGATTGATTATGTTATTGTAAACGAAGAGACCAAAGAACCCTTTATGCATACTCAGCAACCTGCTCAAAGAATTATGGTTGATCCCTCCTCCCTTGTTCAGGAAGAGGATGACGAATATTTCGAGTCGAACATAAACAACAAATACACTTTTGATAATTTCATCAAAGGTGAATCGAACCAGCTTGCCAGAGCTGCTGCCTACGCCATTGGTGAAAACCCGGGCGGCACTTCCTTTAATCCCCTCTTTATTTACGGGGGTGTGGGACTCGGTAAAACACATCTCATTCATGCCATTGGCAACGCTGTCATGCAAAAAGACAGATCGAAGAGAGTACACTATATTTCTGCTGACCGTTTCACGGTAAAATTTGTGGAGGCAATTCAGGAAAATAAAAAACAGCAGTTCACAGGACAATTTCAAAAACTTGATGTTTTAATTATCGACGATATTCAGTTCCTTGCCGGAAAGGAAAAAACCCTCGATGAGTTTTTCCTCATTTTTAATACCCTGCACCAGTCGGGAAAACAAATTGTACTCACGAGCGACAGACCTCCAAAAGATTTAATCGGGATAAACGACAGACTTATCTCAAGATTTAACTGGGGACTGACCACCGATGTTCAGCCACCTGATTTTGAAACGAGACTTGCCATCCTTAATAAAAAAGCTGACAGTTATAATATCCGGTTGACAGGGGATATGCTCGATTATATTGCCACCCACATCACATCTAATATCCGAGAACTCGAAGGTGTATTGCTGAAACTGCTGGCTAAAATCTCTTTTGGTTATTCAGATATCAATTTTGACCTGGTCAAAAAAGTTGTAAGAGAAATTTCCACCACAAAAAAGGTGAATATCGGTATTGATGTAATTACCAAAGTGGTTTGCGAACACCTTAAAGTTGATGAAAAGAAAATAAGGGATAAAACAAGAAAGCAGGAGATAGTTGAAGCCCGTCAAATAGCGATGTATCTTTCGAAAATGATGACAAATTCAACTCTTAAGATGATAGGACTTCACTTCGGAGGCAGAGACCACTCAACAGTAATTCATGCTGTCACAGAAATTGAAAACCAGGTGAACACCAGCACCCGCTCGAAAGAGATGATCGAAGAGATTAAAAACAAGATTGAATTGCTGTGTTCATAACTTGTTATTTAAGTGTTGATAAGCATGAATTATCTTGTTAATAAGTCATGCTTGTCAACACAGTGTTGGCAACCTTTTTTTATCAAATCTTTTATCCACCCGGAATCTCCTTTAACTTGCTTCCCAACTTCTTTTTTTTCAACATGTTAACACAGATATCAACATATCAACACGAATACATATACATTATAGATTTAAAATAAAGTAATATTTATATATTTATTCGGGGTGTGAAGTGAAGAGCAGAAAAGTATTTTATCGATTCGATTGTAAAAATATCACATTTTTACATGTATAATTTTTAATTTTCCGGAAAAAATATGTTTAAGAAATTTTTACCCAAAGAAGAGTTATATTTTTCAAACTTCATTTCGATGATTGACATCGTTGCTCACATGGGAAAAATATCAGCCGACTTTTTCTCTTCTGAGGAATATGATACTGATATGTTTACTCAGTTGAAACCATTGGAAAAACAGTGTGACGAAATTGCCACCAAAACGATAAAGAAACTCGATGAAACTTTTATTACTCCATTTGACCGCGAAGATATTTTTGCTCTCGTAAAGAAAATAGAAGATATCAGTGAAATTCTTCTTTCGGTTACAATTCGAGTAAACACATACAATGTAAAGAAAAAAGTGGCCGGTGCCGGTGAGATTGCCCAGATTATCTACAAGCAGGTACTCCTTTTGCAACAGGTGTTGAATAAACTCGAAAAAAATGAACACGACCATACCCAGCTCGAAGAGATAAGAAGTCTTGAATCAGATGCTGATAAAATATACAGAGATTCTCTGAAGGCGATGTTTTATGACGAAAATGCAAATGCAAATGCGATAGAAATAATAAAAAACAAAGCAGTACTCGATCAACTGGAAAAAGCTGCGGATAAATGTCAGGCATGCGTAAATGTTATCAGATCCATACTGATCAAGAATTCATAATATTTTAATCTGTTTATAAGGAAAAGATTTGTGGATATCCCTTTTTCACTGATATTTATTGTTTTTCTGGCTTTGGCATTTGATTTCATAAACGGATTTCATGATGCCGCCAATTCCATAGCAACAGTGGTTTCCACCAGAGTCCTCTCTCCAAGATATGCTGTTATGTGGGCAGCCTTCTTTAATTTTGTTGCATTTCTTATCCTCGGGCTTCATGTGGCAAACACCATAGGTAAAGGAATCATCGAGCACGATGTTGTCGATCTCACCGTCATAGGCAGCGGGCTCACAGCGGCGATCATCTGGAATCTGCTAACATGGTGGCTGGGAATTCCCTCGAGTTCGTCGCATACGATGATTGGGGGACTGGTCGGGGCTGCAATTGTCAAAGGAGGATTTGCAGCTATCTTTGGATCGGAAGTGCTGAAAATTATAGTTTTTATTTTTGTAGCACCAATGATCGGTATTTTCACAGCCTATTTCTTTTCTCTCCTCGTTTTATATCTTTGCAGAAACATATCACCGAGAAAAGTGGATAAACTGTTCAGAAAACTTCAGTTGCTTTCATCTGCGGCATACAGTCTGGGTCACGGATCGAACGATGCACAGAAGATGATGGGTGTTATTTTTATGGCGCTTGTAACAACCGGATATCTGGGATCCAAAGATGAAATACCCCTTTGGGTGGTTTTGGCCTGTCACGCGGCAATTGCCCTGGGAACTTTGTCTGGAGGCTGGAGAATAGTAAAAACCATGGGACAAAAAATTACTAAATTAAGACCCTTTGAAGGTTTTACTGCAGAAACAGCGGGCGCCATGACTCTTTTTGGAACGGCATTATTTGGTATTCCTGTCAGTACCACTCATACGATCACCGGTAGTATAATAGGTGCGGGAATAACAAAAAGACTGAGTGCCGTAAAATGGCAGGTTACTTACGAGTTACTTTGGGCATGGGTTTTGACCATTCCTGTAACCGCAGTTTTTGCAATGGTAATATATCTTGTTTTTAGAATGTTTTAAATGAAAAAAGGGTCTCACCCGGAATAATTCGGACGAGACCCTGGTTTAATTTTAATTATAAGCTAAGGTTCCGGGACTTCACGGAATTCATCAGGAATAAGAAACAAGGGAACTCCATTATTCTTTAATCTGAATTTCAGGTCTTTTATCATTTCCGAACTCTCGAGCGAAGGAATTGAAGGAATACCGAGTAATTTCCCAAGATCAAACCACGGTTGATTAGGATATTCCACTATTTCATATTCATCAAGTCCGGCCTTTGAAGCAGCAATTTTTATGGCATCATCGAGACCGCCGAGAACATCCACCAGCCCGTTTTTAGACCCGTCAATTCCTGACCAGACTCTTCCCTGAGCAAGTTTCTCGACCTCATCAACGCTCATTTTTCTGCCAGTTGCAACTTTTTTCTTGAACAACTCATAGTTGTTCATAAAGTATTCTTTAACTTTGTCCTTTTCTTCAGAAGTAAGGTTCCTGGAGGGTATTGTTACACCGAGCAAAGGAATAGTCACCCCGGAAAACAAATCAGCTCTGTCACCTTTTTGAACCTGATCGCTCGTCAAACCGGTGAGGTCCGAGAAACCCTTGTTGTAATACCATCCGCCAATCACTCCTATAGAGCCTGTGATTGTGTTTGGAGCGGCTAAAATGGTGTCAGCATACATTGAGAGCCAGTAACCACCCGAAGCAGCCACAGAGCCCTGAGAAACTATAACCGGCTTGTGCGAAGCATACTTCTTCAATCCTTCTGCTATATAGTCTGAAGCTTTTCCGTCACCTCCGGGGGAATCAACTCTAAGTACGATTGCCTTCACATCTCTGTTGGCTGCGGCAGCTCTGACATCATTTATGAGACTTCTGGCATTTATGCCTTCATCCATTGCGCAGGCACCGATTACATAGATAATTGCTATTTTGCTTTTCTTTCCCCAATATCTGTCATCGTAGATTTTGTTGTTTCCTGCAGCGGAAATATTTGTAACACTTATACCTGACTGAATCATCGACTCAAATATTTTAGGCAAATCGTCGTAGCGGGCAATTGTATCCACGAGCCCGGCCGCCACTGCTCCTTCAGAATCGATTAAAACCTTATTATTCACAATATTATCGAATGAAGAGGCAAGCCCGGGTCGGGAAGTTATAATATCCTGTTTTGCCAGTTCATAGAAATCATCAATGAGAGCCTGTCTCTGCTCTTTATCGGCATCACTTCCCTTGTCGCGTGCAACAGTTTCAAACGCAGATTTATATTTGAAAAATCTCCATTCCTCAACCCCTATTCCAAGCTTGTCGAGTGTACCTTTCATATAGGTTTTACTGATAGAGTATCCCGGAAGATTGATCAGTGAGACGGGGTCAATCACTATTTTGTCGGCGACTGATGCAAAATGGTAGAGATCGAATCCTCCACCGTCGATATAAATCAATACTTTTTTCCCCTGTTTTTTCAAGTCTTTGAGGCGTTCCCGAAGTTCCCAAAGCATTTCCTTGTTTATGTTTGCCCCCGACATGTTAAGAATAATTCCCTTGTATGCGGGATTGTCCTTTACATTTTCAATATCCTGAAGTGCATTCAACAAGGTGTTTGAGCCATCAAACAATTTATATTTTTGATATTTCAACCCGCCAAACATGTTTGAGTAAGCTACCATATTTTTCTTTGTGATGTCAATCAGGTTTCTGTCGTAAGAGCCAAATCGTATACCGTATGTCTGATAACCGACTCCGCTTCCTTCAGCGAGATGACTCTGACTGAAAATGGAAATATTGCCGAGACCTACCTGCAGACCTACGGTCATGCTTTTGTTTTCGAAATATCTGAATACTGCCCTGAGACCGGGAAGAGGTTCAACAGCAACCCCGGCTGCCCACCTGTTTTTTAAAGGGTTGTCTTCTTTTTGAACTATGTAATCAAAGAAGCCTGATACCAGTTCGTTGCCTGTCGGACGAACTGCCAAAGAAAAAACCCACTCGTTAAGATCGCTGTTCTCGGGATAAACTCCCAAAGCTGAAAGGGAAATCTGTCTGACAGGTCTGTAGAACACACCTGTTTGCCAAAAATTTTGTCTGCCGAAAAACGATCTCTCGCCATTGGACCAACCGTATCCGGCACCTATGCCGAACCTTTCATCACCAACGGAGAAATTTATTCCATAGTCGTTTATTTTTCTGTCATTCCTTTTCTCTTCATTAAAGTAAAAACCGAAATTTGGAGAGGCCGAAACAAATCCCCATCTGGAAAAATTCGCATCTTTTACAGGCGCAGCACCAAAAAGAGTGAGATCATTTCCCCTGTAAGCTGATAAAAATGCAGGATTATCATAACCGTAAAGACTGTAACCCATAGCACCGGGAGAAGTGAACGATATGTTATTTCTGGAAAAAAAGGAAAGGTTGTCGGTCTGTGCAAAAATCTGTGTGCACGATAAAAAAAGAACTGCAGATAAAAGAAGTGTTTTCTTCATTTTGATGCCCGGAATGAGTGATTAAATAAGGCACAAAACTACAAAAAAAGGATAATTCAGTCAGAAAAGAATGGTTTAGACGGTAAAATTATGTGTTGGATGTTTAGTTTCAAGTCCGACACGGGATATTTGAAAGGGTTTTGAAATCAGTTTGTTCTTACTGTGAAAAAGAGAATTACAGCCAGAACAGTTGCACCGGCAGCTATCGCAATGTTTGTAAAACTGCCCCAAAAAGGTTCTTTTGGTATATCGGACATTGTGAAAGGCAGACCCCTGTTTTCAAGTTCTTTTACTTCAGAAAGTTTTATTGTATCAACTGTTTCAAAACGAAATTTTGTTTCGGAAGAACCCATATCACCCGAAATAAAGGCAGTACGCTCTGTAAAATAGTCTCCCAGAAAATTTTTTGTAAAGGGGGGACTGTATGTTACAGCAGCATTTTTTAATGTGATAACCGCAGCAGCGTTCCCGGATACAAGCATGATACCATTATCAGTCAGATTTTTACGAAAGGATGCACTTAATACTTTATAATCGCCCGGAAGTTCAAGAGATGCAGAGGGAATACGGTCGCCCGGAAAAAAGTTGGCGGATATAAATGTGGAGGCTACACCGGTAAGACTTTCAAAAACATGCAGATTAGTGGGTGTTTGCCCACTAATCTGAGTAACAAAAAGGAACGCAACAATTACAAAAATTGATTTTTTCATCTGATTAAGCTCTGCCGGCAGCAATTTCCTGCAGTTTTTTAACTCTCTCTTCAATTGGAGGGTGTGTCGAAAACAGTTTTGTTATCCCGCCCCCACGCAGAGGATTCACAATAAACATGTGAGCTGTGGCAGGTCCGGCAGCATCCACGGATTTTTGGGAATTGTATTCCGACAGTTTCTGAAGAGCCGAAGCAAGTCCAAGAGGATTCCCGGAGATTTTTGCTCCCGAAGCATCAGCAATATATTCTCTTGATCGTGATATTGCAAGCTGCAACATCGTGGCTGCAATTGGAGCTACAATTATCAGAACCAAAGAGCCGATGAGACTGTTATCCTCATCATCCCTTCCACCAAAGATCATAGCCCATTGTGCCATGTTTGCGAGCATAGTTATCGCTCCTGCAAAGGTTGACGCAACTGCTCCAATCAGTATATCACGGTTTTTGATGTGAGCCAGTTCGTGGGCTATCACACCCTCGAGCTCACTGTTGCTAAGCAGTCCTGTAATTCCCGATGTTACTGCCACCGCAGCATGATTTGGATTTCTCCCTGTAGCGAAAGCATTTGGGGTAGCATCGTTAATTACATACAATTTAGGCATTGGTATCTGAGCTTTTTGAGCAAGTCTTTCAACCATGTCAAACAGGTACGGTGACTGACTGCGGTCTACTTCAATCGCACCGTACATTTTAAGCACTATTTTATCTGAGAACCAGTAACTTCCGAAATTCATCACAACGGCAAAGAGAAAAGCGAAAAACATGCCTGTTTGTCCACCGATCAGATTACCTGCAAGTACCACCAAAACGGTTAGTACCGACATAAAGATTACTGTTTTTATCGTATTCATTTCTTACCTCTAATTATGATCAAATCTCTTCGAGATTACTATAAAATACATTAAAACGGGCAAAAAAGTTCAATTTACTTCAAAAGAAGCATTTTTTGCCTTAGTGTTTTTCCACCTGAATTCAGAACGGCGAAATAAACACCACTCGGAAGATTCCCGGCAAAAAAGCTTATTTCATGGCTTCCCGCGGAATAATCCCCTTTTGCCAACACAGCCACTTCTTCACCATTCGTATTGAAAACAGACAGAGTCAAGTAACCGTCATCGGGCAGGGAAAACTTGATTTTAGTTTCCGGATTAAAAGGATTTGGATAGTTGGCGTGTAAAATCATCTCTACCGGTACAGCATCCTCATTTTCCACAGAAACCACGGTCGAAGCAACTTTTAGAACAATCTCATTATTCGGATCAAACATCAGCGATACCGGTTGTCTTGTAAAGTTGAATGAGAACAATTGGCTGTTCTCATCATTAAACACCCGGACTGTGGTATCTCCACCATCGGCAAAAAAGATTTTAAGTTCGATGGGCATTTTGAAGAACACGGTGTTTGTTTGTGTCTGTCTTGCTGTGAAGTTTACTAACCAGGAGCCATGGACAGGCGAATAAATTGAATAAGTGTTGGCGTAAATCGCGTGATTCGGATTGTAGAGCCACTGTTCAAAGAACCATGACATGTCCTGTCCGTATGCATCGCTCATCTTCTGAATAAACTCAGGGATGCTGCAACTTCTGTAGCGGTAGCGCGGATCTGAAGTATATGACTTTATAGCAGAGAAGAAACTGTCGGAACCCATCACATATCTTGCCATCGCAAGCACACATGAACCTTTTGAGTAGGTGATTGCAGTGTTAAAAAGAGTGTTCACATCGGGAGTAACCACTGCCCATGACGGGTTATAGATGGGCCAGCCGGGGTTTGAGTTTTTATATTGATTTGCGTCATTTAAAATCATGTTTTTAAATGCATCGTAACTTCCACCGGTCTTCACTTCTTCCCAGACAGCTTCGGAGAAGGTTGCAAACCCTTCGTTCAGGAATATATCCGCCCAGGTTGAGGGACTTATCATGTCGCCGAACCACTGGTGCGCAAATTCGTGAGCTATCAGGTTTTCCGACCAGCAGCCTGAACAGAGGGAGGTCAGGGTCTGGTTTTCCATCCCCCCCCATGTAAACTGCGAATTCAGAGTGGCATACCCGTTCTTCTCGAAAGGATAGGGGCCGTAACTTCCCGCAAAGCCATCAAACTGATTTAATATGGCTGTTCTGATATTGGAAGAAACGGTCTCGCCCGGGTTCGCATAAAGTCTTACGGGTATTGTATCACCCGAAACAGGATCAACCCAGGTCAGGATAATCAACTGATAGTTTACTCTGGCAGAAAGCACCACAAGATATGTAGCCACAGGGTCTCTGCTTACCCAACGGTAATAAATTTCGTTACCTGTATTTACAGAATCCTTTAACAAACCGTTGGAACCAAGTTTAACGGTAACCGGCACTCTGGTTGTAATATCCACGGTTGCTTTGTCGGAAGGTCTGTCGTAGCAGGGAAACCATTTCCGGGCACCCTCTGGTTCAGCATCGGTAAAGACAGTCCCTCCACTCGCATAAAATGCCCCGTCAGAGACATTTTTGTGTTTGTAATAAACCTTAACTTCAGTTGTGTCACCTGGTTGATAAGTTCTGTCGAGTGTAATATTAAGTAAATTGGAGGCGTGTGTAAAAGCAGTACCTGCCATGGAAACGGAATCCACCTGAATTGAAGTGTTCACAGCGTTCAGAGTGATGCTGTTCAATGTTGAATCAACGGCAAATTTAATGACGACACTTCCCGTATACGCTTTTGAATAGGGGGATATGAAACAGTTATAAATATCAAGATCGAGAGAGTAGTTCAACACATCGAATGAATGTTTAATCTCCGAAACAGATGCATACTTAAGGAGTGACTGAGAATTGCTGTTGTGTCTTTTTTCAGCACAATATTCATATCCTCTTTTTTCCTGAGCAAAAATAGAGGTGGTAATAAGTACTAATGCTACCAGTCTGGTTGCAAGATTCATGAGAGGGTCCGGTAATTTAAGTGGCAGTTAAAGAATATTAATTAAACTTTAAATTACGGATATAATCACATCATAACAATGTTTTTAATAAGGTATTAAAAGGAGTTGAATCAGCCTGTTTTCTCCCTGTCTGCGAGGATAAATGAAAGGATTTTTCTTCCGTTGTCGGAAGCGACACAAATTTTTTCGGGATCAATGTAGATGTTGTTCAGATATTGAAGTTTCAGGATGTCACCGTTCCTGAATTCCGGAATTACGCCGCCAAAAAAGAATCCGGTTTCCCGAAATTTGGGCACCAGAAACATCGTGTTGGGATCAGACAGGGGAAGTTCGAGGTAAATTGTGTCGACTTTCTTCATGCACAGTTCTTTTACACTGTTTTGAACGAGTGGAACTATGTCCTCGCCATATTTTTCAATGCTAATGATTGCAGAATTCAAATCGGGTTTGAAAGCCGTTTCGCTTATTGTTACACCCGAGAGTTCGGAAATATTTTTGTATGTGTTAAAATAATTAAGTTTTCTGCTCAACCCGAGATCGGCATAGATAGAGGTAATCATCTCTTTATATGTTTCAGGGATGAAAACTTCCCTGTGCGGTTCTTCATTTATTTTCAGATAATAGAGCATAACCGCCTGCCTTTGGGAGAGCCCCTCATCGTTTATTTTCTTGAAAGAGATGTGTTCACCTGTGAATGCTATAAGAGAACCTATTTCCTTTGCCCCGAGTGTTATGTTCCCTTTTTGAGTGTAAGGGTGTATGGTCACACTTTCGCTGTAGAGGCCGTACATTCCGGTTTCTTTCCCGTGTTCCACAGCTTTGGCCTTCATTCTTTTAAAAAGATTGTGACCCCTGTAGCGTGGATCAACAATCGCCATACCTGAATCGGCCACCTTTGAGCCTGGTTTGTCGAAAAAGAGACCCAGATTGGCGATCATTTCATTCTTTGAATTGTGCACAACCACTGCTTTCATGTACCCGTAGTCAAGCAATTCCTTTAATTTCTCGGGGAAATATGCGATACCCATATAGGTGTATCCATAAGCCCTGTAGGTGAGTCGGGTTAAATCAAGTACATCGGCTGGTTCTATCATTCTAAAGTGAAGTTCTTCATCGAGCGGAGCGGGTTCAGTTTTTTGTGCCGCCTCCCTCTCGAGAATTTCATTGATATCACCCTCAGGGATATTAATTACAATCTCGAGCCGTTTCCCGTCTTTCCCAAGATTGACAAACTTGAATTCATCGGCAAGGTGTTTGATTATCAGGATTCCCAAAGCCGAGTGTTCCTGTTTTTCCAGCATAGAAACATCGACCGGCAAACCCTTGTCCTCGAAAGACAAAATCAGTTTTCCCGGTTTGAAACGGACGAAAAACCTGATTTCCCCAAATTCCTCGGGATCGAAAGAATTTTCCACAATGCTTACAAAAGATTCTTCTACAATCAGATCTATGTTGTTGAAGTGATCTTCATTGAAGCCGAGCCATTTGGCTATGGTAGTTGAGATGTTCTGAAGTATTGGAAGGTAGGAAATGTTGGCTGGAACCTTCAGTTCCGCGAGCAATCCGTTAAGAAGAATTTTTTTATCGATTTTTTTATTCACAGTCTTACCGGCTCCATCAAAATTTGGTTCAACAAGTAAACAAGATAAGCAAAAAAGATGAAAACTTGAATACCGGCAGGAAAGTCCCGCAAGAAGGGAATTCTAATGTCCTGTCATATGATCGAATTTGCGTGAAGCATGCAAATCTTCATATTTATTTTTTGCATCCAATTCTTTTTCAAACTTCATTACATTTCTTTTGTAACAGTATTTAAAGAAATAAAAAGATTCGATCACCCCAAACTCCCCGTTGCTGTATTTAACTATTTTCAATGAATACTTGGGAAACCGGATTCCTTTTACTACTTCGAATTGTTCGGGCATTTTGGCTGGACTTCTTATAAAATGTGCGATTATTGATGCAAAATAAACATTTTTCAATATATTTAATAAAAAACTTTTTGTTAAATCTGCATTTCTTTTTCTACGGCAAAAAAGTCTATTCGACATACATCACATGCCTTAAGGGAGTATTTCGCTATATTTGCGTCAGGAAAAGCAAAAAATTTTGAAATAATCGAAGATTTAATGAAAAAAGACATGTACGGCTGGCACATCAAGCAAGGTGATTACCGGCAAAATGATGAATATGATAAACTCTATTTGCGGAACCGCAAATTAGAAAAAACAAAAAAGAGTGCTCTCTGGATCACCGCCGGAGTCGCCCTTACCGTTGCGATGTACTTTATTTTGATGGCAGTCGCCAAAATCTGACAAACCCACTAGAATTCCCCCTTACCCGACTCAGAAATTCTTTTTAAAAATATAACAATCTTCAGCAATTAATCTTGCTGAAAACCCGCATTTTAATATAACATACAGTATGTTAAAGCAAAATCGAAAGATAGTTGATAAAAAAAGCCAACTTATTTAAACTTTTTTCACTTATTTACTTGACTTTAAAATATATTATGATTAACTTTGTGCAGGTTTAAGGTGAGGTTTAAATGACCATTGGTTTTTCACAAAAAATGGAGGCATTTTCTTTTAGATTTTTATTGTTATTGTAGAGGCGGGATGTAGTCGATAAACTGTGTTTGGTGTGGTGAGGGAAAAGGCACGCTATCGCCGGTTTATAAGTTTCTAATATTGCAGCAAGCTGCATCCCCTTTTACAATGAACCCCTCAAGCTTATTCTTATCTAAAGAACCGCAATTTTTACTTCTCAAGTTGAAAATCATCGAATTTTTATGTCCTGTGCTATGTGTATGACCAGTCATCGCCCGTAGCCGGCTGCCGGTTTCGCCAGCATCTCCGAGCTATGTTGTCACAGGATCTAAAAAATATAACATAAATAACAATAATTTAGTTACTTTAATGGAGAAGGTATGTTCAAGGACGATCAACCTGGCAAATTCGATCACGAAAAGATTACCATTGTCAGATTGATGCTCCTTGTTGCAGTTTACACTCCTGTGGTTTGCTTAATCATTTTGTTTTCTCCATTTCATGTAATAAGACTGATGGCAGAAAAATTTATGATCAAATAACCTGTCAATAAACATTGAATTGAGGATTAAAATGCAACAGGAAATCACCTGGTACAGGTGGAGCGTTGAAAATGGAGACTACCGCAGTACCGGTGAGTACGACAGTCTCTACTATAAAAGGAAAAAAAAGGAAAAACTTTTTCGTAATGTCATTTGGTTAGGTGTGGCGATTGTTGTGTCACAGGTCTTTTTTAAGATTCTCGCATACACATCGCAAATGTGAAATCCCCCGAGGTGAGGATAGAGTTTCGATTTCTCTAAAAGAATGTGAGTCCCTCACCTAACTAAACCTTGCCCGTTTATCTTTCGAGATGGCGGGCACTTTTTTTACCATTCCTTACCCTCCTTTTTAACTAATATGCCTGCAATTGAATAAACCCTGTTTTTTGATTCAAAAAAAATTTGCATTAAAAATTCAACATTCTTAACTTGAGAATTCGTTATTAAGATTTATCCATGGCCTCGTAAACAAACATTTCCAGATAAAATTATCCACAGGAGCATCAAAAATGAGTGATGAAACAGGCATTAAACAGTCTGAAGGAGAAATTTTCCACCCCTCGCAGTCAGTTATTGATAAAGCTCTCTGCAAAGACTACGATTCGATGTACAAAAAATCGATCGAAAACCCGGAGAATTTCTGGGGAGAAATCGCAGAAGAGTTTGTATGGTCTCAAAAATGGGAGAAAGTTTACGATGATTCCAACCCGCCGTTCTTTAAATGGTTTACTGGTGGTAAAACCAATATTGTTACCAATGCCATCGACAGACATTTAAAAACTTTCCGGAAAAACAAAATTGCCCTGATTTGGGAGAGTGAAGCCGGTGATGATGTCAGAACCTATTCCTATTTTGCCCTTAATCGCGAAATTGTAAAATTTGCCAACATTTTAAAGAGCATGGGGGTACAGAAAGGCGACATTGTTACGATATATATGCCCCGTGTTCCCGAATTGATGTTTGCAATGCTTGCCTGTGCAAAAATAGGAGCTGCTCACTCGGTGGTTTACGGTGGTTTCAGTGTCGAGGCTCTTGCGGAAAGAATAGAAGATGCTCAAAGCAAAGTGCTTATCACTGCCGATGGTGGTTTTATGCGCGGTAAAATTGTAAACCTGAAGGAAATTGCCGACGAAGCACTCGCCAGACAAGGTACAATCGAACATTGTGTGGTTGTAAAGCGGACTGGACACGAAGTGTATATGGAGCCCGGAAGAGACTACTGGTACCACGACCTTCTAAGCGTACCAGTGGTAAATCAGCCATGCGAAACCGAACAAGTGGATGCCGAGACGATGCTATTTATCCTGTACACTTCAGGAACGACAGGCAGACCCAAAGGAGTAATCCACACTCACGGTGGTTACATGGTTTATACTGCCACATCATTCAAATATGTTTTTGACATCAACGATGAAGACCGTTACTGGTGTGCTGCAGATCCGGGATGGATCACGGGCCACAGTTATATCGTTTACGCACCACTTCTAAACGGTGCCACAAGTTTCATGTATGAGGGCGCTCCCAACTTCCCATATCCAAACAGATGGTGGAAGATGATCGAGAAATACGGGATTACTATTCTCTATACAGCTCCCACGGCTATCAGAGGACTGATGCGTTTCGGCAATGCCTGGCCCAACAGACATGACCTCTCATCACTCCGAATTCTCGGAAGTGTCGGCGAACCGATAAATCCTGAAGCCTGGAAGTGGTATTACGAGGTGATCGGAAAATCAAAATGTCCGATTATGGATACATGGTGGCAAACAGAGACGGGTGGATTTATGATCACACCTCTCCCCGTTACTCCCCTGAAACCGGGAAGTGCAACAAAGCCATTCTTTGGTATTGAGGTGGATGTTATCGACTCTGAAGGCAAGAGTGCGGCTCCAGGTGAAGAAGGCATTCTCGTTATCAAAAAACCTTGGCCCTCGATTATGCGGGGTATTCTGCACGATCCTGAACGATACAAACAGCAGTACTGGAGTAAATACACAACCATGTACGAGGCGGGCGACTCCGCCAGAAAAGACAAGGACGGTTATGTGTGGGTAATAGGCAGACTGGATGATGTAATTAAAGTGAGCGGTTACAGGCTCGGAACTGCAGAAATAGAATCCGCGCTCGTTTCACATTCAGCAGTGGCGGAAGCTGCAGCCATTGGTTTGCCGCACGAAGTAAAAGGAAATGTAATTCATGCCTATGTGGTACTCAGAGCCGGATATGTAGCCTCCGAATCATTAATGGAGGACCTGAAAAAACATGTCGGTCACGAGATAGGACCAATCGCAAAACCGGAAAAAATCAACTTCATGGATGCTCTTCCCAAAACAAGATCAGGTAAAATAATGAGAAGGCTACTGCGTGCCAGAGCTCTCGGTCTTCCTGAAGGTGACAAGAGTACGCTGGAAGAGTAAATGAATGCTATAAACAGGTAACAAACCGGTTTTCTACAGTTTGCCGATGGGGATTCCCTGTCGGCAACTGTTTTTAATGTCGAATTTTGATACATTTTCTCAAAATAAAACAGGCGTTTTTTTTAGAAAGCTGTCAAAACAGGCGTTTTTTCTAAAGATTGAATTGGTATAATTTTTGATGGTGTAAATTGACAAAACAGAAGAAAAATATGCAAAAACATTCTACTATTCTAAATAAAATGCTGTTTGCCTTAATTTGGGTTATCTCAACAGCAGTTGTATTTCCTATCGACACACTATCGGTCTCAGGAACCGAAAGCAATACAAAATATCCGGCTGAGTTTTTTGTCTCCCCGGATGGGATAACAAGCAGTATTGCCAAGGTACTGGCGATTGATAAAGGGACAAATGGAATAAAATTTACCGACCCCTATAATCCTACAAAAGTATTTAACGCCTGGGCAGGCACTTTTAGAGGCGAAATAAACAGTCAAACCGAAAATTTCTATTGTATAGACATTGCCCATTCGCTCGCTTTTTATACAGCTTCACAACCTCATCTCTATATAGATTCGGGTACAACCCCGTCACAAATAACCTACATATTGATGAATTACTATCCATATAAGGCCTACCCTTATACAGGTGCGATGACGACGGTTCAAAAGGAAGCCGCGGCCATACAACTCGCAATCTGGCATTTTGCCGATGGAGTTAATCCGAACACCATACAGACTGCTGATATTAAGGCAAGAACCATCGAAATAATTAATGAAGCAAACGCAAATTCCAATGGTTTTGTGCCGGTAAAAACCTTGATAATTCTTCCGTCAGCAAACCAGTATTTTACAGGAACAGATGCTCAGTTTAGAATTAAAGTATTTGATGAACTTGCACGACCTGTTGCAAACAGACAAGTTACGCTTTCTGTTTCTGCCGGGTCACTTAGTCAAACGGTTGTTACAACCGATGCAACGGGCACGACACCAGCAGTGACACTAAATCCCGGCTCTGCGAAGAATGTGACTCTTACTGCAACTGCCGTCATAACAATTCCCCAGGGAACGAGATATGTTCACCAGGTACAACCAAACTTATTCCAAAAAATTGTGCTCGCCACACCGGCCACGGCTCAAAAGAATACATCGATAAACCTTGAGTGGACAGAAAGAGTCGATATTAGTCTGACAAAAACAGTAAGTAATGCAAATCCTAATAATGGCGAAAATGTCACATTCACAATCTCTGTTTCCAATGCAGGACCTTCGCCCGCTTCAGGGGTGGTAGCGAAGGATTTTCTGCCGGGTGGTCTTACTTACATCAGTTCGAGTGCCTCACAAGGCAGCTTCAACTCCGCAAGCGGTGAATGGACAATCGGGAACCTTGCCAATGGTGCCAACGCTTCGCTTGCTGTAACAGTAAAAGTTGATGTCGCTGCAAATTATCTTTTCAGTCTCGGTGCTGCAGAAGGATACAATGTATTTACTCTTCAGGACATGAATCAGCCAACCGCGGATGTGGAGGGGAAAGTGGCAGTCGGAAGAGACGGGTTTTTCTCCAACTTCAGTGTCGGTGATCTCCTTCCCGCTTCGGGGGGAACAGTTGATGTGCTGGTGGTTGGAAGACATCTTACATTTGCTTCAGGAAATGTAACCGGAGGCAATGTGGTTTACGGTACATCGGGAACAGTTTCTCAACAGGTTGGGATAGTGGACGGTACTCTGAGGCAAGGAAATCCGGTCGATTTCAATGCAGCGGGTGCATACCTTACCGCTCTTTCAACACAACTGGCCGGTTACACAACAAACGGTTCAACAACCATGTCCGGAGTTACCCTGACACTTAACGGTGCAGATCCGTTCTTAAACACATTCTCAGTTACTGCCGCACAGATGACCCAGACTCAGGAAGTATATGTAAATGTACCCAATGGTTCGGTTGCTCTTATCAATGTGGCCGGAGACAGCATCGACTGGGGTGGTAATCTCGTTGTGTCAGGTACACCAATAACAAACTGCATGTTTAATTTTCACGATGCAAAGAAGATAACAATTCAGTCAATTGATGTAACCGGTTCCGTTCTTGCACCATTAGCGGATGTAAACTTTATTAGCGGTGTTCAACACGGACAGATGATATGCAAGTCTCTTTCCGGCGGAGCACAGTATAATCTTGCAAATTTCATCGGAAACATTCCCCTTGACACAACAATAACAAATATTGCAGAAATTATCAGATGCGACCAGCTCGATGTGGATTCAAACCCGGGATCGGGAGGGGAGAACGAGGATGATTATTCCGCAGCAAGCGTTCATGTCAGGGGAACGCACGCCGGAGGTGGTGGATCAATAAATACCGGAAACTGGCAATATGTCGGTTCTGTAAGTCAGGAATATTTTATCTGGACTTTTATGCGGGCACAGGACGGGTCTATGATTGCAGGTACCTGGGGTGGAAAAATTCTAAGATCAACTGATCAGGGACTTACATTCTCTGTTATCAACAACGGTATGAATGTCGCCTACATCTGGAGTCTGGTTCAAACACCAAACGGTGATTTCTATGCCGCAACCGAAAGAGGCGTTTTCCGTTCAGGTGACAACGGAGTAAACTGGAATTCCACTTCACTTCCACAGTACGATGTCCGTTCTCTTTTATTCCATGATAATACACTTTATGCCGGTCTATGGGGTCAAGGAGTTTATAAATCGACTGACAACGGTGCAAACTGGGTTGATGCAAGCAGCGGTATGATTATCAAATCAGTTCAGGCTCTCACGAAAGATAACAGCGGCAATATTTACGCCGGTACATTCGGAGGCAGTATATACAAGAGTGTTGATGGCGGACAAAACTGGAACTCAACAGCAATGAACTATCCGCATGTCTGGTCACTCGGTACTACTTCCACAGGCATAATTGTTGCAGGAACCTACGGGAATGGTCTCTATCTCTCTGCCGATGGTGGAAACTCGTGGCAACCACAAACCTCCGGAATAGCTGCAACGCACATTTACTCGGTTTCTGTTGATAACGGAGACAATGTTTTCGTCAGCTCCTGGAATAACGGTGTTTATTTTGCACATATCACCTCAACAGATGCCCCTGCTTCAGCCTGGAATTATATCGGATTGAAAGGTGTGAAGGTAAGTGCAATCAGTTTCGATCAATCAAACGGCAGGTTGTTTGCTGCCACCTCAGATGGCGGAATTCTCAGAAACGACTCTCCGACTTCGGTTAAAGAGATTGAAACGACATATAGTCCTGCAGGTTTCGTTCTGTCAGATAACTACCCGAATCCATTCAATCCGGAGACAGTAATCGAATTCTCCATTCCATTAAAAGTGAATGTGAATCTTTCGATTTATAATGTTCTCGGTGAAATGGTCAGCACGCTTGCGACAGGGGAGTTGGAAGCAGGAAGATACTCCGTAAAATTCGATGCAAAACAGCTTCCAAGCGGTATATATATTTACAGACTGTCAGCAGGAACCAATGTCATTTCCAAAAAAATGATTTTAATGAAATAGTTAGTTAATACCAGGTTTCTGCGTTATTGTGAGCCTCCGGAGGAAATGCCGGGGGCTTTTTTATTTGCCCGATTTTATGAAATATCCGATCATCTGAATGAAGGTTATGACAATGAATGTTATTATCACCGCAAAGAAAACTTCGTCGCTGATGTAAACCGGGAAAATGGTTTTGGCGATGATAAACGAGAATAAACACACAAGCATCATTTTTAGCCAGCGGATCATTCTGACAGCGGTTGTATATTGTCGCAGGGCATTTTCGCGGGTGATTTCTGTCAGATAGTTAAACGAATGCGGGAATCTTTGTGCGATTGTCATACCGGCGTAGAGTAAAATTAGTATTCCAAAAAGGAAAAACAATTCTGCTTTGTCTCCCATACGGTCAACATTTCCTGAGAAGTCATAATGCATCGGCACTCTTTCATCAACAGAAGGGTACTGAAACAGAAATAGTACACTTATTGTCAAAAGTACAGTGGCAGATACAACCTCGACAATTTTGTCTGCAACAGAACTTTCAAGTTCTATCCGGGGCCTGTTTTTTGTTTCCAAATTTGGTTGTCTGATTTAAAGTGAATAAATGAAAATTTAATTATCAGCGATCAAAAAAACAATTCGAATTTTCCGTTTTACGCCTGCGGCAAACCCTGAAAAGGGATTTTATTGGCACTTCGAATACAATCTTCTTCTAAAATTTAAGAATATCTTAACAAATCCGGCAAACATTTTTTCATTATTGGCAAAAAGTGACGAAAAACCTTGAAAAAGAGCCTTTATTGTTTTGGCACAATATTTGCATCATTGAATTGATTTTTATTCACGAAAAATAACCGATGGTAAGAAAATGGAAAGAAAAAAAGTAACTATTGACGGAAATGAGGCGGCGGGATATGTAGCCTATCACACTAACGAAGTGATAGCAATATACCCTATTACTCCTTCGTCTAACATGGCAGAATGGTGCGATGCATGGGCATCGGAAGGAAGAAAAAACATCTGGGGAATTACACCATCTGTCTCTGAACTTCAAAGTGAGGGCGGAGCCTCCGGAAGTGTGCACGGCGCACTTCAGACAGGTTCACTTACAACCACCTTCACAGCATCACAGGGTCTTCTATTGATGATCCCTAACATGTTTAAAATTGCCGGTGAACTGACTTCCACAGTATTTCATGTGTCAGCCCGTTCAATAGCTGCATCCGCTTTGTCAATTTTTGGCGATCACAGTGATGTTATGTCAACCCGTTCAACAGGTTGGGCACTCCTCTCCTCAAATTCAGTTCAGGAAGTAATGGACTTTGCTCTTATAGCACAGGCTGCAACGCTTGAAGCAAGAGTACCGTTCATCCACTTCTTCGATGGTTTCAGAACATCACACGAAGTTGCCAAAATTGAGCAGCTTACCCCCGATGATATGAAACATATGATCGATCAGAGACTTGTGTTCGAACACAGAAAAAGAGGTCTGAATCCTGACGCACCAGTTCTTCGCGGAACAGCTCAAAACCCTGATGTTTACTTCCAGGGCAGAGAAACTGTAAATCCGTTTTATAATGCATGTCCTGATATCGTTCAAAAATACATGGACAAGTTTGCTAAGCTTACAGGCAGACAGTATAACCTTTACGATTATTACGGTGCACCGGATGCAGAAAAAGTAATCATCATTATGGGTTCAGGCGCTGAAGCGGTTGAAGAAACCGTGGAACACCTTACAGCAGCCGGAGAAAAAGTCGGTGTCTTGAAAGTAAGACTCTACAGACCTTTCTCAATGAAACATTTTATAGCAGCAATACCCAAAACCGTAAAAGTTATTGGTGTACTTGACAGGACAAAAGAGCCGGGAGCATCGGGAGAACCTCTCTACTTGGATGTTGTTAGCGCAATAGCCGAAACCTTTAACGAAGGAACCCTGCCTTTCGCATTCCCTAAAATAGTCGGCGGAAGATATGGTCTCTCTTCAAAAGAGTTCACACCTGCAATGATTAAATCAGTGTATGACGAACTCGGAAAATCCAAACCTAAAAACCACTTCACCGTGGGAATAAAGGAAGATGTAACCAATACAAGTCTCGAATTCGATCCTTCATTCTCCGTTGAAAACGAAGATACATTCAAAGGTAAATTCTACGGACTTGGTGCTGACGGAACAGTTGGAGCAAACAAAAACTCCATCAAGATTATCGGTGAAGGCACCGACTTCTACGCACAGGGTTACTTTGTTTACGATTCGAAAAAATCGGGTTCGATGACTACATCCCACCTGAGGTTTGGACCAAAGAAAATCAAATCAAGCTACCTCATCAACCGTGCAAATTTCGTTGCATGCCATCAGACAGTCTTCCTCGAGACTACTGACATGCTTCGCGATGCAGTTGAAGGTGCTTCATTCCTTCTGAACACTCCCGCTTCCAAAGAAGAGGTCTGGGATACACTTCCTGAGAATGTTCAGAAAACCCTCATCGAAAAGAAGATGAAATTCTACATTATCGATGCTTACAAAGTTGCCAACGAAACGGGCATGGGCGGAAGAATCAACTCCATCATGCAGACCTGCTTTTTTGCAATTTCGAAAATCCTTCCAAAGGAAAAAGCAATCGAAATGATCAAGTACGCTATCAAGAAAACCTATGGTTCAAAAGGCGAAAAGATCGTTCAGATGAATTTTGACTCGGTTGACAGAACACTCGATAACCTTTTTGAAGTGGAAGTGCCGAATGTAATTACATCAAAATTCAATATCCGTGACGCGGTTCCTGCAAATTCACCCGAATTTGTAAAGAATGTAACCGGAAAGATTATTGCCGGTTTTGGTGATGACCTTCCTGTAAGCCTTATGCCCGTGGATGGTACATTCCCGACCGGAACAACCAAATACGAAAAAAGAAACATAGCCCTTGAAGTTCCCGTTTGGGACGCTGATGTTTGTATTCAGTGTAACAAATGTGCACTCATCTGCCCTCATGCTTCGATTAGAGCAAAAATTTATTCAAAAGATCAGCTTGACAAAGCTCCTGAAACCTTCAAAGCAGTTCCTTTCAAAGCAAAAGAACACGGTGAAGGCCTCTATTACACAATTCAGGTCGCAGTTGAAGATTGTACGGGTTGCGGACTTTGCGTCGAATTCTGTCCTGCCAAAAACAAGAGAGAAGTAAGATTCAAAGCTATCAACATGCAGCCACAGCTTCCGCTTCGTGAAACCGAACGCTTAAACTGGGATTTCTTCCTTGATATTCCTGAATGGGACAGAACTGATCTTAAGCTGAACACGGTAAAAGATTCACAGTTCCTCGAGCCATTGTTTGAGTTCTCGGGTGCATGCTCAGGTTGCGGTGAAACTCCTTATGTAAAACTCGTCAGCCAGCTATACGGTGACAGGGCAGTGGTTGCCAACGCAACAGGCTGTTCATCAATCTATGGCGGTAACCTGCCAACAACACCGTGGAGCAAAAACAAAGACGGACGCGGACCCGCATGGTCAAACTCCCTCTTCGAAGACAACGCTGAATTTGGATACGGTTTCAAACTTTCGATCGACCAGTTTAACGAGCAGGCAAGAATTCTTCTCGTAAAACTCGGCGAAAAAATCGGTGACAGACTCGTTTTCGACCTCCTTAATGCAGATCAGAAAACTGAAGCCGGTATCAGAGACCAGAGAGCAAGAGTGGAAGAACTGAAAACAAAGCTTGCAGAAATCGAAAATTCAACATCTGATGAAGACCTTAAATTCGACGCAATCAACCTCAAGAGCCTTGCTGACTATCTCGTGAAGAAATCAGTTTGGATCATGGGTGGTGACGGATGGGCTTACGATATCGGTTACGGCGGTCTCGATCATGTGCTCGCATCGGGCAAAAATGTAAATGTTCTCGTTCTCGATACCGAAGTGTATTCAAATACTGGTGGTCAGATGTCAAAATCGACACCAAGAGCCGCTGTTGCAAAATTTGCTTCGGGTGGTAAACTTGCTGCGAAAAAAGATCTTGCACTGATGGCTATGAGCTACGGTAATGTTTATGTTGCCAAAGTTGCGATGGGTGCAAACGACGCTCACACAGTAAAGGCATTCATCGAAGCCGAAGCTTATGACGGACCATCCTTGATCATTGCCTACAGCCACTGTATCGCTCATGGTATCGACATGTCAACCGCTACCAGAAACCAGAAAGCGGCAGTTGATTCAGGTCACTGGCAGCTCTTCAGGTATAATCCTGATCTCGTTGCAGAAGGAAAGAATCCTTTCAGCCTCGACTCAAAGGGCATGAAGATTCCTTTCAAAGATTACGCATATCTTGAAACCAGATATAAAATGTTGACAAAATCGCATCCCGAAGCTGCCGCCAGATTGATGGACGAAGCTCAGGAAGATGTTTCCAAGCGTTGGAAAATGTATGAAAACATGGCGAACCAAAACCCAAATGTTAACAATTAATTACGGTTTCAAGAAACGATTAACCTGATTTTAAGGAAAATAAAATGGATCTGACAACAACATATCTTGGCATGAAACTTAAAAACCCTGTGGTTCCATCCGCGGGTCCAATTTCTCAGGAGATTTCATCAATTAAGGCTCTCGAAGATGCAGGTGCTGCTGCTGTGGTGCTCTATTCACTCTTCGAGGAGCAGATTGAAAAAGAATCCCTTGCCAATCATTATTATACAACAGCGCATAACGAAAGTTATGCAGAAGCCACGACTTACTTCCCCGACCATATCGAATATAAAGCCGGTCCCGAAGAGTATCTCGATCTCATCCGTAAGGCTAAAGAAGCCACAGACATCCCGATAATTGCCAGCCTCAATGGTAAATCTTTGGGCGGATGGGTAAAATATGCTCACAACATGGAAGAAGCCGGTGCCGATGCACTCGAGTTGAACATCTACAAACTTGCCACCGATTTCAACACCGACGGCAGGGAAATTGAACAGCTCTACATCGACATAATAAAAGAAGTTAAAAGAAATGTGAAAATCCCTGTTGCAGTGAAACTGAGCCCTTTCTTCAGTTCAACTGCATGGATGGCTGACCAGCTTGACAAAGCCGGTGCAGACGGTCTCGTACTCTTCAACAGATTCTACCAGCCCGATATCGATCTGGAAAATCTCGAAGTGGTGCCCAATGTCCTACTGAGCACTCCGATGGCGATGAGACTTCCTCTCCGCTGGATTGGTGTTCTTTACGGCAGACTCGACTGCGACCTCGCTGCCACGAGCGGTATCTACAGTGAAAAAGATGTCATCAAAATGATCATGGTTGGTGCCAAGGTCACACAAATGATGTCGAGTATCCTGAAGTTTGGACCAAACCACATTTCTGATGTACTTGCAAAAATGAAATTCTGGATGGAAGCCAACGAGTACAACTCGGTGGAAGACATGCGTGGTTCAATGAGCTACATGAATGTTGGCGACCCCTCTCAATATGAAAGAGCCAACTATATGAAAGTAATCAGCTCGGTCAAATTATAGTGCTATCATCGTCCGCTTTGTAAGAAGGCGGTAGTTGTTTGTTTCTTACCACCGGCTGTTTCATTCATTTGAGGCGGCCGGTCTTTTTTTTAATGCAGTAATCCAATAATGCAGTAATTTTGTGTAATGCAATAGTTCATTATTTAATATTGCATTAATTTTCTTATTCGATAATTATTCTAAATACCAATTACGGAGATCAAATGAGCGGACATTCTTCCGGGGAGGTCAAAGGACTTCCAAAAAATGCTTATTCCGAGTTGAAGCCTGGTGAAAAATACCAGCCAATCATGTCGCCACTCGCTATCGTTCCCGAGGTTAATGTTTACACTATATCATTGGGATTGTTAATGGCAGTGCTCTTTTCTGCAGCGGCAGCCTATCTTGGTCTTAAGATCGGACAGGTTTTCGAGGCGGCAATCCCGATTGCAATTATTGCGGTTGGTCTGTCGACACTTCTGAAAAGAAAAAATGCTTTGGGTGAGAATGTGATCATCCAGTCGGTAGGTGCCACTTCAGGTGCTGTAGTCGCGGGTGCCATTTTTACGATACCTGCCCTCTACATCCTCGATCTTGAAGCCACTTTCCTTCAGGTTTTCCTCTCTTCACTTCTTGGTGGATTTCTCGGAATATTGTTCCTCATACCCTTTAGAAAATATTTCGTCGCCGATATGCACGGTAAATTCCCCTTCCCTGAAGCCACAGCAACAACAGAAGTGCTGGTTGCGGGTGAAAAGGGTGGTTCACAGGCACTTGTTCTGGTTTCTTCAGGACTTGTCGGTGGTGTTTACGATTTTATTATCGCCACTTTTGGATGGTGGAGCGAAACTTTCTCCACAAAAGTTTTACCAATTGGCGATATGCTTTATGACAAATACAAACTTGTTTTCAATATAAATATTGGTGCTGCCGTTACAGGACTCGGTTTTATTGTAGGTCTTAAGTATGCCGCAATCATAGCCGCAGGCTCATTCGTTTCATGGTACCTCCTTATTCCTGTGGTTTATTACATCGGTCAGGGACTCGTAGCTCCATTTGGTGCCAATGTAACAATATTGATAAAGGATATGTCGGCTGAACAGATTTTCAGAAATTATGTCCGTCATATCGGTATCGGTGGCATTGCCATGGCAGGAATTATCGGTATCGTCCGTTCCTCCGGAATTATTGCGGGAGCATTCAAACTTGCTGCCAAAGAAATCGGTGGTGGAAGGGCTGCTGCATCCGGTGCACTTCGTACCGAAAAAGACCTTCCAATGTTCGTCATCGTTTCAGGTATTCTTGCTGTTGGTTTGGCCCTCCTTCTTTTCTTCAACTTTGGAGTTACCGGAAGCTGGGGAGATGCTCTGATCGGACTTCTCATTGTAATGATCATTTCATTCCTTTTCACAACAGTTGCGGCCAATGCTATTGCAATCGTGGGTACAAACCCTGTTTCAGGTATGACACTCATGACCCTGATTCTTTCTTCAATTATTCTGATTTCATTCGGAATCAAAGGAAAAGAAGGAATGGTAACAGCCCTCTTGATTGGTGGAGCGGTTTGTACCGCACTTTCATGTGCAGGTGCGTTCATCACCGATCTTAAGATAGGTTACTGGCTGGGAAGTTCACCTTACAAGCAGCAGACATGGAAATTTGTCGGAACTGCAGCCTCGGCAGCAGTGGTCGGACTTATCATCATGGTTCTTAATGAAGCATACGGCTTCAAAGGTGACAATGCACTTCAGGCTCCTCAGGCAAACGCAATGGCTGCAGTTATCGAGCCTTTGATGTCAGGAAAAGATGCTCCCTGGATGCTCTATATCGCCGGTGCTGCCATGGCTCTGATCCTTACCATGATCAAAGTTCCTGCTCTTGCATTCGCACTGGGGATGTATATTCCTCTCGAACTCAACACGCCGATTCTCATCGGTGGTATCCTTGCACACATCGTTTCAACCCGCAGTAAAGATGAAGATCTTAACACAGCCCGTAGAGAACGCGGAACACTTATCGCATCAGGCTTTATAGCCGGTGGTGCATTAATGGGTGTAATAAGTGCAGTAATGAAATATTTCGATGTGGATCTAATGGCAACGCACTGGGTTGAATCCAACGGTGCCATGTTTGTTGGTCTCTTCATGTTTGCCCTCCTTTGCGGATATGTGATCTGGGATGCAATGAGAGCAAAAAAAGAGAGTTAATTATTCCGGCTTAAATGCCTTGTGATGTTTTTACTGCCTCCGGAGAAATCTTCGGGGGCAGTTTTATTTTGTGCAAAAATTTTGAGGAACTGGCCCTGGAGCAGATAAATTTGCTAAAATTTATGTATATTTGCAGTCAGACTGCAAAAATACAAGGTTTTCACCCTGATGAACAATTATATCTCTCGAACCGCAGAAAATACTCTGCTCAAATATCTTTCAGCATTCCCTGTTACGGGTGTTACAGGACCCCGCCAGTCGGGTAAATCCACGATGCTTAGTGCTCTCCTCAAAGACGAGTACAAGTATGTGACATTTGATGACCCGGTGACAGTTGCTGAATTCAGGGATGATCCTGAAAGGTTTATGAGAATTTATAGTGACAAAGTTATCTTTGATGAGGCACAGAAAGCACCTGAAATATTTTCATATGTGAAAATCGCCGTTGACAATGACCGCGATAATTACGGCAAGTTTATCCTATCCGGTTCCTCTCAGTTCACTTTGCTGAAGCATATTTCTGAATCTCTCGCTGGAAGAATTGGTTTGCTTTCACTCCTTCCATTGCAGTTCAGCGAAATTCCCCAAAAACTTCACGAAGAATCGATATTTAAGGGGGGATACCCCGAGCTGGTGAAGAGAGATTATCAGTTTGGAAACGAGTGGTATCAGGCATATATCAATACCTATCTTGAAAAGGATTTAAGGTCGATCAGTGATATTGGGAATATCAGAGACTTTTTTAGGTTAATCAGATTCCTTGCTGCAAGATGCTCTCAAATGATTAATCTGTCCGAAATCGCCAGCGAGCTGGGAGTAACTGTAAATACTGTTAAACACTGGTTGTCGGTACTTGAGGCATCTTACATTATCTGGTTTCTGCCACCGTTTTATGAAAATCTTGGCAAACGGATAATAAAATCTCCAAAACTTTATTTTTACGACACCGGGTTGGTCTCTTTTCTCACCGGAATTGAATCACAAAGACAGTTTGAAAACAGTATCCTGTCCGGTCCACTGTTCGAAAATTATATAGTATCTGAAGTCAAAAAGATTCTTGAGCACAATAAGCTGTTTTGGAATCTCTACTATTTCAGAACATCATATGGATTGGAGACAGATCTTGTCATCGATAAAAATTCAACCAGAGATTGGGTCGAAATAAAAACAAGTGAGACATTCCAGAAAAAGTATATCACTGCTATTGAAAAAACCAAAAGCCCCGAAGAAAAAGGATTCCTGATTTATAAAGGGATTTCCAAACCGGGCACAGATGGCATAGAAATAAAAAACTACAAAGACTTCCTTAACGAATTTCAGGATACCGCAAGACCAGCTCATAGTTCATAGTTCATACATCATACCTAATTTTACTATCTTTGTAATTCAGTTTTTCAAAAAATTCAAAGACAAAATGCGACAAAGCAAATCATTTATACCGACACTTAAAGAAGTACCAAACGACGCCGTTGTACCGAGTCATGTCCTCATGCTGAGGGGTGGCTATGTAAGGGCACTTGCCGCCGGAATCTATTCATTTCTACCGCTCGGTTACCGGGTGGTTAAAAAAGTTTGTGAAATCATCCGTCAGGAGATGGATGCGATAGGTGGACAGGAATTTCACCTGCCGGCACTTAACCCAAGGGAAATCTGGGAAGAAACAGGCAGAGTTGAGGCATTTGGCGACACAATGTATCACCTCAAAAACAGGGATTATGTGCTCGCACCAACTCATGAAGAAATTATAACTTTCCATGCCCGTAAAGTGGTGAAATCTTACAAGGACATGCCGCAGACCTGGTACCAGATACAAACAAAATTCAGAAATGAGGCCAGACCAAGAAGCGGTGTGATTCGCGGAAGACAATTCCTGATGAAAGATTCCTACTCACTGGACATCGATACAGACGGTCTCGACAAGTCGTATGATCTTCATGATCAGGCTTACAGAAATATATTTTCAAGAGTTGGCTTAAAGTTTTTCGTCGTGGGTGCCTCAAGCGGTGCGATGGGTGGAAGTGGCAGTGAAGAATTCATGGTGGGTTCTGATGCCGGCGAAGATACAGTTGCACATTGTGAAGCCTGTGGATATGCAGCCAATGTTGAAGTGGCTTCATCTGTCATCACTCCGGTTCAAAGAGATAATGAATCAAAAGAAATTTACGAAATCAGCACACCGAATGTGAAATCGATCGATGAACTTTGTGCTTTCCTCAATATTAACGAGAGACAGACGGCAAAATCGAGGGTTTATATCGCTGACGGCAAAGCAGTTTTGATACTTATGTCAGGGAATGACGAGGTTAATGAAACCAAGCTTGAAAAAGCTCTCGGAAGCGGCATCAGACCTGCACATCCCGAAGAACTCAAAGAGATTACGGGTGCAGATGCAGGTTCCATCGGACCGATCGGTTTCAACGGCAGAATAATTGCCGATTTCAGGATTCGTGACTGCAACAATCTCTTCTCGGGTGCGAATAAAAACGATTACCACATCGGTGGCATCGACTTCAAGAGAGATGTTCCGACTATTGAATACGCCGATCTTCGTACTGTCACTTCCGGAGAAGGTTGCCCCAAATGTGGAAAGCCACTCGGTGTCTTCACAGCAATAGAACTCGGACACATTTTCAAACTCGGAACAAGATACTCCGCTGCCATGGGTGCAACTTACCTAACCGAAGCGGGTGATGAGAAACCGATCGTTATGGGCAGTTACGGAATTGGTGTCGAAAGAGTTGTCGCCTGCTCCATCGAACAAAGTCACGATGAAGCGGGTATAATCTGGAACAAGGCAATCGCTCCATTCCATGTCCACCTTCTTGGTTTGAACATGAAAAAGGAACCGGTTGCGGAAGCATCCGAAAAAATCTATTCTGAATTACTGGCATCTGGTATTGAAGTGCTTTTTGACGACAGAGCTGATGCACAGGCAGGTTTCAAATTTAAGGATGCAGACCTTCTCGGCATGCCTTTACAGGTGATTGTTGGCGAGAAAAAACTCGCTGAAAACAAAGTGGAGATAAAAGTCAGAAAAACGGGTGAAAGACTCGAAGCTCCTCTCGAAAACCTCGCTTCGACTCTCAAAGACCTGCTCGAAAAACTTTAATTTTAACCCATAAGGAAGGTTGACCAATAATTTATGGTTATCCTTCCTTTGGGAAAATTTACCTTCCGGAAATGAATAATATGATTAGATCGAAGATTTTATTACTAATTCTTTTTATCGCCGCATACTCTGCAGGCGGGCAAAATCTCAAATTTGCGTGGCTTACCGATATTCATGTGGGATATGCAAAATCCGATTCTGTGATCCTGAAACAAATCGACAGGATTAACTCGCAGAATGATGTTGGATTTGTGGTTATCACCGGTGATATTTCCGAGACAGGAAAGTGGGAGGAACTTGAAAGAGCCCAAAAACTCCTTTCAAAACTGAATAAAAGGTTTTTAATTATTCCCGGCAACCACGATACAAAGTGGTCGGATATGGGTGGAATGGAATTTCCCGCCATTTTTGGTGACAATAAATTCCGGTTCGACACACTCAATTATGTATTTATCGGATTGAATTCCGGTATTGTTCTACGAGGTGGCGGTGGTCATGTAGTTCCTGAGGATATCGACTGGCTCGAAAAACAGCTCAAAAACATCCCTGATAACAAGGAAATCTACTTCTTTATTCACCATCCCCTCGATGGAGATGTGGACAACTGGTATAAGGTGACAAATCTTCTTCGCAAAAAGAATCTTAAATCCATCTTTGTTGGTCACGGGCATGCGAACAAGAAGATGGAATTTGACATGCTTCCCGCTTTTATGGGAGTTGGCTCCACATCAAAAACAAAGCTTTACGGCTTTAACTTCGTTGATCTTACAAAAAAAGAGATGAAGATAACCTGTATTGCTTCGTTAAGAGGGGATTCATCTTTCGTCGATACCGTATTTACATGGTTTGACGAGTCAAAAGTGCCCGGAATAAATCCAGTGCCAACCGATTCACTGGACTTCATCGACTACAAGGAAACCAAAATAATTAAAAAAATAGACCTTGGTAAAACCATGGTTTCTGCTCCGGTCCCTCATAAAGACGGAATCCTTGTGCCAACACTGGAAGGGGTTCTCTTCAATCTGGATAAAAATCTCACCACTCTTTGGTGGGTCGACCTTCAGGCACATCTCGTATCAACCCCTGTTGTGGTGGGAAAACAGGTTTTTGCCGGGAATGCAGGTGGCGACCTTTATCAGATTGACCTTGAATCGGGTGAGGTTCTTCAAACTCTCGGTTTAAATGAACCGATTACATCAAGGCTCGTTTCCTTTCCTGTATATTTCAGAGACAGACAAACAACAGCACTCCTTTTTGGAACCGCAAATGGTACAATCTACGCCTATGAAGCGTCAACACTTACACCGATGTGGAAAAACTCCGATGCAAAAGGAAGAATCGAATCACTTCCTGTTGTTATTAATGACCGTGTAATATTCTCTGCATGGGACGGAATGGCTTATTGTATCGACTTGCGCACGGGTAAACTTAACTGGAAATGGTCGGAAAATGTAAACTTTTACTATTCAACCGCAAGTTGCACCCCCGTCACAAACGGAGATTACATCTGGTTTGTTTCTCCCGATAAAAGTGTTTCATGTGTGGATGTGCTGCTTGGGAAAACCCAGTGGAGCACCAAGGAATTTAATGCATGGGAGTCATTGGGACTCAGCGAAGATGGGAAGACACTTTTTATCAAGTCAATCGAAAACGAATTCCACACCGTAAATGCTCTTACAGGAAAGAAGATCAAGACTCACAAAGTGAAGTGGGGGCTCGATACAAATCCTGTTCAAATCAAAGAATTCGATAAAAGTGCAATATTTGGGCTGAAAAACGGCAATTTTCTCCGTTTTCAGAAAGATAAGTTTACAAATCTCTTCTACCTCGGTCAGGCAAGAGCCTTAACTGTCGAGAAATTTGGTGATCTTTTTATTGCATCCAACATGGACGGGACAATCCTCCTTTTTAAATTAAAGTAGCGGCTGATGGCACTGAAATATAAACTCTTTATTTTCGATATCGATGGTACACTTACCTCGACAAATCAGTTGATATTTGACTCATTCAACCACATTAACAGCAAATATTTCGGTAAAATCCTCTCCCCGGATGAGGTAATCGCTCTATTTGGTCCCACTGAAGAGGAAATCATCGTGGAGTTGTTTGGAGACAACGCTGAAAAAGCTATTTCCGATTACTTTGTCTATTACAAGGAGAACCACAATATTGCATCCCTGCATGACGGTATCGAAAACCTGCTGGATCATATTATCGAAAATGGAGGCAGAATTGCGGCTTTCACAGGAAAAGGGAGAAGATCAGCAGAGATTACCCTGAAAGAACTTGGCGTTTTCGAAAAAGTTGAGTTACTTATATCCGGTGATGATGTTATTCAAAAAAAACCGTCGGGCGAAGGCATTCTGACAATTCTTAAAAAACTTGAGATTAAACCCGAAGAAGCAATTATGATCGGCGATTCTTCGGCAGATATAAAAGCAGCAAGGGAAGCCGGTGTAGCTGTTGCATCTGTGCTTTGGGACTGCTGGACACCGGAACTTGTAATGAAAATGAACAACGGGATGCTTTTTAATACTGTGGAAGAGCTTCACAACCACATTTCCGGCTGATATTGTTCTCTTTTCCTCGTTGGGGGAGTTGTTTCTTGTTTATCATTGGTTATTTTCACTATCCTGATATTTAATTTTATTTAATGCCATGTCACAACACGAGATACCCGAACCAAGAGCCCAAATAGATTCATTGCTCGCACAAACCAGGCAAAATCTCCTCAGATTAACCCAGGCAGCGGACACCAAGGCTCACATCCTCATAGTCATTTCAGCATTCACGCTGAATATTACACTTTCGCATCTGGATCATCCGGTCCTTCGGTATGCAGCACTAACAATGCTGGTTCAGGCATTCATCACTGTTATTTTTTCTTCGCTAAGTATAATGCCGAAACTGATTCAGGGTAAAGCTAAAAAATCCGAGGTTACCGATGAGACAACACTTGAATCGATCTTCGCAGGATACTACATCAACTATGACTACAAAACATTCGAAAAACTGATGGCAAACACCTTAAGTGATCCGAAAAAGACATATCAGGTGCAGTTCAGGGAGATTTACGATTCCGGTCTTATTCTGATCCAAAAGAAGATGAGATATTTAAGGTATGCCTTTATTTCCCTTTTGATAGGTACGGGTTTTGCAATTTGTGTCACGGTCTTCTCATTGCTTCTGCTGAAGGGGAGTCCGTTCTAACGCAAAATGCTTGAAGTTTGCTGCCTGAATTCCCTCTGTACCAATTGCTTCCATAAAGGATATTAAATGTTCAAACCAACCCTTTCAGAAATTGAGAATTACGCAAAAGATTCCTCCCTGAGTTCGACAATTCGCGACCTTGGCATCCTTCTCGGTGAAGTGATTAAGGAACAGGAGGGACAAAAGGTTTTTGAAAGCGTTGAAGAGCTCCGGTCTCTCACTAAACAACTCAGAAACTCGTATAACGGGGAAACGGTTGAAAAAATCAAGGAAATCATCGCTGCCCTTTCAATTGATGAAGCCATAAGGGTGGTGAAAGCCTTCTCCATCTACTTTATTCTTGTGAATGCTGCCGACGAAATCTATACCCTGAGAAAAAACAGGGAAAGGCAGGGTGCCCACAGAGCAGAGGAACCTGGTACCTTCGACCACACACTGGCAACCTTGAAAAATAACGGATTGGATGAAAAAGAGCTTTCCCTCCTTTTAAAGAAAATTGAAATTACTCCCGTATTTACTGCGCACCCCACGGAAGCCTCCCGCCAGACTGTAATGCGTAAAATTCTCAAAATTTGCAATCTTCTGATTCTCAGAGATGAGAAAAACTACCGACACTTCGGAATAATTCAAAAACTGAAGGCGGAGATTACACTTCTCTGGCAGACTAATGATGTAAGAACCCACAAGGTTTCTGTGAGTGATGAGGTTCAGAGAGGTCTCTTTTTCCTTAAAGATGTACTCTATGACCGGGTAGAAGAGTTTTATCACCTTTTCAATTATGCACTCCACTCATCCGGTTATCAGCTCTCTGCGGCTGACCCTGTGGTAAGGTTTGGCTCCTGGATCGGTGGTGACCGCGACGGGCATCCGTTTGTTACCCCGGCACTTACCCGCGAAACTCTTCTCCAGCATAAAGAGGAGATTATCAGGCTCTACAGGCAGGATCTCGACAGGCTTTACACGAATCTTAGCAATTCCGTCAACCATGTCCCCGTTTCAAAAGCTCTTAATTCATCGATCAACAGTGATGTGAAATCGCTGAATACCGGCGATCACCCCTGGTACAGGGACGCCTCGGAACTCTACCGTAAAAAACTTCTTCTCATTTATGAGAAACTCGGAAGAACACTCTCCGGAAGTGAAGGCGGTTACCCCGATGCTTCTGATTTGGTGGATGACCTTGCTCTTATGGCAGAGAGCCTCAGGGAAAACAAAGGTGAATTGATAGCGGATACAATTCTGCAACCGTTTATTTACAAAGTGAAAACCTTTGGATTTCATTTTGTGAAGATAGATATCAGACAAAATTCAGCCCTTGTAAGGGAGGCAATTGAAGAAATTCTCTTCCTCACCGCAGCATCGCCGAATTTCAGAAATCTCCCTGAAGAGCAAAAAATAAAGGTTTTGCGGGATGAAATATTGTCACCAAGACCGTTGATCAACTCTTTTTCCAGTCTCTCAGAGAGGACAGCTCAGGTACTCGAGGAGATATCCCTGATCAGATGGGCAAAAGAGAATATATCAAAAAATGCAGGAAAAGACTACATTATCAGCAACTGTTCCAAAGTCAGTGATATTCTGTCTGTTCTCCTCCTTGCCAGAGAATCAGGACTTGTAAAAGTTGAAGAGGAAAGAATAGTTGCATCGGATATCGATATACTTCCGCTGTTCGAGACAATAAACGATTTACAGGAATCAACCTCAATTCTTAAAGAACTCTTTGATCTGAGAGTCTTTCGAAGACATCTAAGGCTAAGGGGCAGAGTACAAAAAGTGATGATTGGCTACTCCGACAGCAACAAGGACGGCGGAATCGTAACTTCCAATTTCGAACTCTTCAAGGCTCAGAGAGGTATTTCACAACTTTGCAGCGAATATAAAATAGAGCCGGTTATTTTTCATGGCAGGGGAGGCAGCATCTCCCGCGGTGGCGGTCCTGTTTATGATTCCATTATGGCAAATCCTCAAGGAACGCTTCAGGGGAAGATTAAAATAACCGAACAGGGTGAAATGATCTCAGCAAAATATCTCATCCCCGAAACCGCCTTGAAATCACTCGAAATTACCACCTCAGCCGTTATACTCAAAACTGCGGAACCTGCTCCGGACCCGCAGGAAGAACTTCTGAGGAATCAGAATATCACCCTTTTTGATAAGATATCAGCCTCGGCATATAAAAAATACCGCTCTCTGGTCGAGCATCCCGGGTTTACGGAGTATTTTCGCTCTGCAACCCCCATTGATGTCATTGAACAACTTGAGATCGGTTCCCGACCGGGATCCAGAAGAGTTACCGGTGACCTCTCGGCTCTCAGGGCAATTCCCTGGGTTTTTGCATGGACACAAAACCGGAACACAATTTCAGGCTGGTTTGGATATGGCTCGGCAATTGAAGATGCCATTATTAACGAGGATGCTTCAGAAGCTGAACTCGTAAAACTCTACAACAACTGGGATTTTTTCAAAGTCTTGACGGAAAATGTAGAAATGGTTCTTTTTAAGACGGACATGATGATCGGAAGGGAATATTCTCTGCTGGCAAAAAGTCCGGCAGCACCGGAAATATTCAGGATGATTAAGGATGAATACGACAGGTCGGTAAGTGCCGTTCTTCTTCTCACAGGTGAGAAATATCTTCTCGGCAACAATAAAAACCTCCAAAGAAGGCTTCAACTTCGGAATCCCTATATTGATCCCGTAAGTTTTATTCAATTAAGGTTTATCCGTGAGTGGCGAAAAGGGAACGATCATGCAGAAAACGACGATCTCACGACACTTCTTCGTTCGACCGTGAACGGTATTGCAGCAGGAATCAAAAATACGGGCTGATTAGTGTTCACCTTTTTCGGAGAGATTCAGTTCGAACCCGGGAATATACTGTTCATATTCCACCCCCGCCAGATCCAGCAGTTTTCTTGATGCGATCCAAATCGGGTCATCGTGATATTTATCCGAGGCGTAGATTACTTTTTTTATCCCGTTCTGTATAATTGTCTTTGTGCATTCGTTGCAGGGGAAAAGAGTGCAGTATAAAACACAATCGTGAACAGATTTATTGGCGTTGTAAATGGCATTTTCTTCGGCATGTACTACAAACGCATACTTCGATTCCGTAAAGCCACCACTTCTTGACCATGGAAGTTTCCCCTCGTCGATCCCTCTCGGGAAACCGTTGTATCCCAAACCCACAATTACCTTGTTCTGATCAACAATTACTGCACCTGCCTGAGTGTTCGGGTCTTTCGATCTCATCGCCATCAGGTATGCCATCTGCATAAAACATTCATTCCACGATATCGGGTCACGGGGTTTTGTCATCTGTAACTTCCATTTTTTTATCACTAAATTTAACTGTTATAAGATCAATTGCAAAGGGATAAAACCTCACAAGCCTCCGGAAATATCAAAGCAGGATAATAATAAAGCAAAGCGTTCATCACATTACTGCATTATTGCATTATTGGATTACTGCATTAAAAAAAAAGCTGCCCCCTTTTCAGAGAGCAGCTTCAAAAGATAGGGTAGAATGTATCAGATCAAAAATAATACCTGATACCTAATACCTAATACCTACTTCATTACCACCATTTTGCGTGTGATAACCTGGTTGCCGAACTGTAAGCGATAGAAATAAACGCCTGATGAAAGACTTGTAGCATCAAAAGCGATGTCATATCTTCCGTTGGTCATTTGTTTGTTTACAAGTGTAGCAACTTCAACACCGGAAACATTGTAAACTTTCAGGGTAACCATTCCGTTTTCAGGAATTTCGAAAGTTATCTTTGTTGAAGGGTTGAACGGGTTAGGATAGTTCTGACCAAGACTTAAAGTATTAGGCAGAGTAATCTCAACTTCGATTTCTTTGGTGTAGGTGGTTGTTCCGTCGAGGTCAACTTGTTTCAGTCTGTAGCTGACTTTTGATGAGTTCAGTTTTACAGCTTCTTTATCGGTATATGAGTAGTTTGTTATTTCGGTTGAGTTTCCTTTACCGTTAACAAATCCGATAGTTGCCCATTCGCCGTTTTTGGCTTTTCTCTCAACCGAGAATCCCTTGTTGTTGGTTTCGGTTGCGGTAGCCCAGTTTACTGTTACATTGTTATTAACAACAGCAGCACTGAAGTCAGTAAGTTCTACAGGAACAGGTCCGCCGAGAGCAGCGATTGATCTCTGAAGAACACTGATAGCAAATTTAGGATTATGAATTCCTCTTGAGTGATCATAAGCGATAAGCTGGTAGTTCCAGTATGCTTTTCTTTCAGTAAGGTTGTTGTTTGCGTTGATCATTGTGTAGGAAATTGAATCGAGACCAACTGGTGGTAACCAGATTCTAAGGGTTCTAATGAGACCGTCAACTTCAACCTGGAATGGTTCGACCTGTCCGTCCATGTCATAATCAACTGAAGCAATGATTTCTGCAAATGAGTTTATGTTGCCATGGCATGATTTACATGCTGTGGTGTTGTCATATCCGGTTTCAGGATTGTTCATTCTCCATGTATGGCTTCCAACTTTGTCTTTGTTGGCTGCGGTTGTGTCTTTAGCCATGTGGCAGGTAACGCACGCACCGGCAGTCGATTTGTGTGCAAGACTTGACGGGTAAGCTGATGTGAATACAGCAGCATTCTGACCAAGAAGGTTGTCTGTCTGTGATGAGTGGTGAGGTCCCCAGGTAGAGTTAACTGTACCTGCAGGAACATAGGTAACATTGTCTCTGCGTGCTTTGTGGCAGTTCATACAAAGTTTGCCTTCACCTGTAACAACAGCTGAATAGTTAAAACCGTTGCCAAGAGTATCACCAACAGTTGGTGTATATCTTAAGCTGGCAGTGTTTGTTGTTCCGTGAGGATCGTGGCACATTGAGCAGCCAAGATCTGTCTGGTTTGCTTCAGTCCAACCGGTTGTGTTGGTTGTTCTGCCGTATGAGTAGTTGATGTAACCTTTTGCATCGTGGCAACGGATACAGTTACTCAATGAGTTGTTCTGTGAGGTAGTTCCCTGTGCAAATGAGTTCGACCATACTGCTACTGAGTGTCTTGTTACAGCAAACTGATTGTAGGTTCTGTAATAAGGCGGTGAATCATGGCATCTCATGCAAGCGCCTGCTTCATAGTTGATGGCGATGTTTGCTGTGCTAGGAGCTGCAGCGTGCTGGCTGCCTGCACCGTGGCACATTTCGCAACCAACATTGGCTGTATTAACAAGTACGCCACCATTAACTGCTCTAAGGGTATCCCATTTCAATGGATTTGGAGGTCCTGAATAGACATATCCGTTTGCAGCGGCCAAATCATCAAATCCACCATTTACTGATGCGAGATTATGATCTGTTCCGGTTGTATGGCATTTCAAACAGTAAGCAGCAAATGATGAAGGACCGGTGGTCATCTCTTTTTTAAGTGCGAGACCGTGTTTCGAGTCTTTCCATCTGTTGAAAATGCCGCTGAAGGTTGGGTTTGAAGAGTGGCAGGTCATACATTTTGGGAATGTACCGGCGATACCGTCAAATCCACCAACACCAACATAATTACCGGCTACAAATGTCATTGTGGTGTCATGTGTGCCGCCTGTGGTGGTGACTGAAAGATTAACTACATAGTTACCAACTACATCTGGCTTCAAGCCAACCATTGTCGGCAGAAGATTTTCGATTGTAGCTGTGGAACCAGCGGGTTTATTTGTCAATGTAAAAGTGAACGCCGTGATCGGTAATGTATTTGCAATATTTCTTGGTGAGAAATAGAAATAAGTACCATTAGCGGTAACTTTAGCTCCGGAAGAAACGGAGTTGGTGCTCAAACCTAATGTCGTCAACCTTGCTTCTGACATTGGCTCGGAAAAGATTTTTGCTCTGGGTACTTGCGCGTACACTGCTGCGGTAAATGATACAGCTACCAGAATGAAAAGTAGTTTTTTTAGCATTTTTGCCTCTATAAATTAAAGTGCTGGTGTAATTAAGCAATTCTCGTGCCAATGTTGAATTTTTATGCATATGTGCTGTAATGGCTTGTTTTAGTGTATAATTTTTTTACAAACAGGAAAAAATTCTAATAATGAAGAAAATTTTTTTCAATAATTGGAAATTTTTATCTGATTTGAGAATGTAAGTTGTAACACGGGTTGTTTTGTTATGAGGAACATCTTTGCAAGATTTACCTTATGTATATTATGATATCAAAAATCAGGAATTTTCCATGACACATTTTACCCGTTTATTACTCCTGTTTTTCGTGGTCTTCATACCGGCCATTCTCGCTCAGGAAACCGTTCAAATCAAAAACTTTGGTGAACTTCTCTCCACTCTTGACAAGGGAGCCCAGGTCAGGGTTGTCTTTCATTATGCGAAATGCCGGCTGGTGATCGATTCCACTGAAGAAAAATCTCCCGATGTAACCGGAGGAATGGGAATAGATGAGTTCGAATACTTCCCTGCAGGTTCGATCAAAAACCCCAAAGGGTACCTCGCATTCAGCAAGGCCGTACTCATCTCCCACAGAAAATATGGATATGTCACCAATTATGTGAAGTGTCGCGTCTTCGAGGATAATTCTGTTGAAGTAAATGCCCGCTACATCACTCCTGATAAATTTGAAACCGTGATGAATGAAACATTTCATTGCACTATTTCCAATGGTGAGAACGGCGAGGGGGTGCTTTTCTTTACACAGGATTGATTCTGTTTCTGTCGAAGGGTAAAAATTTGGTGAATTTAAACCATTTTAATTCAGGTTTTATCTAACAGACAGAACAACAATTATTTAATATCTCTCACACAATAAGAAACGGAGACGCTTTCTATGAATAACAGATTAAGAGCACTTTTCGCCCTGCTACTGGTTATCCCCTTCTTCCTGATGATTTCGGGATGTAAAAAAGGTGAAAATCCAACTGAAGTGCAGGTGGAAGCCGCAGCAACGCAGGACGCAGCAGCATCAATAGCAGCCTCACTGGCAATTAACGACGGCGGAGCTCTCGAACAAATGTCTGACATGATGGCAAGTGCTACAAAAGAAGGACTGCAAAACGAGGTGGTTAACTCTCTTTTTGGTTTCCGGAATGGCTCTGTAAATGTTGAAAAGGTCTATGACTCTCTTACAGGCTGGTGGACGGTAACCGTAACCCGCACAAAAGGCGACCCTAACGGACTCTATCATGCAAACTATGTTCGCGTGTATAAACACAGATTCCTGAACAAAAACGGCGTTTTTCAAAAACACTATATTGTCGATCTGAACGGTACACCTGATACTGCCTACTCTGTAAATCAGGAAATTGTCAGCGGAACCGGGGAACTGGTAAGACCGGGCGTATCCCGCAAGCTTCTCACTCTCTCTGCCGGATGGACCACAACAGACGCCAACACTTCCATTGTCACAGTTAATACACTTCCGGCCTCCCCTCTAAGAAGAGCCGTCTCTGATACCATCACCAGAGGAAATGCCGTCCGCACACTTAACAACAACCTTACATTAAACTTTACCAATGTTAAGGGGCCAAGAATAAGGACACTAAACTGGCATCGTGCAATAAGCGGAACAATCACCGGCACCTACACAGCAACAGTTACATTTCTGAAAGGTGAAGTTTACAGAGAAAAAGTTATCAACCGGGAAATAAACATTACTCTCGGCGGTGATAAAATTCAAATGAATGTCGGTGGCACCAAATTCCTCCTCGATCCTGTAACAGGTGAGCTGACACAATAAGGAAATTTTAGTTGAATGGAAAAGGCGGGCTGCAAAAAATGTGGTCTGCCTTTTTTATTTTGGGTGTTACCCCGGTATTAAAGAAGTGTACCCCTGAGGAAAAGGGCGGCACAGGTGAAGTAGATGATTATTCCCGTCACATCCACAAGTGTGGAAACAAAGGGGGCTGACGAAGTAGCGGGATCAAAACCCAGCCTCTTAAGCAAAAGCGGCAACATTGCACCCACAAATGTACCCCAAAGAACAACCCCGATCAGGGCACTTGATACACTCAGTGAGATTAAAAACCAGTAATCGAGATGACTCAGGTTCAGCACCTCAAGTATGGCAATTCTGAAAAATCCGATTACGGCAAGGATCAGTCCGAGAAAAAGCCCCGTTATGAATTCTTTTTTCATCACTCCCCACCAGTCACCTATCGATATTTCACCAAGTGAGAGGGCACGGGTGACAAGAGTGGCTGCCTGCGATCCTGAATTACCCCCCGAGGCAATAACCAGCGGAATAAAGAGGGAAAGCACAAGTGCCTTTGCAAGCTCCTCTTCGAAAATTCCTATCGCAGACGCTGTAAGACTTCCGCTGACAAAAAGTACTGCAAGCCAGCCGACCCGTTTTTTTATCATCTGCGGAATTGTAGTGTCTACATATGAATCCTCCAAAGCAGAAACGGCACCCAGTTTCTGGATATCCTCGGTAGCCTCTTCTTCAGCAACATCCAACACATCATCCACGGTAATGATGCCAATCAGTACACCGTCTGAATCAACCACGGGAATCGAAAGTTTGTCATATTTCTTGAAAACCTCTACTGCCTGTTCCTGATCTTCCGAAGCGCTAAGACAGACAAAATTGTTATCCATCAGATCATACACCTTTTTGTGAAGTGGATTCAACAGAAACTCCCTGATTCTGATGTCATCCACGAGCTGCCCTCTTTCATTCACGACATAAATCGTGTTCAGGGTTTCAGAATCCTCACCGTTTTCACGAATGTAGTCCAGCACTTCCTTTATCGACCAGTCTTCCTCTACTGCTATGTAATCGGGAGTCATCAGACGGCCGATAGAGTTTTCGGGATAACCAAGCAACTGTTTTGCGACTGCCCTTTCCTCGGTTGAGAGGAGGGACATCAGTTGTTTTGTAATGCTTGCCGGAAGTTCTTCAAACAGTGCGGTACGATCATCAGGCGACATCTCGTTCAGGATGTTCGAAACCTCTTCATTCCCCATCGCTTTAAGAAGATTCATCTGATCTTCAATCTCAAGGTATTCGAATGTTTCTATCTCCACATCTTTGGGGAGTACTCTGAAGAAAACGGCACAATCGGTATCGGGAAGGCAGGAAATGAGGTCAGCCAGGTCTGCAGGAGTCCATTCATCTATAAGTTCTTTAATCGGCGAGAGATTCCTTTTACGGATTAACTCGCTGATCTCGGGCTGGAGTATTTTTCCAATCATAGCTTCTCCTGCATTTTTTTGAGAAGACGGGAATTAGTTGGCTGCTGTTGGTGATTACACTGGTATACTGATATCAAATTTTTTCAAAAACAGACTCTAAAATTAAGGAATTTCGGGGCTACTAAAAAGTCAATTTGAAGTTATTTTTGTATTTACACTTAGTATAATACCAGCTAATTATCATTAGGATTTTAATAAAAAATTTCCGATACTTCAATAATTGATTTTTTTCGATAGAATTAACGGACTTACGAATTTTATTTCGGCATCAGGATTGATGCGGCACAAAATGACTATTGAACATCACTTTTTTTAGGCAGGTAAAAAATGAAAGCACAGACTTCACTTCTATTTATACTCACCCTCTCATCCATTCTTAATGCCCAATGGTTCTGGCAAAATCCGCTTCCTCAGGGAAACTGGCTTTTCGATGTAAAGTACACAAATCCGGAGACCGCGTTGGCGGTTGGTGCTGATGGCACAATAATAAAGACTACCAATGGCGGCGAGAATTGGCACAGGATGGAGGCGAATACAGGTTATTATTTGCATGGCTTGTTTACATTAAACTCACAAATCAGTTTTGCAGTGGGCGACCATGGAACCTTCCTTAAAACCACCGATGGCGGCAGTTACTGGGAAGTTTCGGATGCAATTGTGAATAAAGACCTGATTGATGTTTTCTTCATAAACGAAATGACGGGGTGGGCAACAGGGTGGGGAGGTGTAATCATGAAGACGACTGATGGCGGAACCTCTTGGAGCACTTTCCGTAATCAACCGGAGATCAAGCTGGAATCAATTTTCTTTATCGATCAGAACACAGGTTGGGCAGCCGGACAGTCAGGCTATATCCTTAAAACAACTGACGGTGGTAATTCCTGGCAGACACAAACCACAGGGACACTGGAGACTTTCTATTCGATACAGTTCTTCGGTTCACAAAATGGATGGGCGTGCGGAGGTGGTGCCGGAACGATTATGAAAACCACGAATGGTGGAACCTCCTGGACCAGGATAACCACGGGTTCGACCCGGTATCGTATGGCGCTCCAATTCATCGATTCCCTGCACGGCTGGGCTCTAAGCGACAAGTTCAATGTGTCAAGAACCACCGACGGCGGTAATACATGGAATGAGTCAATAACAGGGGGCACCTGGTTCCTGAGAGGGATGCATTTCGCAAATTCATCAACAGGATGTGTAGTCGGACAGTATGGCCAGTTGTTTCTTACCTCCGATGGAGGAGCAACCTGGAGCTCCAAACCACGGGTTACTTCTGCCACACTTTACTCGTCTAGTTTTACCGATTCCCTTAACGGCTGGATGGTGGGTCTGGGCGGGACTATAATCCACACATCCAACAGCGGATCAACCTGGGAGGTCCAAAACAGTGGCACAACTCAACCTTTGAGGGCGGTACAGTTCGTGGATAACATGAATGGATGGGCTGTCGGAGGAGAGGGTTATGTCTGGAATATTCTTAGGACCACTAATGGGGGTGTAAGCTGGTCACTACAGGAGAATACCACTGAATACCCTTTACATTCATTGAGTTTTGTTGATTCTCAGACAGGATGGGTTGCCGGTCACTCTGGAAAGATAAGGAAAACCACTGACGGGGGGCAAACCTGGATCCCCCAATTCAACGATACTACAAGTTCAATAATGGAGATTAGATTTATAAACAGTCAGACAGGTTGGTGCATCGCGGATGGCGGAGTGATCTACAAGACAACCAACGGGGGAGGAAACTGGCAGGGGATCTATGTTGGAACCGTGACAATGTACTCTTTTTGCTTCGTAAATGAACTAACAGGTTGGGCATGTGGTTGGAATGGTACGATTCTGAAAACAACAAATGGAGGTATCTCATGGGTTCGTCAGCATTTGGAACCCGGACTTTTGCTCGAATCGATCGATTTCGCGGATGAGATGTCTGGTCGGGCAGTCGGTGCAAATGGAACCCTCTTTTTCACCACAGACGGGGGTGACACCTGGGGAAAACAGAATAGTGGAACGACATACGCATTTTATACGGTAGAAATGTTTGATCGACAGACAGCATGGATTGCAGGGTCTTACGGCTCCATTCTGAAAACCACTGACGGAGGTGGTGTGGTTTCTGTTGACGAAATTGTAACATCCACACCGGTCTCATTTGAACTCGGGCAGAACTACCCAAATCCATTTAATCCGGAAACCATTATCTCTTACACACTACCTGTCACCGGTGAAGTAACAATAATTGTATATAACACTCTCGGACAAAAAATCGCCACACTTGTTGAAGGCATACAAGAAGCAGGCAATCACCGGGTCACCTTTAAGGCAGATAACCTGCCAAGCGGGGTCTATTTTTACAGGATGGCATCGGGAGGGGTGAGTTTAGTGAAGAAGATGGTTGTTATGCGATAGCATTGAAAAGATTCCTTATTGTTAATGGTTTGTGTTCACAGGAGCAGTCGGGAGATATCTTCTAAAATCGCATTATATCGTCCAAATTTCCGGCTATGATGCTTCTCGAATTCTATCTTTTCCCCCTTTCAAATTGAACACTTCAATCTTTTGCCACTATTTTTTCAAATAGACCTCTTTAAATAACGACTGACGCTAAAAAAACATTTTGAATTTATTTTCCATGTGCTTATATTTGTAAGCTAATTTTGATTTTTTATTCAAAGTTGTAGTTGGGCACGTAGCTCAGGGGTAGAGCATTCCGATTTATCGGAAGCGTCGGTGGTTCGGGCCGAAAAAGTTTTTTATTGTTTGTTGGGCACGTAGCTCAGGGGTAGAGCATCTGCCTTTTAAGCAGAGGGTCGGTGGTTCGAGCCCACCCGTGCTCACAAGAAAAGCCTTCAGAGAAATCTGAGGGCTTTTTTGTTTTAAATACCTCAACTATCCAATTATTTGAAGTGGTGCTTGGGATTGGTTTTTCGCGAAAACTTATGTTTGGGAGGTTCGCGCTCGATTTCAACATTATCAGAATCCTCTGTTTCAGAATTCTCATCTACCCGTGATTCATCTTCGAAAGCAACCAGATCGGGATTAATCGACATGTTCTCGATAGTTTCGGGGTCGAGATAAGAGTCTTTCTGCTTCCTGAAGAGAGCAATACTGACGGGTGGGACAACTATAAAAAAGACAAGCGTTACGATTATTACAAGAGAGTCGCTCATATTAAACCGGGAAGATTACGAAATTATACTATCCAAAATTAAAAATAAATTAGTAGATCTACTAATTTTTATACAGAATTAACACTAATTTAATGATGAATGGTAGCAACCAGGCCGAAACCAGCGGGTTCTGCAGAGGCTATTCTGTCGGGAGAATCCAAAGAGGATTAAATCAATTACTGTGTATTTTTTATATTGTATCTGAAATTTAGTGGTTTTGGATGTAATTTAATTCAATACGAGACTTGAAAATGAAATATGATGATATCATAACAATTCAGAGCGAAAAACGATTTGGTAAACCTTGTGTGAGAGATACCAGAATCAGCGTCTATGATGTATTGAGCTGGCTTGCTTCAGGAATGACAATGCAGGAGATACTTGAAGATTTTCCTGAATTAACCCATGACGATATTCTGGCGTGTCTGGCTTTTGCCGCTGAAAGGGAACACCGAAAAAAAATCGCGATATGAAATTACTAATCTCAGATTCTACTGAATGAAAAAGGGCACATCATTTCATTTCTAAGTGATCTTGAGGATCAAACGAAACATTGCCCCCTCCTCCCCTCCTGGATTGTATTACAAAAAATATTTTGTAATTTTAGTCATCTTTAAATTTTATTATGTTTGACCGGATGAAGCGATATCAGCTTCGTTCACAAACAAGAGATGAAAAAATGAAAAATCTCATTAATTCAGTTAAAATTTCCCTTCTTTTTCTTTTTGTGATCCTCAATTTATCCTGCTCAAAGGAGAACTCCTCCAATCCTGTAGAACCGGTGGATCAGACAAAACTTGACGCAGCTTTTTCACGGGCAGCCGGTATGACAAATCTTAAAAGTCTTGTTGTCTCCAGAAATGGAACGATAGTAAAAGAGGCGTATTTTAACGGTGGCGGCGCTGATCTTACGCATGATGTAAGATCTGTAACAAAAAGTGTGGTTGCCATTCTGACGGGAATTGCAATCGATAAGGGATTGATTAAATCTTCAGAACAGCCAATCGACAGCTTTATCAGGCCCCTGGTTCCCGATCTCTCAACTGAAAAAGGGAACATCACCATTGGCCATCTCCTCTCGATGAGCAGCGGTTTCGAGTGGAATGAGCTAAATTCTGAATTCGGTTACAACAACTGGGTGCTTGCTGAAAATCAGGTTCAATATCTTTTTGCAAAGCCGTTAACTTCGTTACCGGGACTGACTTTTACTTATAACTCTGCAGCTTTGCATATCCTGTCGGTGATTATTTCCCGTGCTGCCAAAATGCAAACCCTCGAATTTGCAAATATTCATTTCTTTGAAAGACTTGAAATGGGTGCGAGAAACTGGCAGACAGACCGGCAAGGTTACAACAACGGTGGCGCCGGATTGGAACTTACGCCCCGCGAGATGATAAAAATCGGAAATTTGATTCTCGACAAGGGTGAGTATATGGGACGAAGAATAGTCTCTCAGGAATGGATCACCCGATTGAAAGCTCACCAGATTTCCATTGCAGACAACACGATGAATTATGCAAACGGATACGGATTTGGCTGGTGGACTGGGGAAGGTTCAAAAGGGAAGTATGCTTTCGCGAACGGTTGGGGAGGGCAGTTTATCGTGGTTGTACCGGACTATAAACTGGTGATCGTGGCGACCAATAAATGGAGCGGTGTTGGATCCTCTGTTGCGAATCAACAGTGGATGGCAACCATGAACCTCATTATGTCGGATGTCCTGGGGGCTTTTAATTGAAATCCCTCCCCAGTTCTTTTTATTTTTGACTGATCATTTAACAATTATTCAGAGATCAAAATGTTTGAAAAAATAAACAGACTCCCGTTGGCCAATCTCCCAACTCCACTGGAGCCCGCCGAAAAACTTGCTGCACATCTCGGGCTGAAGTCTTTTCTTTTTAAGAGGGATGATCTGACTGGTCTGGCGATGGGGGGCAATAAAGCCAGGAAACTTGAATTTGAACTCGCAAGCATAGTTGCAGGCGGGTATGACACAATAATCACGGTGGGAGGACAGCAATCGAACCATGCAAGAATGACCGCCGCAGCCTGCCGGAAACTCGGAATTGATGTCAAACTGGTTCTCGGTGGAAAAGATTTTACTGAATTTAAGGGGAATCTGCTTCTCGATACCCTTTTTGGTGCCGATATCAGATATATTTCCGGAAGTGATGAGGATGATGATCTTCAGACGCTTCAAATGAAGTGGTGCGACGAACTGAAGGCAGCCGGTAAAAAGCCGTATGCGCTTCCTCTCGGTGGCTCAACTCCCCTCGGAACGCTTGGATATGTAAAAGCCATGGAAGAGTTGAGAGGTCAACTCGAGGATGACAAGGTGCAGATATTTTGTCCCGTTGGTTCATGCGGAACTCTTGCCGGAACTGTTTTGGGAGTTGCACTTTTCCTGCCCGGAGCAGAGGTATATGGAATCAGTGTTTCCCGTACTAAAGAGGACATCTACAGAAGGACAAGGGAATTGATGAGGGAGGCTGCCCTGTTAATCGATGCTGACCCTGCCCTGTCGAAAAGAGAGTTTTTTGTCTATGACTGTTACCACGAGGAATACGCAAAGCATATCAAAATTGCGAAAGATGCAGCGGAGGTTTGTGCCATGCTCGAAGGGATTATAGTCGATCAGGTATATACCGGCAAAGCTATGGCGGGGCTGTTTGATCTCGCGGTTAAGGGGGTGTTGAACAGGGAGGAACCTGTGATATTCCTCCACACCGGCGGGATGCCCGAGGTGTTTTCAGATACACTCTTGTATGGAGAATACGAAAAATGCCGGAAGTACAGTGTCGAAGAGGTACAGGAGATGAAAAAATGATGTGGAGACGCTTCCCGGGTTTCGGCATGATTTTATTTTCTGTTATAATTCTTTGGACTTTTGGTCTTGAAACATACGGACAAGACTGGAAATCCACCCGTGAAATAATAGCCAAAGTAGACAGCATGATACCGGCATTTCAAAAAGAGTTTAAGGTGCCCGGAGTATCTTTGGTTCTTATCAGGGATAACAAAATAGTATATTCGCGCGGTTTTGGAGTAAAGGATGTGCAAACGAATGAACCCGTGACAGATGAAACGATGTTTGAAGCCTGTTCGATGACGAAACCTGTGTTCTCATATCTTGCGATGAAGCAGGTCGAATCGGGAAATCTTCGACTTGATACTCCGGTCTGGACGATTTTTGACGATCCCGCATTTCAGGGGCAGGAATTAAGAAAGAAGATTACGGCAAGGATGCTCCTCTCACACACTTCCGGTCTGCCCAACTGGCGTCAGGGTGATGATGAAGAGAACGGTTATCTACCCGTTGAGTTTGAACCAGGCACAAAATTCGGCTACTCGGGTGAAGGGATGTATTACCTTCAAAAAGTTGTCGAGAAAATAACCGGAAAATCTCTCGAAGTGTTGGCAAAGGAAACTCTGTTCGACAGAAATCTGATGAGGAATTCGAGTTTTGTGTATCTACCCGAATTTGAGACAAGGCTGGCTTCGGGTCACGACACTTCCGGCAATTTCAAGCAGAAAACCTCGTACAAGAGAGCAAATGCGGGCTATTCCCTCTACTGTTCAGGGAGGGACTACGCTTTGTTCCTTCTGGATGTGATGGCGAATGACCGTTCCGGTGGAGATGCCCTCGCGTCAGGGTATATCGATCAGATGCTCACTCCCCAAATAAAAGTAACGACCAGAGAACCACAGGTCAGGCCCGGTAAATCAAACGGCATTGAGACCTTTCGTGGGCTTGGCTGGGTAATCGATTCCACTCTCGAGGGGGATATCTGCTACCACAGCGGTGCCAATGGTTCAGGATTCAAATGCTACTCGCAGTTTAACCGCAAAAAAGGTTCAGGAATTGTTATTATGACAAACAGTTCAGGCGGTCTCGGTGTTTGGGATAGTGTGATAAGAGCGATAGGGGATATTTAAATGAAATTTTATTGACCGGGTCAAAAATAATTCAGTAAATGTGATCAATAATACTTGTTTTTTTATAATTTATAATTATTTTTACTCCCGGGTATTTATTTCACTTGCCCGTGGTTTATGGTGGAGTTTGTATAATCGTGAGGGTTATTTTCCGGAGAAACCTGTTTAACCCGTTGCACTTTTGGGTGCTTTCTTCTCCAAATGCTTTAGTCGCCTTTCTAATCATCATCATCTGACCGTGGTGGACAGTCTTATCTGCAATTTTGCAAAAACTGTTCTTCCCGTCTCTTGTTTTTAATCTCCAATCCCTAACTGTGTGTCATCGACCATCAATTTTTATTGAGTGATGACTTTTTTCGTGGTGAGACGACAGGGGTGCTCGCTTAAGAGAAGGAGAATAAAATGAAAAGAATTTCACTGATTTTGTTTGTACTGTTGGCTTTTTCTGGTCACCTGCTTGCGCAGATCGGCGGTTATGCAGTCGATTTGGATGGCACCGATGACTATATCGACCTGCCTGACGGAGTATATTTCGATGACAATACCTATACTATTGAAGCATGGGTATACCTGCGGGATGCCGGATTTCAAAAGCGACTCATTGACTTTGCCAACGGCCCCAGTTCAAACAATGTGATTCTCTCGTTGCGGGGGACTAATGAGTATCCCCGGTTTGAAATTTACAATAACAATCTGTTCACAAGCGGGGTTTCGGGAAATACACAAATACCCCTGAATCAATGGACGCACATTGCGTTGGCTTGTTCCAGCGGGTATGCCAGAATGTATATGAACGGATTGCTCATAGGGGAAGTTGCAACAAGCGGTCTAAGGGCTATATCCCGTTCATCAAACTTTATCGGTAAAAGTAACTGGTCTGGCGATGGAAGCGCGAATATGAAAATAGACGAGTTCAGGTTCTGGAAAACGGGCAGAACTGCCGAAGAAATAAAAAGGTACATGTATAAAGAACTGACCGGTAGTGAAGACAGCCTTCTTGTTTACTACAAAATGAGTAACGGTTTGGGAACCACTGTTTCTGATAATAAAACCGGCGGTACTACCGATGGTAACCTTGTCAGCGGTCCGGTCTGGAAAGCCTCAGGTTGTTTCGCGGATCCAACGCATGCAATTGATTTTGACGGAGCTGAATACATTTCTGCAACTCTCAGTACTGCCATTGGATCATCTTTCACGGAGGAAGTATGGATCTATCCAACTGATGCATCGTTGCAGTATCGCGGTATAATTGGCTATCATCCGGGGTCACCACCCTCCAGAACTCCAAGTATTTATACATACGGACTGAATGTTCACTTTGGATTTGGTAACGGCACCACCTGGTACAGCGAACTTACCACCAGTAATCCACTCACAATGAACCGGTGGAATCACATTGCAACTACTTTTGATGGCACCAATTACCGTTTGTATGTAAACGGGAAAGAGGAGATGAATTATACAGGTGCCTCGGGTAAAACGCCGGTAAACACAACAGACTTCAGGATAGGGATCGTAGATAATTATTTCCTTGGTAAGGTGGATGAAGTTAGAATCTGGTCGGTTGCCCGCTCGGCTCAGGAGATCAGGGACAATATGATGCGTCCCCTCAGAGGTGATGAAACCAACCTGAAGGCATACTATCGTTTCGAAGAAAGAGAAGGCACTACGGTTTATGATCTCTCTTCAAACGCACAGAACGGAACCATGGTAAATATGGAACCGGCAACTGATCGTGTGACTTCCTATGCTTACAATACCTGGATCGGTTCTGAAAGCACTGCCTGGACAAACTCTGCGAACTGGAGTCTCGGTACCGCTCCTGATAACACTCAAAATGCAGGTGCCTACAAGTGGAATCTGGGAAACGAATTGAATTTTAGTGGCACACCGGCAGTAAACAATCTTTTGGTCTCTTCAGGTTCTGCGCCTGTACTTGGTTCGGCTCTCTCCATAGCCGGGAATTTTGTACTCGAAAGCGACCTCAACCTCAATGGACAGCAGATTTCTCTTGGATCCACAGGATATCTTGTTGAAGGATCAGGCAGGCTCTTCGGAACCACCGGGAGTATCTCTGCAAGCAGGACCCTCTCCAACATCACTTCCGAGAATGTTGCAGGACTTGGAGCTCTAATCACCTCGTCGGCAAATATGGGATATACTACTATCAGTCGCGGGCACTTCTCGAGGATTGCTCACGGTACAGGGAGTGTGTTGAGATGGTATGATATTACTCCGACAACCAATACCGGTTTGAATGCCACGCTTGTTTTTAACTATAATTCACTCGAACTTGGTTCCGTGACCGAAAGTAAACTCGTCCTCTTCAAGTCAACAAACAGCGGTACTGACTGGACTAAAATGAATGGTACTGTGGATGTGGACAATAACAAGGTTACACTTACAGCAATTGATGCTTTTTCTATTTGGACTGCTGCTGATTCAGACAATCCTCTTCCTGTTGAACTTGTGAATTTTTCTGCATCTGTAACCGGAATAAAGGTATTTCTGAACTGGGAGACAAAAACAGAGATCATGAACGCCGGTTTCGAAGTGGAAAGGAAAACTCCGGGATCACAGTGGCAGAAGATCGCCTTCATTGAGGGTCACTACACCACCAACTCTCCAAAGTACTATTCCTTCACCGATCAGCCTTCTGTAAACGGTACCGTTTTCTATCGTCTGAAACAAATTGACACAGATGGCAGTTTTGAATATTCTGCAGAAATAAAAGTTGAATTTGGATTGCCGACAGAGTTTGCACTCTATCAAAACTTCCCGAATCCTTTCAACCCTGAGACTGTAATCAGTTACGCGATGCCCGTGACCGGTGAGGTGAATATCTCGATTTACAACGCTCTTGGAGAGAGAATCATTACTCTGGCTGATGGCGTACAGGAGGCAGGCAACTATAAGGTGAGCTTCAAGGCGGAAAACCTTCCGAGCGGGTTATACTTCTGCCGGATGACATCCGGGAAATTTACTTCCACACGCAAAATGATGTTGCTCCGTTAAAAAATATTTTCCTTTATCAACACCTTTTCCGGGGTAGATTTTACATCTGCCCCGAAGAAGTTCCTCCCTTTTCGTTCTATTTATAACCTTAATAAATAATAACCTGATCAGGTTAAATAAAAAATACCACTTTAGGAAACCGCAAAATAATTTTTTGTGTTTTGTATATTGCATATGTAAATTCGTGGTCGTTTTTAACCTGTTTTATTAATCAAAAGGAATCAAGATGCCAGGAGCAGCACTTCGCCTTTTATTACTTTTCACACTATTTAACAAAATTATTTTTCCCCAGTTGGCCGGAAGCGGAACTGAAAGTGATCCTTTCTTAATCAGCGATGCGGGCGACTTTAATTATATTCGCGAAATCGATACCACAGGAATATGGTTTTACAAACAAACGGTGAATCTTGAATTGCCCGGTTCAGGCTCAATGGACATCCGGGGGACATACGATGGAAATAATTTTACCGTTTCCAATTTTGCCAGTTCTCTCTTCGAAAATGTATCAGGTACAGTTAAAAATTTGAACATCGTTCTTGCAACGGGTTCTGTTTTTGTACACAGTGTTTTGGATGGAGGGAAAGTACAGAATTGCACCGTAACGATACCGGATAGTGTGGGAATATACTTCGGGGGTATCGCGATAACTTCAGCAGGATTAATTGAGGACTGTAGAGTGATAATGCTGGGTAGCGGACACATTACCGGCACTGAAGTTTATAGCTCAGGTGGAATTGTCGGGAATCAGATTGGCCCCAATTCCGTAATCAGGCGATGTTCCGTGACAGGAGGCAAAATTACGGGCGGGCTTACTCGTGGAGGCATCGCAGGTGAAGCTGTAAGGATAGAACAATGCCTGGCGCTCACAAATGTTGAGGTTGGTCCTCTCTCAGGAAGCTACTCGGGAGGCATCGCGGGGAAACTCCTCTCTTCAACCTCTCCCGCTTTCAACGGTTTAATCGAAGATTCATATTTCAGAGGGGCAGTGACAGGTTACAATGGCACTGCAAGCTTCATCGGCCAATTCCGTGGTGGAATTGTCGGCTACGCGATGGAAAATACTTCAATAATCCGGTGCTATACTTCATCCTCTCTTATGGCCCGGTCAAATTCAGCGCCCGCAGTGGGGTTTGTCGAAAACAATGTTACCATTACGGATGTTTTATGGGACGCTGAAGTGCAGGGCTACTTCAATCAACTCAGGGCTTTACAATTCGACGGCATTGATGATCATGCGATTATTCCTCTCGATCTTACTGCTTTCCCCGAAGAGTTTACAATCGAAGCGTGGGTTTACTGGGCAGGCGGCGACCCGGGGCAGAGGGTTTTTGATTTTGGAAACGATACAAGCGGGTATATGTATTTCACTCCTTCATACGGTGGGAATCCCAGGTTCGCAATCACGACAAGCGGCGTTTCAGGCGAACAGGGGATTAATGCTTCCGCACCTCTTGCACAGAATACCTGGAACCACATCGCGATTACCATAGACACTCCCTCAACTACAGCAAGACTATATATCAATGGCGTGTTAGCGGATTCAAATGAGGCACTTGCACCACGACCTTTTAATTTGGGAGCCACTTTCAATAATTACTTTGGGCGTTCACAATTCGAAGCCGATCCATACTTTAACGGAATGATCGATGAGGTGCGGATCTGGTCTGTGGCGCTCAACAAAGATACTATTAATGAGTGGAAGTATCGATACGTAACCTCAGATCACCCAAATTGGGGAAACCTTGTTTCTTACTATAAATTGAATGAAACATCCGGCACAACCATTGTGAATCAGATCGACCCGGTTTTGGACGGTACGCTCTTCGGTGAACCTGCATTCACAGCCGACCTCGGTGCCGCTCCAGTAGACCGCGGAGTAGCTAAATGGACCTCGGAAATGAAAGATCAGAGTGTTTTCATTGCTGCGAACTATAATACTTCTGTCTGGTCAAGAGAAGAGGGCTATAATGATGGCTACATGTATCTCTTGTGGGAAAAGAACGGGCTTAACCCCCTGCCGGTCGAGTTGATATCATTCACAGCCCGCGCGACTGCCGCCGGTATCACCCTCAACTGGGAAACCGCAACTGAAATCTCCAACGCAGGTTTCGAAGTGGAAAGGAAAACACCGGGATCACTTTGGCAGAAGATCGCCTTCATTGAGGGTCACTACACCACCAACTCACCAAAATACTATTCGTTCACCGATCAGCCTTCTGTAAATGGTACCGTTTTCTATCGTCTGAAACAAATTGACACAGATGGCAGTTTTGAATATTCTGCAGAAATAAAAGTTGAATCCGGAATCCCTCAAGAATATTCATTGAGTGCAAACTACCCGAACCCGTTTAATCCGGCAACAACGGTTGATTACTCCTTACCTGTTGGTGGATTTGTGAGTGTAAAACTATACAACTCACAAGGCAGGGAAGTTGCAACGATTTTTAATGAGTCTAAAGAGGCAGGATACCATAGTTTCACGATAGATGCAGCAAAATATTCCCTTGCATCAGGTGTTTACTTCTACAGAATCTCGGCAGGCAATTTTACCATGACCAGAAAGATGCTCCTTTTGAAATAGTTTCATATGATACCCCGTGCAGGTATTTTAAATGCCTGTTCGGGGGCATTCAGCTTCACTAAGACTACAAATCTTTCGGAAGTTTTTGGATTATCCTGTCGAATACACGCTCCCTGAGCCATTTATATTTTGGAACAAAATTAATCAGGACTCCCGAAAGAATCAGAATTACACCAATAGCAACAACTTTTGTGCTGATAAATATTCCCAAAGCAACCAGGGCAATAGATGGCAGATAGTAAATCATAAACTCTACAAATCCTCTAAGCATGATTACTGACATTTTCCATAAAACATATAAAATGCCAATACCGAGAAGAATCCCCAAAGATATGAGTACCGCTTCCATTATGCTGCCTCCAATCCCCGGACAATATTGGATATCATGTTCAGTTTTTTAATAAATGCTCTCAACTCACTTTTTGAATAAAGTTTGACGCTTACCTCAGTTGTTCCACCCGGGTAGTCGATTTGAAACAGCTTGTCTTTTCGTAAAAAATACAGTATCAGATAAAACACTCCTGCAAAAAAGAATGGAATAAGAGGCCAGGAGAGTCCCAGACAAATTATAGCCCGGATCAGATAGGGAGTAGGTTTATATTCGATGAATCTGGCTCCCCTGATATCTTTAAGCTCCACTATCTGGCTGCCTGAAAGTCTGAGCCCGCCTTTATACAACCTTCCATATGCGTAAACTCTTTTGTTTGAAACAACCATTATATTTTTTGAGAGACTCCCCTTTAGCAGTCCCGTTATGTATCCCTCGCCCAAAGCGAAGACAGCTCTCTCGTCCCAATCGTGCAACATTTTTCGGATATTAACATCTGAGGGAAGAGAGACAGAATCTGGAAACACCCTGTCGATTGCAGGGTTGCTGTTCCCTTCGGCCATAATTGATCTCTCAATGAAGACACAATGTTGAAAATCATATAACTCGGCCGCAGAGAAAAATTTGGCAAGGGTGGCAATTGACCCGCCGGGGTATTCAACAATAAACATTTTCTGTTTCCCAAAAAATGCGTCAAATAAAAAACCAATTGAAAATTGAATAAGCAGGATGGTAAGCGCTATCACTACCACATGCAAACCAAAATTACGATGGAAATTGTTGCTTAAAGAGAGAGCTATACCGGCTATACCAAGAGGGAAAAAAATCAACCCCAGTATCTTGCGAATCCAAAACTCTGTAGTAACAAACTTTACACCGGTGACTTTACGAAGGGGGACAATTTTATTCTCTGTCGCCCGATTCAGAGGCAGGGAAAATTGTACACCCCTGAAGTATATTCGTTTGTCGGTAAGGATTATAAAAGTGGAAGCCAGTGACCCGTCCATCAATGAGGCAATATAGCCTTGTCCGACTACCTTGATGATTCTTTCTTCAGGGTCGAGTAAAACCTTTGAAAAATCTGTCGCCATTGTTTCCCCGCAGTTACCGGTAAGGTTGCCGGCTGTCTTGAAGTTTGTAAATGGCCTTTTGGAACTCCCTTATCTCTCTCGGATCATACCAACTTGCTTTTACGGCGACATATCCACCCGGGTGCTCAATTATGAATAGCCTCTTGCGAAAAAGAAAGTAAAGAATCAAAGGAATGATCAAAAAGAATAAGATCAAAAGCCGCGGATTGCTCAACTGGACATACCTGGTACCCGTGATATCGGCAACATTGATTATCGATTCCGAATAAAAACTTTGTCCAAACAGGTTGAAGACCCGCCCCTTTTGGTATACTCTCTCGTTACTAAGCAACAGAACCCCGTTGCTTATATCTCCCTGCAGAATACTTGCGACATAACTCTGCCCCAAGACAGACACAAATTGCTCGTTCTGTGTGACAAAAATCTTATTAAGTTGTTCATTTGTAATCATATATCTTCCGGAAAATATTTATGCAAAGTTTTAACTTCCTGAAGAGAATATAGAATGAAAAGAAGCTTATTCGGAAAAAATGGGTTTATGCCGGAAAATTAACTCCCTACTTCAAAAGCAAAATCTTCTGCACCAGTCTCTTGTTCCCGGCGAAAACCTGCACGAAATAGACTCCCGAGGGGAGACCTGATCCGTCTATTGTGAAGTGGTGGGTGCCCGGTTCTTTTGTTCCGTTGAAAATGGTTTTGATGAGTGCTCCGCGGCTGTCATACAGGGTAATCTGAAGATCAGATGATGCAGGGATATCGAGAGTGAATCCAGTTTGCGGATTGAAGGGATTTGGTGTTGCATTTCCCATTCTGAAATCTGCCGGGGTTTCTAAAGAGTTTTCTTCGATTCCGACTGTGGAAAGGGGGATTTTAATTGTTTGAATCTGATAAATGCCCGAGCGGTTGTCCATCCAGAAAGGATGAAGGGTGTTTTGCCGGTAAACTATTGAGATGTTGTCTCCCTGATATCCCTGTCCCAATCCGCCAATCGGGGTTGGCTTAAAATTTCTGTCTGAAATCTCATACTCTGTCCATGTGGTACCATGGTCGAGAGACCTTGCAAGAAAAACGCCTGCGGAGTCAGAGGTTGTCGCTCTGTCATCGTAATAAATCACATTGATCCCGCCGAACTCATCCACCGTCATCGCAGGAAAGAACTGGATTTTACCGTTGTTTAGCGGATCCTGATTTACTCGAATTCCACCCGACCAGGTAGCTCCTCCGTCCGTCGAGCGATTAAATATGATATCGGGATCAGACCCCGCCACAGAAGTGTTTTTTTGGGTGGTGATTACATAAAGCCAGCCGTTTGACACTCCGCCCGAAAGATCGATGGCAAGCTGGGGATTGCTGTTTACTCTAATATTCTGTTTTGTCGGGAGTACCCCCTGAATACCATTGGTTACAAAAGCGTTTTCGGTTACAGTCCAGGAAGTGCCACCGTTGGTGGATTTTGCAAAACCTGTGTATTTTTCCGTAAATGGTGAGACAGATGTAACCGCTGCCCAGACTGCATAGACCACTCCGGAGTTATCAACCACAAGTCCACCCCCGTAGTTTCTGTCAGTTGGAGAGTTGATTTGTTGTATTGCCGACCAGTTTTGTCCACCGTCATCGGAATAAACAAAAACCAAAGGGTAAGGGGGGCTGTATCTCACCCATGCGACATAAATTCTTCCATAATAAGGACTTGCCGGAGAATTATCGGAAGCAAGCCACGCCCTTTCGAGTTCAATATTTGTAATTGATTTTGCATTCGACCATGTCCTTCCCTGATCAGTTGATCTGTGCGAATAAAGTCCGTAAAGGGGTATTTTACCGTTTCGGGTCAGGACAAATGTGCCGTTTTTATCGATAACCACCCCCGGGTCACCACCGTGAAAAGCTATCGAGGGACCACCCGAACAGGTATCGCTTCCGAAAAAGGAGGTTCCACCATTGGTCGAGACATATATACCCTCACTGACAAAAAACTGCGGGGAAAAACTGATGGCATTTGCTGATACAAATATCATGTCAGGGAAGTTGTGATTAACGGTAGCCACGACTTCAGTTTGTGTGACTGCAGAAGGAAATATAGGATAGTTGGGGATACCCAAACGGGTATAATTTTGAGCTGAAACAACGGTTAATAAACATAGAAATGCAAAGAGGTGGAAAACCTTCTTAAAAAAGTATCCGGTATGTATAAGTGACATTTAATATTCCGTTATTTTATAAAAACCGCAGAGGACGCAAAGATCGCAAAGGGGCACGAATGCCCCTCATACGGAAAATTACTGCATTACTACATTATTGGATTACTGCATTACTGCATTAAAACCTGTATCCCATTGTAAAAGATATAAACGCATTTCTTGGTTCACCGAGTTCATAAAATCTGGCAGAAGTTGAATTTATGTTAAGGAAGGCTGCGTATCTTTTATCGAGGATATTATTTACACCACCCGAGAGCATGAAATTGAGATTTTTAACCTTGAGATCGAGACCAAGAACGGAATTCAACAGAGTGTAGGAGGGGTTGCTTTCCGAATTTGCATCGTCTGTGTACATGTCAGAGATATGCACTACAGACCCCTTAACAAATCCTGTAAGATTTTCAGTCAGGTCTTTGCTCCATGCTGCCGAGAAGTAGAAGTTGTGCTTTGGAACTGAGGGCACAATCTTACCCGAGAAATCTTTATCCTGGGTTACAAAGTTACCTTGATTGTCCAATTTAATCACTCTCGCAGTATATGTATCGTAGTTGAAACTGCTGAAGGTGTAGGAAAACTTGAACACAAGAGCCTTTAAAATGGCTGTTTCAGCACCAAGTTCGATACCCGTTCTGTTGGTTTTTGCAGAATTACGATAGAAAACACTTCCCAAAACTTCAAAAGGAACAATTTCATTATCGATCATGATATTGAAAAAAGTACCCTCGAAGAAGAGGTAGTTGAAGAGTCCCTGAGAGAAAATCAGGTTTCCCTTGGCACCAAACTCAAAGTTTTTTGACTTCTGTGCCTCGAGATCAGGGTTGTAGATTTTTCCCTGGTTCGAACTTGTCGGATAGTTGTCAAGTTCGTTGCCGGCAGGGGAGTCGAAACTTAGCCCGTATGAAGTATAAAGGGAAAGATATGGTGTCAGTTTATAATTCAGAGCGAGTTTGGGTGTGAATGCCTCATATTTTTTTCTGTCATCCTGCGAACCCAAAAGCCTGTTCTTAGCCGCAAATGTTACATTATCATATCTGCCCGTCAGAAGGAGAGCAAATTTGTCAGGGATAAGTTCGAATCTTTCCTGGAGGAAGAATCCTGCATTCTGAATCGTTTCATCGACCAGGGTGAGGAGATTGTCACCTTTCATACCGTTGATGTTGTTGTATTCTTCGATAGGACCTGTCTGGTAGAAAAGGTCGCCGCCGACTGAGAAGGTATTGCTGAATCCGGCGATTTTTGACTTGTTGGTATATCTCGTCGAAGCTCCCATCCCGTAGCGGTTGAAGATTCTGACGGTTTTTTGGGCTCTTTCGAAATATTTAAGTGTGACATATCCCGTTATTTCAAATTCGTTGTTCCTTTTTTCATCAAACGAAGTCTCGAATTTGATCCCCAATCTTCCTTTGTTTGAGAGTCTGTAATAATCATAGTCTTTTTCGGTCTTCGCAGCCTGGTACGGGTCGAGGTCAAATTCCGATTTTTTCAGGGAACCGGGGAGTTTGATTGTTCCCGTGGCGGAGTAACCAAAGAGAGAAAGTTTTGATACTTCTGTCAATTTTGTTTCAAGGACTGTATTAAGGATATTCCAGAAATCCTCGGAATGTTGTCTGTAACCCGCAAAGTTGTGGTAATTATATGAAACCATAAATTTTGTATCATCCGATTTTACACCGAGTTTTACTCCATTTCTCCTTAGACCGAACTCCCCGAATTCATTGAACTGTGTGACAAAAGATGAGGGGAAATTGATCTCATTGATGAAGTTCACCACTCCCCCGGGGGCATTTGTATAGAGAGATGAAGCACTTCCGCGAACAAGTTCTATTGATCCGATGGAATTGAAGTCGATTGCCTCGATGCGGGTTTGTCCGTCGGGTTCCGACTCGGGAATACCGTCAAGCAAAATTCTTATACCTCTGATTCCGGAGTTGGACCGGCTTCCAAATCCTCTGATTGACATTCTGACATCATGGTTTCCGTAGCGGGATTGCATGAAAAGTCCCGGGACACCCGCCAAAACCTCATTTACAGATGTTTTTTTATCGAATGTGTATGCACTGTTGTCCATTCTGTAAACAGGGTAGGGGATATCAATAATTTTTTCACCGACTCTAGTTGCGGTGATGACAACATCATCGAGGCGGTATTTCATCTCGATGGTGTCTTTTGGTGCTTTGGTTTCTTTTTGTGCAAAAACTGCACTTAAACCAAGTACAAAAATGACTAAAAAGAAGAGTTTTTTCATTTATTTTACTTTCATAAAAAAATATTGTGCGGAATTAAACTTAAGTATATTTTGTGAAATTGAGTTTGAAGTGAACAAAAAATACCCTGATTTACGGGAGAATTTTAGTGACGAAGATTGGAATTCATTGTAAATTCAACAAAAACCTGTAATATTACCGTTAAAAAAAGAGATAATCAGAAGCATGAAGAAAAAGATACTCGTCGTTGATGATGAAGTCGAACTGAGGAAGTTGATTGTAAAACTTCTGACACTCGAGGGATACGCTGTAACACAGGCAGACAGTGGAGAAGGTGCTTTGGATTTGCTGCAGAAAGAGGAGTTTCCGGTTGTACTCACTGATTTGAAGATGCCGGGTATGTCGGGACTTGATCTCCTGTCACGGGTAAAGACGATCGACAGCACTATCGAAGTGATTTTGCTTACCGCTTATGGTAATATTGAAGACGGTGTGGAATCGATCAAAAGAGGTGCTTTCGATTATATAACCAAGGGTGATGAGGACAACAAAATTCTTCCCGTGATCGCAAAAGCTTTTGAAAAGATCGAATTAAAAAAGAAAATTCATCATCTCGAACAAAAAATCGGTTTGGGGCACAATTTCGATTCGCTTACGGGCAGCAGCACTGCGATTCAACAGATCAGGGAAATGGCAAAAAAAGTGGCTGCTACCGATGTCCCCGTTTTGATCACAGGTGAGACAGGTACGGGGAAGGAGATTCTTGCCCAGGCAATTCATAACGGAAGCAACCGCTCGCAGGCTCTATTGCTAACAATAAACTGTTCCGCCATACCAAAAGACCTGATTGAATCGGAGCTGTTTGGGTATAAGGCAGGTGCTTTTACGGGTGCAGCCAAAAACAAAAAGGGGCTTTTCGAGGAAGCCCATAACGGTACGCTATTTTTGGATGAGGTGGGTGAACTTGAACCGCTTGCCCAGGCTAAACTTCTAAGGGTGATCGAGACAAACTCGTTCATTAAGACAGGCGATACCCTCCCCACGCATGTGGATGTAAGGATAATTGCTGCCACAAACAGAAATCTTGAGGAGGAGATCGTCAAAGGGAATTTCCGTGCCGATCTCTATTACAGACTTAGTGTTTTCAGCATGATAATACCGCCACTTCGGGAGAGAAAGGAAGATATCAGGGAACTTGCTCTCGAGATCACCAACTCTCTATGCTTCAAAATGAACCGCCCAAAAGCTGAAATGGAAGAAAGGTTTCTCCGTCAGCTTGAAAACTATTCATTCCCCGGGAATATCAGGGAGTTAAGAAATGTAATTGAAAGATCGCTCATCCTTTCCACTGACGGGAAATTGAAGGAAACCCACCTCCCGTTCGAGCTTATCTCTGCAGCACCTCCCGCACTGGAGACCGAAAATCTGGAGCTGGTGGAAAAGGAACATATTCTCAACATTCTGCGAAAATTTGACAACAATAAAACACGCACGGCAGCAGCTCTTGGCATCGGTGTGGCCACTCTCTACCGCAAACTGGAAAAATACGGAATAGAAACAGACAGCGACTAACCCGGCTCCACCCTCTCATTTTAACACGGTTACCCTCTCATTTTGATAGGGTAGTGTCACCATATCCATCTAAAAACCCCCATTTACACCCCTTTTTACATTAAATATCATTCTGGCACGCTTTTAGCACATACATCGTAAAAACGAGGTAATGAAATGGAAACTTTTGTATTGCTGTTTGCCGGGATGGTTTTTTTCCGGATGATGAAACTTCTCGTTGTCTTTTTCAATAAACTGTGAGGAGAAACCAAAATGATCGCTCTGCTTGTCCTGAGTATTATGCTGTTGCTCTATCTGTTCTATGTCCTGATTAACCCGGAAGAATTTTGAGGCAGTTGTGTACACCGATATCATAACAGTAATTCTGATTTTTGTCTGTTCAATTGCAGCGGCTTACCCTCTAGGGAGATACATCAGCCATGTATTCAAAGGTGAACCTGTGTTCACCGACTTTCTGAAACCGTTAGAAGAAAGAATCTTTCACTATGCGGGAATTGACGCCCTCCACGAGATGGGGTGGGTGGAAAACTCAATGGCTCTCCTTCGGATAAATTCATTTTTCTTCATCTTTGCTTTCCTCGTGCTGATTTTTCAGGGGGAAACAGGGTTGTTGAATCCTGCGAATATCGCATCGATGGACCCGTACCTTGCCTTCCATACCGCTGTCAGTTTTGTGACAAACACAAATCTCCAGCACTATTCAGGAGAAGTAAATCTGTCGTATCTGTCACAGATAGTCGTGGTATGTTTCCTTCAGTTTGTTTCGGCAGCCTCTGGTATAGCAGTGTTTGCTCTTCTGCTTGTTGGTCTTGTCAAACGGCACTCGAAGGGGATGGGCAATTTTTATCTCTTTTTTGTCAGAAGTGTAACTCGAATTCTCCTTCCACTTTCCCTCGTGATGGCGGTGCTGCTGATTCTTGCCGGTTCCCCGAACAACTATTCACCCCCCGTACAACACAATGGTTTGGAGCAGGACAGTATAACTGTGGCGATGGGACCCGTTGCAACAATCACCTCAATAAAGCAAATCGGAACAAACGGCGGCGGATATTATGGAGCAAATTCTGCTCATCCTTTTGAAAACCCGAACTCAATCACCAACTTCCTTGAGAATTTTGCAATTTTACTCCTTCCGATGGCACTGGTTTTCACATTCGGTTTTTATTTAAATCGGATCAGGATGTCGATACTCTTTTTTGGAGTGATGACTCTCCTTTTTATCGTTTTTGCTACGGGTGCAATCGGGATCGAATCTGCCGGTAACCCTCATGTTGCTCAGACGGGAATCAGTCAACCACAGGGAAACATGGAAGGAAAGGAAACAAGATTTGGGTCTGTTCTCTCCGCTCTCTGGGGAGTCTCAACCACCTCCACTTCCAACGGGTCGGTCAACTCGATGCTCGACAGTCATATACCGGGAGCCGGTGCCATTTATATGGTAGATATGATGATCAATGCGATTTACGGAGGTGTCGGGGTGGGGATGCTCAATTTCTTCCTTTTTATCATAGTCGCCGCTTTTATCGCCGGACTTATGGTCGGGAGGACTCCCGAATTTCTCGGCAAAAAAATTGAAGCCAAAGAGATAAAAATTGCGGCGCTGGTCATACTTTTGCATCCGATTCTGATACTGACCGGAACAGCAATTTCTTCATATGTGGCTTCTGTTAATCCGGGCACTGGCTGGATCAGCGGCTCATCCTTTCACGGATTTTCACAAATGCTCTACGAGTTTACTTCAGCGGCGGCAAACAACGGCTCGGGATTTGAGGGACTTGGTGACAACACCGTTTTCTGGAATCTCACCACAGCGGTTGTTATGCTTTTGGGGAGATACATCCCGATTATCGGTCCGCTTGCCATCGCGGGATCGCTTGCCTCGAAGAATACGGTCCCTGAATCCGAGGGAACACTGGATACATCGGGACTTGCCTTCGGTGTTATTCTTTCAGGAGTGATCATCGTGATTGCCGCACTTTCATTTTTCCCGGCTCTGACACTTGGTCCGATAGCTGAATATTTATCACTTCTCAGAGGGTAATCGCCATGAAAACAGAGAAAAATCTGAAACTGTTTGAAAAAAAGATTGTCATCAATGCCATTGGAAATTCGTTCCGGAAGCTTGATCCGCGCATAATGATGCGAAATCCTGTGATGTTCTCGGTTGAAGTGGGGACAATCGTGATGATGGTTATAACCCTGATACCCGTTTTTAACGGAACTCCCGAGAGGGGCGATTTTATCTATAATTCTGTAATCACTTTTCTTCTTTTCCTTACTATTCTCTTCGGAAATTTTGCGGAATCAATCGCTGAAGCAAGGGGAAAGGCACAGGCTGAATCACTGAGAAAAACAAGAGAGGATACCCCCGCCAAAAAACTCGAAAGAGACGGCTCGGTAACGATAACCAGTTCTACAAACCTCGTAAAAGGTGATATTTATGTGGCTGAAGCGGGTGATACGGTTCCCCTCGATGGTGAAATTATCGAAGGCATTGCTTCACTTGATGAATCTGCGATAACGGGTGAGTCTGCCCCCGTGGTAAGAGAAGCCGGAACAGATCATTCAGGGATTATCGGAGGAACAACCGTGCTTTCCGACAGAATCGTCGTCAGAGTTACCACGGCCAAGGGAGAGTCTTTCCTTGATAAAATGATTCAACTTGTCGAGGGAGCCGGAAGGCAAAAAACACCCAATGAGATTGCGCTGACACTACTTCTTGCAAGTTTTACCATTGTTTTCCTCGTGGTAACTGTGACTCTGCAGCCTTTCAGTCTGTTCGCAAAAACCACCGTCACAATTACATCACTCATTTCACTCTTTGTTTGTCTCATCCCAACAACCATCGGGGGACTTCTTTCAGCGATCGGAATTGCGGGGATGGAACGCGCGCTTTCTGCCAATATTATAGCAAAATCGGGGAAAGCCGTCGAAAGTGCCGGTGACATCGATGTGGTGCTTTTAGACAAAACAGGAACCATCACCATTGGTAACAGAAAAGCCACAGCATTTCATCCATCCAAAGGACACACGGTTGATGAACTTGCACTTTACTCCCGGTTAAGTTCTCTTGCCGACCCGACCCCCGAGGGAAAGTCGATCGTGGAACTTGCAGGAACTACCGGCGGCAACATTTCAACAGATGACCTCAAAAATGCAGCTTTTGTCCCCTTCAGTGCAGAGTCAAAAATGAGCGGCATCGATCTGGAGGACGGAACAGTAATCAGAAAGGGTGCTGCCTCTGCAATTCTCAGGTGGGCAAACATCACCGCCGAAGATGCCGATGTGATGTCGGAATGTAACGGTATTTCGCAGAAGGGGGGCACACCATTGGTGGTTGCTGTTAACAAAAAAATTATCGGGGTTATTCAGCTTCAGGACATTATAAAACCGGGAATAAAGGAAAGATTCGACAGGCTTCGCAGCATCGGTGTAAAGACTGTAATGGTTACGGGTGACAATGCCCTTACTGCAGGGTACATTGCAGGCAAGGCAGGTGTTGATGATTTTATTGCAGAAGCTACACCCGTCGACAAACTGAACTACATTCTGAATGAGCAAAAAGAGGGAAAACTTGTCGCGATGATGGGCGACGGTACAAATGACTCTCCAGCTCTCGCACAAGCGGATGTCGGGGTCGCTATGAATTCGGGTACTCAGGCAGCAAAGGAAGCCTCAAATATGGTTGATCTCGATAATGATCCCACAAAACTGCTCGAAGTGATTGAGATCGGCAAGCAACTTCTTATCACCAGAGGAAATGTCACTACATTTTCAATTGTGAATGATGTCGCAAAATATTTCGCAATCGTTCCGGCTCTTTTTTCAACGGGTATTCCCGCTCTTTCGGCACTTAATATAATGGGACTCCACTCTCCCGATTCAGCCATACTGTCGGCAGTGATTTTTAATGCGTTGATTATTCCCGCACTTATTCCGCTTGCACTAAAAGGTGTAAAGTACAAGCCTCTGGGAGCCTCTTCTTTGCTCACCAGAAATCTGTTGATTTACGGACTGGGTGGTCTGATCGTTCCCTTTGCGGGAATCAAAATTATCGACCTGCTGGTTTCTCACCTGTTTTGAGAGGATGATATGAATCGTTTAGTTAATGAGATAAAACTTAACCTGATTTTGTTCTTTTTGCTCGCAATTGGTTTCCCGTTTGTTGTGTGGCTTTTCGGTCTTGCAACACCGGAGAATGCAGCAGGCAGACCCGTTCACAAAAATGGCACTACTCTTGGGTTTGAAAATATAGGACAAAAATTCACAGCCGATAAATACTTTTGGGGAAGACCTTCCGCCACAGGTTACAACGCATCTGCATCAGGAGGTTCCAACAAACCCGTGGCAGATTCCCTTTATTTGAAGACGGTGAATCACCGGCTCGAGGAATTTCTGAAGCGGAACCCGGGAATAACAAAAGATGAGGTACCTTCCGATCTGATAACCGCATCAGGAAGTGGAATTGATCCCGATATTTCAGTTCAATCAGCCATAATTCAGATAAAAAGGATTGCCAAAGCGAGAAATCTGCCTGAGGAAGTGATTATGAAAATTGTAGTAGAGAATATCAAACAGCCGTTCCTGGGTATATTTGGAACACCCTGTGTAAATGTGCTGAAATTGAATCTTGCGCTCGATGAGACAACCGGAGGCAGGTAAATGGCTGAAGTTAACGACCCCGTTCACTATTTCCTGAATCTGATTAAGAAATCGAAGAAAGGAAAGCTTAAGATCTACATCGGTATGGCTGCCGGTGTGGGGAAAACCTACCGTATGCTGCTGGAAGGGAAGGAACTGCTCGAGAACAACATTGATGTTACTGCCGGTTATATCGAAACCCATGGGAGGAAAGAGATCATTAAACTGATGGCTGGCATCCCGATTCTGGAGAGGAAAAAAGTGTTCTACAAGGGGAAACTCCTCGAGGAATTTGACCTCGAAGCGGTGCTGGTTCAGCGACCCGACATAGTTCTCGTTGATGAACTTGCCCACACTAATGCTCCCGGATCAAAAAACAAAAAAAGATGGCAGGATGTCCTCCAGTTGATCGAAGAGGGAATCGGAGTAATCACCACAGTAAACATCCAGCATATTGAAAGCCTGAATGAACTCGTGGAAAAAATCACCGGTATTTGTGTCGAGGAAAGGGTGCCCGATTTGCTCCTGCAGTCAGCCGATGAAGTGGTCAATATTGATCTGGCTATTGAAGACCTGATTGACCGTCTGAAAGAGGGAAAAATTTACGACATCTCCAAAGTCCCGACGGCACTTCAAAACTTTTTTCAAAAAGACAAACTCCTTCTTCTCAGGGATCTTGCCCTGAAGGAGGTGTCCCACCAGGTCGAAAGAAAAATAAGAAGTGAAATCCCCCTTACACACCGGCAAAAAATGGGCGCTGTAGTTTCCGCAATCGGTACAAACCATGTCTCCGCAAAAAGGGTTATCCGAAGGTCATACGGCATCGCATCCCTCTACAATTCAAAGTGGTACTCAATCTATGTGCAAACTCCCGATGAAGATCCACTTAGAATAAACCCGGGCGCTCAACGGCATTTGATTAATAATTTCAGACTTGCAACAGAACTTGGCTCGGAGGTGGTGGAAGTGAAAAGCAATGATCCTGCTCTGGAAATTGTTAATTTTGCCGTGTCGGTTGAAGCTTCTTTGATCGTCATGGGTGAACCCTCATTCTCGATCCTTTACAGATTGAGATTAAACAATTTCTTCAGACGGCTCACAGGTCTGACAGGCAAAAAAAACATTGACATTTTACTGGTGGCATCAAATGATCACGATAAAAAATAAAATCACCCTCGGTTTTGGCGTCCTTTTTGTCATTATCCTCCTTTTGGGTGTGGCTGGTATTGCGTTTATAAATCACCTCGCCACCAAATCGAGAGGAACAATTGTAGACAATTATCACTCGGTAAGCTATACTGTTTCGATGATGGAAAAAATGGATGAGCTTCATCGCTGCAATTCAAAATTTTTGTCTTCAGAAGCCCCCGATTCCGTCGAATTGAACAAATTCAAAAAAGCAAATTCCGAATTTGAAAGATTGCTTGCCTTGGAATCGCAAAACATTACCGAATCAGGTGAAGCCGGTCTCGTTGCCGGTTTGCAGGAAAAATACAGGAATTATCTTTCGGAATCTGCTGAAACTGAGGGAAAAAACCTGAACAGGAATCAAAAAAGCAGAGTGCTCGACAGTCTGAAGGCGGAGGTCAACAATTCCATTTTGCTGATTTACAAGCTGAACATGAATGCAATCCTTGAGAAAAACGATAATCTTGTCTCAACTGCGAATGATCTGACAGTTTACAAGGTGATTGCGGTTCTGATTAGTGTCATTGTTTCCCTTGGGTTTATATTTTATTTCCCGAAGCAGATTATCGAACCTTTCAGAGTGCTTACCCAAAAAATGCAACTGATAATAGAGGGGAAATACCATCAAAGACTTGAAAATGTGACAAAAGATGAAATCGGGGTATTGACTACTGCATTTAACAATATGGCAGAAAAGCTCGAATCGTATGAGGCACAGCATTATGACGAGATTATCTTTGAAAAGAAGAGAATGGAATCGCTCGTCGAGTCATTTGAGGATGCTGTTTTTCTTATTGATGAGAACAGAAACCTTGCCCTGATTAATAAAAAATTCCTTAAGCTGACAGGACTGAAGCATGAAGAAGTAATCAACAGAAACATCGAAGATATTGCATTAAGGAGCGACCTGCTTCGGCAGATTCTAAATAATATTCCAATCTCAAAAAAAGAATCCGAGGTGGATCAAAACCCTCTTCGTATAGTGCTGGATGATGATGAATACTTCTTCAAGATGGAAACGGACGAGATACTTACATATTCCGCCTTCCTGAAGAAAGAAATCTTCATCGGAACAATGGTAATGTTAAAAGATGTGACTCAATTTCAAAAACGGGACGCCGCCAAGACAAATCTGCTCGCAACGGTATCACATGAGTTAAAAACACCTCTCTCCTCAATAAATCTCTGCCTCAAGATGCTGAATGATGAGCGAACAGGGGAGCTTAACCATGAGCAGAAGGAGTTGATTGTATCACTGCGAAATCAGAGCAACCGCCTCTCGAGAGTGATTAAGGAACTGCTCGATTTCTCTCAAATCGAAACCGGAAACATTAGGCTGAATATAGGCGTGATTGATCCTGCCAATGTGCTCGAAATGAGTGCAATCGCCCTGATGATGCCCATTTCTGAAAAGGAAATCGAATTAGTTACCGAGATCGAGGATGATCTTCCGGGAGTATCAGGCGATATCGAAAAATCCGTTTTTGTTTTTGTAAACCTGCTAAATAATGCCATCAGATACTCACCCAAAGGTGGGGCGGTCGTTTTATCGGTCAGGAGGCTCGATGGTTTTGTGGAATTCGCCGTAAGAGATTCCGGACCCGGCATATCTCAGAAGGATCAGGAAAAGCTGTTCAAACGGTTTGCCCGCATAGATCCCAAAGACAAAAGCGGCTGGGGTCTTGGCCTCGTAATCGCGAAAGACTTCGTCCAGGCTCAGGGCGGAGAAATTTTCGTTCAGAGTGACCCCGGCAAAGGGAGTTGTTTTTCATTCACTTTGCCGGTGGTTGGGTAAAGGGCAACAGAGACAGGGAGAAAATCCGTTGCAACCCGATGAATTTAACTTAACTATTGGTAAATTAGGTGCTTATCTTACATTATTTTTTGTTTTTCCTTTCTCCGGAGAGTAGATGTTATTAAACTCACTTTATTTGAAAAACTTCCGTGGCTTTGCAGAGCGGAGATTTGAATTTAAACCCGGTATCAACCTCGTAATCGGTGTTAATGGCTCCGGCAAAACTGCCCTTTTGGAAGCTTGTGCCTGTAGTATCGGTGCGTTTCTTCATGGATTCAAGGAAACGGGTTCGAGGAAAATAAAGAAAGATGATATTCGTTTAGAGGGCAATACCAATGGGAAAACAACCTGGGAGCGAAAATATCCCGTAATAATAACTGCTCAAGGTTCGGTATCAGACTACCAGGGCATCGAATGGACAATTGAGAGACAAAGCAGCCAGGGAACTCAATCAAACAAAAATGCCACTCAGATTATCAACATAGCTCGTGGTTTGGACAATGCAGTACGAAATGGTGGATTGGCCATACTCCCTGTTTTAGTCTACTATGTAAATGGACGCTTATGGCTAAATCAAACAAATGCCTTTAAAGATGTCTCAGATGGCGAAAAGCCTTCCCGGTTTGACGGTTATAGAAATTCACTAGGAGCATCTTGTACTGCAAAATCTCTTCAGAACTGGTTTATCACTCAAGAGTGGGTATCATTTAACTCCGGCAAGGAATCCGATGTTTTGGAAATGGTAAAATCTGCAATACTTGCAACGATTGATGAGGCTCTGAAAGTTGGATATGATCCTGAATTAAAAGAACTGTCGATTACTTTCAATGATGGACGGTGTCTTCCATTCTCTTATTTGAGTGACGGGCAGCGTGAAATAATTGCTTTAGCAGGTGATATTGCGGTAAGAATGATGAAACTGAATCCCCATTTGGGTAAGGATACTTTGAATAATACTCCCGGTATAGTCCTTATTGATGAAGTGGATCTATATCTTCACCCAAAATGGCAGAGAGATATTTTAAGCAAACTGAGTAAGATCTTCCCTTCTGTTCAGTTTATCTGTACAACACACTCACCTCAGATAATTGGAGAAGTAACACCGGAGAGAATAATAGTTCTCGATACCGGTAATCAACCGGCGTACTCATTCGGTCTCGATTCGAATACCATTATTGAGGAAGTCATGAATGCTCTTCCCCGTAATAAAAAAGTGTATGATCTGATCAACAGGGCTAATGTTGCAGTTGCCGAAGAACGATTTGAAGAGGCAAAGCAAATTTTGTCAGAGGTTGAGGCATCACTTGGTACTAGAGATGAGGAAATCAGAAGACTGGAAGCAATAATCAGAAACCTTGAAATTCTAAATTCAATGGAATAATAATGCAATTTGTCGATAAAGGTATTGCCCCAATCGAACTACAAAATTGGATTAGTGCAAATAAGGGTATGCCCAACTGCCAGTTCAAATATTTGGAAGGGGGAGTGAAGGAGGTAATTAGAGACAGATTATTAAGTGAGCAGTTCTATATTTGCTGTTACACCGGTCTCAGATTGTCTGTGAACAATAATCACATTGAACATCTGATTCCTCAGTCAGACAGCCTTGCCCGGAACATGCCTCTCGAAACCGTTGAGTATAAGAATATGGTTGTTTGTAACAACTCCGAGGAGTTTGGTGCCCGATATAAAGCGGACTGGCCATCATCCACAGAGGTACACCTGTTTGTAAAACCCGTTGACCCGACATGTAGAACGAGATTTGTTTATAAAAAGAACGGAAAAGTTGAGGCAATGGACACAGACGCCGCCGCAACAACAACTATCGAAAAACTTAATTTAAACCACCCAAAACTTTCAAAATTAAGATTGGATGCTATAAACAATCTGTTCCTCTTCCCTCCCAAAAAGGATGTTGACTACAGAAAATTTGTTAGAAACAGCATCGGAAGATTCTCAACTCCCGTCGATGGTAAATATCATGAGTTTTCCTTCGTGCTGACCCAAATACTCACAAAAAAGCTAAATTCTCTAAAGTAAATTCTGTCTCTTAATCACGATTGGTTCATAAAAATAATCACCCCCTCATTTCCCTAAAACAAACTTCCCGGTCAGTCTTTTTATGCCACCTACCAATCCTGCGGCTTCGATCGTATAGAAGTAAACTCCCGACGGCGATTGTGACATGTCCAGACTGATATCGTGCATTCCTTTTTGTGTCAATCCTGCTTTATGGGATTTTACGATTTCTCCTGTGGCAGACCATACATTTAGTGTGACAAATGCCGTTTCGGGGAGGGTGTACCTGATTACGGTCGAGGGATTGAATGGATTCGGGAAGTTACCGAGCAGTTCAAATGATGAAATGTTAGAGAGTTCCACTTCCACAGATTTGGAGTAGTTGTGAGTTCCATCGAAGTCGGTTTGATTCAGCCTGTAAGAAACCTTTCCAAAGAGATTTTTTGCGGAAATGTCGGTAAACGAATACTCCTTCTGTTGAGTTGTGGTTCCTGAGCCTGCAACTGTCCCGATTTCTTTCCAGGATTCATCTGATCCGATTTTTCTTTCTATTCTGAATTCCTTGTTGTTGGTCTCGGATGCCGTTGTCCAAGTCAGTGAGACACCTCCATTTGTTGCAGTGGCGGAGAAAGATGTCAGCTCGACAGGAACGGGAGTCAACTGATTCAGGAATACCACAATCGGAGTGCGTGCAGTACCAACTGCCAGATCGAGCATACCGTCACCGTTCACATCACCGTAGGCAATCGAGTTAAGGGAAGATGCACCGATGTATGTCCATGAGGGGGTGACGGGAAGTGTACCGCCATTGTTCAGGTAGATTTCCACCCTCGGAGGGGAGAAACTTACGGTTGAAACATCGGGATATCCGTCATTATTCACATCATTTACTATCAACTCCTGTGTTCCGGGATTGGAACTCGCCTGCGATGTCCAAACGGGAGAAGAGCCAAGCGTTCCTGCGTTGTTTTTATACATTACATGTTGATTGGTGTTTCCGCCAATCACAAAATCAGCGTATCCGTCGAGGTCAAAATCGCCCCAGCCGCACCCTTTTTGTGAGATTGTGTTTCCGACTGTCCATGCAGGAGTTCCCGACATTCCTCCGAGGTAGTTTAGGTAAACTCCTGACGCGAAATTCACCCACTTCGCGGCACCCAAATCCCCCTTTTTCACATAAGTATAATCAACGGAAATGCTGCCACCCTGCGGAAGGGCGCCACCGATGGAGACAAACGCACCAACGGGGTCGTAACAGTAATTAAATACTTCCACTCCGTTCACCTTAACCGTATGAACTTTCACAACGGGTGTTTTTGAGAGATGAACCGCCCCTTTTCCCGTTTCGGAGATGATGAAAGACTCCTGCACTCTTGTAAGGTCGCTTTTGTCGAGATCGGTAAAAGCAACAGAATTGGTGATCATCCCGTCATTCGAAGTGTAGGTCGGGGATGTTGTGTAGCCAGTTCCCTGGTTGATGTAGTAGAAAATTGGTTTATACGGATCGGAAGTGTTGCCCTGATTTCCGACTGCCAGATCGAGAAGTCCGTCGCCGTTGATATCACCGAAAGCGGTTCCTACTGTCCATGCCTGACCGGCAAAAGTGAAAGAAGGCGTAGTCGGTACTCCGGTTCCACTGTTTAGATAGATGGTTGAGGGTGCATAGCCGCCGTCACCGTTTCCGGAGAAGAGGTCGGGTTTTCCGTCGTTGTTGATGTCTGCCCACTTAATGTCGGTTGTTGATCTCGAGTCAGCCGAGTACCAGACGGGATTTACGGTAAGGACACCGTTGTCGTTTCTAAAAATCAGATTGTTATAGTCAGGAATAGGGGGGAACGAGTTGCTGAAGTAGCATCCCGCTGCGAGATCAAGGTCGCCATCCATGTCAAAATCGCCAAATGCAAGACCCCCGATTTGCCTTTCAAGTCCCGCTGTCCAGGCAGGCGTTGTTCCAAAAGGAGCCTGTGGAGTCCGGTAAACCACCGGTTGCAGGTCGCCCTTTTCATATTTATTGATTGATCTGCCGTCAGGACTGATATCGATAATTTTCTTTAAATCCTGTGAGACAAGAGAAACGGTGAGCAAAAGAGAAATGGCAAGCAATTTTAAAAACATTTTTTCACTCCGGGGAAAAGTTATTGCAGAAAATTACAAAAAATTCCCGACAGTTCATATATCTTTATAACCGTTTGTGGAATCCGGCTCAATTGGAGATGCTTAATAAATTAAATTACATTCAAAAATCAGAGGAATTTCAGATTGAAGAAAATAAAACTGTATATCGCAGCAAGTATGGATTGTTACATTGCAAGACCTGACGGCGATCTTGACTGGTTGACGAAGGCACCGAATCCCGATGGAGATGATTTTGGCTACAATTCACTCCTCGAGACCATCGATACCACTTTAATGGGGAATGAAACTTATAAGTGGTTGTTGAAAGAGGGAATTGAAGATCCGTATCCCGGCCTGAAAAATTTTGTTTTCAGCCGGACCAAAACAGAATCCAACAACTTTGTCGAGTTTGTAAATGATGATCCTGCCCTTTTTGCTTCGGAGTTAAGGAAAGGGGAAGGGAAGGATATTTTTCTGGTGGGCGGCGGTGCAATAATATCCTCCATTCTTGCAGCGGGACTGATCGATGAGATACACCTCACTCTTGTACCCGTCTTTCTTGGACAGGGAATTCCCCTTTTCCCTTCACAGATGAAAGATCTTAAAATACTCTACAGCACGGTTGAAGTACACAAATACAACAACGGTTTTATCTCAATCAGAATGAGAAAAGAGGAGTAATCAGCCGCCGATAATTGCGGTAGCTTCTATTTCCACCAGCATGTCGGGATCGACGAGGGAACTTACAGCAACCAAGGTTGAGGCGGGTTTGATCGCACCAAACACCTCACCGTGGGCTCTCCCGACATCTTCCCACATCGAAATATCAACCACATATATTCTCGTTCTTACAACATCGGTGATCGAGGCGCCCGCATCGATCAGTGCCTGCTCAATTTTCTTGAGGATAATTTTTGTCTGGTAATAGGGTTCGCCAAGACCTCTTACTTTTCCCTCCGACACAGATGTGGTGCCCGCCACTTCGACTACATTTCCTATGCGGACTGCCCGTGAATAGCCCACAATATCTTCATATTTGGCACCTGAGGAGATATTCCTTCTCATAAATCAACCTTTGCTAACGGTAAATAATGGTTTGATAAAATTTGCATCTGAATTTTTGCTCAATTTACTTTTTCCCAGCCCGAATCCTGAAGGTACGGCTTCAAATATTTTCCCGTCCACGATTCACGACATGCGGCAATCTCTTCGGGGGTGCCCGTCGCCACAATGTAGCCTCCCTTGTCACCTGCTTCGGGTCCGAGGTCGATCACATGATCGGCACACTTGATTACATCGAGATTATGCTCAATCAGGAGAACGGAATTGTTGTTTTCGATCAGCAAATGGAACGACTTCAGCAGTTTTGAAATGTCGTCAAAATGCAAACCCGTTGTCGGTTCATCAAAAATAAAGAGGGTATGCCTGTTGTCTTTCCTTTGGCTGAGGTGAAGTGCAAGCTTTATTCTTTGTGCCTCACCACCCGACAGCGTGTTAGCGGGCTGACCGAGTTTCATGTAATCCAGCCCCACATCCGAGAGGACCTGAAGCGGTTTTGTGATTTTATTGTAACCCTCGAAGTGGTGCAACGCCTCATCAACTGTCATTTCCAGCACTTCCACGAGATTTTTACCCCGCAGGGTGATGTCCCTTACTTCCTTTTTGTACCGTGTACCCTTGCAGTCCTCACATTCGAGGTAAATATCGGCGAGAAACTGCATCTCAACCTTGATAAATCCCTCTCCCTGACAGGTTTCGCATCTGCCACCGGGGATGTTGAAGGAGAAAAAGCCGGGTGAAAATCCTTTTTGCTTAGCCTGATGTGTAGATGAAAATGCCTCTCTGATATGCTCAAATGCCTTCACATAGCTTGCAGGGTTTGAGCGGGGTGATTTCCCAATGGGCGACTGATCAACAATCTCTATCGAATCGAGATATACTTCGCCTGTTATCGAGTCGCATTTCCCGGGGTTCGAGACGGCGCCGCCGAGGTTTTTCGCAATGTTTCCGTAGATTACATCGTGCACAAGCGTACTTTTCCCCGAACCGCTGACACCCGTAACCACAACAAATTTGTTCAACGGTATCTCGACATCAACATCTTTCAGGTTGTTCTCTCTCGCTCCCTTCACGACAATGGAAAAACCCTTTTCCGTGTTTCGTTTCGCGGGGATCGGGATGCTTTTGGCTCCCGAAAGATATGCACCTGTCAATGATTTTGGATTCGCGAGTATCTCACTATATGTACCCTGAGCAACGATCTCGCCACCGTTCAAGCCCGCTTTCGGACCCATATCCACGATAAGATCTGCACTCTCCATCATTTCTGAATCGTGTTCAACCACAAGAACAGAGTTGCCGATATCCCGCAGGTTTTTTAATATTTTTATCAGGCGGGAATTGTCGCGGGGATGAAGCCCGATCGACGGTTCGTCAAGAACATAGAGAGTGCCGACGAGTGCCGATCCCAGAGCAGTCGCAAGGTTGATTCTTTGCGATTCACCCCCCGAGAGGGTCGAGCTCACCCTGTCCATCGTGAGGTAACCGAGCCCCACATCATTCAAAAATGTGAGCCGTTTAATCAGTTCTTTTAATATTCTGTCGGCTATCTGACTTTCATAATCGGTAAGCTGAAGCCCTGAGAAGAATTTCAGGCTCTGCTCTATCGGCATTATCACCACTTCGTGAATCGATTTTTTATCTATCTTTACCTGAAGTGCTTCCCTCCTTAGCCGGGTGCCTTTGCATGCGGTGCAGTTGGTGTAACCCCTGTACCGGGCGAGGAAAATCCTGATTTGCATCTTGTAGTTGTCTTTTTCGAGCTCATCGAAGAAAGCCTGCAGCCCCGTAAATTCGGGTGCGCCGCTGACTATCAGGTTTACATGCTCCTCACTCAGATATCTGAACGGTTCATTTATCGGGATGTTATATTTCTTCGCTGCTCCGATAAGTGCCCTGTTGTAATGACTGAATTTGGGACTTTTCCACGGGGCAATTGCGCTGTTTACTATCGAAAGGTTGTCATTCGGAACCACAAGATTCATGTCGATTCCGTACATTTTTGAGAATCCCTGACAAACGGGACATGCACCGAACGGGTTGTTGAATGAAAAGAATCTCGGCTCCGGCTCCTCGTATCTGATTCCGCAGCATTCGTAAAATGTATTAAAATCATACTGCTTTGATGCCGGATTGCCGGAATCTTCGGAGGTGGAGTCATCCCCTGAGAGAATCACCCTCAATCTTTGTTCACCTTCTTTAAAGCACATTTCTATTGAATCAGCAAGTCGGTCGCGCATCTCCCCTTTTTTGATTTTGAAGCGTTCTGCTATGACCGTAATTTTGTCTTTGTCATCTGGAAGCGGGGTTTCGTCGGCAAGTTCGTACATCTTACCATCGAAGAAAACCCTGAAAAACCCTCTTTTTCTGATAAGGTCGATCTCTTCAGCTACACTTCTTCCCTCGTGTTTGTGAAGAGGAAATCCCAGGAACCACTTCCCGCCTTCCTCCTGAGTTTCGAGGAAATCGCAAACCGTCGAGGTGGATGCCCGTTTCACTTCCTTTCCGCAGACGAAACATTCTGTCCTGCCGATTCTTGCAAAAAGAAGACGGAGATAATCGTAAACCTCGGTAGTTGTGCCGACTGTCGAGCGGGTGTTTTTCGAAATGGTCTTTTGTTCAATCGATACGGCGGGTGAGATGCCCGTTATCAGATCCACATCCGGTTTATTGATCCGTTCAAGGAACTGGCGTGCATAAGAGGAGAGGGATTCCACATAGCGTCTCTGCCCCTCGGCGTAAATCGTATCGAACACCAAGGATGATTTACCCGATCCGCTAACTCCTGTAAAAACAATAAGTTTCCCCGAAGGAATCTCAAGATCGATATTCTTTAAGTTATGTTCTCGTGCGCCTTTTACAACAATGTTCCGGTCTTTGGCTTCGTGCTTCTTCATTCAAGTATATGCTAAATCTGTAAAAATGTGACTTTAAATTTACTTATAAATAGCAACAAAATATGAGAAGAAATGGTTTGAAGGCTGAGGGATGAATTTCTGAAGGCTGAATGAAGAAGTCAGAAGTTTGAGGTATTAACTATGATCTGCCCTGAATCTTTAATTTCGGAAAAGGAGCGACAATCGTCTCGATTGTCCCACCGACAAACCCAAAACTAAAAAATATTTTTTTGAATTTTCCGGAGAACTTCAAATTCACTTACTATTCCTGTGTATAGGATATAACATCTGGTCTGATTCCGCAAAAGGTATCGTTTTTTACAATAACATTAACTTATTAAATCAATCTTAACCATTTGGGGTCCGTTTATGATACTTATATTAAAAATAATTGAGCATCTTCTGTCTGACATTCAACCTTCTTCTAAGATTTTGAGGATTTATGACGGATCAGGTCCTTTTGGGATTCATCAAGTTCCTGATGTATCTCTTTGTATCGATGACTCAAAAACTACTTTTCTCCTGATCAGGTAAAACTATTCTTCTTCATCTTCGTAATCTTCGAAGAGGTCGATCTCTTCGATAAATTCTTCGACTACCCAATCGGCGCTGATGTTGTTGCGATTGCAGAAGGGCTCGATATAACTGTTCATTACCTCAATAAATTCATTGATGGTTTCCACAAGAGCTTGCATCTGCTCACTGAACAGCACCTTGTTATCCGCCGGATCAAATTTTTCACGGAAAAGCAGGATATCTGTTAATGCTGTTTCGTACTCACTTATCGGATCGTACATAACCTCTATGAGTGCATTTAAGATAAGTTCAGGGTTTTCTTTTTCGATTTCCCCGAGTTCGTTAAGTAATTTTTCCGATTGCTCAGTGCTTTCGGGGGTTGGGTTGGCTTCAGCTTCTTCGAGGAGATCCAGCAATTCGTTATGCTTTTCGGCATGTTTTGTTAAAAGTGCCTGCTCCTGCTTTTTTGTCATTTTTACTTTTTTAAACTCGTCAGCGGGCAGTTCCAGTACGGGTGAGAGGGGAGACAACTGATTGTAAAGGTCGCTGCTTTCAAGTTTCGAAGTGAACTCTTGAAATGTGAATCCATGCCTGTCAAGAAAAGGAATAAGCTCTTCCTTTCGATATGCCTGCATTGTGCTTAAAGTAACCAGAAAAAACTCACTAAACTCTTTTAGCAAATCAGCAGGTTTTTCCTCCAAATTGAAATAATACTCCATCAGGAGGTTGTACATGTTCGATCTGAGCGCCTGAACGGGAACGATGAGAGTGTCAAATTCCTCTTCAAGGAACTCACTCAGAAGCGGTTTCTCAATGGCTGTCAGTTCCTGCTGCAGTTTTGCAAGTTTTTCAGGGACGGAAGTGTCGCCACCCTTGCTCTTTTTCCCTTTACTTTTATAAGTGCTTCTTAGAAGTTCGACATATTCAGTTCTCTTCTCGTATGAAAGTTCCAGTGCCCTTTCGAAATCCATTTTTTAGTCCTTAGTCCTGCAGATTGCATTTTTGAAAAAATATTAATAATTAAAAGGGAAAATACGGACAGTTCAATTAAGTTTTGAGGATTTTATAAAAGAATTGAACAATACCATCCTGATTCAGATGTCCGTCTCCAGGCGCTTCAATTCCTCTTTTAGTTTTTTCGGAAGCGACGCAACGATTAAATCGTATGAGTGGTCAATCAGTTCGAATATGAGATTGAGCGGAACGGTGCCATCGAACGAGACGGTGTTCCAGTGCACCTTGTTCATGTGGTAACCGGGGGTGATGCCTTCGTATTCCTCCCTCAATTCAACCGCCCTCTCAGGATCACACTTCAAGTTTATACCTTCAGGAGGCGTGAGAGAAATGATCGCAAAAATCTTCCCCATCACTTTGTAAACGGGTGAATCTGCATCAAAAGGAAGGCTTTCTTCCACTCCCGGCTTTGTAAGGCACCGGTCTCTTGTTTGTTCGAGGATCATGATTTTATCCAATTTAAACAGTGATTAGCACTATATATTGTCAATTGCTTTCAAGGCTCACCTTTCATAATTCTGTCATTTAACCCTGTCTCTGAAAGAAATTCCATAATTCTTTTTCTTGCGCCTCTGCGTCCTGCATATCTGAGCAACGAGCTTAAATTGATCGGGTGCAAGGCGAATGCTGATTTATAGATGGTGATCAATTCTGACCCTTGAAACGGGGTAAATATTATATCTTCGACGAACAGATCGACCAGGATCTTTTCCAGACTGGGGACTGAAATACCCTCTTTAAGTTTGAGAGGTGCCTGTGTGACTCCGGCCTTGATTACAACAGGGTCATTACAGTCAGTGATGTACAGGTCGTACTCCTTTTTTCCGGGATTAACAAACAAGTTATCGAATGCATCTTTAAGAAAATTAAATATCGTGAAAACCGAATCGCGTTCCACCTCCAGAATTATCATGAACCTCGCAGTTTGATGAAGTGAAAAGCGCCCAAGGTTTCTGGTGTCCCAAAGAGAGAACTCAAGTTCAGGAAAGTTTTCTCTCAGATATTTCGCAATAGCTGGTACAATTTCATAGTTCTCAATTTCAAAGGGGGTTCGGTTAGATCTGATATACACACCAAATCCGGCTCTCTCAAGGAAACCGTTTCTGATAAGATTCCGGATCTTCCAGTTAACATTCGAATTGGAAATACCCGGAAATTTATCGCGAAAAAAGGAGACAAGGTCTTTCTTGCTCAGAAAATTCGTGTTGTTCGGCAGATCATATAAAGTGATATCGTGGTTCATATGTTTATAAAATGAATAAGGACAAAAATACTGTATTTTGTCAATAATATCAAATTATTGACGAATTACAGAAATTCATCAATAAAACATGGTAAATATTGTGCGAAAAAAGACCGGGATGCGTGTATTATTTAAAATGCCTTTTTGGGTTTCGGTCTTCGGGTTCTTTCTGATCGTCGGGGTTGAAGAGTTCGTAGGTTTCTGTTGTCTCCTGCCCGGTTGCCTCGGGATCATCGACTTTGAAAGGTTCATTTTCCGGAGGATTTTCGCTTGGGTCACCGGATTTAAGGTTTCGGGTTCGTTCTTTTCTTTTTGAAAGGAGCAAAAAAAGAAGGGGGGTAACAATAATGGTAAGAAATGCCAAAGCGGCAAATGTAATAATCATTGTATTTACAAGCTGATTTGATAAAACAGACTGTAAACTTAATTAGAATTTCATAAACTTACAAACAAAACCGAAAATATATTCGGATATGTAAATTGTTTGTCGCGGATAAAGAGTCCTGATGACACTTTGAGTGACTCACATGAAATCAAAAATTTTACATCAGAGCTTTCTCCACAATTTCCACAACTTCAGCTTTCCGGTAAGGTTTTGAAAGATAATGGGTACAACCTCCTCTAAGGAATTCAGCTTTGTCGTTCCCCATGGCATACGCCGTTACTGCAACGATGGGAACGCCTTCGTATTCGGGCAGCTTTTTGATCTCCTTCACCACATCCAGACCGTTCATACCCGATCCGAGATTTATATCCAGAAGGAAAATGTCATATTTTTTCGATTTGATCATTTCGGCAGCTTTTTCACCTGTTTCAGCCGTGTCGACATCGCAAATTTTTCTAAGGAACAACCCCATTACATCAAGATTTATTGGATCATCTTCCACATAAAGTGCAACGGGTCTATGCCCCGGTTTGTCCGAAGACATTCTTGGCGAAAGGCTTTCAGTTGCCAAATCTGGAGGAGTCGTTTCCGCCCTGCCTGAATTGGGAGGGGTTTCCGGGAATTTAACAGTGAAAACAGAGCCTTCACCCACCGCACTCTCGACTGATATGACTCCATCCATCAGTTCAACTGTTCTCTTTGTGATAGTAAGTCCGAGTCCGGTTCCTTGATAATAACGGGATTTCCCTTCGCTCACCTGACGGAACTCTTCCCAAATCAGGTCGAAGTTGGTTTTTTCTATTCCAATTCCCGAATCTTTAACTTTCAGGTAAACCCATCCTTTACCGTCAATCTCTTCCTTTCCAATCTCGATGCCAACATTTCCCTTTTCTGTAAATTTGATGGCATTATCAACGAGGTTATAGAGGATCCTGTTGAGCAGCCGCTCATCCACACGGGAGAAAAGTTGCTCATTGTGAACAACCGTATCCAGTTTCAGATTTTTCTTCTCGATCTCAGGGATGAAGTCATCGAGGCTTTGCTTCACCAGATCGACTATATCGACATCCTTGGCAAACACAGCGAGAGTTTCAGCTTCCGCTTCAGAAAGATCTAGAATGAAGTTGAGCGTTTCGCTCAATCTTTTACCCGAATCATAGATTCCCTGCGACATGCTGACTAGATCAGGGTCATCCAGGGTGGAAATCAGAATCTCTGAATAGCCCAAGATGCCGTTCAGCGGGGTCCGAAGTTCATGATTCATATTCGCAAGGAAATTCGATTTCATCCGGTTCAGGGCTTCAGCTTTGTTTTTTGCTTCCAGAATCTCTCTGGCAGCCCGTTTGCTCTCGGTAATATCCCTGAGGATAACCATGGTAAATATTTCACCGTTCATCTCATAAGTGGAAACATGAACATCCATCTCGAAAGAGGTGCCGTCTTTTCGCAGCCCAAGGGTTTCATAACCGGAAGGTACACTCTCTCCGGCGTTTCTTTTTGAGATGTATTCATGGATTTTTTTCCTTTCCTCCGGCGCAATCAGATTTTGGACGGGTACGCCGATTAACTCGTCACTCGATTCGTAACCAAAGAGTTCCACATACGCAGGGTTCACTATAATATGAATGCCGGCCTTTGAGACACCAATCGCGTCTACAGAGTGCTCAAAGACATTTCTAAACCTTTTTTCACTTGTTTCTTTGGCTTCTATAGCTTCCCGTCTTTGCCTGCGAGATTCAGCCTCTTTCAATTCCCGTTCTATGGCAGGTATCAATCTTTGAAGATTCCCCTTCATTATGTAATCCTGAGCTCCCGATTTCATTGCCATCACCGCCACTTCTTCACCAATATTTCCTGAGATGATAATGAAGGGGACATCAGGGTCAAGCTCCCTCACCGTCCGAAGAGCTGCAATTCCATCAAACATCGGCATTGAATAGTCACTAAGAACAATATCCCAGTGTTGCTGTTCGAATGCTTTAAGCAGGTCTTGTTTAGTTTCTACCTGGGAAAATTGAGGTTCATAGTTGCCCTGCCTCAGTTTCATGAGCAACAGTTCCCTGTCGTCCTCTGAATCCTCGACAATTAAAACGCGGAGTGGGATTTTCATACTTTTACCGGATTATTACTTATTGAATGATTTTGTAGGTGATTCATTGAGCATGAGCCAGTAAATTCCGATATTGCTTGCCACTTCAACAAATTTCAGAAAATCAACAGGTTTCCTTATAAAACTGTTGGCACCAAGTCCATAACTGGCAAGAATATCCTCCTCCTCATTTGAAGAGGTGAGAATGACAACAGGGATGAAGCGGGTTTTTTCATTCTCTCTGATTCTTTTTAATACTTCCAAACCGTCAATTTTCGGGAGTTTCAGGTCCAGAATTATCAAAGCCGGCATGTCTGCATCGTTGTTTTTTCTCTCGAAAAGGTAGTCGACTGCATCCTGTCCGTCCCGAGCCACATCAATTTTGTTCGTTATGTTGTTTTTTTTCAGGGCTCGAATAGTCAACAATTCATCATCAGAATTATCCTCAACCAGCAGAATTGTTTTAGTGAATGACATTTAGTGCTCCTTTTCAGAGTTTAGAGTGAAATAAAAAACGGTGCCCTCTCCCACTTTGCTCTCAGCCCATACATCTCCTCTATGGCGACGGATAATGCGTTGAACTGTAGCGAGACCCACACCGGTTCCGCTGAATTCATCGGATTTGTGGAGGCGTTGGAAAGGTGTAAAAAGTTTATCTATATATTCCATATTGAAGCCGGCGCCGTTGTCCTTAACGAAATAGGTTTTCCTTTTCTCGATTGTCGCCAATCCGAATTCAATAGTTGCTTTTTCTTTTTTGGAGCTGAATTTCCAAGCGTTGTTCAGCAGGTTTTGAAGTACGGCTTCTATCAGGGTGGGATCCGCCAGGTCGGTCATGTCAGGAGTGATTGAAATGTCCACAATTCTTCCCGGCTCGCGCTCTTTCAATTCCTGACAGATTGCCGAGGCAATATCCGAAAGGTTTACCCTCTTCAGAATCATTTCAGCCCTTGTAACCCGGGAGAGATTTAGCATTTCGTCGATCAGTTGCCCCATTCTCTGGGCATTGAACCGGAGGCGGTTCAGATACATTTTTCCCTGATCGTCAAGGTTTTCGGAGTAATCCTCGAGTAGAGCCTGACTGAATCCGTCAATACTCCTCAGGGGTGCTCTCAAATCGTGAGAAACAGAGTAACTGAATGACTCGAGCTCCTTGTTGGTGGCTGCAAGTTGTGAAGTCCTTTCCTCCACCCGATGCTCAAGCTGTTGATTCAGCTCTTTTATCTCATTTTCCGCTTGAATTCTTGCAGTCAGATCGACACCACATGAATAGTTTTTTTCACCGAGTGTAATGAAAGTCCAGGAGATGTTTCGCTTTGTACCGTCCTTGCAGGTGACAATCGACTCGAAAGGAGGGATTTTCGTTTGTGTGGCGATGGCATGATCCACTTTTCTTATCCATTCTTCCGAAATGGCTTTTCTATACTTCTCATCAGGATAGGCAAGAGGCCACCAGTCGTTTCCCGACCCGACTTCTTTCTCGGTATAGCCAAACAGCTTTACGAACTCTGGATTTACATATTCGGTTATTTGTTCGATTCCCGTTGAAAGATGGATAGCTACAGGAATTGTTTCGATCATTGTACGGAACTGTTTCTCGCTCTCCCTTAAGGCTATCTCAGCATATTTCCTTTCGGTTATGTCGTTACCCTGTGCGATGGTTGCGGTAATTTCCACATCATTTTTGTCGAGTATATTTGCAGAATTCCAAAGGACCGTTCTGATCTCGCCATCTTTTCTGAGGATTTCAATTTCAACGGATTCCCACCTCTCACCCTCGGAAGTCTTTTTAATCAATGCGAGAGAGTCGGCTGCAGTCTCTTTTGGGAAAAGGAAATCGAGATTTTTGCCGATAACTTCTGTGCTGGAATAACCGCTCAAATTTTCGAACGCGTGATTGAACCGGGTAATCGAGAGAGCGTTATCCCAGACAATAATCGGGGCATTTGCATAATTAAAAAGGTTTTCGAGGTACTCGTTGGTTTCATGAAGTGCGGATTCGGCTTTAAGCCTCTCCCTTATCTCATTCACAAGGTTTTCGTTCGCAACGAGGAGTTCGGCGGTTCTCTCAGCGACCCTCAGCTCCACCTCATTATAGGCTTTTTGGAGCTCGGTTTGAGTGAAAATAAGTTTTTCCTTTTCACTTTGCAGTTCGAGATTCAGTTGTCTCAATTGCTCGGGACTCGGGATGGCAAGCAGTTTTGGCAGGATGGGCCAGACAATGATGGCGGTGGAGACAGATATCACGGCGCATGCTGCATCCACTGTTGCCTGCCACCAGTCAACCGACCACCACAAACCGATAATATGGACAACATGCGTGGTTCCGCATGCAAGAATAAACAATCCGAACAGAACAAGAATCCAACTGAAGGGGAGGTCTTTTCGTTTCCTGATAAAGACTACAAGAAAAACGGGGATCGATGCGTAAGAAATCGCAATGAGGCCGTTTGAAATAGCCATCACCATCATAAGAAGTGGTGTCATGCCGTTTTCGATCACATTTTTTATTTCCATTTCGCTCTTCGACATGGCGAGCATCGGAAGGGTAATAAGAACTGCGAGAGAAATTGTCGGAAGTGCAAGTCGTGGTATCAGTTCAATCGATTGTTTTGCGATCGATTTTGGAGGTTCGAAAGTCCTCACTTTATATCCCTTTAACCGGAGGCTGTTTGTAACAACAAAGATGGAACTGAATGCCATTGCACCGGCGGCAAACATCGGACTGAGGAGTCCGAATCCAGCAACAGGAATAAGGGCGATGTTATAAAAAAGTGCCCAGATAAGATTTTGAACGATGGTTTCGGAAGTGCCGCGGGAGAGGGAAATTGCTTTGCCGATGCCTGTGAGCTCACCACTTATCAGAGTGATTCCGGCAGCTGCGATGGCGATATCGGTTCCTGTTCCTATTGCTATTCCGACATCCGCCTGAGCGAGAGCCGGTGCATCATTAATTCCGTCACCAACCATTGCAACAACGGGGGAGGAGTAATTCCCGAGTGAGCGAGTATTCTGCATTTCCTTAATTGCATCAACTTTACCACCGGGGGGCACTTCAGCTATTACCCTTGTGATCCCAACCTGTTTTGCAATTGAGTTGGCGGTTGATTTGTTGTCGCCTGTTATCATCACCACTTCAAGACCAAGTTGTTGCAGTTCGGCAATGGCTCCTACTGAACCCTCCTTTATGGTATCAGCCACGGCAATAATACCAATTACTTGAAGCGGCAGGTTATTCACCAGGTCGGAAACGGTAACAGTCATCACAGTCTTTCCATCCTCTTCGAGAGGCAGAATCTGCTTTTCCAGTTGCCTCAGGTCCAGACCGTCATTCCTCATCATACGGGAGTTACCGATCGAGATGGTTTTCTCCCCAACCAGCGCTCTTACACCAAAACCGGCAAACGCCCTGAACTTTGACGGTCGCAAAGGATTAAGATTTCTTTCCTCAGCGGCTTTCACAATTGCTTTGCCGATGGGGTGTTCCGAACCCCTCTCTGCACAGGCAGCGAGATGCAGCACCTCGCTTTTTGTGTATCCGTTCAGGGGAATAATATCCTTTACCTGCAATTCGCCTGTGGTGATGGTACCTGTTTTGTCGAGCACAACAATATTAATCTTGCTCGCCTTCTCCAGAATTTCGCTGTTCTTGAAGAGAATTCCGTTTTCCGCCCCCTTTGAGGTACCGACCATGATAGCAGTCGGGGTTGCCAGCCCAATTGCACAAGGGCATGCGATAACAAGAACTGCAATCGCATTTATCATCGCTCCAGCCCAATCGAGTTGAGCTACATAAATCCATCCCGTGAAAGTGAAAAAAGCGAGAGCAATTATTAACGGTACAAAATATTTGCCGATTTCATCTGTCAATTTTTGGATTGGTGCCTTGCTCCCCTGTGCCTCTTTTACAAGCCGGATTATATGTGCGAGGGTGGTGTTTTTACCCACATTTACAGCCTCGAATTTTATCAACCCTTCACGGTTGATGGTACCGCTAAAAACCTTATCACCGGGACCTTTGCTAACGGGCATCGATTCTCCCGTTATCATCGACTCTTCAAATGCCGACTTGCCTTCACACACCACTCCATCGACAGGTGCCCTCTCACCCGGTTTCAGAAGCACCATATCCCCAAAAACCACATCATTTACATCAACGGTCATCTCTGCACCGTTCCGAAGAACAGTTGCAGTTTTCGACTGCAACCCAAACAGAGATTTTAAAGCATCAGTGGTTCGGCCTTTGGCTTTTGTTTCGAGATACTTCCCGAGTCTGATAAACGCAATTATTGTTGCTCCCGTCTCAAAATACACATTCGGGCTTTTTATGATGCCGAAAACCACCAGAAGGCTTGAGAAATATGCCACCGAAGAGCCAAGAACAATGAGGACATCCATATTGGCTCTTCCGAGCCTGAGACTGTGGTATGCACCGGAATAGAACCTGCCTCCGACATAAAACTGAACAATGGTTGCAACAGCGAGCATCGCATAGAGATCGTATTCAAATCCCGTTACCTGAAAATCACGAAGCATGCTGTAGATGATGAGCGGAATGGTAAAAATCAGACCCGTTATCATCAATCGTTTTTGTTTTTTTAACTCAGAAGCACGGATTTCAGATTCAACATCCTTAAATTCTTCAGTTTCATTTGTTTTTACAAGGTCAAATCCTGCTTCACGGATCAGAGAAAGGAGTTCAGAAAGATTGGTCATTCCGGGGAAGTATTCAAGGATTGCTGTTTCGGAAGTGTAACTGATATTTGCGGCTACCACTCCTTCATGGGACTTGATGAGTTTTGCGAGGTTTAATGCATCGGTTTCATCAGCCATTCCGGTGATCACCACCTCCACTTTGGCGGTCGAGACACCATAACCAATGCGCTTGATGAAAGCAATGATATCGTTTTCTGTCAGAAGTCCGGCATCGAAGGAGAGATGAAGGTTTTCGTTTGCATAATCGACGCGGGCTTCGAGTATGCCTTTTAGCTTCCCGAGGCTCATCTCAATGCCTGACACACAGTTCGTGCATGTCATTCCTGTCAGAGGCATGATAACATTCTTTATGTTATGCATATTTATAACTTCCGGGGGTTTTATTGCTGTGATGTACCGCCTGCCACAATGCCCTAAACAACCTGCAAAGGATTTTTCAGAATTACAATTTAAACTATGAAAAATTCATTTAATTTGCAATCAAATAATTACAAGTCTAATATTAAATGAGGTCAAACTAGTTGTATGTTTAATATTATGCCAGGCAGGTAGTGGTTTTCTGCTACAAATGAATTTTATGACTCTGAAAATCTTTTCAATAACTCATATGATCAAGTTTCACTTTACCCCTGAAAACCCAGTAAATGCTGATCGTATAGGCGAGTACAAATGGAATTCCAATGATCACCATGGTGAGCATTGTATCCAGTGTTTTTTCGGAAGAGGCAGCGTTGTAAATCGTCAGATTATATTCGGGTGAAATTGAAGAGATAAGAAAGTTGGGGAAAAGACCGACTGCAAAAAGAGCCATAAGGCTAAGAATTGCTGCCGATGAAGAGAGGAAGGCAAAGAAATCCTTACCGCGGTTTATCTCGCGCGGGATGTTGGCAATTGCGAGCATGTTCAGAATTGCGAGTGCAAAAAATGACGGGTGCTGTCTGAATGGTTCAACCATGTGAGGGATGTAAATGAGGGTTGCCATAGTTGCGGTCACATATGTAATCACAAAGAAAATTATTGTATTGTTTATCCACCCGCGCACCTGTTTCTGAAGTTCGCCCTCTGTTTTCATGGCGAGGTATATTGATCCATGCATCATGAAGGCGGCGAGGGTTGTCAGTCCGACAAGAAGGGCGTAAGGATTCAACATGTCAATGACACTGCTGTAAAGTTCCTTGTCTTTCCCTATCGGTAAACCGAGAATTACATTTCCGATTGTTATGCCGATGAGGAGGGAGATCACCATACTGGAGATTGAGAAAGCCCTGTCCCAGCCTGCGCGCCAGTGTTTCCCTTCGCTTTTACTCCGCACTTCAATCGAGACCGCCCGAAAGATCAGTACAAAAAGCAACAGCATAAAAGGGATATAGAACCCCGAGAATGCAGTGGCATATACATCAGGAAATGCGGCGAAAAGGGCACCACCTCCCGTGACGAGCCACACTTCATTGCCGTCCCAGACAGGTCCGATTGAGTTGAGGAGAATCCTCCGGTCGAGATCCGATTTGGTGAGGAGGTGAAGAGACCCTACACCAAGGTCGAATCCATCGAGAATACCGTAACCGGACAGCAGGACGCCGATCAGAATGAACCATATTGTGTTTATGTCTAATGTAAATTCCATCGCTACTCCATCAACCTTGGTTTTTCGCTGAGATCAAGTTCCATTACATGATCATCGGGCCCGTGTTTTATCTTCTTGTCTAACAAATAAAGGAATACAACAAAAAGACCCGCATAAATCAGGGTAAAAAGCACCAGAGAAAAGATAATGTGCTCTGAGGTGACCACTTTCGACAAGCCGTCTGAAGTCTTCAACAAACCGTAAACAACCCATGGTTGTCGACCGATTTCGGCTGTGTACCAGCCCAGTTGATTGGCAATCTGAGGAAGAAGTACCGAAACGACGAGAACTTTAAGCCAAAGCACCGAGGTGAAGAGCTTCCCCCGCCAAAGAAGGAAGAGGGAAATAAGCACGAGACCGATCAGGGTAAACCCGATAGCCACCATCGTATGATAGGTCTGAAAAGTCATTTGTACGGGAGGAGTTTCACCCTTTGGGAAACTGTCGAGTCCCCTTATTGGAGTTTTTGTATCTCCATGAATCAGGAAACTTAACATTCCCGGTATTGCTATGCCCGTGACAGTTTTGTCTTTTTCATTCACCCAGCCGAACATGTAAAGGTCACCCGGGGCGAGGGAGTCATAATGAGCCTCGAATGCTGCGAGTTTCGCGGGTTGATTTTTTGCCACTCCCTGAGCGCTTGAGTGCCCTGTAAAAAGCTGGAAAAACACACCGAAAAACGCAACACCCAGTGCAATTTTCAGTCCTGCTTTTGCAATGTCTTCATGTCGATTTTTTAACAGATAGTAGGCACTCACCGAAACCACAAGAAAAGCTCCCGCGAGAAATGATCCGCCGAGAGTGTGGGAAAGCCGGTCGACGCTTGAGGGATTAAAAACCATCGCCCAGAAATCTGTTATTTCTGCTCTGGCTATACCCCCGTTCTCCACAATGTGATATCCTGCGGGGGTCTGCTGCCATGAATTTGCAACCACTATCCAAACGGCACTAAGCATTGAGCCAAGCGAAACCATACAAGTTGAAAAGAAGTGTACCCGGGGGCTCACCCTGTTCCACCCAAAAAGAAGTATCGCCAAAAATCCTGATTCGAGAAAGAAGGCAAATATTCCCTCGGCAGCGAGGGCGCTTCCAAAGATATCACCTACAAATCGCGAGTAGGTTGACCAGTTGGTACCAAACTCAAATTCCATTACAATTCCGGTGGCAACCCCCATTGCAAATGTGAGTGCGAATATCTTCACCCAGAACTTTGTCATTATCTCATACATCTTGTTCCCCGTTTTCAGATACATACCCTCCATGATCACGAGGATAATTCCAAGACCTATACTAAGTGGTGGATAGATGTAATGAAATGAGATTGTAAAAGCAAACTGGAGTCGAGCCCAAAGTTCAGTTGTCATAACTGTGCCGGATGTAATGAACCAAATATTAAAAAATCATACAATTAATCTAAAATTATGTTTAAATATAGGAAATATTGAGGTATGGAATTGTGTTAAAACGGGGTTGAAATAATCGAGGCTCTCAATTCATCAAATCGAGAGCCTCAGGAGGAAAAATCAGACGGATTACTTAAGCAATCTTTTCCATTTCAACGGTCTCGGAGTTGTGTTCGATGCTGAAAAGAAACTGCGCTTTTGGATTTTTATCCTTTGCCAGTTCAAGCTGATAGACCGATTCGGCAAGAAATGTGAGGTTTTTGTGTTTGTCGTGGAAAAGATTGTGGGAGCGAAGCCGCAGCAATTCTGAAATGTCGTCGATGGAATCATATTTAACCCAGCAGGCTCTGTAATAGTTTAGCGGTCTAAATCGGCAGTCCGCACCATACTCGTTGATCAGGCGATACTGGATAACATCAAACTGGAGTTCGCCGACAGTGCCGACCACTTTTCTGTTTGTCGAGGTCTGCAGAAATACCTGTGCCAGACCTTCATCGGTCAATTGCAGAATTCCCTTCTCCAGTTGTTTCGATTTCAGCGGATCATTGAGGACAAGTTCCTTAAAAATCTCAGGCGAGAAGGAAGGAATTCCCTTGAACATGAACTTCTCCCCTTCGGTAAGCGTATCGCCGATCTTGAAGATGCCTGAATCATAAAGGCCGATAACATCGCCGGGGAATGCTTCCTCAATCAGATTTTTGTCCTGTGCCATAAAGGTTGCAGGATTAGCAAATCTGATATTCCTGTCGAGACGGACATGGTGATAAAACTTATTTCTCTCGAATTTACCCGAGCAAACGCGAAGAAAGGCGATTCTGTCGCGGTGTTTGGGGTCAAGGTTCGCGTGAATCTTGAATACAAATCCGGAGAAATTGTCACTTTCGGGTTCAATTCTTCCTTTTGTGGAATCGCGGTGTCTTGGGTTGGGTGCAATTTTAATAAAAGTATCGAGCAGTTCCCTGACGCCGAAATTATTGAGTGCGCTCCCAAAAAAGACGGGGGCCAGCGAACCGTTCAGATAGTCCTCTTCAACAAAATCACCGTAAACGCCGTTGATAAGGTCGAGTTCATGATCAAGTTTTTCAGCGTCTTTCCCGAAAAGTTTTACAAATTCGGGATCACGGGGACCTGCGAAAGTCTCCACATCCTTTTCAACTGTTTGTTTGCTCGGACTGAAGAAGTTGAATGTATTTTCGAAAATATTGTAAACTCCCTTGAACTCTTTTCCCATACCGAGAGGCCAGCTAAGGGGTCTTACCCTGATATCAAGTTTTGCCTCTATTTCATCCAGCAGTTCAACGGGGTCGCGACCTTCACGGTCAAGCTTGTTTATAAAAACAATCACGGGGGTTTCCCTCATCCGGCAGACTTTCATCAGTTTTTCGGTCTGCTCCTCAACACCTTTTACGCAATCGATAACAAGAATTACGCTGTCGACCGCTGTCAGGGTTCTGTAGGTATCCTCGGCAAAATCCTTGTGACCCGGAGTATCGAGAAGATTGATTTTCTCCCCTTTGTAACTGAAGTTCATCACCGATGTGGTTACAGAGATGCCGCGCTGCTTCTCTATCTCGAGAAAGTCGGAGGTGGCGGTTTTCTTAATTTTGTTTGATTTTACCGCTCCTGCCACCTGAATGGCACCGCCAAAAAGGAGGAGCTTCTCGGTTAAAGTCGTTTTTCCCGCATCGGGATGGCTTATAATTGCGAAAGTTTTTCTGCTGTTTATCTGTTTTGATATACTTGTCATTGTTTGAAGTTAAATTGCTAAAAAGGGATAAAAAAGTTTTATAAAAGGAAGTGGCGGAGCCGCCGGGCTCTCAAATCGGAGTGGAGTCGTGGAATTTTTTGTAAAGCATGCGTAAATATAACAAATTTGGGGGAAATTTGAGGCTTTGGAGCACTTCTTGAGTGGACATCTCCTTCGTAGAAAAATAATTCCCCTTGACATGAAAGAAAATTCTTATATTTTTACAGCATGATTTTTGAAAACTTAACCAACATTCATCACCATCATCATTTAGCACACGGTATGTGTCGGCGGTGATCTATGTTGTTTTTGATAACTAAAGAGCCTCGGCACAGCGCCGGGGCTTTTTTTATTTTAAAGGACTCTGATGTTTCCCCTCAATAATGGCAACTTAAAAATCGCGGTTCAGAAAAAAGGAAGGCTCACTGAAAAATCGATTGAGCTCCTGAATATGTGCGGACTCGGGATAGACAACTATACCGACCGCCTCTATATCTCTGCTACCAACTTTCCTGCGGACATTCTTTTCCTCAGGGATGATGATATCCCCGAATATGTTCAGGATGGCGTTGCCGACCTTGGTATAGTCGGTGAAAATGTAATAACTGAAAAGCCTGTATCGATAGACCTGAAGGAAAAACTCGGTTTCGGGAAGTGCCGTATTATGATCGCATACCCCGATTCGATGCAAATTGATGATGTTTCCGGGCTTGTCGGAAAGAAAATCGCAACCACATACCCCTCAATTCTTGGAAGATTTCTTTCTGAGAACGGTATCGAAGCAAGAATCATTGAGATTTCCGGTTCGGTGGAGATCGCTCCCGCTCTCGGTATCGCCGATGTAATCTGTGATATTGTCTCTACAGGCAACACACTCAAACTGAACAAATTAAAAAGGGGCTTTACTGTTTTTGAGTCGGAAGCCGCACTTATTGCATCCCCGGCGTTACGGGACAATCCGGTAAAAGAGCAACTCGTCTCCGATCTGTTGAAAAGAATAAGATCGGTGATTACTGCAAGAAAATCGAAATACTTGATGATGAATGTACCTAAAGCTTCACTTGAGGAGGTAATTAAAATGATTCCCGCTTCAAAAAGTCCGACTATTCTTCCGCTTTTTGATGAATCAACTGTCGCAGTTCATGCAGTTGTTCCGTCAGGATACATCTGGGAGGTACTCGACCCTCTTAAAAATGCGGGGGCTACGGGAATTCTGGTTCTGCCAATTGAAAACATGATACCGTAAGGACTGTATGAAAAAAATTGATGCAACAAATCTTACCAAAGATATTCTCGGCGGAGTGACTGCCAGAACGGGACTCGATATCTCATCTGCCCGGAAGACAGCGGAAGCCATAATCTCCGAAGTAAAGTCAGATGGACTAAAGGCAGTAATTAAATATGCAGAAAAATTTGACAGATTCAGAAGGGTTAGTATCCGGCTCACTAAAGACGAGATCGAGGATGCGATTAAGGGGCTTGACTCACGGTCAAAAAATGCGATTCAGTTGGCTTTTGATAATATTCTTGCATTCCACAAACCGCAAAAACCCGTCGATTATTCCGTTGAAACAGCAGAAGGTGTTTTGTGTGAGAGAAAATTTATTCCGATTGAAAATGTTGGGTTATATATTCCCGGTGGTTCTGCTGTGCTCCCTTCAACCGTACTTATGCTTGGGGTGCCTGCCATGATTGCAGGGTGTAAACGGGTTGTATTGGTTACTCCCGCATCTGAAAAAGTTGAGCCTGCTGTATTATACGCCGCAAACCTTTGCGGAATTTCTGAAATATACGCGGTCGGTGGTGCCCAGGCTGTTGCGATGCTTGCTTACGGAGTGGAAGGAGTGGATAGAGTTGATAAAATTTTCGGTCCCGGTAATCAGTTCGTTACTGCCGCAAAAATGGCAGTCTCGACAGACGGCTCAGGTTGCTCCATCGATATGCCGGCAGGTCCGAGCGAACTGTTGATAATTGCCGATGAAACAGCCGATGCCCGGTTTGTAGCTGCAGATCTACTTTCACAGGCTGAACACGGGACTGATTCCCAGACAATTCTTCTATCCACCTCTGAAATGCTTATTGATGAAGTGGAACAGGAACTTGCCCAACAGATGTCCCTTCTCCCAAGGAAGAAAGAAATGGAAGGCAGCCTTTCCAACAGCCGGCTGGTGAAGGTGGCAAACATTGAAGATGCGTTTACGATTTCCAATAAATATGCCCCCGAGCACCTGATAATCAACACAAAAGATGCACGCATGCTAAAGAGTAAAGTCATAAATGCGGGATCGGTATTCATTGGTCAGTGGTCTCCCGAAAGTGCCGGTGATTACGCTTCAGGGACAAATCACTCACTTCCCACATCGGGTTATGCCCGCGCAACGGGAGGTGTAGCTGTCGAATCATTTATGAAAGGAATTACTTTTCAGGAACTGAGCAGAGATGGATTGAAAAGGATTTCCGAAACAGTGGTCACACTGGCAGAAATTGAGAAACTGGATGCCCACGCTGCTGCCGTAACAACAAGGATGTCACTATGATAAAAACGATTATTCGAAAACACCTCGTGGATGTTAAACCATACTCATCCGCACGGGACCTCTATAAAGGAGAAGACTATACATTTCTTGATGCAAATGAAAATCCACTTGCATCGATGAACGGACTTTCCGACCCCGACCTTTGCAGATACCCCGACCCCGCTCAAACTGCCCTTCGGGAACGGCTTGCAGCGTATCTGCAAATAAAAAGCGAAAACCTTTTCTTCGGAGTGGGAAGTGACGAGATAATCGACCTTCTGGTAAAACTGTTCTGTGATCCGGGTAAGGACGAGGTTTTGACCATTACACCCTCTTACGGGATGTATGAAACAGTCTGCAATATCCATAATATCAGAATCAAAACCAGTGAGCTGGAAGAAGATGGATTTACGCTGAATGCCAATAAACTCCTTGAAATGGTAACAGATTCGACTAAAATTATTTTCCTTTGCTCACCCAACAATCCAACTGGCAATCTTTTGGAGCGAATGGAAGTAATTAAGATAACAGAAAAGTTTCGCGGTCTGGTTGTGGTTGATGAAGCATACATCGGTTTTGGAAATGGTGACGGGTTTATAAAAGACTCGATAACAATCCCAAACCTCTGTGTAATGAGAACATTTTCAAAGGTTTATGGTCTTGCCGGTGCCAGAATCGGGTATCTTTGCGGAAATACGGAACTCGTGGATTACCTCTTCAAGATTAAGGCACCATACTCGATCAACAAGCTGACCGAAAAGAAACTCCTTGAAACGATCGACAGGATTCCTTTTTTTGCAAAATCTCTCGATGAGATAGTTAAACTCAGGAAATACCTTGCCGATCTGCTGGTTCAGTTCCCCGCAGTTGAAAAAGTGTTTCCATCCGATGCCAACTTCCTTCTTGTGAAGGTGCAGGATTCCGGTTTTCTATGCAGCGAGCTGGCTAAAAGAAAGATAATTATCAGGGATCGTTCCTCACAATCACTGTTGAAGAACTGTGTAAGGATCTCCGTCGGTACAAAGGAGGAAATAGCCCTCCTCATAAGTGTGATGTCGGAAATATACTCTTTTTACCCTGAAATCACCGGGTTTGATAATCCCGCTCAAAACGGCCGTTTTGCAGTTACACAAAGAAAAACAAAGGAAACCGACATTGCGATTGAAGTAAGGCTTGATGAACCCGGCAATTCACAAATCTCAACCGGAATCGGATTTTTTGATCACATGCTCGACCAGATTGCAAGGCACGGAAATATCGGACTGAAAATAAAGGTGAACGGTGATCTCGGAATTGACGAACACCACACTGTCGAAGACACCGGTATAGTTCTCGGTGAGACACTTCTAAAAGCACTCGGAAACAAAGCAGGAATACAAAGGTATGGATTCTGGATTCCTATGGATGATTCCGAAGCAAGCTGTGCAATCGACCTCGGTGGAAGAACACATCTTAAGTTTAAGGCAAAGTTTAAGAGGGAGTTCATCGGTGAGTTTCCTGCCGAACTGGCGGAGGAGTTTTTCAGAGCCATGGCATCCGGAATGAAAGCAAACATCGTTATAAAGGCAAGCGGGAAAAATGATCATCATAAAATCGAAGCGATATTCAAAGCATTTGCAAAAGCATTAAATGAAGCTGCCCGACTTGACGAGAGAACTCAAGGTTCCCTCCCCTCAACAAAGGGGGTGTTGTGACAGGAATTATCGATTATGGTGCAGGCAATACTGCGTCGGTGGGTTATGCCCTCTCCCGGCTTGGTGCTGATTTCATTGTTTCTTCCTCAACTGATGAACTCGAAAAATGCGACAAACTGATTCTCCCCGGGGTTGGCTCCGCCCGCTTTGCGATGGAGAGTCTGAGAGAAAAAGGACTGGTCGATCTGATGAAGGGCTGGAAAAAACCGTTTCTCGGTATCTGCCTTGGGATGCAACTGCTTGTTGACCACTCTGAGGAGGGGGATATCGATTGTCTCGGTGTCATTCCGGGGAAATGCATTCTCTTCGACAGGGGTAAAACAAAGGTGCCTCTGATGGGGTGGAACAAGGTGACTTTCAAAGATCCATTTGGACTTTTTAACGGATTAAAAAGTGGTGAATGGTTCTACTTTGCCCACTCGTATTACCTTCCCGTCTCATCGTTTACGATTGCTGAATCTGAAAACGGCGGGCAATATTCAGCGGCGATTCAGAAAGACAATTTTTTTGGCGTTCAGTTTCATCCCGAAAAGTCATCGACACAGGGAAAGCAAACGCTTCAAAATTTTATTGAAATGGAGGTAAAATGTTAGTCATTCCGGCAATGGATATCCTTGACGGGAAAGTGGTTCGACTCGTAAAAGGAGAATTTGACTCCGTCACCACATATTCCTCTACACTCGTTAAGGTTGTGGAAAAATTCGTTGAGGCAGGATTTAACAGGCTTCACATCGTGGATCTCTCAGGCGCAAGGGAGCGAAAACCCCGGATTATGAACCTTGTCAGGGAGATAAAATCTCTGTTTCCTGTGGAAATTCAGTCGGGCGGTGGAGTAAGAACGCTCGATGATGCACTTCGGGTTTTGGAAAGCGGAGTGGATTTTCTTGTCGCAGGCTCCATTTCCGTGAAAAACAGAGACATTTTTGAAAAAATTACAAGTGAGATTGGTGCAAACGCAATTATTTCCGCGAGTGATTCGAGAGACGGCATGATTGCTGTTGACGGCTGGGAATCGACTTCGGTTATCAGACTTGAGGATCAAATCAGCTACTGCCGGTCACTCGGAATAAATTCATTCCTTGTCACCGATATCAGCAAGGACGGGACCCTCGAGGGGACAAATCTGTCACTCTATAAAAAGCTTGTTAAAGATTTCCCCGGCATATTCCTGATCGCTTCGGGTGGGGTAAAAGACAAAACCGACCTTCAACAATTAAAAGAAAGCAATGTCCCCTCTGTTGTGGTCGGGAAAGCGTACTATGAAAACAAAATCACCCTCGAGGAGATGAAAGATGCCTGCTAAAAGGATAATCCCCTGCCTTGATGTCAAAGAGGGAAGGGTCGTAAAAGGAACAAATTTCGTCGGACTTAAAGATGCGGGTGATGCCATTGAACTCGCAGCCCTCTACTCTGACAGCGGAGCTGACGAACTGGTATTCCTCGACATCACCGCAACACTTGAGAGGAGGAAAACAATCTTCGCTTTTGTGGAAGAGGTTGCAAAAGCAATCTCAATACCTTTTACTGTTGGTGGAGGCATTTCGGAATTGTCTGACATTGAAAAACTGTTGAGGGCGGGAGCCGACAAGGTTTCATTGAACAGTTCGATTGTACGAAATCCCGGATTTATTACCGAAGCAGCTTACAGATTCGGGAGTCAGGCAGTTGTTGCCGCAATTGACATAAATCTTGAAGGCGGACAGTATCCCGTTTATGTTAGCGGCGGGAAGAAGAAGACAGATTTTGACGGTTTTATTTGGTGCAAAGAGGTGGAAAACCTTGGTGCGGGAGAGATACTTCTCACTTCCATGCACTGCGACGGTACAAGAAAAGGATTCGATATCGATTTCTTATCCCGTTTACAGGGTGAAGTGAATATCCCCGTTATTGCATCAGGTGGAGCAGGGAACAAGCAGCACTTCCTCGATGCCTTCGAAAAAGCGGGTGTGGATGCCTGTCTCGCTGCAGGATTGTTCCATTTTGGTGAACTCGCAATCCCCGAATTAAAAGAATTTTTAAGAAAGAATGGAGTTGAAACAAGATCATGAAAAACAGAATTTTTGAAACAGGTTTATTGGATTTTAAGAAAATGGGCGGTCTGATCCCTGCCGTAATCACCGATTACCATTCAGGGCAGGTTCTTATGGTAGGATTCATGAACAATGAGGCTGTCACACAGACGATCTCAACAGGAAAGGTAACTTTTTTCAGCAGAACGAAGGGGAGACTCTGGACCAAAGGCGAAGAATCCGGAAATTTTCTATTTGTGGAAGAGATCATCCCTGACTGTGACAATGATACGCTCCTGATAAAAGCAAAACCGGCCGGTCCTGTCTGTCACACAGGTTCACACACCTGCTTTGGTGAAAATGAGGCAATCCCGTTTGCTTTTCTTGACAGGCTTTTCTCGGTAATCGAAGAGAGGAGAGAGAAGTTGCCGGAGGGGTCTTACACCACTTCCCTTTTTAAGAGAGGGGCAGACAGGATTATCCAAAAAGTGGGTGAAGAGGCTGTTGAGGTGGTAATTGCGGCAAAAAACAGGAACAAGGAAGAGATAAAAAACGAGTCGGCAGACCTGTTGTTTCATCTGCTTGTTCTTTTGTCGGAACAGGGGATCAACCAGGGCGAAGTGATTGAAACACTTATGGCGAGACACGGCAGGTAGAGACTCAAAAGAATCTCTACCTTCACAATATCGTGAGTAAAAACGGGATTATTTTATTTCTTTTCTTCCGTCGATATGCTCGGCAAACCGTTCGACATCTTTGGGGAAAACATTGTCGCGCCTTTCCCAGGGCCAGCCACCGAATTGAGTCTGGTCAAAATCGACAAAAGCTTTAGTTATTTCGGCTTTTGTATTCATAACAAAAGGGCCATACTGATATACCGGTTCATTTATGGGCATACCCTGAAGCAGAAAAATGAAGCAATCTGTTTCGCCTGCGGTAATCTTTACTGAAGAATCGGCTTTTAACTGTACTGCAGTATATTCATTTACAAGTGTTTCTTCCACGAGGATGGATGCTCCTCTGTAAAAGAAGATGACTCTGAATGCGTTTTCAGAGGCTTTGGGTATCTCCCAGACCGCTCCGGGCTCCATTTTAATTGTCCAGATTGCCACTTCATTTTCCGGATTTGCAGCCCACGAATCAGGAGCCGGTGCGGGTGCCTGAACATCGCCAATTCTACCAGCTATCAGGTTGATTTCTGTTTTAAGACCTGTCTCATCCTTTACGGTTACAACGGGAATTTCATCCGCCCACAACATTTTAAAGTAAGGGGGAGCCATTTTCTTTTCGCGCGGAAGGTTTAACCACACCTGGAACAGTTCGAGAGGATTTTCCTTATCCTCGTTGATCAGAGGAAACATTTCCGAGTGCTGAAGTCCGCTTCCTGCCGTCATCCACTGAACATCGCCGTTACCGTATCTGCCGGCCTGTTTGTGAGAGTCGGAATGATCAACAAATCCTTGCATCACCACAGTAACAGTCTCAAATCCTCTGTGTGGATGTGCCGGAAACCCGGGAACTGATTCACCGTGATACATCCGCCACCCGTCTTTCACCACAAAATCCTCACCGAGGCGTCTTCCCTCAAGGGAAGCTGCAGGACCCATTTCACCATTTCCGCGGGGATAGTGGTCGTTGTGATGTGCGCAAAAAATAAACGGATCCAAAACGGGCCATTGAAAACTAAGCGGTACGACTGCAATTATCGGGTTTGTTTCCATATTTACACTCTTTTTTGATTAATCACGAAATATAACTTCTAAAAGCATGTTTATTCTACTCTGAGATACTGCTGCACTATTTCCTGAATTTTTTCCTGTCCTTTTGGGCTCAGTTCGTAATTTTCACGGTCGTTAAAGTAGGCGAGAATTTCACCAGCAAGCCAGAAGAGGCTATCGGTTTGCTCAATCTCTTTTACAGTATTTACTGCTTTTGCTTCATCCCCCTCCACTTCAAAATAGACAAGAGCGTATGCAAGTTTCAACGATGAATTCATTCCCTGTTTTGCAAATTCGTCAAGAGCCTTGAGGTATTTCATCGAGCCGTAATTTGTTTTGAAAGCCTCTCCGCTAAGAATGAAGGGAAGTATCTTTGTCGCAAATTCTTCCTGCTCAATATATCCGGTAATTGTTTGAATAAATTCACCCTTGGAAGTATAGAAAGCAGTGGCTGGATAACCCGAAATCTTAAATGATTTGCCGAATTGTTCAGGAGTGAATGATTTTCCCGCTATTGAAATGTTGCCGTCGGTCTCAGGATTGTATTTGATGCATACAAAGTCCTTGTTAAGCAAATCTATAACATTTTGCTTGCCGTATGTGGCTGTATCCATAACCTTGCACCAGCCGCACCATTCAGTGTAGGCATCGAGTAGAACAGTTTTATTCTCCTTTGCTGCTTTGGCAAATCCTTCAGCGGGGGTGTACCACTTCAAAGACTGGGGAATCATAACGCCGCTTAAGAGAAGAAAAAGGACGGATATCCTGATGTAAAATTTCATTATTTACTCCATTTGGGGGGAAAGCCGTTTAACCGGCAAAAGTGTTTAAATTAGTGTTGCAATTTACCTTTTTTATACCTTTACCACACTATAAGGTTCCATCGGCCACACCATGTCAAGGTAAATAGAAGAAAAATGTTTAGAATGGAAGATTAATATGAATAAGTTTCTCAAAATACTCGTTGCTGTCTCAATTCCCCTTCTGGTTGGAAGTATAGCCGGACTCGCAACCACGCCAAACATAAAGTCGTGGTATATGTATTTGAACAAACCCGTTTTCAGCCCGCCTAACTGGATTTTTGGTCCAATGTGGTCTTTGCTGTACATTCTTATGGGAGTTGGATTATACCTGATCTGGGAATCAGAAAAGGGTGGATTGCGAACCAGAGCCTTGAAAGTCTTTTTTATCCAACTGGCATTCAATTTCGCATGGAGTTTCATCTTTTTTGAGTTCCGTCTCATCGGAGTGGCTTTTTTCGAGATTATCCTCGTTTGGATTTCGGTACTTGCGATGATTCTCACCTTTTACCCCGTAAATAAAAAGGCAGCACTTCTGCAAATTCCGTACATTCTTTGGGTTACTTTCGCTTCCGCGCTTAATGGAGCGATCTGGATTTTGAACAAATAAAAAAGCTGCCCCCGTTTAGAAGGCAGCTTTTAAGATCATCTGTGGTTAACAAATCAAAGTTTGTTATACATTCCTTCAACTTTATCGAGAACGGCATAAAGTTCTTTTGGAACATGTCCTTCGAATGAGTCGAAATATTTTCTGATGCTTGCCATCTCTTCGAGACCGTCATCTTTGTGGATCTCGAACAGTTTTGCAACTCTTTCCTCTGAAAGATCAAGGCCTTCGACATTGATTGTGCCCGGTTTTGGAAGGAATCCTTTGGGGGTTTCAACCGCAATGTCAGCACCGTCAACTCTGTTGAAAATCCACTCGAGAACACGAATGTTTTCGCCGTAACCCGGCCAAATGAACTTTCCGTTTTCATCTTTTCTGAACCAGTTCACATAGAATATCTTCGGAAGCTTCGTTTTGTCAGCTTTTTGTCCTGTTTCGATCCAGTGTTTGAAGTAGTCACCCATGTTGTAGCCGCAGAAAGGAAGCATTGCGAAAGGGTCTCTTCTGATCTGACCGACAGCACCAACTGCCGCAGCGGTAGTTTCTGATGAAACCGTAGATCCAAGGAAAGTACCGTGATCCCAGTCGAAAGCTTCTGCAACGAGGGGAACAACCTTTGCTCTTCTGCCGCCAAAAAGTATGGCTGAAATCGGCACACCGGCGGGATTTTCCCATTCAGGGTCTATCACAGGGCACTGTCCTGCAGGAGCTGTGAATCTTGAATTGGGGTGAGAGGAAGGTTCAGGTGACTCAGGTGTCCACTCCCTGTGCTTCCAGTCGGTCAATTTTGCCGGCTTTTCATCCGTCATTCCTTCCCACCAAACATCGCCGTCAGGGGTGAGAGCAACATTCGTAAAAATCGAATTTTTAGTTGCCGAAAGAAGGGCGTTGGCATTTGTTTTATTCGAAGTACCGGGTGCCACACCGAAGAAACCGTATTCAGGATTAACTGCATACAATCTTCCGTCAGGCCCAAATTTCATCCAGGCAATATCATCGCCGACACATTCAACTTTCCATCCGGGAAGTGAAGGGGTAAGCATTGCGAGGTTCGTTTTGCCGCATGCACTCGGGAATGCTGCAGCCACATATTTCTTCTCGCCTTTTGGGTTGGTAATTCCAACGATGAGCATATGCTCGGCAAGCCAGCCCTCATCTCTAGCCATTACCGAGGCTATTCTGAGAGCAAAACATTTTTTACCGAGAAGAGCGTTTCCACCATATCCGCTTCCAAACGACCAGATTGATCTTTCCTCAGGGAAGTGAACTATATATTTGGTAGTGTTACAGGGCCATGGAACATCCTTTTCACCCGATGCGAGGGGTTTTCCTACTGAGTGGAGGCAGGGAACAAATTCACCGTCACCGAGCTGATCGAGGACTTTCTGTCCCATTCTTGTCATAATTTTCATGTTGCAAACCACATAAGGTGAATCTGTAAGTTCCACTCCGATGTGTGCAATGTTGCTTCCGAGAGGTCCCATGCTGAAAGGAATTACGAACATCGTTCTTCCCTTCATGCATCCATCAAACAACCCGGTAAGAATATTTTTCATTTCGGCAGGAGCCATCCAGTTGTTAGTGGGTCCTGCGTCTTCTTTCTTTTCCGAACAAATAAAAGTTCTGTCTTCAACCCTTGCCACATCACTTGGATCTGACATGCAAATGTAACTGTTGGGCCTTTTTTCATCGTTTAACCTGAGAAAGGTACCGTTTTCCACGAGTGATTTAGCCATTTCATCATATTCTGCCTCCGAACCGTTACACCAATATACATTGTCAGGCTTGCAGAGTGCAGCCATTTCGTCAACCCATTTCAACAGCTTTTTGTTTGTCGTCATATAAATGCCTCAAATTGTTTCATTATTTTACAGTTTATAGTTATTTTTACGCTCTATAAACGGTAATTAATAAATATTAGTTAATCTTCCGCGTATGTTAGTTATTATTTTCTAACATTCAAAACTACAAATATTAATACATTTTTCAAAAACACGATTGCACAGCAACATAATTTGAAACGATAAAAGCCCTAAATGACCAGACTTGTAGCCCTTCTGGGAAAGAAGACAATCGATTTTGTATCTGAAATTGGTGAAATTTCACTCCTTCTGATGCGAATCATCTTTTTCTTTCCCAAAATCATCAAAAACAGAAAGCAAGTGCTGTTTCAGATGGAGCATATCGGTGTTGGCTCGCTGCCGCTGGTTCTTATCATCGCGGTTTTTACAGGAGCTGTTGCCGCATGGCAAGCTGCATATCAACTTAAGGGAATTGCACCCGTCTCATTTCTTGGTGCCGCAACGAGCAGAGCAATTATCACAGAACTGGGTCCCGTTCTCACCGGAATTGTAATCGCGGGAAGAGTTGGTGCTTCAATAGCAGCAGAACTCGGCACAATGAAAGTTACCGAACAAATCGATGCGCTCGAGAGCATGGCGATTAACCCGATAAGATTTCTGGCCATGCCCCGTTTCCTCGCATCAATCGTTATGCTTCCCATACTCGCACTTTTTGCTTCCTTCATCGCCGTTATTGGAGCATTTCTCGTTTCAAACTACTTCCTCGGAGTCTCGGAAGCTGTCTTTTTCCATTCCGTAAAACAGTATTTTCAGCTTTATGACCTCTTCACCGGCTTAATTAAAACCGTCTTCTTTGGAGCTGTCACAGCCCTCATCGGTGTTCACAACGGTCTCCGAACCTCCGGTGGCGCCGAAGGTGTCGGCAATGCAACCATTCGTTCTTTTGTCCTTTCCGCCGCTCTCATCCTTATCCTCGACTATGTCCTTTGGATGCTGCTGTTCTAGAGCTATGAACTGTGATCTATGAACTATAAGCTGATTTAACCCGTATTTTCGGAAAAGGAGCATGAGTCAGGTATGATCTATGGTCTATGAACTATAAGCCGGCTAAAACTCTTATTTTCGGAAAAGGAGCGACAATCGTCCTCGATTGTCCCAACGACCAATTCCCCCAAAAGCCCTCCGGGCGACATATGGGTAGAAACTGCCATGATCTGGGATCTATGAACTATTAGCTACCCAAAAACTCTCATTTTCAGAAAAGGAGCGACAATCGTCTCGATTGTCCAACCGATAACTTTCCATTTCACCGAAAAAAATAATACCAGATACCCAACACCTCATACCTGAAAAAACCTGTTGCCTGAAACCAAAACTTTTCCTAACTTCGAGGGCAGATTAATTAATTTCAGGCTTGCATGGGCACCGGAAACAAAGATCCTCTTGATCTCATTTTTTTCACTAATGATGAAAACGGGTCTCTTCTCGATAGGTTCAGAGAAGTATTAAGAACCACCAAATATTTCGACATCCTCGTTGGCTATTTCCGTGCCAGCGAATTCTACAATCTCTATGAATCGCTGGAAGATGTTGAAAAGATAAGAGTGATTGTCGGGCTAAAACTCGATGAACATACCCGGGATGTGCACCGCCATGCAACCACCACGGAACAAATAAATTTCAGATCAACCCCTCTCATAAAATTCGACTATAAAAAAGAACTCCGCGACGATATTCAATCGATCGAAGATAACTTCGAAACCAATACCGGCTTAAAAAAATTCATCGAATTCTTTCGATCCAGCAAACTGGAGATGAAAGTTTATCGCCTTCAAGTAATTCATGCTAAAGTATATATCCTCAGAAAATCAGAAGATGATGAAGACCTAGGAAGAGTTATAACGGGATCAAGTAATTTTTCCTATTCGGGCCTGCATGAAAATCTTGAATTTAATGATGAGCTGAAAAAAGGTTACGATGTCCGTTTTGCACTCGATAAATTCGAAAATCTGTGGGCACAGTCAATCGACATATCGGAAGACTTTGTTCAGACGGTAATGGAAGATACATGGGTAAACGATTCAATCACTCCTTATGAATTCTATCTGAAATTCCTTTATGAATATTTCAAACTCGATCTGAGTTATGATTACAATCTAATCAGGGATAAGTACCCCGAAGATTTTATCGACCTCGAATATCAGCGTCAAGATGTCGTTAATGCCATAAAGATAATTGAAGAACATGGTGGTGTATTTATTTCGGATGTGGCGGGGCTTGGAAAATCCTACATCGCCTCAATGATTGCAGGACAGCTTGAAGGGCACACCCTAGTTCTGGGATCACCCGTTTTGCTTGACGAAACTAATCCCGGTTCGTGGAAAAATGTTATGCGCGATTTTAAAGTACAAGCTACATTTGAATCAATCGGAAAACTTGACAAGATTGATGAAAATCGATTAAGACGAATAAAAAATATTATAGTTGATGAAGCTCATTCCTTCCGGACAGAGACAAATAAAACCTATGAACTACAGGCACAAACATGCTAAAAACTATTACTATAAAGAATTTCCGCGGAATCGATCACATCGAAAAGCTTGAATTTGATCGATTCAATATTCTCGTCGGTGACAATGGGACCTCCAAAACCACTTTGCTCGAAGCTATAAATTATTGTATATCACCCGGATATGTTATGCGTAGGATTAAGCATACCGATTTTCATAATGGATGTGATGAACCCATAGAAATAATTGCGTGTTTTGAAGATACATTTGAAGCTAGTATTGATTACAATTCTGAGAATGTCAATTTTCATGCCATCGGATTGGAATTAAATGTAAAAAAAAGAGAGAGAAAGGCACATAAGAAGTTATTCTCAGAACCTGTTACCATCAGTCATGTGGTTATTCCCCAAATATCACAGGCTAGTAGTGGTTACAAAATAGAGAAAGAAGATGGAAAAAGTCAATTCATTCATCAACGGGCATTGTCGTTATCTCAAACGGAAATCTCAAGTCTTCCAGTATCGTTCTATTATGGTAAGGAGCGGGATCGGCAGATACATCATGGCTATAATACTGCTTTTTCAACTGTAGTAGAGGATCTAAACTGGAGATTTTTACGGAGTCTACGAAAAGAAGATATTAACAATGATGAAGAACGAGCAGATCTTAGAACTTCATTAAATGATTTGATCTCAGAAATTGCTCAACGCACAAAATTAATGGAGTATACGGTCATGGTGGAATTTCAAAATCGCACAAAGTTTTTCGAAATTGACCCTATTGAATTGACCTTGATAGACCTTAACGCTCCTTATGAAAATGCTATTTTCACATCACCCAAAGATTTCCTGTCACTGCCGATTAGAAATCTCGGTTCTGGTTATGAAATGATCATATCGCTGATCTTTCTTGAGACATTGGCTTCCTTATCGAACGAAAAATTGGTCATACTTATTGATGAACCTGAACTGCATCTCCATCCAAAACTGCAAGAAAAATTGGCAGAATATCTTTTGGAACTGACAGATGAAACAAAAGGCCACCAAGTTTTCGTTACTACACACTCCCCAGTCTTTTTCAAGCACTCTGTTAATCAAGAAGGTGTGAAGACTTTGATCACAAAAAAAATCCCCGGCGGTCCTACTATTTCATACAACGAAATCCAAGTTATATGTGGGCTATTCCCTTGGAGTCCGTCTTGGGGCGAGATAAACTTTCTTGCATTTGAATACCCTACTATCGAATTTCATGATGAGTTGTATGGTTATCTTCAGGAGTGTACTCAAAATTATAAGGAGCAGGCTATGGAGAAATACATCTCTGAGTCAAGATATGCTGAAAAACCAAGAATCTGGAGAAGAGAACAAAATGGAAAACCTATCGAGGAATATTCGGTTTCTTTGCCGGTATTTATACGCAATAAGGTCCACCATCCGGAGAATTCGTCAATGAAGAATGATATTTTCACATCAGATGAGCTAAAGACTTCAATCGAGATACTAATAAATCTAATTCGAGAACAAAAGCAAGTTACAAAAGAGTAACAATTTAATTGACTTAAAATAATTAGAGTTGATTTCAATTTGCCATACCCAGAATGAAAACCCGTTGTCAAATAAAACGAGGAAAAAGATAATAACCGTGCTCAATCACTCGAGCGTCAGATTGACCGGATGCTTTATCGTTTGTTCCAACTCTCTGAGGATGAGATAAGGCTAATCGAATTGAAAGCAAGTGAGATTAAAAAATAGCTAGCTGACAGATACAAACGGGAAAATCGGAAACAGAGCTGGTGGGAGATGGTCGGAAGGTAATTTAATTTGAAACAATAACAAAATCTGAATTTAATTTTTATGACCCTAATTTATCGAAAATTAAAAAGGAATTGAAATGAGACCAATACAGCAATTTCATATTGGTAACATAAACCAAGTCTCGAGTTACGAATACTCCGTTGATAGGAGCAATATTATCGATTCAATTTTGGGAACCTTTAATTCTCAAACTAGAATCGTTGCCCTAGGGGGTGAAGATGGTTGTGGTAAGACAGTATTTGCAAAGCAATTTAACAAAAAGCAAGTTAATAATAGTGTATTAATATCGGTAAACGGAATAAATCTCCTGACTACTGATTTAAACTACCTTACTTGGGATTTGATCTCACAAATTTGTGTGATCTGTCAGAAACAAATGCCGGAGGATGATGGTCGCACTGAAGGTATATTGGCAAAGTATATAGGTTATCTTAAACACCACTTGAAGAGCAGAAATATAAAAGACTTTTTCGTTGTTGTAGATGGTTTTGATCAAATACAACCAGAGGTTGCAGAACGAATTAACCACATCATATATTTCTTTTTCAACCTTACTGTTGATACGGTAAACTACCTTCTAATCGGGGATGCTGAACGAAATAAAAAGTTGTTTGAGAAGTTGGGTTGGCAAAATTCTACGCGTACTATTTTGAGCAATTTTTCATACGATGAGACAAAAAAATTCCTTGAAGAGCAGATTGATTATGAGGAATCTCTGTTTGCAAATATCTATAGAATAAGTAAGGGGAATCCAACTACAATTTCTACCCTCTTAAGAGTGATGAAGAGAAACTATGAAATTGACTTTCATTCAAATCTTCAAAATGGGATTGAACTTGATAAACTATATGCAATAGAATACGAACTGTATAAAGAAAGATTTGAGGAAATAGACGAAATTCTTTCAGTTTTAGTATTCGGCGATGTCAGCATGAGATTGGAGCAATTACTAGGCGTAACAAAAATATCGAATGGGAAATTTAACGAGATACTAGATTTCGCAGCGATACTTGAAGTTAAAGATGGTATCGTTGCTTTTAAAAGTGATTCATTTGCCAGATTTGTCCGAAAATATCTCAAACATCTCGAAAATAAAGCACTCAAAAGTATTGTTTCTTATATAAATCAAAATCCTAATGATAGTACATTAAATGGGTCTCTTATAAAATATAATCACCGGATTGGTAACAGTACTGAAGTAGTAAGATTACTTAGTCCGTCTTATTGTGAACAAATGCTAGCTGATAGCAGATCATATAATGCATTAATCGAAAACATAGAACTAGGACTCGAAAATGTCTCAAAGGAGGAGACACCAAAGGATTCTCTAAGGCTTGCTCTATTAAAAAGTATCCTCACAGATCGTACTAGACTAAGTTTATTGACTCTTGAAATGTTATCATGTCTCGCATTGGATGATTTGAATTCAGCGTTAGTAATAGCCTTGAAAGTAAGTACAATAGAGGACCGTTTCAAGCTATTAACGCTATTGGCAAGTCGATTAGCAAGTGAAAATAAGATTATTCCCGAAGAGATTAAGATCCAAATTAATGAACTTTTCTCGCGCATCAACTTTAGACCAGATAATAATCTTATTGACCTGATCAGACTAACTATGGATTTCAGTATTGAAATAACTTTAAAACTGATTAACATTCTCAGAGAGAATTTAAATGATGACGATGTCGTTGATTCAATAATTTCAAAAATTACGGTTGATAAAATTTCAGCGGGTTCACTTGGTTCTTTGAGGAACGACGCTCCTTTGTTAGAAAATATTAAAAATCAGGATATAAGAAATTTTTTGGCTGACCTAGGCACTATCCAATCGTTTGATGATGACGACTTCCTTAGGTTGTTCAATTCATCAGAAGACAGATTTGCAAAAATCACAATTATGAGGCTTTGGATCAGATCTACAAAAGAAAGGAAAAATTTAGCAAAAATAATTCAAAAGTCTATTGAGTTTGCAATCGACAGTACCGAACTTGTCCTAAATGCGTCAATACTTAATGATCTAACTCTCCCGATCGATCTACTCACAGAGAAGGCAGATTTTGAAGAGTTAAACCTACAGATTACTCGTTTGTTAGAAGCACCAAATACCCGTAGACCTACCATAGATTACATTAGATTAAGAGTCAGATTTATTTACACTTCTTCTCTGTTTGAGAATAAGTTAGTAATCAACGATTATCAAGAAATCCTGGATGTAACCTCCGAGATTTATGATCTTCCGACTCGACTACATGGATATCTGATTATTTTACGGAGTCTGGACAAATATTCTCAACTTCATAAAACTGCAGATGTTAAAAATCTAAAAGATAGGATCATTGGATCGTTTTTTGACCAACTAGAGATAGGTTTGCGTGAAAGTGCAGTGCACGAAAACATTTATAATTCTTTTTTAGAAGAAATAATCACCTTGGAAGAAAAATACATTCTAATGTTTTTCGAAAGAACTATCCCATTTTTAACCGAGCAGCGTGCTAATGACTTATATCTCTCCGTACTAAAACTTTATCTATCCCGGGATGCTTCCGAATTAGTATTCGGCATTATCAGGTATCTTTTTGAGAAAATTAAAAAACAGTCAGATAAAGAAACTGCAGCATTTCTGATATTAAGAGGGATGTCCCAAGAAGAGGAGATAGATTCAACCCTTCGAAATTCCTGCATTCGATTGGCGGAAAGTGTCGTACAGAGAAGTCAAAACACAGAATTTCTACTGAACTCTTATGCTTATCTATTGATTCTAAACAAGGATGCAGATTGGTTGGTCAAAAATGACTACCAACAGGCACTTATAAACATAATCTCTCAAATTCCCTGTGTTCATTCACAAATAGTCGTGAATTACAAAGTATCTAATCTTTTGGTTCAATCGAATACAGAGACTTCAAAGAAATTGCTCACAAATGTTGAAGACTTGAAAAGGAACATTGAGAATCATAGCTTTGTTGCTTTATCGGTAATCGATAAATTGCTGTCTTTGTTGGTAAGGTGTCTACCTGGATTGGATAAAAATCCATTAGTATTTGATGATGTTCTGAGTTTCTTGAAAAACAATATCAGCAAGGTGCCGTCAGAGTATTCCCAGTTGGCCATTTATGTCTTAATTGCAGAGCGCCTTTATCTAAATGATAAAATTGTAGAACTCAATCAGATCGTCCAAGATCATATATTTAGGATTCTTGATAATAATGCTTCAAATCCAGCATTCAAGGATCTTTTCCGTCAAGCAGCGAGAGTTATCTACTTGACTAGTCCCGTACGCTTCGAAAGTGATTTGACAAAAATTAAAGACAAGGAGGTAAAGAAACAAATAGTTAACAGTGTTATTGGATTCATGATGAATAGGTGTCCAGGTGATGATAAGTGTGAAATTAAGAAAATGGATAGAAAACTGAAGTATAATACAATCCTGCAAATACTTAGTTTGATTAAGTATCACTCTGAGGACTATGCTATCACAGGAATACTGACACCTCTTCTAGATAGTATTGCGAAAAACAAGTTAGACTACACGAAAGAGCAATTAATAGATATTCATACTAAAATTGACACTATCATAGCTAGTAAGCTTCCAGATACTCGGAATATAAAACATGAAGGATATGTCATTCTTCTAAGGTCTGTGCTATCTAGAATCTATCCAAAAAAAAATAAACTAATTCTAGAAGATCTCCGAAACTTAAATAGTCTAGCAAATAATATCCCAAGCAAATCTGATTTGGCATTCGTTAAATGCACTATTCTTGAATCCGTTGGCGATGTGGAGAAAGACGATTCTTTCATTCGAGAATTAGTACGGGACATAAACGACCTTATTGAACAGATACCAGTATTCGAAGAGCGGATGGAGCGGCTCGAGGTTTTCTTGAATGTACTATCAAATATAGATCGAGCAAAATCAAAATCATATCTCAAAAATATTTTTGACTCCCTTAAAAATTCGGAAGAAGCATATCTCGAAATTCAAAAAGAGTTTATTGATCTGGCCTACAAAATTGATAAAAATTGGGCTGAGAAGTTAGTAACAATTTATGATGATGATCCGGCTCGAGCTAAGTTAGGCAAATCTCTAAAAAAACACCTGAACCACATACGCGTTGTTGCGGATTTTGAGAATTCTAAGGAACAGAAACTTCAGTATCTCCCGGAACTCTCGGAGTTCCTCCTTCGGAAATTAAATTCAGGAGTGTTTACCCCTAAATCCTTTAAGTACTTAAGAGACTATATAATATTAGCCTCTAACCTACCATTTGATGAAGCGAGTATAGTGTATACTTTTGTCATTCAGAATCTTGTAGTGAAGTATAAAAATACCAATGAAGCAAATACTTTATTAGTTGAAGTGGCGAAAAGTCTTATGTCAAATTTGAATCTTGTCAACTTGATGGAAAGAGAGTATCAGGCAGATATTCAACAAAAAGAAATTGGTTCGCTAACTCAATCAGGCACTACCATGATTAACTTGGGTGAACGTCAAAAGGCATTAGATACAATTGTTGGTTGGTTTACAAGTAATGAACCTCAGGAAATCATCTTGATTGATCCCTATTTTGAACCAAAAAGTATCGATTTTTTGAAATTGGTTAAGGCTCATCTTCCTAACAGCTCGGTCAAAGTCCTAACTAGTGTAAACAAGAAAGATGAAAATTTTGAAGATCTTCGAGATACGTATCAAAACTTATGGCAAGAGATCTGCGACGAGGAAGCGCCGGATAATGAGATTACTTTTGTGAATAAATTTGATTATACCGGTACACCATTGCATGACAGGTGGTTGGTTTCACCGGATACTATGAGCGGTATGTCATTGGGTACATCATACAGTTCGCTTGGAATTAATAAAATCACATCTATTTCAATTTTAGACATCGGTGCTGTGCAAACTATCATTAATGATTTTGTTACACCATTTTTAGAGAAAAGAATAAAAAGACTGAGCGATAATTCAAGATTAATTTACAGGACTACATCAGTGTTCTGATAATTTGAGTAGGGGAGGATAGATAATCATCCCCTACCAAAAATTTATTGAATATTCAAGATAACGCCCAATCTCATGGCCTCAAGAATATGACCAATGGTGATCTGCTTCTGTTCAAAGTCATTGTCGACCCAAAACTGGGTATCCGTTTCTTTTAGCAGATCGAGTTCTCTTTGGTAATATATGATCACTTTTTTATAATCGTTAGGTCTTACCACGATGGATATCTCATTTCCTCTGTAGAGTACATTAGTCAGGGTGGTGATTGAGTCGCGTTTATAATGACTCAGGTCGTAATCAGAGTCCCTTGAAAGCTTACTTATCACATTATCAGCAGCACGGTTTAACAGATTCTTCACCCAACTGAACCTTTCATAGGGGCTGTAGTCCTGAATACTTTTACCAAACCTGAACCTGGAACGAAGTATCTGGAGTCCGGCTTCATCGAACACCCCGGAGGAGAGCATCAACTCGTTAAGGTCTTCCACCTCATATTCCCGCTCCTGAATTTCACCTTGGAATATTGAGGTTTCGTTTTTACTTGTCTCCGAAACTAAATTAACACCGGCTGATCTCTGAATTGATTCAATAAGTGTTCTTACGAAAACCGGGTCTTCCAAGATTTCGGAGGTGATGGATTCACCGATAATTTCCTCTAATTTCGAAAGTGTTGCAGCGCGATCGATGGAATCCCTAATAATTTTATCACTCAGCAGTCGCTCTTTTTTACCAAATATTTCAGAGAAGAATTCCTCAGAAATATCACTGTTGTCAACGAGCCAGCTATACAAGCGTGTGTAGGTCTCCTGATCTTCAGGTGTCCTCTCAACCGACTTAAATACTCGCTTTACAACCTCATTGAATTCGTCGAGCATGCCCTTATAGTCCAATACTTCCATAAAACCGCTTGGTACTTGTACGAAATTATGGAGTAAACGGCTTCTGAGAGGCCAACCAAGTGCTTCCAAGATCGAGATTAATTCCTCATCAATTCCGCCATCTATACTGAGATCACCCGGCATTTGGAAGTCACCATTCTGATCCGGAAACATTGCAATTTTACTCAAATTGATATTATTTGAGAAATCTGTACTGTCAATAAATGATATGAGATCTGTCAGGTATTTGTAGGTATCATCATGTGATTTATTAATGTCGGAAGCAAAATTTCCTATTGATTTAGATGTAGCTATCTCATTCGTCAGCAGCCTGAACAAACGGTTGTCGGATTCTTCCCATAGAGAATTATCGATGATACTTACTGTTAGGGCGGTGGGGAAGTTTGACCTTACAAAGGTTGTGAGCTTAAAGATTTTATCGCGATATTTCCTGAATTCATCATTATTCTCGGGAAGAAGAGAGGTGAGATAAAGGACCAAGTCAATTTCGCCCGTACTCTTTCTCAAATGGTTGTTTAGTTTATCAATCAGATCGGAGTTCTTCAGCGCTTCAAAATCAGTCCAATCGCTGATTGTATAATTTTTAGAGATGAGAGTGCTTCTAATATCATTATTGATCATTGCAAGGGCATCTTTTAACGCTTCCTCAATCTGATTATCGCGCTTCAACAGGCTATATGGCTGAAATTCATTATTTTGATTAACAAAAACTTTAATACTGCAATTCCGATTGAGAATTTGAACCGAAGTTGTCTCATCTGATTTGAGTAATTCATAGTAATCATTTAACCACAATATTGAACATGGATTAATCAAATTCTCTTCCAATTCAGATACTGTCTTGGACTTAGCGAGCATTTCTGATAATTCGAGAAGATCGAGTGTGAATTCAGAATCTCTGAGGATCGAAATCCATTCTGGAAGTTCTTCGATTGCAGGTAGACTGTAAGGTGAAATAGGGGCGTAGTTTAGATTTGTCAGCAAGTGATACAAGCTTAGTCTAAGTTCTGCTGATTTGGCCGCCGGCACAAAAACACAAACATCACCTGCTTGATTTTTAGCGGGGACCAAGTCTCCAACTATATTCCGTATAAGGGGGGTAGTAAGAAACATTTCCTTAATAACTGAGTGGATATTTTCAAGGACCCAAACTTTATCAAACCAATCAAACTCTTTGGGTTTATGCATCTTCGCCAAATTGTATAAAGACCCGTATTTATTTCCCGAGCACAAGTCAAGTAACATGCCGAACATCTCCACGCCCTTCAGCATTAAGGCTTTGTTTTCATTAGTTTCCTTAGTGTCGTTATCTCCCAAAAATATCCCATCCCTGGGTTCGGTCGGATTAAAATGGGGACTATTAATGACAAAAGGTAAACCAAAGGTTTCCGAACCCAGCAACGGGAAATCACAGAATATTTTTGGTAAAGATTCGTCCATGGCCTTAATACAGTAATTGCCTAAATCGTCCAACTCCAACTCCACAGCAATTGCCACATCATCTTCATCAAGTTTAATGAAATATCGCTTTTTCACTTCTCCCTGATATTTTTCATCAATTGTGTAGATGGAAATATCGTTGTCGGGAATGATTCCATTCCGTACATACGATATTCCGGTATGCTGTACGCTTACTTCACCAATCGAGTCAATAAAAAGTAGTGTATATGGTAAACACATTGACAGATCTGAAATGCCGTTCTTGGCGTAATTCAGCCCTTTTTCGGTAAGGTGATAAGTAAAAGATGTATTGTATTCTTTCGGGTTTAAATCAATGAATTCGGAGGTTTCTATCAGCCCGTCTAAATCTCTAAGGGCTTGGTCGACTTTGGTTACCATTTCCTCAAGGGACTCTGCATCACGGTCCATGTTGATGGAAAAAGATGAAAAGTTGTCATCACCGATATCAACGATGCCATTCACTGTTATTGTTTTGGAGAGTAAATGAGTTGAAAGAAACCCTGTTCCGAATTTGCCGGTTGTCTTGGAAGATTCGATACGGTCCTTGCTTGAGACTTGTTTGACGAGATATGTGATCTGATCAATGTTGAAGTTTTTACCGTTGTGTTTGAATTTTAGGTAGGACTCCTTTTCGGTTTCGAGATCAACGGTTATATCAACAGGTGTTTGATCGTAAGAAAGATCTTTTGCGTTTTGAATCAACTCCCAGATCCATCGTCTCGATGAATTTGAATTGACTGAATTATACAGCTTAGTTAACGCATCAAATATTTTGCTCGCAGTCTGTTTCTGATCAGCTTTACGTCTCGCGTTCTCGAGCATTTCCTTGATAAGTAATTTTCTTGTGTCTTTGTCGTTGAGATTCATTGGTGTCCTGTTTGATTTTTGATGTTCATATTCTGATAGAGTATCGAAACATGGTTTTTTCCGGATGGTTATAAAATTTATTTGCTCTCTAATTGGCAATAAACCGAAAGGACATCCTGTTAGTCCCGCAAAATCATGTTAATAGTGTTCAAGACATTCTTTCACCCATATGCCGCCCGGAGGGCTTTTAATGCTGTTAACCATTGGGCAATCTTTTCCAATTTTATCCTGAGGTGAATTCGCGGGATTTGCGGTTGACAATCGAGACGATTGTCGCTCCTTTTCTGAAAATGAGAGTTTTCGATCAGCTTAGAGTTCATAGATCATAGCTGTTTCTACCCATATGTCGCCACAAGGGCTCTCTTGGAATTGGTCGATTTATTCTACACATGCCGCCCGGAGGGCTCCCTTTAAATTAGTCGTCGGGGTTCTAACTATATGTCGCCACAAGGGCTTTTAAGGTTGTTAACCATTGGGTAATATTTTCCAATTTTATCGTGAGGTGAATTCCCGGGATTTGCGGTTGGACAATCGAGACGATTGTCGCTCCTTTTCTGAAAGTGAGAGTTTTTGGTCAGCTAATAGTTCATAGATCAGAGCTCATAACTACTCTACACACATGCCGCCACAAGGGCTTATTCTTAAAATTCTTTCTCATCATGAATATCGTGTTCAAAACATTTCACCACAAAGGCTTTCAAACCCGGATGCCGAATCCTGAGAATCCTCTAATCCTGTAAATCCTGATTCAGACAGCGAGTTGATTTATGTTGCTTATCGGCAGGACAATCGAGACGATTGTCGCTCCTTTTCCGAGAATAAAAGTTTTAGTTAGCTTATAACTTATAGATCACAGTTCATAGCTGACTCTTGAGGGTGTACCAATAAAAAAGGCTGCCCCATCTGAGACAGCCCCTCCGAATTCCTGAGAAGATCACTTAAGGAGGTATAACTCTTGTTGCCTTTCGCTTAGCCAGTCGATGCCGGTATCGGTGACGACCACTTCTTCCTCAATGGTTACGATTCCGTGATTTTCCACATAGAGGCGGGGTTCTATGGTGAAAACCTGATTTTTCTCGAGAGGGATGAAGGGAAGGTTTCCGTATTTTTCCCATGCTGGGAAGAGGCCCGGACCTGCATCATGGGCAACTCTGCCGACCTGGTGGCCGAGTCCGTGAGGGTATTCATCATATCCGTTTTTGGTGATATGTCCACGGGCAGCGGCGTCCACTTCAACTCCGGTGACTCCCGGTTTAAGGGTTTCGGAGGCTTTGGTTATTGATGTTTTGAGGACATCAAATCCGCGTTTTACTTCATCAGGAGCATCTGTTTCGCCATCGCGGAGGATGTACCATGTGCGTTGGAGATCGGAGCAGTAGCCGTTGTAGTTGATCCCAAAGTCGATGTTGATAAGGTGTCCGCCTTCGACTTTACGGTCTGTTGGTCCTGCGTGTGCACCGGCTGTGTCGGGACCCGTAAAGACTGCGGGACAACTGTCAGCTTCCCATGCAACCTGATAACCTCTGTCATTGGCTCTCGAGGTCATGAAAGCTGCAATTTCCTTTTCGGTTCTTCCTTTGGTTATGAATTTTCCTGTCTCATCAAAAATTTCAAGGGTAATTCTTACAGCCTCTTTCATGATCTTCAATTCTTTTTCAGATTTTCTTCCTCTAAGTGAGGACACTATATCTTCAGAGGATACAAGTCTTTCTCCATACGGTGTTCCTGCAAAATGGTCGAGAAGGACATGATACAGACCGAGAGTGAGTCCGTCGGCAAGGTTCATGCTTTTCGAAAAATTGATCGCTATTTTCTGTGGATCAACCGATTTCACAAACTCGAGAAGCGGTTCTCTGATCGATTTAACATATCCCGTAATATCTTCAAATGTCCCCATATCTTTGAGGTTTTGAATATCGAGTGAGCCGAGGATGGCTTTTCTGTGCCCCTGTTTGGTCAGGATAAACGCCGACTGCCAGGTAACATTCACTCCCGCAATGGTATCGAGCACAGGATCATGAATTGAGGCGCTCTCGCGAACAAAGGTCAGCCACATGTCGATGTTTTTTTCTTTCAGGATATCAATCGCCTGAAGCTGTTTTTCTAAAATTATGTCTTTCATCTTTATTGTCTCCGGTTATATGTGTAAGAGGTGCTCCTGCTGGGTAGTGGCGGGTTACCGCAAACACCGACAGGGATGCACTTCAAAATCTTCTAATTGTCGTAATATTTTTCGTATGCTTCTATGATATCTTTCACAAGGCGGTGCCTTACCACATCTGCCTTTTCAAAGAATGAAAATCCGACACCTTCGATACCGCTCAAAATTTCCTGTGCTTTTACGAGACCGCTGACTGTCTTTACAGGCAAATCAATCTGTGTTATATCACCCGTTATGATAGCTTTCGACTCTGTACCGAGACGGGTGAGGAACATTTTCATCTGCACATCGGTAGTGTTTTGGGCTTCATCGAGGATGACAAATGCGCGGTTTAGGGTTCTTCCACGCATATAAGCTAGGGGGATTATCTCGATAATTCCTTTTTCAAGGTATGCTTTTACTCTCTCTGAAGGGAGCATATCCTCGAGTGCATCGTAAAGGGGACGGAGGTACGGATCGATTTTCTCTCTGAGATCACCCGGAAGATAACCGAGTTTTTCTCCTGCCTCCACAGCGGGACGGGTGAGAATTATCTTTTTTACGAGATTCTTCTTCAATGCCGCAACTGCCAATGCGACTGCCATGTATGTTTTTCCTGTACCCGCCGGACCGATCGCGAAACAAATATCGTTGGTCAGAGCGGTTTTAAGATAGACAAGCTGGCCGGGAGTGCGTGCTTTGATAACATCATCCTTCGTGTAGAGGATGATCTTGTCAAAGTCTTCATCTCCTTTTGCCTGCTTTCCGTTTCTTGTGAGTTCAAGGATAAGCTTTACATCCTGCTCCTTGAGCCTTCCGGAGGTGTTTATTGCATAGATCATTTCCTTAATGATCTTTTCAATTTTCTCGACCTCGTTTTGGATACCTTTGAGGATGAGCTGATCGCCGCGAACGATTATCGCTGAATGAAAATGTTCTTCGAGTATCTCGAGATGAATATCATTGGGTCCCAGAAGTTTCTGCAGATCGACGCCTTCAAGGGAGATTTTCTTTTCAAATTCTGACATGGATTCCTGTATTAAGTTTAAAATATAAAAAGCCCTTAATACCTGAGTATCAAGGGCTTTTTTAGAATAATCGTCACAAAATAAGAATTAAGCGACAAAGCGACTATTAAGGAGCCGGTTTGTAGTTTCTTCCCATTTTGGAAACAGTGTTGATCTCATCAGCTGTGAGGTTCGGAATGGTATAAACCTGATTTGGGAAAATCAAGTCAGGGTTGTTTCCGATAACTTCCTGGTTGGCTCTCCAAATTGCAGGCCAAGCAGCGCCTTTACCGTAGTATTCGCCTTTTGAAGCGATGCACCACAGGCAGTCACCTTTAACAACAGTATACTTCTTCACTTCAGGAACGACGATAACATCAAGGTCTTTTTTCCATTTAGCCATTAAGTCAGGCAAATAAACATGAAGTGTGTTGTAGAACTCAGGAAGAGCCGAGAGTTTGTTTGACTGGAGTTCTTTAAGTTCAGCTTCTCTTGCTGAATAAGGCTCTTGTCTTTTCTCAATCTTGCTTTTAAGTTCATTGACTTTCATTGCGAAAACCGAAACATCACCAGCGTTGGCGCCGAGTGATTTGTAAAGGTCATCCAAACAATCTTCGTAGCTCTGGATACCATCGAGTTGCTTCTGAACATTGGCAACATCTTTGTTGAGCTGGTCTACGGTTGAGCTGAGATTCATTTCAACTGCTTTTAATGAATCCATCTTGGCTTTGTATTGATCGCAGCTAAGATCTCTCTGGGCGAAAAGTGAACCTGAGAGAAGCACTAAAGCGAAAGCAGCAATTTTCATTGAAAATTTCATTCTTTTTCTCTCCTGTTACTTTTTGATTTTGTTTAAGTTCTGGTTGACTGTATTCTTCAGCTGATTGCATTCTTCAAGCTTTTTCTGCTTGGCTGCAATCTGTTTGTTAAGATCGGCTTTCTTGCTATTCAATTGTGAAATAGTAGATTGCTTCTGATTAACAGAGTTCTGAAGAGCATCTAAAGCTGCGTATTCCTGATCGCTTACACTGCAGCAACCGGCAAAGAATACTGTCGATAAACCGACTATAGCAAGCATTTTACTTAGCTTCATAGGCTTCTCTCCTTTTGTTTGAGTTGTTTGTTACTTATTGAAAAATAAAATATAGCAAAGGTACGAAAATTTTAAACTTTGAACAATTAAAATATGCAATTAATCCGAATTTAAGATGCCCAGATTGGAAAAACTGACAAATTTTGTTCCTGCGACGATAATATGATCAAGAAGTTTGATATCAAAGAGTAAACAGGCCTCTTTTATCTTTTTTGTGATTCTTCTGTCTTCAATGCTTATATCGGGGGAACCACTCGGGTGGTTATGACTTATTATAATCGATTTGGCGTTATGGTCGAGACATCTTCTAATGATTTCCCTGACATCGACGAGGCTAAAATCGAGAGTCCCTTTGAAGAGTACTTCAATTTTAATCACTCTTCCGCTTGTCGAGATGAATGCGGCCATGAATTTTTCCACCGGCTCATTTTTCATGTATCGGATGAAATGTTCTGCTATTAAATCAGGGCTTGTAATTTTCCCTGTCACATAATCTTTTTCAGTAGTCTGAACTCTTTTTGCAATCTCAAAAATGGCAGAGAGAGTAATTGCCTTGTCACTTCCGATTCCGGAGAAAGTATTTTTCAGATAACCCGGCGATTTGGACGAGAGTTCATTCAGACCTCCGGAAACTTCAATAATTTCGCGGGAGAGCTGTAAAACCGATTTCCCTTTTGTCCCTGTTCTAAGAATGATTGCCAGCAATTCCGAATCGGAGAGGGCATCAATTCCCTTGTTCTTTGCCTTTTCTCTCGGTTGCTCGTCTTTCGGGTGATCTTTTATCGACATGTCAACGGATTATATTTTCAATTTGAGGAAAAGGCTGAACTTTCCAAAATTATATTGTAAAATATTGAGAGAAAGGTTTGTTCTCCGGGTATCGAGTACTATTTTCCCTTTTATGCCGTCATAATCGATACCGCTCTGCACCTCATTCAGGAATGCACCGGGGTTGAAATTGTTTTTCGCAAGAAATTTGATGAGCATCGAAGTGGCGTCAAATCCGTAAAGTGCATTGCGATCAAAAAGATAACCCGTGAGTTCATAAAATTCCTTGTTCATTCTTTGATAATCAGGTTGAGTCATATCAAGAAAGTAGTCGGAATCTATGTACATTGATGAGAGAAACGGCGCCGGTTCACTAAAAACATCACTGAGAAGCCAGTCCTGATTGCCGTAAACATTTTTGGTAAAAGGGAGATCTCTTAGTTTTTCATTCAGAAGAGCCGCATTTTTCACATCGCTTACGGGGAAATAGATGCCGTCAAGTTTCTCATCGGCTTTCTCGATTTCCTCGATTATCGATTCAAATTTTGTATCCTTCATATTGTAGGTAAGGGAAAGTGTCACCTTCCCGCCGAGTCTTTCAAATTCCTCTTTAAAGCTTTCGGCAAGCTGGTTGGAATACCCCTCTTTTAGATAGACAATGCCGATTTTAGAGAGTCCGTGATAATTTCGGGCAAAACTCGCCATTATTTTCCCCCTCGTGGTAAAGGTAGGATTAGCCTGAATTACCAGATTCGACAATTGAGGGAGAGCGTCATCCGTGGCAGTCGGAGAGATAACCGGCAGACCGAGGTCGGAGAACACTGCAATTACATCACGGGAATCCTTGCTGGAGGTGGAACCAATTACCCCGCTCAGACTTTTATCAAACGACAATTCCCGCTTTATGGAAGCAATTACGCTACTGTCGCTTTGGGTGTCCCTGATTAAAAGTCCCACTTTGATTTCGCTGTTCTGATTGAAGAGATGCACAGCATACTTGATACCCTCGAGTACCTGATAAGACCTTCTTTCCAGATACGGCTTCCCCTTGTCAGTAAGTGGAAGAAGTACCGCTATATTGAACGACTGCTTTTCGGGCTGAGGATCATCCTGTGCGGGAGCCACCATATTGGCAATAAAAAGAATAAATAAAAATTTATATATCCTTGACAAGCTCATTATCTCTTCTTTCATTAAGTTCTTTTAGAACATCATTAGCAAACCGGTTGTCGGGATTCAATTTTAATGCCGTTTCAAGGTATCCGGCTGCTTCTTTATACCTGTTTCTCATCAGCAGCACCTTGCCGAGATATGCATATATCTTCGATGAGGGTTCAAATTCCTCTATGTATTTTTTGCAAAGGGACTCCAGTTTCGAAAATTCACGGTTTTTGTCGTAAATCTCGACAGCGAGTTCGAAAACCAGACGATTGCCTGTACCCAGTTCTATGGCTATTGAAATCTGCGTGGATGCGTGCGAATTCATCCCGACTGACAAATAATAAGCAGCCTGGTAGAAGTAAACCTCAGGATTTGTCGGTGCTAGTTTTATCGCTTCCTCAAGATAGGGGAGTGCGACATGTGCCTGGTTCATCTCAAAATAACATCTTGCTATATAGAGATAAGACTCACCAAGAAAGGCGGAGTTCTTTTCAAAATTTACAAAACCGGTAAGATGTGTCGCCGACTCCCTGAACCTTCCGGTATGGAAATATGCCAGACCGAGGATAAAAAACGCAATTGGCTCGGCTTCTATCTCCACCCCGTTCAACACGGCAATCGATTCCTCCCACATCTGATACTTAAAGTAGAAGTGACCCGTAAAGAGTTTCACTTCCAGTTCATCGGGCAGATGCTCCCGGAGTTCGTCCATAATCTTAAGGGCGGAATCCATTTTCTCCATATTCTCATAAATCTCAATGAGACGGAACCAAGCTGTGGTATCATCAGGAAAATCATCTATAATTGCCTGATAAAGTTGAATGGCATGGAGGATTTTTCCACCGCCTTCAAATTCCTGAGCCCTCTTTAAACGATGAGTAAGCTCAAATTGTTTCTCGTTTTTCATTCCCACTCTATCGTTGCCGGCGGTTTCGAGCTGATATCATAAACAACCCTGTTTACGCCTCTTACATGATTAATGATTGAATTGGAGACATCGGCAAGGAAATCGTGGTCGAACCTGTACCAGTCGGCTGTCATTCCATCCACAGAAGTGACCGCTCTTAGAGCCAGGACATTCTCATAGGTTCTTTGATCACCCATAACACCAACTGTCTGCACAGGCAGCAGCACCGTAAAAGCCTGCCAGATTTTATCGTAAAGGTCATATTCCTTTATTTTGGCGATATATATCTCATCGGCGTTCCGGAGAATCTCCAGTCTCTCCTCCTGAATGTCGCCGAGAACTCTTACTGCGAGTCCGGGACCGGGGAAGGGGTGCCTTTTTATCAGGTCTTCGGGAATGTCGAGAGAAAGCCCGATTTTCCGGACTTCATCTTTAAATAGTTCACGAAGCGGCTCAATGAGTTTCAGGTTCATTTTTTCGGGTAGTCCGCCAACATTATGATGGGACTTTATCGTAACCGAAGCCCCTTTTACGGGAACTGATTCAATTACATCGGGATAAAGCGTGCCCTGAACAAGAAATGAAGCGTTTTCAATCTTTTTTGCTTCCTCTTCGAATACCTCGATAAAAGTATGTCCGATAATTTTTCGTTTTTCCTCAGGGGACGACACACCGGCAAGTCTCTCGAGAAAGAGTGATGCGGCATCCACATGGATTATTTTCAGTCCGGTTCTTTCTCTTAACAGCTTTACAACCTTCGCGGATTCGTTTTTCCTCATAAGCCCGTTGTCGATGTGGACACAAACAAGGTTTTCACCGAGGGCTCTGTGGACAAGCACTGCTGCCACAGTTGAATCTACTCCTCCGCTCAGTGCACAAATTGCAGTGGAACCACCCGCCTCGTTCTTTATTTTTGCGATGCTTTCATCGATGAATGCGCCCGGATTCCAGTCAGGTTTGCAGCCGCAAATCGAAAAAATAAAATTTGAGAGGATATCCTTGCCGTATCCGGTGTGGTACACTTCGGGGTGGAACTGAAGGCCGTAGACAGGTTTGTCATCCGAGACAATGGCACAATTTTCTGTATTAGGGGATGATCCGATTTTTCTGAATCCATAGGGAAGTGTCTTTACATGATCGCCGTGGCTCATCCATACTGTTGATTCAGAGGGAATCCCTTCAAAAAGAGGATTTTCCTCCAAAACATTAAATATCGCTTTTCCGTACTCTCTTTTGTCGGCTTTTTCGACTATTCCGCCAAGAGTGTATGAAATCAACTGCAATCCGTAACAGATTCCCAGTACAGGGATGCCCATCGAGAAAATTTCCTCATCAATCATCGGAGCACCATCATCCTTTACTGACATGGGACCCCCCGACAGGATAATCCCTTTGGGGTTGATCTCTTTTATCGTTTCAGGAGAAATGGTATGGGGATGAATGAGCGAAAAAACAGATAACTCCCTGACCTTTCGGGCGATCAGTTGAGTATACTGAGAACCAAAGTCGATTATGAGAATCGATGATCCGGTCATAGAGTTTGAAACCTGGTTTATAAAGTGTTTGGATAAATTAAAAAAGAGGCTGTCTCAATTAATGAAACAGCCCTGGGGAAAAACAATCTTTAGAGACTATGCTCCGACAAGTTCACCGTAAGCTGCAGCATCGAGCAGAGCATCAAGTTCGGCAGGATTTGCAATCTCTATCTTTATCATCCAGCCTTTGTCGTAGGGGTCCTGATTAATGTTTTCAGGCGAATCGCCGAGAGAGGAATTAATCTCAACGATTTTACCGCTGCATGGTGCATAAAGTTCGCTTACTGTTTTTACGGCTTCGATGGTTCCGAAGTTCTCGTCAACGGAAAGTGAGTCGCCTTCAGCTTTAGTGATATCAACAAAGACCACATCGCCAAGCTCACCCTGGGCATAATCGGTAATTCCGATATAGCCGGTGTTGCCTTCAATGCGAATCCATTCATGTTCTTTTGTATACTTTAAATCAGATGGAATATTCATCTTGTCTCCCGGGGGTTAATTTTTGTTTTTAGGTTTAAAATCTTCGAGGAACGATGTATCAAAGTCACCCGAAATAAACCTTTCGTCTTCTAAAACATCAAGGTGGAAGGGAATTGTAGTCTTGATCCCTTCGATAATGAACTCACCCAGAGCCCGTTTTGCTTTCTGAATCGCTGAGGTTCTGTCTTTGTCCCAGACTATCAGTTTTGCTACCATCGAATCGTAATACGGAGGTATGGTGTATGACTGGTAAATGTGGGAGTCGATCCTTACTCCGAGTCCACCGGGGAAATTGAGAGATTCAATTCTTCCGGGTGACGGTCTGAAGTTGTTATCGGGGTCTTCTGCGTTGATTCTGAACTCAAAAGCGTGACCTTTGGGTCTGTTGTTGGGAGGTTCAATCACAAAACCGGCGGCAGCGAGTATTTGCTGCTTCACGAGGTCTGTTTCATAAACCATCTCGGTTACGGGATGCTCAACCTGAATTCTGGTGTTCATCTCCATAAAATAGAAATTTTTGTCTTTGTCCAAAAGGAACTCTACGGTACCGACGCTTTCATAATTGATCGATTTTGCGGCTTTTACAGCAGCAGCACCCATCCTGTCGCGAAGTTCCTGATCGAGAGCGGGGGAGGGGGATTCCTCAATTAACTTTTGGTGTCTTCTTTGTACTGAGCAGTCTCTTTCACCATAGTGGTAATGGTTGCCGTGCTGATCACCAATTACCTGCACTTCGACATGCCGGGGATTCAAAACGAGTTTTTCGATATAAACATCACCGTTACCAAAGGCTGCTTCGGCTTCCGCTCTTGCTGTTATGAACGCAAGATTAAATTCCGACTCCTCACGAACGACACGCATACCCTTTCCACCACCACCCGCAGAGGCTTTTATGATTACGGGGAATCCCATAGCAGTCGCTATTTTCTGAGCTTCTGCAGGATCATCAATAATGCCGTCACTTCCGGGGATAACGGGGACATTGTGCTTTTTCATCGTGTCTTTTGCGACAGCTTTGTCACCCATCGTGCGAATCATTTCAGCGGTTGGACCGATAAATTTTATTCCTGATTCGGCACAAATTTCAGAGAAATTGGCGTTTTCAGCTAAAAATCCGTATCCGGGATGGATGGCATCGGCACCTGTTACATTTGCGGCTGACATAATCACGGGCACTTTCAGATAGCTATTGCGGCTTTCTGCGGGTCCTATGCACACAGCTTCATCAGCAAAAGTTACATGGAGTGAATTTTTATCGGCTTCCGAGTAAACTGCAACGGTCTTTATTCCGAGTTCCTTGCAGGCTCTGATAATCCGAAGGGCTATCTCACCACGGTTGGCTATAAGTATTTTCTTGAACAATCTTTACCTCAAATAAATAGTTGACCGTCTTTAATCGGGTTTAATAAGGAAAAGTAATTGTCCATATTCAACAGGCCTTCCGTTGTCAACCATTATTTTGGCAACTGTTCCTGAAATGTCGCATTCTATTTCGTTCATCAGCTTCATGGCTTCAACGATGCAAAGCACAGAACCCTGTTCCACTCTGTCGCCAACCTTTACATAGGAATCGGCATCAGGAGCGGGTGAACGATAGAAGGTGCCAACAATTGGCGATTTAATTTCATGCAGTTTTTCGTTGGCAGCCGGCGCAGACTCAGGTGCAGGGGCCGGGTGTTGGGCAACCGGATGAGGTGCAGGAGCATGCTGCGGAGCGCCAACTGTGTAGTTTACAGCTCCGGGGGCTGCACTTCCATATTTGGAAATGTAGATTCTCGACTCTTTCTCTTCGATCTCGAGTTCAGAGATTCCGCTTGTTTCTACCAGCTTGACAAGACGACGGATTAAATTAATATCCATGTTTAACCTGTGTTATATTAAAAAAATTAAGATTTAACTCTTTCCATATAGTCACCCGTGCGGGTATCTATCTTCAGAAGGTCATCTTCGTTAATGAAAAGTGGAACCATTACTGTGGCTCCTGTTTCCATTTTCGCAGGTTTTAACGCATTTGTTGCAGTGTCACCCCTGAATCCGGGTTCTGTTTCCACCACTCTAAGAGCTACATGTACCGGAAGTTCAACGCTCACGATTTTTTCGCCATCCATAAGCATATCAACTTCGGTACCCTCTTTAATAAACTTTATTCCGTCACCAAAAGTGGCAATCGGTACATTCATCTGATCGTAGGTTTCGTTGTCCATACAGACAAGTGATTGACCATCAGCATAAAGGTATTGGAATTTCCTTCGCTCCACCTTAACTATATCTATCCCTTCGCCTGATCGGAATGTATTGTCCAATACTCTCCCTGTGGTGAGACTTTTTAGAGAGGTACGAACAAATGCCCCTCCCTTGCCGGGTTTCACATGCTGAAACTCTACAACTGTAAACAAGTCGTTCTTAAATTTAATTATTAGTCCATTCCTGAGATCTGATGTATCAGCCATAGTCCTTTTAACATTTGTTGGGGAAAAAATAAAAACTGAACTTGCAAAATATCAATTTAACGGGAGAGTACAAAAAGATTAGCGATGAACTATGATCTATGAACTATGAGCTGACTCACTGGATATAACTCATAAGTCTTCAAAATAATACCTAATACCTAAAACCTAATACCTGTAAAAGAGATATATGGGTAGAAATCCGGCACCTCCTCTACTTCCCAACCACCATCTTTATCGCCGATGAATAATTCCCCGCCTCGAGCCTGAAAACATAAATACCCGAGGCAACACCCTTCGCATCAAACTTCACCTGATGATTTCCGGCGGTCATGTCACTTTTCAGAAGTGTGGCGACCTCTCTCCCAAGAATATCATAAACCACTCCTTTCACAAATCCCGCTTCGGGGAGTGAAAACCGGATTACCGTTTCAGGATTGAAGGGGTTTGGGTAGTTTTGGGAGAGGGAGAAGACAGCCGGATCTTGTGGTGGGTTTTCAGATTCAACAGCGGTTGTGACGGTATCGGAAATATCTATCCGGTAATACGCACCCCGGTCTGTCTGAACCATTAAGATCGTCTCATCGAGGAATTGCAGGTTCCGGATATTTTCGACAAAGTTGTAATCAAAGGTTCTCCAATACTGCCAGTTCCTGTGCTGATATTTAACAACATTGCTATTGCTGAAAGCCAACAGTCCGTTGGGGCTAATGGCATAGTACCCATCTCCGGCGAAGGTGTAAACGGGCACCCATGTTGTTCCAAAGTTTGTTGAAGTGAACAAATATCCACCTGTTGTCAGGAGGATCGTACCGGCTTCAGTTGCAGTAACCTCGTAAATTGGTCTACCGGGGCGAAGCAGCAATCTCCATGTCCGGGCGGTGTCGTATGAAACCAGAAGTGAGTCGGATGTCGCGGCGAGGATCATCTTCCTTGAATTAATTGCAGCAAGGTCTACCACTTTCCCGGGGGCCATTACCATCCTTCTGCTGAAACCTGTATCGACTTTTGAAATGATTCCAATCTGGTAGTACCACCCCAACTCGGTTTGCACATAAGAATAAATCATCATTGAATCTCCCATTGAGGTCAAATCATAGGTTAAGCGAGCATAATCTTCCTGAGCGTTTACCCACGAGGCCCCAAAGTTGGTTGTAACTACGATGAAAGTGTAATCGACATATGACGGATTTGGCGGGAACTGCGCTCTGGTGTTAAATCCCACGACACCTAGCCCAATTGGTGAAAGGGTGACATAGCTTACATATTCCGGAGCACCGGGTGGAGGCCAGGTGAAACCATCCGCCCATGTCATGCCGCCGTCTGATGTGAAGTTACCACGGGTTGTAATGGCATGGAGGGTATCACAAAAGGCTGCCCTTGGGGTAGGCACATATGCCTCGGAAATCATTTTTCTGCTTAAATCAGGTCCCGAATAGCGATAAATGTATCCATAATCCCCAACCAAATAAGCAAGTGTGTCGCTTAATGTCACAAATCCTCTGGGGGAACCTTTGAGATAAGTACCGAGGTTTTTTGCCATCGTCCAGTTTAACAGGTCAGCGGTAGCTCTGTAAAGAGTATCAAGTCTGATATTTGGAACATACACGGTACCGTTACCCAATCGGACTGCCTGACTGATGTTTAGATTACGGGGCGATTTAGCTCTGTAATTCCATGTTAAACCCAAATCGGAAGATGTAACTACGGAATCCGAAGAAGAAAAGAATGAGATGTTGCCGTCTCCATGATCGAGGAAATTTCCCTGTTTGGAGTAGTAAACAGGTATCCAGGAAGTCCCGAGATCGGACGAACGATAGATACAATTACGGGTACTGATTATAAGAGAAGAGTCGGGTGAGATATGTATGTCTCCACCAAGGTATTCGGGGGGTGTAGCCATGTTTGATTGAGTCGCCCAACTGTCAGTGGTTCTCAACAGATGTTTTGCGGACTCGGCATAATAAACAGCAACTCCGACTTTCTCATTCGCAAATACCATTTTTGAAAAAGTGAATGCAGGTAATGCCCCCGAAAGCAAAGATTTTACCGAAAAAGTAATTCCGCCGTTGTATGTAATGAAGAATTCACCCTTTGTAGATGTCCCTGCAAATGTTCCTTCCGACAAATACACAATATTTGAGGGGGGATTTGTGGTTTTAAGTGTGAGATCTTCTGTCCATGTTATTCCGTTATCACTGCTGTAAATCAACCCTGTCGGCTTCATTGCTGCAACAATTCTGCTGTCACCAAGTTTTGTGACATACATGATGTCCCTTGAAGTGGGACGAGGTGCTATTCTTCTCACTGTGTGATCAAGCGTCTGTGCAGTTATTGCACACGAAAGAATAGAGAGCAACAAAAACAATTTCAAATAATACACTTTCAATTCCTCATATTTGTTTATCCTTGACTATGACCCTACTTTCCAACCACCATCTTTATGGTCGAAGAATAATACCCCGCCTCGAGCCTGAAAACATAAATACCCGAGGCAATTCCCTTCGCATCAAACTTCACCTGATGGTTACCTGCCGGCATGTCCCGTTTCAGAAGTGTTGCAACCTCTCTGCCGAGAATGTCATAAACTACCCCTTTCACGAATCCCGCTTCGGGAAGTGAAAAACGAATTACCGTTTCAGGATTGAAGGGGTTTGGGTAGTTTTGGGAGAGGGAGAAGACAGCCGGGACTACCTCCGGATCTTCAACGCCGACAACAGGTGGGGCGATCTTCACGGTTGAATAGAGATGGTAATCGCTTGAAATGGCGTAGCCCTCACCTTCGGGGGTGATCTCAAGCCATTTAATCTGTTCCTGAGTGTTCAGTTTGGTATAAGTAAAGGTTAGCCCAAAATCCCGTGAAGTGGCGATGTAGCCGGAGTCAGAGCCGGCATAAATAATGGAATCACCCGATTTCCTGGGTGAAAACAGGTTTCTCGGGTTGAGATAATGGACGAAATTATCTCCTCCGTCTGTACTTATTTTAAGAACACGGTTTGACACCACAGCGAAAACCGCAGATGGGCGCATTACAACGAGTCCTGTCCAGTTAGTATAATTATAGAACGAGCTGTCGGTGATCCATGTTGCACCGTCATTCGTGGAATGTGCCACAAGTGTTCCCAACACAGGAGCCGGATTGCCCTGAGACAGAATTGACCCGAATCCCCAAATTGTGCTGTCAACACGGTCGGTCCGGAAGATAACCCCGGGGTGTAGATATGTGGGAGTGTACTGCCAGGTCATTCCACCGTCAGTTGTTTTCCCGAGTGAGATCTTGAATCCGCTCGACTCTGAACTTGTATTAAAAGTAATCCCTTTAAGCGAGTCGGTAAAGAAAATATTCGCGTCCGCGCCGCCACCCGGCACGGGTTGCCAGGTTAGACCACCATCAGTTGTCGAGATGATCGGACCATCATTTACCAGTATGCCGTGGGTTCTTGATCTGAATCTGACCTGTGCGTTGCCGTATGTCTTAGAGATTATTTTGGTCCAGGTGTAGCCCCCGTTGGTGGTTTTATGAAGCCCGTTGCGGTCGGCTACGAAAATGTAATGTGAATCTACCACTGAAATGGAGGAGACGATATAAAACTTGGTCGGGCTTCTGTAGAACCATTCTTTTTGGGCATAGGAATTGGTGAAAAACAGAAGAAGAACTATCGGGAGCCATAACCGACCGCGATACTCCATTAAGAAGGGTAACAAAGAAGTTTCCAAAACTACCTGCATAAAATTATTTTACCTGTAAATTTATGATTTTCTGTGATCTCAACAAAAAGTACATCACGGACCGAACCCAACATTTGTTCAAATGGCACAACCATTCAAGGTTGTACCATTGCTCCTTGTCTTCGTTGGTTATTTATTAACCACCATCTTTATCGCCGAGGAATAATTCCCCGCCTCAAGCCTGAAAACATAAACACCCGAGGCAATTCCCTTCGCATTAAACTTCACCTGATGATTACCCGTCGGCATATCACCTTTCAGAAGTGTGGCGACCTCTCTGCCAAGAATGTCATAAACGACACCCTTAACATATCCCGCTTCGGGAAGTGAAAATCGGATTACCGTCTCCGGATTGAAGGGGTTGGGGTAGTTTTGGGAGAGGGTAAAAGATTTTGGTATCTCGATTCGTTTGTCTTCAATTCCTGTAAAAACATTACTCTCAGGAGACTCTTTTATCACGGTTCCTTTATCGCCACCAATGAAAACTGTACCACCCGGGGTTTGGGTCATAATTCTTAAGTGGGTGCTGGTAACTGGTTCGTTCAACTGCCAGGTTAATCCCCTGTCCTGGGAAGTATAGATACGCCCGTACAAACAACACATTATCGCTCCGTTTTCACCATCTCGCATCAGATCTCGTATCGTAGAGGGTGCAGTCAGGACGAGACTCCAGGTCAGCCCACCATCACGGGTGATGTAAGTTCTGGTCTCCGAAAAGCCGATTCCTTCAGTCTCATCGAAAAAGAAAAATTTGTAAAGACCTCCGGGAAATGAAAATTGCGATACATTCCAGCTATCCCCGCCGTCTGTAGTCTTCCCAATCTTATTGCTTGAAACGAAGTAACCAGTCAGTGAGTCGAGAAACTGAATAGTACTAATATTTGATGTAACAAGGGAGTTCAAGTACGACCAGGTTGCACCGCTATCAGAGCTTACAACCAGTCTCCCGCTTGAGCCACCTGCAAAAACTCTACCATTGGGAGCAACATAGACTACTTGCAGTCCATACATTGACCATGTTTTCGTAAAAGTGACTCCACCGTCAGTAGTCCTGAAAATTGAGTCTGACGCTATAAAACATCCAACTTGTTTATCAATAAAACTCATTTCATAGATCAAAGGCAGATTTGTACTGACGACACTCCAGTCATAGCCACCATTTGTGGTTTTGCTCAATCCCCACCCGTATCCGATTAACCCTGTGGAATCATCAAAAAAGTCGATGTTCAATATGTTTTTATCTGTTGTTGAAGACTGGCGGTACTGCCAGGTCGCACCAAAGTCGGTGGTGCTTTGGAATGCCCCTGCTTCTCCGGAAGCAAACCAGACATTTTCATCAAAGGAGGATACATCGAGCAGAATTTTTTCGGGACCGGGTGTGAACGAGTTCCAGGTTATACCCGAGTCGGAAGTCTTCATAATATATCTAAATTCACCTGCTATCATTGCCCTGGAATTCCTGCCGTGAATCCCGTGTATTGAAGGGATATAAGCCGATGGTTGAACAGGCATCGACCATGTTTCACCACCGTCTGTCGTTTTGAATCCACCACCTCCGTGTCTTGATGCAATTCCGTTCATTGAATCAAAGAAGTGGACAACATCCAGTTGGTGCCAACCCAGCACCGGCAGAATCACCGGCTTGCTCGAAAATGTCTGCCCGCCATCAGAAGTCGAAACCAAAAAGGAATCAGCCAGAATGAACATCCGGTTCATATCAAGAATTGAGGCTGCATGAAATTTCCGTTCCGGAACAGTAACTGATATCTGCCACGATTCACCACCGTTTGTAGTGCGTAGCACAAAATTTTTATCCGTGACAGCGGCAAAGTTCAAATCATCAAACATTCTGACTTTGATAATTTCGGCATCCGGAGAGTTATAAATCTTCTCCCAGGAATCGCCTCCGTCAGTTGTTTTGATAATAGCTCCACGGGAAGAGAGCAACCCTTTGTTTTCGTCACAGAAGTCACCATCGAGGAAGTCCTGTCGAGTTGCCCAGATTTTGGTCGTCCAGGATGCTCCTCTGTCAGTCGTTATCCCGAGAAACCCGGACTGTCCGGCAACAAGTGCCTTGGATGATGTAAGCGCACATACGGTAGTAAGATTATAAGAAGTAGGTGCAGGCGCTATTTGCTCCCATTGAGCCATCATTTGAATGGATAAAATCAACAAAATAAGAGTCAGTTTTTTCATTGTAAACACCATCTATGAGTTTTCTTAATTAGTTCTTCACTCTATTTATTAACCACCATCTTTATCGCCGAAGAATAATTCCCTGCCTCAAGCCTGAAAACATAAACACCTGAGGCAATACCTTTTGCATCAAACTTCACCTGATGGTTACCCGCCGTCCAGTCGCCATTTAGAAGTGTGGCGACCTCTCTCCCAAGAATGTCGTAAACAACTCCTTTCACCAATCCTGCTTTGGGAAGTGAAAAACGGATTACCGTCTCCGGATTGAAGGGATTTGGGTAGTTTTGGGAGAGGGAGAAGTTTACAGGAAGAGTGTGGCTTTCATCCTCGATACCAACAAAGATATTGCTGCTTTCCGATTCCTTCAGAACAGTCCCTTTATCACCTGAGACATATAATGTTCCTGCGTTGGTTCTAAAAATATCAGAGAGGCTTACGGATGTGATTGGTATGTCCGACTGCCAACTCATCCCACGATCATGACTTCTCAATATCTGTCCAAGATAACTGCACATAATCGCGTCCTGATCCCCGTCCCTGACAATGGTTCTGAGAAAATTTTCTGCTGTTTTAATCAGTACCCAGGTTCTTCCGCCATCAGAAGTGTGGAATATTTTCTTATCCTCTATTCCAACACCTTCCAATTGATCGTAAAAAACAAATTTTTGCAGATACTGATTTGCAGAAGTTGAGTTAACTTGCCAGGTCTCTCCACCATCGGTTGATTTACCAATCTGGTCTGTTGCGACAAAAAATCCCGTTAAGGAGTCAAGGAAATAGATATGCCTGATCCTCTTTGTTGTGTTGGTGGTTATGTTTGTCCATGTTGCACCCCGGTCAGCGGATTTAATCATGGTTCCGGAAGGTCCCGCAACGAGCACTTTTCCATTTGGCAAAACACAAAAAACAGAATTGCTCGAAAAACTGTAAGGAGAAGAGAGCGTTACCCCTCCGTCTGTGGTCCTGAAAATATTCTCATAATCGAGAACCAGTCCATTTTGCTCATCAAAAAAATGTATGGAAGGTATCATCGGTAGATTGTCGTTAACAGCAATCCAATCGTTCCCTCCGTTCGTTGTTTTCTTAAGTCCGTTTGTATACGCAATATATCCAATTTCTTCGTTCAGGAAGAAAATTTTGTTTATTCTTTTATCTGTAGTAGAGGGTGGAAAATAGTTCCATGTGGCTCCAAAATCGGTGGAACTCTGGAAGGCACCACCACTTCCGCAGGCGAACCAGATGCTGTCCCTGAAACATGTTACATCATACAGAAATTGGGTCGGAGCCGGGGTGAAGGAGCTCCATGTACTCCCAATGTCAGAAGTCTTGAGTACAAATCTGAACTCACCTGTAATCATTACTTTTTCATTGACGCCATGAATTCCATAAATTCTTGGTGAGTAGATTGAGGGAAATTCAACCAGGTTCCAGGTGTGTCCGCCATCTGTTGTCTTGATGCCGCTTCCACCCATTTTCGTGACGACACCATGTTGAGAATCTGCAAAATACACTACATCAAATCTTGTTACTCCCAAAGGCGGGAATGTGGTCAGCCAGGAGGAGAATGTTGTACCCCCGTCGGTAGTTACCACAAAGCTGGTATCCGCAAGCAGATACATTTCGTTCATACCGTTCAGGGATGCAGCATGGAACTTCCCTTCAGGTATTGTGGAAGACCGTTCCCATGTTTGTCCTCCATTTGAAGAACGGATTAAGTAATTCGAATTGGAAACGGCAGCATAATTTTGTGTGTCAAACATCTTAACTTTAATTATATGATCATTGTCCGACTGATAAATTCTGACCCACGATTCCCCGCCATTGGTTGTCTTAAGTATGTTCCCTTCAGTTGACAGTATCCCGATGTTTTCGTTGTAAAAATCGCCATCCAAAAAGTCTTCTCTCGTCGAGTGTACCTTTGCCTCCCATTTGATTCCGCGATTTGTTGAGATTGCAATTACACCACCCTTGCCCGCAATAAGCACTTTATCAGGTGAGAGAGCACATACCGTTGTCATGTCATAGGCTGTAGGAGCAGGTGCAATTTGTACCCATTGTGCCATCAAGGGGAATGTTAAGAATAACAAAGAGTTAATCAGCTTTTTCATGGCAAATGCCTTAATATTTTGTTAACAAAATCATTTTTATTTCTAATCTACTTCCCAACCACCATCTTGATTGCCGAGGAATAATTCCCCGCCTGAAGCCTGAAAACATAAACACCTGACGCAATACCCTTTGCATCAAACTTCACCTGATGATTACCGGCCGGCATATCACTTTTCAGAAGTGTGGCGACTTCTCTGCCAAGAATGTCATAAACGACACCCTTAACATATCCCGCTTCGGGAAGTGAAAATCGGATTACCGTCTCCGGATTGAAGGGGTTGGGGTAGTTTTGGGAGAGGGAGAAGTCCTTAAGGGGGGAATCATCTTGATCAACCGACACAACAGACGCAGTATCCATAATACGGTATTTGAAATAGTCTCCACGATTATTCTGTACCATAAGAGTGTTTTTATCGACAAATTGAAGATTCCAAACTTCATTTATCAGATCATTGTCCAGTTTCTGAAAAGTTTGCCAGGTTTTGTGTCCAATCTCTACCCGGTTTGAAGATGAGTAAGCAAGAAGTCCTGTCGGACTCACGGCAAAAGCCCCGGGCCAGGCACCGTTTGGATATCCTTTTGACCATGTAACGCCAAAGTCAGTTGAATAGTATTTATAGTTATCACCACACCCGACAATAAGTCCTGATTCAAAAGCTTTTACATCTGTGAAACTGGTATTCGCCCCGGATGCAAAGAGTGTTTGCCAGGTTTTTGCCGTGTCATAACTGACCAATATGGAATTGTTAAAACCGGCAAGCACCATGTTTTTGGAATGGATTGCAGCCAGGCCGGTTATTCCCATAGTCAGTGGAACAGTTTTAACCGACACTCCTGCATTTGTCCAGTGAATGACTCTAATTTCATAATTTTCACCCGTGTTTTGTTCCCTTTTAAGCATAGCAACAATCACGGAATCTCCAAAAGAGGTGACCGCTTTTGTGTGGAAATATTTTTTTGATTCCTTCTTAATCCACGAACGACCCTGGTTGGTTGTTATATTGATGTCTGAATAAACCGTAAAATTTGGATCCGGTATAATCTGATATCGCCAGTTAAAACCGATCAGTCCAAGACCACTCTTCGTGAGGGTCAGATAGCTTCCCCAATCTATATAATTATAAGGGTTGCTTGTGTTCCCCTGCCATGTTTGACCACCATTCGAGGTGTAAAGTCCAAAAGTATTTATCCCCCATAAAGAATCGGTGAAGAAAGCCTTTGACGGCAAAAATTGATTGCGTGTAATCATGGAATCGTTAAGCTGTGGACCTGTATGTCTCAATATCGAACCTCTGTTCCCCGCGAGAATTGCAACAGTATCTGAAATCGTTGTAAACGCGTTCGGAGTGCTGATAAATGATCCAAGCCAGGCAACTCTGCTCCAGGTCAGTAACCCGTCAGTGGATTTGTAAAGTGCGCTGAAGTTCTCCCTGGGTACATAAACTACCCCATTAGACATCTTAGAAATAAAATGGACTTCGAAATTAAAAGGTGTTACAGCAGTAAAAGACCAGGTGTTACCTCCATCGAGAGAAGTCCTGATAGTGTCATAGGAGGAAAAAAAGGAAATTTTGCCGTCCCCGTGGTTGTAAAACTGTCCGTACTGCGAATATAAAACGGTATTCCATGTGTGTCCGCGATCTGTCGAGCGGAGTAGTCTTTGACTGGCGGAGAGAAGAAGAACAGAGTTATCGACCATCAGACTACTGTTACACCAAAAGTCAGATGCGGGATAAATTCTTGTCCAGGTCTGCCCACTGTCTGTCGTTACCCAACTATAAGTTTTGTAAGTGTAAACACCGACAAATCCGTGCTGAGAGTCACTGAAACTTATATCCGCAATTGTGGCAATAGGATCCATATTTTGAAGCACCATTGTTGAAAATGATGCTCCTCCATCAGTAGTCTTAATGAATTCCGAATTACTTGTGATACCATAAAACACATCGGGTGATAATTGAACAATCTTCATAATCGCCCCCTTAATATTGGGGTAGTTTACTTCTTGCCAGGTTAAACCTTCATCGTTGCTGATGAGCAACCCCGTCGGACGCAAGCCGGCAATCAACCGACCGTCCTGAAGTGTGGTCATAAACAAAATATCCTTGTATGTTGGTTTGGGAGCAATCAATTCAAAATTATGTTGCAGTGATTGTGCCCATGACATCAAAGGGAAAAATAAAATCAAAAAAATAATTCTCAAATAATACATCTATCCTCCTGTATGGATAAGTCGTTTTCGGGTTAATCTAAAATTAATGAACCCGTATTGTTAAGCGGAACTCTTAAAAATCCGAAGCCCGGAGGTTCTGAAGTTCTGAAGTTCCGAATCTCTCCCCTACTTCCCAACCACCATCTTGATCGCCGAAGAGTATTTCCCCGCCTCAAGCCTGAAAACATAAACACCTGAGGCAATACCTGTTGCATCAAACTTCACCTCATGATTTCCTGCGGTCATGTCACTTTTCAGAAGTGTGGCGACCTCTCTGCCAAGAATGTCGTAAACCATCCCTTTCACAAATCCCGCTTCGGGAAGTGAAAAACGGATTACCGTCTCCGGGTTGAAGGGGTTGGGGAAGTTTTGGGAGAGGGAGAAACCGGTTGGAAGACCGGCTAAATCTTCATCCTGAACAGCGGTGATACCGGTAAGTTTGTGGGTTCCGCCGCTAACGGTGGAAGCCCAAATCTCTCCGAAGGGTGTTATATAGAGTCTGGAAATCCGGGTGTCAATCAGTCCGTAGCTTATGTTTTGCCAGGTCTCACCTCCATCGGTGGAGGAGAAAGCACCATCAGTCGCACTTCCTGAGATTAGTCTTCCATCTGCCGTTCTTACGAGATGATACGGTTTCAACAGAGTGGACGCTCCCTTGATTACCCAACTGTCGCCCCTGTCGGTGGAAACATAAACTCCGGGTTTGTTGTAGCAGATGGCAAATATCGTTCCCTCGGGTGAAGTGGCAATTTCATTGACCAGTGGAATAGTCTGGGTTCCTTCTTTCCATGAGACACCTCTGTCATGCGAGCGAACCACATTGGTTTTTGTCGCAAAATAGATAATACTGTCCTGGGAGAGTATTAATCCGTCATAACCAATGGAGGCAGTTGAATAAGCGGCACTCCAGCTTACTCCGTCATTGGTTGACTTGAAAATGCCTCTCGCATTTGAAATTCCAAAAAGCAGGCCTCCCGAGAGTTCTATAATATGTTCGAAATCTCTGGGCAGGTTACCTGCGGGAGTCGAGTACCAGTTGAGACCCAGATCCTGTGAGCGATAAAGTTTATCATCACAGCTCACAAAAAGAGTCCCGGAACTTGCGGATGAAACACCCCTTGATGTGTAGGAATTTGAGGGGAACAGGCCATTTGTCCGGTTTACCCAGTTTACACCATTGTTTGATGAACCCATCACCCCGAAGTAGGGGAAGGAAGCAAACATCCACCCTGAGGGGTGAGTAGTATACTTGTCAGCCTCGTATGCCGGAAGTCCTGCCGCCTTTGCTGTCCATGTTACACCATAGTCGGGGGAATAATAGATACCTCCATATCTTGAAGCAGCATAAAGTCCGTTTTCACCGTCTTTCACAATTGAGAGGAAATTTCTGTCGCCGTCGCCAAGGACCTGAGACCAGGTACTGCCTCTGTTCGTGGATTTCCAGATCCCATATGGAGTCGACACAAAAACGCCGACACCCTTGATTCCGGTTACACTGTATACAATATTTGTGAAGAGGCCTTCGGTCACATCTTCAAATGTGTATCCGCCGTTGGTCGATCTGGAAACTCCTTTATTTGAGGATGAGATGTACATCAGGCCGTCATCCTCAACATAGATGGATGTGGCGGAGAAATCGGAACCAAGATTATTAATCCCAACCCACAGATTCCCGTGATCGGTTGAACGGGTCAGGTATGGATCACCAACAGCATACATCTTTCCATTCACTTCGGGAGAGACTACATTTCCTGAACTTCCTTTTTGGATCCAGGTTTTCCCGCCGTCGATTGAGTGGGTTAAACCGCCACTGACCTGAGCGAACAGTTCCCCGAATGAGTTTTCAGCTATGCAACTGGCAGGACCGAAGGTTATATTGGACCGCCTCCAGCTTGCACCATTATCACTCGAATAGATAAGCCCGTAATTACTTCCGGCGATAATGTTACCACTGCTTCTGTGCCAGTAAAGATATGATACATAGTTGCTCGTCGCCCATGAGGTCTTAAAATATGTTGAGTCAGGCGATTTTTTTAATATAGCCATTCCCGAAGCCCCCGAGGTCCCTGCAAAGATATCTCCTGTTGAATTCACACAGAGATGAAATATTGTTCTGTAAGGAAAACCGGTCATCGGCTCCCACTTTATTTGAGGAAAAGCGGTGGAAACAATTAAAAGCGATAGAATAATATATAATTTCATTTCCCCCTCCTTACCTGATCAGGATCATTTTTTTTGTCGTGGAAAACCCGGAAGTTGAAAGTCTGTAGAAATAGACTCCGCTCGAGAGTGATTTTGCATCAAATTCAACAACATGATTACCCGCAGGCAAGTCGGCGTTTATAAGTTCAGCAACCTCCTGCCCGAGTAAGTTATAGACCTTCAGGTTCGTTTTCTCTCCCGCAGGCAACGAAAATCTTATCGTTGTTGAAGGGTTAAAAGGATTAGGGTAATTTTGTTCGAGAACAAATTCGCCGGGAACCCCGGAATCAAGCTCCTGAATTGAAGTTGTACTGTCGTTAAATGTGATTTTGTAATAAAATCCTGAACTCGAGTTAGTCCACATATCTGTAATTGAAGATTGGGCAAACAATTCAGTTCCGCTTACAAACTGAATATTGGCGATGGCGCCAAGGAATTTGTAAGGTACAGCTATCCATGTGGAAGCGCCTGGTCGCGCATACCATATTTGATTAGGAGTTGTGCCTGCAACTATCCCGCCCTGACCGAGTGACATCCTAAAAAATCCGCTACTGAAAACGGGGTAGTTTCTTCCCCATGTTTCACCGTAATCGGGGGATGAAAGTAAAGAATTATATGTGTAAACAGAAAATGCAACTCTACCATCTGAATTCGCCATCAAATCAGAGAAGCCTGAAACATTCGCTTCTTCGAACAGCTTTACCCATGTTCGGGCAGTATCCTTGCTTCGATAAACAGCCTGGTCGGTAATTCCATATATAATTCCCGGATTGGATATTGCCACAACCTCGGAAAGTTTCAGGTCAAGTTCCTGATCGGTAGATGTTATCACTCCTCCCGAGAACCTGATCAACTTTGTTTTCTGAAGTGTACCAGTTGTATAGTATTTTACCATAATTACTGCTATAAGAGAGTCACTTATTTCCAGTGCACCAATGTATTTGTGACTCGAATCAGAATAAATTTTCTGCCACGATTTTCCACTGTCTTTTGTTGCATGGATATACGACCTGTAACCGGTCAAGGTATAGTAGTCAAAGGTCATTACCCCGAAACCCGACTTTGTCAGTGCAATATGGTGGTTATCTTCAAAAAAGCCAACACCATATTGTGCCTGGATCCAGTTTTTACCTCCATCTGTGGTTCTGGCACCACCGGTTGTTATTCCTGTTTTTGAATCCCTGAAATATGCCACAGAAGGTCTTAAATGATTTTTCGATATCGGAACCAAATTTAAATTGGCACCCGAAAGTAAACAGATTGTCCCTTTTTCTCCCGTAATAATCCCGGAGCTGTCAGAGATCATTACAAAGGAGAGAAAATATCTGACAGGTCCATCCAAATAGAGAGTTTTTATTTTCGTAAATGTTTTACAGGTGTCGGTTGACCTGTAGATTGTACTGGTCGCTCTGTTTAATGCATAAATGTTGCCATTTTGCAGCATTACCATATCTTTTGGATTGATGTCAAATTTACATGTGTCTATCGCAGTCCAGGTCAGGCCCCTGTCTGAAGAGATGTAAACAGAGTCATTTTTCACGGGCATGATTACCGTTGAATCATTGAGTCTGAAAAAATCTGAAGACTTCTTCGTGAAAGTGTCGTGCCACCAGATTCCTCCGTTTGTTGTTCTTCTGACCTTGTTGCCGTCGTTGAATATCCAGATTTTCCAGGAAAAAATTTCCACGGCACCTTTCGAAATTCCGGATGCCAAAGTTTTCCGCTCCCATGTAAATCCGGCATTGGCGGTAACGAAGTATTCGATCTCGGAGGTTGAGTTATTCCGCTGGAAACAGATAATCCCGTTAAGTGAATCTGAGAAACTCATATACGGGGTCATATAATCAACGGGGTAGAGTATTTTCTGGGTAAAAAACCTCACGCCACCGTCAGTTGTGAAGAAGAATTCCCCCTGTTTTGTGATGCCGTACCATCTTTGAGGTGAAAAAATTTTAAGATCGCATACAGCATTGAAAGACGGGGTACTTTGTATTTTATACCAGTTTCTGCCTGCATCATCTGTTCTAAAAATACCCGATTCCGAAAGTGCTGCTATATAAGATTCTCCGCTTATATGCCTTAATACGGAAACATCGGAGGAAGTGGGAAAAGGCGCCAGTACCTCAGTGGAAACATTCGGGGGCTGGGCATTTAAGTCTGCGAAAAGCAGGATGATAAAAATTGTGAATAGTATCTTTTTCATAGTTCCCTCCAAAAGGAAAACCATAGTTCTTTTTTAATCGGTCTAAAAATTGCATGGAAACTGGCTGTTGACAAAGGAGTCAATTCGGCGGGTTGATAGCGGTATGTAGTTGACAACATTTCTCCCTCCCTGGAGGAACTATTTAAGAATCAACAAGAAAATAATTATAAATAGTAATAATTGTTATTAGAATGTACAAAAGAATTCGATAAGAAAAAAATACATTCGAATCGGTGAATCGTGATTATTGCAATTTTTTATTGCGGTTAATATATTTGCTGAAATTTTTTATTGAATTTGAAATCATTCGCCGGAGAGTTATGTCAACCCTCAAAAGACCTGGTTTATTAATCCTTTTTATCTTTTTTTTATTTAACATACTCGAAGCCCAGGAAAAATATCAGGGGCCCATACCCGTTTTAGTCCAGAAGGACAGTAAGTGGATCTATCGCGACAGGGAGGGGAACCGCGCTTTTAATGACGAATTCAAAGAAGCATGGTTCTTTAACGATGGACTTGCTGTGGTAAATCAGTCCGGCTCTTACAAGTATATAGACCTGACAGGTAAACCGGTGATAAATGTTTCTTATGAGAAGGCGGGTGATTTTAGCGAGGGACGAGCCGCCGTAAAAATGGCAAAAACCGGATACTTCTACATTAATAAAAAAGGAGAGAGAGTCTGCGAAAAGGAGTATCAATCTCTCGGTAAGTTTGAAAACGGTGTCGGAATCGGATATCGTGATATCAAATATTACCTGATCGACGCGACCGGGAAAGAGATAGCAGGTTCTTTTGACTATGTTGACGGGTTCCGGGAGGGGATGTCATGGTTCAGCATTAACGGGCAATTCGGATTCGTGAATAACAAGGGTGAGATTGCGATAAAACCGGTTTACAGGAACGCCCGCGATTTCATCGACGGCTGTGCATGGGTGCAGAAGCAGGACAGTACATTTTGCCTGATTGACACCAAGGGGAAGGAAGTAACCCCTGCAAAGAAATATGTTAATCCGATACGGTTTCCATATCAGACAAATTATCTGATCGAGGATACTAAAGAAGGTTCAACGGTTAAGTCGAGGGACGGGAAGGTGCTTCTTAAAACAAAATATAAGATCATTCGGTGGCTGCAAAAAGATCTGTTTGTCGTCAATGATGGAAAAGGTGGTGGTGAAGGGGTGATCGATATCAATGGGAAGGAAGTGATAAAAGCCGGCTGGACAAACATTAACGAGTCGAAGGGGGATTTTGTTATCGTACGGAAGAACAATAAATACGGAATCTACGGGCTGGATGGTAAAGAAATCATTCCGGTAAAGTACGACTTTTCCTGGACCATCCCGGTGGGAACATTTATGAAAGAAGGGAACAATTATTTCCTTTACCATGAAAAACAAAAAACACTTGGTAAAAGAGTTTACCATGGTCTGCCTGATGTGCCATGGCAGTTCACCGTTCCGGAAGGATTCGGATTTGTTCAGACACTCTATCTGAAATTCTTTATAGATATAGAAGGAACAGAATATGTTGTCCGTGATGTGTATCTTGAAAATTATAAGGGGCCCAACGGCAAGATCGCGCTCAAAGATGCCTACACGGGGGACTTGTACTCGGATTTTGTGTATGACAAGGTCGGGATAAAGGGGGAAGAGATGCTCCCGGTAATGAAAGACGGGAAATGGGGCTTCTACAGTCTGGAAACCTATAAAGAAACCGTACCATTCATTTATGATGAGGTTGGAGCGTATTCGTTTTCACACGGCCTCTGCCCCGTGAAGAAGAACGGCAAATGGGGTTATATCGATAAAACCGGTGTGACAAAGATCCCATTTCAATTCGATGAAGCGAATACCTTCAACTCGGGAGAGGCGATAGTAAAGATCGGCAAGAAAAAATACATCATCGACCTGCAAGGGAAAGTTATAGGACAGGATAATTATTACTCTGACCCCTGGGCTGAAAGGCCGGAATTCAATGGTAATACGCTTTCGGGCAGTTACAATCTGGAATACTATCATGTTATCGATTCACCATATTCCATCCCCGTGAAAGGCCAAAAATCGCAGGAACTTGACGAACCTGTTTCAATCAAAGTTACTCAAAACAGCATTTCAACGCGCTACTACCATTTCATCGTTGAAAGCAGTGGTTATCATAATGGACAGCGGGTATATAACCTCGAGAGAAACTCCGGCAACAACACTTATTTGTCGTTCGTTTTCTTCGGCAACGGAGAAGACAGGTGCGCATTCATGACCCGCGATGGAATGGTTGTTTACGCTACGGGGCCGATGCAGTTCGGTAAATAATGGTTGCTACAGCGGGCACTTGACAAACAGAAAATATTTGTTATATTTCCGTTGCCCGGAAAATTTTTGGGCAGAAGGAGCACACCATGAAACAGCTAAGATTTGTTTTTTTGGCTGTTGTGTTTTCCGCTTTTAATATTGTCTCACAACAGCTTTTGTCAATCCCTGTCATGAATGGACAGGCGAACCACTTCAGACTCCACACAGAGCACAGCCAATTCACAGATATTGCGAAGTTAATCTCTGATCAGTTATATCGCTATTCCTTCAGGGGAGAGCGGGTACCGGAAAAACCAGCTTCATCAAATATCTATCTACCCCAGGAAGTCACGGTAAATCTGAAGAGCGGGACAAATGAAAAATATTATTTCATCTACAACAGCGTGGGTCACCTTACAGGTGAGTTATATCAAACATATCAGAACTCTGCCTGGGTAAATCATACACAATACACATTTACAAACAATTCTGCAGGCAACAGGCTTACTTCCCTCCAACATCAATGGCTAAACAACGCATGGCTAAATCACTATTATGATACATACACCTACGACAGCCAAAACCGCCTTACTGAATTGACATCGCAAACCTGGATAAATTCGGCATGGGTCAATCAAAACAAAATGACAACGGTTTGGAGCTCCGCCGGTAATCCTCTAATAATGACCTTCTACATGTGGTTGAACAACGCATGGGAATATCAGATGAGGTTCACCTACACCTACAATTCCTTCGGGCAACCCCTGACCATGCTAATGGAGAACTGGATTAACAGCCAATGGTTTCCCCTTCACCGGAGTCTTTATACTTACACAGCGAATGGTCATCCGATGATGCTTTTGGTAGAACATTATGAAAACTCCATGTGGATATCCGATCACAGAAGCCAATATACATGTGACGGCACGGGATGCATCGTCACCGAGTTGCAGGAAAGTTATGACGGTTCTGCCTGGCTAAAGGATGCTCTCTACAGCAATACTTATAATCCTGCCGGTTACCAGACTGTCCAGATTATGCAACTCTGGAGCAACAACGCATGGGAAAACAGTTCAAAAATCACCTGGGGAAGAACGCAATGGGGAAGTGTCGCCTCATTTCTTCTTCAGGGGTCGGATGGAATTGTATGGTATGATCAGGAGAAGTCTGACTACACATTTGATGTCCATGGGAACGGACTGACCGGTGCAGGTTTCAAATGGCAAGCCAATGCCTGGGTTGAAAGCGATATGTTCCTTGAGTTGTCATATAATGGAAGTGTGGGTGACGGTGGTTACTACGGTTACACATACTCAGCCGTTTATCAGTCTTTCACTGATATCAGCGATCTTTCACCTGCTCCGGAGACTTTCAAACTGTATCAAAACTTCCCGAATCCGTTTAATCCTCTCACGGTTCTTCGATATGAACTTCCCGTCGCCGGAAATATCACAATGACGGTTTACAATTCCCTCGGAAAGAAAGTGAAGGAGATTCTTAATGCTGAAATGCCGGCGGGAAACTATGAAATGGTGTTTGATGGTGAAAATCTTTCATCAGGAGCATATTTCCTTCGGATGGATGCAGCCGGATTTTCAAAGACCATCAAACTCTTGCTGCTGAAATAGTTTTAACCGGATACAAATCACGGGGTTGAAGATGAGTCAGAGCTCACTTCTTCCCCCTGATTTGTGATAGTGCGTCAGGTTATCTGACCAAAAGCATCTTTCGTATCAGTTTCAGCCCCCCTGAACTGAGGGTGTAGAGGTATACTCCGGAAGAAAGCTCTGTTGCATCGAATACTGCGGAATGAACACCGGATTCACGGAATCCGTCCATCAAAACTGCCACCCGTTCACCTTTTGAGTCGAAGACTTCCAGTTTTACATTCCCCGAAAGAGGTAGAGAAAAACGGATGACAGTTGCAGGATTAAACGGGTTGGGATAATTCTGTTCGAGGATAAAATCAGTTATTTTGGCGGAAGAAATTTCAATGGTGCCGGAGTGGGTAAATGATCCGTCACCGTCTATCTGTTTAAGGCGATAGAGATATTTTTCACCCGGGGTAATTGAATGATCCTCGAATGAATAATATTTCGGTGAGTTGCTGGTTCCGTGTCCCTCGATGAAGACGATCTTCATCCAGTCAGACACAGCGGTTTTTCTCTCCACTTCGAAGCCGTTGTTGTCGATCTCTGTCGCTGTTTGCCAGTTGAGGTGGATATCTTCATCATGAAATGCCCCCGAAAACGAGACAAGCTCAACGGGAAGCGGGTTATCGGAGTCGGTGAAGACCGCAATTCTTTTCGCAGTACTGGAACCGTTGTAAGTGATGAATGCCCCGGAAACCACAAAACCTTGTGAATTCCAGGATGGAATAATTGCATAAACCGCATCGTCGAGTCCCGTGCCTAAAGAGGTCCATCCGGATCCATCCCATTTGGCGACCGAGACTGAAGAGAGCCCCCCTGCAGTATAGAAGTTGCCGGCAACATAAACATGGTTGTTGATGAGACAAATACTGTATACAAAGTTGTCCACCCCCAAGCCCATTGAAATCCATGTCGAACCATTCCATCTTGCAATGTGATTCGCACCCGTTCCACCTGCTGTAGTAAATGTACCTCCTGCGTACAAATTTGAACCCGATATTTTAATGTCACTCACCGAATTATTCATCCCGCTTCCAAGAGGAGACCAGGAGGTTCCATCCCACTTGGCAATATAGTTTACTGAAGTTGTGCCCGACAGAGTAAATTCTCCTCCGGCATAAATGTCACTGCCGGATGCCGCGAGAGCATATATGGTGCTGTTCAAACCATTTCCAAGAGGAGACCAGGAAGTGCCGTCCCACTTGGCAATCATTTTTGCAGAATTACCAACTCCGCCTGCTGTATTGAAAGACCCCCCAACATAAAGCGAACCATCCACCCAAATGAGGTCGTACCCGGTGCCCTGAATCCCTCCCCCAATACTGCTCCAAAGAGAGCCGTTCCATTTTGCAACAGCCTGAGTCGTTATTCCACCTATTACCGAAAATCCACCACATACATATAAGTTCACTCCGTCAGTAGCAAGTGCCTGAACACTTGAATTTGCCCCCGAGCCCAGAGGTGACCAGGAGGCTCCGTCCCACTTTGCAATATTACTTGCGGGTACACCATCGATCGAAGTAAAAACACCTCCCACATAAGTGTCGCCCCCGATAATACACAGAGATGTAACCAGCACAGTTGAGTTGCTTGCATCGAAGTGGTGGTTTGTGAACTGGAAAATTGTACCATTCCAGGTAGCGATGCTGTAAGTAAAATCACCTCCGGCGATAAGTTGTGTAGGAGTGAATGCGAGAGCATGCACATGGTTTGCCAATCCCGTTCCGAGAGCTGACCAGCTCGCCCCGTTCCATTTTGCAATATTGTTTGCAGGTACGCCACCCGTGCTCGCGAACTGTCCGCCAACATACAGATCGGTACCGTCGGTAGCAAGTGAATAAACCCAACCCGAGGCGCCGGTACTTAGAGCAGTCCATGCGCTGCCGTTCCATTGTGCCACATAATTCACTGTTGTGGTGCCTGACATGCTGAAGGTACCACCTGCATAGAGTGTGCCGTTCAGATAAACGAGTGAGGTCGGGGTGTTATTAAACCCGGCACCCAAGGCACTCCACCCCGAGGAAGAGTTCCACTTTGCAATCCTGATTGCTGAGATTGAGTTCGCAGTTGAAAAAGAGCCTGCAACATAAAGATCTGTAGCAGAGAAGGTCATGGCAGTAACGACAGCATTTACGCCGTTATCAACACCCTCCCAGCTCGATCCATTCCATCTTGCGATCCGGTTTAACGGGGTTGCACCCGAACCCGTAAATTCTCCACCTGCATAAAGTGTGGAATTGAATATTGTCAGGCAATTAACATAATTATTAAGTCCGGAACCCATAGCTGACCATGAGGTGCCGTCCCATTTGGCAATTCTGCTTGCTGATATCCCCCCGGCTACGGAAAATCCTCCTCCGCAGTACAAGTATGTACCATCATGTGCAAGAGCTCTCACGAGAGAGTTCATGCCTGAACCCAGTCTGCTCCAACTCGAACCGTCCCACTTCGCAACATTTTTGCAGATGAGACTTCCTATCGATTCAAACTGACCACCAACATAGATATCGCTTCCATTTACAAGAATCGCGTTTATTTGAATAGATATCTGGCTTCCCTCAATACCGGTCCCGTTGCTAAAATTACTCCAGTTTATAGCTGAAGTTGGAGACTCGATCCGGGTGTTATTTGTAAAATACGGTTTTCCGGCTTCATCAAGTTTCATTTTATATCCGGAAACGCTAAACGAACCGTTCTGCCCGCTTTTAATTGAACCGTCAGAATTCAATACTGAGCCGAGTCCTTCACCGGCTGAATTCTGAGAAAAGGAACTGCCGACAGCAAAGATCACAAGGACGGAAATCCTGATCAATTGTCTTGTCATGGAGACTCCATTTATAAATCTTGTTTGCTTTCAAAAAAGCATATATCTGTAAGAAGGAGGTACAAACTCGCACAGGACGGTTTGCCTCAGGCAGGTTATTTCGGTAAGGTTTAGTCAAAAACGGGAGGGAACCGTTTTCACGCCCGTAACTTAAGCATTATTTTAGAGAAAGTCAATAGTCAGGGTAAATTTTTGTCACTTTAAAATATTAGTGTATATTCGCCCGAAAATTTGAAAAGTTTGTTCACCCTCTTTTTTTTACAAATCCGGATCAACAGCCGTATGAAAAAATCGATTTTAATGGCGTTTTTGTTTTTTCTGCCTTCACTTTATTCACAGATTCCTGCGGAACTCTTCTTCGGAGATAAAAAGGCAACCCTGGATGTTCTTTTCTTTAAACCATTCAGAGATTCGGAGGGGAAAAACAGCGATTGGGTTCTGTTTAATCGCGGAAAGGTCACACTCGACTACAAAATGACCCCCGATGACAATAAGCCGTTCTTTGTTGCGATGCAGGCGGTAAGCTACAGCCCCCCTTCACTAGGCGGGTTCGGCCCTGTTGCAGTTTCGTTGATTACGAATGACGGAATGTACCCGAAACTTGGGATGCAGTATGTAAAAGGGACGAGCGACTTTTTATTCTTCGGCTGGCTGATTTGCGAGACTCTGAAAGATCCTGATCTCGATTTGTACCTGTTTGCAAGATACACACCGTTGATCTCGGGAAATACAAGACTGTTTACTCAGATTGAGACAAACAGTGCATTCCCTGCCTGGGCAGGCGGCGAACCTTCACTCTTTCAGTGTCTTAGGTTGGGTTTGATGTGGAACGGATTTCAAACAGGACTCGCCCTCGACCTGACCCAGAAGGGAAAAGGGGAGATAAAGACCACCGAAAATTCCGGGATTTTTGTCAGATACGAGTTCTAACGGGCGATTATCTAAAAGTAGTATCTCCAGTCGAATGCCAGTCTGAACCCGAGATACCAGATATTTTCGAGTTCGGGTTGAATGATATCTGCCTTTTCGACCAGTTCAAGATCGTAGGGGATATCCACACCTCCGTAAAACTGGATAAAGAGCTTTGAACTTTGATCTGCAGCAAATGATCTGAATGGCCTGTACTCGAGTATGGGGAGTTCTATCCTCGTTGATTTGTACGAAAAGAGAGCGAAACCACTCTCGTTGGAGGTGGTAGTGACCCGTTGATAGAAGACATCCCGGTCATTAAGTCCAAAAAGCTGAACGCTGATTTCCCTCCCGAGGATAAATTGAAATCTCCCCACCGAAGTTGAAATTCCGGCTTGCCATGGTATCCATCCTCCATTTGCGGCAAAAGCTGCCATCTTTTCAAGTGTCTGCGGAGCAATAAACGAAAGAATTGGCGTGGAAAGGATGAGATCACCCGGAATCAGAAAAAACGGACACCTTAGCTTGATATTGTACGAGGTTCGAGCCGGTATGGATGAGAGGAGGTTTCCGTAAGCCTTGGTTTCGGGGAGGTTAACGATCCCCGATGAAGCTCCGCTTTCCCTCTTGATCCCGATTCCGAGAAATGCAAGACCGTCACTCGATTCACTTAAGACATCATCGAGCCCCACTCCGAGCTTTATTGTGGCATCCACACCCGAAATCGCACCGGGAAAATCCTGATCCTTGCCAAAACCGCGGGAAATCGCAGTCCCTGTTAGAGAAGCTGCCAGCCCTGCAAAAAATCCGAGTTCTGCCCTGAACCGTGGCAGTTCACCCAGACCCCGGCTAAGAGCAGGAACGGTAGTACTTGAGAGAAGAGGCAGCAAGATTGCGGTTACATTGGGATCCACACGAAATTCGGGCATGAAATCGACCTTTGAAATGTCGAAATTACCCGGTGAGAAAATGTCCATATCTTTTACGGGAGCCGAACTGAATTTGAGCCCGCCCGAAAAAGAGTTAAGCATCTGCTCGAGACTCAATTTTACGAGCGCTGCGGTTCTCGCAACATCTTCATCCCTCATCCAGGCATCACCAACCACAATAATCGGTTCACCTGCCCATGTGGTTGTCTGTATACCGTGCTCGTTGTAGTAGTCATGCGATCCTTTTTTCTGGGAAGGGGCGCCCCATACTCCGGCAGCGTGTCCGGCAGCGGTAAAATCTTCAAGGAAATGGAGTGCGAATGCCTCATCTGCCAGTACGGAAATGACGAGTCTTGTTCTTTCATCAGGACCAAGGTCAGCGGAAGAGAAAAAGGAAGCCTTGTAAAGAGCAAGATTATGGTAGTATATATAGACACCAAGTGCATTGAGTTCGGCACCCGGTTTTATGCAGAAAGCCATATACTCACTTAAAGACTGCGTCATGCTTTGCAGAGAACGAAGAAAATGAACATCATTGTGCCCTGCCCTCGAAGCATACTCGGGATCGGCTCTCTGAAGCATAAGGTCTGAATTCCGCAGAGCATTCAGGAGGTCTTCCCTTGTCCGGGCTTGAGCGATCTCTGATTTCAGTTCATTGGCAATCTCTATGACGCTCTTTATCCAGGTGGAGTGCAAAACAATTTTAAGCATGTCCCTCCCTGAAACAGAATGATCGCCACTTATGGCGGGAAATGCAGCAAAATCGACCAGAGTGCCTGATGCCAGACCATCATCAAAAATCAGGAAAGGAGAGAGCCTGCCTTCTGACCCCGTTCTTGCAATTTTCCACAGGTCTTCAAACAGTTTTCTCTGCTCTGCAGAGAGGTTCTCAATCCCGGCTCGTGTAATATCGCGGTGTTCGGGAAATATCCAGCCGTATGTTACATTTTTGTCTGATGAAATCAGGAGTATAAGAAGGAAAAAGAGAGTGTATCTATTCATTTTTTGTCTTTTTTGCGGGTTTAGCAGGTGGCAGACTCTCCGAAGGATTTTTAATGTGGACATCCCTCTGTGGAAAGGGTATCTCGATGCCATTTTCATTCATAACTCTGTCTATAGCGACTCGTAAGTCACTGGAAGTCTGAACCCAGGCACCAAAATCCGCAGTCCAGCACCGCATTTCAAAAAGAAGTGCGCTGTCTGCAAAATCTTTAAGGAAGACAACCGGGGGCGGAGTCTGCAAAATCTTTTCATGTGAAGTGGCACATCCTCTCAGCAGTTCGATTACTTTTTCCACATTCGAACCGTATGCTACGCCAATTTTCAGGTCGATTCTCCTTTGATTGTCGGAGAGTGTCCAGTTGATTACCTTGTTCGAGATCAGGTTTCCGTTTGGCACGATCACTTCAGCTCCTTCCCAGGTTTTTATCACACTGGAACGAATGCCTATCTTTCTGATCGTTCCGGAAAGGTCCTCCACCTCAACTGCATCACCAATCTGAACAGGCCGTTCAAAAATAAGGATTATTCCCGATATGAAATTCCTTACGATATCCTGCAAGCCAAAACCGATACCAACGCCGAGAGCTCCTGCGAGAAGGGAAAAGCGGTTCAGATCCAATCCGGAACTTATGATTGCAAAAACAATTCCCATTCCGACGATCAAATATGAAATAACCGCAGAGATGGTGGTCGGGACACCCCGGGCAAGTTTTATCCTTACCAGCAATTCCTTTTCAAGTAAAAATTTGACTGTTTTTGCCAGCCAGACAGCAAACCAGACAGAGAAGAAGAAATAAACCAAAGTTTCGAGAGTAAGGGAAAAGTCGCCCACCGAAACGGTTGTTTTCAAAATGGAACCAAGGAAATCGATGGTTACAACCGACATCCCAAAGCTCCTTAAAATCACTGCGACAGCAGTTATTTTAATCAGAAATCTTATAAATTTTGAAATTTTCTCTGTGGCAATGGTTTCATATTCTCTCATTATCAGTGATATCTTCGCAGTTTTTGTCATTATCAGCATGTAAACCAGTCCCTGAAGAATGTGGCTCACAATCAGGAGAACGGAGAGTCCATAGACAGCATTCAACACACCATTAACAATGGTGAGGCTGATAGCAAGGAAGCCGAAGAGATTCGCGATAAATGCTGTTGCAAAGAGCACCAGGATTCCCACAAAGATGTTTTTCACATATGGCGGCAGCACTTCCATTCTTTCTGAAGAACCTTTGCCATAAAGATGAAGAACGAGATAGATGACTGTAAAAAACAGGATAAAAGTTAAAATTAACCGCTCTGTTTCCGAGCCGCTTCCCGATACCATTTTTACCTGTTGAAACGCCAGCAGTAACCCCGTCACCAAAATTATCCGGTGGCTGGTCTTTCCGTAGATGAAAAGAAATATTCTTACCAAAGGAATAACCGAAACAAGCCTCAGACTGTTTAAAACCAGTTCGGGAAGATCGCCCACGAGTAAGTTGAACGAGATAAGGAAAATAAACAGAATCGTGGAGAAGGGAGTCTGCAGTAACAGTTGAAAATTCCCTGCTGCCGAGTTTCCCACGGGCAGTTTTTTGCTAAACCTCGAAAGAAAAAGGATAAATGCCGCCACAAACAACAGGTACAGGCCGGTTTTGAGGGCAAATCCTTTGAGTTCCTGTAAAATTGTATCGGAAACTCCGATATAAACACCGATGGTATTCGAAAATGAGTTGGAGATCAGGTCACCCGGTTCGAGCTCTGCGAAATAGTCCCAAAGCGTGGAGGAGTTTTGGTAGAAAAGATCCTGTTTGTTTAGTAAAAAGTACTTTCTGATGGTTGTAACCATCATCTCTGCGGTTACATCGGGCTCCACTATCTGATGCTGAAGGGCTAGCAGCCTGTTTAGTCCGACAGTAAGTGTGTCATAGCTGATTTTAAGCTCTTTTTCAATATCAATGATTTTTTGAAGAATCTCAGGAGGAACCGAGTCGGCGAGTGCAACTGCGTAAGTACGGTTCCAGACAGCCATGGTATTTCTTACTATCGATTTTTGTTCTGAGATTCCTGCAGTGGTTTCTGAAACTTCGTCATTCCAGCCGTCGATTCTTCTCTTTTGTTTGTTCCAAAGCCGCAAATATTCAGAGAGCACTTCGGTATACTCAGCAGTAAAGTCTGATTTCCCGGTTACCAGGGTAAGGCTTTTTTGTTTCTCAAGAATATCGGTGAGCCGGGCTTTCAATTCCTCATACATTTTGTAGGGAAGAACCGTGAGGTTAGCCTGTTTCAGTTTTATTTTATCAGAAATGAAGGCGTTGGGTATTTCGTGCACTCTGTAGTAGAGGGGTGCATCGGGGGTGGGTTTTTTTTCAGTCGAATCCTTCTGAGCCATCAGCGACACTGTAAAAAGTGACACCAGAACCGGCAAAAAGATTAATCGCAGCAATTTGAGTTTCATATGTTTGCAGTACAGCAGCCGTACTGATCGGACGGTAAAATTAATAAAATTCCTTGAAGTTATCTTCAGGAACAATCCAAAATCCTCTTTTACAAATCTACTGCAAAGAACTGATTTGTCTAGTGGTTTTCGATCTGCCCACAAACATCCCTATGCCGTCACCCAGGATATTCCATCTTACTGAAGTGGACGGCTGCCCAAAAACAGCATCCGAAAGTTTGCTCGAACCTTTGGTTTTATAATAGTCGTAAAAGGAGCCGTCATAAACATAAATACCGACACCAAGATCCTGTGGACGGGCGAGGTATGAAGGTGTTATTTCCGCCGACTGTGCCTGAATTGTTGTTGTATTTACATTGGGAAGCCTCTTTACAACCACATTGTATTTGTTGTCCTCGGTGTAAATCTGCCCTGTTTGAGTAAAAGCCAGCCAGGTGACTGCGTAGGCTTCGTCACCCCTTGGGGTAATATCGGCACTCATCACTTTTATTGATTTACCCGTGTCATTCACGGAATTGAGGAGGAAAACGCCACCAATGGTTCCCGCCTCAGGTATTTTAGTAACTGCACCTGCTGAAAGGCTTTCCCAGGAAACCAGCAATTCGTAGGTTTTTCCCGCTCTTGCTTTCACACCATTGGGTGCCGAGTACAAACCGTCACGGGTATGCTTCAGGATGTAGCGAAGTGTATCGACCTTAATGGAGACGACGGCATTTGTCAGGTTTGCAAAATCACCTCTGAACGGTACCGCCACGGGGAGCGTTCTGCCAATGTAAATATCTTTAATATCCTGTCCGTCTTCGAGCAATCCTCTTATCACAAGCTTCATTTCATATGGAAACTCTTCTTCTCCCACCACCTGCTCACAACCGGAAAGGAACACACCCGCAAAAATGAGCACAAACAACCAAACCCGGGAACTGAAAAATTCATAATTCATAATTCATAACTCATAATTTAAAAGTGTATTTTTATCCCAATTGACGGTAAAAACGGATAGAGGGTAAACTGCTTCAGCACAGGGGTTTTTATTCCGGTTGCTTCATCTGTTTTATAACCGACATATTTGGAGAACGCATTGAATCTGTTGTAAACATTGTAGATATTCAGAGACAGTTCGATTTTTGTGTTATTCCACATAAGGATCCAGTTTGCGCTGAGGTCGAGTTTGTGGAAAGCAGGGAGTCTGAAAGCGTCGCGGGCTGAGTACTCATAAAAAATTTCCTGCAGATTATCTTTTGGATTGCTCATATTCAGGAAGGAATATTGCATAATAGGGAGGGGGAAAGCCTTCCCGGTTGAGTAGTTCCAGGTGGCAGCAAAATTAAGTACCTCCGATGGTTGCCAGCTCAGTACAATCGAAATATCGTGTCGTCTGTCAAACTGAGGGTAGAACGGTTCGCTTCGGTTGAGTTCGTCGAAATATCTCTTTGTCCATGAGAGGGTATATCCAAACCACCCTGTGATGGTGCCGATTCTCTTGTTGAAGAACATTTCCAGACCCCATGCTTCACCTCTTCCGACGGTGAGCTGTTTTTCATAGTTGGAAGTGTAGGCAAAGTTGGCGTCATCTTTATATTCGTAGAGATTCGCGAGATCTTTATAATATGCTTCAAGAGTGAAAAGGAAGGTTTTATCGGCACTCGTGGCTTCGAAACCGACTGCTCCCTGCATCGACTTGGCTGGTTTTACCACGGGTGTCGAGGGGAACCATACATCAGTCGGCAAATACACATCGTTCCTTGCGAGGAGGTGAATCGGCTGGTTTGCCATCGAGAAGGCACCGCGAAGAATCAGCCTGTCATACAAATACCAGGTAAGGGAAAGCCGGGGCTCCCATCCGTAAAGCTTTCCTTCGTTAAAATAGTAGAAACGCATCCCGACATTAGCCTTGAGCTCGTCAAATATTGTGATTTCATCCTGTGCAAAAAGAGCAACTTCGAGGGCTTTGTAGCTTCTTCCAAGATTCACGGCATACTTCAGTTCGTTAGTATAGAAGTCACTTGTCAGTACTTCAAAATTGTGGTATGTAACCTCGGCACCCATCTGAAGTATATTGTTCTGGTTAAGGAAAACCTGAATGTCCGTTTTTAACTGAAAATCGTTCACAAAAGAGGAGGTAAAAAAGTCGAGAGCGTCCTTTTTTGTCGGGTTTTTATCCTTCATCGCGGTTTTGAAATCGTAGTAGGTGTAAACCATCGAAGTGCTGGTGAAAATCTGTGAAGTATATATTTTTGTCCAGGTCAGGTTGAGGGTCGAGTTTTTCCACCCGATATCGAATCCGATATCCTTACTCGATGGTGGCTCTGTAAGGCGGTCGCTGCTGAAGAAACCGGTAATGAATAGTTTATCGGTTTCTGAAAGCTTGTAATGAATTTTTCCGTTTGCGTCATAAAAACCGTATCTCGGAAACTTGTCAGCCTGCGGAACAAGCGAAAGGAGTTTATCGAGGTACATCACTCTTGCAGAAAGAATGTAGGTCGCCTTCTCGTTCAAAGGACCTTCGACGGTGAAACGGCTGCTGATATTTGAGAAATTGAATGTACCGAGAAACTTTTCGGAAGAACCCTCCCTCGTCGTTACATCGAGAACGCTTGAGAGCCTGCCTCCATACTGCGCAGGGAACGCCCCCTTTATCAGTTTAATATTTTGAATTGCATCCGAATTGAATGTGCTCGCAAAACCGCCGAGGTGAGAGGGGTTATATACCTGAACACCATCAATAAGAGTAAGGGTCTGGTCGGCGGAACTTCCTCTTACATAAATGCCTGCCGAAAGTTCATTTGAATTGGAGACACCCGGAAGAAGTTGAAGTGCCCTGAAAATGTCGGTTTCTCCTCCGAAAGAAGGGAGAGTCTGAATCAGTTCCGGATCGAGTTCAACGGTACCCGAAGTGTTTGCAAAATCCTCATATTTTTCTGCAAAAACCTTCACTTCGCTCAAAAGAATGGAGGACTTGTTGAGGTTTATATCGAGGCGGATGTTCTGGTTTGCTCCTGAAATATCAATCACTGCCTTGTGGGGTTCAAAACCGAGGGAGCCGGAAAAAATGTAATACTTCCCTTCCGGTACAGAGGGGAGAGAATAAAAGCCGAATTTGTTTGAGGCAACTGATCTAAGGGGGTTCCCGGTCTTCAGGGAATCTTTGTAAAGGGCAACATAGGCACCGATCAGTACTTCACCGCTCCCTGCCTCGGCTATAACTCCGGAAAGGGTATAACTCCTCCCTTGTGGAAGAACTGCGGTTGCCATAAGAAGTACAGCAAAAAGCGTGAAAATTATTCGCATTTAGTGGAGATTATCTTAAATTTGATACAGTATTTAAATTTTCTTTGCTTTTGTGGCAACGGACTCTCAAATAATAATAAATATACTCAGTAAAAATAAACAGTTTTGAAAAATTTGAACAAAGTATTCTTCTTTCTTTTCATTTATTTCTCGATAAATTGCATGGCACAACCCGGAATCAGACTTCAGGGCTCCGCTGCAATTCCCTCCGGGCAACTTGAAAACCATGTTGATGCCGGATTTGGCGGGAACATAAGCTTCAATCTCCCTGCTTTTCTCCCCGGTTTCGAGTTTACTCTCACTACAGGATACTACTACTGTGGATTGAAAGAAGACCTTCCCGGCTACAGTTTCAACTTCAAGTCGGTTCCTCTCACTGCAGGTGTCCGTTACCTTTTTGGTGAGGGAAATGAAATTACACCCTACATTGGAGTGGAAGGCGGTGCCTATTTTACCGAGTATTTTCTTGAGGTTGACTACGGCCTCCTCGGAAAACCCGTGGAAATCACCCGCGAAATTACACCCGGAATTGCACCCGAAGCAGGATTCCGAATCTACATCGCCCCGGGCCTCGATCTCGATGTAAATGCCCGCTACAACAGAATCAGAACAAAGTATGTCTCCCGTGCATACATCGCTCTGCAATCCGGTTTCAGAATAAAGTTTTAAGTGGAGAAACTGATGAACAGACTTCTTTTATTTTGCTTCTTATCAGCTCCATTTCTCTTTGGTCAGACAAACTGGATATGGCAGAACCCCCTCCCCGTCGGGAAAAACCTCAATGCCGGTCAGGCTTTCGATGCACAAAACTGCATCGCAGCGGGAAACACAGGTGCATTTCTTACCACAACGGATGGCGGAGCATCATGGAAACTGATCAACACAGGAACCGACAACGATATCCTCTCCCTCTCCTTTAAAGACAGATTGAATGGAATACTCGGCTGCGGACAGGGTTTGATATTAAAGACCACCGATGGCGGAAACAGCTTCACAAAGATTACCGTTGATTCCGTCCGAGATGTCAAAGCGGTGCAGTTCCTCCCCTCGGGGAAAGTATGGGCAGCCGGCAACAAAGGATTGCTCTTCTTCTCTCAGGATAACGGTTCAACATGGACAAAAAAATCATTTGATACGGTATCCGCTGCGGGAATTTTCTTTTTCGAAAACGGAAAGGGATTCATTGCCGGCGAGTCGGGCACAATTTTCCGGACCCTCGATGGTGGCAACAACTGGACCAAAACAAGAGAAAACACCAGTCAGACTATCTCAAGCATTTCGTTTTCATCCGACTTGAACGGGCTCGCACTTGGCAGAAGCGGCTTGACTCTTAAAACAACAGACGGCGGAGTTACTTGGCAGGAATCAAATTCCGGTCTCTTCGGTTGGGTGAAGTCATTCTCCTTCCTTCCTCAAAACAGGCTGATTGCCGCAAGTTCGCCGGGATTGATCTTCCAGAGTACAGACAACGGCACTACCTGGAGAAAAACAAGCGACAGTTCAAAATTCAGTTTCAATTTTTCTGCTTTTGCAGGAAATGCAGGCTGGATATTCGGGAACAATGGATTGATAATGCACACAACCGATGCGGGTACAAACTGGGAATTTCAGTCGGAAGGCTCCGAAAACACAATAAATTCAATTGAATTTCTCGATCCTATGATCGGTACAGCAGTAGGCGACAGCGGACTGATTCTAAGAACCGAGGACGGCGGAGACACATGGGTAAGGCAGTTTACGCAGTATAAAACGAATCTGAACGACCTCTTTTTCCTCGATACAATCCGTGGCTGGATCGTCGGTGACGATGGTACCATCCTCCAAACCCTTGATGCGGGTCAGTCGTGGCAAAAACACGACCTCGCTCACATCACCTCCGATGACATTTACGCCATCGAAGGCACCAAACTTTCCAACAAGGCTGCGGGACAAAATGGAGCCTATCTCGTTTCCCAAAACGCCCCCACTGGAGCTGTCTGGGGAAGAGGCGGCGCACCACTCAAAACTTACAGAGGTATTATAACCCTCTCTGCGCGATCTGCATCTCTTGTAGGTGATCAGGGAGCGATTATCAGACTCACTTCCGCTCCCGGCGGGGGTGGTGTAATTGATCAGTCAATCGACTCACGATTCGATCTCCGTGACATCTATTTTCCACCCGGTGGGAAAGGCTGGATCGTCGGGAAATATGGGATTGTCCTCAGATCATCCAATTCGGGGACTTCCTGGAGTATTATCGACACTCTCCCGGTGACATGGCTGAATTCAGTATATTTTTACGATACCCTGAATGGTTATACGGTTGGTTCCTACGGCAGTCTGTTTAAAACAGGCGATGGCGGCTACAACTGGACAAAAGTCCACACCGGTGTAACCAACACATTTAAAAAATCATTCTTTTTCGACAAGGACAACGGCTGGCTCGTTGGCACTTACGGACTTCTAATGAAAACCGTAAATGGCGGAGGAACAGGAACCCCGACAACTATTAAAGAAGAGGAGATGGTCCCAAAAAATCCCGTTCTCCATCAGAATTACCCGAATCCGTTTAATCCTTCCACGGCAATCACTTTTGATGTGCCCGTTGCGGGACAATACAGACTTGCAATCTACGATCTTCTCGGGAAAGAAATAGAAGTGCCTCTGGAGGGGATGCTTCAGCCGGGGAGTCATTTTGTCTTCTTCGATGGAGCAAATTATGCCTCGGGCGTCTATTTCTACCGCCTCTCCGGAAACGGCCTCAATATCAGCCGGAAGATGATACTTTTGAAATAGAACTTCAGAGTTTCAGAACCTCGGAACCGCAGAGATTCTGTACCTCGGAGGTTCCGAAGTTCCGGGGTTCCGAATCTCTCCTCCAAACATTCTTTTCTTTAATACGATTTTTTTTATTAATTTATGTCTGACTAAATCATTTTTTATTTGATTCATTTTCAAGTTTTGCGGTATGCCAAATATTCTATTAGTTGAAGACAACAAGGAAAACAGAGATGTGATGGCACATTTCCTGAAAAAGATTGGTACCGTTACCACAGCAGCAGACGGACCGACCTCTGTTGAATTGTGCAGGAATGATAAATTCAACCTTATTCTGATGGATATTAATCTTGGATTGGGGATGAATGGAATAGAGGCTACGAAACGGATCAGACAGATTGACGGTTATTCAGATACACCGATAATAGCAGTTACAGCTTATGCCATGGCAGGGGACAGGGAAACCTTCATGAAAATAGGATGTACTCACTACATCTCAAAACCTTTCACAAAAAAAGAGTTTATTTCCCTCGTTGAAGAGGTTTTGGGTACTACACAGCCGGGAAACGGATAAATTCCATCGCTTCCCTGTAGACCATATCCACACTCAATTCCCTGATACACTTGAATTTTATGTCTTCTCTTTTACATTCCAAAGACTTCGGCGAATAGAAAAAACATGGTGCGCACTCAAGATTGAGACTCACGATTTTGTGCTCGGTCTTCCAGGGATGAATGTAATTTACATTTGTGGGACCGATGAGAGCCATAACCTTAACCCCCATTGCAGATGAAACATGCATCAGACTTGAGTCGTTGGTGATAAAGAGATCACATTTTTTGATGAGTGCTGCCGACTGACTCAGGTTTTTGGACTGCGGCTCGTGAAAAACACCCTCGCCCGCAAGTTTTTTAATATTCTCCCTCAATTCCTTCTCCTCGGGTCCACCAAAAAGGATAAGTTCAAAACCGTTTTTCTCTTTTAACATTTTACCGAGAGCCGCAAATTTTTCGGGCTCCCATCTTCTGTTGATGTGGTTTTTAAGTGTGGCACATCCCGGATGAAAACCGATCTTTGTTACTCCCTGCTTAAGGGAAGTGTTGCAAAATCCGTCGGCAAATGCTTTATCTTCATCGTTTAATGAAAAAACGAGGGGATACAAGGGTGCTTCGGAGAGTGAAAACATCTCTTTTACAAGCCTTACATTCTCCTCCACATTGTGGAGGGAGTCATCCTCTTTTATGCGGACATTATTAAGCCACCCGAGGTTTGAAGTGTCTGCCCGCAAGTACTCCACCTGCCCCCTCTTTTTTGCTCCGAAAAGCCACTGGATGCCGTTGTATTCTTTTCTGTTTGAAGGATAAACGCTAATCGAGTGGGTGTATTTCCCCCTTTTACCGAGAACAAACTTAAGGGATTTTAAAGCTCCCTCTGCCATAAATTCGAAGTGTATCACTTCGTCAAATAGTCCTGTTCTGTCGTAGATGTTCTTAACACCGGTGAACATTACAAGAGCGTCAATTTTTGCGTTGGGGAATTTTTCGCGAAGCAGTTTCGCAGCAGGGGTAAACATGAGAGCGTCTCCGATGCCGGAGAGAGCGAGAATTAATATTTGCATGGGGTGTTGTTTAATCCGGGGGAAGAATGAAAGGAGTGAAACCTTCCATTCTTCCCTCAGGAAACTTATTTTTTAACTGTGGAGTCTTTTTTTACAGTGTCCTGCGCAGGAGCTTTTCCTGTGAGGATGGCGTTAAATTTGTCTCTCTGTGCTTTTACATCAGGATTATTAGGATAATACCTGTCGAGCAGATCAACGAGTTTCAGGGCTTTATCTGCCTGTTTGGTTGTCTCATAGTAGTCCAAAAGAATTGTAACTGTGGAAACATCCATCGTAAGAATCTGGGGATTGCTGTTTAGCACAGCGAGTGCTTCGGGTTCAAGAGCCTCCATCATTTTTGTGTAGGTGGTCATGTCGCCGAGCCTTCTGTAAAGATTGGCAAGATCAGCACGGTAACGGTAGTCGAGACCGGTTCTTGAAAGGGGCATCTTTGCTTCCATCATGTTCAGCACTTTAAGAGCAGTCGCATTATCCTTCTTTTCAATCATATAGTAATTGGAAAGGCGGAGGAAAGCATTTCTGTAGTTCAGGGTCATTCTCTTGTGGTTTTCATCGAGGAAAACTGAAGAGTCGGCAATGCCTCTGAACTTGAAGCCTGGTCTGTAGTTCGGACTGTAGTCTTTTGGCTCTTCCATTATCTGTTTCCAGAGGACTTTTTCGTTCACGCCGTCTTTTCCTCTCGGGATTTCGAAAGGCATAAGTCTGAAAGCCATTCCTTCAAGATAGAGGAATTTCTGGAGTCCGATTTTGGTATCGTCGCTGCAGGTTGTCGAGTAGTAAACGGGTCTGTCCCAGTTGTTGTTTTGGATAATCTGCATTACGACAAAATCCTGAACACGGGCATAAGTCTGTGTCTGCTGTCCTTCACCGGTTTTGGGGAGGTCGGGATTCCAGACAAGTTTTGGCTGATATGAAGTGGAGTCAACCAGTCCGGTACTCAATTTGGCAAACACATCCTTTGGAACCTCGAGTGTATACTGCGGAGCCTCATAGAGCGTTGGTCTCAGTCTTTCAACCTCTTCATCAGAGAATTTCATGGCAACTTTCGGGGTGCCGTAAGGTTCCTGATTCTTTAGTTGCTTGATGTACCATTCAGTATTGGCGAGAGAGAGGTTCACAATTCTTATATCGCGTCTAACTCCCTCCACATCCTGCAGATACCAAAGAGGGAATGTGTCGTTGTCACCATTTGTAAAGAGTATCGAGTTTGGTGCACAACTTTGAAGGAGATTATAGGCATAATCCCATGGAATCCAGTTGTTCGATCTGTCGTGGGTGTAAAGATTTGCCGAATACATTCTCACGGGAACAAAGAAAATTCCAAGCACAAGAACGGTGTAACCCAGAACCATGCCAAGACTGTTCTCTTTTAATTTGTTGTAAACCAGTGTTGCAAGCTCCTTCACCCCGATTCCGATCCAGAGCGAAAAGACGAGGAAGGCACCCACATAGAAGTAGTCTCTTTCCCTTGGTTGAGGTTGCTGCTGATTCTGGTAATAGGCTGTGAGATAGCCCATGAAAATAAACAGAACCAGATAGACCATCGCCATTTTCTTGTCACGCCGGAAGTGGAGGAAAACCCCGACAAGTCCGAGAATAAATGGAATGCCGAAGAGCGAGTCTTTTATATCGCCCTTAAATTCCACACTGAAGGGCTTACCGATTATTTCACCCACCCCGTTAAACGGAGCGATATTGCTTCCTGCATCCTGATCCCATGATTCTCTTCCTGCATAGTTCCAGAGGAGGTAGCGGGTCATCATGTGATTCATCTGATAGGAGTAGAGGAAGTGAAGATCGGATGAATAGTTTGTAAAAACGCCCGTCTGATGCGGTTCGTTCGAAAATCTTCTCTTGAATGTCGGGAAATCACCGTATTGTTCACGGTTAAGATACTTCACCAGTTCAGGGAAGGTATCAGGCTCATTCTCGTTCATCGGGGGTGCTGCGTTCGACCTGATGATTACCTGTGTGTAGGTGGTAAACCCGAGGAACACAAAGATGGCTGCAAGTCCTACAAGGTGAAGTGTTGCCTTGTTGTTCTTGTGCGCATAATAAACGATGCCTCCAAAAATTCCGAGGAAAGCCGCTACAAAAAGGAGTTCACCGGCGAGAGACTGTCCGCCTATCGACGACATGATCGAAGGAAGTATCTTTACCACACCGGGATAAGTCAGGCCAAGTGCAATACCACCGACGATGAATGAAAAGTATATCGAGTTTCTATTCAGCAGTTTCTTGTAGAAGCCCGCCATTATACCGACTGAAATGAGGAAAACCAAAATCTTGAATGTGCCGTCGAATGATTTATACTGTTCGGGAGTCGGAGGAGTGGTAGAGGTTTGATTCAACCATAATCCGGCTGCAACAACGAGTATCACGGCAGCATGAATAAGGAAATATTTTACCGAGATGTTATATTCCTCTTCATCCTTCATGTATTTCTTGAAGAGTACAATCATTACGACAGGTATCATCGCCAGCACGCTCATGAGGTGAATACCGGTGGAAAGACCGATTATATAACAGATAAGAAGGAGATATTTCTCGTTCCCCGGCTCTTCCGATCTTTCATTCCACAGCATGATGAGATACATGATTGCTGCGTAGGTAACTGTACTTGCGGCGTAAACTTCTGCTTCAACCCCGTTGAACCAGAAAGTATCGCTGAACGAGAAAGAAAGTGCACCAATGGCAGCAGCTATTACCGTTGAAAGTGTTTCAAAAAGGTTTTTTGCAATTTTTGCTCTGTAATTTTCAACCACTTTTACAATTATAAGGTAGAGAAAAAGAATTGAAAGCGCACTCGAGAGTACGGAAACCATGTTTACCCTGAACCCGACATTCTCGGCAAAAGGGATCATGGAGAAAACTCTTCCTATCAGAAGGAATAAGGGGGCTCCCGGCGGGTGGGGCACCTGCAGAGAATAAGAAGCCGCTATGAACTCACCGCAGTCCCAAAAGGATACTGAAGGTTGTACCGTTGAAAGCAGCACTAAAAACGAAATTAAAAAAACTATCGCCGCCGTTATGCGGTTAATTAACTTAAAATCCATTCATTCCTCTATTAATCGTTCACTTCTTTGTTGTCTTCCTGTCGTGGTTTGAACAGGTTGTTAAACGCACTTCTGTCCCTTTTGACTTCATATTTCGAAACAAGTTCCCTGAGCCGTTTCATCGAGAGGGTATCGAACTCCTCTTCGTCTTTGTGTCTCTTCTCGAACATTTTTAATTCCTCAAGTTCTTTGGGCAACAGTTTTGCCTTCAGCTTGCGGATTTGTTCCATCAGGTTCTTTTGTTCACGAAATAGTGACATGTGCCTTTAAAAATTTGTTTAAGCTTTAAATATAACTATTTTCAAAATGTTAACGATGCTCAAAATTTATTCCCGTTCCTTCATTCTGACCGCTTTTGCGAATATTTTATAGGGCGCAATGTTGGAAAGGGAGGTCAGAAATGCGGTTGCCCGGGGGAATTTTATCATTCTTTTACCTTTGGCTACCCCCTTTAGAATTATCAGGGCAGCTTCTTCCGCAGATATCATAAACGGCATGGGAAATCTGTTCTTGTCGGTCATCGGTGTTTTTACAAATCCCGGTTTCACAGTAATCACCTTCAACCCGAGAGGTTCGGTTTTTATGGCAAGGCTCTCGGCAAAAATTGTAGCCGCAGCTTTTGAAGCGGAGTATGCCGCACTTTGTGGGTATCCTCTTCCGTCGGCAAGGGAGGAGACTATCACGAACGAACCGTTTCCCCTCTCCAGAAATGGTGCGAGGAGGGGATGAACAAAATTGACTACACCGAAAAAATTGATCTCCACTGTTGCCCGGGTGGCTTCCTCATTCAGAATCGTATATTTCTCCCCGAGACTTACTCCGGCATTGAGCAAGACAATGTCGGGCAGACCAAACCTTGCCTCCACTTCCTTCAACAGAGTATTAACCTGCTCCTTGTCTGATACATCGCAGGAGGAAATGATCAGACTCTCCCTGCCCAAAAATCCTGCTGTGTATTCCTCAACGAGCTCTTTCCTTCTCGCAACAAGCACAAGGCGGCAGTCGATCCCGAGCAGTTTTGTCGCAATTTCCTTCCCTATCCCTGTGGATGCTCCGGTAAGTATTATCGTTTTGTTTTTGTAAAAATTTTCAAAATTCATCGGTATTTTCAAAAAAATTAATAATCGAAGGGTAAATTACTCGAAAGAGAAAGATTCTTTTCCACCGAAATTAATAAACTTTTTTGTTTGGTACGAAATTTGTTATATTTTTGGTAAAATTTTCAGAAAGTTTTATTGAATGTTTTATCAGATCGACAATGTTTTAATAAATACAGAGATTGCCACGGCACATTTTGCGTGTGACCTCGCCAAGTGCAAGGGCGGTTGCTGCACATTTGAAGGAGACTATGGGGCACCACTTCTTCATTCTGAACTCGAACTGTTAAGACAGAATCTCCCCCTCATTATCGATATCATCCCCGAGGAACACAGAAAGGTGATTGAAGCCGACGGCTTCTTCGACGACATCGACGATGAGTATTACACAAAAAGCTACAACCGAAAAGCGTGTGTTTTTGTTTATTACGATGGCGACATCGCAAAGTGCTCCCTTGAAAAAGTGTTTTATGAAGGAAAAACGGAATTCAAAAAACCAATCTCCTGCCACCTCTTTCCGATCAGAATATCATCTTTTGGTGGCGATATCCTTCGATATGAAAGGTTTGGAGACTGTCAACCCGCTGTCGAAAAAGGGAACAATGAAAAAGTCCGGATGGTATCGTTTCTTGAAGAACCGCTCACCAGAAAATATGGACAGAAGTGGTATAATGCATTAGAAAGACTTAAAGACTAATATGTTATCGATTCAACAAAAACTGACTCAAACCCAAAGGCTCACTCCGCAGCAAATTCAGTATCAGAAACTGCTGCAATTGAACAACCTTGCCCTCGAACAAAGAATAAAGGAAGAGCTCGAACTTAACCCCCTGCTCGAAGAGGAACTCGACCTTAAACAAGTCGAAAATGACGATGACAACTTCGAAGAGGATGAGAGTTTCGAGGAAGATAACGAGTTTACTGTTGAAGATTACATGAACGACGAGGATTATTTCGATGATCCTTCATATCAGGATAACAGGGAAGAAACATTCCGTCCCGTGGCTAAAGCGAGAGAATCGTTCTCGGAACATATTCTTCAGCAGCTCTACATGCTCGACATTTCCGAAGATCTCACCATTCTTGGAGAGGAAATTATCGGTAACCTCGACAACGACGGCTATCTCGGCAGAGCGCTCGACGAAATACTGAACGATCTGGAGACATTTCAGCATGTAAAAGTCTCCCCCGAAGATGCTGAATCACTCCTGAAAACAATTCAGTCTTTTGACCCCGCAGGAATCGCTTCGAGAGACCTCCGCGAATGTCTTCTTGCACAACTTCATACTCTTTCTTACGATCCCTATTACTCGTATCTCGCTGAAATACTCCTCAAGGAGCACTACGACTGGTTTCTGAAAAAGCATTACAACAAGATCCGCGATGCAATGAAGCTGAGCGAGGATACATTTAATTCCGTAATTCAGCTCATCACAAGACTGAACCCCAAACCGGGTTTCGGTAAGATCGAAAATTATGAGCTGAATCAGATAACGCCCGATTTCATCCTCGAGGAAGTGGATGGAGGATTCAGAATTACTCTGAACGACAAGTCGCTTCCCACCATCACTCTGAGCAAAACCTACCTCGAAATGTTTTCAGAGAACAAGGCGAAACGGAACACCAACGAGCGGGAAAAACAGACTTACAAATTCCTGAAGGAAAAGTTTGAGTCGGCACGCTGGTTTCTCGCCTGCATAGAACAAAGAAGAGACACCATGCTCAAAGTGATGCAGTCAATTGCAGAACGCCAGCAGGATTTTTTCAGAAGAGCCGCAATGAAGCCACTCCGTTACAAGGATGTGGCGGCAGATATTAATATGGACATCTCAACCATCAGCCGCGTTGTCAATGGAAAATTTGTCCAAAGCAGACAGGGGATTCACGAACTGAAATTCTTCTTCTCCGAAGGAATAATGAACGACGAAGGAGAGGAAATTTCCAACAAAGAGATCAGGGAAAGAATACGACACTTCGTTGAAGCTGAAGACAAAACCGCACCACTTAGTGATGACCGGCTCGCCGACCTCCTGAAACAGGACGGACTGCAGGTAGCCAGGAGAACGGTAACCAAGTACCGCGAATCACTAAAAATTCCGGTTGCCCGCTTCAGAAAAAAACTATGACACTTCTCGTCGATACGGCGGTTACAGTCTTGTGGTTTTTATTGTTTGCTTCGATACATTCGATAACTGCATCAAGATCGGTGAAATCGGCAATTGCAATTTCATTTCCGGGCTTCATGCCGTGGTACCGGCTTTCATATAATGTTCTCTCTCTCGTAACACTTTACTTCTTCTATTCATTTTCACCAAAAAATGGATATACACTCTACGATCTTCCAACTCCTCTCGATCTGATTTTTGCATTCATTCAGTTTGGAAGTGTAATCGGACTAGCCTGGACATTCAAATCAATCTCAGGGAGTGAGTTCATGGGCTTTTCACAAATCATCCGCAGCAGAAGAAACGAATATCAGCCCCTCGAAGACCTCGACGAAAAATATACCCTGCGGATAGAGGGTCCCTATAAATTCAGCAGACACCCCATCTACCTCTTCTCGATAATATTTCTCCTTTTCCGTCCCCAAATACACCTCGACTATCTCATAATGACAATCCTTTTCATCGCGTATTTCTACATCGGCTCAATCTTCGAAGAGAAAAAACTCGTCACACAATTCGGAGAAGAATACACCCGCTACCAAAAAACCACCGACAGAATTTTCCCGAGGGTTTTTAAAGGGACGCGATAAAAGGATAGGACACAGATTTTCACCGAGGAGAATTTTAACCCCTCCGGGCGACATATGGGTAGAAACATTAAAAAAACGGAAAAGGAGCGACAATCGTCTCGATTGTCCTACTACCAAACATTCATTTCACCAAAAAAAATAATACCAAAAACGCGTCTGGGCGTGTGGCATGTTCGTAGAAGCAACCAACCCAAAAAAACGGAAAAGGAGCGACAATCGTCTCGATTGTCCTACCGACAAACGCCGGAATTCACAATAAAAAATGATAACTAATAACTTATACTTCATAACTAAATTACTCTCGGAGCAGGGTTAGATGTTCGTAGCAACTTCAAAATCACTGAATATCGTCAGGAGCGAAAAGAGTCAGGTTCCTGACTTTACTGAATACTTTGTCAGCAGAGGCAAGCGAGGTAATTCCCAGTCGTTTCGCAACGGCTACAATGAGGGAGTCATTCGTTAACAGCCCGTATCTCCTCTGAATAACAAGGGCTTCCATCAGATCTGTTTTCCCGACTGTTTCGATGTTGATTCCCAGGTTTATGATGTCATCAAAAACATTTTCATAAATATAGAGTGAGCGAATAATTTCCGGCCTCTTACTAAGTTTCCGGGCGGGATTTCCACCTGTAATCGCTCCGTTGCTTCGTGCCTCCTCAATCATCAAAACATGCATAACTTCCGCTAATATATGTGATGTCACAAAGCAGTTAATTTCCCCGCCGGCAATTCGGTCAATCAGGTCCACACATTGAGCCGATTTTCTTTGAATCGCGTAAAGAAAGATATTTGCATCCAGCATCAAGGGCTTTGAAGGGTCAATATTCATTAAATTCATTGGTCGTAGTAGTCCTCTTCAAGATCGGATTTGAGCTGATCAGTTGAAACATTAAACGGACTTGAGCAGAGTCTCTTTGCAGCCTCTTTCCGCTGTTCAGTTTTGGTTGTTTCTACACGATTGTAACTGATTACAGCCTCCTGAACCACATCGCTGATCGTTTTTCCTTCGCGCAAAGCCGTTTCCTTGAGTTGCAGCACTACATCGGCATCGAGGATTGTACCGATTTTTATCCGCTTTGTTTGGTTTTTGTTTGTTCGTTCCATTTGCGATCTCGAATCATTGAAAATACATACGCAATATAAATAAGATGGAGATAATTGTCAAGAAGGTTTCTTGAAATCTTGATAGTTCGAGAAAAAGATTTGTTGTCTACCCGCTTGTCTACGAACATGTAACCTCGCTTCGGAAGTAATTTAGTTATGAAGTATAAGTTATTAGTTATTATTTTTTGTGGATATCCCGGAAATTTGCGGTGGGACAATCGAGACGATTGTCGCTCCTTTTCCAAAATTCAGGTCAGCTCAAAGTTAATAGCTCAAAGTTAATAGCTCATAGATCATAGCTCACAGTTCATAGCTATTTCAAATAAACCATCTTCCTTTGGTATGCAAACATCCTTCCGGCATTGATAAGGATCGAAAGTTTATATGTATAAATTCCGGATGGCAGATTTTCAGGTTTGAACCTTGCGTTGAATGAGCCCGCAGGGTGGTCACCTGAAACGAGTACCGCCACTTCCTCACCCATCATGTTGAAAACGGAAAGTTTTACAAATGCTGATTCAGCGAGGGTGTAGACAATGGTTGTTGCCGGATTAAATGGATTGGGATAATTCTGCAAAAGGGTAAAGGTGTTTGGTTGTGGTTCCTCATCCGTTACTCCCGTGAGGTTGTTCATCTCCGAGAGGCATGCCTGAAAGACATCTTCCTCAACATCATACCAACCGCTGTAAACACCGTACCCCCATTGACCGCCGTTGGTGATAAAAACAATTCCGAACCGTTTGTCGGTTGAGTAGTAGGCATCACTAATAAGTCCGTATGCTTCGCCGGGGTGACCATAGAGGACTTCCGTGGGCAGAAGTTCCGTGGTCCTGTGCTGTCCGTAGCTGTAGGAATTGAAGATACCGTAGTAGTTGTTGCCGTTGGTGTTGTCGTAGATCCAGTTCATCATTCTCAATCGTGCACAGGTTGTGTCATTTAAGATACGGGTATTGCCGTACAAACCGTTATTCAGGAGTGCAGTCAAAATTTTAGAGAGGTCGCGGGCAGAGGTTCGGAGTCCCCCTTGTGGTCCGAAGATAAGTCCGTTGTTCCCAATAACATATTGGGAAAAGTCGCGTGGCGGGGGTTTAATGCCGTTGAAGTTGTCGGCTTGTGCCACCCATTGTCCGCCGCTTTTTCTGTAGAGTACCGCAATATCGTTGAATGATGAAATGTCTTGAATGTTATATCCTGCATCCATCCCGAGAGGAATAAAAATATTTTCTCTGCAATAAATATCGAATCTCTTTCCTGAGACCTTTTCAACAACCGTTCCGATAACCCCAAAATCGACATTGGAGTATTGAAAATAGTTCGAATTTGGTGATTTGGTGTTGCTGTACATGTCGGAGGTGTAATATGATCCGCCTGAAGTCAGGAGAGCCTGAATATTTGGCGGTGGATTCTGGTTATAGGTAGCCGAAAGGAAACCATCGTAGCCCGAACCGTCCCTCAGGCTTGCGGTATGGGAAATCACTTTTCTAACGGTAATTATGTCATTGGGATATGCGGGGTTGCGGAGATTAAACCCGAGATAGTTGCTGATGTCAGCATCGAGATTCACAAGTCGTTTTTCATACAGTTGCATCAGAGCGATGGCGGCCACCATTTTTGAAATGGAGGCGATACGATAAATTGATGAATCGTTAACGGGAAGATTGCGCCCCACATCCCTTAGTCCAAATCCTTTTGAATAAGAGACTCCCTTATCCTTCACTACCGTTACTGACATCCCGAGGACGCCCCTGTTGTTTTTTATTGCTTCAAGTTTTGTGGTTAGCTGTTGACTCTGTGAATGAATGCCCGTCGTAAGTAAGAGGAGGGCAAACAACAATGTCTTTCTCATAAGATTCCCGTGTGAAAAAAGTAAAAGTTACACGGGTAAATTAGTCATAATTTTTTGTGTGACTGCAAAAGGGGCGTTACTTATTGAATAACACCTCTTTTTTACTATTCAAACTTGATCTTCAGAAGTATAGCTTCGGAATCACTTCCGAGTCTCACGGGCGGACCCCACACACCCGCTCCCGATGAGATGTAATATTGTGTATTACCCCTCTTATGGTATCCCCATGCTTTTTCATAGATTTTCTGAACGATGAGATTGGCAGGGAACAACTGTCCGTTATGGGTATGTCCCGAAAGTTGCAGATCCACACCGTTTTGTTCGGCCTGCTCAAGATTGTAGGGCTGGTGATCGAGCAGAATAACCGGGAGATTCATCTCTTTTACCGATGCCATCAATTCTGAGAGTTCTTTCCTCTTTTTATTCGCAAAGCGGTTGATGGAAAGGTCTTCCCTTCCGACAATGACAATCGAACTGTCGATCACAATGCTCGAATCAGCGAGGAGTGAAATACCCGATTTTTTGATAAATTCCACACTCTCCCTGTATCCGTTGATAAATTCATGGTTACCATTGATGGTGTAAACCCCGAGTGGTGCTTTTATTTTGCGAAGTTCCTTATCAATTTCATGCCTCTCAAGGTGGTGTGCCTTGTCATCAATAATATCTCCACCCATCAGAATGAGATCGGGATCGAGTCCTTTTAAAATATCGTGAATTTCAACCGCCTTTTTGTAACCTGTGATCGGCGAAAAATGGGAATCGGAAAGGAACGCTATCTTCATTTCGGATGCTTTACTCCCTTTTTTCGGAAGTGTAATCTCGAGGGTTTTTACCTTGATGTTTCCTGCATTGTACATTCCGTAACCGACAACCCCTATTAGATAAACCATCACAACCCCAAAAACGGCAAGCTTGAAGTACTGCGGATTTGAGAAGATGTTGTATGGAACAAACGGGAAAAACCGGTCGATCAGTCTGACTATATCGAGAAGAAAAACCGCCATAAATGCGTAAAGAAGTATCGCAAACCAGAGTGCCCCCCAATAATGCACTATGTCGTAGAGGATTCCGTCCCAGTCAAATACCCTGACGAGAATATACCCGAGCGCTCCAAGCAGAAAGATGGAGGAGTAAATAATTTTAAGATAAAGTGGAGCAACATCGATTGCCTGAAGACCTCTCAGGTAAACATAAAGGTTCGCGGATCCGTAAACAAGGAAGAAAATTGTGAAAAATATTGCCATGTTGTTTGTTTTAAAGTATTAAATGTCGAAATTCATTGGTCGCAATTTTTATCCCGTAGATAACGGCAGTTTCAGAGAGTATCTGGGGATACAAGTTATAACACCGATAAATCGGATTTTGTTCAATTGGCGGTTTTTATTCCTCTTCTATCAAAACTAAAAGAGTTAAGTTTGTAGACTATTAATAATAAAATTACGGAAAAAATGCTTAAAAAAGATTTCCTTGTAGCGTCTCTAAACGAAAGTGCACAGACAAAACTTGACATGATAGAAGCCTGCGGAGATGATATCCTTGCAGCGATAACCCTGTTTGTTGAATCGTTCAAAAACGGCAAAAAGCTCCTCCTCTGTGGAAACGGCGGAAGTGCTGCCGACTGTCAGCATCTCGCAACCGAGTTTATGATCAGACTCAACCACGAAATTAACAGACCTGCAATTCCCGCAATTGCCCTTACAACCGACACTTCAAACCTCACCGCAGGCGGAAACGACATCGGTTTCGAGAATGTTTTCGCAAGAAATGTTGAAGGACTCGGAAACACGGGTGATCTTCTCATGGCTGTCTCCACTTCGGGAAACTCCGGAAATGTGGTTAAAGCTGTCGAAAAAGCAAAGGAAAAAGGGATGAAAGTGGTCGGTTTCCTCGGTGGCACGGGCGGAAAACTGAAATCGATGGTCGATGTGGCTATTGTAATCCCCTCGAACAATGTCCAGAGAATTCAGGAAGGACACATCACTGCGGGACACATTATTTTTGAACTTACCGAACTTGAACTTTATTCCGGTAAAATAAAAGGATAGCGATTTGAAAACGGAATTGTTGATTATTGGCGGCGGTGCATCAGGCATCTGCGCCGGAATTCAGGCTGCCCGCATGGGTATTAAAACCCTGATTGTTGAAGAATCCTCCATGGTGGGCGGAATGTTCCTCGCTGCAGGTGTAACTGCTTTCGACGGCAACAAACATGCCGTCGGTGGTGGAATATTTGGCGAATTCAGAAAGAAAATTGAAGACCACTACGGGGGTCCCGACAACACCTTCACAGGCTGGATCAGTCTTACCTGCTTCGAACCCCGAGTGGGACAAAAAGCCCTCGACGAACTCATCGCCTCCGCAGGTGATAACCTCACTATCTGGTACAACACAAAACTCGTCTCAATAATTAAGGAAGCGAATAATGTTAAAGGGGCGGTGGTAGAGCGACAGAACCTCGGAACCTCGGAACCTCGGAACCTCGGAGACACTGAATCGAAGAACCTCGGAACCTCAGAACTCCAGAACCCCGGAGACACTGAATCGCAGAACCTCAGAACTTCAGAACCTCAGAGCCTCGGAGACACTGAAGCACTGAAGTTCGGAAGTACTGAAGTTCCGATTCACGCAGAGATTACCGTCGAAGCCACGGAGTACGGGGATGTTCTCTATCTGGCGGGACTGCCTTTCCGGTTTGGGAGGGAATCAACCTTTGAGTCAGGTGAGCCTTCAGCTCCGCATGATCCCGATGAAATAATTCAGGACCTTACATTTTGTGCGATTCTTAAAAAAGACCCCAACAACATCAAAATTGTACCTCCCTCGGAGAATTACGATCCCGAAAGATTTGTGAATTCAACGGCGGAACATTCCAATTCAACCGATGAAGCTTATCTGAATCACAAACTTCACAACTGGGAGAGTTTCATCTCATATGCCGCACTTCCCAACGATAAATATCTCCTCAACTGGCCATTTAGATCGAACGATTATCCGACCACAAGGGAGATTTACGATGATTTCGAAAAAAGGGGATGGCACCTCGAGAAGGCAAAGGAACTGACTCGCGATTACATTCACTATATGCAGACAAAGCTCGGTCATCCCGAGTGGGGCATCGATGAAACAGCTTACGACACCCCCGACCACTTCCCGCCGATTCCCTATGTGCGTGAAAGCAGAAGAGGCATCGGAAACTATTACATGAGAGAGTGGGATGTGGTGCCCGATGAATATACCCTGAGACCTCCCCTCATCAGCGATTCAATTGCTGTGGGTGACTATTTCCTCGACCACCATCACAGTCACATGTTTAAGGAACCCGAGGAGAGACTGATCGAAGAACTCCCTGCAAATGCACCGTTTCAGATTCCGATGGACTGCCTAATTCCTGCCGGGGTGAATGGACTCCTTCTCGCAGAAAAATCGATTTCCGTATCGCATATTGTGAACGGATGCACCCGGCTTCAACCGTGTGTGATGCTTATCGGTCAGGCAGTTGGTGCCCTTGCAGCACTCTCCATTAAAAAAGAGAGAAGACCCGCAGATGTTTCAGTGATGGATGTCCAGGATGTCCTCCTCGAAGCGGGTTGCCAGCTCTTCCCCTACAAAGACCTCTGGAATACAAATCCACGGTTTACCAAAATTCAGGAACTCGCCATTGCGGGGTTCTTCGTGGTGAAAGAGGATTTTTCATTCAGTGGTGAGGAACCCGTAACTGCTCAGGAAATCGAGGCTTATCTCGAAGCTTTCGAAATGGACAGTGACGAGGCAAACGAAATTGTGTTCGAACACGAGGGAAAACCCCGTTACGAACTTTTTGACACACTATACAATCTACTTAAAGCCGGATACTAATGTTTAAGCAATTATTTGCTCTGTTTATTCTATCCGTCTCGCTGTTCGCTCAGAGTGTTGACGACCAATACTTCGAAAAGAACGGCGAAGTCTATTTCCGCTTCCCCGTCTTCGACAAAAGGGAGCTTCTCGAAATAACAAAGATCATATCGATCGATAAATTTGACGGTAAATTCGTTACCGCCTACGCAAATAAAGAACAGTTCAGAAACTTCGAAAAGAACGGCTACAAGGTTGAAGTGTTGCCCCATCCGGGTGATGTTCCTGTCGCTATGGGAAATCCAAAAGCCCTCGGTCTTTGGGATACCTACCCGACATACGAGACCTATGTGCAGATGTTGAACGACCTCGCACTCGATTATCCCAATCTCTGCAGAATTGTGGATGCAGGCACCACCACACAGGGGAGGAAAATCCTCTTCGCTGTCATCTCCGACAATGTAAACACCACCGAAGCGGAACCCCGATTCATGCATTCATCCTCGATGCACGGCGATGAAACAGCTGCCTATGTCAACATGATTAGACTTGCCGATCACCTCCTCTCAAATTACGGTGTCGATCCCCTTGTAACCAGTCTTGTGAACAATCTCGAGATATGGATTAATCCCCTCGCAAATCCTGACGGCACATACCGCTCGGGTAACTCAACCGTTACAGGTGCAAGAAGAGGAAATGCGAACAACATCGACATCAACAGAAACTTCCCCGATCCTGTTCAGGGTCCGCATCCCGACGGAAACTCATGGCAGCCTGAAACCCAGATAATGATGAATCTCGCCACCTCCAGAAATTTCAACCTCTCTGCCAACTATCACGGCGGTGCCGAGGTTGTGAACTACCCGTGGGATTCAAGAGTTGCCCGCCACCCCGATGATAACTGGTGGCAAGTGATTTCGAGAAGGTATGCCGATACAGTCCACTTCTACTGTAACAACAACGGTTATCTCTCCGAGTTCAACAACGGTATCACAAACGGTTGGGACTGGTACTCGGTATATGGCGGAAGACAGGACTTTTTCACATATTTCCGCTACGGAAGAGAATTGACAATAGAACTCTCTAGTACAAAACTTATCCCCGGTTCGTACATTCCAACCATCTGGGCATACAACAAAAATGCATGGCTGAACCTGATGAAAGAACTTCTCTCAGGAATCGGCGGAGCTGTCAGAAATCCCGATGGTGACCCCGTAAGAGCAAAAATCTTCATAAACGGTCACGATAACACAAATTCAGAAGTTTTTTCCGATACCCTTTCGGGTGCCTATGCCCGCATGATCTATCCCGGATCTTATAATCTCACCGTTTCAGCACCGGGGTTTCAGACACTCACGATCGATAATGTGGTTGTTGCTGCAGGGCTGAAAACTCCCCTTGATATCACACTTTACCCTGTCGGCTGGACACCCGTTGAATTGACATCTTTCACATCCGAAACGGTAACGGGCGGAGTAAAACTTCTCTGGACAACGGCAACCGAGACCAACAACTCCCGTTTTGATATAGAAATGTCGAAAGACGGTTCCAACTTTGAGGTGGTGTCATCATTAAGAGGTGCCGGCACTTCAACAACAGTCAACAATTATGAAGCAATGGTTCCTCTTTCTGAAAAAGGAACATACTACTTCCGCCTGAAGCAGGTTGACCTTGATGGCTCGTTCACGAACAGCAACACAATTCAGGCTGAATACGGTGTTATCGGCAATTTTGTACTCGACCAGAACTACCCGAACCCATTCAATTCTTCCACGGTTCTCAATTTTTCTCTCCCTGTCTCCTCACATGTCACTCTGACTGTCTGGTCAATCGAAGGACAGGAAATTGATAAAAAAGACCTCGGAACCATGGAAGCGGGCAACCACTCATTCAGATATGAGGGAACAAACCTCACCAGCGGAAACTACATTTTCAGATTGAATGCGGGGAGTTTTACCGCTTCAAGAAAATTCACATATCTAAAATAACTGGACTACGGAGCAACCCAAGATGATGTTTAAGCAGCTTTTCTTTCTCGTTTTTACCACCATTTCACTTTTCTCGCAATATGCGGGCATCAACCTCGATACCGTCAAAGCCGGAAAATGGGATATGGGAAGGATGTGGACTTTTGAAAAACCGCCTGTCGACTATTTTGACAAAACCTACAATTTCCGCCCGTCAGAGGAATGGTTGACAAAAGTAAGAAGAGCTGCACTTCGTTTCGGTGGAGGCTGCACCGCCTCCTTTATCTCCGAAGACGGTCTGATAATGACCAACCACCACTGCGCAAGAAACATCATCTACAAAGGTCAAAAAGAGGGTGAAGACTTCCTGAAAGACGGTTTTTACGCCGGGACTGACGAAAACGAGAGAAGAATCCCCGATCTTTCCATCGAACAGCTCGTTTATATCGAGGATGTAACCGACAAAATAAACGATGCCCTCGTTACCGCCAAAACGGACGAAGAGAGAATCGCCATCAAAAAAGCGAAATCGGAAGAACTTATCGACGAGGCTTCGGAAAAGAATCCCGGACTCAATTTTATGGTTGTTCCCCTCTATAATGGCGGCAGAAATTCCCTTTACGGCTACAAAAAATATGATGATGTGCGGCTCGTCTTTGCTCCTGACCTCAGAACCGCAAAACTCGGCGGCGACTACGACAATTTCACCTTCCCAAGGTACGGTCTCGATTGCATGTTCTTCCGTGCTTACGAAAACGGCAAACCAATAAAAACAGATGACTGGTTTGGATGGAGCGAAAAAGGTGCGGATGAAGGCGAGGCTGTTTTTGTGATCGGTAACCCCGGCAGCACTTCCCGCCTCAACACCATTGCGCAGATGGAGTTTGAAAGAGACTACCTCAATCTCCCCGTGGTTGAATGGCTGAGCGAACTCTACAAAATCATCGAGCAGCAGGTGCTCAACGGAAACACTGAAAACTACAAACTTATTGCCGAACTTTATTCAATCGGTAACGGTCTGAAAGTTTACGACGGCATTTATAAAGGTCTAAACGATCAGTATCTCGTGGCACGCAAAAAGGATTTTGAGAAAAATTTCAAAGCCGCTGTCATGGCAAATCCCACTCTGAAGGAAAAATACGGTCACATCTGGGACGAAGTTGCCGAAGGACGCGAACGGCTGAAACCAATCGCACGCGAACTTTTTGGATATAACTACAACCGCAGATATTCACCCGAACTTTTCCGGATAGCTTCCACTCTTGTAACGGTCGCCGAAGGGAAAAAATCGAATCCCGACAAGTTCACAGCGGAAAAACTTGATTCCATCGCAGCTACATTTTTCCCTGCCACGATGAACCTCGAAACGCAGGAACGCTACCTCCAGGTGCAGGTCAATCTCATCCTCCGCAATCTCTCAGGGAACAAGGATTTGATGGATCTCCTCTTTGCAGGCAAGACGGGAAGTGAGGCCAAGAAACACCTGCTCGCAACCACAAAACTTATGGACAAATCGTACAGGGACAAACTCCTCAAAGGTTCATCCGATGATGTTTTGAACTCAACCGACCCTGTCATTAAGTTCATCCTCACGGCAAAGAAAAAACTTACCGAATACGGTAAAATAAACAAGGAAGTGTTGTCGCGTGATCAGGTAAACAACAGCATGCTCGGTGAAGCCCTCTTCAAAGTTTACGGAGAATCGATTCCGCCCGATGCCACTTTCACACTCAGAATCAACGACGGTGTGGTAAAAGGTTACAATTACAACGGAACAGTTGCACCCGTAAAAACCACTTTTTATGGTGTTTTAGACAGATATCACTCATTCGGAAAGAAATTCCCTTTTAACCTTCCAAAAATCTGGGAGAACCTCCCAAAAGAGTTTGATCTCTCGACGCCGCTTAACTTCATCACTACAAACGACATCATCGGCGGCAATTCAGGCTCACCCATGATCAACAAAGAAGGCAAAATCGTAGGACTCGTCTTCGATGGCAATGTGGAATCACTCACCGCCGACTTCATCTACACCGACGAAGCAAACAGAGCCATCGCCGTCCACTCACAGGGAATGGTCGAAGTCATCTCAGACCTCTACGGCGCAAAAAAACTCGCCGAAGAGATTGTGAAGGGGAAGAAGTAGGGAAGTCACGGAGTAACGAAGAATCGGAGTAGCGAAGTCACGGAGTAGCGGATGATCAAAAAATTCAAAACTTTTGAAGAAGCGCAGCATGATCTCTGGTGTTTTAACCCCGACGAAGCCTATTACAAAAGAGTAAAAGAATTTTATGAACTCGCTTCTCACCTGAGGAAATTCAAGGTACACAAAGGCGTACTGAAATTCAAAACCTTCGAGGAAGCCCAGGCACACCGGGAGAGTATGACGATCAAGTAGCGGAGTGGTGGAGAATCAGAGTAGTACAGAAAATAATACCTAATACCTTAACCCTAATACCTGCAAAAAGCCCTTGTGGCGACATGTGGGTAGAAACAGGTATGAACTATGATCTATGAACTATTAGCTGTCCTGAAGGTTGAATTTCGGAAAAGGAGCGACAATCGTCCCGATTGTCCAACCGGGAAGCTTCCATTTAACCAAAAAAAATAATACCTGATACCTAAACCCTAATACCTGCAATTGGTCACAATTTTATGAAAAAAACACTCTTTCTTTTAATATTTCTCTCCGTAATTGCTTTGGCACAGGATGCCATTCCCTCACTCAAGGAATTTGAGAAAACGAAAAGCGACATAAACCGGACGGGAATGCTCGTTCTCGGTGGGTGGGCTTTGGCGAACATTGTCTCGGGTACCACACTCAATTTCACTTTGCAGGGGGAAGCCAAATACTTCAATCAGTTTAATGCCCTTTGGAACACAGTGAACCTCGGTCTCGCCATCAACGGACTTCTAAACACAGGCACAGATTCCCTCTCCCTCTACAACTCCGTAACAGGACATCAGACACTTCAAAACATATTCGTACTTAATGCCGGGCTCGACCTCGCATACATCGCCACCGGTTTCTTCCTCAAGGAGAAAGCAAAAAACTCCGAAAAGAAAGACCTCCTGACAGGATATGGCAACAGTCTGCTCGTGCAGGGTGCCTTCCTCCTCGTCTTTGATGCCGCCATGTATTTCATCCATCAGAACAATGCAAATGTCACCCTGTACCCGTTGCTTGGAACCATCACAGATCCCGGAGTAGGAATTGGGATGAGGGTCGGGTTTTGAGGGGGGGCTCACATCTGACCATGCAATACAAAAACTACACCGCCACCATATCGTTCGATGAGGAATCTAAAACATTCTCCGGAGAGGTTATTAACATAAAAGATGTGATAACTTTTCAAGCCGATTCTTGACCGAATTGGAAAAGGCATTTCAAAAATCAGTTGATGATTATCTTTAGTTTTGTGAGGGGAAAGAAGGTCGAAATGCCAATTCAAAGAACTTTATAAAAAGTGACAGTTTTTGTGTCTATTTTAGCCAGATATATTATTCTTTCGGAATTTTCTCGTAAGATTCTTGGATCAATTCCAAGAATCCCTCAAAAAATTTCAAAGGTGTATCTCTTTTGACTACCATTTTTTCATGCCTCTCAAACGATACCAATCTGTAATCAAGATCAAGCTTTTTTGCAAGAGTTATAAGCTGTTCACCAAACAATAATGAGGACCTATCTTGAGTTCCACCAGCTATATGCCAGTGATATTGTTTGATAAATTCTAATTGATAAGGTGGATGAAATTTTATATATACAAAATAGGCATCCTTGTAGTATAGATGAGCATTTTTTTTGGTGCTTAACCAAAACCCATCCATCTTATCTGCTGCAATAGCACTTAAAAAGGCAAAAGCTGATGGAAATGTTTTTTGAAAGGCATTTATCGCAACTCCTGCATCATATGTAATTTCGCTTCTGTAATACATTTGATTTGTCCTAAAAATTATAGTTTGATGTGTATGCAGATTGAAAGGTTATAAATCTCTAATTATTTGAATTTAAATATAGTGGTCAAATGATATTTATTTGAAAATTTTTTTGTAATTTCACGATGGATATTATCGTATAATTTAAAGCAATTGACTTGGAGAAAAATGAGTCTAAATATCAAAGATTTAGAAAATGAAATCCTCGACCAATATTATGAACACAACAAAAGACCTTGGATAATTGGCTTTTCCGGTGGGAAAGATTCAACCATGTTGTTACAAGTTGTTTGGAATTCTCTCCGAGGTATACCTGATACTCCAAAAGAAAGAGATATATATATTGTATGCAATAATACTCTCGTTGAAAACCCCCTTATTATAGAGTATACTGAAAAAGTCTTAAATCTCATCCAGGAAGCGGCTTCTCTCCAAAATCTACCATTTAAAGTTATTCGTACTACCCCAAAGCTTGAGGATTCTTTTTGGACCAATCTAATTGGCAAAGGATATCCCGCCCCAAACAATACTTTTCGTTGGTGTACAGAAAGACTAAAAATTAATCCTACCACCCAGTTCATCAAAGAAAAAGTAGATGAAACCGGGGAGGTAATTATTCTTCTTGGAACCCGTTCTGACGAGAGTAATACAAGAGCTAGAAGTATTCAAAAACATGAAGTGACCGGACAAAGGCTTAGAAAACATGTGCTTCCGAATGCATATGTGTATGCTCCTATTAAGGATGTTAAAACTGATGAAGTGTGGCAGTATTTAATGCAGGTGAAATCTCCATGGGGTGCAAACAACAAAGAACTTATAAGTATTTATAAAAATGCGAATAGTGGCGATTGTCCTCTGGTCATCGATACCACTACCCCGAGTTGTGGGAACAGCAGATTCGGATGCTGGATTTGTACTGTGGTGACTAAAGACCGCTCAATGGAAGCCTTGATTAATAATGGGGAAGAGTGGATGGAACCACTTATGGAACTGCGTGATTTTCTCATGGATACTCGAAATGAAAGAAAATACAGAGAAACAAAAAGACGCAACGGTCAAGAGGGTGATGATGTTTGGGGTCCTTATACAGCAGAATTCAGAGCGGAATTTTTAAAGCTTTTATTGACTGCTCAAAAAGAAATCCAAGAATCTCAACCCGAAATGATTCTGATAAATTACCAGGAATTGGTGGCAATTCAAGTACTTTGGTATCGGGATAATATTTTTAATTTCACAGTAGCAGATATATATGCATCGGTTTTCGGGCATAATCTTAGACTTTCTGAAGCAAATGAAGCGATTAGACGAGAAAAACAACTGTTAAAGAATATTTGTGCTGATGACCCGAGGGATTTTGATCTGTTAAATGATTTATTGGCAATTCAAAAGACAAAAACTATTCTGATGAATACCCGAGGTCTCCAAAATGATTTTGAAAATAAGCTCGAAATGTATTTAAATCAAACCGCCGGAAGTATGTAATGTTTATTAACGCAGTTCGACTTAAAAACTTCAGAATATATTACGGGATTAATGAGCTGACTTTTACTAAGTCAATTGATAAAAATATCTTCATAATCGCCGGGAATAATGGTTATGGAAAAACAACACTCCTAACTGCTTTGGTATGGTGTCTTTATGGCAAAGCTATGAGTGATGTTGATGATGTTTATAAAGTGCAGGTTAATGAGTCAGGTGGATACAAAAAATATGCCTCATCAAATCTCAACAAATTAGCAGCAGCTTCCAGTGAAAAGGAATACTCAGTCGAAATTGTTTTTTCAGATATTTCAATACCCACCTTCCCTTGTAATAATATCTCGATTAGACGGGTTTATAATAATGAGTCGGGTTCTGAATCGCTTCATATTTTAATTGATGGTAATCCAAATGAACTCACTAAAGAGGTTGGCCCCGAAATATTCATCAATGACTTCATTTTACCAAAAGAACTAGCCAAATTTTTCTTTTTTGATGCAGAAAAAATTGTAAATCTCGCTGAAATAAAGACCATCGATGATAAACGAAGATTAAGTAGAGCATATTCAGAAATCATAGGCATCAAAAAATATGAAGATCTAAAATCAAATTTGGAAGGATTAAGAATTCGTTTAAAACGAAATTCCGCTTCCGATTCTGAAATTGAGAAATTTAAATCTTACTCTGAACGAGCGATTAAAGTCGAAGATCATATTGATTTTATCTCCGGCAAGATACAACAACTTATAGAAGAACAACAATTAAAGAAAAATCTTTCAAATGATTATCAAGAAAGGCTTATCCGTGAAGGAAATGTTCTTAGTCAAATCGAGTACCAAGAGTTAATCCAAGAGTGTAAAGAGCTTGAATTTTCTGAGGATATTTATAAACAACAAGTAAAGGATTTACTTGAACTTGCACCTTTTGCAATTGCCTCAAATCTTCTTGAGGAAATGAAAACCCAAGCATTTAACGAAGCAAAATCAAGAGAATTAAAGAGTAATTTTGAATTAATAGATCAAAAATTAAGTGAATTCAAAACAGAATTACCTGATATTTTGAGACAAAATAACATTCCTAACGAAAATTCAGAACAAATTACAAATGTGATTTTTGACAAGCTCAAAAACAATCTCCTTTCCGAAACTTTGACTGAACAAAGTTCAATCAAAATACTTCATAATTTTACAGAATCTCAGCTACTAGAACTGAACTCGCTAAATAGTAATCTAAGAAATTCTTATTCGCAATACTTCAAACAGTTGCTTAAAGAATACAAACTTGTTAAGCAAAAACTCTTCGCACTCAAAAAGAGATTGAGTGATGCCGAATCAAAAGATAAAGATTTGCTAGTTCAAAAAATTAAGGGCGAGAAAAAGGTATTAGATGATAGAGTATTAGAATTGGAGAGGGAGATCACATCATTAAAGCTTGAAAAAGAACATTTTGAAATTGAAAAGCAGAATATTGCAAGATTAACTTCCGAACTTGCAAAAAAAATTAATGTTGGGAAACAAGATTTGGAAAAAGACCAAATTGCCTCTAGACTCATTGACACTCTGGAGAAATTTCTATTTGAGCTTAAAAAAGAGAAAAAAGATTCGTTAGAGTCAGGGATCTTGAGAGAGCTTTCAATTTTGATGCACAAGGATAAATTTGTACACAAAGTTAAAGTATTGCTCACGGATGAACTAATCGAAGTTGAACTTTATGACTTCAATAATCAAAAGATTCAATTGGAGTCATTGTCAAAAGGTGAACAGCAGTTATACGCTACAGCTTTATTGAAAGCATTAGTGGATGAGTCTAATGTAAAATTTCCTGTTTTTATTGATAGTCCATTACAAAAGTTTGATCAGTTGCATTCACGAAATATAATTTGTGAGTTTTATCCCAATATTTCAGAACAAGTGGTTATTTTTCCACTGTTAAAAAAAGAGTTGGCAGAAGAGGAGTATAAAATCTTACTTCCAAAAGTGAACAGTTGCTACTTTATTTCGAATTACGGAGAAAACAGATCCAGATTTGATACCGTTGAAAACGACAAATTGTTTGTCGAACATGAAAGGAGGAGCCATGGTATTCTCTGGAATTAGGACTTCAGCGAAGAACAAGCTTCTTGTTACAGAATTGACCCGGAAAATGGGACTCGGGACAGAAAATGTGGTAGCTAGAATTGCCTACACACTCTCACTTTCAAAAAGAAGAACTTTTTCAATCCGAGATATTAAGGATTCACGCGGTAAAGAATATTCTGCACATGTACTTTTTGGTTCTAATATTGATTTTTATATCGGTTTATTATGTCAAAACTATGGCATTTATAAGACAGACAAAGATATTCCTAAACTGATCAAGATTCATATTGATGAGGGTTTGGAAGAACTCTATGATGAATTTTGTAAACTTAAGAATATTAGCGGTTTCGATTTTACATTGGAACTCATAGAAAAGGGATTAAATAATTTTCAAACCACCAACTAAAAGATGCTCAACGAAGTTGAATTTGAAGTAGTTTATACTTCCGGTGAAAAAGAACCATCAGAGTTTTTTATAGATGCCCTAACTAACAGCAGCCGATTCGATTTCGGTCTGGGATTCTTTAATTCAAGCGGTTTCAGAGCTCTTGCAATTGGTTTCGCCTACTTCATATCATGTGGAGGTAAAATGCGAATGATAATCAATGATGAACTAACATCGCAAGATAAAGAAGCTATCCAAAAGGGAATTTATTCTTCACCAGAAGAAGTAATTGAAAAAAGACTGGTCGAAAATTTTAATGCCCTCCGGGAGTCGTTATCCAGTTATGATCAACATTTTTATAACTGTTTATCTTGGATGGTGGCATCTAAAACTTTAGAAATTATTGCCATTACTCCTAATTCCGAGAAAGGTGGGCTGGCACATCAAAAATTTGGGATATTCTATGATAGTGCAAACAACAAAATAGCTTTTAATGGATCTGCAAATTTTTCGAAAAGCGCTCTTCAACATAATCTTGAAACTTTAAGTTGTTTTACTTCTTGGAATCAAGACTCATCTGATTATAAGAGGATCGAATATTTCCGATCCTTGTTTAATGCTTATTGGGAAGGGACTTCTCCTGCGATAAGAAAAATTCCAATAGAGAGCGTAAGAGAAAAGTTAAAGGGACACAGTAATGTAAAAAATGTTGATGAATTGTTATATGCCGAAAAGAAACTGCTTGAAATTACCGCCCACAATTCTGGCTACCGTGATAAATTAGCTGGACTTACCAAAGGAGAAAGTACAGGCGAAAGTGATTTTGAATATCCGATTCAGCAACCCAAACTCCCCGCTAGCATAACAAAACTCTTTGACTATCAGATTCAGGCTTTAGAGAATTGGAAAGCATCTGGTTATCAAGGATTATTTGAGATGGCAACCGGTACTGGCAAGACAATCACGGCCTTAAACTGTGCGTTAGAAATGTACAGGGAAGAAAATAAGGTGGGTGTTATTGTACTTGTCCCAACAATTGATTTGGCCGAACAGTGGAAAGGGGAAGTTGTATCCTTCGGATTTACAAATGTAGTGCTCGCAAACAGTCAATATACTAATTGGTATTCCGAAGCTATTCAATTGCTTAACCGCTTTTATTTCGCAGGGGGTCATTTTATAATTATCAGCACCTACGACACATTCAGTCTCGACAAATTCCAGAACCTTCTTTCAAAGGTTAAGAAAGACATTTTACTAATAGCTGACGAGGTGCACAATTTTGGCACGAAGAAATTGATTGAGAACTATCCATATCATATTGAGCGCAGAATTGGACTTTCAGCTACTCCGGCGAGATACTTTGATGAGGATGGAACAATTGAAATTCAGAAATTTTTTAACGCTATCAATGGCCCAACTATTAGTCTCGATCTTAAGGAAGCAATAGATAGAAAATTCCTCACCCAATATTACTACTACCCCAGGATTGTCAAGCTTACAGAACCGGAAATGACAGATTATCGTGAGATCACAGAAAAACTGATGAAATTTTTTAATCCGGCTACCCGTTCCTTCTCTGACCATCCTGTTGTATCAATACTATTAAATAAACGCAAGGCTATTCTCCACAAGGCCGAAAACAAGACGCAATGTCTCAGAGAAATCATCAAAGAGATTGTCTCGCAAAATCCTGATCCTAAATACATTCTTGTATATGTTCCGGAAGGAAGAGAGGGTACGGTTGATGAAGAGGACAAACGCCTGATAAACACTTACTCAGAAATTATTTCTTCTGAATTCAATCTTAAACAGCATCAATTCATTGGTGAAACTAAAAACCGAAAGCAGATACTTGAAAGATTTTCTCAGGGAAGATTACAAGTATTAACGGCGATGAAGTGCCTGGATGAGGGTATCGATGTAAGACAGACAGAGACGGCGATATTTGCTTCAAGCACAGGAAATTACAGACAGTTTGTTCAACGAAGAGGTAGAATACTACGATTGTGTAAAGGAAAGAATTTTGCAACCATTTATGATATGGTTGTAATACCATCACTTTCTGGAGAAGAAAATAAAGAGGAACTTAGTCTTGGCAAAAAAATAATTGAAGGAGAGCTAAAGCGCGTGAGGGAGTTTGCTAATGGGGCAATTAATAAATATACTGCTCTTGGCAGTTTAGAAAATGTTTTAAGCAATTTTCACATCGAAATATTTGAATCACTTTAGTGAGCTGAGAAATGGATTCTAAAAACACACAAGTTTGGGAACAAATCAAAACAATTTTGGGAGATATTAAACAAAGCGATCCCGCACAGCATCAAATTATTATGGATACCCTTGATTTTATTTACAAAGAATACAATTCGGGGAAAGACTTAAAGTGTGAAAAAAAACTTTATGATGCTATAGATGCGGAAATCAAGTTTAGACTTAAACAGGGGGTGAAAAAATGATTATAAAACGACTTGAGATAGAGAATTTCCTGTCTTATTACGGCTCTAATCTTTTAGAATTCGATGAAGGTGCAACTGTCATTCTTGGTCAAAACAATACCGGCAAATCGAAGCTTTTTGATGCGTTTAATTGGGTGTTATATGATCGAGCATACAGTACTGAGAACGAAGAATGGTTCGATACAAAGACCTGGGGTGAGGCTTTAGTAAATAGACGGGCAAAATTGGAATGTAAGGCAGGGGGTTTTGTAAGCACTTCTGTTGCAATCACAATTTTGGATGACAAAGGTATAAAGTACCTCTTGGCAAGGGAGTATGAAATTAAAAGAGAGAAAACTAACTCCCTCTCTGCCCCTTTAAAATCTTCTTTGTATTTAAGTATCACTTCGTCAGATGAAAAAAACACGGAGAGTTACGATGATAGAGAAGCTTTTGAAAAAATTTGTATACTTTTCCCATTAAATTTATCTCGCTACTTCCTGTTCCAAGGTGAATCCATAAGTCAGATTATGAGTCTGGGAAAGAGATCCAGCTTTCGGAAAGCGTTGAACGATCTTTCACAAATCGAAGTTTTTGAGCGGTTGAAGAAAGTTACAGATAAAGTTTTTAAGCAAATTGTGACCGAATTTGACGCGCAAGAAGAGGAGGACAAGGTCCTTCAGGTAAAGAAAAATGATCTTGGGAATAGAATAAACAAATATAAAGCTGAGCTTGCCAATTTGGAGAAGCAAGAGCAAGATTTCGAATCAGAACTTGACAAAATAAAGAGCGTCTTGTCGAAAAAAGAAGCCCAACTAAAGGAACACGAAGAATCCGCAAAAATCCTAAATGAAATTGAAAACTTAAAAAAGTTATTAGCCACCTATAATGAAAATAGAGAGCAGTTAATTGACACACAGCGTAATTCTCTGATAGAAACATGGCAGTATCAGGGAATCAAAAATATTCTTCTGAACTTCATGAGCATCTATTCTCTCAATAAAAAGGAAAAGCGGATACCGGAGCCAATTCGCCAAGAGTTTATTAAAGAGATGCTTGCCGAATCAACTTGCAAAATTTGTGGTACTGCTGCCCCGATTGGATCAGATCAGCACGAGAGAATCAAGAGTTTTCTTAATGATAAATCTCTTGACAAAGAGATAGCAACTATCAATATCCTTTCAGGAACTGCGGACAGGTATATTAGAAAGATTAACGAAATCCCCAATGATTTGGAGACATTCTATACGCGGCTTAATCGTACAGACAATAATATTAGTAAAGTCCGACTGGAATTATCCTTGAAGGAACAGGAGCTTGCAAACCTTGTTCCGGAGGGCATTAAGAATGATGAATTACAAAAATTGAACTACGATCAAATGAGGGTTGACAGAAATAAAGCCAAGTCAGACCTCGATTCTATTAAATCCAGATTAGATAGAATAAAAGGTCAAAAAGAGAATACGGAGAAGGATTTAAATGATGCCACAATAGAATTCAATAAGATTGTAGCCCAATCCAGTAATCCTGAATTTAGTGAGAAATTACTTCTTGCTGGAAAGATAAAAGATACAGCAGAGAATTTTTATTCTCGTTTCTTTGAAAAACTTATCAAAGATATCGAAAATAAAGCAAATGAGTATTTTGGAGAGATGACCAAAGAAAATCGCGGATATTCGGGAAAAATTAAAGTAGACAGTATTGCAAATGAAGTTTATATTACCGATGATTCAGGAAATCGAGTTGAGAATATCAATCAAGCCAACAAAGTGTCCTTGCAAATTTCATTCATAGCAGCTATTCTAGATGTTTCCAACCATTTTTGGTCTCGTTACTTTCCTTTCATTGCGGATGCCCCGATTTCTGCTTTGGGAGGTGATAATAAGCCAATGGCCATTAAAACTATGATCAGAATATTCAAACAGGCAATCATTATGCTTAAAGATGATGCAATTTCGCATGATCGGGATCATGTAAAAAATGATCTTGTAAGAAAATTGATTGAGTCCGAAAATAACATTAAAAATGCATATGAATTGGTCATGGAGGGAGAAAATCTGAATGACCAAGTTACAATTATTAAGAGAATTAAGTGAGTGACAAATGATCGAGGGAACAACTTTTCTTAACATTGACGATTTCCATTACGAAAACACATACAAAAAGCTTTGTCCCTCAAAAGGAGGAAAACAGAGCAAAGATGTAGTTTTCAAGGATATGTGGGAGTTATTTGTCTGGAGCAGCGTATTGGGTTATACCCACAAGGAGAGCAAGCCGATAGAAAAAAGATATGGCTCTCCACCCTTCAGGTGGCAAGTCATAAAACAGCCGCATCAGGATTTGCTTTACATAATGGCAGTTGAATCAACCGGCAGTTTCGATATCCTCAAAGACCCGGAAGCCCTCAAGAAAAACATTGAGGAGCATTCCAACGCGGGGTTGGATATTATGTATCGCCAAATGGCTGAAGATAAATATGCTTATTCTGGAATTGAGAATATGATAGTTTTACTAAATGGTAGAATAAATTAATACAAAAATTATTACGAGATAATGATGTTATTTAAGACTATTTTATTTAAACTTCTGCCTGCTTACACTGAGCAGGAGACGAAACATCTTAAAAAGTTAAAAAAAACAAATGATTGTGATTTACAAGTGTGGTATCAGCATAATCTTATAATACCATTTATAGCTATCTTTGCAGTACTCGCTATTTCACTACCATTGAAACCTTTTGAAGAACTTGTCCGATTGCTCAGTGGTGGTGATATTACTCTATTAGCTATTATGTCCCTATTAAATGTCATGCCATCGATAGTGAATACTGTGTTGAGGAAGCGAATAAAATCTAGAGTAAGACAAGATATAGTGATGAAGAAATTTTATAGACTATCTTACTTGCTTGCGCTTAGCTTGATTGCCTTTTATTTACAGATTGTTCTCACTAAAAATGATGTGATGCTTAACTCGACAATCGCCTTTTTCTCGGTAGTATTTGCGATTTATGTTGTAATTAGTTCGTCAGAAATGCATTTGCTTAATGCTAAGACCTCATTCGAACCTAGTGGGGCAACGGAGATAAAAAAAGCAACAAATATGGGTAAAAGATTCTCGAAAATTGAAGATACGATTGATAATGAGGACACAGAATGAAATACGAAGAGTTATCATATGAGAGTAGTTCATATATTTGCCTTGAGGTTGAGGCCCTAAATCAAACTGATAAACAGTTTTTTGTCGGTAAGATTCCCGCAAAAGTTTTTACGGACTTATATACAGTTGAACCTGTCAGATATGACTTCGAAAAATATAGTTCTCTAGCTGATATCGAAGACCCTGACGACGATTATTATTTTAGGATTGCAGAGGAAAAGAAAAAACTATTTTATGAGGGCGGGGCTCAGCGTGAATTCGACGCCTCTCGAGTTTCTAAGATAGCTGAGTTTCTGAATGAGGATGAACATCCCTTTTTCCCAAATACCATAATCGCGACATGTGATTTGGTAAATAATCTTGATGAACTTTTACTGACTGAGGATTCATCTGAAGAAGACTTTTTTCGCACAAAATCACGACCCCGAAATGCTTCTTTTTTCCAAAAAACAAATGACACCTACAAACTTTTCATCCCAAAAGAGAGAAATACAATATTAGTAATTGATGGACAACATAGACTTAGGGGCATCGAAAAAGCTAATTTAGAAAACCGAGGAGGTTATGAATTACTGATAGCTTTCATTTTGGGATTTGATCGCTCTGTTATCGCAAAGCTATTCTATACGATAAACTATGAGCAAAAACCTATTAATAAATCATTATTATATCATCTTACAGGCGAATTTAGCACGGATATTACACCTATCTCATTCCTTCACTATACAGTAAAATTACTTAATGAATCGAAAAAGAGTCCCTTCTTCGCAAAGATCAAAATGCTAGGCGTGATGCCTCGGGATTTGCCGAGTGAAAGTAGAAAACAGGTATCAATTTCACAGGCCTTTTTGATAGACGAGTTAAAGAGATTAATTCTATGTAATAGATCAACTAAAACCTATATACGCCCAATTTTTAGATATTATTTCTTAAATGAGGAACTGCAAATTGAATTGATAAGATTTATTATTAAGTTCTTTACAGTTGTTATGGAACTGAAAATTTCATTATGGGATGATCCTAGTACTTCAAGCCTTTCAAAAGGAATTGGAGTTGGGGCATTACTTAAAGTCATGAATGTTGTGTTCATTGAGCTTTTTGTAAATTCTTGGGGGTGTGATCCGAAGGCAATTCGATATGTAAAAAAAGCTGAGATCGAGATTTTACTAAGTGGATTTGAGAGTTTTAACTACACCGAAGAGACTAAAGGCGTTGGCGGTATGAGTGGCATAAGTTCACTCGCAAATAAAATTATCCTAGGATTAGATCACTTCAGCATCGGCGGTAAAGCCGATTTTCAGAGTGTTTTTCAGGTGAGAACTTTACCGAAATTCGATCAATGGCTGAACGAGAATAAGTCTACTCTAGAATGTTTTTAGTATTCTATTATAGATACTTTATTGAGCTAGAATTCTTAAGTGCTGTGATTTTAAGGTTATTTGCCGCAAAGATACAGCAAGCTCATGAAACTTGATTGTTTTTGAAAGACTGATTCGAATATTGGAGAGCAATTCGCTCGATGATAAGCCGATTGCACGAAGAACATGTGATGACTCAACTGAATTAGAAGAACACGCAGAACCTGTTGAAATAATGATATTTTTGAGACCGATTATCAGAGCGTCAGCATCTATTCCCGGAATACAAATATTGGAAGTATTATAGATACGGTGTTCTGTATTCCCATTTACTTTGCAATTTAATGATTTAATCAGCTCTTGTTCCAATTCATCGCGAAGAGTTTTTATCCGGGCTGCATCGGCTTCCATCTCTGTCATGGCGATCTCACAAGCTTTCCCGAGTCCGATAATGCCAGGCACATTAAGTGTTCCGCTTCTTAAACCAGATTCATGGCCTCCGCCATGTTGAATAGTTGCTAACTTTACTTTGTTAGGCCTTCTGCCCCTAAAAAATAATCCTCCAATACCCTTTGGCCCATAAAATTTATGACCTGAGAAGGTTAACATGTCAATTCCCATTTTATTCACATCGACAGGGATTTTTCCGACTGCTTGTGTGGCATCAGTCATGAAAATAGCTGCATGCTCATGGGTTATCCTGGCAATTTCCTCAATTGGCTGGATAACGCCGGTTTCATTGTTAACATACATAACAGATACCAAAATAGTATCGGGCCGAAAAGCATTCTTTAAATCTTCAAGATTAATTAAGCCTCCACTATCCACAGGCAAATATGTAGTCTCAAAGCCTTCTGTTTCAAGAGAAGCACAAACATCCAAAACAGCTTTGTGCTCGGTTTGAACGGTTATGATATGCTTGCCTTTGTCCCTGTTCTTTCGAACAAATCCTTTGATTGCAAGATTAATGGCTTCAGTTGCTCCTGATGTAAAAACCAATTCGCCGGTGGAACAATTCAGCAATTCAGCAACTTTTTCTCTCGCCGCTCTGACAGCCTGATTGACTCTGACTCCAAATAGATGGTTGCTTGCAGGATTAGCATACTCTTCGGTAAAGAATGGCAGCATCGACTCAACAACCCTGGGATCAACCCGGGTTGTAGCATTGTTGTCTAAATATATTATTTGTTCATCAGAGGTTTGCATGAATTTCTTTGTTGCTGAGAGTAATTAAATCAATCCTTTAATCGCATCAATAAACTTATCAAAGTTTCCACGGAATTTCCCCAAAGGAATGCTTATCCTTTTATTGTAATCAATTCTGGATATTGGTGCTTTCAGGTCTGTTTCAAGGAAATTGATCCATTTATCGACTTTTTCAGGGGCAAGATGATCTAAATAACTTCTGTATTTCTCAGCAGATTGTACGATAAATTCGTCTCGTCCGTTTGTTATTGCGACGATTGATAATGACTTGTTTGTGGCTCTTGGCGTGTAAACTCTAAATGAAAAACCATCTTTACTGACAGTATCCGTATAGTACATTCCCGGGACAGGTCTGCTTGCATATTCATAAGGTTCGAACTCTTTCAATGCTTCGAGCATGTCCTTTACAAGTCCATGATTTAACATGTGGTTTGAAACGCTTGTTCTTCCGTTTCCCATATAACTCTCCTTTACACTCAATAGTGGAATTTTTACAAAGCAAAAATTAACTGAAACAACTGTCTAAAATTACGAAATAACCGCAAGTCATCAAAAAAGGGGATTTAAGAGTAAATCACTTGAGTTGGCACATCAACCCCCCCCCATCCCCCAAATAATTTTAATTTTTTCTTTTTTCGATCACCTGTTAATCTAAAATTTCGATTTTTTTTCGTAAATTGGAGATTAATCAATCCGCTTTCATCAAAACCCCAAAATTGTATTTAATAAGTGTGTAAACAATAAAATATGGAACTGCTATGAAAAAAATTGGAATTTTATTTGGTATGGAGGAAACCTTTCCACCGGCGTTTGTGGAGAGAGTAAACTCGAAGAAGGAAAAGGATATTACAGCCGAGTTTGTGCAGATTGACAAGGTTATTCAGGGACAACCGGGCGGCTACTCGGTGATTATCGACAGGATTTCACAGGATGTCCCCTTCTACCGCGCTTATTTGAAAAATGAAGCGATTACCGGAACTTCCGTTATCAATAATCCATTCTGGTGGAGTGCAGATGACAAATTTTTCAACAATGCCCTTGCACTTGCAGTCGGCGTTGCAGTTCCTAAAACGGTGATTCTCCCTTCGAATGTTCATCCGACTGACACAACAACAAAATCGTTCAGAAATCTGAAATACCCGCTCGACTGGGATGGTATCTTCAATTACATCGGATTTCCTGCGTTTTTCAAGCCTTTTGCAGGTGGCGGCTGGAAAAATGTTTACAGAATTGAAGATAAAGAGCAATTTTTCAAAGCATACAACGAGACGGGTCAATTGGTTATGATGCTTCAGGAGGAGATACAGTTCACCGATTATTTCCGTTGCTACTGCATCGACAGGAAAGATGTGCGGATTATGGCTTACGATCCGAAACAGCCGCACCACCTCCGCTATGTAAGGGAAAAACAGCATCACGGGAAAGCACTTCTTGCCAAAATCAAGGAAGGTGTGATGAAACTGAACAATGCACTCGGCTACGATTTCAATACGGTTGAATTCGCTGTTCGGGACGGCGTTCCTTATGCGATCGATTTCTGCAATCCCGCTCCCGATGCAGATGTCTATTCAGTAGGCGAAGAAAACTTTGAATGGGTGGTGGAAGCCGCCGCAAACATGGCAATAAGAAGAGCAAAAAAAGCAAAAGCAAATAAATTTAATACCGTCTGGGGCGATTTTGTAAAGAATGCTGCCCAGGGAAACATAATCGAGTGAGGCACCATGTCCAACAGTCCAACATTTACCCTTGGAGTTGAAGAGGAATTTCAAATTATTGATCCTCATTCCAGGGAATTGAAATCGCACATACAGGAGATATTTGAAGACGGCGAACTGATTCTTAAAGAGTTTCTGAAGCCGGAGATGCACCAGTCGGTTGTGGAAACAGGTACGGGTGTCTGCAAAAATGTTAAAGAGGCAAAATCGGAAGTGTTCCGCCTTCGCAGCGAACTCGCCAAGCTTGCTTTCAAAAACAATTTAAGAATTGCAGCCGCAGGAACTCATCCATTCTCCCACTGGAAGGATCAGAGAATAACCGAGCATCCCCGCTATAAACAGGTGGTGGATGACATGCAGCTTGTTGCCCGTGCAAACCTGATATTCGGGTTGCATGTACATGTCGGAGTTGAAGACCGCGAAACGGCAATTCACATCATGAATGCCGCCCGCTATTTCCTTCCGCACATCTTTGCCCTTTCCACCAATTCCCCGTTTTGGGTGGGAAGAAACACAGGCTTCAGGTCGTATCGTGTGAAGGTTTTCGACAGATTCCCGAGAACGGGCATCCCCGACTATTTTATGTCGATTGGCGAATATGACAACTATGTGAATCTTTTGGTCAAGACCAACTGTATCGATAATGCAAAAAAAATCTGGTGGGATATCAGGCTTCATCCCTTCTTCCCGACGATTGAGTTCCGCATTTGCGATATCCCGATGAGAGCTGATGAGACCATCGCACTCACTGCACTTATGCAGGCGGTAGTTGTGAAACTCTACAGACTGATCCGCCAGAATCTCGGTTTCCGCCTCTACAGAAGAGCGTTGATCGCCGAAAACAAGTTCCGTGCTTCAAGATATGGAATCACAGGCAAGCTGATCGACTTTGGTAAGAGAGAGGAAGTGCCGACCGTTGACCTTATCCACGAACTCCTCGAGTTTGTTGATGATGTTATCGACGATCTCGACAGCCGCGAAGAGATTGAGTATGTCCACCGCATCCTCGAAATGGGAACGGGTGCCGACAGACAACTCGCTGTCTGGGAACAGAGCTACGACCTTAAAAATGTAACCGACTATATAATTGACGAGACCCATAAGGGGTTGAATCTGAGCTGATAAGAACCTCAGAACCCCGGAACTTCAGAACCTCAGAGGACTTGTGTACGGAAGTACTGAATCTCTGAAGTTCTGAGGTTCATTCGTTCATTCCACCAACAACTATTGAGACCATGGTAAAAGATATAAGATCCCTGTATAATTCAGGATTTACTGAAGAGAGATATAATTCGTTTATTGGAGATTTGAACACTGCTGCCGGGGTGAAACTCGATTTCAGAGTGTGTGAAACTCCTCTGTTCCTCTCGGGTGAACTGACAAAGACTTTGGAGAAGGCGTGTACCGAACTTATCGGACAACTTGATACTGATAAGTACAGAAAATATGCCGAATCTTCAATGCCGGAGGGGCTTGCGGTTCCGAACCGTGCTGATCATCCTGTCTTTTTGCAGATAGATTTTGCGATTTGCGATGACGGCAAAGGGGGATTTATTCCCAAGCTGATTGAACTTCAGGGCTTCCCGTCGCTTTACGGATTTCAGGTCTATTATGATGATGTTTTTCGGCGGCACTTCGAGGTCCCCGAAAATTATACTGCCTTCTACAGCGGTCTCAGTCGCGATTCCTATGTGGACCTGTTGCGAAAAACCATTCTCGGCGATTCAAATCCTGAAAATGTGATTCTTCTTGAAATTGAACCCGACAAACAGAAAACCCTGATCGATTTTGTTGTTACCGAACAATTAACAGGCGTAAAACCTGTGTGCATTACCGATGTCATCAAAAGGGGGCGACAGCTCTTCTACAAAGTTGGTGACAGGGAAGTGCTGATCGAACGGATATATAACAGGGTGATTTATGACGAGCTTTTCAGGAAGGATGTGAAGGCGGCGTTTTCGTTTCAGGATGATCTGGATGTACACTGGGTTGGCCATCCCGACTGGTTTTTCCTCATCAGCAAATATTCTCTTCCATATCTCAAAGGGGAATATGTACCCGAGTGCCACTTCCTTTCCGATTTGAAGGAATATCCTGCCGATCTCGAGAATTTTGTGCTTAAACCGCTATTCTCATTTGCCGGGTTGGGTGTTGAAGTGGAAGTTACAAAAGAGCTTCTTGATTCGAAAACGGAGCGGGAAAACTACATCCTGCAGAGAAAAATAGAGTATGCCCCGCTGGTTCTCACCCCCGAAGGCTACTCAAAATGCGAGATAAGAATGATGTTTCTGTGGAATGAAAAACCTGTCCTCGTGAACAATCTCACCCGCTTCTCAAAAGGGAAAATGATGGGTGTCGATTTCAACAAAAACAAAACATGGGTAGGGTCGGCAACCGCGTATCACCCGAAATAAAGGCTGAACGGCGAAGGATGAAGGCTGAAAAAAATTTCTGAATAGTTACACGGATTTCACGGATTGAACACGGATTTCACGGAAGGGTTTAAAGGCAAGGGCTGAATTTCTAAAGATTGAAAACAAAAATTTCAGCCTTCTTTCATTCAGCCTTTAGCCGTCAAAGATTCAGCCTTCAGCCCTCAATTATTCAGCCTTAAAAGTCTCATTTTCCAAAAATGTCATTGTAGATAACAAACGCCATCAAGCCGATTAAGAGTGCCATACCGGTATTCATGATGCGGAGCTTGATTTTGAGGGGGATCTCTCTTTTGATTATCGATTCGATGATAATGAAAACGAGATGACCGCCGTCAAGTACGGGAATCGGGAAAAGGTTGAATATTGCAAGGCTGAGCGAAAGCATTGCGATGAAATAGAGGAATCCCGACATTCCCTTATCTGCGGAATCGGCAGCTATCTGGGCGATTTTTACAGGACCGCCGAAAGCTTTTCCGAACGCCACATCTCCTGAAATTACTTTTCCAAGCATCGAGAAAGTAAGAACGGTTACGGAACCGATCTGTTCGATGCTTTTGCCGCCTGCCTCAAAGAAACCATAGCTGTAGCTTGTGAACATAGTGGTATCGGATTTCCCGCCGAGGGCGATTCCGGCTTTCCACTGTCCTGCTTCATCCTGTTTCGGGGTTACGGCAATTGCGAGGGTGTCTTTTCCTCTAAGAACCGTGAAATCAACGGGTTTCCCTTTGGAGTGGGAGATAATGTCGATGACCTGAGTGACCGAATTTACAGGTTCGCTGTTCAGGGCGATGATTCTATCTTTTGGTTTTATGCCCGCTTTGCCAGCAGGGGTGGAGGCATCGGTGTTGTCAACGAACGGTTCGGTTTTATCGAGGATCGGGAAAAGAGGTCCTTTCGACTCATCCTTTGGCACATTCTGTTTGGGAATTGTAACTGTCTTCTTTTCGCCGTTGCGTTCAAATTCGACTGTGATATCCCTGCCTGCGTTGTGAATCAGAACCTGTTCGCTGATCTCGTGGAGATATTTAATTTTGTTGTTGTTGATGGCAGTAATCAAATCACCTTTTTGGAATCCGTGCTTTTCAGCGAGCGATTCCTTGGGGATGTAGTTGAGACCTCTTACCTCGATCAGTTGTTTCCCCATCGAGATGTTCATTCCCCAGAAGATGATCACAGCGAGGAGGATATTCATCAGAATTCCGCCGAGGATAACAAATATCTTTGCGGGAGCCGATTTCGATCTGAATTCGTACGATTTTGGTTCGGTCTGTGCATATTCGGCATCGAGACTTTCATCCACCATGCCCGAGATTTTCACATAACCACCGAGAGGCAACCAGCAGAGTCTGTAGTCGGTGTAGCCTTCGAGGTCAAGATCTTCGGGAAGTGCACCGAATGAGAGTCCGCGGTTTTTGCTCCAGCCTACAACTCTTCTTCCAAATCCTATGGCAAACGCCTCGGTTCTCATTCCTGTCATTTTGGCGGCAAGGAAATGACCGAGTTCGTGTACAAAAACAAGAACTGCTATAGTGATTATAAAATAAATTACTTCTTGCATTAAATTATTCGCTCCTTCAATGTAAACTCAGTGCGAGTTCTCTTGTTTTTTTGTCTGTTTCATAAACTGTCGGAAGGTCGGGCGATTTTTCAACCGCAATTTTGTCGAGACACTTCCTTATTAAAGCGGGAATACCGGAAAAACCAATCTCCTTGTCTAAAAACTTTTGTACTGCAATCTCGTTAGCAGCATTCACGATGCACGGGGCAGTTCCGCCTGCTTCGAGAGCATCATAGGCGATGGCGAGACAGTCGAATTTCTCTTTATCGGGTGGAAAGAAGTTCAGCGTACCGATGAGGGGGAAGTTGTTTTTCACAAATTCCGCACCAATTCTCTTTGGATAAGTCATTGCATACTGAATCGGCAGCTTCATATCGGGGACACTCAACTGTGCTTTTACCGATCCGTCAACAAACTCGATCATTGAATGGATAATCGACTGGGGATGCACCACCACATCGAGCTTGTCTGCTTTCAGATCAAACAACCAGCGGGCTTCAATCAGTTCGAGTCCCTTGTTCATAAGTGTCGCTGAATCAATCGTTATTTTTGCGCCCATTTTCCATGTCGGATGCTTCAGCGCCTGCTCGACTGTGACCTTTTCTATTTCCTCTTTTGTGAAACGGAGAAAAGGACCACCCGAGGCGGTAAGAATTATTCTGCTGATCTCGCTTACATGCTCACCTATGAGACACTGAAAGATGGCAGAATGTTCCGAATCGACGGGGATCATCTCAGAATCGTACTCACTGCAGAGTCCTTTTATATGCTCTCCGGCTACCACAAGGGTTTCCTTGTTGGCAAGGGCGATTCTCTTCCCCTTTTTTATTGCTTCAACTGTGGGTCTGAGGCCGGAAAATCCGACAACCGCACCAACAAAGACATCGTAGTCAATTTCAGTTGCAAGGTCGGAGAGACCCTCCTCGCCTGCGAAAACCTTCACTTCGGGACCGATTCGAGACCGCAAAACTGCTGCAGCGTCTTTATCCACGACACAAACTGCTTCAGGTTTGAACTCGGCGATCTGAGCCTCGAGAAGATCAATTCTGTTGTTTACACTTAAGGCTGTTACTTTAAATTGATCTTTAAGGTGGCGCACCACTTCCAGAGTGTTTACGCCGATGGACCCCGAGGAGCCCAGAATTGCAATTTTTTGCATTAAACCGTTATAAGAAATATCTTGAAAAAGCCATTAATATATTGAGGATCACCAGAGTGTTAATGCTGAGATCAACTCTTTTTAGTTTGCCCAAAAGCGTGTAGGCTTCTTCATTGAGGGGCTGGTCTGACTTTAAGCCGGGCAGAAGAAGACCTTTAATCTTCTTTGCTGAAGGAATCATCACCGCACCGATAAGAATAAGGATGATGACCATTACAAACTGTTTTGTATAGAGCCAGTGATTCGCACCGCTCGCAAACTTGAAAAACCCGTAACTCTCAATTGCAAGAGAGAGGTATAAACCGGTCAGGAGGACTCCCATTGAGCCGACAATTCCGATAAGATTCAGGGAGCTGATCCATGTCAAAATAAGCCCTTTTTCCTCGGGCATCCCCTTTGCATTATTGATTCTCGATCTAAGAATTATCCCGTAAATTAAAAGTGAAAGCCACAGACCTGCACTCACGATATGTACTATTTTTAATATTGGTATTAACGGCATCCGTTTTTCCTGTTTGTTAAGAAACTGACCTCTAAGAATAAACAACAAATATACGAAAAAGTTTCATTACAGAACTTAAGGGTATAAAAAAAGGGGGAGAATGGGTGACGGGAAAGCCCCTTAATAAAAAAGTGGCACCCAAAAAATCTGATGCCACAAATATTATTGGATTACTGCATTATTGCATTACTTCAAGAGCAGCATTTTCATTTTTTGTGAGAAGGCTCCTGCTTTCATTTCGTAGAAGTAGATTCCGGAGCTGAGTGCTTTTGCATCGAATGAAGCTTCGTACACGCCTTTGTCCATTTCGCGGTTGATGATTTCAGTTACCATGTTGCCGAGAATGTCATAGACTTTTATGCTTACCAAACCGGGAGTTGCAACCGAGAATTTGATTTTGGTCTCCGGGTTGAACGGATTTGGATAATTCTGGAAGAGTGCGAATGAAGCGGGCACCACATCCTGAACCTCTTTTACAGAGGTGATCACACCCCATTTAAGTCTTGCGTTTGCGATGGCATTGTCGAGGGTGGCATCTGAGTTACCGGCTGCGAGTGCGAATGCGAGTTCGATGCTGTCACCGGGTGCTATGTTGAAAGGTCCGCCGCCGACTACATGGGAGATGTCGCCTGGACCAATCTGGGTGGCTGTTACGCCCGTTGAGAGGGAAGTGAATTTCTCGAGATCGGTGTAGCCGTCATAAACATTTATACCTCCTACAGAACCGTCATTCATGATCGGTCTGAAGAGATAGTTGGTACCGCTGATGAAGGCGGATGCAACTTTCGTGGTGAAGGAGGCACTGTTGTTCCACACCTTACCGTAGTTTCCTGCCGCATTCCACTCTGTTCTGTCGCCCGATCCGTCGATGAGATCCCAGTCGAAATAGAGACCTGCATAAAGTCCGTTAACTGCCGATTGCGAAGTGTTTTTTACTGTGTAGCGGACGATTACGAAGTCCTCATCACTCGTTGCGGAATAGTTATAGGACCGTTGCTTTACCTGAAGTCCGAGTTTCGATCCGCCTGCAAGATTATCGTTGAAGGCACCATATCCCTCCACATCAGCTTTTACACCGGGTATTTTCAGAGAGAAGGGGATTTCCGACTGAAAATCTTTGTCCTGCACATTCTGGGTCTGTCCTCGGGCGGCATTAATTATCTGATTTGCCGCTGTTGAAAGCATGAGCGCACCTTCAAAAAGCATATTGCTCTCGCCGTCATAAACGAAACCTTTCCCTTTTGAATTGGTCGGGTAGTCGGCATATCCAAGATTTCCTGTGCTGGTGACTGTCACGGCGACTTTATTGCCAACGGTTGTTGCATAAGTGGGGTTACCGATTGTTGTAATCCACTGAAAATCTGTGTAGGGGCTGTCGTTCATATCGAGAATGAATGAAAGTTCCGAGTTTTCAGGGGCAGTGGTCGATATTGTAAACTGAAAAAGACTTCCGGTGTTATCGAAAATATCGCCTGATTGTTTTGCACCAAAAGAAACTGTCGGATTCGCAGTTACCGTGGCATTTGCTGTTTTGCTTACGAGCGTAACATTCAGGTTGCTGACCGAATTAAGGATATTTTTGAATCTCACAAACACTGTTATAGTTTCACCGCGCTGGAAGATACCGTCGTTGTTCCCTGTAACTGCATCGGAAAATACCGTCTCAATCGCTCTGACCGACTTAAAATCGTTTGACTGAAGTGAACGAAGTGCGTTAATTCTTCCTTTTCCGAGAAGAAGCGCATAAGAAGGATTCAGGTTGTCAATGTTATCAGCGGAAACTCTTACTTTTTCGGCAGCCTGAAGCGGGGTGAGACCCGGGAACTGTGCCATCGTGAGGGCTACAAGTCCTGCCGTTATTGGTGAAGCCATTGAGGTGCCGCTGAGGCTTGCGTAGGTGTTATCCTGCCAGGTGTTGTAGATGCTGCTTCCGGGGGAGGCGACATCGACATAAGTACCGTAGTTTGAGAATGACGATCTGAGATCGGAGGATGTGGTGCTTGCCACGCCCAATACATTATTGTATGCGGCGGGATAAAAAGGATCTCTGAGGGATGAGTTTCCTGCTGCCGAAATAATTACTGATCCGAGAGCCGTAACTTCATTTATAATATTCTGTCCGAGAAGTGAATAACCGCCTCCTCCCCAACTGCAATTGATTACTTTTGCACCGTTTTGGGCTGCATAGAGGAGCCCTTCATAACCATAAACGATGTAAGGGGAGCCTGAAGAGGGGTCTCTCTGGTCGTTTCTTGAAGTTTTTACTGCCATAACTTTCGAGTTGAAACCAATGCCCGAGACGCCAATTCCATTGTTGGTGGAGGCACTTGCACATCCAGCCACATGTGTACCATGGTCGGGCTGGTCCTCCATCGGGTTGTTGTCGGGCGTTCCGTTTAAGCCGCCGAAATCCCAACCGCGAAAGTCGTCGATGTATCCGTTGTTATCGTCGTCAATTCCGTTGCTTTCTATTTCACCGGGGTTTGTCCAAATGTTACCGGCGAGGTCGGGGTGGTTCCAGTCAACGCCTGTATCATCAATTCCTATAACAATGGAAGGGGAGCCCTGGTTGATGTCCCATGCTTCAGCAGCTTTGATTTTTGGGAGATACCACTGGGTGTTGTATGAAGGATCGTTCGGCACAAATCCGGTTTTATAGACGATTCTTGGCTCAATCCACTCGATTTCAGCAACTTTTGAAAGTTTTGATGCTGCAAATTCGGGATCGATATCGGCGGAGTATTTAACCGAAATTATTCTTTCGATTCCGTTGACAGAGGAAGCCATCGCTTTTGGCGGAAAGAGTGTCTTAGTCGATTTCACATTAAGGAAATCCATTTTTTCAGCAAGTGAAGTGGAAAGTGTCGCCACTCCCTGAGCATCAGTTGCCGGGGCAAAACGGAATTTGATTATCAGTTCGTTCGACAGATAATCAACACTTCCTTTCGAGATTACTCTCTGTGGAACCTGTTGTGCGGTGATCGCAAAAACGATAAAAAGGGACAAAAAGACGGCTTTTTTAACCGCGGAAAAGAAAAACATTTGTTACTCGATTATAGTTGAAGGGAAATGTAAATTTCTGCATTTATTCTGTAAAATACAAGGGGATATTTAGTTGGTAAAAATTGCCTAAATCAGGAGTTATCCCATCCACTTCCAGGCAGGCACCACATTGATGGTTTTACCTCCTGTTGCGAAGTGATCGGTTGTGTTGTGAGTGATGATTTGACCCGAATCGAGATTTAATTTCGCAAGAGCCTCGACAAGGCCATTCAATTCCCTGTCGAGATTGCTTTCATTCAGATCATAACAAACCTGGATTGCCCTGAATTCCCCGTTTTTTGACCGGGTGATAAAATCACATTCTTTGCTATCCTTGAAATAGAAAATCTCATCACCGCTTCTTTTAAGGTGAAGAAAAACTGAATTTTCGAGGATTCTGCCCCTGTCTGCCGAGAAGGAGGAGCTGTTTACTGTGAGCATCCCTGTATCGATGGAGTATATTTTTTTCGGCGATACAATTCTTTTTTTATAAGAGAAATTGAATTGTTGCAGAGTAAAAAAGAGATAACTGTCTTCGAAATGGTTTAGAATCGAGATTATCGTGTTTACCGATCCAGTTCCGAACAGATTTTTTAGTGAAGTATATGAAAACTCTTTTGCGGAATTGGTGATTAGGTAGAGTGCAAGCTCCTTTACAAATTTCTCGTCTCTTAGTCCGTTTCTTACGATTATGTCCCTCATCAGGATATCAATCAGAAGTGTCTGAAGCAGATTCGGATTGCCGATTCTTAGATATTCGGGGAACCCTCCCTTGTTAAGATATTCGGTAAAAGCCTCCGCTGACGGCTCTATGGAGTAAAAATCACAAAACTCTCTGTATGAGAACGGGAAGAGCTCGGTTGCGAGGTGTCTGCCCGTAAGCTTTGTGCCAAGCTCCTTGCTCAACATCGACGCATTTGAACCTGTGATTACCACTCTCTTTCCCTTGTCGAGAAGTGTTCTTACAAATCTTTCCCATCCTTCAATATTTTGAATCTCATCAAAAAAACAGACTCCACTGAAGTCCCCGAAAATTTCATCCAGCTTAATAAAATCACCCGGTTCAAACTGAAACAGCCTCACATCTTCAAAGTTTAGATATTTGAAGTCCGGAGTTTGCTCGATCATTTGTCTCAGCAGAGTGCTCTTACCGCACCTTCTTATTCCGGTGATGATTGATGCAACTCCCGGTTGAGGGAGCATTTGAGGGAGTTTTTCCCGGGTTATTCCGGTCGGGGTCGAGAGAAGATACTCTCTTTGCTGGAAGACAACATCGGTAAGTGTTTGAAATGTAATCATTTAACTATGCTTTTCATTACTAATGAACAAAAGTTTTCATTACTAATGAACAATATAAGCAATTAATTTGTAATTTTAAACCGTTGCAGAAAAAATGATGCATGCAGCTTTTCATCTCGCAGATAACCCCCCTAAAATATTACTGCATTATTGGATTACTGCATTACTGCATTAATAAAAGATTACATCGTGGTTGGTGAATTCCCCTTTGTCGTACTCGAATTTGGCGGAGAATACCTTTCCCGAGCCGAACCACTTCATAAAAATTGTGTCGCCTTCCCAAAGATTGAGGTTGAAGAGTTCCGAGTCGGGTATCCACTCGAGCACACCTTCGGGGGAGTCGATCAATTCACCCGAAAACTCCTCTGCGGTGAAAACAAAAACATACCAGTCATCAATGTCATCGAATGCCGGGAAAGTGATAAACCCCTCCATCTTGGGATTTTTTATCTCGAGTCCCGACTCTTCCCTTACCTCCCTGATGACACATTCCTCGGGAGTCTCTCCCGGTTCAAACTTGCCGCCGAGCCCGTTCCACTTCCCTTCATGCATGTCATTTTCCTTTTTAATTCTGTGGAGCATGAGAGTTGTGTTGTTTTTCACATCCTTGACATAACAAAGTGTGGCAAGTTTCATTTTTACTTTCCTTTCATCGAAAAGTTTTGTAGGTTTAACGGTGAGATTTAAGGGTTTATTAATTTAATTGATCGACTGCCCAAATTTAAGAAACAATGGGTACTTAACATGCTAAACAATCCAAAACTTTACGAAATAAATACCCGCGTCTGGATCAAAAAATTCGGTCCTGACGCAAAAATTAAAGATATTCCGGTCACCGCCTGGAGCGATTTGAAGGAAAAAGGGATAAACTTCATCTGGCTGCTCGGTCTGTGGAAAACCTGTCGCGACAACATCGATGAAACCTGTTTCACCCCCGAGCTCGTGAAGCAATATAATGCCGCATTGAAAGACTGGACACGGGACGATGTCATCGGGTCACCTTTCGCGATTGATGATTATGTAATCAATCCCGACCTTGGCACCGAAGCCGATGTTCTCCAACTAAAGAAGACACTTAACGACCTCGGAATGGCACTTATCCTCGATTTTGTGCCCAACCATTTTGGTTCAACAAGCAGAGTGCTTCGGGACAATCCTGAAATTTTCCTTTCAGTCGATAAAAAATCATTTGAAGAAGAGCCCCATACCTACTTCTCGTCGCCATTCCATAAAAATCAGTTTTTTGCCCATGGAAGAGATCCGTTTTTCCCTGCCTGGCGCGATACAGTGCAGTTGAATTATTTTAATCCCTTCACCCGCGATTACATGTCGGGGGTTTTGCAAAATATCAGTCAGTTGTGCGACGGAGTAAGGTGTTCGATGTCGATGCTGATACTGAATAATGTTTTTGGCAACACCTGGAGCGGAGCGGCAGATCAGCACAAATATCCCGAGACAAACGACGAGTTTTGGCAGTCTGCAATAAAGGAGATAAAATCGTTTAATCCGGGGTTCATTTTCATAGCCGAGACTTACTGGAATCTTGAAAGGTCTCTTCAGAATCTCGGGTTTGATTATACCACCGACAAGGTGCTTTACGACAAATTAAAAAACAACGGTGCAAATGAGATAAGGGGTCATCTTACCGCTGACATGAACATGCAACAAAAATCGGTTCGTTTTGTCGAAAAATATGAGGAGGAGAGGGCACTTCACGCCTTCGGTCACGATAAATCGATGGCAGCTGCGGTAATCGCAACTACAATTCCGGGCTTGACACTCTATCAGGACGGGCAGTGGGAGGGGAGGAAACAGAAACAGCCTCTTCAACTCGGAAGGGAAGCTCAGTCACAGTTTCATCCAAAAGTGGAGAAATTTTACAAAAAACTGCTGCAAATCACCAATGACAGGGCTTTTAAGGATGGGATATGGGAACTGCTCTTTTGTCACCGTGCCTGGGATGACAATGGCACCAGTTCAAACATGCTTGCATGGAAATGGAAACTCGCGGTGAGGAATGTTCTCGTTGTGGTAAACTACTCGCCCGTTCAGTCTCAATGCCTGTTGAAATTCCCGGTTTCAATTGCTGATGACAGAGTGCTTCTGAACGATGTGCTTAACGACAAGATCTACATAAGATCACTCGCGGAAGTGCTGGAGAAAGGTTTGTATATCGACCTTCCTCCTTACAAAAGTCACATTTTTGTTTTTGACGAAGAATACGCAGATTCTGGCAACTACTATTGAACGCTATGCCGTCACTTCTCTGCCGGTCTCGTTGACCACCCAGTTCTTCATTGCCGTGATCAGTGACTCCATCACGAGAATAACATTTTCGCGTGTGGTCTCGTCCAGAGTGTCAAAAATTTCTTTATGTACTAAAATATGCCCCATGTTTATCTTGTTGATGTAGGGCCTGCTTTGCCCGGTAAGGTAAACATTAAAACTTCTTTTATCGATCTCGTCCTGCTTCCTTGAAACGAGTTTCTTCTCTTCAAGTGAAGTGAGAATGTGAGTTATCCTTCCGGGCGTAAGAGCCAAATGTGTGGATAACTCCTTAATTGAGATAAAATGCCTTTCACCAAATAGCATCAGAAGCCTCAGCTCTGCCGGGGTGAGATTATAACACCTCGCAAAGAACTCTTCTTTTCTGCCACACTCTCTGGAAAGCGAACAGGTTAATTCCGCAAACTTTTTTGCTGTTTCGTCTATCATGCCACTATTTAAATTATTTTACTCCGTAAATTATACGATTGTAAAACAACTAACTAATAAGACTTTACTCAAATAATAATGTTGAGGGCTGAATTACTGAGGGCGGTAGGCTGAAAGAAAAAACGGGTGATTTCACAATTATGAAAAAATGTTTATTTAAGTTTCGTTATCATTTATCCTAAAATATGCGATAAAAACTGATCGTATGATCACAATATTTTCACTTCTGATAATCACCCCTCTTTCTCTGTACGGAGTCAACCATGAAAAATATAGACCCGAACAATTTCCGAGAGAAATTAGATACAATAATGTCCCAGGATGTTGCACTTTGTTATCAATGTGGCAAATGTTCTGCGGGCTGTCCCGTGAGGGACTTTACCGAAACTCCACCCAACAGGGTTGGAAGATTCGTACAACTGGGCTTTTACGAAAAAGCAATTTCATCACCATCAATCTGGCTGTGTGCCGGGTGTCAGACTTGTAGCACGAGGTGCCCGCAAGGTTTCGATATGGCGCGGTTCATGGATGCACTCCGTGAGCTGGCAATCGAATATGGAATAAAACCGCCTGACCCCGATGGCATGGCTTTCCACAGATCATTCCTTAATCAGATAAAAAACTTCGGCAGATCTTATGAGATCGGCTTCCTCCTCGAATATAAACTTAAAACACGACATTTTTTCCAGGACCTCGATCTGGCTCCCGTTACCCTCATCAAAGGAAAACTGGGGTTGCTTCCTCCAAAAGTAAAAGGGAAGAAGAGCATCAGAAAGATTTTCGCTGAAGCGGAAGGAGGCAAGGCATGAATCTCGGTTATTACCCCGGATGTTCCGCTGAAGGTACCGGAAAAGAAGCCGACCTCTCCCTCAAGGAGGTCTTTAAGGTACTTGATATTGGACTCGATGAACTTGAAGACTGGTCGTGCTGCGGCGCCACATCGGCACATGTCACCTCCCATCTTCTCTCTGTTGCATTGCCGGCACGGAATCTGTTGCTTGCACAGAAGCAGGGATTAAACGAACTTCTCGCTCCCTGTGCAGCCTGTTACAGCAGACTGGTTTCCTCCCAAAAAGAGTTGAGACTCGACGAAAAAACCCGTATGCGGGTTGAGGAACTGCTCGAAGACAAAATGAATACGGGAATGAAAATCTGCAATCTTCTTCAGGTGTTTGAAGAGATCGGTCCCGAAAAACTGAAGGATCACATAACGGCGGATCTAGAGAACCTGAAGGTGGCGTGCTATTACGGTTGCCTGCTTGTAAGGCCTGCCGATATCGCCCTTGCCGACGATGTCGAAGACCCTCATTCGATGGAAGCGATTGTGGAGGCAACGGGTGCAAAAACGGTGAACTGGAACTTCAAAACCGAATGTTGCGGAGCCGCTCACTCGATAGCCCATACCGATATTGTTGTAAAGCTGAGCAAAAAGATACTCGATGACGCAATAAAACGGGGTGCGGATGTAATTGCCGTTGCCTGCCCGATGTGTCACTCAAATCTTGACATGCGACAGATTGCCATTATAGATCAGGACAAAGGAAGGAATCCGATACCAGTCCTCTACCTGACCGAACTTATCGGTCTCGCGATGGGGATCGATCCTGCTGCACTTGGCATCAATTCACATTACATCGATGTAAAACCAATCCTTTCGAAAATAACAAAGCGGGAGGTTGTATGCGCATAGGAGTTTTTGTCTGCCATTGCGGTGAAAACATCGGCAGAACGGTTGATTGCCATGCAGTCGCGGAAGCATGCGCCCGTTTTCCGGGGGTTGCACATTCTGAAGACTACAAATATATGTGCTCCGACCCCGGACAGAACCTCATCAAGCAGGCAATCCGGGAGAAAGGTCTCGATGCTGTTGTGGTGGGTTCATGCTCGCCCCACATGCACGAAAAGACTTTCAGAAAAGCATGTGCCGATGCAGGTGTGAATCCTTACATGGTCGAGATAGCCAATTTGCGGGAACACTGCAGTTGGATACACGATGACATTAAAGCCGGCACAAGGAAATCGATCGACCTGATGCGGTTCGCCGTTGAAAAAGTAAAGTTCAATGTCCCGCTTTCCCCGATTCGTGTTCCTGTTACCAAACGAACCCTCGTAATCGGCGGTGGAATATCCGGAATACAGGCAGCCCTTGATGTAGCCAATGCGGGTTATGAAGTGGTGCTTGTTGAGAAGGAACCCTCCATCGGCGGGCACATGAGTCAGCTTTCGGAGACATTTCCGACTTTGGACTGCTCGCAGTGTATCCTTACCCCGAGGATGGTTGAAGTCTATCAACACCCCAAAATTAAACTGATGTCTTATTCTGAAGTGGAAAAAGTCGATGGTTTTATCGGCAATTTTACCGTAACAATCAGAAAAAAGGCAAAATCGATTAAAGAGGAGTTTTGCACGGGATGCGGACTTTGTGCACAAAAATGCCCGATCAAGAAAAAGGCTCTCAGCGAATTTGATGAGGGGCTTTCCTTCCGCTCTGCGATGTATGTCCCATTCCCTCAGGCGGTTCCGAATATCCCGGTTATCGACAGAGAGGTGTGCACCTACTTCAAAAACGGGAAGTGCGCCCTTTGCAAGAGTGTCTGCGGACGCGATGCTATCGACTTCGATCAGCAGGATACATTCGTGAAAGAGGAGGTTGGTGCCATTATCGTTGCCACGGGATATAAACTCTACACAATTGACAAAAAACCCGAGGGAAGCATCTACAAAGGTTACGGAGAATACGGCTACGGCAAATACAGAGATGTGATTGACGGACTCCAGTTCGAGAGAATCGCAAGTGCATCGGGTCCCACTTCGGGAGAAATCCTTCGTCCTTCCGACAACAAGGAACCACAAAAGATTGTGTTTATCCAGTGTGTCGGCTCCCGCGACGAATCGAAAGGAATCTCATACTGCAGCAAAATCTGTTGCATGTACACTGCCAAACACGCGATGCTCTACAAACACAAGGTTCATCACGGTGAAGCTTATGTCTTCTACATGGACATCAGGTCGGGCGGAAAGAACTATGAGGAATTTGTTCGCCGCGCCATCGAGGAAGATCATGTGAAATATATCCGCGGAAGGGTTTCGAAGATATATGAGGAAGACGGAAAACTCATCGTCAGAGGTGAGGACACAATTGCCGGAATGCCTGTCACGATTGATGCCGACCTTGTCGTTCTGGCGACTGCGATGGTGCCTCAGCCCGAAGCTTCCGTGCTTGCCCAGACTCTGGGTGTCTCTTACGATAAATATGGTTACTTCCAGGAAGTGCATCCGAAGTTGAGACCTGTGGAAACCGCCACGGGTGGAATCTTCCTTGCGGGTGCCTGCCACTCACCGCGCGATATCCCCGAGTGTGTTTCGATGGCGTCGGCTGCGGCTGCAAAAACGATGGTTCTTTTTGGTTCAGACATGCTCGAAAGGGAGCCCGTTGTCGCAGAAGTGGATCCTTCCACCTGTGCGGGGTGCTTCTATTGCAAGAAGGTTTGTGCCTATAATGCCATAGACATAAATGAGATAAGAGACAGAAAAGGTCAGCTTCTAAAGGTGGTTGCTCATGTAAATTCAGGACTCTGTCAGGGGTGCGGAACATGTAATGCGACCTGCCCTTCCAAGTCGATTGAACTGATCGGCTTTAGAGATGACCAGATATTCGCCCAGATAAATGCTTTTGCAGAGGTATAACATGGAAGAGAAATTTGAACCCAAAATAGCAGCGTTTGTCTGTAACTGGTGTACCTATACCGGAGCTGATCTGGCGGGTACCTCACGATTGAAACAACAGCCAAATGCAAGATTGATTCGTGTACCGTGTACAGGAAGAATCGATCCCGTTTTTATAATAAAAGCGTTCGAAAGTGGTGCCGATGGTGTGCTCGTTTCGGGTTGCCACCCCGGTGACTGCCACTACAATGCCGGAAACTTCCACGCCCGAAGAAGGTGGATAATGTTCAGGGAGTTGCTGGAGTTTGCGGGTATCGACTCGTCCCGGCTCCACTTCTCATGGGTCTCAGCTTCCGAAGGGAAAAAGTGGGTTGATGTCATCGACGGCGTAACCGAAACCGTAAGGAAAAAAGGACCTTTCGATCAGTACAGGAAAATGGCCAGAAAGATCGAACTTCCCGAATTGGAAGAGGAAGGAGTTGAAATCTGATGAACGGACTTAATGCAGTTTGTCGTGAAGCCATTACCGGGAACAAAGCTGCCCTCATCATCGGCTACACAGAAGACAGACGACATCACTTGAAACCCTTTATCGCTCACACAGAGGCGGATACTGATAAACTCACTTACAACCACAATGCGGTTAATAATCTGGCGGTCTATCTCCACCGGTTCCGTAACCGGACTGAAGGGAAGATCGGAATCGTTGTAAAACCGTGCGATCTGAAAGCCATCACAGCCCTGATTCAGGAAAACCGCGTAAACCGGGATGACCTCTATGTCATCGGAGTGAATTGCAGCGGAGTGGTCAAGGATCAGAACAAGGAATTCTCTAAGGAGAACACACAGATAAAATGCAAAACCTGTGCGGGAAAAACACCCGCCTGGTACGATGTCCTTGTTGAAGAGTCTGTTGAGTTCGAGCTCCCCGACGATGAGAACGCTCTTTTGATGAAACAGATCGAGGAAATGTCTGCCGAAGAGCGACTTGAATTCTGGAACTCGGAGTTCGAAAAATGTATTAAGTGCTACGCCTGCCGGGAAGTTTGTCCGATGTGCTACTGTGATCAGTGCATCGTTGATAAAACAGAACCCCGCTGGATAGAAAGCAGTGCCACAAACAGGGCAAATTTCGCCTGGAACATGATCCGTGCTTTCCATCAGGCAGGCAGATGTATCGGCTGTGGCGAGTGCGATCGCGTTTGTCCCGCTGACATCCCCCTCTCACTCCTCAACAGAAAGATGGGAATGGTGGCATTTAAGGAATTCGGCTACAGACACGGAACCGATATGAACGCACCGACACTGATTGGTACTTTCAGCACTTCCGACCATGAAGAATTTATCAGGTAGGAGGCAATATGAAACTGATGAAAATAGAAAAAGCAAATCTCTCCCGGCTGATCGATCAACTTAAAAAGGATAACCACCGGGTTATCGGGGTGACTCCCGACGGAAAGAGGTTCTCCGAAAATTTCGATGAATCCCTTAAATTTATGCAAACGGATACTCCCCCGACAGCCATCTCGTTTAAGGAACACTTTTTCCCTAAAACGGAAGCATTGTTCTACTACAAAAACAATAACGGAGCCATCGACCTGAAGGAACCCGTTATTGACGAGAGAAAGACCGTCGTATTCGGTGCAAGACCATGCGACTCGGCATCGCTTCCGATACTCTCGAAGGTCTTCAACTGGGACTATGCCGATGATTTCTTCAACCGGAGAGTCGAAAACTCGATAATTATCGGAACGGAATGTAATCACCGGGACGACTGGTGCTTCTGCAACGAAACCGGCTTGTCACAGGAATCGGAAAAGGGTTCCGATATCTTTATGATTCCAGTCGAAGATTCATTCCTCGTGAAGACAATTACGGAGAAGGGTACCAAATTCGTCGAAGAATACTCAGGTTTCTTCGAATCTTATACGGGAATTCCTCCAGCTGAAAACAAAAACGGACACGAAGAGAAGAAGTTCGACTATGACAATGTGAAAAAGTGGCTCGACAGCCATTTCGAACATGAATTCTGGGACGAGGCGGGGGAAACCTGCCTGAGTTGCGGGCAGTGTGCTTTTGTTTGTCCGACCTGCCACTGTTTCGACATTGTGGATGAGCAGTGCGGAACATGCTCGGGTGTAAGAGCGAAAAACTGGGATGCGTGCCAGTTCTCCCTTTTCACAAAGCATGCCTCGGGACACAACCCCAGGGACAGCCGCGAGAAGAGGTACAGACAGAGAATCTCCCACAAATTCAAATACTACAACGACAAATTCTCTGAAATCTTGTGTACCGGCTGCGGAAGATGTTCGCGCGGATGCCCTGTTTCCATCGACATACTTGAGCTGGTGGAAGAGATTGATCATTTAGCACATTCGAATGCAGGTTGAAAGGAGGATCAAATGAATATTTACAAACCCGAACTCGTTGAAATCATAGATATAATTCAGGAGACTCCTGACATAAAAACCTTCAAACTTAAGTTCATTAGCAAAAAGATGCGTGAGGAGTTTTCGTTCCTTGCGGGTCAGTTTGCCGAATATTCCGTTTTTGGCGAGGGAGAGTGCACATTCTGCATCGCCTCCCCTCCGACACGAACCGAATATCTCGAATGTTCGTTTAAGATCGCCGGAAAAGTAACGGGAGCTTTGAACAAAATGAACAAAGGCGATATCATCGGACTGAGAGGTCCCTACGGGAACCACTTCCCCCTTGAGAAGATGGAAGGCAAAAATGTCGTCTTCATCGCCGGCGGAATAGGGCTTGCCCCTGTCAGGTGCATCATTTGGAATGTGCTCGATCTGAGAGAACGCTTCAAAGATGTTACCATTATCTATGGTGCCCGCTCGGTTGCCGATCTGGTTTACAAGAGGGAGCTGGAAGAGTGGAAAGGGATGGATGGAGTAAAGACCGTAGTTACCGTCGATCCGGGGGGTGAAACTCCTGACTGGAACGGTGAAGTGGGATTTGTCCCCTCCATAGTCGAGAAGGTTGCTCCGGCTTCGGAAAACAGCGTGGCTGTCATTTGCGGACCACCGGTTATGATAAAATATACTTTCCCTGTCCTCGAGAAACTCGGCTTCACCGAAGACAATATGATTACCACCCTCGAAAACAGGATGAAGTGCGGACTCGGGAAGTGCGGCAGGTGCAACATCGGTAGCGTCTATGTTTGTAAGGACGGTCCCGTCTTCTCATACAAAGAACTGCAGGAACTTCCGCAGGAGTACTGATTGTTATTTCAGAGGTTGTCACTTTACAAGGTGACAACCTCCCCTCATTTTCCAACCTTTGTGGTTATCATTCCAATCTTTATTATTTTAGTGTAATGGATTATTAAAATTTTAGAGAGAAAAAATGTCAACACTTCCCGGACCAAAAACCATTGAATTCCCTGAGGATAATCTCGAGAAAAAAGTTTATTCTATTGCTGAAGAATTGAAGGACTATCTGCCCCTGCCCAGTGACCGGAACAGACTCGGTTACATGCTCTATAAATATGCAACCAAAGAGGGCGATGCACCTGAAATTATTGTTAAATCGGGCAAGTTTAAATTGGAAGGCATCTCGAAGGAAAATCTCGCTTCCCTTCTTACCGAAAAACTGAAGAAATTCGATTTATAAAAACCGGGCTGCAGAAGGGTGATCCTGCCTGCAGCCGGTAATTCCTTATCCCCGTGTGGGGAATCCGTTACAGAGGTTTCTCTAATTCGGCATCCGTATCGGCAATAAATTTGGCAACCTTGTCTATATCGTAAGGACTTCCGATAAAGATCGGACACCTCTCGTGAAGTGAATTTGGTATCTCTTCAAGCACTCTGGTATATCCCGTTATTGCCTTCCCGCCGCATGCTTCCACAATAAACGAAACAGGATTGCACTCATACATCAGTCTCAATTTCCCTTTGGGGTTCCGGCTGTCTGCGGGGTACATAAAGATGCCGCCGTATAAAATGGTTCTGTGCACATCCGCAACCATCGAACCGATATAGCGGGTTGAGTAGGGTCTCCCCGTTGATTTGTCCTCTTCCTGAAGCCATTTGATATATTTTTTCAAACCGGGGTGCCAGTATTTGTAGTTACCTTCATTGATACTGTAGATTTTTCCCTTCTCTGGTATTCTGATATCGTGGTGGGAGAGGATAAATTCACCGATTGAGGGGTCAAGCGTAAAGCCGTGAACTCCCTCGCCTGTGGTATAAACAAGCATTGTTGAGGAGCCATAAATCACATATCCTGCGGCTACCTGCTGAGTCCCCGGTTGTAAACAGTCTTCAAGTGTACCAGGACCGTCTCCCTCAGAAACCCTTTTGTAGATCGAGAATATCGTACCGATGTTTACATTGGCATCAATATTTGAAGACCCGTCGAGGGGATCGAACAGAAGAACATATTTTCCGATAGTGAAGTGGTGGGGGATGTGGATGATATCCTCTTCTTCTTCAGATGCCATGATACAAAGCTGACCGCCATGATCCATTGCCTTGAAGATCATGTCATGTGCATACATGTCAAGTTTTTTTACCGATTCTCCGTGAACATTTGTATCGCCCGTGAAGCCAAGTATCTCAACCAGTCCGGCTTTGTTCACTTCCCTCGAAATGATTTTTGCAGCAATTGAAAGATCCGACAATATCCTTGAGAGTGCCCCCGTCGCTTCGGGATGCTTCCGTTCCTCCTCGATGATATATCGCTCGAGTGTCATAAAGGGTGTTTGTGACATATTAATTTCTTCTCCGTATGTATTTTTTTTTGATCTACTGAAATATAATACAAACGGGAGAGTTTATGAAGCGATTAGCAAATTAGTTGCATGCCAGAAGTTCGGGAAGTGATATCCATAGATTTCACAACCTTATATCGTCCTGTAGGAATAAATATTGGCAAAGTTTTAAAAGGTTTAATATCGGAATCGAAAAAAAGTGAAGCATTGAGAAGCAATATCGAACTTTTTGCCTGACCCGCTTGCCACCACTTTTTCAGGTAAAACGATACATTAAAAGGCTGCCCCTCTCGAGACAGCCTTAATAATTTATAATTCTGGTGCGAGCTTTTCAGCCATCAACCTTCATTCCTCAGCCCTATTTAAGGAGCAAAGCTTTCATCGTCTTTGAGTAATTAGTGCTTGTATGTTCGAGCAAATGGGCTTCAAGAAGGAAAATATTTCCGGATATCTCTTTTATAAATATTATATTATCATTATATTTGCATAATATCATTAACATTGTTAGTATGCAAATCATATTCCTTCAACGAAAGATGAAATGGAAATAATTGATTATATCAAAAAAACAACCGGACTGAATGTTGTTTCGCGAAGTCTCCCTGATGAAGTGATAAAAGGTTTGCCTCTTTACCTGAGTATCGGAACATATCAGGAGCTTTATATTGAGAACAGGAGAGTCATACTTGATATCAGAAAATCTTTTCAAGGCATAACACCTGACCGTCTTGCAAAGCAAAAAGAACTGTTGGAAAAGTATTTTTCTGCTACCATTGTTTTTTGTTTTGAAGAGATTGAATCTTATCAACGGCAGAGGTTGATCCAAAAACGGGTTCCCTTTATTTTACCAAACAGACAAATGTTTATCCCCACTCTGTTATTAGACCTGAAAGAATTCGGTATCGGCACAGCATCTCACAAAGATAGTCTTGGAGCAATCAGCCAGCTTTTAGTTCTTTATCATTTACAAAGGAAATCAATAGAGAATATTCCCCTCGGCGAAATTACAAAATTACTGCCCTGTTCGCCTATGAGCATAAGCCGTGCAACGAGAGAATTGGTTGCATCCGGAATTTGCAGAATTGAAGGTACGAAAACGAAGGTCATCAAATTCTCATCTGAAAAAAAAGAGCTCTGGAATATCTCACTTCCTTTACTTAGTTCGCCTGTAAGAAAAAAAATATACTTTGACGATCTTCCGGAACTTTCTCCCCGGATGATCTCGGGGGAAGCAGCTTTGGGACATTACAGCAATCTGTCAAGCGGTGAAAATAATCAATCCGCCATATCCATAAAAAAATACCATATGATGAAAAAACTAACTAAACTTCCTGAAATACATATGCATGACGGGAGGTTTACTGTTGAAATATGGAATTACGAACCCGCATTACTCTCCGGCACAAATTTTGTGGACCCCTTGTCATTATATCTTGCCTTCAAAAATGATGAAGACGAAAGAATACAAATGTCATTGGAAGAAATGATTGGGAATATTATATGGTAAGAGGATGTTTTCCGCCTTGGCGCAGGATTAAAAACGACGGATATCATTTTACCCTCAAAAATTCGGTCTGATTTGAAAATGTTCGTGAAAATAATGGAGAAAGAAAAGCCGGAAGTTGGGAATTTGCTTAAACTCATGGGAATAAACAATTTAACGAGAGATGATATCCTGTCGACCTTAAATAAAAGTTTTAGACTCTAAATATAGTCGTGTAATTCGTTGTTTTGTTTCACCTATTTAATTAATTGTACCTTAACGCTTTTAGTTAAAGTCTTTTCACCCGTTTTCAGGGTGAAGTGGAAAATTTATATGCCGGTTGTAGCGGCAAAGTTTTGAATATTTAACTCTTTTGTGTGCGACCCTTTCTCTTCCTGTGTTGAATTGTTATATATTCTCTGACCAAGGATATCAAATATCTCAATCGTTAGTACTCCTGAACCGGGGAGAGAATAATGAAGATTAGCTTTCCCGTTTGTCGGATTTGGTGAAATTACAATATCCATGGAGCTGTTGCTTAAATCTTCTACGGACCCTTCTTTTACAGAAACGGGGGTCCTTGTTCCTTTATAGATGTAGAGAGCACCGGCAGGTATAGATTGGTGATTTGTGGCTGCATTTTCACCAACACAAATATCATCTATCCCATCTCCGTTAATATCACCAACTCTCCCGGCAAAATTTATATCCCTTAAAAAAACATTGGAAACATAAAGTTTTGCGATAAGTCCTGTAATTGTGTTTCCTCCAAGGTATAATGCATAACTGTCATAAGGTATAAATTTTAACAAGTCGCCATAGCCATCTCCGTTTATGTCCCCGGGTGATACTCCTCCTCCTGAAAGTCCACCAGCACTGATGCGGACATCTGTGATTATATCAGGAAGACGAGTCCCGAATGAAAGTCCATAGCCTCCTGTGCCCCCACCAAGGTTGAGATAAACTATTAACTCTCCATTTCCATTCCCATTCATATCATTTACTAAAAAGATGTTTTCTGGTTGAAATGTTGTGTCATTGGAGAACTGGTAATATTCATTGAAGGAAAAATCACTGTTACCAAAGTAAAAACGGCGGAGGTCAACTGTCGGATTTGTCCTCGAGAGCATGGGTGAAACATCTGTCTTCCCGTCTCCATCCAAATCTGCAAAGGAGATGTAATTATACCAAAACCGGTAATTGGAATAGGCTGAATCGGGTTGTAATACATGATACTCAAAAGGTTGAACGCCGGGAGAGGAAATTATAAAAAAGAACTTCCCTGTAGTTGAGAATGTTACCCATTCCTCCCACCCATCACCGTCAAAATCGATCGGCCAATCCCTCCCATAGAGATAAGGTTTGGAATTTTCAGGATGTAAAATCTCATAATCAGGAACGGTATCCAGGTTAGGACCTCCGAGATACACCAAAAAACTGATAGGGTAGGTTAGATTTGTTCCCTTCCTGACGATTACATCTCTGTAACCATCCCTGTTTAAGTCACAGGCTGTGATGTTAAGAGAATTGATGGTACGAAAATAAAATGCAGGTGTATCAGGGACTGGGTTACCACCATAATAAAAATATGCCTTTCCTTCAGAACCAGGGGCAGTTGTGTCCATCTTTGTGATCTTGAAGTCATCACATCCATCATCATTCTGGTCTCCCATATAGATGACCGATTCTTGCCAGTAAAGACCGGTTGTGCTGAAAATAAGGGTGTCGAAGTATTGGGCATTCGCATTGAAACTCAACAATAAAACTAACCCGGGTAGTATTGTCAACGGCTTTATGTATTTACTCATAAAATCTTCCAAAAAGATTAAGTATCTAAATAACGATTTAAAGGCATCTTAATTGCTTAAAATATCTTAGTGCATCAAACTTGGTTTTGTAAAGGTTTCCCGGAGAAGAACCACATGGGTGGTTCTCTACAGGGTGTGGAAGGTAAATTATGATAGAATATTTGCTCTTAAAGGGACTGGTAAAAATCCTTGAACATCCTGCCGGATAACTTGTAATAACCGGACAATTTTTGTCCCGGTTGTTATATTTCCTGCGTTTACATCACTTTCCCATGTTTAATAATATCCTGAAAATAAGTTACGAATTTTTTTTAGGATGTCATAATACAAAAAAAGGCTGCCCGATAATTACAGCGGGCAGCCTTAATTGAATATTTGTGACTTCGTGACTCTGTGACTTTTATTTGAGCAGTTGAGGTTGCCTCATTTCCCTTTTATTTTGACAGCAACAACTCCTGATCTTTATATTGAAGCTGATATAATTTGTAATAGAGACCTTTGTTTTCGAGAAGTTCGTCGTGATTCCCCATCTCCTTGATTTCCCCTTTGTGCATAACGATAATTTTGTCGGCATTTCTTATCGTGGAGAGGCGATGGGCGATAACGATGGCGGTTCTTCCTTCGAGAAGTGTCTCGATGGCGGTTTGAATCATCTTTTCGGTTTCGGTATCCACACTTGAAGTGGCTTCGTCGAGGATCAGGATACTTGGGTCGTGAGCAAGAGCTCTGGCAAAGGAGATCAACTGCTTCTGTCCGACAGAGAGGGTTGCTCCCCGTTCCTTAACGGGCTCATCATATTTGTTCGGCAGCAATTCGATAAAACGGTGGGCTCCTACATGCTTCGCTGCTTCGATAATCTTTTCATCGGAAATTGCAGGGTCGTTCATGCCGATATTCGATTTTATTGTGCCAAAAAAGAGGAAAACATCCTGCAGAACTATTGAAATCTTCCTTCTCAATTCCCTTTTATCAACCTGTGTGATATCAACACCGTCAATTTTTATTTTACCTTTGTTGATGTCGTAAAAGCGGGTCAGAATATTGATGATACTCGTTTTGCCGGCACCCGTTGCTCCTACAATTGCAATGGTTTCACCGGGATTTATGGAAAATGAGATATCCTTCAGTATGTAGTTATCGTCATTGTAAGCGAAGTGGACCCGTTCAAACTCAATTTTTCCCTTCACCTCATCCAACGGTTTTGGATTTTCAGGATTCTTTATAAATGACTCGTCATCGAGCAATCCGAAAATTCTTTCGGAGGAAGCCATCGCGGTCTGCATGATGTTATACTTCTCGGAGAGGTCTCTGATCGGTCTGAAAAACATTTCTGTATATTGAATGAAAGCAAAAAGAACACCGAGAGAGATGTGATTCTGAATTACATCACCACCCCCGTACCAGATTATCAATGCAACTGCGGCAGAGGAAATTAACTCGACACCCGGGAAAAAGACCGCATAATAGAAGACCGATTTAATGTTTTCATCCCTGTGATCACCGTTTATTCCGGCAAATTTTACAGCTTCCTCTTTCTCCTTGTTGAAGAGGCGAACAATCCCCATACCGGTAATATGCTCCTGCAGATACGAGTTCAGTCGTGCAAGATACATCCTGATATCCCTGTACGACTCCCTTACCTTTTTTCTGAAAAGGAAGGTTCCGTAAATCAGCAGGGGAAGGACTGAAAGGGTTATCAGTGCCAGTTCCCAGTTGATGAAAAACATAAAACCAAGAATCCATAAAATGATAAAGACATCGCTGAAGACCATCACAATACCTGAGGAGAAGAGTTCGTTTAGCGATTCCACATCATTCGTCACTCTGGTTACAAGTCTGCCGATAGGTGTCCTGTCGAAAAAACTGACGGAGAGTTTTTGAGTATGGCGAAAAAGTTTCTTCCGAAGGTCAAGAATTGTCTTCTGACCCAGCAGTTGTGTGTAGTAAGTAAGGAAATACTGTATGACAGACTGTGTAGCCAGAGCTCCAAACAAAGCCAGGGCAATGAGGAGCAAGCCGTTAAAATCACTGTTGAAAATCTTGTCATCAATGGCTATTTTTGTCAGGTAGGGCCTCAAAGGTCCCAAACCGGCAACCAGCACATTCAGAAGTATCGCAATTACCACATATTTTTTGTAGGGCTTCACAAAACCGAGAAGCCGTTTCATCAGTTTCGAGTCGTACGCTTTACCTAATACTTCATCTTCGGAATTTATCTTCTTCGCCATTTTATCTCTATATAATCTTGTAGTATTTATCGCCGTTAAAGAAAGCTTTAATATTGGAAACTGTTGTTTCCAGAATTCTTTCGACAGCTTCAATTGAGTCAAATGCAATATGTGGTGTAATAATCACATTTTCCCTTTTAAGAAGGATGTTTCTTTTTAGAATTGCTTCCATCTGTTCGGGGGAAACATTTTTTGAGAGCATCTGATTTTCTTCACCTGCGAGGTCCTCACCTTCGAACACATCGAGTCCTGCACCACTGAATATGCCGTTGTCGATTGCATAATAGAGGGCTGAGGGTTCTATCAATCCGGCTCGTGCGGTGTTTATAAACAGAGCACCTTTTTTTACCAGACCGATGTTTTCCATATTTAAAAGGTAGTGGGTGTTTTCATTATATGGACAGTGAAGGGAAATTATATCGGATTTCGAGAGCAACTCTTCGAGAGTGGCATACTTAAATTCGAGTATCTCTTCAAAAATGTGATTCTGCACAGGATCGAAAACGAGGATGTTCATTCCGAATCCCTTCGCCATTTTAATGACATGCGTTCCGATGCTTCCTGCACCGATGATGCCGATGGTTTTATCTTTCAGATCGAAACCTCTCAGCCCCTGAAGGGAAAAATTCCCCTGAATTGAGCGGACATAAGCCTTGTGCAGGTTTCTTGAAAGAGCCAGAATGAGGGCAAAAGTATGTTCCGCTACCGTGTTTTCGCCATAGTAGGGGACATTACAAACCGAGATGTTCCGCTTTTGTGCCGCATCCAGATTGACATGATTGAATCCCGTGCTGCGGGTGGAAATAAGTTTCAGGGAGGGGAGGTTGTGCAGAACCTGTTCGGTCAGTTTTGAATAGATAAAAACCGAGACAACATCCGCATCCTTCGCCTTTTCCCAGTTGTTGACCGTAAGAGGCTCTTTGTAAAATTCAAGAATGAAGTTTTTGTCAAATTTTCTCTTGATATATTTTTTCTCATCACCGTCGATCTCAAAAAACGCAATTTTTATCTGTGACATGGCAATATTCCTTATATTTCTTCGATTTCCTGTTCAAGTAATTGTCTCGAGTAGATACCGGCATAGAGTCCGTTCAACTGCAGCAACTCTTCATGCGTACCTTCTTCAATTATTCTTCCTTTATCGAGAACCACGATTTTGTCGGCGTCCTTCACGGTTGAAACCCTGTGACTTACCATAATGGTGGTTCTCCCCTTCATAAATCCGCGAAGTCCCTGAAGAATTTCCTCCTCGGTGTGAGTATCAACGGCAGAGAAGGAATCGTCGAGTATTAAAATTTTTGGTTCGATCATCAGGGCTCTCGTGAGGGATGCTCTTTGTTTTTGACCACCGGATAGGGTTATTCCCCTCTCGCCAACCATGGTATCGAAACCTTCGGGGAATTGCAGCACATCCTTCGAAAATTGGGCAATTTCAGCTTTCTCCATCAATTCCTGCTCCGTGGCATCATCTTTCCCGTAGCAGATGTTGTTCCTTATGGTATCAGAAAAAAGGAAAGCCTCCTGCGGTACAAATCCGATGGAGCGGCGAAGTGTTTTCAGAGAGATGTCTTTAATGTTTACACCATCAACAAAAATGTCTCCCGATGAGGTATCGAACAGGCGGGGAATGAGATTGATAAGGGTGCTCTTTCCGCTTCCGGTACTCCCCATCAATGCGATTGAATGTCCTGCCGGCATTTTCAAGTTAAGATCATGCAAAACCCAGGGGAGATCATCTCCGTACTTAAAGGAAACATTCCGGAATTCAATTTCCCCTTTGATGTCCTTCAAAGCACTTTCGGCTTCAGAGACATCCTTGATTTCTATTTTCTCAGCCATCATTCTGTTTAATCTTGCCATGCTTGCTTCCGCCTGCTGAATAATATTGATTACCCATCCGAGTGCTATCATGGGCCAGATCAGTATTCCAAGATACATGACCAGAGCAGTTACATCACCGATCATCAGGGTTTTATTGATTACTGCAGAACCGCCTGTCCAGATGGTCACGATGACCGAAAGACCTGTCACAAGAAAAAGAGTCGGCTGAAACAAAGCCTGAATCTTGATCAGATGCATGTTTCGCGTCAGATATTCTTTGCTTAAACGGTCAAAATCTTCTATTTCCCTCTCTTCCGCCACATAAGACTTTATAACCCTGATACCTGAAAAATTTTCCTGGGCTTTTGTGGTAAGATCGGAGAATTTCTCCTGTATGAGGGTAAATCTTTTATGAACCTTTTGTCCGACAGTATATACAAGAAATGAAAGGATGGGAAGCGGAATAAGGCTCCAAAGAGTCACTTCGAGACTTATCATCGACATGATGGAGACAACTATGATCATCCTTATGCCTGTATCGATGGAGTACATCACTGCGGGACCGATGAACATTCTTACTGCACTGATGTCATTGGTGGCGTGTGCCATTATGTTGCCCGTGGAATGATTTTGGAAAAAGCGGAGAGAGAGGTTTTGGATGTGTTCCCAAAAATCCTGACGCAGATCGTATTCAATTTTTCGGGATATCACGATGATGGTCTGCCGGATCATAAACCGGAAAATGCCCGCTACAAGAGTGGAACCCACTATAAGCAGGGCGTACTTCACTAATTTTTCGTGTGCAAGTCCGTTTTGAAGGTCATTCAATGAGTCCTTTATTATAATCGGGACATACACCGTGAAGAGGTTTGATATGATGATAAAGAAAATCCCCGCAAACAAAGCTGTTTTATAGCGGGCGAAATATTTCTTCAGCGACCTGAGGTTTTTCATTTTTTTCCGGAAATTCTAAAAATTGAAGTCTGAAAAATCGCACATTTTACAACAGGATTAAAAAACTATTATTCAAACGGTTGTATTTTGTGTTAATATATGTTGTAACAACATTTCGTGAGAGATGGTTCAGAATTCCATTTTAGAACTTCAGAACTCCGGAACTCCGGTACCTCAGTATCTCCGAAGTTCTGAAACTCTGAAGTTCTGAGGTTCTATTTCACAAAGAGCATCTTATCCGACCGGATGAACAGGGGTTTCAGGTTTGCATCCCTTACTGTGAGGTTGTAGAAATAGACTCCTGATGCCATGTCATTCATCGTCCCTGTCTTTCCCGGGGTGAAGTCCCTCTCATGCTCTCCTGCAGGTAGCCAACCGTTGTTCAATACTGCCACAATCGCTCCGTTTACATCATAAACCCTCAGTATCACCTCTCCCGGTTCTTCAAGCCTGAATCTTATCGTTGTCGATGGATTGAATGGATTAGGGTAGTTTTGGTAGAGTACCACTCCCTTGGGTGAAAGTTCTCCTCCTTCAGCGATGTCTGTCAGTACCACCGTTACACTGTCCCATTTACTTACGAGTCCCTGATTATCCTTCGCTGTGATTTTGTATGTATAGTTTCCTGTCGGGTCTGAGAGTGAATCGGTAAACATTGTGTCTCTGCCCGTATATATTCTGTTTAATTCTCCCGGGATGAAATACGGGTCTCTCCCCCTGTGAAGTGAGAATGAATTGAAATCTGCCTCTGTACCTCCCCGCCAGTGAATCTCCATTCTCCCCTCGCCTTTTATGAGAGTGCCGGAGGCATCCCCACGGGAGGGTAAAGGGGGTGAGGTAACAAGAGTAAACCTCGGTTTTTTGGGTGCAAGATCAAGATATTCGTATCTCTGACCGTAGGGACCGCCATATCTTCCGATGTCACTTCTGGTTCCGTCAACATCAAGGATGGTCGGGTCACCCGCATCTATGAGGGGGGAATACATCTGAAGACGGTAGTTGCTGCTGTCGGTACCCTCATACATCGGGTCATACGAAGTGTAGATCAGAGTATCGGGATTAAGTTTTGAAATGTCATTTGAGATTGTGCCGTTGCCGTAGAAGTTGTTGTAATTTATATTTCCTGAAAGAACTCCTGAATTTGAAAGATCGAAAATTGTACCACATGAGTCGATTATGTTGTTTATTAGATGTAATGGTTGCACGCTCCAAGGATATACAGCGGCATCACAACCGCGAATTATGTTGTTACTGAAAATTCCACGTGCTACATCGAAACCATTAGCTAACTCACCTTGTCTACCCAACAAAATGTTATTGTAAAATTGCCCTGAACCACCTAGCAAAGGAATGTAAAACCCCGCGTTTGAAAAATCGATTATGAAATTATTGAGAAATAATCCATAACTGCCGACTACACCCCTAGCACAGCGAAAAAAACATTTTCTTGAACATTCATTGTCCCCGAAAGAGAATTTTGACTTGTTTCTAAACCAATATCTGCTCCTGCTACTAAATTACCAAGTATCTCCCCTGTTGACGACCAAACGGAAAGAGATTTGTAAAAACCACCTAAAATTTTGTTATTTTTAATATTTATATTTGAGACTCCTGATTGCACTGTGATCCACACGCCTGAGTGATTTGTGGGGTAAAAGATTGTCCTTATTGTTAAGTTCTCCATTATCAGATTATCTCTAAATTTGAATGCTCTCACATTATCAAACTGTGGGAACCCGCTCATATCCACAATGCAACTGTCAACATCAATACCGATTATCGCAAGGTCTCTTCCCTGGTGTTCTGATACCACCTGCTCCCTGTAAATACCCGTTCCAATCAGTATCGTATCTCCACTCTCACACATGTCAACAACTTTCTGTATGCTGTCAGATGCCGTTGCCCAGCTTGTGTATGGATACACAGGTGTCGGGTTGCCCGCTTTCACATAGCGGATTGTGGAGTAGCCTGTACAACTTATAAGCACAACCAGTATTGTGGATAAAATCAAAACTTTTAAGAGTTTTGAAAGCCTGAAGTGTCCATCCCTGTCAGACACTATATTTGTTCCGGTCTCGTTCATTTTAAAATCACCATCTTTTTGTTGATGCTTATATCATTCACTCTCATTGCGTAAATATACACCCCGCTTGCAAGTTTTCCCGTCTCAATTACTGTCTTGTATCTCCCCGGTGCCTTTTGCTCATTTACTAATTGCTTCACCAATCTGCCCGCTATGTCATACAGAGTAATCGTTACAAGACCCTCCTTCGGCAGTGCGTACTCTATCACCGTTGAACTGTTAAACGGATTCGGATAGTTTTGCATCATTGAGTATTCGGTAATTACTTCCACAGGTTTTTGTTCTTTCCTGACCGTGAACCTGTTACCGTGCCTCTTCATCAGCGATTTCATACCCTCTTTATTTAGTGTTGTCACTGTACCTGCGTCATTCTTCATCGCTTTGTTCTGTGCTGCACCTCTTAGTGCAATCGTCAGTTCCTCTGTCTGAGCGTGGTACCGGTCTTCGGGTGTAAGTGTGCCTGCCGTGTTCAGAGAGGCTAGCGACTGTGCCTCCGGAAGGTTATCGTTGTCTGCTTCCATATAAACCTTAAGCTTTTTAAGGGTTTTTAACACATTGGTATCTGCTGCCACACCCAGCAATGAATCTGTCTTTTGATTCAAAAGGAACAGTTTCTCCGACTTGTTGCTCGTTAGTTTTCCGCTTCTGTACATCCCTCGCAAAGGTAGTGTGTTTACCGCCGTAGTATCATTAGTTACGGTAAGAGACATCTGTTGGTATTCTGTATATGCACTGTCGTACATGCCTGCTGCCATATATCTCTCCGCCCGCTCTCCTCCTTCTTCGGGTACTGCATTACTAATTCTGTGCAGCGTGTCCGTGAATGATAATGTACTCAGATTTATTACGAACGGGCAGTCAGTTGAAACAAAGGGTGAGTATGTTGTTACTTCAGGTTGATATGTCACACTCGAGTTCAGGTTGAATGTCAGGTTTTCGTATCCGCTCTCCCCCCAGTAGTTACCCGAAAGATCAAGCGGATCATCCGGGCACTTTCCGGCGATGATTGCAACGGTTCCGTCATCCATCAAAGCATTCATTCCTCCGGACATGATAATTGACGAGTTGTCGAGATATATCTCTGCGTTCATCTCATCGGTTCCCTCACCACCGTTATCATGGATCGTGTTATATCCTGACAAAGGGTATGCGTACATCTGTTCACATTCTCCCGCCTGAATGAACTGACCAAGATCAGGAACCGAACCATACTCACAAACCAGTCCCCTCTGTGTATTGTTACTGATCTCATTGCCACCGATCTTAGGGAATGAGTTCGCCAATAGAATACCGTCTGTATGACCTGTGATACTGTTGTTGTATATATTACCGTGACAACCCGTCAGTGTGAGGCCCACCCCCTCTTGTGTCCCCGTCACCTTGTTGTTTCCAAACCAAAGGTCCGATACTCCCGTGAAACAGTAACCCGACCTCGTATTCGCTGAATCAGAGTTTACTACAACTGTTGAAAGATTCGATGCAAAGACTGCATAGTTACAATTGGTGTAAGTGTTGTGCCTTATTAATGGTTTGTCATATCCTGCCCCGTTTAACAGTATGGCTGAATTACTGATGTTGGTAAATCTGCAGTTCTCTATTACAAGGGTATCAAATCCGCTCAATGCTGATAATCCCGTGTGTCCGTTCTTTATCTCTGCATATTTTATTATCCCGGTGGATTCTCTCCCGAGATAGATTGAATTTGGCTTCGATTCATCCGGTTGAATGAAGTTTATCGTTACCCCGTTTCCGGCGGTTCCATTTATGTACAAGTTTCCCGCACAATAAACAGAACTTGATGAATCAAGGGTGAGTGTTGATCCCGCTTCAAGCCTGAGTACTCCTCCATCCTCTATGATAAGACTGTCCCGCAGAGTGTAACTCCCCTCTATCTTCAGAGTCACTCCTGATGGAACCCTTACCGTACCCTCCGATGTAATCATCTCACCATTACCAATCACCTCATCTGTCAGAAGGGTCCCCGTAGATGCAACCACCGGAATTAATCTGAAAAGTTTTCCGTCTCCCTTGTTTATCCTTAAACGGAAAATTGTGTCATAAATGCCGCTAAGGTTCCTGGTAAAACTGTAGTTTTCACCACCCTCTATGTTGTAAAATCTGATATTTTTCTTTGGAAATGATTTTAATCCAACCTTAAGGTAATCTGTGTATTGGCTGTATTCGGTCGGATCACCATCAGAGAATGTGTTGGCATTGTAAAAAAAGTAGTAATCTTCGTAAGGGTGGAAGGGTATTTTTCTTGTCAGTCTTGTAACTCCAAAACTGTACCATTTGTCAGATGGATATATCAGTTCGTTTTCGTCATATATTTCAACACGGTTTATTCCCCCACCGTAAGTGTCTCTTCCTTTCTGTACAGCACCGTGGTTGCGCGGCATGTTGTAGATGTACGCCGACCAATCAGAGTAGTTCAGTTTGAAAAGTGTTTTGCCAAGTTCACCTTTCAGTCTTTGTCCGATTCTCCCAACCATATCATATAAACCCCTGTCGTTTGCTCTCGGGGTTTTGTAATCGAGTGTGTCTTTACCTACGAGGCCTTCTACGATATAATCCTTCCAATCCTTGTGACTGGATTTATATGTGTAATATGTCTCATAGAATATCCCCTTACAACCGAATGCAAGAGACATAATTGACTGACCAAGTATCTCCACACCACCCGGTGTTTTATAATAATGGTAATCGTTGCGATCCAACATTTTACTTCCCCATGTCTGTGCAGTGAAGAAAAAGTCCCTGTCGTGTCTTACTGCCTCAATCAGTCTCTCTCTTAACTGGTGCTGCATTAATTGTGTTTCAAAATCATCTTTGAATATTGTGAAATACCAGAACATGAACTTTCGGGGTTTTACGACCTTACCCCAGGTGTCTAGAACATTCAGACCTTCCTTATTCCCGCTGAATTCCGGATACATTTTGGTCAGCATCATCTTGTCTCTCAACGGGTTGGAGAGGGTTCGTTGAACATCTTCAACTTTTTTGTACGGAAGAAAATGGTCGTAACTGTGCGGTTCATCCATTGTGTAGAAATAACGGATTTTGTCCTGATAAACATTACCTGTATCACCATTTTGCCATGTTTCGTTGTAATTGGTCAGTAATTGTTTTATTCTATTTGAACTACTTCCGTAATTGTACCACACCATTCTATCCATCACTTCGATATTGTCAAGGTATAAATCTCCATATTGGGAAGGCAATGTACCAGAAGGTATCAAAACCTCATAATATATTGTAGCAGATGCTGGCACATCAATTCTCAATTTTTCTGGATTCTTTCCTGATTCAATAAAAAAATTATCATCTATTCCACTCAGATTATATTCCAAGATTATTTTAGTTAATCCTTCAGAACTTAAACTATCGGTCTTTACGATTCTTTCTGCAAGTTTAAGATCGATAATTTGGTTTGACTCATTAAGGTATCTGGCGAATACTCTTAATTTACACGCAGTAATATTAGTATCTGGTCTATGTCCAATCCCTAATTTAAAAATTGCTAAATAGTTAATATGATTTTTATCTGGAGTAGCCAAGAGATGAGTGAACTTGTAATATTTATCCTGATAAATGAATGGACCTTGGATTAATACAATTCCATTAGTATTTTCTATTGAGTTCGTATCTTGTAACCAAAGGTCGCCAGCACTTTTAATTAATGTGTCGCCTTCAATTACAACTTTTGTTGAGAAAACTTCATTTCTATACATCTTAATAAAACTACTCTCGAAACCACCACTACCTCCTTCAGCCTCCCATATATTATAAACTCCCTGTGAAAGGATGTTCACCCAGTCAACCTGCTTCTCAGTTTGATCGGAAACATTCCACAGGCTGTTTAACGCTACAATATTACCAAACGATGACCCGGCGAGTGAGTTCCTGTTGTCTCCCCACTTTACAGGATCTGCTCTTCTTAATGAATCATATATTACGGGATGAACCACTGTTTGAACTATGCTGTTAAAACCAAGTTTCACCAGGTTTGTATCCCAATACTCATGTAATGTACTTATATCGGGTGAACTTGCTACATAAGTTCCGAAGAGAATTTCGTTTGGTACCTGTGCCCTCAGGGTTTGAGTTAATAAAGTGGTAAAAATAATACAACTGAAGAAAGTATATTTATTGATCATTGCTCGGTCTTCTTTAGTTTTGATAATTTGTTGAACAACGGAATTTCAGTATCTCGAAAATTCTGAGGTTCTGAAACTCCGAGGTTCTGTATTACTCCATTTCTCATTTATCTGTCCGATGAATTGTTCCGATTTGTTTCATAATTCTATTTTGAATATTCAAAATAATAATATTAGTCTTTAAAACAAAATGGCTCGAAGTACCTCGGAATTTCGGAACCTCAGAAGTACTTGAGAACTTGAGTAACTCAAGTACTCAGGCACTCACCTCACACCATCTTGTACCCACAACTCCGGCTCAAGGTCTTTGCTGATTACCCTCAATGCGGGGAAATAGTTGCTCATTTGAGCGGGCATTTCCACTTTTACCTTTTCTTCGATGTAGTGGATAAGCTCGAGTGCATTCGCAGGTGCATTCCCGGCAGGATGGTTATTAAAGATGACATACACTTCTTTCAACTCATGAAGTGACCGCTTAATGATTTGAGCGAGTTCTGCAATTTCACCTGATGAGTAGAGGTAGCGGTATCTTTCATTTTGAGCTTCATAGCTCTGCAGCTTTCCGAAATTTGAGATCGACTTTAGCCATCCCTCCTCGTTTCTCCCGTGGAGACGGATATAAGCCCTTCTGTTCACGATATTAAAACGAAACGGCAAAGATTCTCCGATTTGTGGCTGGTCGATGCTCGCAGTAATGAGTCCCCACTCCCGGCAAAATTTTGCAGCATCATTACTGTCCCACGATTTGTGCCGCACTTCCAGAAATTTTTGATATCCACAAAACTCATCGTTCAGATTGATCAGGTAGTTTGCCGTCACTTCATTGAAAGGGAAGGAATACGGGAATTGAATCAACAGTCCTCCGAACCGTTCCCCCCTGACGAGAACATTGAGGACGCTCCTGACCGCATCAATATTTTGCTTCACATACTCCCGTTTGTGGGTGAAATCCTGATGAAGTTTTACCGTAAACAGGAAGTCATCTTTCTTTTCAACTTTTTTCAACCATTCGAGAGCCATACCGGGATGAGCATACTGATAGTATGTGGAGTTGATTTCAGCACAATTAAAATAACGGGAGTAAAAAGTGAGCTTGTTGAAATCAGAACTCTGCTTTTGCGGATAAAACACGGGTGCCCAGTCTTTATATGACCACCCGGCAGTTCCGATATTAAACTTTATCATCTCGGTCGCTTCCTTTAAGAATAACGGTTTGGTTTGGCTTCCATACTCCGGTATATCCCCACCACAACTCCAACGATATGGAAGTGGCGATATGACTCATCCACCGTGATCGGGAGAAACTCCGGATTCTCGGATACCAGTTCAATGTTTTTCCCTTTTTTGAAGTATCGCTTAACAACCGCACCGTCATCGAGCACAGCCGCAACAATCTGACCATTTACGGGTTCCACATTCGGATTCACAATGATCACATCACCGTTGAAGATATAGGCATCCTTAAGACTCTGCCCCTTCACCTTCAGAAGGAACGACTCCCTTGGTATTTTTATCATATTCGGCAGATCAACCGTATCTATTGCTCCCGGATAGATTGTAACGGGACTTCCCGCAGCAGCCTCACCGATTATCGGCCGGGTTACGAACATGTTTTCATCGAGTTTCAGCTCAATTCCCCTTGCTGTTTTTTCATCCCTTTGGATGAGTCCCTTTTTCTCCAGTGCCTGAAGGTGCTCCCGTACTGTTGAACGGTTTTTATAGCCGAATTTTTCCGCTATCTCGGATAGAGACGGGGGCCACCCTTTTTCATCACGAAAATCTATGATGAACTGGAGTATCTTCTGTTGCGTTTCCGTTAAATTTCTTGTCATCTCTCGTTCCGGGTGTTTGTTTTCCAAAATACCATACATTTGTATGGGTAATTTAACAGGTATTAATGACAAAGTCAAGGGAAATGTTTGCAAACTAAAATATTTTTTTAATTTGATCCGTGCTGTTTGAGAAAGTTGAAGGGATGGAATGAATCAAAAGTGTTAATTTTAGGCTTTCAATCACACAAAATTAAAGGACGATATTTTGAACCGTTTATCCTTCTGTTTTCTGCTTCTCACAGCTCTTTTACTGCCCCAAAAAATTACGACCCCACTGGAAGAATCAAATTTTAAAAAGCTGACATCACATGCCCAGGTTCTTGATTTTATTGGCAAACTTCCAAAAACAAAAGCTCCTTTTGTAACAGAAACGATAGCAGTCTCTGCAAAAGGAAGGGAAATTCCCATTCTGAAATTTTCTCTAAAAGAATTTGGTACCGACCCTGCCAAGCTCAAAGTTTTACTGTTTGCCCAACAGCATGGTGATGAACCCTCCGGTAAAGAAGGGGCTCTCATGCTGATCCGCGACCTCGTTTCAGGAGACCTCTCCCCGCTCCTTGAAAAACTTGATATAGCCATTGTACCCATGATGAACCCCGACGGGAATGAGGGTAACAGAAGAAGAAACGGGAATGGTGCCGACCTGAACCGCGATCATCTGCTCCTGTTACAACCCGAGAATCAGGGATTGCACAACTTCTACAATCGTTACAATTTTGATGTCTCGATGGATGTGCATGAGTATTCCCCCTATTCTGAAAGCTGGATGGAAACAGGTTACATAAAAAATTCCGATGTCACCGCCGGAAGATTGACCAACATAAACACACCCGAAGCACTTCGAAATTTCTCTGAAAATGAATATCTCCCTTTCCTGGCGAAATATGTAAGAAGTGCCGGTTTTTCATACGCTGAATATACCCCCGGTGGTCCCCCGGAAAAGGAATATATTAGACACAGTACCTACGACATAAATGACGGCAGACAGGGCTTTGGATCGCTCGGCACACTCTCGTTCATTCAGGAAGGGAAAAACGGCATTGATTCGGTTGAGAACATCAAAACAAGGTCAAACTCGCAAAAAACCGGTATGACTGCATATCTTAAATTTATGTTCGAAAATGCAGGAAAAATCAAGGAAATGGTGGAGGTCGAGAAGAAGAAAATCGTGGATGGATCACCTGAAAAAGTTGCAATTCAAATGATACACACCGGAAACGGTAAAAAACTTGAGATGCACCTTCTCACCTTGGCAACCGGAAAAGACACTGTTGTTTTTGTGAACGACTATCGTCCCGTTGTCAAATCGGTTTTTGATGTGGTGAAACCGGCAGGCTACCTCATTCCCGCTGACGACAAAGAGCTTGTAAACTGGGCTAACCGGCATAAATTTATTATGACAAAATATTCACCCGATAAATCCGATCGTATCGAGGAGTATATGATTACAAAGATTGATTCGATGGATTTTGAAGGAGATATAGTAATTAATCCCGGTTATTCAACTGCCACACTCACTTCAAAGGAACTGAAAGGCGATTATTACCTCCTCACAACCCGGCAGTTGGGTGGAAATGTAGTTGTACAGGCTCTTGAACCAAAAAGTATCATCGGGCTTGCTACTTACAAATACTTTGATTATCTCATAAAAGCAGGAACAAAATATCCTGTACTCAGGCTTGTGAAATAAACCCATAGAAAAAAAAACCGGGATTCAGCTTTGTTAGAAACTGTATCCCGGTTTTCTTTAAAACTTCATTTAAACTAATCCTTTTTCTTACTCATTCTCCAGCTTTCATCCCGTTTCATGTTTTTTATCAATGAGGCTTTCCGGAACCTGACTGCAGACCAGTCTTCATCTATGGCAACCATGCGGACCGGTTCATATCCCAGATCGCCAAGCACTTGCCAGCCATTGTCACGATCGATATCAACCTTGTATTTTTTGGAGCTCTTTTTCGGATAAGCCCACCAGTTCAAACCATCCTGTTCCAGGATCGCATCCACTTTGGAGGCCTGCTCTAAAATATCCTCTGCAGACTTTACAAAAACGAGTGAAAAGGGATATTTGTTCAAGCATGATTTACAGTGAACACCCGTTTCAGGTTGAAACTCATCGATCAGATGTTTAAACTCTTCAGGGTGATTTATCAGAAGAATGGGACCGTGTCCTTTAAAATTCATTTTCTTAAGCAGTGCGTGCATTTTAGCTCCATTTCAAATTTTTCAGGGTTAAACTTACACTTTTGTTTTATAAATTTCAAAGCATATTCAATAATTTGAATCTTTTTTCGAATATTACAATCCAACTGTAAGGAAATTATTTAATTGGAGAATATATGTCACAAGTAAAAGCTTATGTAAAACAAATAAACGGAATCAGTTTTGTCGGTAAAACCGACTCAAATCACTGGATAACAATGGATGGCCCCGAAGATTTTGGCGGAAGCAACGCCGGAATTCGTCCAAAAGAATTGATGTTACTCGCTCTCGCTGGATGCACAGGGAGTGATGTTGTTTCAATTCTTCAGAAAAAAAGAATTGATGTCAGATCCTTTGAAATTAACATCACAGCAGAAATGTCTGATGATCATCCGAAAGTTTACACTTCGATGAACATCGATTATATCTTTAAGGGTAAGGGAATCAAGGAGTCAGATGTGGAACGGGCAATTGAACTCTCCCAGACCAAGTATTGTGGGGTCACCAAGATGTACGAAAAAGCCATGACTATCACTCATTCCTTCCAAATTCATAACGAAGAATAACCATTTTCAGCAAAGAAACGGGAAGATTTTCGATCGATTTTCTTCCCGAATCTATCTATTTTTTAACCTTCCATCACATCATTTCAATTTTTCTCACTCCATCACTACTGTAAAAATCGCAAATTTTAGTATAATTATATTTTAGAAAATCTTTTTTAAGATATTGTTACACAAATATAAATTGGAGATTATTTATGTCGCATCACCTTATCGCTCATGTTGAAATTCCGGCAACCGATGTTGAAAGATCAAAAAAGTTTTTTGAAGCCGTGTTTGGATGGGACCTAAAAGAGTTTGGTAATGGATATCTGCTTTGCAACAGTCGTCAGGGTACAACCATTGGTGTTCGCAAAGTTAAAGAAGTTACACATGGTGATTCACCTGTATTCCACATTTTGGTTGACGATATAGAGGATACAACAAAACTGATCAAAAATAATGGCGGATCTATCTTCAAGGATAAAACTGTTATCCCTGTTTATGGCTGGTATGCTGTTATTCAAGATCCTGACGGGAATAAGATCGGGCTTTACGAAGCTCATTAATTCGATTAATAGACAATCGAACCAAAAAGGAATGAATTATGAATAGTGGAGAAATAAAAAGAATTGCAGTTAACACCGGTGGTGGAGATGCCCCCGGACTGAACGCCGTTATAAAGGCGGTAACGATGGCTGCAATCAAAAGAGGATGGGAAGTTTACGGGATCAAAGACGGCTATAACGGCGTTTTTCTTCCGGCTCACTACCCAAACGGAGATGGACTAATAAGACTCACCCCGGAGCTTGTGAAAGATATCACGGCGATGGGTGGTACCATACTCGGCACAACAAACAGAGGAAATCCCCTAAAGTTTCCTATGAAAACTGCCAACGGTACTGTTGTTGAAGTTGACAGATCAGACGAAATAGTTGATGGATTAAAAAGAAATAATATCGATGCAGTAGTTGCTATCGGTGGTGACGGCTCTCTTTCAATGGCAAATGAATTTGCTAAAAAAGGTGTCAGAATTGTCGGCGTGCCCAAAACAATTGACAACGATCTTGACGGAACAAGCATCACTTTCGGTTTCGATACAGCAGTCTCATTTGCGACTGAATGTATCGACAGACTTCACTACACGGCAAAAGCACACAAGAGAATACTCGTAGTTGAAGTGATGGGAAGATATGCAGGCTGGATAGCTCTTAACTCGGGTGTTTCAGGTTCTGCAGATGTTATTCTCATACCCGAGATCCCCTACGACATTAAAGTTGTTGCAGAACATCTTCACAATTCCTTCACAGAAGAGAAAGATTATGCAATAGTTGTCGTGGCTGAAGGTGCTTTCCCAAAAGATGGCGGTTATGCGGTTATCGAAAAGGAAGCCGGAAAAGCTGAACGACTGGGCGGCGCTGCCGAGAGAGTCGCAGTCCAGCTTCAGGATCTCACTAAAAAAGAAGTGAGAACCGCAATACTTGGACATTTGCTTAGAGGCGGAAGCCCTACTACATTTGACCGGCTCCTCTCCCTTAGATTTGGAGCGGCTGCAGTTAGAGCTCTTGAAGAAGGACATTCAGGTGTGATGGTCGCAAGTGCACCACCAAGAATGACTTATATACCAATTGAGCAAGCCATAGGTAAACTCAGACTGGTTGATCCGAACGGTGATACAGTCAGAACTGCCCGTGAACTCGGTATCTGCTTCGGCGAATAATCCCCCCTTACATTAAAAAAAAGAGGCTTCCCGGTTTTCTAAATCAGGCAGCCTCTTTTTATTTCTACTTCATCAAATTCAATTTCACAAACTGTGAATAGCTTCCGGTTTCTGACAGAAACTCCACTCTGGCGAAATATATTCCGGAAGACAATCCGCTTGCATCCCAGATATAACTTCCCTTGCCGGCAGCCATCATACCCATAGATTCAGTTGAAACAAGCTGTCCTAACGCATTATAAAATGACAACTTAACCATTCCTGTTGAAGGAAGGTTCCAAGCGATTGTTGTGGAGGGATTGAACGGGTTTGGATATGCATTCTCAACATAAAATGAACCGGGGATCACCTCGTTCTCAACACTCACAGGGGTTTGCTTGAATATAAATTTCTGATAAACCGGAATATGATCGGATGCATAATGAATTGCATTTGCGATCGTTTGACCTACTGCCGTATTTGGAGGACGATTGATCGAATCGTTATAATGCTGTCCGTCATTCCCGTACGCAGTGTTCGAATTCCTTACATATTCTATACCGCCTGTATCGGAAATTGCCTGTGAGAAAAGTATCATATCAAAACGGTCATCCATACCACCCGTTGAACCGCCACCAAACTGCCGGGTTCTTGGTGATTGGGTGTGGTGGATTGCATACTGTGACTGATTGAAAGTACCCGACATCACTATCGGATCAATAAAATGGCCCTGTGTACCTGCAGTTACAGCTTTTAATTTTTGATAGGCAACCTCTGTTGAACCATAAATATTGAAATCACCGCAAACAAGGAAGTTCCTTCCGGGAGGATAACTGTTTGTTACATTTCGCAACACATCCACTTCCCTGCCCCGCTGTGCTTCGTTGGTCGCACCCGTACTCGCTTTAAGATGGACTGAAAAAATAAAGAGAGTATCGAGGGTAACTTTGTGCCTCACCTGAAAGAGGTTAATCGTCCTCAACTCTGTCGGATAGGCAGTATTACTCAAATAATCAAATTTTGTACTGTCATAAAATATGGCATTATCGCTGTCGGGACCGTCGAGAAATGCCCCTTTATTATAATTCGGCGAGAAAGTCTTCAATACATTTACTAAAAAGCCATCAACACCGATTTGAGATGTAATCTCCTGAACTACCAGAATATCGGGTTTCACAGCCTGAGTAATTGTTTTGTAATAGCCATTTCTGGTTGAAGCATCGGTTCCCGGGTAACTTAGCAAATTATAGGACATAAACAGTATTGTATCCTGTGACATCAAGCTCGAAATAAATAAAATCAGGATAAATAACAGTCTTTTAATACTCATGTATGTTCCATTTATAAAGGTTAATAATTAATAATTGTAATTTCGGTCAGATATTCGAATCTATTTTTCCATCTTAAAGAACAGTTCCTTTGCAGTTGGAACCGGCAGTTCACAGACCGAATTACTGCACAGATAAAAGAAACACCCTCCTTCTGTTATATCCATGGTCGAAGTAAAAGGAGCGATTTCAGCCAGAATTTTGCTGTTTTTCTTATCTTTCAGAATGACAAATACATTTTCGTAAGCCGGCTTGCCCAATTCGACCAGAGCGGCTTTTATCTCGGGATGATCTGCCTCACCTGCAATCACGAGTTCGTAAGAAGGATAAATCAGTGGCTCGATGGCATGCAGAAAATATGCGTGCGCAAATGGTGCCCGTTCGATATTCTTAGTGAATGATGCAATCAGATTTTCTGCATGGTTCAGGAATGAAGCATCACCGAGATAATGATATAATGCAATCAGGACTTTCAACGCAACCGAATTTCCCGATGGAATGGCGCCATCGTAAACATCCTTCCATCTTGCAGGAAGATCCTCTGAAAGTTCCGATGTTTGAAAAAAGCCGCCGTTCTTCTTGTCCAAAAAGTAATTTAGCATGGTGGATACATAATTCCTTGCTCTAAGGAGATAAATAGCATCGAAAGTTGCACGATACAACTCGATTAAACCGAGCTGATAAAACGCAAAATCGTCAAGAAAAGCAGGAATTGCCAAATCGCCCATTCTGTACCGGTGGAAAAGGAGTCCGTTTGTGACCATTTTTCTTTCTATGAAGAGATGAATTCTCTCAGCTTCCAGAATGTATTCATGCTTTTTTGAAACTCTTCCTGCGGATGCGAGGGCAGCCATCAGAAGTCCATTCCAGTCAGTAAGAATTTTGTCATCAAGTGACGGCCGGATTCTCTCATTTCTTACCGCCAGAAGTTTCTCTCTGTATGCCTCAAATTTTGAGGTAAAATGATCCGGTTCCGCACCCTGATCAACAGCCATCTTTTCAAGCGGCTCGGTTAGGAAAATAACATTTTCACCCGTGTATCCGCCTCTCACTTTGTCGATGAAATTGCCTCTTTCGTCCACCTCGAACAACCGGGAAAAAGTGTCAAACTCTTCTTGCATTATCTCTTTTAGCTCGTCGATCGTCCAGACATAAAATTTCCCCTCTTCACCCTCACTGTCTGCATCTTCGGCACTGTAGAATCCACCCTCTTTCGATTTCATATCATTCAGAAGGTATTTTACAATTCCATCAATGGTTACGGAGTAAAAGCTATCGCCGGTAATTTTGAGGGCTTCCGCGTAAGCCAGAATCAACATCGCCTGATCGTACAGCATCTTTTCGAAGTGGGGTAACCTCCACTCTTCATCGGTAGAGTAGCGGTGAAATCCGTCTCCCAAATGATCATAAATCCCTCCCAATCGCATCGAAATCAGGGTTTTTTCAGCCATTTCCAATGCCTTGGGATTTCCGGAATTAACGAAATAGTGAAGCAGAAAGATCAGGTTGTGGGGAGAAGGAAACTTTGGTGAAGAACCAAATCCCCCATGCACAGGGTCGAATCTTTCGCCAAACTGTGAAAAAGCCGTATCAAATACCTCTACAGGGATTTTTGATGATTCGCCTCTGCCGGGCGTTTCATTCAATACCTGGGTTATTTGAGTAGCTGAAGCATTTATTTCGCTCCTTCTCTCCTTCCATAAAACGATTATCTTGTTCAAAAGATCGATAAGACCGGTCTTGCCGTAACGGGACTCTTTGGGAAAATAAGTACCTGCAAAAAACGGTTTTTTGTCCGGTTGCAGAACCACAGTAAGAGGCCAGCCACCACTTCCCGCAATCATCTGACAGACGGCCATGTAAATTGAATCGATATCAGGTCTTTCTTCCCGGTCCACCTTGATGGAGACAAAACTGTCGTTTAATATCTTTGCCACAACTTCATCCTCAAACGACTCATGCTCCATTACATGGCACCAATGGCAGGTGGAATATCCGATTGAAAGAAAGACCGGTTTATCCTCTTCTTTTGCCTTTCGGAATGCCTCTGCACCCCAGGGATACCAGTCAACCGGATTGAAACGGTGTTGAAGCAAATATGGACTTTTCTCGTTTGCAAGTCGATTGGTTTTCTTCTGTGTCATGTGTATACTCTCCTGCTAAATAAAAACATTGTGGGTTTCAATCCGTTACTTTCCGGCTAATTTGGCAAGTGGACCGTCTGCCTTGACGAGGTGTTTGACACTCGACCATGGAAATTTAACATCCGTAGGTCCGATTGCATAAGGACCCACTTCATAAGGATTGAAAGTAAAAGTAATAGCATCATGGGAAATGCTAAAATTTTCATTCAGTTCAAATTTATCATTCTCAAACCAGTATCCATAGTCTGAAAGAGTCTGATTCGCGGGTATTTCTCTTTCCTTTCTTACAATAATCTCACCCATGCGGTTCAGTTCTTCTTTTGCACCGGGTTTGAAGATTTGATCGAAAGTAATTTCCTCTCCTGTCTTCACCAGGAAGTTTAGCGCCCCCATAAAGTAATTAGGGTGGGCTCCACCCATATACTCGTCGTGCGAAAAATAGAATGTCATGATATCGTCGGTTATCATCACTGGCGTAATCTGAGTGGTGAAACTCCAGTTTCCAAAAAACCAGGATGAATCCTCTTCCTCGGAAATAAAGGCAACCATTGAATTAAACTGCTCCATGAGACTTTCTCCCTCCTTTTGACCCATCGTAAGGTTGGATACATTCTCATTCATCTTAATGGCACTGATAACGAAACCATCTTTCCCGGTAAATTCAGGGTAAGTAATTTTGAACACAAAAAGAGAATCTTTATTCCCATTTTTGCCGTTGTAAACTTTTTCAAATGTCTTCATCTCAAATGTCACAGGTTGTGCACTAACGAGAATTGAAAATACGATATAAAATAGAAATGCTTGAGCTTTCATTTTTTTCCTCTATAGATTGAGAAATGATGAGTAAATTTTTATCCTGCTATAATAAGAAAGATTGAAACCAATGGCTGTAAAAAATTTCATGGCAGTTTGTCTTTTCTTCTTCAGTTTGTTATTTGCGGTTTCCGCTCAAAATACACCGGTTAAGGAGATATGGAAAGAACTGTCGAAAAACAAATTTGCTGTTGTTTACTACGACCTTTCTTCCCTTGCTTTAGCAAAAAGCGATGTTTTTGATCAGCCCGTAAAAACGGAATACAACTCTGAACAGTCGATACCGGGCGTTGCCGGGAAATATTTTACCGAAGTGATAATTTACACAGTATCTTTGAAGGAAGCAAAATATTTTATCAAAAAAGCTTCATATTTCGACAGTAAAAAGAAGGAAATCATAGTTTTTGATTATCAAAAGGATGGAAGTGTAGATACCAGGCAAATGTTACCGGTAACTAAAGGAAGTCCGGTTTATGAAATCGTTCAACTTCATAAATTGTTGCACAGCAAGAACGAAAATTAGGCCAAAGCAATTGTAAAACTAAAAGTTGTTCCTTCGCCAACACGACTCTCAACTTCAAGCACACCACCGTGTCGCTTCACGAATTCATAGCATAGAAGAAGACCCAAACCTGTCCCTTTCTCATTCTCCGTTCCGGATGTTGTCACCAGCTCATTTATCTTAAACAGCTTGGCTACAGTCTCGGGGGGCATCCCAACGCCCGAATCACTTACTGAAAATCTAATCCGGTCATCCTCGACCTCACCCGAAACTATGATGCTGCCTCCTCTAGGGGTAAACTTGATGCTGTTGGAAATCAGATTTCGAAAAACTGTCTGAAGCATGTCTTCATCGGCCATCACTTTTATCTCATCATCGAGATCCATTATCAGTTCCAAACCCTTTTCTATTGTCAGAGGCATTAGAACAGAATTTACTTTGTAGAGAATGTGTGAAACTGTCACTTCATCAGGTACAAATTTTAATCTGTTCGACTGAATTCTCGACCAGTCTAAAAGATTGTTGAGCAATTCAAGGATAGCTTTCGCAGAAGAATTGATTCTCCCGGCAAATTCACTAATCTCATCCATACTCAAATCTGCGATATCATTCAGAAGGAACTCCGAGAAACCGAGTATACCGGTGAAAGGGCTCTTCAAATCGTGAGCAAGGATTGAAAAGAACCGGTCTTTAGCGTGATTGGCTTCCATCAGTTTCTGTTCACTGCTTTTCAGTTCGTCCTCAATCTTTACTCTCTCGGTAATATCGCTCAGAGTACCATTGATCAGTTTCTTGCCATCTTCTTCAATAACACTGTTAATTGTATGAAAATAATGAATTTCACCCTGCTTGTCATACAGTCTCACCGTAATTGGCTGGACATCACCTTTCAAGACTTCAAGAGTATGCTTCTTAAACTTAATCATATCTTCTTCGTGAACAATATGATTCAGGTTTTTGCCGGTTAATTCCTCTACTGTATATCCGTAATTTGCCACTGCAGGACTTATATATCTAAGATTACCTTTGATATCATAGATGTAAATAATGTCATTCAAATTCTCAATCAGAGAACGGTATTTGGCTTCACTCTCTTTGAGAATCTCTTCCTTTTTCTTCAGTTCAATAGCCATGGCTATCTGGTTGGAGACAAAATTCAGTGTATCGACATCAATCTGATCATATTTTCTTGTACTGTCATCATATCTCTGAACCACGATGACCCCGATTATCTTCCCTTCATTGTTCTTAAGCGGAACTCCCATCCACTCTTCGCAGTCGCCACCATATAATTCAATTACTCCCAATCTCTCGAGATTGGCAAAATCAGTTCTGCCTAAAAGGAGAGGAATCCCCTTTCTGATGACATAACTTGTCAATGTTTTTGAATCAATTGGTCTTTCAGGAAGTGAAACTGGTCCCTCGGGTGAATCTATTTCATCCACAAAATAAGGGAACGATATGGTCTTTTTTTCCTCGTCCACGAGTGACATGAAGAAATTTTTTGCTGGCATCAAATCTGATACGATATGATGAACACTCTCGTACAACTTGAAAAGATCGAAGGACACATTTGCAGCTTCTGAGATGAGGTTTGTTGCTCTACGCAGTTTTTCCTCTCTTATCGCAGCCGTCAAGTCTTTCAACATTACCAGATCGTAGTAATTGTCTTCATAGAACACAGGTACGGAAAAAATTTCTACAAATTTTTCCCTTCCGCTGCTGTCTTTAAATCCGAGTGAAATGCTTCCCGCGAGGAATTTTGACTTGATTGCGATACAACTGTCGTCGGTATACTCATCACCCAGTAATATCCTTGGCAATTCCTTGCCGACCACATTTCCCTTGCCCAATCCCAAAAATTCCGCAGAGGCGCTGTTAGCCTCCTTAATCAAACATTTTTTATGAAGATCAATGATCATCATCGGAGCAGGACTTTTATGAAACTTTTCGAAAAAAGTCCCTGATTTACCTATTTTGATGTCGGAATTTTCGTTCATGGTAATCTATTGGTTGTTATTCTCTTTGTCAAGTTGCCTTTGAGCAAGGCGGGCATTTTTTCTATCCATTTCGGTCAGATATCTTTTTCTTATCCTGATGGAAGCCGGAGTAATCTCAACGAATTCATCATCGGTTATCCATTCGAGTGCCTGTTCGAGGCTTAAAATTCTTGCAGGTTCAAGTCTTATTGCATCATCAGTACCCGAAGCTCTAAAGTTCGTTAACTGTTTAGCCCTTGTGACATTCACCGGCATGTCCATTTCTCTGGAGTTTTCACCAACCACCATTCCTTCATAGACTCTCGTTCCGGGATCTATAAAAAATACAGATCTTTCCTGAAGTTTGTTTATCGAATAGGCAGTTGCCATTCCGGTTTCCATGGAGACAAGTGCTCCGCGTGATCTGCTTTGAATTTCACCTTTATATGGTTCATACGAGTGAAAATTGTGGTGAAGAATTCCTTCTCCTTTTGTATCGGTCATGAATTCACTTCTGTAACCTATCAAACCGCGTGAAGGGATAAAAAACTCGAGTCTGGTATTCTCATTGAACGGGATCATGTTTTTCATTTCTCCCTTTCTTTTGCCAAGTTTCTCGATTACCGTCCCAACAAATGCTTCCGGGACATCGATAATTACATGCTCAATCGGCTCACTCACAACATCAAGTATCTTCTTAAGGATTACCTCCGGTCTGCTCACCTGAAGTTCATAACCTTCCCGTCTCATGTTTTCGATAAGAATTGAAAGATGCAATTCGCCTCTTCCACTTACCTTAAAAATATCCGGTGAATCTGTCATCTCCACACGAAGCCCGACATTCGATTTCAATTCCTTCGAAAGTCTTTCGCTGATGTTTCTGGTGGTCACATATTTCCCTTCCTGACCGGCAAAGGGCGAGTTATTCACCATAAAGTTCATGGTGATTCGTGGTTCCTCAACTGCAAGCGATTCGATAACCTCCGGCTTTGAAGGATCGCAAAGTGTATCACCGATGTCGAGATCTTCGAGACCTGCAATCGCCACAATATCACCTGCAAAAGCTGAATCTACTTCTTTTCTCTTAATGTTTTCAAATTCGTAAAGTCTGGTTACTTTTGCATTCTGCTTGTCACCTTCACGGGTGATATGAACAATCTGATCACCAATCTTTACCTGACCATAATGAATTTTTCCTATTCCGATACGCCCGAGGTAGTCATTGTAATCGATTGCAGAAATGAGCATTCTAAATGGCTCTTCCCTTACGGCAGTTGGGACTGCAATTCTGCTGAGAATAAGATCGAGCAGGGGTTCAAGCGTTTGTGAGTCATCTTCAAGATTGACCTTCGCTATACCCTGTTTTGCAATTGCATAAACATACGCAAAATCGAGTTGCTCATCGCTTGCCCCAAGAGCTACAAAGAGATCGAAAATCTCGTTGAGTACTTCGTCAGGTCTGGCATCTTTTCTGTCAATTTTATTGATTACGACCACCGGTTTCAGCCCAAGTTCAAGTGATTTTTTCAAAACGAATTTCGTCTGAGGAAGTGGTCCCTCCGCTGCATCCACCAAAAGCAAAACACCATCGACCATACGAAGTGTTCTCTCCACTTCGCCTCCGAAATCGGCGTGCCCTGGTGTATCAATAATATTTATCTTATAGTCTTTGTAATATACGCTTAAATTTTTTGCAAGAATAGTGATTCCTCTTTCTCTTTCGATATCATTGGAATCCATTACCCTTCCCTGAACCTGTTGATTGTCTCTAAAGGCTCCGGTTTGTTTCAATATAAAATCTACAAGTGTGGTCTTACCATGATCAACATGTGCTATAATTGCTATATTTCTTATCTTGTCAAGTGCGAACAAATTTTTCTCCTGTTGGTTAACTGTGCCTGATATTTAGTATATCACCATCTTTCACTATATATTCCTTACCTTCAAGTCTCCACACTCCCGCTTCTTTACATTTCGGGAATGATCCATGAGCTATGTAGTCAGTATAGTGAACAACTTCAGCACGAATGAATTTATTAAAAAAATCGGAATGGATAACGCCCGCAGACTGCTGAGCTGTGTATCCTTTCTTTATGGTCCATGCCCTGCACTCATCCTCACCGACCGTGAAGAATGACTGCAAACCAAGCAGTTCATATGAACTGCGAAGGATTCTGGTGAGGGCTGATTCTGTGATGCCGAGGTCTTCTTTGAATGCCTCTGCCTCTTCTTCACTAAGTTGTGACAGTTCCATCTCAAACTGAGCGAAAAATGGAACGATATTGTGTTCAAATGAGGGGTATTTTTTCTTTACTTCTTCCAGCAAACCGGAGACCTTCTCTTTCGATTCGTCCGAAAAATTGATCCCGATAATCATCGGCTTCAATGTAAGAAACTGAAAACCACTCAAAAGCTTTAGATCGTTCTCCTCTATTTCAACCGATCTAAGGGGTCTTTCGTTCTCCAGATGATCTTTGAAAGTTTCAAATATACTCATCTCTTTCATGAGTTTATCTGTCTTTGTCTTCATCAGTTCCTTCTTTAGCTTTTCTATCCTGTTCTCGACCATCGCAAGATCAGTCAGAAGAAATTCTGTTTCAAGAAACTCTATGTCAGCTATCGGGTCAATCCTTCCCTCAGGATGTGAGACGGAATCGTTTGGAAATTCCCTTACCACATGAAGGAGGAGATCATTATTTTTTACTTTATTTAAAAAATCAGATGTGATCTTCAATTTTTCATCGTCACCAACCTGAAGTCCCGGAATATCCACAACTTCAAGGGTTGCGTGGACTTCTTTCTTCGGATTGAAAAGCCCTGTCAGCTCATCCAGCCTGTCATCGGGCACTTTTACAACAGCACGATTCGATTCAATACCTGAAGAGCCTTCAGCGAGAGTTTTAAAGAGGGTGGTTTTACCTGAGTTTTGCAATCCGATCAAGCCAATTTGCATTGTTCAATTTTTCCTTTTTTGTAATTTTTTTTCGGTAGTAAAGCCATGGAGCAGCGAAATGAGGGGAAATCCTAAAAACTTTGTAATACTGAATACAAATTTACAAAAAAATAATACCTTATCAGGCAGAAAAATGCTTTATGATTTGGAATTACTTTAGTATATTTCAAACATACATATGACAAAAAAAGAAGAGTAGCTTATGATTCCGGGAGCGTCAATTTTAAGAGACACCATCACCATGATTCTTGCTGGTGGTGTCGGGCAACGGTTGTTTCCACTTACAGCCTATAGAAGTAAACCTGCAGTCCCCTTCGGAGGGAAATACAGAATTATAGATTTTGCACTTTCAAACTGCCTCAACTCCGGTTTGAGAAAAATCTACATCCTCGTTCAATACAAGTCTGATTCGTTGAATCAGCACATCTATGAGGCATGGAGTATTTTTAATCCGGAGCTCGGGGAGTTCATTTATTCAGTTCCACCTCAGAAGAAGATGAGCAGTGACTGGTATCTCGGCACCGCAAACGCCATCTACCAGAATATGAATCTCTTCCAGGGAGACAAAAGAGGAAAATGGGTTTTGATCCTTAGCGGTGACCATATCTACAAGATGGATTATTTGAAACAACTGATCTATCACAATGATGTGAAAGCCGACCTTTCCCTCTCCTGCATGCCTGTCCCCACAGAAGAAGCAGACAGATTTGGAATAGTGGAAACCGATGAAAATTCCAAGGTAATGAATTTTATCGAAAAACCCGATAATCCACCTGAAATACCCGGAAATCCAGGTTATTCCTATGTGAACATGGGAATCTATGTATTCAATGCCAAACTCTTGAGAGAAGTCCTCATCGAAATGGAATCAAAAAATATTCCTAACAACGATTTTGGGCAGGATGTAATTCCTTACATGATAAAACAGGGTTTGAATGTTGTTGCTTATCCTTTCGTGGATGAGAACAAGAAAAATAAACCTTACTGGAAAGACATCGGAACCATCGAGAGCTACTACGAAGCCAGCATGGATCTTATAAATGTAGTACCTGAGTTCAACCTCTACGATATGGAGTGGCCTCTTCGTACATATCAGTATCAGTTTCCTCCTGCGAAAACAGTTTCTCACTGGGGCGAAAGAATCGGGCGTACCCTCAACTCTTTGATTTGTGATGGCACTATCGTTTCCGGAGGTCTTATCGAGAGATCAATCATCGGTGCTAATGTGCGCGTCAATTCGTACTCATATGTGACAGATTCAATGATTATGAATAATTGTAACATCGGACGAAATGTGAAAATCAGAAGAGCCATAATTGACAAGAATGTCCATATCCCTCCGGGAACTGAAATCGGTTTTGATCTTGAAAAAGATAAACAACGGTTTACAGTAACCGAAACGGGAATCGTCGTAATTCCAAAAAATTATGTTTTTGCTTAATTTTTGTGTTTTTGAAAAGGCTGCTCTAAAAAAGCAGCCTTTTTTGCTTTAAATTGTTTCGCCGTCCTGACGGCTTTATTCTCCGGACAGATTAATTAACTAAATAAACACTCTGCCCGATAAAACAACTACACACACTCTACAGGAGATGATCTAATGAAACATACAGTATCATTGGTTGTTTTAATCGCAATGTTTGCCGGTGTATTGAATGCACAATCCGGCATAGTACCCGCTGAAAGAAGTGGCGGTTTTGCCCGTGTCTTTTCGATGGGCGGTGAAGGTGGCTTGAATTATTTCATGGTCGATCCAATCAACATGAGATACAACCCTGCATTCGCTAAATATTACTCAAATTTTCTTTGGGGCAGTTTTGGCTACTCCAATGCATCCGTAAACGATGGAGACGGCCAGTTTGGAGGATTTAACTATTCACTCACCAATAAACTGACGGTCGGTGCAATCCTTGCCAGAAACGATCACAAAGGTTTTGGCATTTCTGATGTATCGTTTGCGAACAGAATTGTAACCACTCTCAACGGCATTGGCTCCACCTCCCGTTCTGCTGTAAAACTTGACAACAACATGGAAATTCTCGGTGCATATTCACTTTCGGATGCAACAATTCTCGGATTCGGTGTCGCCTACTCTTCTACACAGAATGATTTTACACCTGCGTCCGGTACCGCTCAGAAAGCAAGTGCTTCGCATATTGGATTTGGAGTCGGCATTATTCAACATTTTTCAAAGGATAACGCCATTGAAGGAAGCGTTGATATGATTTTCGCAAGCGCCAAATACGAGGGTGCAGTCGTGAACAAAGTTTCAGGCACGACTATTGGGATGAGTGCCAGATATTTTCATAATATCGGCAAGGGATTCTCTTTTGTCCCTCATGCCTCCTATTATATGGAATCAGGAACCGTGGATGCAGGTGGAACTTCGACCGATCTTACTCCTTATTCCCTCTTGACAGCCGGACTCGGAATCAATTATCGCTCGGGCAGTCTCCTTCTCGCCGGTGGTGTTTCGATGATGTATCAGTCGATGACAGAAAAGGCAACTTCAACAGCCCCTGAACTCGCAAACACTGATTTCCTCTTCCCTGTCTGGAATCTTGGTGGCGAATTCAACCTTACGGAATGGATGAAAGCCAGAATCGGTTACCAGGTTTCGACTACTAAAGTAAAACGGGAAGTTGCTGTTACATCAACTACCAAAAATGAAATTGTGCAAACAGGATTCGACAGAACAGGTCTGACTCTCGGCTTGGGATTCAAGCTCGGAAATTTCAATCTTGATGCGACCGTCAATGATGAGATGCTTCGGCAGGGTTTGAAGAATCTTTCAACGGGAACCGTCAATTCATTCGGTTACATTTCCGCCAGTTACGCTTTCTAAATTTTTGACAAATCTTTAAATGGCTGCTGCTTTTTGTAAAAGTGGCAGCTATTCCCTTTTTCCTTCATTATTTAGCCCTTTATCATTTTTAATCATACTACAATTTTATTATATTTGCTTTCTTCTAATAATTATCCTTAAGAATGAAAGAAGCTCTGGAAACAGCACTGCAAAATCTTCCTGACAACCCTGGAGTGTATCAGTTTAAAGATGACACCGGGAAGGTGCTGTATGTCGGAAAGGCAAAAAATCTTAAGAACAGAGTCAGATCCTACTTCTCAGGAAAGAATCCCAGCTACAGAATCGAGTTGATGGTCTCAAAGGCCGCTGATATTGAATTCATCGTCACAACAAGTGAAATAGAGGCGCTCGTACTCGAAAATAATCTGATCAAGAAACTAAAACCGCGTTACAATATCAACCTGAAGGATGATAAAACTTATCCGTTTATAAAAGTGACAGCGGAACAGTTTCCCAGAATTTATCCTACCAGGAAAGTTTACAAGGATGGCTCACAATATTTTGGACCGTATACGGATGTAAAAAGTATGCGTGCAGCACTAAGGATGATTACTCAGATTTTTAAGATTCGAAGCTGCAAACTGCCATTGACAACCGAATCGATCCAAAACTCAAAATACAAGGTTTGCCTCGACTATCACATCAAAAAATGCGATGGACCATGTGTCGGGTATCAATCGCTCGCAGAGTACAATCTTATGGTAAATCAGGTCACTAAACTTCTTAAGGGAAGAATAGATGATTTAATCAAGGATTTTAAGTCGTCAATGAACGATGCTGCAACAAATCTTGAGTTTGAAAAAGCCGCTGACTACAGAGACCGACTCGAAAAAATTCAGGCATTTTCCGAAAAACAGAAGATTGTCAGTGAAGATGAAGTTGACAGGGATATAATAGCAATCGCAAATGAAGCGAGGGACGCTGCTTGTTCTGTTCTTAATATCAGGGCTGGAAAACTGATCGGCAAAAAGGAATTTCACCTCCAAAACGCATCGGAAGGTGATCTTACGGAGATATATGCTGCTTTCATTAAACAGTTTTACAACGATTTCATTGATATACCATCTGAACTGATTACTGGTGTTGAACCGGCTGAACTGGAAGAAATAACTTCCCTTCTCCAGTACCGCTCAGGGAAAAAAATAAGAATTTTTACTCCAAAAAGAGGCGATTTGAAATCCCTTGTTGAAATGAGCAGAGAAAATGCAGCACTTCAGCTAAAAGAAATTCAGCTTCAAAAAGTTAAAAAAGAAGGCAATATCCCGTTCACTCTCGCTGCACTTCAAAGAGATTTGTATCTTAAAAAGATACCGAGACATATCGAATGCTTCGATATATCCAACCTTCAGGGAACCGATACAGTCGCAAGTATGGTAGTATTTGTTGACGGAAAACCAAAAAAATCACTCTACAGAAAGTTTACAATTAAAACCGTAAGCGGGCCAGACGATTTTGCCAGCATGGAAGAAGTGATTACCCGCAGATACTCAAGATTGCTAAAGGAAAAGGAACAATTCCCTGATCTTATTATGGTGGATGGTGGCAAAGGTCAACTCTCGACCGCTGTTTATGCTCTCAGATTACTTGGGCTAAAGAATTTTGAAATTATCGGGCTGGCAAAAAGACTTGAAGAGGTCTTCCTTCCCAAAGACCCTGAACCGGTGATTATACCCAAAACTTCTTCCGCTCTTAAACTGTTGCAACAGGTGAGAGATGAAGCACATCGTTTTGCCATAACTTTTCATAGATTGAAGAGGAGTAAAAGAACTTTTACTACTCAATTGCTCGAAATCGACGGAATAGGTGAAAAACTTGCTACAAGACTCTTATCGGAGCTTGGCAGTGTTAAAGAAATTGAAAAAGCCAGCCTTGACTCACTCGCCAGAGTTGTCGGCGACAAGAAGGCCGGACTGGTCTACAACTATTTTCGGGAAACAAAATGACGACTCTAACTAAATTACTCGTTTTTCTCTCTTTCTTCTCAATCTTGATCGCACTCTCGATGGCAGAGATACCAAAGCCCGTATACCAAAAACCTCTTCACAGAAAGGTGGACATAAGTTATCTCAGGTATCTCGATAAGAAAATCAAGGATACACTATATACCACAAGAAAGTCATACATAGAGATTGACCTGAAAACTCAGCAGGCGGCTGTGATAATGAAAACAGGTGAAAGATTCAATTTTCCCGTATCCACCGGCACCAACACCATCTCACAGGGCGTTCTGACAAATGAGGGCGTATTTGCCATTTTCTCTAAACAGGATGTGGCAGTTTCAAAAGACTTTAATTGCAACCTCTATTACTGGATGCAATTCAATTATGGAATAGGATTGCATGGTCTTGATGGAAATGGATACTATATTTTTCTCGGAAAGCAGCCAAGTTCACATGGATGTGTAAGAACTTCGAATGAAGATATTAAGATCGCATATTCTTTGGTTGAGTTCGGTTCACCTGTGCTTGTTAAAACAGGAGACAACAATGCGATAACTGTTTCATTTGTGGAACCGAATGACCCTTATATCTATACTCCTTCTGCAAAAGAGATATCGACACTCGTTCAAAACAGACTGAGTGACCTCTATAGCGGTAATTTTGACAGATTGTTCTCACGAAAAATTGTAATCGACAATTTGAACCTCGGAATGGCGGGAGTTACTATTGGTGACATCTCAAGAATTCCCGATTCAAAGTTATTACTCTATAAAACCACTTTTGAAGACAACACACTGACAAAAGATTTTATGCCTAAATCCCCTGTCTTTGAACCGGCAGAAGACCGGCCAATAAAAGATACGGCTAAATCCGGTTCAGCAGATACACTAAAACCAAAACCTGATGAAAAAATCCAACTTAAGCCTTAGTTTATTAAGTCTTTTCTTCGTAACTGCATTGTTATTCTCGGGGTGTGGCAAACCGGCGCCCAAATATGAAGTAAAAAGAGTTTCCGGAAAAGAGATTATAGCTCTAATTGACAGTTACATAAATGGTGATGAGAGAGCTGAAGCTAGATTAAGAGACCCGTTCGAGTTTAACATTCTCGATGCCAAATATTATCGGAAGACGGAAATTGACAGTATGGTTCTGGATGGTAAAACATATTTTGCTGTCACGCTCCAACATAAAAATGCAGACCACAATAAGTTTCTGATTTACAACGATACTCTTGGGCTTCTGTTGCACGATAAAAATGTACCCGGGTCGCTCAACTACAAAAAACTCTTCGTAAATGAGAAGGAGTTTTTTGCTATACTTCTGAAGTACTCGGTCAAAAGTATCGTAAATGTGGAATACTTAAAAATTTATGACATTAAAGAAGGGAAAGCTTCCCTCGCTTTCGAAAATTATCTCGAAGTTTCATCTCCTTCCCTGCTGGCAAAAATGTCCTTCAACACCGTAAAAGGACAGCCGGCCTCGCTTGCATTTAAGCTTTACGGTAATAAGTCCGATTTCAAACCTGTGAAAATCAATTACACTGATCAGGGAGAATTTTCCTCAAAGGCAACCAAGTGGCAGGAGTTTTTATCGGGTTACCTTGATGGTTTTCAGACAAAAGAAAAAATTACAGAAATCAGTGAGGAACTGCCTAAATATTATAATACAAGATTTGATTTGATGCGCATGTACCTGCCGGAAAAATGGGAGATAAAGAACGGTATCGAAATCAAGTCACTCTTTGATGGAAAAGTCACAGGGACAGTGGCAACACGAGAGAAAAAAGATATTCAAGTATTCATTTTCGATCTCGAGAAAAACAGTCCTGTAAGAGTTTTCATCAAGGATATCAACTTTTCACTGTTAAGCAATGAATTCAATTATTCACTCTACAACTCCAAACTGATTAAACAGGAAGATCAGGTAATCCAACATTTACTGGTGAAGTGTGAAAATGAGGAATTTCTTGTTACGATAAAGTGCAATGAGTCATTCTACAACAACAACTATCCTCTCATCTACTATATGATTAACTCTGTTAATCTTAATTGTTTCCAGTAAACAGGAATTTCATGAACCTTTACATAATCAGACACACAGAAGCAGAATATTTAGGGACCGGTCCGGGAGGTGAGCGACAGATCACTCCGGAAGGAAAGGCTCAATTCACTTCAGCCGTGGAAGGATTGTCAAATTCAATTCCGGAACTTGACCTGATCATATCATCCCCGGCATTAAGAACGAAACAGACAATGGATATTTTGGCAGAACTTTCGGGGAACGGAGTAAAAAAAGAAGTGGCAACGGAATTGCGAAGTGGTGCGCCAATAGCAGATATTTATGCGATGGTAAACTCATTCAAAGAAGAAAATGTGGCAATAATAATGCATGAACCGGAAACTTCTCTTCTGGTTATGAACGCCACCGGATCAGGATCGATGGATATCTACTTTAAACCGGGCACAATCGCCAAAGTTGTATTCCCTGGCAAGATGAAACCCCACGCAGGCAGGCTTCATTTTATCGTTCCACCTGACATCTTCGAAAAATAAAAAAGGCTCTGGCTACACAAGATACATGCTTACCGCTGCTTCCTTCCGGACCTGACGGGGTTGGGCACTCACCTGTTAGCAGAGCCAAAATCAATAAAAATCGGACCCCAATATAACCATTATTTCCCATTCTGTCAAAACTGGCATAACCGGAACACACTCTCTTCATTTTATCACATAAATCATATTTCAAAACTCCTGATTAATAACTCCCCAAAGGGAACTGTTTTTCTTTGGCACTTACACTTTTAAAGGTTAATTTTAAAAATGGAAAAATATTTTTTCACAGGAGATCAAATGAATATTCCCCCCTTTAAAAATGAATCTTATATAGACTTCACAAAAAAAGAAAACTTCGACTTGCAGAAGAATGCAATTAATGAAGTGAAGAAACAGCTCGGCAAATCATATCCGTTGATTATTGGCGGAAAAGAAGTGGTTACTGAGAGAACTTTTAACTCATACAGTCCATCAAACACAGATGAACTTATCGCGACCTTTAGCAAAGGTGATGTGGATTTGGCGAACCAGGCAGTGGATGAAGCTCTTAAGGCTTTCGAAACCTGGAAATATGTGGAACCTGCTGAAAGAGCAGCACTTCTGTTTAGAGCTGCTGAAATAACACGCAGAAGGAAACTTGAAATCAACGCCTGGATGGTACTCGAAGCCGGAAAAAACTACGGCGAAGCTGATGCTGATACCGCTGAAGCAATTGACTTCATGGAATTCTACGGTCGTGAAATGCTCAGATATGCTGAAAAACAACCTATTACCCCAATGCCCGGTGAAGCAAATGAACTTGTATATATTCCTCTTGGTGTTGGTGTCATCATTCCACCATGGAATTTCCCGTTTGCTATTCTTGCAGGTATGTCGTCTGCAGCAATTGTTTCGGGTAATACCATAGTACTGAAGCCTTCTTCCGATACCCCGATGATGGGACGGCTTTATTATGAAATTATGAAAGAAGCGGGTGTCCCTGATGGCGTTCTCAACTTCCTCCCCGGTTCAGGTGGCGAAGTTGGCGATACTCTTGTTGCACATCCTAAAGTAAGATTTATCTCATTTACCGGTTCGATGGAAGTCGGTATTCACATTTATGAGCTGGCAGCAAAAGTTCAACCGGGACAAATCTGGCTGAAAAGAGTTGTAGCTGAAATGGGTGGAAAAGACAGTATCGTTGTTGACGCAGACTGTAATCTTGATGACGCTGCTGACGGTATCGTGGCCGCAGCCTTCGGATATCAGGGTCAGAAGTGCAGCGCCTGCTCAAGAGCCATTATTGACGAAAAAGTTTATGATGTCATGGTTCAAAAGATCAAAGAACGCGTAGATACCATTAAAATTGGTCCTGCTGAAGACAACTTCAGAATGGGTCCTGTAGCCAGCGCTTCGGCTGAAAGAGGTATACTTAAGTATATCGAAATCGGTAAAACTGAAGGCAGACTTATTGCCGGTGGTGAGAAAGCTGAAGGCAACGGTTATTACATAAAACCAACTGTTTTTGCTGATATCGATCCGATGGCGCGTATATCGCAGGAAGAAATCTTCGGACCTGTTCTTGCAATAATTAAATCACCGAATTTCGATGAATCACTTAAGATTTGCAATAATACCATTTACGGTCTCACAGGCGCGGTCTATTCAAACGATCGTGAAAAACTGAATCGTGCCAAGAAGGAACTCCTGATCGGAAACCTCTACCTGAACAGAAAATGTACCGGTGCCATGGTCGGCGGACATCCTTTTGGTGGATTTAACATGTCGGGAACCGACTCGAAAGCCGGCGGCAGAGATTACCTGCTCCTCTTCCTCCAGGCTAAAACAATGAGTGAAAAAATTGGATAATTGGCGGGGAGTGACTCACTCCCCTTTTGTTAAATTAATCACAGGTTTATAGATGAAAATTCATGAATATCAGGCAAAAGAAATCCTGAGAAAATTTAATGTTGCGGTTCCTAAAGGTTTCCCTGTCTTCACTCCTGAAGAAGCCGTCAAAGTTGCCAAAGAAGAACTTGGTGGAAGTGTGTGGGTTGTGAAAGCACAGATTCACGCCGGTGGAAGAGGAAAAGGCGGTGGAGTAAAGGTTGCAAAATCACTACATGAGGTTTATGAATATTCAAAAGCCATGCTTGGAATGAACCTGGTTACTCATCAGACCGGTCCCGAAGGCAGAATCGTTAAAAGACTGCTTGTCGAGCAAGGGATAAACATTGAAAAAGAACTCTATATCGGAATCACTCTCGACCGCGCCATCTCAAAGAATGTTCTTATGGCATCAACCGAAGGCGGAATGGAGATTGAGAAGGTAGCCGAAGAATCTCCCGAAAAAATTATTAAGGAGACTATCGAACCCTCCATCGGACTTCGCCCGTATCAGGCAAGAAAGATTGCATTTGCTCTCGGATTAAGCGGTGTTCAACACAAAAATGCGGTCAATTTCCTTCTTGCTCTCTACAAGGCTTACGATTCAACTGATGCTTCGCTTGCTGAGATTAACCCGCTGGTTGTCACCAAAGAAGGTGATGTAATGGCACTCGACGCAAAAATGAACTTTGATGACAATGCCCTTTTCCGTCATCGCGACATAATGGAATATCGCGATATCGACGAAGAGGATCCGCTCGAAGTTGAAGCATCAAGATACAACCTGAACTACATCAAACTTGATGGAAATGTCGGTTGTATGGTCAATGGTGCCGGGCTGGCAATGGGTACGATGGATATCATAAAACTTGCCGGTGGCGAACCTGCCAACTTCCTCGATGTGGGTGGCGGTGCCAACAAAGAAACTGTTTCCAACGGGTTTAAGATTATCCTTTCAGACCCGAATGTGAAGGCAATTCTTATCAATATCTTTGGTGGTATCGTAAGATGCGACCGTGTTGCCGAGGGTGTTATCAACGCAGCAAAGGAAATTGAGGTATCTCTCCCTATCGTTGTTCGCCTCGAGGGAACCAATGCCAAGGAAGCCAGAGAAATGCTCGCCAAATCGGGACTTAGCCTGATCCCTGCTTCTACTCTCGCTGATGCGGCAGAGAAAATCACCCGTGTTTTGGCAATGAATAATTAATATTTATTGCGTATTTTTTTGTATCGTTATTTTGAAAAGGATTTGAATGTCAGATTTTGAGAGAAACAGTTATGATTTTGAACGGGACGATTTCAGCGAGAATTTCCTGAAAGAGATCATTGAAAAATGCAAACTCATGCTCTCAGGCGACCTCAAGGAAGAAGCTATTGAATATATAGACAATTCAATCGAAATTCTTCTTGATAATTACCGCTACGAGGAAGTTCTCGAACTTGTGAAAGATCTGATTGCTGCAAATCCTTTCAACTATGAAAACTATTACAGAGCGGGTTTTTGTCTCTTCAGGATGAACGAACCCGCTTTGGCTTATCGCAGTTTGAGCAAAGCACTCTCCCTTAACCCGAACAACACTTCCATCCTGATCGAAAAAGCGATGGTCTGTATCCATCTTAACCGATTAAAGGAAGCCTCCGGCTACCTCAAAACTGCATATGAAGTCGATAAAAACGACTCCAGAACATTTTTCTCATACGGCATCATTTACAAGCGAATCGGGAAATACCATAAAGCGATTAAATTCCTGAAAAAAGCCGCATCGATTGACCCTGAAGATTCAGAAATCCTTTTTCTTCTTGCACACTGCTATCGTGATATCAACAATCAGGCTTTTGCGATGGATACCATCGAAAGATATCTCGAACTGGAACCCAAATGTTCCGATGGCTGGATGTTTAAAGGACAGATTCTGGAAAGACTTAACCGGGTTGAAAGAGCACTGAATGCATTCAGCACTTCAATGGCTCTCGATCCCCTAAACCTCTCTTCCCTCTTTTCGTTCGTCGAATTGAATATCGGTTTGCGTAAATATAAAATTGCACTTGAGTCGTTGAATACAGCCCTTCTCTTTCACCCGGAGAATTTCGCAATTCTATTTAAACTGGGAGAAATCTCAATCCTGAAACAGGACTTTTTCGCAGCCGCAGAATTTTTTACCAAGGCAATTGAAGCCGACAGAAAGTTTTCTGCTGCTTATATCGAAAGGGCTTACTGCTATCTGAAAACCGGTGACTACCAGGATTCTCTCAGAGACTTTAGAGATGCTCTCTTTTATTCCACCAAGGATGGAAAAGGACTGTGGGGCAGTTTCGGCAAATGGGGATTCAGACTCGGCGATGATGACAAAGAGTACATCTCACACTTTGAGGATATTCTCTCGATCGATTCAGAAAACGCTCTGACATGGCACCAGCTCGCTGAAATTAAGCTTGACTATAAGAATCCACACCATGCTTTTCTTTGTGCCGTAAAATCGCTCTCACACAAACCGCTGAATGGAAAGGCATTCTTCCTCTTATCACGACTCGCCTATAAACTTGGCAACAATAAACAGGGTCTCGCCTACCTTCGGACTGCATTTAAGTTCGACAGGTCGTTGCTGGCTGATTTTAAGAAAAAGAATCCCCTGGTGTATTATTCGAGGGTATTCCAAAGCCTGTTTGGCGATTTGATCGAGAAATAGTGGGAAATTCTTCATTCACCCCGGATACTATTCTGACCGGTTTGCTTTCGCATCCTTCGAAGCACTCTTTTTCTCCTTCAATCCATAATACTGCTGCGAAAATTTTAGGGCTCGACTTTGCATATCATGCTTTCGATGTACTGCCCGAAAACCTTGAAGCTGCACTGTCCGGGATGAGGGCGTTGAATATTAGAGGTTTTAACCTTTCATTGCCTCATAAAAGAAGGGTTCTGCCATTCCTCGATGAACTCAGTCTCGAAGTAAAGTATACCGGAGCTGCAAATACAATAGTAAACAGAAACGGTTTGTTAAAAGGATTCAACACCGATATTACAGGCTTTTCAAAGGCATTGGAGCTCTATTCAGACCTCTTTACTGGACAACCGGCTCTGGTTCTGGGTGCAGGGGGATCAGCATCGGCTGTCATCTATTCTCTGATTGTGGATTTCAAAATCAAAGATATTTATATAACAAACCGTACTCTTCAAAACGCCTCACAACTCGTTTTAAATTACTTGAGTCTGTTCAAGGATGTGAAGTTTCGAGTAATTCCCTTCGATGATAAACATATGAAGGGAGCGATAAATAATTCGGGAATTATAATTAATACCACTTCCATAGGTATGCATCCTGATGTGAACGAGATAGTGGATATCCCTCTTGAGGTGCTCAACCGGGAGACTGTGGTTTTTGATTTGATTTATAACCCGGCGAAAACAAAATTTCTTGAAGTGGCTGAAAAGGCAGGCTGTCTTACACTTAACGGGTTGTACATGCTGTTATTCCAGGCGGCAGAATCATTCAAAATCTGGACAGGCAAGGATATGCCTGTGGAAGAAGTAAAGAAACTCCTTCCACAGTTTTAATATTGTTATTTCAGATTTGCGAGCCCTGTACTCAACCGTCTAATTCCCTCCAGAATATTTGCATCAGAACAGGCAAAAGACATTCTGACACAGTCATCATTCCCGAAGGCATCCCCCGGTACAAGCCCGATATTCACTTCAGCAAGAAGATAAGTGCACATTTCTGACGATGACTTTATTACGGTGCCATTATACTGTTTGCCGTAATACTCTGAGACATCGAAGAAAACATAGAACGCCCCTCCGGGTCTAGGACATTTAACCCCCGGAATTTTAACCATCTCACTCATTATGAGATTTCTTCTCTCCTCAAATTTTTTAGCCATCATTTCGAGATCGTCAGTTGGTCCGTTCAAGGCAGCGGTAGCGGCTTTCTGCGAAACAGAGCAGGCATTGGATGTACTGTGACTCTGTATTTTTGCGGACTCGTCAATAATATACTTCGGTCCCGCAGCATATCCTATTCTCCATCCTGTCATCGAGTAGGCTTTTGACAGTCCGTTGACCACAACAGTTTTGTCTTTCAATCCGGGATATTGTGCAATGGAATAGTGCTTTACCCCATCGAAAATGATCTTTTCATAGATTTCATCCGACAGAATTAAAATATTTTTGTCGGCCAGCACTGCACCCAAAGCCATAATTTCTTCCGGGGTGTAAGTTGCTCCGGTTGGATTGGAAGGAGAATTGAAAATAAACACTTTGGTTTTTGGTGTAATGGCTGCTCTTAATTGATCGGGAGTGATTTTGTACCCACTGTCGGTTCCCGCGTGGATCACAACGGAGACTCCCTGTACAAGTTTGACCATCTCCGGATAACTCACCCAGTATGGCGACTGGTAAATGACCTCATCACCCGGATTACATACCGCCATCAGGACATTATAAAGTGAGTGTTTTGCTCCGTTGGATACCAGTACCTCCTGAGGTGTGTAATCAAGTTCATTGTCTTTCTTGAACTTTGAAACAATCGCGGCAAGCAGATCAGGTGTGCCAACATTTGGTGTGTAATATGTAAAATTTTTGTTTATTGCATCTATTGCAGCTTCTTTAATAAATGATGGAGTCGGAAAATCAGGTTCACCGGCACTAAAGCTTAGAACATCCTTTCCTTCCGCTTTCAATTTCTTAACCAATGCTGTAATGGCGAGTGTTGCACTGCCTTCAACGGTCGAAATTAATTTAGACAATTCAAACACAATAAGCTCCCGTGGTTTATTTGGAAAATTTCTGCCGAAGTGCATCCTGCACCGGAGAAGGAACAAAATCCGAAACATCCTGCCCCAACATGGCAAGGTTTCTAATCAGCGAAGAGTTCACATAAGTATATTTCTCATGAGGCATCAAAAAAACTGTGCTGATATCTTCTGCAAGCTTTCTGTTCATGAGTGCGAGTTGAAACTCGTATTCAAAATCCGACAGCGCCCTTAGCCCTCTTATGACAGCCACGGCCCCTTTTTCAAGAGCGTGTGCCACCAGTAATCCGGAATAAGTGCTCGTCTCAACACGATCCACACCTTGCAGACTCCGGTTTAAGAGCTCCAGCCTTTCATCTACTGTGAAAAGAGGTGTCTTTGCCGGATTAATTCCGATGCTCACATACACTTTGTCAAATATCTCAATTGCACGCAGCACGATGTCGAGATGACCGTTTGTTACCGGGTCAAAAGTGCCCGGGTATATCGCTATTTTACTCTTTTTTGAAGACATTGTGATCTTTTTTTCTAAACTTTTTGTTGATCTCAAATATAGTAGTTTGACTCTTCGAAAACCATTACATCTAAACAGGTTAGGTATGTTGGTACTCAAAAAGTTCAACTTATGCTCATTTTATCCATTTCTTAGGCAAGAAAAGTGTCATTAATTGGTGTGAAATATACGAAATATGAACGAAATCAGGTCTAAACTTAAGTAATTTATACGCAGGTTCCTCAACATTCCAAGAGCTCGAGCTCGGTCGTATTCTCGAAAAAATCTTCTTTGCTGTTCAATATTCTGTATGTCCTTGAAGTGTCGTGCTCAAGCCGGTAATATTTGTATGGAGGGTAATCGAGCCCGGATACTGTCAGCTTTACTGTCCGTTTATTTTGTGAGAGCAGATTATAGAGAATTGTTTTGCTGTTATTTCTAAAGTTGTTTGCTCCCGTATATGCCCCATTAACATAAAACTTTATTGAATCGGTTCTCACCCGTCTCACCAGATCATTGGCATCCCCGGAATACCAGGCAGCAAGATTTCTACTTAAGCTAACACCAAAGTAACTTATCATATCAGATGGACTGCATGGTGTTGCAATATAAAAATCTCTTCTATCATTACTGTCAGAGGTATTCCAGGTCTGTTCATCGGGATAAAAATCGTAACCATCAAATATAGTAACACCGGTGCCGCCCATCTCATGAATTTTGATTGCCTTTATCGGTTTCTTAAATTTGGTCTCAGTGTGTGAAAGATAGTTGTTTTTGTAGATTATTGTAACGATTTCAACAAAAATGCTCATAATCACCCCAATTCATTATGTTCAGTTTTTGGTTTTAGCTAACTAACACCAATAAATGTTGGTCTAAACAATTTTTTATGATCTGAGCGAATAGATATTTCATTTTCAGTATTGGATTCTTTTTAAAAATGAATCCATATAATGAGGCTCACCATAATTTTCCACCTCGATAAGTGTATCCTTCATCAGAAAGGAGGATTTTGTTATTTCTGTAAGCGTAATTATATTTCTGCTTCGTTTATAAAAATGTATTAGACGGACAAACTTAATCATCAAGTGTAAACACAACACTCTTTTGATTATAGACCTGTTCTGGTTTATTATTAAACCAATGGACAGAGGCAATGAATATTGGTAAAACAAAAACTATTTGGAATATTATGAATCAGAATACTACCAATAGAATATTTGATGTTTTGAATGTATACAGGAACAGAAGGACTTCAAAACTCGCTATTGAATTCGATGAATTGGGCAACTCTATTAACACGAATTATGTAATAATCCCTGCGTTGAGAATTCCTCTAGACATTCGTAAGACAGTTAGAATATTGAAATTGAAAAAAACTCTTGAACTGACCCAGGGAAGGAACTTTCAATTTTCTGAGGGTATGGTTCTGTATGATGACATAGCTGCATATACTAAACCGTGGGGTGAAGCATTAAATGTGATTAATCAATCAATCCAAATAAAAGCAGCCTCTAATGCATTTTATATTTCGAAACTAAAATATAACATGATGTTAACAGGGAATGAGGATGAGGACGACCAACTTGCCCCTACTTTGGATCTGCGGGCTCTAAATCTGGTTGATACAGGCAGATATTTTTACAATCCGGGATATGTGAAATTTACACTTTTCAAAACAGACATCTTCGCTAAAAAATTAATTCCTAATTCGACATATGAATGTACCCAATGGGATTTTGTGATTTATATATTAACAGGATATCTTACAACTTTAGAAGCGAGAAAAACAAAAGTTTGGTAACTTAACAACTAGAATGGGAGCAGATCATGAAAATATCAAAAATCCTTCTGAATCAGAATGAATCTTTCTCCGAGTTTTTATCTGATCCGAAAATACAAAAATCCTTCTCTTCGAAAGGTCCACGATCCCAGTGGGCTAGTCATGTCACCATTGCGAAAATACAATCAGAGTTTACAGGACTCTCAACCGCTGTAACAGATGATGGAGTAATAACAAATGAGGAAATTGATCTTCTTTATAAATGGATGGACTATCGGAGACAATATCTTGTTACTCCAGACTTGTTACAATTTAAGAATATCTTAATGAGGGAGTCTGCCAATAAATATACAGATACCTTCAGATCCAATCTTCTAAAACATCTCCTGAAATCTGCGATCGGTTTTGGCCCCAAGGTTATTCAGGGTATTTACGACGAACCTGAATCTATAATTTTTGAGAACATGGAGTTCGTCTTAACGGGTGGGTTTTGTCATGGTTCCAAGACGGAGATAGCTGAAATGATTTCTAATCGCCATGGCATAGTGAGCTCAAGAACCCGAAAATCAACAGATTATTTAATTGTGGGAGGCGAAGGCAGCATTGAATATAGTCATGGTGCTTATGGTAACAAAATTGCATTTGCCCTAGATTCAAAGAAAACTTATAAACCGATCCTAATTCTGGAAGAAGGCTTTTTGATGAATTTTATTTTGGATGAAGATTCAGAAAAATAATTTTTTGAAAATATCGACATCTTTAAAAGCAAACTTTTCTTCCCATTCCTTTGTCTATTTGACTGACAGGATATCATAAATGAAAAATGTTTTTGACAATAATTAACTAAATCCATATATTTGTGCCATGAGAAAAACAAGATTAACACTTCGACAGTTGGCCCGTAAGGTTTTGCTTCGTGGCATAAAAAAATACTTCCGGGAAGAGCGTGATGCTCAGACCTATGAGGAGAAAGTAAAAAATGCCATCGAAAAAGGACCATACAAATACGCAAACCCCGCTGATAAACTTCCTTTATAGGAACTCAGCGCTACTCGATTCCGTATTCGCACAATCCAATCAAGGACTTGTGGTCAACCATAAAAAGGTTGACACCTACGAACAGACCAGGAAACACGAAACAAACGCTTCAATAAAGCTGCTTTCCTATTTGGGCGGACTGCACAAAAAAACTGCCCAACTCTCCGAATTAACCTATTCACCACACGATTATAAAAACCTTCAGGTACTTGCTCATTTGGCAGACGCCGGATTTATCAAGTCGCATCCCGATGAATGTGCCGAAAATGACATCATTCTCGTTAAAGGTAATGTGACTTTTTATGGTAGTGGCTTACTAAAAGTATTTTTAACAGAGACGATAAAAATGCTCGCTGATCAAATGCCCACAAAAACAAAAGAAGACAGATATCAAAAGACATTAATATCAAAGTCTATTACAATGTTTAATGAGTTTAAATTCAACTCAATATATGTAATGCAGAATGATCAAGGATATTTTATGGGTGCTGTTAAGGACTCCGAAATGGCAGAGGAGATCAATACCTACACTTTTATGTTGGGTCCTTCCACACTTCAAGACACAACACTTCTCGGAATTGTATCTAAAGCAGGAGAGAGTTTAAGTCTCCCGGTAGAACATGTACTTGGGATCTACCAAGGTGTATTGAATTCATTTATGATGATGCTTGCTCTACCGGAGGCGCACTTCGTAACACCCATCGCCATATATCAAGAACTGAATGCGTGAAGCACTGTGTCACCAGACCTTTGATAATCATGGTGACGAAGACGAGGAGAAGAAACAGTAAAACTCAAAGAACACCTAAAAGAAACACCGGAAAGATATTATCGTGAAAGAAATACAGATCAGCACATTATACCATTTTATGAGATTTCAATTGTTTATCGAAAAGCAGACGAATCTCTCATCCTACTTCAAGGATTTTGATGCAATCCTAAAGGAATATCATCCTGACAGCAATATGATCCTCTGGAGGTATAAGGAACATGTACCTGATGATAGCCCTGTAATGAGTGCTGATTTTATGGAGTCAGATTCCTCAGCTCAGGTTCGTTTGAACATCAGCAGCGTTAATATTGGGGTGGGGATTGCTTTTTATAATCATGTCTCGCTTGAAGATGCGAAATCCCGTTTAAGGAGTTTCGCTAATATCATACTTAAGTTTGGTGAGAAGGTACAGAAAATATCTTACATGAAGATCGACACTAACATCGAATACACTTTTAATGATTCCAGTCTGATTAACCAATACTTGCGAGAGAATGGTCTCGATTACTTTGTGGATGACAGATTCAAAGCATTTTCTTTTAACTACTTAAGATCCTTTAAAGACGATTATTTGCTCCGTGTGAACAATTCGATGGATGAAAGGTCTAATATTGGTACCGAGGATAAACTTACTATGGAAAGATATCGACTTTTTGTTATCAATGTCATTCAGGACACGATACCTTTACTTGAAAAAAGAGTAAAAATGAATGATTATGTTTTTCAACTCCTTTGGGATTCGTACTTTAGTATATTAGAAAATAACAATTTAATAAACTTTTTGTCGAACAAACTAAAATGAGTGCAATTAAACCACAAACCGCCCATAATTCGGTCGTCTATCGGTCTGTGAGACTGGATCCTAAAATTGATCGACCGGACACAGGTGATAACTATTATATAAACACCCGTCTCCGTGATCAGTTTGCTTCAGATGCAGATTCCGTTAAACGATTCCGGTACATTGCGATCTTCGGTGACTATCTCAGGCAGATTATTAACGATGATAATCTTGAGCAAAGAAAACTCTCCAAGAATATTCAAAAATTAGTGGAATTTCAAAATCTCAAAGAAGATTGGGACGATGATGGTGCTCTTCCCATCCCGCAGCAATTGATTTTTGAAGTTTTCGACATTCTTAAGGATGCTAAACTACTGAAGCAACCTTTCCTGTCGCCGTTGGCAACAGGTGGTATTTTACTCTCTTTCACCAGTTGGAAGAATAACACCATGGATGTCTTTATCACATTGGAACGGTACATTGCAATTATTACTTCCACAAAAAAAGGGAAGAAGAACTTCAAAGAGATAGAATCAGACAGATCAAAAATTTTCGAAACAATTAATTTTTTCTATGCTAATTACTGATCCTTCAGAACATGTTTATAGGGCAAAAATCAATTTGGATGATAATGACAGAATACTCCCTACCTCATTTACAGTGCAAGGAAAAGGAATAAGCGTGCATCTCGGGATGAACAGGGATACCCCAACCATCTGTGAACATCTCTTTAATAATGTTGGCAATTCAAGAGGAAAGCCGGTCGGCATAGTCAGCGTCCCTGATGTCCTTTTAGTTCCACTTGAGATTCATAAGACGAATGCCGCCTCAAATCCCCATGTAGAAATTACAAATATTGGCGGCAGTAAACATATTGAATATCTAAAATCAGTAAGACTTGCAAGTTTTTGTTCACTCGTTGATTGTGCATGCGGAGATAACACAACCTTTGACAATGAAAATTAAAGACGAATAGTAAGATTACTAATATTTTTAATAAACACAATTCTGAGATTAAAAATGAACTACTCAGAAATAGCAGCAATGCTCGCATTTTTATTTACCGGGATTTTCTGGTTGGGTGCTATCTTTCTGAAGTATCGTCTAAAGGAGAGTGACCCGCCGGTAATTGTTCCGAAGTTCAGAACTGAATCGAAGGCAGCTCTCACCATTATCTCCTGGATAACAACATTCATTCTGTTTAACCTGTTCTTCGACTGGATCCGTTCCTGATCTCACTCGAAACTCGGGAACTTCTTCATGTCTTCTATCTTTGCTTCATCCAACAGGCGTGCATATATCTTTGTTGTCTTCAGATCACTGTGCCCCAGTACCGAGCTGACAACCTCAAGACGCATATTGGCATTTAGTGCCAGGGTTGCAAATGTATGCCTTGCACAATGAAATGTGACATCCTCAATCCCCGCACTACGGGTCCAGTACCTCACAATTTTTGACATCACCGTTCTGTTCGGCAGATTAAACAACCTGCCTGTTTCGGGTCTCCCCTCCAGCAGATTCAGAGCATCGGGACCCAAAGGAATTGTAACAAGGTTCTTCGTCTTCTTCTGGATGATTCTGATACTCCCTTCCCTGATATCACTTCTTGTAAGTCGCTCGATGTCTGAAAGTCTGAGACCGGTATAGCAGCTAAAGAGGAATGCATCTTTTATTTCAGGGTTTTCAAAGTAGTCGGTTGCACGGAGTTTCGCCTCTTCCTTGAATGTGAGGAACCGTCTGTCGCTCTGGTAAACTTTCCCCTTCACACCCTTAAGCGGCTTCGAGGGAATATACTTGTTCTTCACTGCCTGATTAAGAACGAACTTCAGGATGTAGAGCGTGTGAGTGATCGTATTCGGTTTCAACTCTTTCATCTCCATGAATCTTTTGAATCGCTTCCAGAATTCTTTATCGATCTCATGGAAAAGCAACTTTCCGTAAGTAAATTTTTGTAAATTTAGAAGTGCATATTTTTTGAATTTGTGTTCCGGGTGATCGGCGATCAACTTCGAAAAGAAATCAATAAAATTCTGTCCGTTCTTTTTGATACTGTTAAGATTAAAATCGTTCTCCGACAATTTTAAGGTCATCATCGCCGCAGTCTTTTCCGCCTGCTGCATGATTTTTTTGTCGATAGAACTGTTTCCGGTCAGCTTGAAACCGGTTGCTTTGTTGGTTCTTTGCCTTTTATAATCGATATCGAGGTAGAGATATACACCATTTTTCCGTTTTCGTTGGATTACCTTTATCATACAACGCACCTGTATTTTGGGTTGAAAAATCCGGTACTCAATGTACCTGTTTGAAAATGTCCGGTGCTCAACTATTGTGCTCAATGCCGGTACTCTTAAATACGAAAAAGACGGGAAATAATGGTAATAATGACGATGTTTAAAATGTTGCACTATCATTGTAACTATCAACAAAAACAACAATATAGAGGATTTGAGGCGGATTTACACAGTTTAAGTTAGCTTCAGATATAATAAATATTTATGTAATACACTTTCTTTTAATTTCGGAACAACACGGGAGATCCCAAATGATTTATTATTATGTTCAAATTTCCGTAAATACTTCAGTTCAGACCGACTGGATTCAATGGATGATGGAAACCCATATTCCTGATGTGGTTAAAACAGGTCACTTTAAAAATTGTTATTTTCAGCAGATCATCGATCCGATGCCGACAAATGAAAAAGTTGAATTTCTCGTTGTTTACGAATGTGAATCTGTGGAAATACTGAGAAAATACCGTGAAAACGATGCACCCGGTTTAATGGCTGAGCATGAAAAAAAATTCGGCGGTTCGTTTGAGGCTAAAAGATTCGTCGGAGCCCCCCTTAGAATACCTGAAGGCAAAGTAAAATTCTAAATTTCAACGGGGAGTGATGTAAAACACCACTCCCCTTTTTTCTGCTGTTTTCATCGATTTATTCGCTATTTTGCGGATTAATACTTTAATATTTCCGATGCTTTTACAAATTCCGGACTCTCATGCGATACTTTAAAATATTTCTGTTTTTATGTCTTCCTCTGTTGGCATTTGCTCAACAGGCTACAGATTACTTTCCTGCAACCAGTGGATTCAAATGGTACACCAAAACCGCAATCCTCGACTCACTGAACAGGGAAATAGATTCTCTTACAACTTTTTCGATCGATTCACTCGCCGGTGAAACCACTTACAAAGGTTTTCAATCAAAATATATTCTCGGCAAGACTGGATTATACCTTACTGTCCCGTTCCAACCATATATCGATACTTCTTATGTTTCGCTGCAAGGTAGTGAAGGTAAAACTTATTTTGGTATAGGTAACCTGAGCAGTCTTTTGGGTTTGGCTGATACAACCCTTTTGGACAGTAATCTTGCAGGTTTCCTTGGACTGCTTTCATCTCTCGAAGGCTGGTATTCCACGTATAAATTTGCAAGTTCGCTTGGAGATAATTATGAACTTTTCAAAAAAGATACAAATATCACCATCGATTCCATTTCTGTGCCGCTCAGATTTCAGGTTAGAGCAAAACGGGTGGCAGATGGTCTGGTGTCTACCGAAATCGGTGACTTCAATTGTAAAAAATTCGTACTTTCTTATTCGGTTAGTTATATCCTTATCCCGATATTTCCCATAACCCTGATATCAATCCCTGATACACACTATGTAGCACCCGGAAATTGGGTAGTCAAAACTTTTGCACCATCCTCAAGACTGGATCTGTCTGTAATCGGTCAAGGATCATTCACTTTCCCGGGACGATTTGAGGTGGTGATACCACCAATTTATCCGGTTTCTGTTGAAGACGAGAATTCAGGAGAAATTCGTGGTTTTGAACTGCTTCAAAATTTCCCCAACCCGTTCAACCCGGTGACAACCATTAAATTCAGCATTCCAAAAGATGCCCCTGTATCTCTAAAAGTGTATGATAATCTAGGCAATGAGGTTTCTGTTTTGCTTAATGAGTTCAGACATGCAGGTCAGCACAGGATCAGTTTTGACGGTACGAATTTCTCGAGCGGTGTATATTTTTACAGGCTTGAAGCAGCTGGTACCTCAAAAACGGGACGAATGATTCTTTTGAAATAGTGTTATGAGAAGTTTTTTGTACGGGAAGGGAAAAAGCAAATTAGACTGTAGCAGTTGTTTATTTTCGCTTCCCGTACAACTAAAATAGAGGTTAGATTATCCCAAGTTCTTTCTGAAGTTGAATTTTTGTGGTCAACAAATCCTGAGAAAGCACTTTCACACTTCCAATCACCGGCATAAAATTGGTATCCCCGTTCCATCTTGGTACGACATGAAAATGAATGTGATCCGCAATTCCTGCACCTGACACTTTACCCAAATTGGCTCCAATATTAAATCCTTCTGGATTGCTCGTTGCCCGCAACGCTGCAATCAACCTTTGTATTGTTGTTAATACTTCAGTCATCTCTTCCATCGTCAATTCTGCGATATCGGAAATATGTCTGTAAGGGACCACCATCAAATGCCCATTATTATATGGGTAGAGATTAAGAACTGTAAAAGTCTTTTCTCCTTTATAAACAACCAGTGACTGATCATCATCCAAACTGTCGTTCATCGACCCGCAAAAAACACACCCCTTGATATCACTCTTTTTTTCCTTGAAAGATTCAATATATTGTGAACGCCATGGAGACCACATCTTTTCCATCAATTACCTCATTTGATTTATATTAAAGCACAAAAATAGCGATATTAAAACCATTTTTTACCATTGACCCCCGTGCATAAAAAAAAGGCTGCCCGAATGAACAGCCTCTTCTGAATTACTGTAAGGTTGAAGTTTAATCTTCTTCCTGTCTTGACTTGTTGTACTCTTCGATAATCTTGACTTCCTGTTCTTTCGGAACTTCCTCATAGAAAGAGAATCTCTCTTTATGAGTGCCTCTTCCGGCAGTGATACCACGAAGATCGACTGAATACTTGTAGAGAGACGAAAGTGGCACATTTGCCTTCAGAATCTGGAAATGTCCGTCTGATTCCATACCAAGAATTCTTCCGCGTCTTGAAGTGAAATCGCTCATTACATCACCCATGAACTCTTCGGGCACCTTAACCGTAACTTCGTAAATAGGCTCAAGAAGCACAGGTTTTGCAGCCGCAAAAGCTTTTTTGAAGCACTGCGAGGAAGCGAGTTTGAACGACATTTCATCTGAATCCACATCGTGGAATTTACCGTCAAAAAGTGTCACTTTAACATCGACAACATTGTAACCGGCAATTACGCCTTTTTCCATCTGTTCGATGATACCTTTTTCAACCGCCGGAATGAATCTGCCAGGAACGACACCACCAACGATGGCGTTCACGAATTCAAATCCTTTACCTCTTTCGACCGGTTCCATCTTGAAGAATACATGAGCAAACTGTCCGCGACCACCCGATTGTTTTTTGTGGCGGTAATCGACGCTGTCAACTCTTCCTTTGATAGTTTCTCTGTAAGGGATTCTTGGTTGAACCAGATCCACTTCAACATTGTATCTCTCTTTCAGTCTTTTTACTGCAAAAGTAAGCTGGGTCTGGCCCTGGCCTGTGATGATAGTCTGTCCGATTTCAGGATCGAATCTCACATTGAATGAAGGGTCTTCTTCGTGAAGTGCATGGAGACATGCAGCAATTTTATCTTCATCTCCCTTTGCTTTCGGGATGATGGCTCCTCTGATCGAGGGTTCCTGGAATTCAATCGGTTTAACTTTAACCGAATAATTCTTTGAGCTAAGAGTATTATTTGTATGCGAGTCTTTTAATTTAACTACTGCGCCTATGTCGCCGCATACCAGATTTGGGATTTCTTTTCTGTTGTGACCATTCAGCATGAAAAACTGGTTGAGTCTTTCAGGTTTACCGCTGTTCTGATTGATCAAATCCATTCCGGGCTTTAATGTTCCCGAATAGACTCTGAACAGGGAGAGCTCTCCTACATGCTGCTCGGCTATGATCTTAAAGATAAATAATACCGGTTCACCATCTTTATTGGCGACAATTTCAACTTCCTTGCCATCACCGAGCAAACCTTTTGCTGGTGGCATATCGACCGGTGAAGGGAAGTAATCAACTGCAAAATCAAGAAAATTGTTGATTCCGATGCCTTTTGTTGCTGCTGTAGCAAAAACGGGTACGAGATCACCATTTCTGATTGCTATTTTTAAACCTTTTGTTGCCTCTTCAGGGGTAAGATCCCCGTTCTCGAAATAATTATTCATTAAATCTTCGTCGGCTTCGGCAACTTTTTCTATGAGTATTGTTCTGTACTCCTCCGCCTGAGCTTTCACATCGGCAGGAATATCAATTTCAGTTACTGATTTTGAACCGGGCGCACCATATTTGTACGCTTTCATTTTCAGTACATCAACTACGGTGTCGAACTGCAGTCCTTCCTTTGCCGGGAAAGTAACAACAACAACTCCGTGCGAGAGTCTGTCGTTAGCCTGTTCGACTATTCTTTTAAAGTCTGATCTTTCATGATCTATTTTATTTATAACAACCGCTGCCGGTTTACTGTCTGCTTTCAGATATTCCCAGGCATGTTCAGTCCCTACTTCAACACCTTCCACTGCTTTAACAAAAATAACACCCGTATCGACAACCTTTGCACCTGCAAGCACTTCGCCTTCGAAATCTGATGTGCCCGGCACATCAATGATATTCAATTTTGCATTTTTCCATTCGAGGTGGCAGGCTGACAGAGAGATGGAAATTTTTCTTTCAACTTCATTTGCTGTGTAATCTGAAATTGTATTTCCTTCTTCGATTTTGCCGATACGGGTGGTTTCACCGCCAATAAACAATGCCAGTTCGTTAAAAGTTGTCTTTCCGGCACTGGCATGACCAAAAAGACCGATGTTCCGGAGGACTTCCGGAGTATAATCTTTCACAGATGATCTCCTTTATTTCTTTACAAAAAAAGCTCTGAAGATGGCAGAAATGCCACCTCTCAGAGCCGTTAAATTAGATAATAACTTTTCAACAGGAGACTCAAGGCTTTCCTTGACTTTCTCTTCGAAACCAAAAAGACTTTCCAGTCTCATTTTGACCTGATCCACTATCCAACCCGTTTTATCGAGTTGTTGTTGCACTTCAGTTGAAGTCTGATTCAATGAGTCAGAGAGTGTTTTCACTGAGTCAATCAGAGGTTCCATTCTGTCTTTCATCTGTCCGATATCTTCCTGCATCCGCTGAACGCTGATTGTCAGCTTTTTCAAATAGATGATGAGAGCGATACAGAGAGCCGAAGCACACAAATAAAGGATTACCTGAAAAATCTCCGTTAACATAAGCTAATCTTTCAAATTAATTGTTAGGCGTGTTCAGTTTCCTGTTCTGCTGCAGGTTTTTCCTTTGCACCTCTCATGAGTTTTTCAGCATCGGATTTTATTTCCTCTGCTTTTTTCTTTGCATCTTCAATGATCTGCTGACCTTTTTTCTTGCCTTCGTTGAGCACTTCCTGTGCTTTTTCTTTGGCTTTTACCAACTGGTTTTCAGCTTCTTTTTTGAAGTCATCCGCCTTGTCTTGAATATCCTTGCGGAGTTCTTTGCCACTCTTGGGAGCGAAAAGCAGAGCTAATGAAGCGCCTACCAATCCACCGGCCAATAAGCCCAAAAGTAATCCTTTGCTTAGATCTTTGTCACTTGACATTGCTACCTCCAATTTTTTTATGGGTTTACAACAATTTTTTAATTGTAATATAATATACTTCCATTTTGAAATAAAATCAAAGACAATCTTTGATGTTCCTTAAAAATAAAAATATATAATACTGTCAAAAATAATAGTTATTAAGATACCGTCAAATAAAAAAAGGAGACCGAAGCCTCCTTTTTGAAAAAATAGTATGATTAATGGATTTCAGGGTTCGGATGGAACCTCGAATCCGGAAATCAGCCCATGTTTTTTACTATTTCGTTTGCGAATTCGCTCGTCTTCACTTCCCTTGCACCTTCCATCAGTCTTGCGAAGTCGTAAGTAACCACTTTGCTCGAAATGGTTTTCTGAAGCGCTGATTCAATAAGTCTGGCAACTTCTGTCCAGCCAAGATAATCAAACATCATCACACCGGAAAGGATAACCGAACCGGGATTGATTTTATCGAGATTTGCATATTTTGGTGCTGTACCGTGTGTTGCTTCAAACAAACCGATTGAGTAGCTGAGATTTGCACCCGGAGCTATTCCAAGCCCGCCAACCTGTGCAGCTGCAGCATCTGAAAGGTAATCACCGTTAAGGTTTGGAGTAGCTACCACATCATACTCATCAGGTCTCAAAAGCACCTGCTGGAACATGCTGTCTGCTATTCTGTCTTTAATAAGCAGTTTGCCTTCGGGTATCTTACCACCGTATGTCGACCATACTTCATCTTCTGTTACGGTCACATTTCCGAACTCTTCCTTGGCAACCTCATAACCCCACTCTTTAAATGAGCCTTCGGTAAATTTCATTATATTACCTTTGTGCACGAGGGTTACGCTTTTTCTGTTATGATCAAGTGCGTATTCAATAGCTTTCTTTATTAATCTTTTCGAGCCAAAAGCCGACATTGGTTTAACACCAATTCCTGATTCGGGACGAATATTTTTTCCGAACTTTTTATTAATAAGTTCGATTATCTCATTCGCTTCAGGCGAACCTGCTTTGAATTCGACTCCGGCATACACATCCTCTGTGTTCTCTCTAAAAAGAACGATATCGAGCTTTTCAGGTGTTTTTACAGGGCTTGGGGTCCCTGTGTAATATTTGACAGGACGAACACAAGCAAAAAGATCGAGTCGTTGTCTTAGAGTAACATTCAGGCTTCTTATTCCGCCACCTACAGGAGTAGTGAGAGGTCCTTTGATAGCAACGAGATACTCTTCAATCGCCTGAAGTGTCTCCTCAGGAAGCCATTCGTTTTCACCATAAACTGCGAGTGATTTTTCACCTGCAAATATTTCAGCCCAGGCAACTTTTTTCTTTCCGCCATATGCTTTTTCCACAGCTGCGTCAAATACTGTCTGTGATGCTTTCCAAATATCCGGACCCGTACCATCACCTTCAATATATAACAACACCGGATTATCGGGCACTACAAGTTTCCCTTTATCAACCGTAATTTTTTCACCAAAAGCGGGAACTTTAATGTGTTTGTAGTTTCCCATTAGCTGACCTCCTTCTCATTAAGTTTGTTTAAATCGATTTTCCCTGAGCGCCTCTGAAAAAAGCCAAATGCAACCAGTCCAACGATCACTGCAAACCAGAGTGTTGCAACTCTGATCAGTATCGTTGAAGATACGGCTATGGCCTCAGACTTCCCAAGGGACTGAATGAACAGTGTAAAAAGTGCATCCGCAGCTCCAAGCCCCCCCGGCAGAAACGACAAGGCTCCTGCAACAGTTGCGAATGAATAATAAAATGATGCTCTAAATAAAGAGACATCAACAGAAAAATCTTCCAAAATCAAAAAATACGCATAACATTCGAAAAACCATGACACTAAACTGAATATCGTCATTAGGAAAATCGGCTTGGGTTTTAACAAAATATACGCACTCTCATACAACTCATGCAGGTGCGGAATAATTTTCTTCAGAAAACCGATTTTCCCCAGTAAATCTATCATCCCCAGAGAAAGCTTACGGCTTGAGATCACCACAATCATAATAATGAAAGCAATGATCGCTCCGATGGCGAACACCCTCCCGTAATTGAAGCTCATCGCCCCCACCAAAGCGATAATCATAAGTGCAGTCATATCAGTTACTCTCTCAGCGAAGATGACCGGAGCAGTCCTGCTGACGGCAACTCCCGTTCTTTCTTTCAGGAGAAAAGATTTCAACACTTCTCCCATCTTCCCGGGAGTAACACTTAAAACAAATCCGCTAAGAAAAATGAGGAATGACTCCCCTGCCCCGATTTTCACCCCTATCAGGCCGAGGTAATAGTGCCATTTGATGAAGCGGAAAAGGTAATTTGCAAAAACCAGTAAAAGAATTACAGGAATGAGGTACAGACTGAATCCCGATAGTGCCTTTAACACCTTATCGAGATCGGCATAAATCGAAAAACCCAAATATATGATCACCGATGCGATTATGGAAATGATGATCTTTTGCTTGTAGTTTTTCAATTCAAAACTTTCTTCAGTGCCTTGTAAACGGCATTCGTAGGAAGACCCATGACATTATAGTAACACCCCGAGATACTCTCCATAAAAATGGAACCGTAGCCATCCTGTACACCGTACCCGCCTGCTTTGTCGAAAGAACTTCCAGTAGCTACATAACCATCTATTTCTTCTTCGGTAAGATGAGTGAACCTTACTTTGGTTTCTACAGAAGAATCGATCCTTTTTCCGTTTCTTGTATTGACCACAGAGAATCCCGTAACAACCGTATGTTCATTTCCACTTAGCATTCCAAGCATCTTTTTTGCTTCATTGGCATCTGCGGGTTTTCCGAGTATTTCATCGTCCAACACCACTATTGTATCTGCAGTAACAACAATACCCTGGATGCCCCGGGAAAGTGCATCATCCATTTTCCTTTTTGCGAGAAGTGTCGCCACTTCCTTTTTGGGAATTGCTGGATCAAAAGATTCATCGGTATCAAGGGAAATAAATTCCAGTTTACGGACTATCTGACCGAGGAGAAAACGCCTTCTTGGGGAAGCGGATGCCAAAACCACTTCAATATCAATTATCATAAGCTTGAGTTATTTCAGTTCCCGGAAAATAGTGTTGTAGAATTTCAGTAAATGGGGTTTTGCTCCGGCTTTGATTTAATGCTCCCCATTGGCACATGCCAACACCGTGACCATTACCTTTGCCTGTAAAGACTATTTTGCTGAGAATCCCGTCCTTTTCGCTCATTTCAATAGTAAAATTGGAACTTCTAAGAATTGAATTATCTTTTTTACTCTTAATGACATCCCTGATTTTTGAACCGGGGATTGAAAATGGTTTTTGATCTCTTATATAAACAACAAGACTTTTTGCCCGTCCCGATCGATGGCGCTCTTTTATCTCAAGTCCCTCGAGAACAAGGTTTTTTGACTTAATAAGTTGAGCATCAAACAGATACCTGATAATTTCAAATGGAGTGTATGACTCTGTCCAACGGAATGAGGGGGATTTTTCGCAATATGGCGGATCTCCATCGGGAATCCCTTTCAGATAAGGGAGATCAACAGGGCCAAAGACATTTGCAATATCCTCAGTATGCCCGCCGCAGTTGGCATGATAAAATACAAGTGCAGGTTTTTTATTATAGGTCAGGATTAAGCCTTCAGTCTCCCTCACAGCCCGGCTGTCAATACCTGTTTCGACATCCAAACCACCATAAGCCTGATCTTTAACTCCATCAGTTACATCAAAAAAAGCTCTCTTCTCGACGATACGATTCAAGGCAAAGGTTCGTCCGGCAACTGCAGCACACTTCAGAGCTTCGAAAAAATGATTGTCCTTCAACCCAATCTCAAGAGGAACCACCCCAAGGAGGTAATCTTCAAGATCGAGATAGTTGACCACAAAAGTTTTTGATCCCTGAGCCAAAAACCAGAGCTCACCCCTGTAAGTTTTTTTATGGAAATTGATAAATTCCTGCTTGTTAGCGGGTTTCAGTTTTATAAACTGAGCAGAAATCACACCCGAAGGTAATGTTATATTTACAACTCCTCTTGCTGAATTGACAACAATTTTTTCACCGTCACCTATAGCTCCTTTTTTTTCTTCACCGATAAGAAATTCTGCATCAATGTCCAGTTTGAAAGAAAATTCCTTAACCTCTTCATCTATCAAGACGCGAATGTTTTGCCTTAATTTTGATGTGGTGCTATTGTTGTTTTGTTCGGGAACCTTGCCCGATGAACTCCGCACAGTGGTTGAACAGGATGAGAATAGAAATGGAAAAACTAAAAGGAGGTAAAAGAAAATTCTTTGTGGTGAATTGAGAGGAAGAGGAACCAATTTAGCGTTTATTCTAACGGAACATTGCCTTTATACTGCCCCAGGTCTTTTTGAAACCTGAAACTGAATGACTGACCGACACTTCTTTTGAATAGGAAGCAGAATTATCTCTGTCATTAATTCTAAGCCGGTAAACATATATAACATCGGTGGTTTTGTATGCACCTTCGTCATAATAGACATAGTAGGAGTTGTTACCTTTGGGTCTTACAGTGGTAACTTCTGTGAAGGGAGTATTGTGAGTTCTTCTCTCAATGGTAAACTCTCTGAGATTGCTTTCAGAGGTGGTTTTCCATTCAACCTTCACTTTCCCGTCTTCACTCTTTGCGTAGAAAAAGTCGAGAAAAGCGCCGGCTACAAGGGTGCCGATCGAAAAAAGGAGTGCGAGAAAAATTACTTTTACTTTCATACATGCAATATAAGGGGTTTACAACAAAAATCAAAGAGAAAAAGAAATATTTTTTTGTCCTGTGTGACGGGGAGTACCTCGGTACTTCGGAACTTCAGAGGTTCAGTATCTGCAAAGTTCAAAGGTTCCGAAGCTCTGAGGTTCTGAACTTCAATATACCATATCCTCTTCAATGTTATCCAAAAGCCGGAGATAACTGTCGTATCTCTCGGGAGATATCTCTTCCCTTTCGACAGCTTCGATTACTCCACAGCCGGGTTCATGCAGATGAGTGCAGGGTTTGTATTTACATTTTTGGAGATGATCAGCAAATTCGATGAAATAATGGCTTAAATCATCTTTTTGAATACCGAAGGGGGCGATTTCTCTAATTCCTGGAGTATCGATAAGAAAAGTATCATTGTCAATTCTGTTCATATTAACAATAACTGTGGTGTGTTTTCCCCTTTGCGAGAAGGCACTTACATCCCCGGTAGCAAGATTGAGTTCGGGGAAAAGTGCATTTATCAGAGACGACTTGCCAACACCTGAGTGTCCCCAAAACAGACTCTTCTTTCCCGTGAATCCTTTTCTTAATTCAGCAATACCCTCACCTGTCAGAGCAGAGACAGCGTATAATTCATAACCCAATCCGGTATAAAGGTCGGCCCAGAGTTCGGGTTCCTCGGGAATCTCGACAAGATCCAGTTTGTTAAACACAACTACCGGATGGATATTTGAACTTTCGGCAATCACAAGAAACCGGTCGAGAGCTTTGTTATTGAATGGCGGCACACCAAATGAGCAGATGATAAAAATCTGATCTATGTTGGCTGCAATTACCTGTTCGAGGCGTTCTCCCCTGAGGGTTGAGCCTTTGATTTTGGGTGCTTTTCTTGAAATGTAATTTTTTCTGGAATCAACGGCAAAAATCACGCCTGAAGTGTCATCTATCTGGTCAAATTCAACATAATCTCCAACAACTGCAATGTCGGTAAGCAGGAGTTTGTCTTTTTTCATACGGAGGTCATGCTTGAACCTGCCTCGAAGAACACACCTGATAACCCGGTTTTCCTTTTCGGGCATCACCCAGTGGCTTTGGCCCTCTATCCGGATAAGTAAACCCTTAATAGGAGACTCCGGATTTAGAAACGGAAAGAAACACCAAAAACTGCATTGTGATAGGTTATATCCTGAAGAGTTCTTGACTGGTTAAACCCGTAGTTTTCACCGAAATCTTTCCACCAGCCATACATGTAAGCCACATCAAAAGACAATTCACCGTCGAGAAGATAACCAAGACCAAAAGTCAGGAATTTTCTGTCATATTCTGACGGATCCTCTTTATAAGGCGATTTCAAAGTGAAATATCCGGCCCTTACCCGTGCATCAATGAAGGGAATGGTGTATTCAGCCCCAAAATTGTAATTGAGTACTGCCCTTAAAGTTGCCTGCACATCTTTATTCAGACCGCTAACAAATGAATTTCCAAGTCCTGAAATATCCCTGAACTTTGTCTGAGAGTAATCCATAAATGACGCCTGTCCGGAAATAATCAGTCCTCTGAAATTGAATGAAACTCCTCCCGTAAACTTAAACGGTTTCGAAATCTCATATTCAACATCACTTGCATAATCAGCCGGGTCAACTGAAACTACCCTGCCCGTGCCCCACGATGAGGAAGCTTCGACACCATATTTTTCCTTGATGGTGTAGGTCGTAGGCATTTCAACGGTCATTCCTACTCTTGCCAGGTCCCTGACCTGATAAAGCATACCTAATTTTATGTCGTAGAAACTGACATCCCAGTTCAGAATTGTTTTGTAGTCAAATGCTCTGAACTGTTTGGTGAAGGTATTTCCGGGAGCCAATTCATTACCTTCATAAACTCCATTGATATCACTTTCCCTTAGATCAAAATTGTTTTCATAATCTCCGCGTCCAATACCTATGGTTACACCGAGAAAGAGATTTTTATAGGCTTCATAGGCTGCGGAGAAATTCCAGATTCCGGTTGATCCTGTCTGTAACCGCGTCCCTGACTGATTGAGTCTTCCGTTGATTTTCGTGACCGAATTATCATCTGTAAGATACAACTCAAAAGGAATATTGGAATAACTGTTCAGATCCTGAATCATGGAATTGCTGCCACCGTTGAAACCATTGAAAGCCAGCTTACCCGAAAAGTCATGTACGTTATTGTAGGAAGTGCCGAGCACAAGACTTCCTCTCAATGTGGGAACAGGGATAAGAATCGAGAAATTATCCAGAAGTGCTGCAGAATTGTTCACACTGTTCTGATTGCCGAAAAATGTGGTATTATTCCCTGTGCTTGAGTATTTGAATCCTGTTCCAAGTTCGAACCTTCTGACTAATGCAATTCCGGCAGGATTGGAATTCATGCCCAATCCGTCATCGCTCATCGCTACGAATGCATTGCCCATACCTATCGATCTTGCTCCCGATCCAAATCCGGGCATTACAAGCCTTACTGCATCATTCACAGTTTGAGAATAAATGAAACCCGTCGTAAAGAGAAATAATATCATCAATTTTTTCATTTTCTTCCGCCTCCTGAATTCGTACGCCCTGAACTGTTCTTATTATCACCGGAATTCCCGCTTCTGCTTCCACTGTCATCACTGTTGGATGATTTTGTTGCAGGTGCAGTTGAATTCGTGGTAGTGGGGGTCGTTGAACCCGAATTTCCGCCAGAACTTCCTGAACCACTTCTTGTGGTAGTAGCTCCTGAATATTCACCCGATGAATTCCTTCCACCATCACGGTTTCTAAGATTCGTCTTTTCCTTGTCTCTTTTTCTTGTAACCACGGACTCGGTCTCCGTACCATCTGAAGAACCGCTTGAACCTACTGTTACGGGGGTTATGGAGTACCACCATGGCAGACTGTGGTAGCTTGAATATCCACCAAAATAATTTCCTGAATAGTAGGACTGCACATAATCTTCTTCATCATAGTCTCTTTCTATCTCGGTTATCTCCTCTTCAGAGAGACTTTGTCCACTGTCAACTATTGTATAACAACCGCTCAAAATGAGGGGAGAAAAGAGCAACAGGAACATCAAAATCAAATTTTTCATTTTATACCTCGTTATCTGGAACCTGACCGTCTGCTGCTGCCTGAGCTCGAACCTGAATTTGAACGGGACGAACCTGATGAATGACCACTGCTACCTGATGAGGAAGAGGGTGACCTGTAAGTTCCGCTGCTCGAACCGCCGTCATTTCTGCCGGAACCTCTGCTGCTGCTTCTGCCTGAACTTCCCGAACCGCTTGAATTACCGTCATTCCTTGATGGTGATCTATAGGTTTTTCCCGAACTTCCCGATCCACTTGAGTTACCGTCATTTCTGGACGGGGATTTGTATGTTTTTCCGGAACTGTTGTTATCACCATCATTTCTTGAAGGTCGTTTTGTTTCTCTTCCGGTACTTCCTGAATTGTCATTTTTCTTGGTTTCACGGGTTGATTTTCTGCTACCGGAGTTATTGTTACCCTTTTTCTCGCCGTCTGTACGGTTATCTTTTCTGCGAGTTACAGTTGTAGATTCGCCGTCATTTCTGTCGGTTGATCTTTTTTCAATCTTTTTGGTATCGTTTCCTGTGCCATCGGTTCTGTCGCCTGAACGGACATCCCGTTTTGTGACTTCCCTGCCGGAATTTCTTTTAACTACCGGTTCTTCATCCCTATTCCAGGTATCAAATCCGCCCCGTTTGCGTTCAGTTTTTACTTCATCATCTGTACTTCCTGAACCGGTTCGTGAACCATCATTTCTTACACCGGAGCGTTTCGCAACCTGATCATTGCCTCCTGTAATACCGGGAGTTCTCGCACCTGATCCGTCACCTCCTGAACCTCTCGATCCTCTGCCTCCATCTCTGCCACGAATCGAACTGATATCTCTGTCACGATATTTGTATTTCGAGAAACCATCGTTGTAACCATAATATCCGCCATAATGATGTCCGTAGCCGTAGTTCCATCCATAGTAGTAAGGATAGGGGTCATACCAGTAGTACCACGGATGGTAAACCCATCTTGGATAGTATATGTAAGGATTGTAATACCATGCCCAGAAAGGATCATAGCAAAAATTATCCCAGACATAGCCGTAGCCGTAACCAATGTTGACGGAAACTACCGGACGGGTCCAGTAATCATCCTGTTCCACATATTTATATCTCTTGATGGTTATATTATAGTCCGTATCATTTTCATTCGCGGAGACGATGGTAGTATCAGCAATATCAGAGACTGAATCATCAGACTCTCTTTGCACTACCTCAACCTCTACCTCTTTGGTTTCGGGTCGCTGCACTTCAAACTGGGTGTAGCATCCCGTAGCCCAAATGGCGAACAATAAAACTGGTAAAAAAATCGTGGTTTTCATGACGGCTCCTTTTTTTTAATGATTCAGCAAATATCGTGCCTGATCATTTGTGCCTTGTTTCTTCTAAATTCAAACATAATCAAATAGTACATTGTTCAATAAAACAAACAACTGTTTAATTTATTGAACAAATTACAATTATCCAATAGTTTAATATATTAATTGGATTTCCAATAAAAAGGGTAAAAAGGGGTTGGAAGTGCTAATTTGCCATCAAAATGTCGATTTTTCCCGACATTTCTTCGAAATCAAATGGCTTGTAAAGAATCGCGTTTACATAGCTGCGAATCTGGGATTCCAGCGACAAAATATTCCTCGTGAATACATATGTCATTATGATGGGCATGGGTTGTATATTCTTGATGAGATTTTCAATCTTCTCATTAGGCTGGCAGTCGATAATAAGCATGTCGAAGTCTGAACTCTTCAGAAATCTTTCGATTTGATCAAAATCATTGGTCGTGGTAACTGCGTACTTCTTCTCAAAGTACATCAGCACACTGGCACAAAAACTAAGATCCGGTGAATAAAAAAGTATGTTTTTCATTTTCTTCATGCTTGTTGCTTTTTATTAAGCGAATTTTATGCCAAACTCTTTGATATATTAATTTTTAAAGATTTTTTGCGTTTTTATACAGATTTTGGGTAATTTGCCCGGGAAATAATTCTCTTTTTCGGTAATACTTTTACTCAATTCTCAATTTTGAAAATCTAACTGATACAAAATGAAAACTATGAAGCTGATATCCATTTTTGTTTTACTCCTGCTTGCAACAAATTTTGCGCAGGAAAACCCTGATACTTCGTCTGTAATTGATGAACAGGATTCTCTTGCTGCCGGGACTGATTCAAATTTTGTATTTGCTGAGGATTCCGTCGGAGTTTATGTCATAGAGTCATATGTAAGAGAGGAAGAGAAAAATGAAATCGTTATCTATTTCTTCACAACCTCACCCGCAAAAGCATCAGTCGTTTTTGAGGGGAAACAACGATTTGTTGTATCTGACACTCTCGGTGAAAGTTTTCGATTTACCACTGATGTTTCAAATGTGAAGGCCTCTTCCCAATTGTTAAAGGTAATAATTTATGTTGAGGATGCCTTGGGAAACAAGAGTTCAAGTGAGGAATTTGAAATAAAGTTGCCTTTCGAACCTCAGATTGAGGGAACATGGCTTGGCTATCTTACTGATTGTACATTGGGTGGACTTGCTTTTCTTGTCCCTTCGGTTGGTACCTCCCTTTTCAAAAATGAGAACAGATTTTCGTTTTTTAAGGAAATCCCCGTTGTAGTTTTTCAAAGCGAGATTTCAGAACTGCCATGGATGGCGTTCTCTTTGGAATATGCTCACACTCCTGATATCGACTTCAGAAATCGGTTTTTCGCAGGCGTAAAATTCCCCTTTGATGTTCCGATAATTAAATACGCAGCTCCGGGAATAAGCTATACAACCAATTTTCTTGGTGTGAACGGCATTTCTCCTGAAATATCCTTAGGATTTTTCGAGATTTTCAGAGTGATTAATTTCAACCTAAAAGCGAGATACAACTATTTCCCATCCGCTGAAGGCTTGAATCATTTTGACATCAACATAGGTCTCACCTCCTACTTTCTGACTTTCTCATTCTAAATTAAAAGAAAGAGGGCAACTTTGGAATTTATGTTATCAGTCATGTGTTATAACATATGATGTGTATCATAACCGAGGAACCATGTTTAAGAAATTTGCTTTCATATATTTTATATCTGTTGTTTCACTTTTAGCTCAATCAGGAAGTGTAAAAGGCGTAGTCTCAAGTCAGGGAGAACCTCTCCCGGGAGTAACTGTAAAAATCAAAGATACCAGACTTGGTGCAGTTACAGATCTTGATGGTTATTATGAAATAAAAAACATTCCCGCCGGAAAAAAGACTATCTCTTTTACATATATTGGCTTTTCAATGGTTGAAAAGAGCATTCTGATAGAAGCTGGTAAAACGCTCACTGCCAATATTTCCCTCTCTGAAACAAATATTCTTCTCGATGAGGTTGTCATTTCAGAGAAATCACGGGATGCTTCCGACACCGAAACGAGTGTAATAGAACTTGAACCCGAACAGGCTAAAGTACTCCCGGGTGCCGGTGAAGATGTTCTAAGAACGCTACAGGCTCTCCCAGGAATTGTAGCCCCAAATGATTTTTCCTCCCAACTCGTTGTAAGAGGTTCAGGTCCCGACCAGAATCTAATAATAATGGACAATGTCGAGGTTTTCAATCCCTACAGGCTTTACGGATTCATAAGCATGTTCAACCCCGATGCAGTTTCAGATATTACTCTTATTACCGGCGGTTTTCCGACAAATTACGGTGACAGACTTTCCGCAGTCCTCGAAGTATCCAACAGAGAGGGTTCTACCAAGAAAGGAATCACCGGAAGTTTAAACGCTTCCATCACCAACGCAAATCTGGTACTCGAAGGAAAAAATCCCTTTAACATTAAAGGGAGCTGGTTGATAAACAGCAGAAGAACTTATTATGATTTGATTCTTGAACCGTTCGCAAAAAGTGCCGGACTTATCGAGGACGACTCGGCTTTCCCCAATTTTTATGATGTGCAGGCAAAATTCACCTTCGGTCCCTTCGATGGTCATAAAATCAAACTTTTCGGAATCTACTCCGCTGATGGTGTAAACATTGTCTCCGGTAAGGACAGGGTTTCACCGGACAGCATTTCCGTTAACAATGTGACGCGAAATGATGTTATAGGCTTGACCTGGGATTATGCACCGAACTCAGACCTTTTTATTCAGTCAACCCTTTCCTGGTATAAAAACAGCGGCGATGCCGGGTTTGACTCGGAAGTGCTTGATCCCTCACTAAACAGAGAAAGCTTTAAAGGATTCGATTCTGATACCTTAAGCCCCTATCTCCTGAATTTTAAGTTTAAGTCTGAATTTATTTTCGAAAAATACTCCTGGGACTCAAAACTCAATCTCCTTTGGGGAAACAATAATCTTCTCGAAACCGGATTTGGGCTCGACCGCCTAACAACCACACTGGCATTTGATTTTGAATTTGACCCCCAGCTCCGTGCATTGTTTTCTGCAAATCCAAATTTTCGTTCCTCAATTGACGATCTGAACGACACGAAAACCTATTTCCGCTACAGGGCATATCTCCAAAACAGATTTAATCTTTGGGACAGGTTTTACATAAGTGCAGGACTAAGATTCGATAATTATCAGATTCTTGAAAAATCATACATCGCCCCAAGAATATCAGCTTCCTGGGCATACGATGACCTTACGACCATAAGAGCTTCATGGGGTATATTCTACCAGTCTCCCGGATATGAAAAACTTCAGGATGCAGGTGTCCTCTACGATTTTTCCCGCCAAAACACTGAGACACTTGAAGCATCAAAAGCTATTCATTATATCCTGGGTGTAGAAAGATGGCTTTCCTTCGAATGGAACCTGAAAGTGGAAGCTTACTACAAGGATTTTCGTGATCTTGTGGTTCCAAAAATAGTTACCGGTACCCGCTTCTACACTGAACGGATTCCCGGACAGGACCCCAACTCGAGTTCCGGTTGGACAAGACCGGTAAGAGTCCAATCAGATTCACTCACCCAGATTCCGGTAAATGATTCCTACGGTGAATCATACGGACTGGAAGTAATGCTGGCGAAGAAGAATCTTGACAGAAATTCAAAGATAAGTGGCTGGATATCATATTCCTTTGCAGTAGCTGATCGATTCGAGAGAAATTTTACAGTTCCATTCAGATTTGACCAGCGACATACAATAAACATTGTGCTCGATTACCAGTTTGCCAAATCCTGGAATCTGGGTGTCAGATGGCAATATGGTTCAGGATTTCCTCTAACCACACCCGAGGGAGTTGCGCCCAGAGTCATATTTATGGATACTGATGGCGATCGTCAACTCGACTCCCCCATCCTCGCTGTCAGAAGGAGCGCCAACGGAAGTTTCTCGGAAGTAATCTATGATGTGGCGTTCGAAGACAGAAACCGGTTCAACTCGAGAAAACCGGAATATCACAGGCTCGATGTACGAGTAACTGCTCTCGCCCGGTTCTGGGGTCTCGACTGGAGTTTTTATCTCGATGTTATAAATGTATACAACAAATCGAACATTATCGGCTATAATTATTATGTAACGGAGGATAAAAAACTGGGTGTCAGACCGACCTCCATGTTTCCAATTCTTCCCACTCTGGGTTTTAGCATAAAGTTTTAATTTCGTATTATTATAGTTTCATTTTTTAAATATTTATGCAACTCCCGCAATACAAATCTGTATCAAAACTGACGCTCGAAATCAAGGCGACCCTGGAGATGGGTTTCCGTTATGAGACGATAATTGGTGAAATATCCAACTTCAAATCTCATTCATCGGGGCACTGGTATTTCACACTGAAAGATTCAGATGCTTCCATCTCCTGTTCCATGTGGAGCGGTAACAACAGAAAGCTTGGATTTACTCCGAAAGATGGAATGCAGGTAATTTGCAGCGGACCGGTAACGGTTTATGCACCCAGGGGAAGTTATCAGCTCGATGTTCAGACGATGAAAAATGTCGGAGTCGGGGACCTTCAGGTTGCATTCGAATTTCTTAAGGAAAAGCTTGGAAAAGAGGGACTTTTTGATGCCTCACGGAAGAAGCCAATTAGCTCGTTTCCTTCCAAAATCGGAGTTGTTACCTCCTCCACCGGTGCTGCGTGGCAGGATATAATAGCGGTCGCCCACAGAAGATTTCCGATGGTCGAGCTTGTTCTCGCCCCGGCCAGGGTACAGGGTGAAGGTGCCGCTGAAAGCATTGCCGGAGCAATCGACGATCTTAATAAAATGGATGATATCGATGTAATGATTGTCGGCAGAGGTGGAGGCAGCCTGGAAGATCTCTGGGCTTTTAACGAAGAAGCAACAGCCCGAGCAATCGCCCGCTCCCGGATTCCTGTGATTTCTGCTGTCGGTCATGAAGTTGATTTCACAATTTCAGATTTTGTAGCCGACTTGAGAGCAGCCACTCCCACGGCAGCAATGGAGCTCGTTACCCCCGATTCAAATGAGGTTTTTTCAGCCATAAAGAACCTCGCACAAATAATTGAAAACAGAACTCTGGCCAATTTTAAATCAAAACAGGATCGGGTTTTCAGGTTTGTTGAATCTCCGGTGATGTCTGCTCCTCTGAACCTTATCAAATTTAACAGCCAACGACTCGATTTTGCCATGATGCAAATCGACAATAACATAAATAATCTCGTAAAGGATTTTAAGAACAGAGTAAATTCAGCATTGCTCCACTTGAAATCCAATGATCACAAACGAATTCTTAAAAAGGGATTTGTCTATGTTACACAGGATGGAAGATTTGTAAAACTTTCCACGGCGCTCGACAAAGAAAAATCTTTCGACTTGAACTTTTTTGACGGAAAAATTCTTATTAAAGGTAAAGATGAGTAACAATACCAGCGAAGTGTCGCAATTTAAAATAAAACTCGAGAGGATTGAGCAAATATCCTCGCTGTTAGAGGATCCTGATCTGGACCTTGAACAGGCTATAAAACTTTACGAAGAAGGGATGAAACTTTCTCAGGAATGTCTCTCTTCGCTCAAACAGGCTGAACTTAAAATCACGGAATTGAAAAATTCCTTTAAATCAAATTAATGATCACCAATGTTTTAATCTATTTTTTGGAGAATAAGAATGGTTGATATGAACAACTACCCCGCTCTTTCGAAGGTAAATGTTCCTGCTGATTTCAGAGACTTTTCCATCCCTGAACTGCGGCAACTCTGTACCGATGTCAGACAATATATGGTAGATGTTATTTCTGTAGTCGGTGGTCATTTCGGTGGCGGACTCGGAGCAGTAGAACTTACCGTCGCGATGCACAAAGTTTTCAATACACCCGAAGATCAAATTGTTTGGGATACAGGTCATCAGGCATATCCGCATAAAATTCTGACCGGTAGAAAAGAACTGCTCCCCACGATCAGACAGTTGAACGGGCTTTCGGGGTTCCTGAAAAGAAATGAAAGCGAATATGATGCCTTCGGTGCCGGTCATGCTTCAACCTCCATTTCCGCTGCACTCGGTATTGCTGAAGCAAACAAGTATATGAATACAAACCGGAAAGTGATTGCGGTCATCGGCGATGGCGCAATGACAGGTGGCATGGCTTATGAAGCGATGAACAATGCCGGTATGCTCCATTCGAATCTCATTGTCGTGCTGAACGATAATAATATGTCAATAGCACAAAATGTCTGGCAGTTTTCCAACTATTTTACATCAATTATTACAAGTCCTGATTACAACAAATTTAAAGGTTATGTTTGGGATCTAACAGGCAAAATGGACAACTTTGGAGACAGACTGAGAAAAGTCGTCGGCAGAGTAGAAGGAGGTATCAAATCGATAGTGACTCCCGGTATGCTGTTCGAAGCGCTGGGTTTCAGATATTTCGGACCTGTAAACGGTCATAATGTTCATCAGCTTGTCAAGGTTTTTGAGGCCGCCAGGAATTTAACCGGACCCATCCTTATTCACGCTAATACGGAAAAAGGCAAAGGTTACGCCCCCGCTGAAAAACATGTACAAAGGCTTCATGCTTCCACTCCTTTTGACAAGGTTACAGGGGTTGCATATAAGAAAGAGGGTGCGCCCCCTGCCTACACTACGATCTTCGGGGAAGCTCTCGTTGAACTTGTAAAGGAAAACCCTAAGATTGTGGGAGTTACGGCTGCCATGCCCGACGGAACAGGTCTTAACATTCTGCAAAAATGTTGTCCGGAAAACTATTATGATGTGGGTATTGCGGAGGAACACGGAGTTACATTTGCTGCCGGTTTGGCAACACAAGGTGTGATTCCTGTTGTCGCCATCTACTCAACATTCATTCAAAGAGCAATCGATCAAATAATTCATGACATTGCACTTCAAAAACTGCATGTAGTATTTGTGCTCGACAGAGCAGGACTTGTTGGTGCGGATGGTCCGACTCACCATGGTACACTCGATCTTACATTCCTGAGAATGATTCCACATCTGGTATTAATGGCTCCGAAAGATGAAAATGAATTGAGAAACATGCTTTATACCGCCACAAAACTAAAGGGTGGTCCCGTTGCAATAAGATACCCAAGAGGAAATGCTCTCGGTGTGCCCCTAAGCGATGAGTTTGTTGAGTATGAGGTCGGTAAAGCCGAGGTGATGGAAGAAGGAAATGATGTTGCTATTCTCGCTGTTGGTTCAATGGTAGATTATGCCGTCAAAACTCTTCCCAAACTCGAAGCTGCCGGCATTTCTGCAAAACTTGTTAACATGCGATTCATTAAGCCCCTCGATGAGAAACTTCTTGATGAAATTTCGGGTACCCACAAAAAAATCGTCACGCTCGAAGAAAATACAATCGTGGGTGGTTTCGGTTCTGCGGTTGCGGAATACTTTGTTGACAAGGGGTATAAAAATGATATCCTGCGTATCGGACTCCCGGATAAATTTGTTGATCACGGTACCCAGGCAGAGCTTCACAGGATTCTCGAAATCGACCCCGAAGGTATCCTGAAAAGAATCACTGATTTTGTTGAAATAGATAATCATATAAACAAGGTTTTAGTCTGATGTCAAAAATCAAATTCGGCATAATCGGGCTGGGCGGCATCTCCCAATTGATACACCTCCCCGACCTCTACCGAAACAAAGAGGTTGAGATTACAGCCATTGCTGATATTAACAAAAACGCACTCCATGAAGTTGCGTCAAAATTCAAAGTGAGCCATGCGTTTACTGATTACCATAAAATGCTGGAGCAGGTCGAGATTGACGCAGTGATCGTTGCAACACCAACAAAATCACACATGCAAATCGCTCTCGATTGTCTCAATGCCGGTAAACACATACTTGTTGAGAAACCCCTTGCCAGAACCATTGACGAAGCACAAAAAATTGCCGATACCGCCAAGGAAAAGGGGCTGATTGCTATGGTGGGAATGAACATGAGATACAGGCCGGATATCATGCTCTTAAAGGGTATCATAAATTCAGGAGACCTTGGCGATCCTTTCTTTGTAAAGTGCTCCTGGTTCAAGTCCCAGTCAAGTTCATCAAAATGGTTCACTAAAAAAGATGAATCAGGAGGCGGAGTAATTTTTGACCTTGGTATTGTTTTACTTGATGTTGCGTTATGGTTCCTAAATTTTCCCGAGATACTTTCGGTTTCGACCCATAATTTTTTCATCAATACAAAAAATGTTGAGGATTCCTCTGTTAGTATGATAAGAGCCAAGTCAAACTCGATGATTTACCTTGAATCATCCTGGGCGATTGCTTCACAAAAGAATACTTTCGATCTGGAAATCTACTGTACCAAAGGAAATGCCCTCATTAATCCACTTAGGATTATAAAAAACATTGACGGTCAGGATGTCGAATTGAAACCGATGTTGAATGACAACAGGAAAACCCATCTGGAAAAATCTTATCAAAATGAACTGAATCATTTCATTGGTGCTATTAAAGGACTTAACCCTGTGCTCTCCTCTGCTGAGGATTCGGTAGCCCGGTTGAAAATTATCCAAAATATGTACTTGTCAGCATCCACCAGAAAAGAGGTCTTGGTTTAACAATGGCTACTAAAATACTCATCATTGAAGACGAAAAAGATATTATCGAGTTTATCAAGTACAATTTGGAAGAGGATGGATTCGAAGTAATTTCTGCAACCGATGGTGAAGAGGGCCTGAAGATGATGAGTCACGACCCTGATCTCGTTTTGCTTGATATAATGATGCCTAAACTTGACGGGTACGAAGTGTGCCGTAAGATAAGAGCGAACAAAGCTACTGAAAAAACTCCCGTTATCTTCCTTACTGCCAAATCAAGTGAGTTTGATGAGATAAAAGGTCTGGAACTTGGTGCCAATGATTACATTACAAAACCAATTTCTCCTTCCAAACTTGTCGCGAGAATTAAAGCAACTTTAAGAAACTCCATCCGGGCAGAATTCAGTTTTGAAGATGCTGCCAACCTGATAAAATACGGGCCGATTGAGATTGATCGCGATAAGTACATTGTGGTAGTTGATTCCGAGGAAAAGATTTTTCCGAGGAAAGAATTTGAACTTCTTTTTTTCCTGTTGAACAGCCCCGGTATCGTCCACAGCAGATCTGCTCTGCTGAAATATGTCTGGGGTTCGGATGTTTATGTGGTTGAAAGAACTGTTGATGTCCATGTTAGAAAAATAAGGGAAAAACTGGGTGCATTCCAGGATCTCATAGAGACTGTCAAGGGTGTCGGATACCGGTTCAAAGAACTTGATTAACAGCATCCGTGCTGCGTCACGATACATGAAGGAATTGCTCTATTCACTGGGCATATTTCTTTTGTTGTCGTTGTGTTTGTTCCTTTTCGAACTTGATTCAATCTTCATGCTCCTCCCGGGACTGGTTTCGTTTGCTTTCTTCTTTTATTATATTGGTAAAAAAAGGCAATCTGATTTGTCCAATATAAAGCAAACTCTGAACCTGATTGCTTCCAAGGAGATAGACCTTACTGCCGAACTTGTTTTGAACGAAGGTCTGGAGGATATTCAGCTTGAAATGAATGAGATGGTTAAAAAGATTCAGTCCGATTTTATCTATCTCAAAAAACTTGAACAAATGAGGAAAGAGTTTCTGGGAAATGTCTCCCATGAATTGAAAACACCCATTTTCGCGATCAGTGGATACATAGAAACACTCTTAAACGGGGCTATTGCAGATCCAAAAGTAAATATGCATTTCCTGAGAAAAGCTTACGAGCACACGGGAAATCTGAGCAACCTCCTGAACGATTTGATCGACATCTCTTTGATTGAATCAGGTCAGATGAAGATGAGTTTCAGGTATTTTAACCTGAAGAACTCGCTTGATGAGTTGTTGGACGAGTTTGAACCAACCATCGAAAATGATAATATTGAGCTACTCCTTCATCCCGTCAGAAAGGGTTTACAAGTTTACAGTGACAAAGCGAGATTCCGTCAGGTAATGGTCAACTTGCTTCAGAATGCTGTAAAATATACAAACGAAGGCAAAGTTGAAATAATTGTTGAAGAAGAGGACAGCGATTGTATCATCAAGGTCAAAGATTCCGGGGTCGGCATTCATTCCGAGGATCTTTCCAGGATATTTGAAAGATTTTATCGCGTAGATAAGGCAAGATCGAGAGATGTCGGCGGAACGGGACTGGGGCTCGCGATAGTTAAGCATATTCTCGAAGCACATGATTCAAAAATCGAAGTTGAAAGCAGATTTGGCGAAGGCTCCACTTTTTACTTCAGACTTAAAAAATAGACTATTATGAGAGACATTAAGGACCGGGTTTTCGAATTAAAAGAATCCCGAAGGTTCTGTTCAATAAACAAAATTACTACACGCATATTCGAGACAGAACACTCCGGAAGAAGACTGTCTTCACTGCTCACTGATCCTGATTTGGCGACTTTTTATGTAGCCTCGCCGGAAGAAGATTCTGAAATAATTGCATTTGGAGTCGTTCAAGATATTTCAGTAGATGATTATAACGCGTTACAAAAACTTGAATTGCCTCATCCGGCCCAAGATATCAAATATTCCGGTTCACCACTACCCGATTTTTTTTCTTACATCTCCTTCCCTTGGCACAGTTCGGAAGACTCGCTCTTTTCACGCTGGGTGATGCCTGTTTCGGTTTTCAGAAGAGAAGGAAGTAAATATCATCTCAGACTAAATATGCCTGAAGGTGACGAAACCATACCGGAATTCATCTACAATTTCTTTACTGCAACCGATTTTGATAACCATTTCTCTCCTCGAATAAAACAGCAGATATTTGTTGAGGGAATTAATGATGAATCTTATGAAATATTTGCCTCCAAAATCTCTCAAATGAAAGACGAGATAGCTGCAGGAAATATTTCAAAAGGAGTTATCTCGAGAGTAAGAAAAATTAAATTCTCAGGCGATTTTGATTTCGAAGCTGCCGTATCATCACTGGCACTCTCTTATCCGGAGTGTACAATTATACTTACTAATTACTCAGGTAGATATTTCCTCTGCGCAACCCCCGAAAAACTTTTTAAACTGCAGAACGGAAAACTAACGGCTGAAGCTTTGGCCGGTTCGATCAGATCATCCGAGAAACCCCGTTTGCAGGACACTTTGGAAGATGAATTGCTCGGTTCTTCAAAAAACCTTTTGGAGCATATGATCGTAAGGGATTTTATCGTATCAAATCTCAGTAAGATATCTGACGACATAAAATATGATGAAATGCCTTCAACCAAAAGACTTTCGAATGTGACCCATTTGAGGACTCCTGTAACTGCAATCGTTGATAAAGAGATGGTCCCTCTCGTGCCGTTGAATCTTCTATTCCCTACACCCGCACTCTGTGGTGAGCCAAAAATGGAAGCCGCACGGATTATTAACAAAATAGAGGGGAAACCACGCGATCTCTACGGAGGAGTTTTGGGCTACACCTCTACAAGAGGAGTAACAGAATTTTTTGTTTCCATCCGGTGTGGATACATCGATGAAAGGTCTGCCACACTTTATGCGGGAGGCGGCATTGTTGGTGAATCCGACCCGCAAAGTGAATATTCCGAGACAGAACTGAAGTTCATTCCACTCACTGCACTGTTTCTCGATGAAAACCAATCTTAATTATTTCTTTTCTTCAATTATTGTCGGTACCCTAAAGCAATTAGGGCTCAAACATGTGTGTATCTCCCCTGGTTCGCGAAATACGCCAATCACACTCGCGTTTGCAGCAAATGACTTTATAAAGAAACACTTGATAATAGATGAGAGAGCATCAGCATTTTTTGCGTTGGGAATTGCAAAAATTACAAGAGAACCGGTTGCTGTTGTGTGTACATCAGGAACTGCCGTTGCAGAGTTGTATCCGGCGATAATCGAGGCATATAACTCACAAATTCCGCTGATTGTTCTTACCGCTGACAGACCTTCAAGGCTGTTAAATACCGGCTCGAATCAAACAATCAACCAAATTGGAATTTTTAAGTCAAATTGTGATTTCTTCTACAACCTGAAAATAGATGAGCCCTCGGAATCCCGATTTTTGGAAACAATTTTCGAACTCGGTATAGCCTGGAGCAACTCGCTGTTCCCCTATCCTGGACCGGTGCATATCAACCTTCCTTTCGAAAAGCCTTTGGAACCTGATACCTTTAATGTGGAAATCGACGATGACACTGTATTAAGACTAAAAGACACTGTTTCACAACAGGGAGTTCAAAATTTTTATAAAGACCTTGTATACGGACCCGGTCACGAATTTGAGATTTCAAGCGACAGTAACACCCTCATTTTACTCGGAAATGATAATTATACTGATCTCTTTATTCAGGATTGTGTACAGCTAAGCCAAAAATATTCAATACCTGTTTGTCTCGAATCACCTCTCCTGAATCCAACAACACTCAAGCCCGGAATTATTAGAAACTTTGGCAATCTCCTTCAGTCAACTGAATTTGTTGAAAAACTTGAGATCGATAAAATCATAATTTTTGGACGGAATTTCACCTCCAAAAACATCGAAAGGTTCCTGGACAGGTTTAAGAACAAAATACTAAAAATCAGTCAAAAAGGTGAAGGTTTCGGGGAGTTCTCTGAGACGAGGGAAACAGTCATTATCTCAAATGAAGATGCGATAAAAATTCTTGACGGCTTGTTAACTAATCCTTCGAAGGAACGGAATTCATTTTATAATCTGCTTCAATCTTTTGATTCACGATTCGCTGCTCAAATGGTAAAACAGTTTGGAGAGGATAACATCTCTTCTGAATTGGAGGCAATGGCTTCGCTGGCTCACCTGGTGGAAGAATTCAGCACTGCTCCCGTCTTCTTTTCTAACAGTCTCCCTGTCAGGGATTACGACTATCTGAAAGAAATGTTCCGCAATCCCGTGCTTGTGAGCCGGGGTGCGAGCGGAATTGATGGTATCCTGGCTACCGCAGGCGGTATTTCCACAGGATCCGGTTCGCCTTCTATACTTGTAGTTGGTGATATAGCTTTTCACTATGATTCGAATTCACTTCAGTTTATAAAAAAATACTCCATCCCTCTGTTAATTATTTTGATCAATAATGGTGGTGGCAGCATATTTGAATACCTGCCTGTCTACAAAGAATCCGAGGAATTCTCGACCTACTTTAAAACTGAAACGGGTTTGAATTTTGGAAATCTGGTGAGGGCTTACGGTATCGATTATAGACTTATCAGTACTGTTAGCGAATTCAGAGCCGGTGTTGACAATTTCTACAAAACTCCTTCACCGATGGTGATCGAGCTTCAATTTGACTCCCAAATATCAAAAAAGAGGAAAGATACCATTAAAAATGATATCATTTCCTCTCTTAAAGTCAATTAAATCTATATCTTTATAAAAATCTTATAATGATAGAGTACCCACAAAATTCCCAGCCAAAATGTGATAAAGAGTATCGCAAAGACCAGCGAGGCGTTTATCGGATCAAAGTATGGAAGAAGTAAAGTCTGATAAATGTAATCTTTCGAATTTATTTCTTTTCCGTCAAGTCCTGTAACTTTTATCATTCCCATTATTTTTGCCATCAAACCGGAACCTGCAAAAACTGTGATTGCATTCATTCCGTAAACGACAAATGGTTTCGCCCACTTCTTATAACCTTGAACATCTGCTATCCAATAACAAAAGCCGAAGAATATCAAAGCTACACCCGTTGTGTAAACAACATATGAACTGCTCCAAAGACCTTTGTTCAACGGGAAGAAAATACTCCAGATAGAACCGGCAAAAATGAAGAAAGCTCCTGCGGTAAATATCCAGGAGACCTTTTCAGCATCGCTGAGTTTCGTACGCAGAAAATGACCAAGAAGAACGCCACTCAAGCAGGTTGAAATCGCAGGAATAGTGGAGAGAACTCCTTCAGGATCCCATGTTTTTGTCACTTTCCACATATGCCCGGTCAGAATTTGACTGTCTACCCAGGCAGCGAGGTTTTTGCCCATTTCATAATTTGCATCACCCACACCCGGTACCGGTATCAGTGCCATCGCGAGCCAGTAAACCACCAGCAAACCGATTGCGATATAAATCTGGCTTTTTAATGAGGCTTTTAGAAAAATGACTGCAGTAATAAAATAGACCACACCTATTCTTTGTAAAACACCGGGAATCCGGAGTTCTGCAAGATTGAAATAAGGAAAGGCATTGAGAAAGAGACCAACGAGAAAAATCATTGATCCTCTTCTGAAAATATTCAGGATTAGTTTATTCTGGTCATCGCCTCTTTCTTTTCGTTTGGTTAGCGACAGGGTTACCGCCACACCAACTATGAAAAGAAAGAACGGGAAAATCCAGTCAGTAGGTGTACATCCATGCCATTCAGCATGTTTCAAGGGTGGATAAATTGCACTCCATGAGCCGGGGTTGTTCACCATTATCATTCCGGCAATAGTGATCCCTCGAAAAATGTCAAGAGAGATCAGTCGCGTAGTTTTTACTTCTTCCATATTGTTTCCGGTTGTTCGTTAAGTTGTCTATATGCTATCGTTTTAGCATATTAGAAGTTTGTAAAAAAATTAATTTCGAGCCTTATGAAATACATTAGACGATTATATGACTGGATGCTGCACTGGGCGGACACGCCCTACGGTCCAATAGCTTTATTCCTTATTGCTTTTGCCGAATCCTCTTTTTTCCCCATTCCCCCGGATGCTCTTCTTATTGCACTTGTGCTTGGAGCAAAAACAAAAGCCTTCAAATTTGCACTGAACTGTACAATTGGTTCAGTCCTCGGAGGTATTGCCGGTTACCTCATCGGTTTCCTGGTCTGGTGGTCATCCCCGGGAGAGTTTTCCGGTGTTGCAAACTTCTTTTTTGCATACATCCCAAGTTTCACACACGCACTTTTTTATGACATCCAAAAACTGTTCGAACAATACAATTTCTGGATCGTCTTTACTGCCGGTTTCACTCCCATCCCCTATAAGGTCTTCACGATTGCCGCTGGTGCATTCGATGTAAATTTTGTTATGTTCATGCTCGCATCAGTCATTAGTCGTGGAGCGAGATTTTTCTTGGTGGCCACTCTTTTATGGAAATATGGTGAACCGATTAAGGCATTCATCGACAAATATTTTGACTGGCTCGCAATCGGATTTACTCTGCTGCTAATCGGTGGTTTTGTTGTAATAAAATTTGCGATCTGACAGCCTGTTTTAAATTAAAAAAAGGATATCGTTAAATCGACCGATATCCTTTTTTTATCTTTATTTCAAAAGAACCATTTTTCGTGTAATCCTTGTTTCCCCTGTCGATAACCGGTAGAAATAGACACCGCTCGTTAGTGAATGCTTTGCCGCATCGAACACAATCTCATGTTTCCCGGCCTGCTTAAATCCTTCAAACAATTTCACAACCAAACTTCCCGTGATATCGTAAACATCGAGTGAAACCATAGAACCTGCTGATAGTGAATATGTAATTCTTGTCTCAGGATTGAAAGGATTCGGATAATTTTGTTGCAGAGAATAACCGGATGGAATTTCTTCTTCACCGGTTTCAATTTCATCTCCGGTCGAGGTAACAACGATATTTGGTGATAATTTTCTATTAAGAATGAGCATTGTCGCATCTGCGATCAGGTATTTTCCGTTTTCAACAAAACTGTTATCAACTTTAAGTACAGTCTTTTTACCGGGAGTGACATAGACATCTCCAAGTTTTATCCATGATTTATTAGCTGTATTGCGCTGACTGAAGAGAAACTTTAGCGAATCATTGTTGCTGTACAATGTATAATAAGCACTGTCAGTGAAAGTAAAATTTGGGATAAAATAAGAGTAAAGACTGTACCAGGCAGGAACCGCAACATCAAACTGCCATTCAAAAGATGCATAACTGGTATCTTTCGTCCAGTATATTTTAGGATTGTAACCCAAAACGCTAACCTGTTCCCAGTTGCCCTTCCTAATTGTGTTGGAAGAACTGTCTTCATTAATTATGGAAGCTTTTGGTCGCCAAAGGTTGTCTCCCCGGTAAGGAAGTGTGGCCCTCTCTTTGTAAATCCGTTTGAGTGTATCTCCAAGGGCTCCGTTATTTGCTTTTAAAGCTTCATAAAAGAAAAGACTTTCACCGTTTACACCCTGAAATCTGTTTTCCTGTATACAGTCTTTCAGCAGTTGCTGATTTACCACATACGACCCGGCCTTAGCCAGTACACCTGCGAAAAAGATATTCTTTTTACCGGGAGGTATATAAGTCAATGCCTGACCAAGCTCGTAACGATATGAAATAATATCCTGGCGGTACAGTTGAGGGATAAAATTGTCGAGAAGTGAAGAGTCCATCCATGCTTTGGAATCCTGCAAATAATTGTCATATCCCCAAGGGTAAACACTCGGTGCAACTGACAGAATATAGTTCTCACTTCGTGTTTTTACACTGTCGCGCCATCTTTTCAAAAAGCTGCTGAGTTTATTTGCCCGCCACTTTTTCCAGTTTGCATCATATTCATTTGCAGGTGGATTCTGCCCGGAATTCTCAAGTTTATAGATAGCAACTGTTGTGCTGTCATACCCTCCCTCAAACGGCATCGCAGGCAGTCTGTCGTCTCCCTGAACTCCGTCGACTTCGTAATTGTCAAGTACTTCAGTTGTTAAAGAGATAAGAAAATCCTGAACCTCGGGGTTGGTTCCCGCCATCCAGTCAAAACCGTTTTTTACGACCAGTTCGCCGTTATATTTTTTCGCTGCCCATGAGGGTTTAGTAGCGAGAATGTGTCCGCCGTTTTCGGAATAACCACATGAGAACCCAAACTCGAACCATGGAATCACTTCGATACCGTTTCTGTGAGCTTCGATAATAAGTTTTTTAAGCGGGTCTCTGCCGGTAAACTGAGGAATGATTGGCTTCTGAAATATTGAATCCATTATCCTGCTGGGATAAAGGGTATACCCTTTATTCCAAACCACCGGAAAAACAACATTTATTCCGATTGAGGCAAGATAATCCATCGCAGAAGCAATTTTTGCATCGTCAAACAGGACATCGCTGTCAACATTAGTGATCCAAACTGCCCTCATCTCCTTTTTAGGCTGAGCCAACAGGATGAGAGGTAAAATAATAAAAACGACAAACAGCTTCTTAATCATAAACTCACTTTAATAATTTCGGAAAATCGACTCTGTCAGTGTAAATCTCATTTTTCAATAAATCGGAGTACTTTTTGATACCTTCATAGAAGAAAAAGACCTCTCCCTGGATTCCGAGTTTTCTGTTCTCCTCGATCATTTGAACAAAAAGTTCATCCGTCGGTTGATAACCTCCAACCTTGATGAGAACTCCGGGGAAGAAAATATTTTCATATCCTTTTGGAAGCCATGTCAAGAATGCCTCAGAAAGGGTACTTGAATATTCTTCAATTTTATATCTGTAAACCTGTGGACAGAGGAGCTCAACATATCCTCTTCGAACCCATTCGGGCCAGTCCTGAAGATATTCCTCTTTGCTCCAAGGGTAGATACTCGGAGACATTGAAACAATACATTTTGGATTGATCGCTTTCACAGTTTTGAATATTTTCCCTCCAAATTCTGTCAGGATATTAGCACGCCACTGAACCCATTTCTCATTTTTCGAATCCTCGGGTGGTAAGGCTCCATTATTTTGTTGTTTGTAGAGATTAGTCGTGTAAGTGTCGTATCCTGCTTCACTTGGCATTGCGGGCAGTCTGTCATCTCCCTGGATCCCGTCCACTTCGTAGTTTGTAACCACTTCGGCTATCAGAGACAGCATAAAACTCTGGACATCGGGATGGAATCCGTTCATCCATTCGAAACCGTTTTTCGTTGTAAGGTTACCTTTTCTGTCCTTCGATGCCCACTCAGGCTTAGCCTGTAGAAGATGGCCACCACCGAGCTTGAAAGAGGAGGCAAATCCAAACTCAAACCAGGCAAAAACCTTTATATTTTGTGCATGAGCTTCTTCAATGAGTTCCTTTAAAGGGTCCCTTCCGGTTAGTGCAGTGTCAATTTCGATGCCGAAAGTATTCTTCATTACCTTACTCGGGTAGAGAGTGAATCCTTTGTTCCAAACAACGGAAAAAATTGTGTTTATACCGAGCTTTTTGCAAAGAGTTACCGCCTCTTTTATTCCTTCCCGTGAATTAAGAACCTTGCTGTCCACATTGGTCAACCAGACTCCCCTGACTGCCGGAACCCCCGTTCGCTCCGTGGCGGGTGGAGGTGGTGCGCCACCACTTCCTCCACTACCGTGTGAGGTGTCGGAGTACGAGCTGCAACCCTGGATTAGCAAAGCGAAGAACAGTCCAAGAGACAAACGAAATATTACCCGAACCACTAAAACCTCGCTCTTAGCGTGGCTTTTATGTCGATCATCTGCATTGAAGCTACATTCTCAAAATCGAGTTTTAATGTTGACCACAACTCGCCAAGAATGTTTTTATAACCCGCAGAGATTGAAAACCACAACGGATCAACAATCTGCACACCAAATTCCGCTCCAACATTGAATGTTCCGCTCCAGTCATCCTGATCGAGAGTCGGGACCTGAAGAGCTTCCTGCAATTTGCTGACGCCCGCTGTATCAGGAGCAAAAAGTGAATCTGAGTAACTTCCTCTGCTGAAATTCCATTTGTAGATGCCAAAACCAAGATTCAATTTAACATCATACCATGTATCTCGAAAAATATGGTAGTCAGCCTGAAAAGAAGCTCCATAGGCTTTAAGATCCATCTTCAGGGACTTTATCGGGTAAGAGAATGATTTATTTTGAGTTCCAATCAGGTATTCCCGTTTGATGTTCATTTTATCTTCGTTTATTTTATCGAAGACGAGGTACTCAAGTTTTCCGCTTAAAGTCCATTTAGCAGACATATCCTTGCCGAAGAACACCGAGGCTCCATAACCCGGACTAAACCGGTTCTTCAACTCACCAACCGGAGTAAGGTAGGAGTAACCGGCACCCGCGAAATATTTGCCCTGTGCGAGCAATCCTGTTGACAACAGTAATAGTATTGTAAATATCTTTTTCATAATCTGATCAATAACTGAATGATAAACCGAATTTAAAGTTTAAGCTGTTTCCGAAAGGAAGTTCCGAATAACCCATCCCGTCAGTCTCCACAAAATGAGTGTAATTAAACTCACCCGTCAGATTCACAAAATCGATCAATGGATATTCCAGGGAAATTCCTCCGTGCAACATTATCGGATTACCCTGCTTGGATGGAGCAAAGTTCCGGTAATTGTAATTGAAAGTTGAATTAAGTTTAGTCAATTTCTTGGTCCAGTCTTCCACAACATAAAACCAGCGGGTAAAGAAAAAGATACCAGCTCCCGCATATGGTTTTATTTTTAAATCACCCAGCTTTGTTTCATATCCAACAAGCACAGAAACAGGAATGCTGCTGATGCCCTGGTTTGGAGTAATGACCAACTGATACTTTGCGGTGTCGGTGAGATCAGCCCGTATGCTTCCGTAGTACCTGTTATCCCAAAAATACCACTTCCATTGTGTCAATGCTGAGTCCTGATCGATTGAAAATGACTGATAACCGGCAGACAGAGAGATATAAAAGTTATCAAATGTCTTAAAATTCACTTTTATTCCGCCTCCAAAACCATTTGCCTTCGTAACGGCATTTTTAAGGGAACCCGCCGTCGAGAATGATCCGGTGGTCTCTATAGTAGTTAACTGGGCAAAAAGTGCCGGTGATATAATCAGTGAAAAAATGCACAAAAGTAAAATTCTTGATTTCATTTTCTCCTCCCTAATAATTCAGATTAAGAGTAAAACGGAGAATATTTCCAAGCCGTCCATAGTCGGCAAATGAAAAATCTACACCGACCGGAATCTGAGCAGAAGGAGTCAGACCGACACCAAAGCTCCATGTTTCTTCGTCGTAGAAGAATTTATAGCCTCCCCGCAAAAAGATCATGTTCTTCCAACCGACTTCGAGACCGGCATTCATTTTTTCATCACCATCATTAGGATGCAATGCCTCTACGATTCCGGTGACGCGGTATTCTGATTTCATGTCACCAAGAAGTTCTGCTGCCAGCCCGAGTTTAAGAACGGATGGCATCTTGAAAGGATCATTGATATATTTGGTTTCGACGCCAAAATTTTGGATGGAAGCTCCAATCCTGAGAGAAGAAAGACCGGTGTAATATAACACTCCTCCATCGAACAGAATGTTGCTTGCTGAATAGTCATCAATCCCTTCTCTTACATATTTTACCGTAACGCCAAACGAGAATTTGTCTGTAAGAGCCCGGGAATAACTTAATCCCACAGCGAGAGCATTGGCACTGAAATTACCTAAGACTTCGTAGACTTTTTGTCCTGCAGTCCGCTTGGTTTTTGGCATCGTGCCATAATCTACGGCGAGAGCACCGAGAGCAATCACACCAAAATCGGTGTTTAAGGAATATGCTGCTGCATAGTGTTTGATATCAGCTATCCATGGGGAGTAGGAAGCTGAAAATGAATGCTGTTTTTCATTGAATCCCATCCCGGCAGGGTTGGTAAAGAAGGATCCGGAACCCATATCTGCGAGTGCAACAGATGACTCACCAAGTGAGGCACTTCTTGCAGTTACCGGCAGTTGCAGAAATACAAATCCGGCAGTTGCGGTTTTCTTAAACTCCTGCCCGTAGTTCAAAAGCGAGCAGAGCATCACAAAAAATATTATTGTTCTAATTTTCATATCAGCGCTCACCTTATAATTGCGAATTTACCGGTTGAGTTTCCATACTGCGATTCGATATGGAAAATATAAACACCGCTTTCGACATACTGACCAAAATCTGTGACCTGATTCCATGTAACGATTCCACCTCTGGCATCACTGACTGCAATCGTTTTTACCAGATCGCCTCTAACGCTGTAAATTCTGATTGTACATGGATTTGGCACATTCACAAACTGAATCTGATCAGACTCTCCGGGCTGGCTTGATCCTTCACCGATTACAAACGGATTGGGCACTACAAGTACCTCATTCACGCTGTTGGGAGCAGGAAGTGTGGCAAGGAACGGTCTGGTTGTCCTGTTGGCAAAGAGTGACGATTCCATTGCGGGAACTCTTACCGTATTTCCTGTTTCGGGAAATCTCTGAGTCGGATTTATCGCCCAGTTCACTTTTCCTGTATCGTAGGCTGTAATTGAGTAATAATAACCTGTACCGATCTGTACCGTTGAATCGACAAATGTGTATTTAGTGCCCGAAATGTAGCCGGGATCACCTTTTTTAATGTCTGCGATCTGTGTCCAGGGACCCATTGGCAGAAAGTCCGATCTGTAAATCCGGTACCCGGCGAGATCAAAGAGTCCGTCATCGGGATCAGGGAGTGATTCAGAACTGTTTTCCCATGTCACCACATTGGCCACTTTACGGTCTGCTCCAGAGTAAAAATTGACATTGAATTTTGGTGCTGCCGGTGGATCGGGATGGTTGAACTTGTTTTCATAGGTCAACTGTGCCCTTCTCATCGCCGGAATAAAATTCTGGGTGTAGCTCAAATTGAAGATAAGGCTCGGGGAAATCGACTTGTCAAGTGCATAGGAATAATCCATTCCCGCTACGATTTCTGCCAAAACAATTTTAATCGTATCTTTTGGCTTCATTGTCCACGGACCCAAAGACATCAATGACCATTTTCTTGCATTATTGATGAATGTTGTATCAGTAAGATTTCTGGGAAACTGAACAAACCGGAATGCATTTGTCGGATACTTAAGAACCTGATACTTTACTTCATTGAATCCGGATACACCGTTGAAGGGACCGCTTAGATCAAGCGTCGCCTCTCCTTGTGACCAGCCAACTTTCGTTTCATCAACTCTGGTTGCAATTCCTGATGAATCAGGAGAAGAGTAGATTAGCTTTACTCCTGCATAACCTGGGGCGAGCCACTCTCCCTGTGGGTTTCCGTTTACAACCCTGCCAAGTGAATTCGTAAAGCCATAATTGGCGTTCTCAGCCTGAAACATCTTGTTTACGCGATCATACACAACTTTGGTATTCCTCGCGCCATTTGTCTCTTGGGGGAACAAGACTCGCCATGAACGGGAATTTGCCTGCATCGCGTAGGTAAGAAGCATCTGAACTCCATAAAGTGTATCAGAGACCTTCTTTTGCGGGTATGCCGCTTTTATTTCATCAGAAATGTTGATAAAATAATATTCGTATAAAATATAATTTTCATCTCTCTTCGAGCCACTCCACTGATGAGCGCGCCTTACCACTCTCATTGGCAACTGAAGTTCGTCTTCCTGACTTGGAGTGTAATAATTGGGGTTGTATTCCCACACCGACTCTATCACTTCCTCACCAACAAGCGGATTTGCCTGAAGCCAGTAGTTTTCACCATTTGGAAAGAGCTTCCTGTGGGTTTTCAGAGTGTATTTTGACGACTGTTCTGTAGAGACTGTCGAGCCGTAAATTGCCCAGTCTTCAACTGTAATCACCGAGTCTTTTTTATTTTTGGCACCAATCCAAAAGCCACCTGTAGCCATATGACTCGCGGTACCGCCAATGTTTTCACCAATCCACGAAGCATCGAATCCAGGCCAATCGAGAGTGGGTCCCGTGGGTGCCCAGTTATTGTAAGCAGGACCCGATTTTGACGGAGAAAGTGAATGCCAAAGGGATCCACGGTTGAAAATGAGAAGTGGAGATTCCACTTGTGCCATCAAACCGGTGGTCGCAATTAAAAGAAATACTGTTAATTTAATCTTTATGTTCTTCATCTTTATTTCACTGCCTTTATGGTTAGAATCCAAATCCAAGTGTCAGATACACCTGTCTTGGAACATTTCTGTAAGCTTTATAGAATGATGAAATATAGCTAATCCTGTAGGGATCATTACCCGGCTGATCAATCGTAGTTCCGTAGTCAACCCAGTTGATAAGATCATTTCCTGATACAGGTGTAAGCCACTTGTTCTCGAACAGGTTCATGACTCTAAGTCCGATTACGAATCTGTAACCTCCCTCGAGCACCACATTCTTTGTGAAATTAAGATCAAACATCGATTCAAGCGGATACCTTCTGTTATTCACTACATCCTTCAGGTCGAAAGAAGTACGATAAGTGAACGGTGTGCCCGACTGAACAGAATAAGTGAAACTTATGCTTGAGTTTTCGAGCAGATTTACACCAAACAGTTCAGGTCCCTCTCCGGTACCCCAATTATACTGAAGTAATGCTCTGAAATTATGGGTTCTGTCGTTGCCTGATATAAACTCACCGGTATAGTCTCTCGATTCACCTGCAGCAGATGTAACAGGGTATATTACCTGAGGACCGTAGTTTCCTTCTGATGTCTGTGAAATACTGTAAGTCAGCCTGTACATCCAGTTTCTTGCATTCACTTTCTCGAGCGAAATCTCGAAACCCAGTGTGGCTCCGAAGGCATTATTCGAGAATGTTGTGTAGTTGAACAATGGAGTATTGTCTGAAGTGTAAGCTGAAGGACTGTTCAACACTGTCCCTGTAAAGGCTGCATACCGGAGAAGTCCGATTTGAGTCACTCTGTCATTGTAATAGAGTGCCATGTCGATTCGGTTGTCATCATCTATCACCTGTTGAAGACCAAATTCATATTGAATGGTCTTTTTGGGCTCAAGATTTGCATTACCATATCCGGTTATGCCTTTATTGCCACGATTCGAAAGGGCCTGACTAAAAGTAGGCATGGAAGTAAAATGACCGTATTGAAGTCTGAACGCTGTGTTCTCCCCAATCGGGAATGAAAGTCCGACGCGCGGCAGCAACATGAAATAAGTTTTTGATTTTTCAGTGTTAAGGTTACCGTTTTCAGGTCCTTCAGTTCCAATATATACGATATTGAAAGGATCAACCGGCACATTGGCACCAAAATTGTAAGCCTCTGCCCTCACACCGATATTGGCTATCATTCCTTCATATTCCATTTTATCCTGAATGTAGAAGGCGATGTTGTATGGTTTTGCAGTGTAATATTCTGCAACACCTGTCGTAGCTACAAGGGCATTTGCTTTAAAGCGCGAATTTACCCCATTATTGTAGAGATCCCAGTAATAGAATCTTAATCCGGCTTTTAAGAGATTTCCCTGGTTTATCTGGCTTGTAAAGTCGAGATTAGCTGCAATATATTCTGTCCTCGTATCCTGATAATACAGTGTACTGAATGCATCGGGAGCTCTGAAATATTGGGTATCCCACCAGGCTCCGGCTTTAAGCAGATTTCCCTGCTTGTCATACAAACTGTCCAATCTGTCTCTCTCCTGCGAATAACTTGTCAGATATTCATAGGGCAGCTCATACTTTTCGCTCATGTGTGTAAGAGTAGCTTCAAAGAACGACTTTGCATCAATTGTGTAAACATAATTCAGACTTTGAGTTACAGTCTGTTCTGTCCTGATCGGGTCGATCAAAACATAATATTTGTAAGAGGTGGAAGGGGGTGAAAAAGCCAGACCCGACCATCTAATATCATCGGAACCTGACCAAATACCACCACGGTAATTCTGATATCCGAGCATCAATTTAAATTTATGAGCGGAAAGTGGTGTCCAAGTTAGATTCAGGATATAATTCTGAAAAATCTGATCTTTCTCAGCGGTCGGCAGTCTTGTCGGATTCTTTTTATACTCACCCGAGAAAAAGAACTTCAGTTTGTCAGGATTTTTCCCCAACGGACCGCCAAAACCAACCATCACTCTTGCATATCCGCGTTCCCTGTAGTCATAAACTCCAAGAGGATTGTTATCTCCGGGCATGTGGTTATTCAACCAGGTATTAAAAGCCCAGTTAATCTCACGATTCAAAACATCATTCCATGCGGCAACCTGATCAGGGGTGGCTGTACCGTTTTTAACTTTGTCATAAAGCCATTTGTATCTGCCTTCGGAGGTAATCCCGAGATCCTGAAGGAAAAATGCCGAGTCTTTGTATGCCATCCATCGGTCAATATTACCCCATCTCTGCCACTCATAAGTCGAAGGATCATAGATATATTTTCCGAAATGGTATTGTCCCGGTGGTCTGTATTCAACCCTTACCTCGCCTGAGAGCCGCGGGGAACCTTCTTTGAGAACAACTTTCACTACACCGGCCTGAGCATTACCATATTCAGCCGAAAATCCACCTGATATCAACTGCATCTGTTGAACTCCGATAGGATTAACATCATATTTCCACGAGTTATTGGCTTTTTCAACACCGAATGACCCGGGTGATGTTGTAGTTGAATTTATCTGATCCACTCCGTTGATCTGGTAATTCACCTCATATGAACCGGAACCTCTAACCGAGTAGGTTCCTTTTTCATTTTTCTGGAAACCGGCGGTAAGGTCAAGGATACCCCTTAATCCTTCGATTGGGGCAGCAGAGATTTGTTCGTCGTCGATTGTTGATGAGGAGGAGGTTTGATCTTTTATGATCTTCGGCTTTTCAGCGACGACGATCACTTCATCCATTTCCATTGTGGATTGTTTGAGCTTGATATCAAGTTCGGTGGTTCGGTCAACATTGATATCAACATTGGAGACAATGTACTTTGCATATCCGACATAACTGGCAGTAACTGTGTACTTGCCTGCCGGAATATTCAGAACGAAAAATTTCCCGTTCAGGTCTGATACGCCACCAAGAGTGGTTCCGTCAATCCTGACAGCCACTCCGGGAAGCCTGTCGCCCGTCTGTGCATCTTTAATTTCGCCTGACAGCTTTCCTCTTTGTGCGTGGACTAATGATACTCCCGTTAAAAGTATCAATAAAAATAGTATTTTAGCCGGCACAAATTGTCTTTTTTCCCGATAATAGTGTAGATTATTCTCCATAGTGTCTTCGTTTCTACATATTATGAAATATTTTCATTTAAAAATAAATAATTATCAGTATCTAAATCTCTATATTTATTCCTTAACTAACAAGCACTTTTTACAATTATGAAATATTTTTATCAAGTAGATATCATTTCTGATCCCGCATTGAATGATGAGGATGCAGCCTTTCTTTGGATGTTCAATCCAGACGGTATTAATTTCGAAAACAACACCACAAGGCTTTTCTTCTCTGAATTGCCCGACGGCGTGATCGATCAGTTAAGGTCAGGAATGAATGATCTTCTCTCCTCGAATATCGTTGAAAAATTTGATATTTCCGTAACCAAAGAGCTCCAGAAAAACTGGAACGAGGAGTGGCAGAAAAATCTAAAAGTGCTGAAAGCCGGCAAACACTTCGCAATTAAGCCTACTTTTGTGGACTATACCCCTGCCGAAAATGAGATTGTGATAGAAATTGATCCGAAAATGTCATTTGGAACAGGAGAGCACGAAACAACAAGACTGATTCTTTCTCTCCTCGAAAAACACGGTCACAACAGGGAATTCGTTCTCGATGCAGGTGCCGGAACTGCGATACTTGCAATCGCTGCAGTAAAACTTGGCAGCAAAATGGCAATTGCTTTCGACAACGATGACTGGTGTCTCGAAAACGGTATTGAAAATGTAAAGTTGAATAATGTTGAAGAGCAGGTTGAAATCAGAATCTGTGAAACCAGCGACATTTCCGAGAACAATTTTGATCTGATTCTTGCGAATATTCAGAGAGATGTTCTTTTGATGATCGCCGAGGAATTGCGGAAAAGACAAAAACCGGGTGGAACCCTGATCCTTTCAGGTCTCCTGATGACTGATGAAGAGATTATTCTTCCTTTTTACGAAGCTCTCGGTTACAGAATGGTCGAAAAAACAGGCGAGAACGAATGGATCAGCCTTGTTATGGAACTGGCAGTTTAATTTAATATTATCGGAAAGAGTTAAAGTAATTTAGCTTTAACTCTCTCCCTTAATCTGATAAATTATCTTTTGTAGACGATCTTTCCATCCACAATTGTGTAAAGAACTTTTGTTTCCTTGATCTCCTCAGGATCAATTTTGAATATGTTCCTATCCAAAATTGTAAAATCTGCATACTTACCTGTTTCTATAGTCCCGAGTTTATCCTCCATAAAAGCCGCATAAGCATTGTTAATGGTATAACCTCTTACCGCATCCTCAACACTTATTTTTTGATCAGGAATCCAGCCGTCAGGGTTCTTGCCGTCAAGTGTTCTTCTTGTCACAGCAGCATAAATTCCCAACAATGGATTCAGTGGAGCAACTGTCCAGTCAGAACCAAAACAAAGCTTTACTCCTTCATCGATCATTTGTTTAAACCGGTAGGATGATGATACTCTCTCTTTTCCGATTCTTTTATGTGCCCAGACACCATCGTCGATACAATGATAAGGCTGTGCTGAAGCAATCACTCCCAGTTTTTTGAACCTCGTAACATCTGTAATGCGTAAATGTTGAGCATGTTCAATCCTGAATCTTCTGTCTCGTGCTGGGTTTGTTTTTACAATCTCTTCGAACATATCGAGTACAAAGCTGTTCGCTCTGTCCCCAATTGCATGAATTGAAAGCTGTAATCCTGCTTTGTCTGCCTCGAGAGACCAGACTCTTAAACTGTCGTTTGTTATTATCTCCATTGGCAGCCCGCAGGTTGAATGATCACTTTCGTAGGGATCAAAAAACCATGCAGTGGAAGAACCCAATGAACCATCTGCAAAAGCTTTTAAAGAACCAATCTTCAGAAAATCGCTTCCAAAGCCATTCTCAATACCAAGTTCCGAGTGCTTTCTTACTTCAGCAATGGGAAGTCTGCAATATATTCTGCATGAAAGTTTTCCCTCTTTCTCAAATTTTTGATAGACTTTCAAATCATTTCTGTAGGTTATATCATGCACCATGGTTACTCCAAGTCTCGCAGCTTCCTGCAATGCAAGAGTCAGTGCGGATTCCATCTCCTTTTCTGAAGATGAAGGAATCAGCTTCGAAACAAGATCCATGGCATTGTCTTTCAGTATCCCGGTTGGTTCTCCTGTGGTTTTGTCAAGGACAATCTCCCCCCCTGCAGGTACGGGAGTTTTGGAATTTATTCCCGCAAGTCGAAGTGCGGCACTGTTTGCAAGTGCAAGATGGCCGTCAAACCTGTTTATAAAAACGGGATTATCTCCGGTAAAGTCATCTATCATCTCCTTCGTTGGAAGATTTTTAACTTCCCATGCCTCATGATCCCAGTCTCCCCCTGTAATCCACTCCCCTTTTTGCTTTTTGGCGACATATGCTTTCAAAATCGATTTGAATTCAGCGGTGGATTTTGCGGGTCTAAGATCGAGCCCCCCAAGGTAAAATCCCCCTGCAGTAAAGTGGACATGGTTATCTGTCAATCCGGGAAGCATAAGAGTACCCTTAAGATCGATAACCGTTTCCATTTGTGGAAAGAGTTTATTAGCCCCGCTCAAATCTCCGGTATATACAATTTTGTTCCCCTCAGTGACAACGCATTCTACATATTTTTTTTGACTGTCACCTGTGTAGATTATTCCGTTTTTATATAAAATTCGTGGCATCTGGCAAACTCCTTCGACTGAAAGAAGAAATACAAAAAATAAAATCAGTTGTCGCATCTTAAGAATGTTTTTTGTTGGGAAAGTCTAATTTAAGCAAATTCTGACAAAAAAGACATAAAAAAAGGCTGCCGTTTCGGGCAGCCTTATTAATCTTTAAGAAGGAATTTTTATTTGTTGAGCATCATTTTGATGTTTGAAACAAAATTCTGTCCGTCAACTCCGATTGCGTTGATTTTTGCAATGTAAAGACCGGAAACAAGAGCTGAAGCATCAAAGTTTACACTGTGAACGCCGGCTGAAATGTTACCGTTTACGAGTGTTGCAACTTCCTGACCAAGTACATTGAATACTGAAAGAGTAACTTTTGCATCTGAAGCGAGGCTAAAGCTGATCTTGGTTGAAGGGTTGAACGGGTTAGGATAGTTCTGGCTGAGAGCAAATGTGTTTGGAGCAGCTACATCAACTTCAACTGATTTTGAGTAAGCGGATGTACCGTCAAAATCAACCTGTTTCAGTCTGTATGTATATGTGCCAACATTTACGCCTTTATCTGTAAAGCTGTATTCTCTGTTGGATGTTGAAGATCCTGCACCGGAAACAAATCCGACATTTGCAAATTCACCGTTAACAGTTTTTCTTTCAACGAAGAAACCCTGGTTGTTGGTTTCAGTTGCAGTTGACCAGCTAAGCTGTACATCTGAGCCGACTGAAGCTGCATTAAAGGAAACAAATTCGACTGGAACAACACCACCACCAGCTTGTACATCATCAATAAAGAATGCTGCACCATCGTTCAGATTGTCAGTAACTCTTTCTCTGAAAGCAATATAGATGTTTGATCCGGCAGGAACTGCAGGAACCAAAGCATATGATTTCAATGACCAGCCTGAATCAGCAGCGGCATATGTCAAGGTTGCAAGATTTACTGTGAAAGCTGCAGTAGATGAGTTTGTTGTAGTCGAAATCTTTATGTCAAGGTTGTCAAGATAGGTTCCGAATTTTCTAACCCAGAACTTCAATGAATCACCAGCCTGGACATTCAGAAGCTGTGGAGTGATTAACCATGAATCATTTGATGTGGCGCCACCGAACTGATATGACATAAAAGCCATGCCTGTACCTGTGTTTCCTGTGTAGTTGATTACGGTACCGCCATTCCATCCGGGAATCGGGGTTGTTCCTACAACTGCGTTTGTCCAGCCTGTTCCACCGTCAGGTGTCAGTTTAGCCCAACCTGCAGGTGGAAAAGTACCGCCTTCAAAGTTCTCATTGATTGAGTTGGTACTCTCTACCCATGGTCCTTTAACAAATTCAGGAGCTTCGGATTTAGCGCCTCTTTTTATATTTTCAGCTTTTTGCTGTGCATGAGCATAAGTGAAAACAAAAACGGTTAACATGAAAATACTGAAGATTTTTTTCATGGATTGTTCCTTTGATTGATGATGAGATTATTGATAGATATAAAATTCGTTTGCTGTTCAGATCAATTGGAATTTCAAATAAATTCCGCTGCTAATATTACGGCTTTTTTTTTATTTGTCCAAATTTTTTAAAGATTTTTCCATTAATTTCGTTTATTTTTGATTTTATAGCTACATTCGTATCAGTCTATTTAAAGATTTATTGCAAATATTATGTACGCTCAAAGATTAAAAGCCGGTCAGATATCCCTCTTTGTTGGTATCTCCATGTTGATTATGAAATTTGGTGCCTACCTCCTTACAGGTTCCGCAGCCATCTTTTCTGACGCCCTCGAATCAGTTGTCCATATCGCTGCCACTTCCATGGCACTTTTCAGCATAATCTATTCTTCAAAGCCACCTGACAAGGAGCATCCATACGGTCACGGCAATATGGAATATTTCTCGGCCGGAGTTGAGGGACTGTTGATCCTGATAGCCGCAATCGGGATAATTTACTATGCAACTATGGATATTATATATCCCCCCGAGATCAAAAAACTTGATATTGGTATGGGAATCATTGCCTTTGCCGGTTTGATTAACCTCTTTTTAGGGCTTTTTCTTATTCGTACCGGGAAAAAAACCAACTCGATCACACTGATCGCTGATGGTAAACATGTTCTCACAGATTCATATACGAGTCTTGGTGTGATAATTGGGTTAACAATCGTTTACTTTACTGACTTCGCAATTATCGATCCCCTGTTCGCAATTTTTGTCGGTATGAACATTATATACACAGGTTACAAACTGCTCCGGGAAGCCTTCGGTGGTCTGATGCATGAAGCTGATCCGGCAACTGTTACAACAGTATCAAACGAGATTGTCTCTCTTCGAAAAGAAGACTGGATTGATGTTCATGAACTCAGATGCAGACGGTCAGGTAGCTTCATATCTATCGATTTTCATCTGATTCTCCCCTTTTACAGAACCATAAAAGAGTCACACGATGAAGAGACGCGTATTAAACACGACTTGCGGGAAAAATTCAGCGAGTCTGATGTAAAAATACACTTCGATTATTGCCAACCAAAATTGTGTAAATACTGCTCGTATGCAAATTGTGCAGACCGGGCCGAATCACATTCGGTAAATTTTGACTGGAATGAGGAAAAAACTGCAGGTCGCCCAATTTATGAATTTTTAACTTAACTATTAAACAGGACTGAATATGCCTGATCTTAGTGTAAATTATCTGAATCTAAAACTAAATAATCCTGTAATTGCCGCATCTTCCGGTCAAACAAAAACTCTGGACAATCTCGTAAAATTACAGGATAACGGTGTTGGTGCCGTGGTGCTAAAGAGTTTCTTCGAGGAGTCACTTACCAAATCACAAAAGCTTGATCCTGCAGAAAATTATCACCCGGAGATTTATGAATATTTCGGCTACGAACATGACAAATACTTTGGGTTAAAGGATTATTGCGATCTGGTATCAACCGCAAAAGCCAAACTGTCGATTCCTGTAATTGCCAGTATCAATTGTGTAAGTGCCGACTGGTGGTTTAGATTTTCGGAACAACTCGAAGCAGCCGGTGCAGACGCAATCGAATTGAATGTATTTAATTATGCATCATCGAAAAATTTCGCATCTCCGAATATCGAAAAGATCTATCTTGACATCGTGAAGGGTGTGAAAAACATTGTCAAAATACCGGTTGCCATCAAAATAGGACAGAATTTTAGCAGTATTCCAAATTTTGTCTCATCCCTTGAAAGAAACGGTGTAAATGGAATCGTCCTCTTCAATCGATTTACAGATCTTGATATCGACATCAACACATTTAAATTTAAGACAACATTTGAATTCAGCGACAGACACGAGTTTTTTGTACCTCTAAGGTGGATCGCAATACTCTACAGACAGGTGAAGTGCAGCCTGAGTGCTTCAACAGGAGCCAAAAGCCACGAAGAAATCATTAAATTCCTGCTTGCCGGTGCATCAACTGTCCAACTGGCTTCTGTGATTTATCAGAAAGGACCGTCAGTTGTTTCAGACATTCTGAAGAATATTGAGCGATGGATGGGAGAGCACAATATAGAAAAACTGGAGAGTATCAAAGGGAAATTGAGCTTTTCACAGGATGCTGAAGGGATTGCCAATTACTATATGCGTTCGCAATTCATGGAAAAAATTACTGAAGTGGAATAGAATCGGTTTTTTACAGTTCCTCAATGTGGACAAAATAATTTTGCGGAAGAGTTTTTGTGAATTCTTCCGCTTTTTTTGTACTCTCAAAAATTCCAAAAACAGTCGAACCGCTGCCACTCATTAGTGCAAATTCCGCGCCCGCTTTGAAGAACCGTTCTTTCACCTCACCAATTTCAGGGTGGTCCATAAACACCGTCTCTTCAAACGAGTTTTTAATCACATACCTTAACTTGTTGTAATCAAATGATTTTTGCTCATTTAGTTCAAGCAGGTTGAAGGGAGCTTTTCCCGGTTTACAGTTTTTGTAAGCAGGTCCCGTTGCAACATGAATACCGGGGTTTACAACAACCATCACACCCTCGAGTTCAAAATCCAGAGGTGTGAGTATTTCACCACTGCCTGCTCCAAATGAAGGAACGGGATGAATAAAAAATGGAACATCCGAACCAAGTTCTGCACCAAATCCTCTCAGATCATCCTTTGAGAATTTAAGATCAAACAAGTCATTCAACCCAAGTAAAACTGAAGCAGCGTTTGACGATCCACCCCCAAGACCAGCTCCCATCGGAATTCTTTTTTCAAGCCTTATCCTGCAATTTAGGGGCCTGCCTGTCTTTGATTCCATCAATTTTACTGCTTTAAAGATGAGATTGTTTTCAATATCGATATTCAGTTCAGGATTGTCCGTCTCAATCAGAAGGTGATCACATTCCCGCATGACGATCTCGTCACACAACTGTAAAGGGTAAAAAATTGTTTCAATGTTATGAAAACCATCCTCGCGTCTTTGAGTGATGAAAAGTCCAAAATTTATCTTTGCAGGTGAGTTTATGATCAGTTTCATTCTGTATTGTACCGGAAATGTTCTCTCTTAAGCTATTTAATCAACTTTGTGGCTGCATCGATCACGGCATTATACATTCCATCGAGATCGATTTGATCGATGCACTCAAGTTTGTAAGGACAGCTTTTCTTCCAACACGGTGCGCACTCCAGATCCTTCGGATAAAACATCACGCCGTGATCATAAAGATCAATCTCTGTCCAGCAACTCAACCCAAACCAGGAAACAATATATTTTTCCAGTGCAATCCCAAGGTGCATTCCAAATGAATCACCTGTCACGATTATGTCTGCCAAAGCTTCATAAACTGCACCCATGCGAACGCCCTCATTTGTCGGAGTACTGATCACTTCGAGAGGAAATGCATTTGCTATCTCTTTATTCCTCTCTGCGTCTTCAGGTCCCCCGAGAAGGATAACTCTGTAATCTGTTTCCTTCAATAATCTGTCAATAATCTTGATGTGCTGGTCGACCCTCATTTTTTTGTTCGGAAATAGAGTGGAGCAACCTGTATTAAATCCAATAACTATCTCTTTTTTATTGAAACTGAAGCGTCTCCTTAAGCTTTCCACCTTCTCTTTCTCTTTTTCGGAAAGTTCGAAAACATACCGGGTTCTTTCGTACTCCAGATCAAGAGTCTCGGCTACATATTCCTGTTTCGTGCGTCTGTTCACTCTGAATTTCAGATGATCATCCAGCCCAAGTCTGTAGTTGTACCATGCTCCGTCATTTACAGGAACAATTTTTCCGTCAGGGTTCAGTCCGAATCCCTTCTTTTCATTTGCGTGAATCGAATTCAGAAGTGCACAAGCACGATGAGATTTGTCAAGATTTGCAGCCAAATCAAACTGCATGTTCCTCATTACATTCAGCGATTCAAAATTATAAACGAAGACCCTTTCCAACAAAGGATTATTCTCAAGCAGTGGGGCCGAAATCTTGTCGGTAACCCAAAATATTGAAGAAATCGGGTATTTCTTTTTAAGCAATGGTAATTGAGCGGTAGTCATAATTACATCGCCCATCGCATCCAGATTGATGATCAGTATCTTCACACCCATAGGGTTATCTTCTTTGCATCCGTGTTCAAGGCAGTTATATCCGGGGAAACAAGGTTTGTAGCCGTTGAAGTTTTTACAATTTGGAATCTTCATAAGTCTTTACTTCACGATTTAGAAATGGTTCGAATTTTTCAATTACTTTATGCCAGTTCACAAATTTGAGAGTTGGCTCTTTTGTTACAACGGCATCATACCGGGTGTTGTATGGATACCAGATAACATCCTCAGTGTCATATTTTACATATAACCCAAAAACTGGAACACCATAAATGGAAGCAAGGTGAACTGTTGCCGTATCAGGACTGAACAAGAGGTTTATTCTCCCGATCATGGCACAGAACTCACCAAAATCTGGTGTATAGTAGGTTCTCTCAGAATATGGATCAATTTCGAGGCTTAATTTAATATCTCTGGTCGAACATAACAAAAGATATTCAATATTTTTTTCTTTTAGGTACTTCACCAGATGTCTGAAATTTTCTGTACCCCAGTATCTTGCCAGACTTCCTGCGGATATATTGATGCCGACCACGAACTTTCCGGGTTCGAACTTTGACTCAAAATATTTCTTTGTGACCGAAATATTCTCTTTGGTTGGAAAGTATCTTATCCGGCTGAGATCCTCGTTTAATTCATCCGGAAACAAATCAGTTGTAACTTCGAATAAATCAGCCAGTCCCAGTGATCTTTCTATAACATGATGATCAATTGAACTTAGTCTGGATGCTATGTGAGTGTATATCGCACGATTCCCCTTTTCCAAACCGGCAATGTATTCAGTTTTTAACTTGGTCAGAAGAAAACTTACAGTTACAGAGACATCATCATGCAAATCGAGTACAACCTTGTAGCCGGCTTTTTTAATCTGTCTGATGATCTTCTTTGTCCCTTTACTCCCCTTCTCAAAAATGATCACCTCGTCAATGTCGGGATTGTTTCTGAAAACAAAATGGTTGTGCCTGTCGGCCAACACTGAAATACTGCACCCCGTTCTCCTTTTTATTTTGTGGATCAGGGGGGTGACCACAAGAGCATCCCCAATCCTGTTTAATCTGATACACAGGATTTTATCCCCCTCTTTTAACACGATTTTACCTGTTTCTTTTTTTCTTTTCCCGATAAAAAGAATCCACTTCAAAAAGAGATTTTTAAAGAATATTTCAATTTTTTTCATCTGTATTCATGTTTATGTGGTTTTTGTTGATGAGGACATCAATCTTCGACATAATCCTCTCCAAGGGCAGATCAAGAAAACATTCATGTTTTCGATTGCAAACAAGAAGATTACAGCAGATACAGTCCAGTTCATCCAATCGTACAGTTTCATGATTTTTCCCAAATGGTCCCTGTAGTGACGGGTCTGTTGGACCATGCAGAGCCAGCACTGGAACTCCGAGTGATGAAATAAGGTGCATCGGCCCGCTGTCGTTGGCAACGGCAAATTTGCAGAATTCAGCTACAGCACCCATCTCAATGAATGTCGTTTTTGGTGCAAGGAAAGCCCTCTCCCCCATCAATTTCTTTATTTCTTCAGCTTCCTCAAGGTCCCCTTTACCCCAAAGTATCAGGCACTTTACCCCAAATCTGTCATAAACAGCATTCCCGATCTCCGCAAACTTTACAGGATCACATCTTTTAGATTCCCAGCCACCGCCCGGAACAAGTGCAACAAAATTTTTACCGGTGTCGGTTGTTTTGAAATAGTTTCCTGCAAAGTTTTTGGCTTCCCCCGGAATTACTATGTATTGTTCTGAATATCTGACGGGAATCCCGATTTTCTCGAGGAATTTTAGATGGAGATCACCCGCATGGTGAACTCCTCTCTCTTCAGGTCCGAAAAGATTATAAGCATATTTCCTTCCTCTGTAAGGGAAACCGGCTCTGAAGCGGGCGCCACTTGCAAATGTCAGTTGTGCAGATTTTGGATTCGAATAAAGGTCGAGAACCAGATCGTATCTGTTCTTTCGTACAGCAAGAATCTGTTTTACGATTTCAAATTTGTTCTTTGTATTGTAAACCAAAACCTGATTAATCAAGGGGATTTCGGTCAATAATGGAGCAGAAGGTTTTTCGGTCAGGAAATCAATTTTTGCCCCCGGAAACATCGCCCTGATGTTCTTTAGCACAACCGTGCTAAGAATAACATCGCCAATTCCTTTGAATTTTATCAATAATATTTTCTTTACGGGAGATTTCGGAGTTAGCATGGCTGATTTTCTTAACCTTGTTCATATATTTCACCGTTGCAAATCTATAAATTCTGAATTAGTTATACAATTATTGAAGAGCCCAATGCCCACTGTACTGGAAATTTTAGACAAATCCACGACTTTTTTAAATGAAAAAGGTATCGAATCGCCCAGACTGAATGCCGATCTTCTCATGGCTAATGTGTTGAACTGCAGAAGACTCGATCTATATCTTATGTTCGACCGTCCGCTTAAGGAGAATGAACTGGAAAAGTACAGGGAATTTATCAGGAGACGAATCAAGTTTGAACCACTTCAGTACATAGTCGGAAATGTTGAGTTTTACGGTTTAAATCTTACAGTTACTCCTGCAGTTCTGATTCCCAGACAGGAAACTGAACTCCTTGTCGACATCATTGTAAATGAAAATAAAGAGATTCCAAATCTTAGAATACTTGATCTGGGCTGCGGCAGCGGCAACATTTCGATTGCCCTTGCCAGGTCACTCCCCGGTTCCGAAGTTACTGCTTTGGAGATCAGCAAAGATTCAATTGAGATTGCAAAAAAAAATGCTATTGACAACGGAATTGAAAACATCTCCTTCATCAATTCAGATATGTTTGATTTTTTCCACTACAATGGAGAGCCAGACCGCATTTTCGATCTAATTATCTCGAACCCGCCATATGTCTCGGAAGTTGATTACAAAACAGTTCAGGAGGAAGTGCTTCGATACGAGCCCTCGATAGCTGTTACAGATTTTTCAGATGGTTACAAGTTTCACTCAGAAATTATTAAAAATGCCGGAGAGATTCTCAACGGTAACGGGAAAGTATATCTCGAGATGGCGCTTGGACAGGACACTCTGCTAAAGGAATTGATGGAGAGCGAAGGTTACTCGGCTATCGAGATTTACAAGGATTATAATCGCATCAGCCGGTTTATCAGAGGGGTAAAATCAAAATGATAGCACTTGTACAAAGAGTCTCGGAAGCCGGAGTTTACATCGAAGAACCTGTTTACTCAGCAGAAACAGGACCGGGTATGGTGATTCTGCTGGGTGTAAAGGAAGGAGACACGCCAAGTGATGTTGTCTTCACCGCCGATAAATGCGCCAACCTCCGGATTTTCGAGGATTCAGAGGGTAAAATGAACATCTCCATAAAAGAAACACAGGGTGAGGTGCTCATTATATCTCAATTTACGCTGTATGGTGAGACTGCAAAAGGTAACCGTCCAAATTTCACAAAAGCAGCAAAACCTGATGTCGCAAATACTCTTTATGAAGCATTCGTTGAAAAGATGAGACAAAACCTGGGAAGTGAAAAAGTAAAAACTGGTGTGTTCGCTGCCATGATGTCGGTAAAAATAATTAACGACGGTCCCGTGACCCTGATTGTTGAATCGAAGTAAAATGGACGGAAAAAAATGTAACGGGTCTATTTCACTGTTTTTCATTGATGGTGTGGGCATTGGTGAACCGGATCCCGCCAAAAATCCATTTTTCTCTTATCCTTTCAAAATATTTTCCGAGTTTTTCACACAAATACCACATTTGGATAATGTGCCTTTGTCAGCAGGTAGAGCGGTACTGTTCCCCGTGGATGCTTCTCATGGATACCCCGGTTTTCCTCAGAGTGGAACCGGACAACTTTCCATTTTTGGTGGATATGACGCCATAGAATCATTTGGAGGTCACTTTGGTCCTTATGCACCCCTGTCTCAAGTCGACAGAATTTATGAGTCAAATCTGTTCAAAAATGCCATCTCCAATAGCTATAATTTCAAATTTTTAAACGCCTATCCCCGTCCGTTTTTTAACTATTTGCGTAAGAAGCCAAAACGGTTGAATGTAACTGCTCACTGTATGATCTCCTCAGGGACAGGATTTAACAGTTCAAGGCAAGTATATGATAAACAAGCACTTACCGCAGAAGTAACAAACTATCGCTGGAGGCAAAAGCTTGGTTCTAAACTGCCTGAAATCTCTCCGGAAGAAGCAGGAAAGATATTTTTAAGAAATTCGCGAAAAGCGGACATTTCTGTTTTCGAATACTATCTCACCGACTATGCCGGTCACCGGAGATATGATGGGAAGATCGAAGAAATATGTGAAATTATCGACAGGTTTCTGCTGCACTTGTTCACGAATCTTGATAATGAAAACGATACCCTCCTTGTCTGCTCAGATCATGGAAATTTCGAAGACATCTCAATAAAGACACATACAAAAAACCCGGCGATGTTCATCGCTTGTGGGAAATATGCAACAGATGCAGAAAACGAAATCAAAAACCTGTCGGATATTACCCCTTTCATCTTTCGAAAATTGAAAGAAAATGAAAAAACTGAGTCTTGATGATATAAAATATTTTCCGGCTATCCCTTTCACAATAGCACTTTGTTTTGGGATAATAATCTCGAATGTTTCACCCTTCCCAATCTGGTTCTCAATTCCTCTTTTTGTCATCTCCACTACACTTTTTTTTCTGCTAAAATTCAGAAATCTTGAAAAATTCGTCCTGATGTTTGCATTACTGTCCGGGTTCGGATTTGGCATCGCAGCAATCAAGATTTCGAATGATTCGCTTATGTTGAACCCGTTTAACACACCAAGAAAATCGGGTATGGAGGTAACTGCAAGAATTATTGAGGTAAGAGAGATGAGCAGGGATAACTTCATCTTCACCGGTGAGGTAACTACAGCTAGCTTCGATTCTTCATTCGTTAATGAGAAGGGAAAGAAAAACAGGAAAAGAGTTTCTCATGCTTACAACCCTGCTCCCGAACTTATATTTAAAATTAGAGATGCTGAACCGGCTGTCTTCAGTTATGTGAAGCAGAATATCAAACCCGGTAGAAGTATCAGGTTGTTTGGCACTTTTAATCTTCCACAGGGCAAACGAAACCCCAGTGGATTCGATTATGCTGCATATCTAAAGCACGAAATGATTTCCGGTACTTTTTCAGTCTATTCGGATTCAGTACTCGAAATTTCAGGAGAAAAGGATTTTATTTCAGGAAACATCTTCGATCTAAGAAAAAATATTGCCGAAATGCTCGATTCACTGCACGATCCGGAGACCGCTGCCATTCTAAAAGGACTGATTATAGCTGACAGGAGCGAAATCGATGAGGAAACTGTTAATTCTTACATAGATACCGGAATTGCTCATATTCTGGCGGTTTCGGGTTTCAATGTCGGTATCATCTATCTTCTGACCCTCCTCCTCTTTCAAAAAATAAAACCACACAGCAGGTGGTTCGATATAATTGCCCGTTTAACTATTTTGTTCCTTTTCCTTATGCTGACTCAATTTCAGGTAACTGTTTTGAGGGCGGTGATAATGTTCTCAGTGCATTCTTTATTGAAATTTTCCGGCAGGTTGACCAACAGGTGGAATACATTAGCGATCGCCGTTTTTATTATTCTGCTGTTCAATCCTCAGGATCTTTTTAGCACCAGTTTTCAACTTTCGGCTGCCGCCGTGGCAAGCCTTTTTATTGCAGAATCAATTTACTCATCTTTCAGATTTACCATCACCTCATTTTTTAACTCAAAAAAGGCAGAAATCAAAAGAAAAGCATCTTCGTTTTTCGATTCTTTTGTATTCAGAAATTTGTCAGAACTCATCGTTGTGACTTTTTTCGTGCAATTGGGGATGTTGCCGTTTTTACTCATTTACTTCGGAAAAATTACCCTCCTCTCGTTACCTGCGAATATAGTTGCTGTTCCGGTCTCCTCACTTATGCTACTCAATGGTCTTTTGACACTGTTTGTTTCGGTCTTCTCCACTTCGGCTGCGGCATTATTAGCCTCTGCTTCCGGGCTGCTAAATAAGATACTGAATATTACCATCGTCGCACTAAAAGATACAAATTGGGGCAAAATTGAATTGCAAAATTTCTCTTTAGCCGACGGTATCGTCTTTTATCTCCTGATTTTCTCCTTAATTATGATCTATTCAAGAAAAAGGGATCTGAAATGGAGGTTGTCATCCGCTGTATTTGCTTTACTCATCATGGTTATTACCCACTCTGCATTTAAAGCAACAGAGTTGAGCAAAAACGCGTCATACATTGTTGCAATAGACACCGGTCAGGGTGATTGCTATCTCCTAAAAGATAAATCCGGAAGAACGGTTCTCATAGACGCAGGTGTTCTCAGTGAACGGTATGACGCAGGAAAATCAACCGTTCTCCCCACCCTTAAACGACTGGGAGTCGACTCAATCGATATTGCCTTTATCTCCCACTACGATATCGATCACGCCGGAGGAATGGTTACTCTTTCAAGGCAGGGTGTGATAAAAAGACTGTTTGTACCCCCACCTGACTCATCTGATATTTCTGATCTGTCGCTCTTTGCACTCTTTTCCACATTCATAACTCCAACCGTTTTCAAGGAGGGGGAAACTCTAAAAACGGGAGAGTTTGCAATAAAATCACTAATCCACACAGATTCATTGGATGTAAACACAGAAAGCAACCGTAGAAGCATGGTTTTAAGTATTTCTGTGAATAACTTCAAAATGTTGTTTACCGGTGATCTTGACAGAGTTGGGGAAAGGAAGTTAATCAGAAATAATATAAATTTGGAATCTGATTTGTTAAAAGTTAGTCACCACGGCAGTAATTCAGCCACGACAAACCTCTTCCTGAATGCGGTAAAACCAAAGGTGGCAATAATCAGTGCCGGTGTGGCAAACAGGTACAATCTTCCGCACCCCCCGGTGATTGAGAGGCTTGAGGGTTTTGGATGTTCGATTTTACGAACCGATATTGAGGGATGTATCATTCTTGAAATTGATGATGATAAACATTTACAAAAAATTGACTGGAGATAGTTGGTAGTGTACACAATAGGTTTTCTGGGTGGTGGTCAACTCGCAAGAATGTCTGCTATGGCAGCTTACAGACTCGGTTTTAGGGTTGCTGTGTATGAATCGAAACTTGATTCACCCGCTGGTATGATGACAAAACTGGACTTTGCGGGATCGATTGATGATGATGCGACTCTAAGCAAATTCGCTGATGTTTGTGATATCATTACTTTGGAGAATGAGTTTATAAACCCCGACAGATTACGGTTTCTGGAATCTCTTGGAAAAAAAGTGTATCCGACTCCTGAGACCATCGGACTCATTCAGGATAAACTTACTCAAAAAAGAACTTTTCAGGAGGCCGGTCTTCCTGTCCCCCGTTTTCACTCTGTTTCAGATTCAGATAATTATGAAGATCTGAAATCTGTCCTGGGTTCTGAATTCATACTGAAATCAAGAAAAATGGGATATGACGGTTACGGCAACCACTTTGTCAGAACTGAAAAGGATTTTCTTGAAGGCATGAAAAAACTTTCTTCAAGACACTCGACAGTGATGGCAGAAGAGGTTATACAATTCACCAAAGAGCTCGCGGTAATGGTTGCCATAAATACTCATGAAGTTGCCGTCTATCCCGTAGTCGAAACAGTGCAGGAAAATCACATTTGTAAATTCGTGCTCGCTCCCGCTGAAATAAGCAAAGCCACAGAAAAACGGGTTTTGGATACAGCAGTCAATGCCGTAAGAAGTGTTCACGGGAAAGGTATATTCGGCGTTGAACTTTTCCTTACTGCTGACAACGAAATATATATAAATGAAATAGCTCCCAGACCCCATAATTCAGGGCATTATTCGATCGAAGGATGTGTAACATCACAATTTGAAAATCACATCAGAGCCGTTCTTGAGCTCCCTCTGGGCAACACTTCCCTGCTGAAGAATTGTGCCGTTATGGTGAATACTCTCGGAAAGTCGGATGGTGAAGGAAAAATATTTAACTACGATGAAATTTTATTCGATTCAGCGGTTCATCTCCATTTTTATGGTAAGTCGGAATCAAGAAAAGGACGGAAAATGGGGCATCTTACCAAAACAGGAGAGAATATTAACACTTTAAGACTTGAACTCGAAAAACTTGAAACTATAATAAAAATTGGAAAGCCATAAATGACAAAAGCAGCATCACCTCTCGTAGGAATTATCATGGGCAGCGATTCAGACCTTACGGTCATGAAAGAAGCTGCCGTCGTTCTCGAAAATTTTGGGATAGAATATGAGCTCAATATCGTTTCTGCGCACAGAACTCCCGAATTGATGGCAGAGTATGCATCAAATGCCCATTTGAGGGGTATCAAGGTGATTATTGCAGGGGCTGGTGGTGCTGCACATCTTCCGGGAATGACGGCGGCTTATTCCCCGCTTCCTGTTATTGGTGTACCGGTAAAATTAAAGTCGCTCGATGGACTCGATTCGTTAATGTCAATAGTCCAAATGCCGGGAGGAGTGCCTGTGGCGACAGTTGCGATAGATCAGGCAAAAAATGCAGGAATTCTTGCAGCTCAGATACTAGCAACCTCTGACAGTTCTCTGTTACAAAAAATTATCGAATACAAAAACTCCCTTCGCGAAATGGTGCTCGCGAAAAACCAAAACCTTTCAACTTAGATTACGGCACTCTCCTTATAAACGACGATACCTGAATCTGAGTCTATCTCCACTTCGATGCCGAATGGTATCGTGTAAAGGTCTTTTACATGACCAAACGGGAAATTGGTTATCACCGGCTTGTTGATTTTTGAAATGTAGTGTTCAAATACCTCGGCTTGGGAGAGTGTTGGTCCATCCCCGGGATCACCTTCGGTAAACTGACCAAAAATAAATCCTGCCGCTTTTTCGAAATATCCGTTAAGAAAGAGTTGATTCAGAAAACGGTCAATCCTGTAAGGAGGTTCGGAAACATCCTCAAAAAAGAAAATCTTTCCTGACGGATCAGGCAGATATTCACTCCCCAGCATGGAACAATAAACAGCGAGATTTCCGCCATAAATCTTTCCGGATGCCATGCCCTTCCGGTTTCCTGACATCGAAATTCCTTTTGGAGCGATTACTTCCCCGCTTTTCCCTGATTCAACAATGTCAAAAAAACTTTTCAAAGTATATTCGCTCAGTTCACCCGCAAAATCCACTGCAGCCATGGGTGCAGCGAATGAAACAAGGCCTGTCTTTACAAGAAACGCCATTTGAAGTGTTGTCAAATCGCTGTATCCGCAAAATATTTTCGGGTTTGACCGGATAATCGAATAATCAATTCCTTGCAGTAACCTGCCGGCACCGTACCCGCCTCTCAAAGAAATTATGGCTTTTACTTCCTCATTCGAAAATGCACTGTGGATGTCATCAATTCTCTCCTGATCACTACCTGCAAGATATCCTTTTTGCTTCATACAGTTGGGTAACATGACCGTTCTGTATCCCCTCTCGTTGAGAAATTTAATCCCTTCTTCCACCCGGCTAATTTTTGAGGGTGAGGATGCGGGAGTGATTAAAGCAATCAGGTCATTTTCTTGCAGTCTGGAAGGTTTCATTTTCTGTTTTCTCGATGTGTTATTTTATCGTTATGTTTGAAAGTGCTAATTGATTTACAATTCATTTATCACTAATTTTGAAAGTGCAAATTTACAATTTAATACGATTTATATATTGCTACAAAATAAAACTGAAACAAAAAATCATAATATTCTGTTCATCGGTGGCTCTCTTAATCAGACCACAATGATGCATGAAATTTCCAAGCACTTTGAAAAAGACAACTTGTATTTTACACCCTATTATGGTGACGGTTATATTCATTTATTGAGACGGGCAGGAATTCTCGATTTCTCCATTCTTGGAGGTAAATTCTTCGATACTACAATGAAGTACCTGAAAGAAAATAATCTGAAAATCGACTATAGAGGGTTGCAAAGAAAATACGACCTTGTTTTTACCTGCTCCGATCTTATCTTTCCAAAAAATATTAAAGATACAAGAGTTATACTTGTCCAGGAAGGAATGACGGACCCTGAGAACTTAATGTACTACCTGGTCAAACATCTTGGATTCCCCCGCTACGCGGCCAGCACATCAACCACAGGCCTCTCTGATTTGTACGACCGCTTTTGTGTTGCATCACAAGGCTACAAGGATCACTTTATCAAAAAAGGAATAAAGGAAGAAAAACTGGTAGTTACCGGCATCCCGAATTTTGATAATTGTGAACAGTTCCTGGAAAACGATTTCCCTCACAAACATTTTGTACTCGTGGCTACTTCCGATGCCAGAGAAACTCTCAAATTTGAGAATCGTAAAAAGTTTATAAGAGAAGCCATTAAGATTGCCAACGGCAAACAATTGATATTTAAACTCCATCCAAATGAAAAAGTAGAAAGGGCAACAGCCGAAATTAAGGCTCTCGCCCCCGATGCAATGGTATATCCGACCGGTAACATCAACGAGATGATAGCCAATGCAGATGTTCTCATCACGAAGTACTCCTCATGTTCGTATGTGGGATTGGCACTAGGCAAGGAAGTTCACTCATACTTCAACATAGAAGACCTCAAAAAGATGATGCCGCTCCAAAACAAGGGTACATCCGCGAAATCCATAGCCCAAGTGGGTATGTCGCTCCTTGAAATGTCAATCGAGGAGGTGAAGGCTGGCAATAACGGAGGCCAAACTTCTTCAAAAATTTACTTTACTGACAAATCGAAATCTTTTTCACAATCCCGGTCAAACCATTCACTTTCAACAAGAGAGAAGCTTTAGATTGATACCTGTTGAAAAAATCGCCACAGTTATTCAGGCAAGAATGTCCTCTACCAGACTTCCATACAAAGTGATGCTATCACTGGCCGGAAAACCCCTTTTACAAAGATTGTACGAAAGAGTAAATGCCTCAGTACTAAAAGGAAGTGTAATAATTGCAACCTCAACAGATCAATCCGATGATCCGGTGGAAAACTTCTGCAAAAGTGAAGGAATCAGATGTTATCGCGGGAGTTTGAATGATCTGCTTCAAAGGCATCTTGGTGCCGCCGAAACCATGGGCGCAGAGTTCGTAATCAAAATTCCTTCAGATGTCCCGCTTATTGATGTGGGTGTTATCGGACGCGTTGTTACTGAATTTTTTAGAGAGGGTTCAGACTGTGATTACATCTCCAACCTCCATCCTGCAACTTATCCCGATGGAAATGATGTGGAGATCATGAAAATTGATGCTCTGCGAAAAGCTGACCGGGAAGCAACCAGAGACTTTGAAAGAGAACATACTACTCCCTATCTGTGGGAGAATCCTCACCTTTTCAAAATCGGTAATGTCACCTGGGAAACGGGTTATGACTATTCAATGTCTCACAGATGGACGATTGATTATGAAGAGGATTACCTTTTTATAAAAACTGTTTACGATGAGCTCTGGTCTCCAAATTACCATTTTTCCATGATTGATATCCTGAATCTGATCGACAGAAAACCATCTATTGCCGCAATAAACAGCAAATTTGCGGGAGTAAACTGGTACAGGCACCATCTCGGCGAACTTCGCACAATTTCGAATGAACAGACCAAAATTTTATAATTGTTACAAATGCACGAAAGAATTTGAATGAGCAATAAAATAGCTTTTAACAAAAACTACCCGGATATCACAGAGTCGAACAAACTTTATGAGCGATCGAAGGGGCTTATACCCGCTTTCACTCAGACTTTGGCAAAAGGACCTGCACAGTATGTAAACGGTGTCGCACCGAAATATCTCAAAAGAGGCAAAAATGCCCATGTTTGGGATGTGGATGGAAACGAATATATCGATTTAAATATGGCTATCGGTCCCCTCTCTCTCGGGTACGCCATCCCTGAGGTTGATCAGGCGATAAAAGATCAACTCGAAGACGGAATCACTTTTTCACTGATGCATCCGTTGGAGGTGGAAGTCGCAGAATTGATAAGAGAAGTTGTGCCGAATGCTGAATCGGTAAGATACAGTAAGACAGGTGCCGACGTGGTTAGTGCTGCTGTACGGCTTGCAAGAGCATTTACAAAAAAGAATAAAATTCTCTGCTGCGGATATCACGGGTGGCATGACTGGTATATTTCTGTCACAGATCGTAACGCAGGTATACCAAAGGTAATCGAGGATATGAGTTTTACCATCAACTACAACGACATCCAATCGGTTATCGATTCAATCGATGAAGATGTCGCATGCATTATCCTTGAGCCTTTCGTTTTTCAGGAACCAAAGAATGATTTTCTTCAGGAACTCAGACGAATCTGCGATGAAAAAGAGATACTTCTTGTCTTTGATGAAATGTGGACCGGATTTCGTATCGCGCTCGGAGGTGCTCAGGAGTATTTCGGAGTAAGGGCGGACCTCGCTCTCTTTTCAAAGGCAGTGGCAAACGGAATGCCTATCGGAATCATTACGGGTCGTAAAGACATAATGACATTGCTTGACAAAGATGTATTTTTCTTCACAACTTTTGGTGGTGAAGCTCTTTCATTAGCCGCAACTAAAGCCACGATCGAATTCATGAAAAAGAACAGTGTTCAGGCTGTAATTGCTGAAAAAGGAAGAAAACTGAAGGATGGCTATAACAGAATTGCTTCAGAACTCGGAATGGAATACACTTCCTGCTCGGGATTCGACTGCAGGACTATTATGACTTTCGACGCCTCTGCCGGTAATCCACTTGAGATGAAATCACTGGTTCAGCAGGAAATGATAAAGAGAGGTGTACTCTGGGGTGGTTTCCATAATGTAAGTTTTTCACTTACTGATGAGGATATCGAACATGTTATTGCCTGCTACGGTGAAGTACTCCCGATACTGAAAAAAGCTGTTCAGGATGGCAATGTGAAAGACCTGCTTCGCGGTGAACCTGTCGGTCCCGTTTTCCGGAAAACTTCCAATTTCAATATGAAACCAAGGAATATGGGTTAAAATGGAAAATATATTTAACCTTTCCGGAAAGGTAGCCATTGTAACAGGCTCCCTCGGACTGATCGGAAAAAATCACTGCCGGGCACTTGTAAATGCGGGAGCGAATGTTGTGGTCACCGATTTAAATGGTTCACAATGTGAAGAGTTTGCAAAAGAAATCTCCCCTTTCGATGACGCGATTAAAGTTATTGGATTTGGTGCGGACATCACTTCTCCAAAGGAAATAGAGAATCTGCGGGATTTCACTCTGGAAAAATTGGGAAGGATCGACATTCTTGTCAACAATGCTGCAATTAACGATAAATTTGAAGATCCTGCAGCACTTTTTGAGCAATCCAAATTTGAAAACTACCCTCTTGACCTGTGGAACAAGTCTCTGACTGTGAATGTCACAGGTATGTTCCTCTGTTCTCAAATCATCGGAAAAGTGATGGCTGATGCCGGGAAAGGAAGCATTATCAATGTTGCTTCCACCTACGGAGTTGTTGCTCCCAACCAGGACATGTATATCGATTCAGAGGGTGTTCAGAAATTCTACAAGACTCCCGCTTATCCCGTAACAAAAGGAGCAGTCATCTCGTTCACGAGATATCTCGCTGCCTATTGGGGCGAAAAGGGAGTCAGAGTGAATACACTTACTCCCGGCGGAGTCGAAAACAATCAGGATGATTTTTTTATAAATGAATATTCAAAACGCACACCATTAAAAAGAATGGCTAGACCTGATGATTATATGGGGGCGCTTGTTTTCCTTGCATCAGATTCCTCTGCTTACATGACGGGAGCCAACCTTGTAGTGGATGGAGGATTCACTATATGGTAGATTTGTCAGGACTCAAAATTCCACTCGAAGAAGCAGTTTCGAGAGCAAAAAAATTAAAAATAATAATCACGGATGTTGACGGCGTTCTTACTGATACGGGGGTTTTTTACTCCGCAGAAGGTGAGGCGATGAAACGGTTTTCCATCCGGGACGGAATGGGAGTCGAAAGACTGCGCACTGAATGTGGTGTTGAAACTGGTATAATGACGGGTGAAAACTCTCCGGCTGTTTCTAAACGGGCGGAAAAACTAAAGATTGTTCATTATTTCCCCGGAATTAAGGATAAAAAATCTGTCTTCAAGGAAATTGTTGCTTCAGGAAATTTTTCTCCGGAAGAAATAGCGTTTATCGGTGACGATTATAACGATATCGGGATTATTAAGGAGGCAGCTTTCACAGCTTCCCCTGCCGATGGAATGCCTTACATCAGATCCCTTGTAAATTATGTCTGTTCCGTAAACGCCGGTTATGGTGCCTTCAGGGATTTTGCCGAATTGATTATCTATCTCAGGCAGAATTTTTAACCGAAATGCCTTAGCACAAATTTTACAAGTTAAGCGGACTAAATTTTTATATACTTGAGGTTTTTTTTGAGAAATGAAAGATTAATTAAGGTTGGCAATCGATTCATTGGTGACGGGCAACCTTGTTTTGTAATTGCTGAGATTGGCATCAATCATAATGGATCAGTTGAGATTGCTAAAAAACTGATTGATGGTGCCGCAAATGCAGGTTGCGATGCGGTCAAATTTCAGAAGCGAACTCCGGAAATTTGTGTACCAAAGGATCAGTGGAATATCGAAAGAGACACTCCGTGGGGTAGAATGACCTATATCGATTACCGTCACAGGATGGAGTTTACACCGGAACAGTTCGGAGAGATAGCAGATCATTGCAGCACGAAAGGGATTGAATGGTTCGCTTCATGCTGGGATGAAGAAGCTGTTGATTTTATTGACCAGTTTAATCCCTCACTTTATAAAATCGCATCTGCTTCACTGACAGATCATAAATTGCTAAAAAGACATTCGAAGCTCTCGAAGCCGTGTATTTTATCAACCGGGATGTCAACTATTGATGAAATTGAGGAAGCTGTAGAAGTTTTTGGCACTGAAAATCTTTTGCTGGCGCACGCCACCTCCACATACCCGTGTGTACTCGAGGAATTAAACCTCAAGATGATTTTAACTCTCAAAACCATGTTCCCTCACACAGTTATTGGATATTCAGGTCATGAAACCGGCTTGGCACCAACTGAGGCTGCCGTTGCGATGGGTGCTGCTTTTGTAGAACGACACATTACTCTCGACAGGGCGATGTGGGGCTCTGATCAGGCTGCTTCAGTAGAAGTCGGAGGTTTTGCCAAACTTGTGGCCAACATAAGAGATATTGAGACTGCTCTTGGAGACGGTATCAAAAAAGTATATGACAGTGAAATTGGTCCCCGGAAAAAACTGAGAAGAGTTCAATAGGAGGTTCTGTTTTGGAAAGCATCATAAATTATATCAAGAACTACCTGCTTCATCTTGATACGACGACCATCGTAACCGGTTCGATCATAGTAATTTTTGCAATAGCTCTTATTCTTCTCGAGAAAAAGTTTCCCTACACCAAAGGGCAAAAGCTCCTCAGGGAAGGATTTTTCAACGATCTTGTTCTTTACACCATTGTTCAGTCATATGTCCTGGGTCTGGTCATCGGTGAATTAATTAAGTTTATCGACGGTCAGACTGGTATCCAAAGATACCAGCTTCTTTCCGATGTGCCTGTATGGATTATCGTACTCGGTTCCCTCTTCTTTCATGATTTCTATATCTACTGGTTTCACAGATGGATGCACAACAACAAATATCTGTGGAGATTACATGAGGCTCACCACTCGACAAAAGAGGTTGATTGGTTGTCCGGATCACGGTCACATGCCCTCGAAATCCTTATCAACCAGACTGTTGAGTTTGCCCCTTTCATTCTGCTGGGTGCTCCTGCAGAGGCAGCAATTATTAAAGGATGTATTTCCGCTGTCTGGGGAATGTGGATCCACGCAAATCTGGACATCCATACAGGGAAACTTCACTACATTATTAACGGTCCCGAGATGCATCGCTGGCACCATTCCGATAAACACGAGGAAGCATACAACACCAACTACGCAACCAAATTTGCTTTCTGGGATTATCTATTCGGCTCTGCCTTCTTCCCCGAAGGCGAAAAGCCAAAGTATTACGGATTATCTGAGTTTTTCCCCTCCAATTATGTAAAGCAGTTCTTCTTTGCTTTCAGAAAAATGAAATCGGAAGGATGAATAGCGAGGGCTGAAGGATGAAATCAGAGGGATGAAAATTGAAGGATGAATTTTAAAATAAAAAAAGGCTGCCGGGTTTTGGCAGCCTTTAGCTAATAGTTCACAGGTAAAAGATAACAGCTACTTTAGATAGACTATTTTAACCACTCCGGTAGTTTTACTGTTGGAAACTGAAAACAGATAAACGCCCGAGGGTACTGAAAGTTCCGAGAAATCAATTGAATAGTCAATCACTCCTGATTGAGTAACATTTATTACTTTCCTTGAAATCACCTCACCCGTAATTCCGGTAATTTGCACAAAATATTCACCTGCATCTGCAAATGAAATCTGTACCTTAGCCATATTATTGAATGGATTAGGGTATGCATTTGAGATCGTGAATGAATGTGGCACAGGAGTCAGGTCGTTTACAGAAACAGGTGCAAAAAGATTTTTGAATGCGAAGAAGTTGCCGTCAGAATCTCCGATTATCAAATCTTTTCTTGTGTCTCCATCTATATCAGCGAAATATGGTGTGGAATTCTGATCCATCTCAATACCCGCAACCAGGGTGCTGTTGTTTGTCCACACAGGTGCAGTCGCTGTTCCTGTGTTTTCGTAATACTTAAGGTCTCCCCAGAGGCTTCCAATGATAAGATCGTAATCTCCATCATTGTCAGCATCTCCGAACGACGGACGGTTGTACGAACCAAAGTTGATACCTGTGATCATCGAAGGATTGGATGTGAAGGTGTTATTTCCGACATTTTCCATAAATACCACATTTGCTGATGTCTCAGCTCCAACGAGGAGATCCATGTCTCCGTCTCCGTCCAAATCAACAGGTGCCGGTATGCTCGTCCAACCAATATCAACCGCAGAAAACCAGTTGGCAAGTGTGAAACTGCCATTATTATTGAGATACAGGTAAACTTTTCCATCAGTTGCACCGGTCACAACATCATAATCTCCATCTTTGTCGAAGTCTGCAAATCTCGGTACCGAATAGGAGGATGTTGACAAATTCCCGTAATTCCCGGAAGTAAGCGCAAACTGAGGTATAAATTTAGTGCCGTTGTTTTGCACAAGTCTGATTTGTCCTCCGGAAGTTCCCGTTATCAAATCGAGATCGCCATCGTTATCGATGTCTGCAAGCGAGGCAGTGGAGTTACCCGACACTTTAACAACCGGGAAATATGTCCCATTATATGCAAAAACCGGAGATGTGAGAGTGCCGTTATTCTGATACATTAACATGTTGCCATCATCAGTCCCGTAGATAAGGTCACGGTCGCCATCGTTATCGATATCCACGAGGTCAGGGTTTTTCCAGTAGTGGGAAGTTTCGGTTGTAAATACATCAGCAACCCCCGTCCAAACCGGTGCGTTTAGGGTACCGCTGTTTCTGTAGTAGAGAAAAGAAGCAAGGTCTCTGCCGAGCAGGAGATCAAGCTTCCCGTCATTATTCATATCTGCAAGCCTTGGGTAAGAATTTCTGCCGATATCCGGAATTCCGGAAACGAATGCCTGATATTGTTCGAATACAGGTTCTGTCGTAGTGCCAATATTTCTGAAACCGAGAGTGATACCGGGTGTTGGTCCTCCGAGAAGCGACTCCCCTATCCCGGCTAAAAGGTCGAAATCACCATCTCCGTCAAGATCGCCAAATTCAGGTTTGGCATCCGACCCGATCAGGGTATTCACACTCATAAAAACTGAGTCTTTTTTCACCCATTCAGGAGCTGAGATCGTCCCAAAGTTAAGAAAACAGGTAAATCCTCTGAATCCTCCTGTTACAAAATCCATTTTACCGTCACCATTCAAATCCACAAAAACACCATAAGAATAGCTGTTTGTTGGATCCAGGACAGCAATTTGTGCAAGATAGACGGTATCTTCTGTAAAATACGGTTTCCCGTTTACCGGATCGTTCCTGTAAAATTTGGCATCGCTGCTCAGATAACAGAGACTTAAGTCCTGGTCACCATCATTGTCGTAATCAATAAAAAATGGTGCAGTGAAATGCTTCATCAACAAGCCTGTGGGATTAAATACTCCCTTCATTTCAGACCAGTTTTGAGAAAAGAGGTTGATTGTAAATAATACAGATAATATCAGGTATCGCATGTTTTCTTCACTTATTTATAATAATAATTTGTGTATGCAATTTAGGAATTTTTAACCAATTATGAGGGGTTCTGCGTGCCCTCTTGCAGTTTCACTACATAAACGGAGTATAAGAAAGACAAAAGGCAACAATTAATCGGGCATAGTCGGATCACGGACTTGCAAAACTCACCGTGCAGAAAAAAAATTTGAGAATTCAAAATTGTATGCAAATAATATGAGATTTTTTTTGTAATTTTCAGTCATACTAGATGTGAAATAGTATACAATCAAAAATACTAAACTTAATTAATGGTGAACAATACAAAAAGAGGCAGGATATGTTAAGTGATAGCACAAAGAAGGAGATAGCTGACAGATTACGGTATTATGCGCACATGAAGTTTGGCAGTCTGAAGTTGTTGGCAAGGCAACTCGGAGTAACTTCCAGCACATTATCGCAATATGCAACAGGGAAAAGCATTCCCGGTAACACAATGCAGAACAGATTGCGTGAGATAGGGTGTGATGTAGAGTGGTTAATGACGGGAAATTCGGAAAACATGGATGCGGAAGTGATTTCGATTCCAAACGAGTTCAAACTTTTAAGACGGGATTTCACAGTCTTGATGAGAGATAATGAAATTTTTAATCTGCGTCTTCAAAGGATTGAATCAGCCTTGGAATCTCTCTCAATCGATCTAAATTCTTACAGGCGGGAAAACGATATGAGATGACTAAGTGGAGCTACGGGGATTCGAACCCCGGGCCTTTTCATTGCGAACGAAACGCTCTACCAACTGAGCTATAGCCCCCTGTCATAAAGTACGCGGGATTTGGGTACCTGTCCTCTTTGATTGAGAAGAGGTACCTCTGAATTCTATTTTTTCTTTTTGCTTGGTTTGGTATTCTTTGCAGGAGCTTTATCTGATGCCAGGGCACTGACTTTTACTTTACCTGCTCTTTTGAATTTGTATATCAAAGAGTACTTCTTCCCTTTTGCAATGTCTTTGTTCAGCTTGATCAGCATTATGTGCATCCCGCCGGGTTTCAACTCAATGGTCTTTTTTGCAGGAATTACGATGAAATCGACTTTTCGCATTCCGGTCTTGCCGTTTTCTTCGTAGGATTCGTGTATCTCTGTTACTTTTGCAAGATCAGATTCGACTGCATACAGCGTGTCAGCTTTATCGCCTTTGTTTGTGATCTTTGCATATACTGCAGTGTTTGTGCCCTTCGAATTGGGCCTTATCCAATTGGACGAAACCTCCATTTTGGGAGCGAGTGCGGTTATTAATAACAGGCTTGTGACTAATTTAAACATTTTTACCTCAGTTTTTCAATATCTTGGACAATTTCGGAAGTGTTGGCTTTGCTTCCCGAATATTCTTTTCTTAAAAATCCTTTTTTGTCGATCAATGATATCCTGTCGGTATGTGTGAAGAAATATGACAGGGTGCCGTCAACTATGGTTGAATCTTCAGGCACCGCAACTATCCTCATTATTGACATCAGAGAATCGGTTGTCCTCTTATCGCCGGTAAGAAACCTAAAATTCTTCTCGTTTATCTCCCGAAGTGCTGCAAACTTTTTTAACAGGGCAACAGTATCTCTTTCGGGATCGAAGGAAATGGCAACAAAAACTATATCGTCAGTTTCCCCCTTGCCAATAAGTTCGTTTTGAACCAATTGCATATTATTTACTGTTAAAGGACATATATCGGGACAGTGTGTGAAGACAAATCCAACTACAACCACTTTGTTCTCAAAACCGGTTGGAAAATCCACGGTTTGTCCGTCCTGATCCAGCAACTTAAAAGAAAAACCTTTTAGATTCTCGTCAAGTTCGAATTTTGATTTGCATCCCGCAAAAAGAAGCAAAAGAAAAACGAATGAAGCTAATAAATACTTTTGAAATTGAAAAATTATCATAGGTAAATATCAGCAAAATTATCAAGAACTAAAAGTCAAAATCATGAAGCTAATTTAGAGAAAATATTCTTTTTATGCGATTATTAATCTTCTACAAATTATATTCAGGTTCGGAATTTATCCATTTCTAATCATCAGGTAGTGAATAATGAACAACATTCAATGGCATTCTCTTAAATCGGACGAAACGCTCAGAAAGCTAAATTCTCACACCGACGGTCTGACTACTCAGGAAGTCAGTGAAAGAATTGCGAAGTATGGTTACAACGAAATAGAAGAAAAGGCAGCAGTCTCCCCTCTTGCGCTGTTTATCTCACAGTTTAACAGTCTGCTGATCATTATACTCTTCGTGGCAGCAATTGTTTCACTAAGCTTTGGAAAAATTACTGAAGCGATCTCGATCATCATCATCGTGATATTTGCCGGTGTTTTGGGATTCATTCAGGAATTCAGAGCTGGTAAGGCATTGCAATCGCTAAAGAAGATGGCAGCGCCTCTTGCTATCGTTATAAGAAACGGCAAGGAACAGGAAATTGCGTCAAGAGAACTGGTGCCAGGAGATATTATCAAGATATCGATGGGAGCTAAAATTCCTGCCGATGCACGGATAATAAAATGTGCAAATCTTAAGGTTGAAGAAGCCGCTCTAACCGGAGAATCTGTTCCGGTGGATAAACACACGGACCCTGTTCAAGGTGAAAACATCCCATTGGGTGACCGGAACAACATTCTGTTTGCCGGTACCGCTGTTTCATTCGGAAGAGGAACTGCTATTGTGGTTGCTACCGGAATGGAAACAGAGTTCGGTAAAATAGCCACCATGCTTCAAAATACCGAAGATGAAAGAACCCCAATCCAGGTAAATCTTGACCAGCTCGGAAAAAAACTCGGCATTTTTGCCATTTCGCTTTCGGTCATTATGTCGGTATTTCAGCTCATCAGAGTGTTTTCCTCAGGTGAACTCACTTCCGACAAGATAATGGATGTGTTTATTTGGGGTGTCGCTCTTGCTGTAGCGGTTATTCCGGAGGCACTTCCCGCTGTAGTGACCATTTCTTTGGCACTCGGTGTTAGAAGAATGGTAAAAAGAAAAGCTCTTATACGGAAACTTCCTGCGGTTGAAACTTTAGGTGCAACCAATATAATCTGTTCCGACAAAACAGGTACCCTGACACAGGACGCAATGACCATTAAAAAGATGTTTACAGGCGGCACCGTTTACAAGGTTACAGGAAACGGTTACAAACCCGAAGGGAGCATTCTTGTCGATGAGACTGAAGTCAAGGAATTGCCGCTTCCCCTGAAACATACTCTGGAGAGTGGTGTACTTTGTAATGACACAAAACTCGTAAAAGAGGATGATGAGTGGGAAATCATCGGTGATCCAACCGAGGGAGCTATTGTCGTGGTTGCCGAAAAAGCCGGCATCAGTAACAGTGCATTTAATTCAAATAATCCCCGCTTGTATGAAATTCCCTTTTCATCCGAAACAAAAAAGATGACAACCGTGAACAAGACTGAAGAGGGGCTTTGGGTTTCTTCCAAAGGTGCACTTGAGATGTTACTTGCTTCCTGTAAGTATATCTACAGGGCTGATGGCATTGGTGAGATCACACAGGATGACATCGATCTGATTCAGAAACATTACAAGGAATTTGCTGACGATGCCCTGCGTGTTTTGACAATATGCGGTAAGAGAGTTGAACTGGATATCGATGCCTTTAAAACTGTCGCAGAAGAAGCGAATGAGAAAGAGGACATCCGGCAGGATCTGATTCATATAATTGAAAATGATCTTATATTTCTCGGACTGGTAGGTATGTTCGATCCACCCCGCGAAGAGGTTAAGGAAGCCATCAAAATTTGCGACAAAGCCGGCATCAGACCAATCATGATCACAGGTGATCACAAGGATACAGCAGTGGCTATCGCCCGTGAACTCGGTATTCTGAAGCATGGAGGGGCATTATCCGGACAGGAACTGGATAAACTGACCGACGAGGAATTTTTGGACAGTGTGGACAATACGGATGTTTACGCCAGAATCTCCCCCGCTCACAAGATGAAAATCGTGGAATCTTTGATGAAAAAGGGTAATATCGTTGCAATGACGGGAGACGGTGTGAATGATGCACCTTCGCTCAAGAAAGCCAATATCGGCGTTGCGATGGGTATTACAGGAACGGATGTGAGCAAGGAAGCAGCCGACATGATCCTTACGGACGATAACTTCACTTCGATTGTATCTGCGATTGAGGAAGGCAGAAGTATCTTCGAGAATATCCGGAAATATCTCGTATATCTTCTCAGTGGTAATCTGGGAACCGTTTTTGGTATCCTGATTACTTTTTTCCTTGGTTATTCGCTTCCCATTAATGCAGTACAGATTTTGTTCATTAACTTTATAATGGACGGACTTGTAGCTATCGCCTTGGGGGTTGAACCACCCGAGCCCGGCATAATGGACAGAAAACCAAGAAACACGAAGGAAGGAATTCTTAATACACCAGCTCTTCGTTCCATCGGAATTCTTAGCGTCTGGATTGCGATAATTACCACCGCTGCCTACGCGTACTCAATGGAATATGGTCATGCAGCCGGAGTTACTGATATCAAATTGATTGAGAAAGAAGCTTCAACAGTATTCTTCATCACCCTGCTTGCAGCGAGATTCTTCAATGGATTCAACTGCCGTTCGGTTTCCAGATCAATGTTCGCAATTCCGTTTCTCAGCAACAAGACACTTATCTACAATATTTTGGCATCAATTGGTATCATCGCCCTAATTTTCATCATTGAGCCATTGAGAAATGCTTTTGATTTGTCAACTGTAACCACAAGTGAAATAATTGCTGCAGCAATCACTTCATTCTCAGTCATTATTTTCTCAGAATTGCTTAAGCTGTTTTACAAAAACAAAACAGAGAAGTGATTCTAAGGAAGATTCCTTATCATATTTTCAAGCCGGAGCAGATTCAAAGTTTTTGGTCTGCCCGGCGAATATATTCCTGCCTCGATATAAAACACTTTAGTCCCCAATTTTAGAATTCTTCCTGTAAACACCCCCGCCATCGGATATGGACTTGTAGTCCAGTCTCCCCGAAAAGAGTTAATTACGATAGAGTCTAAAAGCAGTCTGCCCGTTTTCATCACGGAACCATCTCTGTAAACAATCGCCTTTGGGATGACAACATCCCTGATCTTAATGATTTGTGAAGTGTCATAATTGGAAATCGTATCGGTAATCTCAGCAATCAGAATCCATTCTTCTGTTTTTGTTCCGGCTCCCCTCCTCAGTAGCGAGAATCCTTTCTTATTCAGGGGCAATGCCGCTTCAAAACCAACCGGAATTTTAAAATCAATACCGTGGATCAGCTTGACAGAGTCAGATATTTCTTTTTCATATTTTTCCGGCTTTTTTTCAGACCGGGAGGTACTCAAGCAATTGTCTTTTATTTTCTGTATCAAAGAAACAGAGGAGGAGGTCAGGAAACTATCAAGGTTAAACTCCCTTCCATATATCAGAAACCAGACAGTCTGTCCGTTAAAAAATAAATTTTCCTTCCTGATTATGACGGGTTCACTTCCCTTTTCCGCCCGGGAAATTACTTCATCTCTAAAAATACTTTTGAAGCGTTGATTCATAAGTGAGGAAGAAGTCCTCAGAAATATGAGTAGATTTTTCCCTGACGGGGTTTTATCGAAGTTCTGTTTTATAAAGGTTACTGATTCGAAAAATGGTTCACTCATTCCGTCGAGCGACACGGTTGAAATAACTGAATCGACAATTCCCTTCTGAGAACCTGTTACGGTCTCATCGGTAATTATTTGAATGTCAGTAAGTTTTCCGGAGGATTCAGGTTGCTGGTTGTTGCAACTGATAAAAATGAGCGAGAGAAGAAGGAGGAGAGAAGAAAATCTGAAGTTGCTACACCGGAACATTCTTCAGAACCAGTTCCAGATTCGGGAAGAAGAGCCAGTATAAAAGCCACAGGACAGTCCCTGTTGAGAGCGGAATGGCTACATTGTCATCGAGTACACCTGAGGCTATATTCTCCGCTATAGCCGCAATAAAGCCACTAAAAACTATCATCCCGATTTCGATCCAGGAATCGGTGAATTTCGGTGTCAGAAATGCGATGACAACTGTACTAAGGAAAAACGCTCCTGTGCCCTCAAGGCTTTTTTTGAGAAAACGGGTTTTGCCCCATTTCCTGCCGATAAGAGCAGCTACGGTATCTCCTACAATAAGAAAGAGGAGAGCAACGATGGCAATTGCCTTTGGGAAGACGATAATACACAGAATGGCTGCACCGAGCAAATATGTTGCTCCTGACAGTTGTTTTTTTCCCTCATCGAGCTCGTGCTTTCTAAAGATGGAGCCGAAAAACTTGTAAACAAATTTGGCAAATGGCGGGCTGATAAATCTTCCGACATCAACAATCAGTGAGATTATCAGAACGAGACCGAGAATTATCAGTCCCGTATTTTTGGGAATAAAGTAATAAATGATGGGAATAGACAGACTACAAGTATGGATCATCTTACGATAGATCTCATATTTGTAGTCTATCTGAGTCTGTTCAGAGCTATTCATCTGCCGGTTTAACAACTGATGATCTGCTTTTCAGCATCTCTTTTACATGGTCCGGCAGTTCTTCTTTTTTGTCAGCTTTGGGTACAGGAGGCAACTCTTCGCCTCTCATAATTTTGTCGATTTCCTCTGAATCAAGGATTTCTCTCTCGAGCAATTCAGCGGAGAGTTTGTGAAGCATCTCAATATTGTCTTTGAGGATGATCATAGCCCTGTCCATGCATGAATTAATGATTCGTTTAATCTCCTCATCAATTTCAATTGCAGTTTTTTCGCTGTAATCCCTGTGCTGCTGAATTTCCTTTCCGAGGAAAATTTCTTCATGCTTTGTACCATAGTTAAGTGGTCCGAGTTTGTCGCTCATACCCCACTCACAGACCATTTTTCTGGCGAGATTTGTAGCCCGCTCAATGTCGTTTCCGGCACCTGTTGTATAATGGTCGAAGATTATCTTTTCCGCTGCTCTGCCGCCCAATGCGTAAGTAATAACAGCTTCAAGGTACGATTTTGAATAAGTGTGTTTCTCATCCACAGGCAGGTAACTTGTTACGCCAAGAGCCCTTCCACGCGGAATGATTGTAACTTTGTGTACAGGATCGGCCTCGGGAATCATTTTCGCTACAAGAACATGTCCAATTTCATGATATGAAGTGGTTTTCTTTTCTGCATCGGAAATAATCATGCTTTTCCGCTCCATGCCCATCATAACTTTGTCTTTTGCCTCTTCGAAATCATCCATATCAACTTTGGATTTATTCTTTCTTGCGGCAAGAAGAGAAGCTTCATTAACAAGATTGGCAAGCTCAGCACCTGCGAGTCCTGGTGTTCCTTTAGCGAGAATCGAAAGTTCAACATCATCAGCCAGTGGAGTGTTCTTGGTATGCACCTTTAGAATGCCTTCTCTTCCCTTAACATCAGGTCTGTCGACTACAATCTGTCTGTCGAACCTGCCGGGACGGAGCAGAGCAGGATCAAGAACATCGGGTCTGTTTGTGGCTGCAATAATTATTACGCCACTGTTTTGTTCAAATCCATCCATCTCAACGAGGAGCTGGTTTAAAGTCTGTTCCCTCTCATCGTGACCGCCACCAAGACCGGCACCTCTGTGACGACCGACAGCGTCAATCTCATCGATAAAAATAATACAAGGGGCGCTTCTCTTTCCTTGTTCAAAAAGGTCTCTTACACGGCTTGCACCCACGCCTACAAACATCTCGACGAAATCAGCACCCGATATCGAGAAGAATGGGACACCTGCTTCACCAGCAACAGCTCTCGCGAGAAGGGTCTTGCCTGTCCCCGGAGGTCCCAGCAGGAGAACACCTCTTGGAATTTTTCCACCAAGTTTTTGGAATTTTGAAGGTTCTTTAAGGAATTCTATAACTTCCTGCAATTCAACTTTAGCTTCATCGGCACCGGCAACATTTTTAAATGTCACTTTATTGTTCGACTGATTGATCAGTTTGGCTTTACTCTTGCCAAAATTGAAGATACCGCGCTGACCACCGGCTCCGCCACCACCCTGCATTCTTCTCATGAAGAAGAACCACAGACCTATGATGAGAATCCAGGGAATCATGCTGATAAGAATTGTCATGAAATTATTTGATTGCTGATTAATAGTCAGATCAATCTTTTTTTCATCCCATTTTTTCTTTTCAAGTTCAAAATCCGGCTCGGCTATGTTCACAGTAATTTTATCAGTTAACACTTTTTTGTCTGCAATTCCGACATTGACTTTTTCCCTGAGTTCCGCCTGAAAAGTATGAACCTTTGAATCAGTGATGTTCACTTCAGCCGATTTAATCAGGCTGTCATTAAGGATTTTAACATACTGATAGTAAGGTATTTCAACATATTTGACTGTTTCACCTTTGAAGAGTTGCATGGCAATAACGGCTGCGATAATAACAACCCCCCAGCCGAAAACCACCCTCATGATTTTATTCCAGTCGAAATTCTCGTCAGGTTTGTTACTATTCTTATTCTTGTTTTTTTGATCCATCTTAGTCGTATTTCCTTATTTGCTTCCTTCTTCGACCATTGAGTATACCGCCCTAAGATTGCGGTATTTTTGAACAAGGTCGAGTCCGTAACCTATTACAAAATTATTTGGAATATTAAATCCTACATAATCAACATTGATGTTATACTTAACACTTTTAGGCTTAAGTAGTAATGACGCTATTCTTACAGAAGCAGGGTTATGCTTTTTGAGGTGCGCCATGATAAATTCAGCGGACAAGCCGGAATCTATTATATCTTCAACAATTATAATATCTCTTTGGTTCAAGTCAGCGTTGATATCTTTTAACAAATCCACTTTGCCCGAAGATACTTTTGCCTCATGATAGCTGGAGAGTTTGAGGAAATCGACCTCACACTCACCGCAGAAATTTTTCAACAAATCAGAAAGAAACATAAAGGCACCATTAAGGATACCGATAAAAATGGGCACTTTGCCCTTGTAGTCCTCCGAAATTTGAGCACCAAGTTCAGATATTCTTTTTTGAATAACTTCTTCAGAAAGAAATATCTCAAATGTTTCGTTATTAACAACCAGCTTATCCATATGTTTCGATCTCTAACTTGTAAATTCTTTTTGTCTCGTTAGTTACTTTAAATCGGTCATCGAGCCTGAAACCACAAATCCAAACGATTTGGTCACCCGATGAGACAATGGGGTGATTCCATTTCTTCGAAGGTTCCAGCTTGATATCATTAAAAAAATCAGACACTTTCCTTTTCCCTTTGCCGTTTATTGGCAGGAACCATTCCCCTTTCTTTGGCGGACGGACAGACAGACTTCCTGCAATTTTGTCGCTGTCTATAAACTCAACACTCCCGGATTCAAAAACTTTGTAATCGCCAATTTCACAGAGATGGCAGGAAATCCTGAAATTGCCAAATTCCACGGTACTACCGGGATTAAGGTCAATTTCCGAAAGAATTTCTTCATTACTTGTGGAAACAAGCACCTTGTCTCTGGTTCTGACAGCGGTCAGGTTGTAACCAAGAGAAATCTTTTTGCCTGACTGAGCCCCAAATAATTTTTTTAGACTATAAAAATTTTCGAACTTTAAATTTAAACTAAAAAGTTCAATAAATCTAATTGATAACTCGTTGTAGAGGTTGAATTCGTTTGATTTTTTAACCGCTGCCAAATCTATCACAAGGATTTTCCCGTCCTGTGAAGAAGTAACCGGTTCAGTAGCGATGATTGAAGCAGGGAGTGAGTGCATCATTTCCGAGAATCGAAAAAGTGCTTCACCGGCATGGGGATTTATCTTCTCGAAGAGTGGAAATATTTCGTTGCGAATCAGATTTCTCTGGTAGATGGAATCGAAGTTGGAACTGTCTGTTACAAAACCTGATTTGATTGTGTCCAGATACTTGATAATCTCTTTTTTTGAGATGCAAAGAAGCGGTCTGATAAGATTATCTCTTTTTACGGGGATACCTGAGACTGCAGTGAGACCTTTCCCTTTTATCATATTGAGAATTACCGTTTCGGCATTATCATCCAGGTTGTGACCTGTTGCAATTTTGTCAAAATTCAATTCCTTCAGAAGGGTTTTCAGCGATTGATACCTTAATTCCCTTGCCGCCATTTCGATCGATATTTTATAGCCTGTGGAATACTCCTTTACCGGAAGTTCCCTCACGACTAATTCGACATTCAACGAATTGCAGAGTCCGATACAAAAATCACGGTCTCTGACAGATTCTTCGCCTCTTAGCTGATGGTTAAGGTGAACAGCTACAAGTTGCAAATCAAGGCGGGATTTTAGTTTAAGAAGGAAATGGAGCAGGAGTACCGAATCAGCCCCTCCACTGAGCGCCACAAGAATTTTATCACCTTGTGCGAGAAATTTTTGATCAGTACAAAACTTCGTAAATTTTAAGAAAAGTGTATCAGGCAAACCCGGATTCTTTAAGTTTCTCTATGGAAATGCCCCCGTAATTTGTCCCGCTTACTAAATTGAGAACATACTTACCCAGAACATCAAATTCCAGATTCACAGGGGAATTGGCTTTAAGAGATGCAAGAGTTGTGTTCTCCCAAGTGTGAGGGATTATTGCAGTTTTCAACCACCCACTCCCCTTTTCTGCCACCGTCAGGCTCACTCCATCGATGCAGATAGATCCCACAGGAATAACATACTTATCAAATCTTGAGTCGAAAGAAATTTTCAGATTGTAGCTTCCCGACAATTTTACAACCTCAGTCACTCTGCCGGTTGTATCCACATGTCCGAGGACAAAATGCCCTCCGAGTCGTGAATCTGCACGAAGAGCCCGTTCGAGGTTTACCCTGTCTCCTTTTTTGAGTGTACCCAATGTTGTTTTTTTCAGTGTTTCCTGAACAGTATCGAACAGCAGCAGGTCACCATGTACCTCCACCACCGTTTGACAGGCACCGTTAATATTGATGCTGTCACCAACTTTCACATCCCCTGGAATGACACTTGCCCTAAGCTGCAGAGAAATCTCATTTCCTCTGTTTCTTATATCGATGATAACACCTGTTTCTTCCACCAGTCCGGTAAACATTATTGCTCCATTTTTGAAAAGAAGAGTGCAACATCACCATTCAGTTGCTTCACATGATCCAGTTTCAATTTCTTGGCTTTTGCCAATCCATGATTACTGATGCCATCGAAGAGATTTATTCCATTGCCCATGAGTTTGGGGGCAATAAAGCAGACAAATTCATCAAACAGATCGGAGTTAATCATTTCTGTAGTCAATTTGGCTCCCGCCTCCACCATAACGGAGGTAATTCCAAGAGAATGCAGACTCTTCAAGGTCTGTACCATATCCGGTTTACCTTCTTTGTCGGGTTTTACAAAAATGATCGGGATTTGAAACCAGTTGAGTTTTTGAAGGATTTCCTCGTTCTGCTGCTCCTCTTCGAGGGTCACGATAAAAGATTTTCGATCATCGTTCCGGAAGAAATTGTATCCGTCTTGAAAGAAAAGTTTTGATGTAACCATCACTCTTTTTGGTGAGGGTTTGTGGTTGTGCCTGACCGTAAGCATCGGGTCATCCACGAGAACTGTTTTGGATGAGGTAAGCACAGCGTCATGTTTGCTTCTCAAGAGATGGACCAGTCGCCGGGATTTTTCACCCGTAATCCATTTGGATTCACCGGACACACCTGCAATTTTTCCATCGAGGGTGAGTGCTGACTTAATGGTCACAAACGGGAAATCACTAGTAATATACTTTGTAAATTTCCTGTAAAAATTTCTATATAAGGGGAGGTCAGCGACCTCCACCTCAATTCCTGCATTTTTTAACTTTGCTATTCCCTTTCCGGACACCAGAGGATTCGGATCGGTCATACCGATCACTACCCTCGCAATATTCTTCGAAACAAGAAGATCCGCACATGGAGGAGTTTTGCCAAAGTGGGAGCAAGGTTCAAGACTCACATAGACAGTTGCACCTGTAATATCCTGTTTGCTTCTTGCTATTGCATCCACTTCTGCATGAGCCCCGCCAAATTCCCGGTGATAACCGACTGAAAGTACTCTGCCATCTTTTACAATGATACAACCGACGGCTGGATTGGGGCTGACCTTCCCTTCGGCTCGCGATCCCAGAATGATACAATCACCAAGATACTTCCTGTCTTCTTTTGTCATGATATCAACGGATCTCGAGGATCTCGAATTGTATCAAACCGGCCGGAGCTTTTACCTGTGCAATGTCTCCTACTTTCTTGCCGAGCAATCCCTGTCCTACCGGAGAGGAAACTGAAATCTTTCCATTTTCCAGATTGGATTCTTCGTTGGAAACAATCTGATACTCAATTGTTTTAAGCGTCTTAAGGTTTTTAATTTTAACCTTCGCAAGGATGTGCACTTTATCCTTCGGCATCGATGCAGGATCAATCACCTTTGCACGAGCAAGCACAGCCTCAAGTTTGTGAATTCTAAGTTCAAACAGTCCCTGTGCTTCTTTTGCAGCATCGTATTCAGCATTTTCAGAAAGGTCACCGTGTGCACGGGCTTCGGCAATTTTGCCGGCGATTTCCTTTCTTCCTGATGACTTCATTTCCGCGAGCTCTTTCTCGAGCTCAATCAATCTTTCTTGTGACAGATATACAATATCGTACATGACACTCCAGTATGAAAATTTACAAAAAAAATTGCCACTCCTCCGGGAATACCGGGGGTGTGGCATTGCAAATTTAAACAATTTTTATCAGATAATCAAGCCCTTATCGCAGAGCCTAAAATGGATATTCTTCCTGCTTTTTCAACCGTTTCTCAAGGTTGTGCTTCTTCAGGAGTTCCTTCACCTCATCAGGCGAGAACCGGAATAATTTGAAGTCAGAATCTGCGAGACCTGCCGCAAGAAATGCAACTGCAGCCGCGCCGTGAGAAATGTAATCTTTATCGAGTTTATCAAAGGAATCGCCAAAATCGTGATAGTGATCAGTCATTTCCTTGGTCATTCCTCCAACCGGAGTGATAACCGGGATCCCGTTGAACATAAAAAACATATGGTCGCTGTTTGTCCAGGCTGTGCTCATTGATTTTGAGAGATCAAAAGAACCGGAAGTATCGGTGATTTCTTTGATTGCCGGTAACAATGGGTCAAAGCCCATCACATTAAATCCGTTAATTTTGCCGGGCATATCGAGATTTATCATCGCAAATATTTTATCATTCCTGTGGGCTTCCACATATTTTTTCGAACCCCACAGCCCAGTTTCTTCTCCGTTGAACCAGACAAACTCGATGGTTCTTTTTGGTTTGATTCCAAATTCCTTTAGAAGTGCGGCTGCTTCAAACATGACAGCACTTCCGTGACCATTGTCCGCAGCACCATCACCCAGGTCCCAACTGTCGAAGTGACCACCAATCACCAGCTTCTCGTCACTTGTTCCGTCTATTCGGGCTACAAGATTATTGGACTCCCCTGTTTCCACCCGTGAATTGGATACGACATCAAGAACGACATTCACCTTGCGTTCCAAAAGTCTTCTAAGTTTTGCACCCTCCTCAAATGTGAGTGTAAAAGCCGGTATTTTAAGAGGGTCACCCTTGAAATTCCCCACCCCGCACAACACTTTTCCGCCTTTTGCCTCATTTATGAAAAGGCATGCGACCGCACCTTTGGCAGCAGCAATCTTGATTGCCTCTCCCCTGAGAAGTTCATCTCTTCCTGCAGGTCTTTCCTGACTGATTACGACAATTTTTCCTGCCACATCTATATTCCGGTAATCTTCCTCATATCCCGAATAAACAAAAACCGCTTTGGCATCTTCAATCTTCGCAGGTGAGACCCAGGCAAGGGCGTATGCTCGAAGGTTCTTTCGATAAGGCAGCTTTAAGACGACCTTGTCTTCACCTCTGAACCAGACCGGTGATGTAAATTTCTCGTAAAAAGGCTTCATACCTTTATTTTCCAACTCTTTTTTTAGCATTTCGAATGCTTTTTTGTTGGACTCGCTGCCCATCAACCTTCCTCCTGCAAGATCACAAACATCCCTTATCATATAGTATCCATAATTGGATGTAAAAGCTTTGCCGGTCAGGGTTGCGATAAAGGATTGTGTAAAAAAGGATGGTGATACAAAAACGAGGAGAAACAGCAGTTTTTTCATTTAAAACTCGATGTAAACGAATGGTAAGGTAGAGGTTCCGAGAACCTGATAAACAAAAATAATAACGACTGCAAATGTGAGGGCTTTCAAACTCCAGTGGATGGAGGCAAATCGAATGTAGAGTGACTTATAAAATCTCTCAGGAACGATCGCGAGAATCAGCCCTCCTGCCATCACGAGGAACGGAACAAGATAGAAACTCAACCACTTTTCAATATGAGCAAATTTTATTTCACTGAAAAGTTTCCCTATAAAGACCATTGCACTGTCCAGGGATGGCGACTTGAAAATAATAAATGAAAATGCTATGACATGGAAAGTGATAACAATCTCGACCATTCTGAAAAATTTTTCATTCACAACAGCAACAATCTTTTTCCGGGTGTTTCGGAACATGGTATCGAAGACGATGCAAGCCCCGTGTATCAGTCCCCAAACAATAAAAGTCAGATTCGCACCATGCCAGGTTCCGGAAACCAGAAAGGTCACAAGAATGGCAATATAAATGCCGTAAACTCCGAGTCGTCTGAGAGCGAAACTTAACGGATTGAATACATTTTCACTCAGGAAAGTGTAGAGGGTAATATGCCAGCGCCGCCAAAACTCACTGACAGAATTGGCGAGGAACGGTTTTTTGAAATTTTCTTCAAGTTCAAAACCGAACAGATACGCCATTCCACGAACAATGTCGGTATATCCCGAAAAGTCAAAATAAATCTGCAGGAAAGCTCCATATCCGGCGAGCAGGCATTCGATTGATGTGAAAAGATCGGGATTTTCAAAAACTCTGTCCACGAAATTGAGGGCGATGAAATCTGCAATAAGCACCTTTTTAAGGGTTCCCGTGATCAGAAGGAAAATTCCCTTGCTTACATTTTCCCGTGTAATCCTGGTAGGACTGTTAAACTGAGGCAGCAGATTAGCAGCCTTGGAAATTGGACCGGCTACTATTGTCGGGAAAAACGAGACATAAAGAAGGTAGGTAAAAAGATTTTGCTCGGCTTCCTCTATTTCCTCTCTGTAGATCGAAAGAGTGTAGCCGACGGATTTAAAGATATAATAGGAAATTCCGACAGGAGTAAGAATTTCTCTGGTAAAATAGGAAAAGAACTGAGATGATTGCAGTCCAAATTCATTCACAATGAAAAAAGTGTACTTAAAATAGACAAGAATTCCAATGTTTACCAGAACAGAAAAGGAAAGCAACAGTTTTCTTTTGATATCTGATTTTTCGCGTACAAGAAACTTCCCTACGAAAAAATCAATTATGCCTACAGCAATCAGAATACCAATGTATCCCCCTGATATCTTGTAATAAAAGTAGAGGCTGAATAGCAGAAGCACAAGGTTTCTTGCTTTGATATTCTTCTCGAAACCGGTATATATCAGATAAACAATAGTAAACAGGAAAAAGAACAATACCGAGTTGAACAGTAATGGATTTCCGGAATTATATTTTAGTAACTCAATTACATCCAAGAAACAGAATATTCCTTTTTATTTCTTTTTAGCCGGTTTTTGATTGTTTTTATTGGTTGTTGGCGTTTTGGTGGTAGCCTTTGGTTTTGTTTTATTAGGAGTCGTACCTGGTTTTACGGTAGACTTCTTGGTTGTGGTTTTCCCCTGATTAACAGTCGTTTTCTTGGTAGTTTTATTCGCGTTGTATTTTGTACCATATTTGGCAGTGGTTTTTGGGGCGGTATAGGTTGTTTTCGCCGGAACCTTTATCTTCTGTCCGGGTCTGATAATATCACCTTTTGTGCCGTTGGCTGCTTTCAACTGATTGACGGGTATTCCGGTTCTCTGAGAAATTGCAAACCAGGTGTCTCCGTTCCTCACGCTGTAGTTTGTTGCAGGTGGAGTGTATTTTGGAGTTGCATTATAGCTGTAGTTTTTACCATAATAGGTATTTCTTGCGGAATAACTCCCTGGCACAGTGGTATTACCTGGTTTCACAGGTGTAGTCACCTTTGCTGTGAGTGCAGGGTTCGATTTCCCCTTCTTCACATATATCTTTAATTCCTGGTTGATCGAGAGAGCACCGTAAAAATCGTTCCAGGATCTTATATCGCTGATTTCCACATTATAAAGTTTTGCAATAGAGCGGATTGATTCTCCACCCAAAACTTTGTGCATTTTGTACTCGCCTTTATCATCCTTCAGAGTCCCGGCAGCAGAGACACCGTTGATTACAGTTGTGTTTGCTGCGGAGACACTCTGGCTTTCATTGTTGTCAACATAGATTGCGAGTCCTTCAGGCACTTCACTTTCAAGTTGCTTGTTTGCAACGAGAAGCGTCGATTCACCTGCAACAAATTTGTCATAGGAGTTCTGGATTGCAGTAACAAAAAGTTCACCCTTAAGATTATACCCCTTTGAAGTGAGGTGTATCTGATCCACATTGGCGAGATAGTTTGCCCGCCAGTTGAGCATTGAATTTTTACCACCGCTGACATTGTAGATATCGTAAAGCAGACAGTCGTTTTCAACCGCCACATCTGCCACAAGTTTTGCAAAGTCGAGACAGGCGGAAACATTCGTTCTTTTATTGAAGGCATCCTGCACATTCATAAGAAGAATTACAGCATCAGGTGAAGATTTTTTTACTTTTTGGATAATGGAAACGAGATTTTCCTTTGTTGAGGCGGCATTGAAACCACCACCAAAAAAATCATTAATCCCGAGATCGAGAATAAACAGGTCAGGTTCAAAAGCCTTAACTTCCTCTTCAAATCTTGACTCACGAACTATACTTGAGAGAGTCGCACCGTTTACACCTGTGCTGGCATACAGAATACCATTCTGACTGTCCGCCTCGATCAGAATACCATACAGGACAAACTCATTTTGCAGATCGGATGATTTTTTGAACGAAATTTCAATGCTTTCGCAATCGGAATTAACTGGTACTGTGATGTAAGGACCCGAATTCGCATCGGACTTGACCGTAATCGGCTCACTGATCCCTTTAATATTCAACACCATGTCAAAAACCGAAGGACCGGTTTTCGAAAATATTTTGAGAATGTTATTTGAGGCTTTTTGAATTGTCTTCGAAAATACAAGTTTGAAGTTGGAATTGGGATCAACGGTACGAATCGAGTAACCCGTCAATCCGATGTCAAGCGCCGGATTTTGCTCGGTGTTTTTTGCGAAAGTCCAGCTTCCTTTAGAGTAGGTAAAGTAATCGTATGCCGAGTGGGTCTTTGCTGCGGAATAAGGAAAAACCAGTCCTCTTCCGCCGGTTCCATAAATTTTTTGGAGTTCTTCACGCACATAACCGGTGTAAATGTCCGCCTGGAGGTGGGAATCTCCTACATGAAGTACACGAAACTTTTTTTGCTTTGCATTTGCAAGTTTCGAAAAGAACTTTTGTGCCACTTCCCTGTTTTTCCACTCAATAAAATTCTGGTTTGTACGCAAAAACGGGAAACTGCCAAGTCTGGTCGAACCTCCATCGGTTGTAGAAACGGAATTGATAACGGGCTGCTTCTCGGTCTCACTGATCGAATCCTGTGATTGTGAGATGATTGAATCGGGTGGGGAGAATTTCGTTTGGTGGTTCAGGTCATAGTTGTTAGAACCGGCGAAAAGGACTCCCAGACTGCCAAACGAAGCAATCAAGAAGAGCTTTCCGCTTTTCTTCATTGCTCCGGTCAGATAATGTAACTGATAGGTCATATTGCCATCCGTTCTGTTTATTTAACGGTTATTTGAATTTTTTTTGTCTAAATATTGCCTGTACGAATCATTAATCCCCTTGAACAGTTCGGCAGCTATAATTTTTTGCCCTCTGTTAATGAAATGACCGTCGCGGGCTGCATATCCCTTCTGAGCCCATGCAGCAATTGAGTTTTCTCCCCCCATAAGTTCATATGTATTCCAAAAGGCACAGCCGTTCTCTATGGCGCATTCTTTCATAATTTTTACCACTTCTGCAATGTATGGATGCGAAACAGAACTTCCCCTTCTGATAACACCCATATCGCCCGGACCAACAACGAGAACTGAAGCATTTTGTGCTCTCTCCCTGATTCCCGCATAGAGACGGTTATAGTAATCCCTGACCCGTTTCAAATCCTTTTCTTTTGTTACGGTCGGCATTATATTCATACCGAACTGCAAGATAATAAGTTTTACATTCAATTCATCATATTGCGCTGATAATAGTTCTTTATCTATCTTCAAAAGTCCGTCACCGGAGTGACCACGAATAGCGAAATTATCAACCTGAACCCCTCTGTCCCCGTCAAAAAAGAAGCCAAAAATCTCGGGATTTCTCCCGCTTGAGATGTCAAATCTAATGGAACTTCCATCACCCCTGAAAGCGGTTGTTGCAAGATTGAAAGGATTTTCACCGTTGAGTTGCAAAGTACCGATTTCAGTTCCGGTTTTTTGGTCACTAATTCTGACTTCGCATTCATCCCCGACTTTTCCGTAAAAAACCTTTATTTTGGAGAACTTAGCATTTTTCACAAAATTAAGGGATACTCTCCCCCGAAGTGCAGCCACCACTTCTGTTTTATCTCTCGGAGAGGCGAGAAAAGCAGATTTGACTGCGAACCAGGTGTCCGCAAGTAATAAATGCGGTAAACCGTATTTATTTAAGACGGTTGAGCTGTCAACAGGTTGCTCTTCTTCAGCAGGTTTTTCATCCTTTTGCTTCTTCTTTTTTTTCCCTTTTGGCTCCTGCTCATCATTTTCCTTCTTGGATTTGCCGTTTCCGTATTTGAAAACCAGCCCAGAAAGTGCATATTTTCCTGAAGAATATGCATGGTTAAAAACATTATATCTCTCCCAGTTTTCAGAGGTGCTTCTAAAGTAGTTTACATTGTCGGTTATGTCATCCACAGGAGCATAGCCGATACCCTCACCGCCAAATTCCTTCTGAAAGTTTTCCCGGAGATAGGAGGTGATTCTGTCCCCTTCTATCTGGGAGTCACCGTAATGAGCAACTCTCACCGTTCTGGATTTGCTTTCCTTGTCAAGGGCTTCGAAAAAATTGTCGAGCGCCTTCTTTCCCCTTGTCTCAGGATTTATCAGAAATCCGTTCTCTTCATTATTGTCAACTGACGGTTTTTCATCAATTACTGCGTTTTCATCAGCTGTTTCATATTTGCTGAGAAAATTTTCTGCATTCTCGTTTTTCTGTTCAGCCGATTTAAAGAGACTCTCTTTTATGTCAGGAAAACTGATGACCAAATCCTCATCGGAGAAGGGATTAGGCACACTGAATTCGGGACCTGCCAGAGAGAACGACAGAAGTATCCCATTTACTATAAGGATGCTGAAGAGTATTTGAAGAGAATATTTATTCATTTTTTTCCGTATATTCAAACATCAAATTTAATTAATCCTGTCCTTTTACGCGGTATAATAAAATATCCCTGAAAAATGCCATAAATGAATTCGATCTTGAAAAAAGTTATAATTTGCCTGCTTTTGTGTTTTTCCATTGCATATTCACAAAAATCCAATAACGAGTTTCCTTTTCTGCGACCGGATCTAAACAAAATCGGGAATCCGCAATCACTCAAAGTTAAATTGCAGAAAACTTTTTCTGACAGCTCCACTTCAAAGATATTTAAAATATTCGTGATTGGTGACTCCTATACTGCCTCGGGGGAGTTTGTTCACTGCCTTGAAGAAGAACTTGCAGCGGAATTTGGAGACGGCGGGAAAATTAAACTTTCTCTTAAAAGTGAATTTCCGACTCTTCTTCCGTACAACCCGTTGCCGATGAAGAAAAAATCATCACTTCTGAGAGGATTTGAGCTTTACTCGATCGCCGACTCAAGTTCAATTGAAGTAATGGATGCATCTTCACAGAAGATTCCTTTTGCAATCAACCCCATAAACAAAGGTCGTGCAATTAAGGTCACTTTTTCGTCACCTGTCGAGAGTTTTTACATAAATAACCGGCAAAATGTTCCACAAAAATCGACAAAAGGAATCCTTGCTTTCTCTGAAAAAGGGGTTGTTTCAACCTTTTTTGGCAAGATTTCGGCTTCGATTAGGACATATAACACAGAACTGAATTACCTCTACCCCTTCATTGAAACAGTAAATCCTGATCTGGTGATTGTCTATCTCGGTACGAACGACTGTGCCGGACCAAATTTCAACAAGAATTATTTTGATGTTGAATATGGGAATTTGCTCAAACGGCTTAAAAAAGGGGCACCGGCAGCATCATATTTGTTGATTTCGCCGCCGACATTTTATTCGTATGGAAAGGAAGGATTCAAGCCTAACAAAAATATTAAGATTTTGAAAGAAGGGATAACTTCCCTCTCGTTAAAAGAGGGGTTGAGTTACTGGGATCTAAGCGAAGTGATGGGAGGAGATACGATAATGCCTGTTTGGGTCAAGTCGAAACTTGCAGTTCAGGACTATATTCATCTGACCAAGGAAGGTCACGAAACAGCAGCAAAATTCCTCGCCAAAGCAATCATCGATTTATATAAGGAGGATTAACAGACTATTTCGCAAGTGATTCGATCTTGTCGATCGATTTATGTTTCATACTCTCCAAAGTTTCTGCGTTCAACATCGAAAAAGCCATATTTCTGATTTTCCCCCATTCGTCATGCATCGGACATGGAGTGGAGACGGAACAACCCGGGAAACCCAGAATACAGGTATTAAAGACATCCCCTCCATCCAAAACCATGACTATGTCGATTAGTTTTATTTCAGACGGATTTTTCCCGAGATAGAATCCGCCGTTTTTCCCCTTCTTTGAAGCAACTATCCCCGAATCTGTAAGGATTTGCATCACTTTTGAAACGAACTCTTTAGGCACTTTCAGTTTGGTAGCCACATGAGCAGCACTTACCCTCTGATCTTTGTCGAGTGTTGACAAATATAATACAGCTTGTAAACCAAGTTCACATTTTTTTGAGAAGATTACGGTCATTTACTTTAAATCCCGGAATAATAAATCAGATAAAAAAGACCGTTTAATATAGCATTTCTCTCTTATAATTCAAAAGGAAAAAGGAGATTTGGAAGTTGAACATACTTTAAAATATTTTTATTCTTCACAATCGTTAATGAAATATTAATTAAGTTTCCTGTTATTAAAACAAGATTTTTGAGGAAAAAATGGATCTTAAACACAAACTTTATGATGTTCCTAAAATTTCCAATATTCAGGAAATGGTGCTTCTAAACAGTAAAAAATATGCAGGGAAAATTGCTCTTGAGGATTTGAACGATACTCCGTTTAAGCGGCTTACTTTTGACGGATTGCTTGAGACTGTTCTGAGGTTTGGCACAGGCCTACAAAAGTTGGGTCTAAAAGAACGCTCCCATATAGCTGTTATTTCTGAAAACCGCGTGCAGTGGAGCATTACATATCTTACTGCGATGACATTTAATTATGTAATTGTGCCTATTGATAAAAATCTTACATCGAATGAAATTTTAAACATTATCTACGAGAGTGAATCAGAAGCCATTGTCTTCTCAAAAGGATTCAGCAATCTGATGAATGAAGAGGCCGCTGCCATTAAAAGACTCAAAATGAAAATAAACATGGACATCCTTCAAAATGAAGGAGATGTAATCTCCATGACCGCTCTGATAAATTCCTCCACTCCCATCGACATCAATTCCCTGCCAAAAATCAATAATGAGGAGATGGCGGAGATAATTTTTACCTCCGGCTCTCTTGGAAGAGCAAAAGGGGTTATGCTTACTCAGAAAAATCTTGCAGTTAACCTGGTAAGTATGACAAGCATGATGTTTATTTTCCCCGAAGACAAATTCCTTTCTGTATTGCCGATACACCACACCTATGAATGTACTTGTGGAATGCTATGCCCTCTCTATTCGGGTGCCTCCGTGCATTTTGCCAGATCATTAAAAACAATTGTGGATGATTTGCAGGTCGTGAAAGCAACAGTACTGCTTGGAGTACCGTTACTGTTTGACAAAATGTTCAAAAGAATTTCCAAATCGATCAAGGAAGACAAGGTAAAATCTAAAATTGTGCCTCCTCTCGTAACAGTCACCGGGTTTTTGCAGAAACTGGGTCTTAAAGAGATAAAAGCAAAAGTTTTCAAAGAGCTCCATGCGAGATTCGGCGGACATGTCAGAATTTTCATTGCAGGTGGTGCTGCCCCCGACCCTGAGGTAGCTAAAGGACTCCGTGATTTTGGCTTTACATTTGTGCAGGGTTACGGACTAACAGAAACCGCTCCCATAGTCGCCTTGAACAGACTGATGGCTTTCAAGGATGATGCTGCCGGACTGCCACTACCCGGAGTTGATATAAAAATTGTTGACCCCGATCAGGATGGTGTTGGTGAAGTTTTCGTGAAAGGCGGAAATGTCATGCTCGGATATTACAAAAACGAAGCATTAACCAAAGAAGCTTTCGTGGATGGTTACTTCAGAACGGGTGACCTCGGTTATATCGATTCAGACGGTTTCCTCCACATCAGAGGACGGAAAAAGAATGTCATAATTGCGAGCAATGGCAAGAATGTGTTCCCTGAGGAAATCGAGGATATAATTAACAGAAATCCATTGATTCTTGAGTCATTTGTTTATGGAGAAGAGGATGCAAAACACACCGAAATAATTGCTGTTCAGGTCGTTCTCAATGCCGAAACCCTCATCGAATATTCTGAAAAGAACGGCATAAAAATCGACAAAGATATGATGGAAAAAATTGTTGCCGAAATTGTAAAAGAAACAAACAAACACCTCCCGGTATACAAACAAATCAAAAAGTTCTATCTGAGAGAAAAAGAATTCGAAAAAACCACCACTCAGAAGATCAAGAGGTACCTGGTTAAGTAGCTATTAACTATGATCTATGATCTATGAGCTGACCGAAACCTTTAATTTCGGAAAAGGAGCGACAATCGTCTCGATTGTCCTACCGGAAAACTTTGCGTTCCATACGCAAAAAAAATAATACCTGATTATCCCCAGGAGTGGGGTTGAATGTTCGTAGATTAAAATCGTTATTCATTGAATACTCCCGGAGTGGGTTTAAATGTTCGTAGATAATAATCGTTGTTCATTGAATAACCCCGGAGTGGGTTTGAATGTTCGTAGATTATAATCGTTGTTCATTGAATAACCCCTCTACGGGGGTTACATCCTTTTTATTCTTTGACATCCTGAAGATCGTGTTCAAAAAAAAAAGCCTGTGATTTCTCACAGGCTTAAAACAAACAACCAACAATTTCAAATTAATCAGGTACTCAGTTCACTCCACACCAATGCCGGTATGTCTCATTGAGTGAACTTTGTTTCTGGAGGGGAGGTCAACGGTATCGTTCATTCTGGCTTCGAATTCATCTCTGAATCTTGTGACCATAAATTTCACGGGCCAGGCAGCAGCTTCCCCGAGTGCACAGATGGTGTTGCCGTCAATGTTGTTGGCAACATTCAGGAGCAATTCGATATCGCTTTTCTGACCTTTTCCTTCAGCCATCCGGTTAAGGATTTTAAGCATCCAGCCTGTTCCCTCACGGCACGGTGTACACTGTCCGCAGCTTTCGTGGTAATAGAATTTGGTGATTCGGGCTAGTACTCTGACGAGATCTGTATCTTCATCCATTACCATAATTCCTGCAGTACCGATAGAGCTTCCTGCAGCCTTCAGGGATTCCGCATCCATGGCGATTCCTTCGAGCTGATCACCACGAAGTGGTGGCATGGAGGAACCTCCGGGGATGACACATTTAATCTTTTTATTGCCGGGTACTCCACCTGCATAATTATAAATTATATCTGTGAGGAGAGTTCCGGAAGGAAGTTCGTAAACACCGGGCTTGTTAACATGACCGCTTACGCCATACAAGATTGTCCCGGGATGCTTTTCGGCTCCAATTTTTGAAAACCATTCCCAACCTTTGTTAATGATGGCAGGAACATTTGTAAGAGTTTCCACATTATTGATGGTGGTCGGATTGCCCCAAAGACCATTCTGAGCAGGAAATGGAGGTTTTACTCTTGGGTATCCCCTTTTTCCTTCGATGGAATTCATGAGTGATGACTCTTCGCCACAAATGTAGGCTCCGGCACCCTTGTGAACATAAATATTCACATGGAATTTTGTGCCGTAAGTCTGTTTCATTTTCTCACCGACCAGACCTGCTTCATAAGCATCATCAAGTGCTTTCTGGAAGAGTTTTATCCATTTATGGTATTCACCGCGAATATAGACATAAGCATCATGAGCACCAATTGCATAGGATGCAATCAGAATGCCTTCGATACACTGGTGTGGATTATACTCGAAAATTTGTCTGTCTTTGAAAGAGCCGGGTTCTGATTCGTCACCGTTTATGCAGAGATATTTTGGTTTATCAGTTGTTTTAGGCATGAATGACCATTTTAGTCCCGCTGAAAATGCGGCACCACCTCTGCCCCTAAGACCCGATTTCTTAACAATATCGATAACATCATCAGGTGTTGTGGCGAGAGCTTTTTTAATGGCTTCATATCCACCGTTCGCACGGTAGACATCCAGTTTATGTAAATTTTCTATTTCAGGTAAAACAATCTTTTCCATATCACCACTTCTACTTTAGGGAGTCAATTAATTCGAGGGCTTTTTCTTTAGTCAGATTTTCATGGAAATCTTCATTGACGGCAATCATTGGAGCAGTTCCGCACGATCCCATGCACTCCACTTCCTCGAGTGAGAAGAGTCCGTCTTCTGAAGTTTGTCCATTTTGGAGCCCGGTACGCTCTTTAACCGCATTCCAGATATCGTAGGCACCACGAAGCATGCACGAAACATTGGTGCAGACCTGCAAGTGGTACTTGCCCGGCTGGTGCTGATGATACATGGTGTAGAAAGTTACGACACCCATAACTTCTTCTTCGGTGATCTCGAGAATTTTGGCAACCTCTTGGATCACTTCGCCTGAAATGTAACGGTTTTGATCCTGTGCGATGTAGAGCACCGGCATAACCGCAGCTTTTTTCGTCGGGTAGTTCTTAAATACCCGGTTCACTTTTTCAAGATTTTCTTCAGTGAATTTGAATTCCATTAATATCCTCTTATTATTTATCGGCTTCACCCATTACAGGGTCGAGACTACCGATTATTGCCACAACATCAGAGATCATGTGCCCCTTGACCAATGGTCCGAGGGCTTGTAAATTAGAGAAGGAAGGAGATTTTATTTTCATTTTCCATGGATGTCCCTCACCGGTGCTGACAATGTAGAAGCCGAGTTCGCCTTTTGGATTTTCGACAGCCTGATACACTTCACCAACAGGAGGCTTCACACCAAAATTGACGATCATAAAATCATGAATCAATTCTTCCATTTTTGTGTAAATCTCAGTTTTTCTGGGAAGTACCTTCTTGGGAGAATTCAACATGATATCGCCTTTTGGCATTTTATCGAGGCACTGCAAAATTATTTTGCAGCTTTCGCGAAGTTCATCTGCCCTCACGAAATATCTTGCAAGGCTGTCACCTTCATTGTAAACAGGTACCTTGAAATCGATTTCGTTATACTGTAAATAGGGATTTGCTCTTCTAAGATCGAAATCAACACCCGAACCTCTTAGACTTGGACCTGTCATCCCCAAGGAAATAGCATCTTCCCTGGAAACCACACCAACGCCTTCAAGTCTTTCGACAAAAATTCTGTTTGTATTCAGAAGTCTTTCAGCTTCATCGATCTTTTCTTCGAACTGGGCAATAAAATCTTTGATAATTTTAATTGCATTATCAGGCATATCAGCAGCCACACCACCGATTCTGGTATAACTCGTGGTGAATCTTGCTCCGCAAATTATATCATATGCATCAAGAACTTTTTCGCGTTCACGAAGACACCAGAGGAAAACGGTGAGAGCACCGACATCCATTGCCAGGGCACCGATTGCCACGAGGTGTGAGGTAATTCTCGCCAGCTCCGACATGATCATCCTGATGTACTGAGCTCTCAATGGAGCTTCAATTCCTACAAGTTTTTCAACTGCGAGGCAGAAAGCATTATTGTTTGCCGGTGGTGAAATGTAGTCAAGTCTGTCGGTATGAGGTATAAACTCATAATATGACATGTTTTCAGCCATTTTCTCATAACCTCTATGGAGGTAGCCGAGATCGGGAACGGCAGCCACAACTGTTTCACCATCGAGTCTGAGCAGCACTCTAAGTACACCGTGTGTAGCGGGGTGCTGAGGACCCATGTTCAGGATCATTTCATTTTCCAGTGCATCCTCGAAAGAAATATTTGATTCCTGATCCAAAAGAGCTTTCACAATACTTGGATGCACATCGTCTTTAGTTAATCTTTCCATAAACTCACTTATTTCTTGGGGAGGGTTAAATCACCGGGAATTCCCATCAGCGGATATTCTTTCCGGAGAGGATGGTATTCATATTCTTCGGGCATATACATTCTTCTAAGATCCGGATGACCGTCAAATTTGATTCCGTACATATCATAAGTTTCCCGCTCATACCAGTTTGCTGATTTCCAGACTGATGTTACAGTATTGATATGTGCTTCATGCTCTTCCACATCACATGCAAGGCGAAGGCGGAATCTGTTTTCGATCGAGTAGATATGGTAGACCACTGTGAATCTTCCCTTTTTCTTTGCCCAGTCGACAGCAGTTACATCTTCACACATTTCGAAGTGAAGTTCAGGGTGATTTTTAAGGAATTCGCAGACCGGAATGATCAGCGCCTTGTCAAACTTTATCTTAAGATCTCCCCTGAAATCCGTGGTTTCGAACTTTGTTTCGGGGAATCTTTCCTCAAGAAGTCTGAGGATATTCTCTTTAATTTCCATTTACTTTCACAGGCTCCAAAAGTGGTATATCTTGAAATTCTCTGGCTTTTGTGTGTTTTATTTTATCCTGAATGAGCATAAGAGCGTTCAACAGGTTGTCGGGTCTTGGCGGACATCCGGCAAGATAAAGATCGACAGGGAGAAACTGATCGATACCCTGAACAACAGGATATGAACGGTACATTCCACCGGTGGAAGTACAAACACCCATTGCAATTACCCATTTGGGATCGGGCATCTGATCATAAATTTTCTTGACAACATGCGACATCTTATATGTTACAGTTCCTGCAACTATCATCAAATCACACTGTCTTGGTGTAAAACGCATCACTTCAGAACCAAACCTGGCGATGTCATATTTAGGTCCACCTACTGCCATCATCTCGATGCCGCAGCAGGAAATTCCCATCGGCATAGGCCAAACGGAACTTTCTCTTGCCCAGCCAACTATGGCATCAATGGTGGTCGTTATAAAACCATCATTCATCAATTTCGCTTCTAATCCCATCTAAAACCTCCTTTTTTGTAAGCATACAAGAAACCAAGCTCAAAAACAACTAAAAATATAAACATCGAAACGAAGACGGAAATTCCAATTTCTTTGAACAGGGAGATAAATTTGACCGCCCAGGGATAAACAAAAATCACTTCGAGGTCAAAAATGATGAAGAGCATTGCGACAACATAATATTTAACCGAAACCCTCTCCTCTGTGGAGCCGATCGGTTTCATTCCACTCTCGTAAGGCGACATTTTCACTTTTGTGGGCCTTTGGGGTCCGAACAGCTTCGACGAAGCCACCACGGCTACGGCAAAGACCACAGCGAAACCTAAAACTACAATTAATGGAATATAATTTTCAAGCATTATTTATCCGGCAATTATTTCTTAAAACTCAAACTTTAAATTTATTATAATTTTTCAATATAGTCAATTTTTAATTTGATTATTGATAAATCTCGTAACTTTTTTGTAATTTTACGGGACAATTACACGGGAGAATTATGGACATTCAATTTATTGGCGCCGCCGGAACTGTTACCGGTTCAAATCATCTTCTTAGAACAGCAGCCGGGAAAATTGTTCTCGATTGTGGTATGTTTCAAGGTAAGAGAAAAGAGGCTTTTGAATTAAACAGAACATTCGATTTTTACAATCCTAAAGATATTGATGCAGTAATTTTGTCTCATGCACATATCGACCATGCAGGTAACCTGCCAAATCTCGTAAAAAAGGGCTTCAGAGGACCAATTTACTGCACACACGCTACGAAAGACCTCTGCGAGATCATGCTTGCAGATTCAGCTCATATCCAGCAAAAAGATACTGAATTCGTTAACAAAAAGAGGGCCAGACAAGGAAAAAACCTTTTCGAACCTCTTTATACGCAGGAGGATGTTGATGAGACTCTTCAACTAATGCAGGGCGTTAATTATCATCAGGAGTTTGAAGTTATTCCGGGAGTTACTGCCTCATTTTACGATGCCGGTCATATCCTCGGAAGTGCCGTCACTTATCTCAAGATTATCGAAAATGGAAAACTAATTGAACTCGGTTTTTCTGGTGATCTCGGGCGACCGAACATGCCAATTCTTCGCGACCCGGAGATAATTCCGGATGTCGATTATTTTATCTGTGAAAGCACTTACGGTGGCAGATTCCATGAAGACTTCGATATGTCTGAAGCCAAAGTTGTTGAAGTGATAAAGCGGGCAATTGAAAGGAGAGGAAAGATAATCACCCCTGCTTTCAGTCTCGGTAGAACTCAGGAACTGGTATATCTTCTGCATACAATTTTTGAAAAAGGTTTGGTGCCCAACATCCCTGTTTATGTTGACTCTCCCCTCTCCTTCAATGCAACTGCTGTGTTTAGAAGGCACACCGAGTGTTACGATCTCGAAACTTCAGCTCACATCCTGCAGAATGAAGACCCTCTGGGTTTCAACAAATTAACCTATATAACCGAGGTTGAGGAATCGAAGAGGCTGAATGACAGAGAGGGTCCGATGATGATTATCTCTGCATCAGGTATGGCAGAGTCCGGAAGAATTCTGCATCATCTTGCCAACAATATCGAAAACCCGAACAACATCATAATGATGACGGGATACTGTGCAGAACACACTCTTGGCAAGCGAATTATTGAACGAAATCCTGAAATAAACATTTTTGGAGAGCCCTACAAGTTGAAAGCGGAAGTGGTGGTTTTCAACTCACTTTCTGCACATGCTGATTCTGATGAACTTATCTACTATGTGAATAAATTCAGCCGTGAAAAAATGAAGGAGATTTTCCTTGTCCATGGTGAACCCGACCAGCAGGAGAAGTTTGCGAATCGCCTCACTCTGAACCACTTCAAATCAGTGAAGATTCCGAAAAAAGGAGAGTATTTTACTCTAAAATAAAAAAACAGTTTAACTGTCTATTTAACAGGCTGTTTTAGGCAGCCTGTTATTTAAAGGAATTTGTATGAAGCTTGAACATATAACAAAAATTATTTTATCAGCTATCCTTTTAATTCATGGCTTAATCCATCTTATGGGATTTGTGAAAGGATTTGGCTTTGCTGAAGTACCCCAAATTACTGAATCGATATGGAAACAGGAAGGGGTTTTCTGGCTTATTGTCACACTTCTCTTCGGGGTCTCTACCATTTTGTATCTAACCGGAAACCGGAACTGGTGGTTGGTGTGCGGAATTGCGGTAATCATCTCGCAGATACTGATATTTAACAACTGGCAGTCGGCAAAGTATGGCACTGTGTTAAATATCATCATTCTACTGCCCGTTATTGCTCACTTTGGGATGTGGAACTTTGAGAACAAATTCATCAATGATTATGATGAAAACATAAAAAGAGTTGCATTACAAAAATCTGATATTCTCTCAGAGAATGACATTCTCCACCTTCCCGTTCCGGTTCAGAAGTACCTCCACTACACAGGAGTTGTCGGAAAAGAGAAAGTAAAATCTGTCCGGATTGTATTCGAAGGTCAGATGAGAGATAAGGGGAAGGAATGGTTCACTTTCAGGTCGGAGCAATACAACTTTTTTGATGACCCGACACGCCTTTTCTTTATGAAAGGTGAAATGTTTGGTCTGACCGTACCCGGATATCACAAATATTCAAAAGAGAAGGCTTCCATGGATGTGCGGCTCTTTGGATTCTTTACGGTCATGGGTGTTGATGGCGAAATTATGAATAAGGCGGAAACCGTTACCTTGTTTAACGACATGTGTTTAATGGCTCCGGCTTCACTTATCGATAAAAGAATAAAATGGGAGGAAATCGACACGCTTTCAACTAAAGCAACTTTTAAAAATGGAAATATCACCATCTCTGCCACCTTGATTTTTAACTCCGAAGGACAATTGATAAATTTTGTCTCTGACGACAGATACGCTGTTTCAGATATGAAAAGTTACAGATTCTCCACTCCCCTACAGGAATATATAAAGATAAACGGAGTTAATGTTCTTTCGAGAGGTGAGGCAGTGTGGCACTATCCTGACGGAGAATTTACATACGGAGTATTCAACCTTGTTGATATCGAATATAATCCCGGTTTGAAGTAAGGCGGTCTGAGGTTCGAGTATCCGTTTTTACCCGTTATTCGGGCTTTAAATCTCGTCAAAATCTGTTATTTTGAAATGCTGATTTATACAAATTGCGGATTTAACCATCTTACTAAAATCGCCACCAGTTCTGTTTTTTTTATTCCTGCTGATACTACCCTTTTCAGGGTGTGAGCAGGTTACACCTCTTTCGCCCTACGATTCGGGATTGCCTCCTGCCGTTCCCGAGAACCTGAGGGTGGTTACGGCGACTGATGGAGTTATCATTCTTCGTTGGTGGGAGAACATTGACCCTGAATACTCTTCCTACAAGCTTTACAGGGGGTTAAATGATTCTGTTAATCTTGTTATGTATAAAGAACTTCGCACCAATTTTTTCAGGGATGAGGGATTGTTTTACGATTCCACTTACTATTACGCAGTGTCAGCAGTTGGAAGAAACGGAAAGGAGAGCAGAAAAGCATTTTTCCCCGGTACCAAACCCGTTAACAACTCAGACCCCGTGCTCCCCTTCATAATTAATGTCAGACCTGTAAATTTTGAAGGAAGATTACTCGTATCTTTTGAATGGAGCAGGGATGAAAATCCCGATCTTAAGGGACTCGAGGTCTACAGATCAACAATTGCCGGATTCGTCCCTTCGCAAAACGATTTTGTACTTCTTTTGGATGATTCAAATGATACCGATTCCCTTGCCCTCTCCCACTCGGTCAACTATTACTATAGATTCAGGACAGCCGACAAAGGTGGAAGATACAGCGGGTTTTCAAAAGATTATCCGGCGTTTCTATATCCACAATCAGAAAAACTCTTTCCACTGAATGGAGCCATACTTCCCTTGTTCGATGTGTTTTCTGTCAAGTCTCTCGCCTACGATCTCGAATATGAAATTATCGTTTACGAGTCGCCTGTAATCAATGAAATCTGGAGGTCAAACAGATACAGAAAAGCAGAACAAGGTGAGCTTTTTATTCCTTTTACCGCTTACTCCTTGGTTCTCAATAAAAAATATTACTGGAGGGTTGCTGTTTATCTTCCCGGATCAACAAATGCTGTCTATTGGTCAGACTTCTCATCATTCCAAATTTCTCAGTTCAATTGAACCGGCATCTGATCATTCTCCTTCTTTTGGCTCTATTCCCTGCTTCACTGTTCGGTCAGTATGAAGGTGATTCAACGGGCTCGTATATTTTCCCTCTTTCGAAACAAAATTCGATTTCTACAGTATTCAACAAGGAATTGAGCATTTACTCTCTTGTTACTAATATTGAGTATACGACATCCCTTGGCGGACTTAACCTCAGACTAAATGAAAATCTGAATTCCTCACTTCTGAAATACTCGGGTTCGAATACAACAAGAGATGAAAATGTTCTGAAGCTCTCGGGTGACTACAGATTCAACAACTGGTTTAATCCCGGTGCACTTGTCAGCAGCAAAATATACAGTGACTCACGAACGAGTGATATCAACACCGCAGCTTCGAACTATGGGATGCTGTATAATCGCTTACTGGTTGAAAATCTGTTGGATATACTTCCCTTTGCGGGCTACATTGAGGATGTGCAGTCCGGCATCTCAAACAACGGAGGCATCTACGGTATTCAGGCAGGGATGGACAAGACGCAGCTCTCCGAATTCCTCATCGGGGGAAATTTTATTTTCAGAAATGAAGATATTAGTCCCAGGAAAAACACATTGAGAGAATTCCGAACCACAATTGAAAATTTTCTTGACCCGGGAATCCAAAACCGTTTTGCATTTAACTATCACGAATCGGGAAGGGATTTTTTCTTCGATGCTGATTCAACCCTCAAACCGCTCTTTGCTATTGAGAAGAACCTGCAGCGAAGGAATGACAGACAAATAGCCTTTTCCGATGAATTCATGTACAGCGATGTGGTGCAAAATACCTCTGTTAATTTTCGACTCAATTTTTCCGATCGAATTGTCGAACGAACAACAAAATACAAACTTCCCGGCGACCGCTTCCCAACCTCCTTTGACTCGCAAATTGAGGAATTGAAATTTGATCTTGGTGGCGGTATAAATTATCTCTCGGAGATTCTTGATTTGAAACTGTTTGCGAGTTATGCAGAAAGAAATGAAAAATTTCTCCTGATTAATCCATCGGATGCAAATTCCGACTACTTCGAACAGAAACAGAAGAATGAAGGAGTGAAGAACAACATAGCCTCACAAGTGTTTCTCTCTTTTACCGGTGCCTTTCTTATAAGTCCATACGACAGAGTGGATTTAACAGTTTCACATTTCAAACTAAGATACGACACTCCATCGATCGAGAACTTTGACGAAAGAGATGAATTGTTATCCCAGTTCCGAACCCGCTACACCAGGGTTCTAAACTCAAATCTTTCTGTCTTTGCCGGGTTTGACTTCTCTTACGGTAAACTGGTTTACATCCTTGCAGCCCGGAGCTCGAATAATAACACTAACAGAATTTTTAGACTAAATACGGGCTACAGCTACAACTCTGCCGCAGTAAGAAATTACGGGACTTTCGAAATAATAGCCAATTATCTCGTCTATGATTTTGAAGACCTGAATCCGGGATTTAAAAGTTTCAGTTTTAGACAAATTTCTTTGGTTGATTCCGCCTCCATTTCGATTTCCAAAGACTTTCAATTTGAATTCACAGGTTTCTACAAGTTGAGTGAACAAGGTGACTTGAGGTGGAGTGAATACAAAATCAAACCAAGCCGTGAGATAAGGGAACTCCTCTTGCTGCCCGCACTTGTTACAAATTTTGGGAATTATTCCTTCAAAGTAGGTCTGAGATATTACTCATATAATTCTGATATTATATTAAACGGAGTAAACAAGGAGGAAAATTTTTATTCCGGGATTGCCCCGTTAACAGAAATCAGCGCGCTGTTTTACAACTCTTTTTTGCTCTCAATAAAGGGCTGGTACGAGAGAATCGATTCAAAAGGAAACGACCGACGCTATTTAACCACTTTAAATATGAATGTGAAGTGGTTTTTATGATTTTCCGGCTTGAAATAAATTAATTTTTTACTATTTTGCAATAAAAAAAACAGAGTTAGTGGAAACAAAAAAGTTTTTTCTGGAATTACAAAGCATCCCCGACAATCTTTACACTGTCGAGGAGTTTCTTCTTAAAATTGCCGAGGAAATGGCAATAGAGGAAGACAAACTTTATGGTATTATGCTCTCAGTTTCTGAAGCAACTACCAATGCCATATTCCATGCCAACAAGCAAAACCCGGATAAAACCGTCACCATTAACATCACTGTTTCAGATGGACTTTTTGTCGTCTCAATAAAAGATCAGGGACCCGGATTTAATCCCACTTCAATACCTGACCCCACAAAACCCGAGAACCTGCTTAAAGATTCCGGAAGAGGCCTCTTCCTCATGAGAATCTACTCAAAGTCACTCAGTTTCAACCCCTCCCCTCTCGGAACCGAAACCGTTCTCGAATTCGAAATATAACTCACCCAAAAATTCAAAATTGATATCTCACACCCCTTAAATAAAAAAGCCCCCCATTTTCATGAGAGGCTTTAAATTATTTTTGGATTAAGATTACGATTTCGCCATTAATGACGGCTAAATCATAACTCACAACTACTTAACAAGTATCATCTTCTTAACTGAGGAGAACTTGTCAGCCTGAATTTTGTAGATGTATGTACCTGAAGACATTCCGTACTTCACAGCATCCATATCAACAAAATGATATCCGGCATTCATGAAACCTGAAACGAGAGTTGCAATCTTCTGACCGGAAATGTCAAATACCTCGAGGGTAACATTTGCGGCTGTTGGGATTGCGAAATTGATCCTTGTTGTCGGGTTAAATGGATTTGGATAGTTCTGGCTTAAATCGAATGCAGTCGGTATTCCAACTTCAACTTCAACTGCGTCAAATGTCTGGGTAGAACCATCAAAATCAACTTGTTTTAGTCTGTAGGAATATTTTCCTGCTGTAAGATTCTTCTCCGAGAATGAATAAGTTTTGGTTGTGGTAGAGGTTCCGGCAGCTTTAACTGTTCCGGCTTCTGTCCACTCACTACCCGCTGTTTTTCTCTCAACGATAAACTGATTCGAGTTTGTCTCAGTAGCTGTTGACCATGCAAGATTAACATTGTTTTTATCAGCGGTTACTGTAAATGATGTCAGTTCAACAGGAACGATTGTAACAACCTGAGCCTGATTTGAGTAAGCAGAGCTGATTTGTCCGTTGAAGGCTTTGATTCTGTATGTGTACGATGTTGAACCCTGAATCGAGGAATCCCTTACAGAGGTCGCACCTGCAATGAGGGTTTTGATAACAGAATAAGCATTCACGCTTGTTGAGTCACCATCTTTACGCTCAAGGTAGAAACCTTCTTCGTTACCTGAATTGTCTGTCCATGTCAGTTGAACATAGAAAGGATTGTTACTTGTAGCTGCAAGATTTGAAGGGGCGTTTACTTCATTTGTGAACTCTTCTGCACCAATGTCAGGTGTATTTGCATTTCTGAAGTTACCATAGAAATCGGTTGTAACACCTGCAATCGGAAGTGCACCGGCGTTAGCCTGGGTTGGCATGCCTGTGTTGATTCTTGGATTTACAGGAGCTGCGTAGCTCTGGAATGGCACTTTCTCAGTTACTGCAAATGTATCTCTTGGAGTTACATAAGCTTTGTAATCAGCAAGGGTTACATAGTCAAGGGCTGCGTTGTAAGCTATCACATCAAGAACCTGTGCTGTATCAGCATAAAGCAGGTTGTTGTTTGTGGTTGCAGCAAGTTTCAGGAAGTTTGTTCCCGATGAGGCAAAGAGAACAGAATTTCTTCCTGTACCTGATTGTGTCATGTTCACAAGAATATTATTTCTTAAGTCAAGAACACCGTTACCAAAGTTTCCCCAAAAGAGGTTTGTTGAATGGGTGGCTGCAAGAGTTGGAGCAGTATTACCATCGAGAAGTACTGTATTGTAGTAAACTTCATAAGTAACCGGTCCGGCTGTAGCCTGAAGGTTCATTCCATGAAGTGCGGGACCTGTTGCAGTACCTGATGCAGTGGAACGAGGCGCTCTGAGATCATAAATATAACAATTCTGTATTCTGGTAACATTTGCACCGGTTGCGAAACCGTTGTTCATCTGAAGACCAAAAGCTCTACCGGTAGTGCTGCCATTGCTGTAAATGTCTTTAATGGAGCATTTATCAATAAGCAATGTTGAATTTAGACCCAATTGCTGAATGTCCATACCGACTGCAAGACTGGTGGTTGGTGTAGTTCCATCTGACCAGATGCCTTCTATACTTACATTTCTGATAACAACATTACCTGAGACATGATCTGTGGCAGAGTTGGCCGGATTCAATCTGATACCATAAACACTGTTTGTAACCATGACTGAAGCTTTGATATTGGATATCTTTACATTTTCAATTAGCGGGTTAAATTGAGCATTCATCTCGATAGTTCTGATATCGGCTGCTGCACCTGCATTGACATTAACATTTCTGAATTCGCAGAAATTGCCATCAGTACCGATAATTCTGTTGCCTCTGTCAGGATTGGTAACGCCCTGGAAACCATACATTTGTACAGCAGCTCTCCAGAAATCTTCGATGATACAATTCTGAATTGTGTTGTAACTGTTCGCACCCAGGGTATCAGTAGCGTTAGTTCCCAATGTTCCGAGTCTGATACCAATTGCTCCGGCATTTGGCTGGCCGTTCATTGCATTAAGATCGATAGAAACATTTTTAATTGTATTGTATTTCGCACCAATGAATGTTGCGACACCTGACACAGGGTAAACAGCATTACGCATCAGAACACCCATGTTGAATTTGGTTCTGGTTGTCAGGTTGTTCAGGTTGTCAACCAACTGAAGACCTTCAATGGTTACATATTGAGCACCTTCGAGTCTGATAATAGCATCACCTGATGCTGCACCCGGAGATGTGGTTGAATAACTTCCGTTAAGTGGAGAAAGCACCACAGTACCTGAACCAACAAGTTTAATTGTATTAGTTGACGAGGTTCCTGCAACATCTATAAGATGAAAAATGTCATCATATGTGCCTGAATTAACCGTAAGTGTAACAGGACCCGAAACACCATTTCTATTTAAAAACATTGCTGCAGCACTAAGTGTTGCAAAGTTTCCACCACTACCAACAGTATAGTTGCCGGAGAGAGGATTGGGTGTTGTCGGTGTAAAAGTAAAAACGGTTCCTGAATCAGGAAAAGCAGCCACGCCGTTAAATTCCTGACCCATGGACTGATGGAATACTCGTGCACCCGCGATTCCACCGATATTGATCGAAAAGAATTGACCCGTTGCCTGGCTTGCAGTCAGAATCGTGGTTGAGTTCGACATTCCAATTGATGCAGTAGGAATAGTAGTTGAAGTAGGTACAACGAAACCGCCATACACATACTCAATGATATTTGTAGTCTCATAGAGTTTGACCATGAAATTTGAATTTGGGTCAACATTATTGTATGGGAAGTGCATTAATTTCCACTCAACAGTCAGGATTCTGTTAGGAGCATCTCCTGTAACCTGGTAGGTTACTTTAGAGGAATCCGAGGCTTTTAAATCATCCCACAACGGTGCCAGAATGCTTCTGAGAGTACCGTTTAATGCGTTAGAAAATGTGGAATTTGCAAGACCTGATCCAAATCTAAAAAAACCATTCGTCGATACCTGGAATGTATCGCGGGCTACTCCGGCGTATGTAAAAGGAAATCCTATAAGAACAGGAGCTGAATATCCATCGTCTGCGGTACCTGTCCATGTGAATTGAGAACCGGCAGTATTACCCTCATAAGCTGCGGTAGCCCTGCCGAAATTATACTGCATTTGTGCAAAAGCAAAACTTGATGCTATACTCAAAAACAGTAAGACTGTAACAAGTTTTTTCATAACTCGTTCCTTATTTATTTGATTGTAGTGAATAATTAAATTAATCGTTTCTATGACATGCAAATTAATCATTATTTAGCTTATATCAAGTGATTTAAACAAAAAAAGCTGCCCCATTTCTGAGACAGCTTAATTTTCTTCTTGGTATTAGGTATTAGGCATCAGGTATTATTTTACATACCTCATACTTCATACTTCCTACTTATTTCATCAGAATCATCTTCTTTGTTGAAGTAAACTGACCTGCCGATAATTTATAGAGATAAATACCGGAGGAAAGTCCAAACTTCTGTGCATCGATGTCTGCTGAATGATAACCTGCAGTCAGGTAACCTGAGATTACAGTAGCTACCTTCTGACCCGAGATATCAAAGACTTCGAGAGTAACATTCGATGCTGTTGGCAGCGAGAAGTTAACTCTGGTGCTTGGATTGAACGGGTTAGGATAGTTCTGACTCAGATCAAATGTTGCGGGTGTTCCGACTTCAACTTCAACTGCTGCGAAAGTAGTGGAAGTTCCGTCAAGATCAACCTGTTTCAGTCTGTAGGAATATTTGCCTGAGGCAACATTCTTATCGACGAACGAGTATGCTCTTGGTGAAGTGGTGGTACCTGCAGCTTTTACTGAACCTGCTGATTCCCAGTTTCCGGTGTTTGCTTTTCTTTCAACCACAAATTCCGAAGAATTGGTTTCAGTTGCAGTTGCCCAGCTAAGATTCACATTTGAACCAGTGGCAGTTGCAGTGAAAGAAGTCAATTCAACAGGAACGGTATTCAATAGCTTGTAAGCACCGAAACCGTTGTTCGTCGAAAGAACGAAAACGGTGATGGAATTGTCAGAATTAAACATGTAAGCAACATCACCTGTTCCGTTCGCGTTGGAGTTGGCGCCGAGTGTAGTTGATTTACCATACAAGGTACCGAGTTTTGGATTACCATCAGGAACCTGAGCGATAAATCCATTCTCATTTCCTGCACCATGTGCGAATGTAACTACATATTCATTTGTTGCTCTGGATACACTTCCAAGAAATTGAATCGAGTTGGAGCCCGTTCCGATAATGGAACCGGGGATGGTATCGATGATTGTACCTGTTGAAGTGTATTTCATAACATTTTTGCCGCCGGCATTATAGTAGAACGAACCGTCAGGAAGCGGAGCCACTGAGGCTGATCCACCAAAAGCACCGTTGCTAAGTGTAATAATCTCTGGAATGTTGCTAAAAGCACCATTACTCATAGAGAATTTATAGACTTTTGCATTCGAAGCATCGGCTGCCCAGAGAACTGCTGTGTTGTTGTAGAAGTTTCCGGTAACTCTGAATTTGTCTCCAATTCTGATAGCTGGTGTGTTTGCGGGAGTCATATATGAAAGTGCCAAAACAGGGGTAGCTGTCAGACTGTTCCACATATATACTCTGTATTCGGCACCGGCAGTTGAACCGACAACATTGGAAGCAAGAATTTTACCGTCATATGTAACTTCGATGTCATTTATCACGATAAGACCGCCTGCAATTATGGCATCCATTGTCAGTGAACCGGCGTCAGCACCTGTAGCAGGATCGACGACTTTAACGCTGTTTCCGCCATTTCTTGAAACAACAAGGAGTCTTCCGACTTTACTTCCCGTTCCATCATCAACCATACCATAAGCAAATCCTCTTTCATTGTTCGTAGTCGAGAACCATGAAGGAAGTGATGCTTGTGCAGCGGATTTTTCCCACAATGTGCTGTAGACCGGTGGTGGTGGAGGTGTATAAGGTACACCCACAGAACGCATAGTCCATGCATAAGGTGTGGATGAAAGTACCAATGGCAACCAAACAGATCCGCCATCGGATGACAGGAAGCTTCTTCCCGGTTTAGGAATTGTACCTGTGTGAGCACCCATCGGGAATTGGATTGCAGCAACGAATGAAATACTAACCCAGAAATCGCTTCCGTTAAGGAATGTCGGAGCGTCATTTCCAAGTGGAAGTGTCACGAGCTGAGTTGCGGCACCACCGTTAATGTAGTTGATACCGGCAAATTTCTTCGAATAAAGGAGAGCACCAGGAGCAAGTGTATCAACACCGGCAGCCCATACTTTCACTTCGATCGAATCGGGAGCGTTTTCATTTCTGTAAATCGCATCTATGTTTGCAAGTCTCATGTTTCTGTCAGCGGTAAAACGAACTCCTGCCGTCAGCGGGAGATTATTTGTTCCGAAACCGACAGATGTTAGAGGGTTGTTTTCTGCATCATCGTTTTTGAGAACTATTGCTGAATCCGGATAAACGCGGATTTTATGATTGTAGAGAGAATCATTTGATGAAACGGAATCACCCGCCGATGTTACAAACGACAGCACGGAGAAAGTTCCTCTTGCTGTTGGGGTAAACTGGAACGGTACATTTTCTATCTCTCCAATAGTTCCGATACCGGGTCTGTTCACAGGTGCAGCACTGGTTCCATCGAATGATGCATTTACTGTAAATGCAGGCCCTGTGCTTCCGAGTCTCTTTATTGTTGACTGGATGTATACAGGAAGAAGTCCGGCCAGTTCGGTTGTAAGTATGTCTGATTTAATCAGCGAACTGTTATTTACATTCGAAGCAGCTCTTCCGGTATTCTTCATGTCGAGCTGAAGTGTAGGATTTTTCTTCGACATATTGAATGATTTGAAACCTTCTCCCTGACCGGTAGTCTGGGTTAGGCCAACAACAGCATAATCAACAATTCTTGGAGCTGAGATGGTGATATCATCAACATCAAGATTCCATTGATCTGCTATCGAATATGCCTGGAATCCAAAGTAATAGACTCCTGTTGCAGGCGCAGTGAAGAAAACAGCATTGTTTTCATAGACAGTATTGATAATGTTCGGGTGATCTGCGAGAACTGTTGTTAAACTGTCTGCAGTCTGTGCGCCTTTACCTACAAGAACTTTTAATTTCTCGGGGTAAGCATTGGAAGCGGCCTTAAACCAGTATGACAATTGGAGTGATTGACCGGCCGTCATCTGGACCCCGGGTGAAATCATCCAGTCGTTACCAGGAGTTGTTCCGTTATATGTATAACGCATATGACCGAGACCGGTTCTTGGTGAAGCAGTTGCTCTCGTCCATGTGGTACCACCGTTTTTATCTTCTCTTACCCATCCTGTTGGCGGGAAAGCGACATCTTCAAAACCCTGGAAATAAGGGAATGAAGTAATTGTCCAAGGATTAACTGTGAGAACACCACTTACATTGGTGGTTCCATCCCAGAATCCACCGCCACCTGAACTGTAACCTCCGTAACGGAAAGGTCCGCCCAGGTATTCATATCTGTAGGCGTAATAGTAGGTTCCGGGTGCAAGAGTTTTTCCGATGGAAGCCATGAACTCATCGTTATTACCTGACTGAACATTGAAAGTTGCTTGTGTCCAGTTAGGCCACGTTGATGGATCTGTGTTTGTAGCACTAACACCAACCCATGCCTTCAAGCCAAATGCCTGACCCGTAGAGTCAGTCACACCGGCTTTATAAGCCTGACCGTAAACGGTAACTGAGTCACCTGCGGTGATGGTTGCAGTTGCGGGCCATTGCAGGTTACCCCAATCAATGGCTACTACAGGAGGAGTTCCCATGAACCAGTCATCAAAATCAGAGTAGAAATCGGCTGTATTTAATCTTGTGCCATCTATCTTTACCTGGATATTTTGACCGGCATAAGCGCTCAGATTCCAAGATTTTTGGACATAGTTGGTATCTGGATTGTGATTATGGGCTCCTATTGAATCAACAACGGTGAATGATCCACCATAGTTGGTTGACACTGAAATCCAAATCTTGAAATCAGAAGCAGGAGTAGCTGTAGCTGTACCGGTGCCGTATCCGCTAAAATTCACTGCTCTGTATTTAAATCTCAGAACTGAAGAGGCAGTTGCAGAGAAAAATGGAGTTGTGAACAGACCGGTCATATTGGTTGATGTACCATAAAGATTCTTGGTGAGTCTCTTTGACCAGCCAACTCCTCCACCAGCTACAACGGTGTAATTGCCTGTCCAGTTTGCAGGAATTGTACCTGTGGAAGTATCAAAATTTTGTACTACTTCATTAAGTACGAAAGGAGTTACAGCGGTACCTGTGAGTTTATAGTAAAAATCACTCGCTGTTGCATCATTCGTTACGAATCTTATCGAATCACTGTATGCACCCGCACCTGTTGGTGTCCATGTCAGAATAAGATTGAATGACTGTCCGTTTGGAACATTCAACGAGGTTGAATTCGCTGTTATTCCTGTTGGCAAAGTCAATGTAGCTGTAAGAGGTACGCCACCTGTATTGCTGACGACAACTGTTTTTTGCATGTTGCCACCAACATAGGTTGTTCCAAATGCAGTAGTTGTTGGATTCAATCCAATAACTGCAACCTGTGGAACAGGTTCAATGAGAATATCATCAAGACCAAAACCATAAGCAGAGAATGTACCGTTGGTTTTATCTCTCCATCTCATTCTGAAATTGTTTCCTGCATATGCGCTCAGATCAAAAATTGCTTCTTCATAAGCAGCCATTGAGCTGGCTCTCGACATAAACCCAAGGGTGGTCCATGTCGAACCGTTATTGGTTGATACTTCAAAAAATGTTGTATCCTGACCAATTACGGCAGTAATATCATCATCTTTCCACCAGAATTTAACCCTGTGCCCTGCAGGAAGCTGAATTTTAGGTGAAGTAAGGTTACCAAATGTTAAACCGGCCTGAGTGGTCGGAATATAATTGTAGAGGTATCTGGCGGCATAATTGGTCCTGGATTCAGTACCTCTGTCAATAAAATTACCAGACCAGCCGTTACCGGTGATTAAACCATTGCTAAAATCATAGGTATAAGGGAAAGTAGTAACAGTATTTGTCTCAGGTAATCCATTAAAGAAGTATTTATACGCAGCGATACCATTGTTTGTCGCAAGTACATAAAAAGTCACTTCTCCTGAACCAAGCAACATCGCAACATCACCTGTTCCATTAGCGTTAGCAGTAGTACCTATACTCGGGGTATAGTCAAGAACCAGGTGTTGTGTGCTGTACTGGTTGGTTACATCTATCAAACGAATTCCATTTTGTGGATTTCCTGTGTAGAGATAAATGGCAATGTACTTCCGTCCGTTCATCGTAAAGTAACGAAGAGCATTGGATCCTGTGTTCCCAACTGCATTCGCACTTAAAGAGTCTATTACAGTTCCATCAGCATTGAATCTTCTGCCCTGTGAACCGTTTGACTTGTAAACGAATTCCGATAAACCGGCTGTTAGAGGATATACTACTGGAGTTGAACCGGGCGATGTGGTTGAAACACCTGTAAGTGTTATTGAATCTTGTAAATAGGTAGTACCGTTGTCTGCGGTTGTCCACTTGTAAACCTTGTTGGTGGTTGAAGTGGCAGCATATATTACAAGTGAATTGTTATTCGTGGAACCAACTACTGTAAACTTGTCACCAAGTCTTGCAGCAGGAGTTGATGAAGAAATGATATTTACCGGCACTGCCGCATCATTCGCCCATCTGTAAATTTTGAATGCCGAAGTTGTGGCAGTAACAACAAGGTTGCAGGCATAGATTGCTCCATCTGCATCCACTTCAACATCAGCAATTGCTGCTCCAGAACCACCGGAGACGCCTGTCATGTCAAGAACGCCAACAGAATCTCCCGTAGCAGCATCCAGAACAAGCACTCTGGTCCCGTATTTAGTTGTTGAAACATAAATTTTACCATTGCCGTAAGCAAGGCCACGCTCTGAGTTAGCGGTGCCAAACCACGCCGGAAGAGAGGCGAGCTTTGCACCCTTCTCCCAAAGTGTCGTCCGGTATTGTGCTTGCGATTGATTTATTCCTAGAATCAGGAATAAAGCAATCATCCAGGCACTAACCGTAAAAGTAAGTTTATTTCGCATAAACCACCTGTCTTTAATGAATGATTGATTGATGAAATTTTCCGGATAACTGTTGTCAGCAACCCGTATGTACCTCTTCAAAAATGAATTCGAAGAGGAAAAAAATTATGATATCACAACTTTCTTCATCCTCAAGGTAAACATTTTCCCTGAACTAAAAAAAGCAAAAAGGGAAGGATAATTATAAGTTCAATTATACTAATTATGCCTTCTTCAACTCACCGGAAACCTGTTCGAAAACTGCATCCACGAGCGAGTCGTAATTATGTCCTTCGGGATAAACAGGTTTGTGAAACTTTACTTTGATCTTTTTCCAGGGTCTCGGGACGAAACTCCCTCTTGGCAATGCATCAATTGCACCATCAATTGAAACAGGAACCACCGGGACATTCTTCTCGTGAGCAAGAATGGCAAAAGCCTTCTTAAACTCTCCCAAGGCACCTGTGCGGGTTCTCGTACCTTCAGGGAAAATTATGATGTTTTTCCCTTTTTCGAGCAGTGACGCAAGTTTTTGCAATGACTCTTTCAAATCTTTGTTTATATCCATCACAACTACATTATTCCTGTTCGCAAGAGCCTTCAGGAACTTACCTTTCACATGCTTCTCTTTGGCATAGAAATATGTGTTTTTAAAAATGGAATTTTTAATGAACATCGAAACAAACAGTCCGTCAAAGAAGCTTTGATGATTTGGTGCGAGAATAAACGGACCTGAAGGAAGATTTTCGAGACCCTCACCTTTTATTCTGAAATAAAGCTTGAACAGAACCTTGGAGGAGTTTTTGAACAGATTTTGAGTAAACCAGCTTTTTGGAAGCTTAAGGTCAACTTTTTCCTTGAAAATCTCCGACCATTTTACGGTTTCAACACTGATTTTCGCTTTGTTCTCTTTCATGAAACGGGAGAGTTTTTCAACGGTCGGATGATGGACAAAAATGTCCTCTTTTACCTTGATACCGAAAGTTGATTCGAGAAAGACATGAAAATTGACTTTGTCAAGACTGTCGAGAGCAAGATCCATTTCGAAATGATCATCAGCATAAACAGCGGTTTTCTTCTGTTCTGTCAGATAATCTCTGATCACAATGAATTCTTCGAATTCAGGTTGCGGCTTTTTATCGACTGCCTTGTCTCGTGAGGTATCCGCTACCATTGAAGCAATTTTAAACCGTTGTATTTTACCAAGTCTTGTCTTTGGAAGTTCTTCCTTAAACAAAACAAATTTGGCAATCTTTTTTGACGGGTGTGAATTTTTGTTGTATTTGTCGATCACTTCCCATCTGAAAGTTTCTTCATAGTTGTGGATTTCTTTTTCAGCGAGTTTTTTGAAATTCGGGAAGATTGCTACGGCAATATTATCGTTTTCAGCATAGGCAGCAACTTCAGACACATAATCAGAGGTTTCTTTCAACTTTCCCTCTATCTCCTCGGGCGAAATATTTTTCCCGTTTGAGAGGATTATTATCTCTTTCGATCTTCCGGTGATGTGGATGTACCCTTCCTCATCGAGGTGACCTAAATCTCCTGTCCTCAACCATCCGTCCTGAAGCACTTCGGCTGTTGCCTCGGGTTTGTTGTAGTAGCCCTTCATCACATTTCTGCCTCTGACGAAAATCTCACCGTCACGGGTTTCAAGTTCAACACCCTGAAGCAACTCGCCTGCTGAACCGATTTTCCATCTGCCTGGTCTGGTGAATGTGATCATTGGTGCACATTCTGTCATACCGTAGCCCTCAAGCATCTCGAATCCGAGCGTCTTGTAATCAGATGCAACTTCCTCATTGAGTTTTGCTCCACCACAAACCATAAATTCAACTTTGCCCCCAAACTTTCTGTGGACAGTACCAAATATCTTTTTGGAAAAACTTCTTGAATTCACTTTTTTTGCCAGTGCAAAGAGGGCTCTTGCCACAGGACTTTTCTTAATCTTGTCCATTATCCCCTTGCGAATGGCTTCATATAACCTGGGAACTCCGATGATGATAGCAATTCCATTGTTTTGAAGTGTCGCAATAATATCCTCTGAAACCATTGAAGGCGAAAAGGCAAGTGTCCCACCTGAATAGATCGGTGCGATGAATGAACCTAAAAGGGGAAGGATGTGATGCATTGGCAAAAGAGCAAGTGTGTTTCGTTCCGGTGTGTATATCGGTACACTTTCACAGACTCCTTCAAGATTCTTCAAAATATTTTCGAATGAAAGCATCACTCCCTTCGGGTTTCCTGTCGTGCCTGAAGTGTAGGTTATCACCGCAGTTTTATCGTGATCATCCTGAATAAAATCCTGAGCTGTAAATTTCTCAAAATCGCCGGTCAGTTCTTCAAAAACCACTACTTTCGGTTTGTATTGGAGAGATTCTTCAATTTTCGAAAAATTTTCACGAAACTCTTCCGGAATAAAAACCACCTCGGGTCTTGAATCATTGAGAATGTATGAAACTTCCGAAGGCTGTGACATAAAGTCAATCGGGACAGCGGTTGCATTATTCAACCAGGCGGAGAAAAATGCAAAAGTCCACTCAGGGCGATTTGGTGAATAAATCGCAACTTTATCTGCTTTGATTTCAGAGTAAAGAGAAGCATAGTACTGTGACTGCTGAAAGAATTCCTGATACGAAATTTTTCGGTCTTTCCAGATTATTGCTGTCTTGTTTCTTATGGTAAATTTCAATCTAATCTCCGTTTATTTTTCAATCTTTAAAATACGGAAAATCCTGCAATCAGTTACGACTTGTTTTTCCGACATAAAAAAAAGCTGCCTCCTCACAGAAGCAGCTTGGAAAATAAAACGACAATCTATTTTTTGATAATTCGCATCTTATAAAAAGATCTCCAGACAAAATAAAGGGCGATGGCAAAAAACAACAATCCCACAAGAGGTGCGGTATCTCTAAAACTCTCTTCAATGGCAATTTCCATTGCAAGGAGTCCAAAGAGAGTTGTAAACTTAATTACCGGATTAAGTGCCACGGAGGATGTATCTTTAAATGGATCTCCGACTGTATCCCCTACTACAGTTGCATCGTGAAGCGGGGTTCCCTTCTCTTTGAGGACAACTTCCACATATTTTTTTGCATTATCCCAGGCTCCTCCGGCATTTGCCATAAACACTGCCTGCGAAAGCCCAAAAATAGCAATGGAAATAAGAAAACTGACAAAGAAGGCGACGGGCTCTTTCGCTCCGTGCGCGGGAGCGGATAGAAATGCAAAAGCCAAGGCGAAACTGAAAACAGCGACAAAGATATTGAACATTCCGCTCTGAGCATACTGAGTACAGATTTTAACAACCTCTTTCGAAGTCTCAATTGATGCACTCTTCTCTGCAGAATCTCCAAGCTTGATGTTTTTCTTAATATACTCCACCGCTCTGTAAGCCCCGGTAGTAACAGCCTGAGTTGATGCTCCTGTAAACCAGTAAACCACAGCACCTCCCGCAATCAACCCAAAGATAGTGTAAGGATTCAGCAGGTTCAGAAGTGCTTCGGGCTCAATACCAAGTGACTTTTTGATGACAAGAATCAGTGAGAATATCATTGTTGTAGCACCAACCACCGCTGTACCAATCAGTACAGGTTTTGCGGTTGCCTTGAATGTGTTGCCCGCACCGTCATTCTCTTCGAGATAGTGTTTCGCTTTTTCGAAATCGGGTTTGAATCCGAAATCGCGCTCAATGTCTCTTGAGGCATTTTTATCTTCTTCAATGAGTGAAAGTTCATAAATCGATTGAGCGTTGTCGGTAACGGGACCGTAACTGTCAACCGCGATGGTAACAGGTCCCATTCCCAGCATACCAAATGCAACAAGTCCGAATGCAAAGATTGCCTGATAAGCCATCATACCTTCGGGAATGTACTGAGAGAAGTAGAAAGAGGAATACATGAGAACAATGAAGAGTATTCCTTTCCAGAATGCACTGAAGTTTCCGGCTACAAATCCTGAGAGAATATTCAATGACGGTCCGCCCTCTTTCGATGCAGCTACAATTTCAGCCACATGCTTGGATTTCGTGCTGGTAAAAATCTTGGTAAATTCAGGAATAAGAGCAGCACCAAGCGTCCCGCAACTTATAATGGCTGACAAGGTTAACCATAAATCGTTAGGGAGATGTCCTATTTGAATTTTGCTAACGATGAATGTTACGATGATTGATAGTATCGAAGTGATCCATACAAGATTAGTGAGAGGCTTTTCGAAGTCGATATCATCGCTATTACCGTAGAGGAGACTGCTTAGTGCCCGGTTCAAGCCGAAGGCAACTACTGATGTCACAATCATGAGTATTCTCATGACAAATATCCAGGTCAACAAATCCTTTTGATGTTCCACTGAGCCAACGGCAAGCACTATGAAGCTGATGAGGGCAACTCCGGTAACTCCGTAGGTTTCAAAACCATCCGCTGTGGGTCCAACACTGTCTCCCGCATTGTCCCCGGTACAGTCAGCGATTACACCCGGATTTCTGGGGTCATCTTCTTTTATCTTGAACTCAATCTTCATAAGATCACTGCCAATATCTGCGATCTTTGTAAAAATTCCTCCGGCAATTCTTAATGCGCTTGCTCCGAGTGATTCACCAATTGCGAATCCGATGAAACTCGCTCCGGCAAGTGTGCTCGGAACAAAAAGAAGGATAATGAGCATCATTACAAGCTCAACACAGATCAACATCACACCGATACTCATCCCCGAATCGAGAGGAATGTTGAGTAATTTGATTGGTTTACGCTCCAGTGAGGCAAACGCCATTCTGGAGTTGGCCAGGGTGTTCATCCTTATACCAAACCATGCAACGCTGTAAGAACCGAGAATTCCAATCACAGTCCAGCCTAAAATGAAAAGGACATTACCCACACCGTTTCCTTGAAGGAAGCCAAAGTAGAAAGCAACACAAACTGCGATGAATGCAAAGAGAATGGCAAGGAACTTTCCTTGCTGAACAAGGTAGGTTTTGCTGGTCTCAAAAATCACCTGTGCGATGTCAAGCATCGATTTGTGAGCTTTCAGTTTTTTGACCTTCAGGTACTGATATATACCAAAAGCCAGTCCCGCCACGCAAACCACCAAACCATAGTATAAAAGTATGGTTTGATTGTCATTCAAAGCGGGAATTTTCAGATCTGCTTCGCTTGCGAACAAATCGACAGACAAGAACAGAAAAGAAAAAGCGAAAAGTAGTTTTTTGAACATGACTCCTCAATTTGAGTTGTTTATTAATGAATAAATTATCAAGTTATTGCAGTTATATCAGTACAAAATCGCTGTTGCGGGTGGGGTAAAAAACAATGGACTAAATTACTACAAATTCTTCATACTGTCAAAATAATTTAAAGATTTTTTTTGCATTCGGTGTTTACTTGACTATATTTGTAATCTGTTAAAAATGTTTTTTTACAAACCATAAAGGACCGCAATGTTTGCAGTTGTAGATATAGCAGGACAGCAGTTTAAAGTTTTAGAACAGGAGAAACATTATGTTCCCCTTCTAAACGCTGAGCCTGAAAGTGAAGTAGTATTCGATAATGTATTGCTTTACTCAGACGATGCCGGCGTAAAAGTTGGCAAGCCGTATGTGGACGGCTTAAAAGTTACCGCAAAAGTTCTGAGCCATGTTCAAGATGATAAAGTTCTCGTTTTCAAGAAAAAGAGACGCAAAGACTATGACAAGCTCAATGGACACAGACAGCAACTTACCAGAATTGAAATTTTAAAAATCGGATAAGGAGTTAGTAAATGGCACATAAAAAAGGACAAGGATCGACCAAGAACGGTAGAGACAGTAATGCCCAGAGATTGGGAGTGAAAGCTTTCGGCGGTCAATTCGTTGAAGCAGGCTCCATAATCGTCCGCCAGAGAGGCACTAAATTCCATCCGGGACTTAATGTTGGCAAAGGCAAAGATGACACTCTGTTTGCTCTCACAGATGGAACGGTTCAATTCAGAGCCCGGGCAAACGACCGTCAGTTTATCTCCATAATACCTCCAACTGAATAGTTTAAGAGGCTATAATGAAAAAAATCACCGTGGTAGGCGCCGGAAATGTCGGTGCAACTGCAGCTCAGAGGATTGCTGAAAAACACCTCGCAGAGAATGTTGTTCTGCTTGATGTTATTGAAGGAATTCCACAAGGTAAAGCCCTCGACATGTGGGAAAGTGCCCCAGTTGAGGATTTTGACAGCTCCGTAATTGGTACTAACGATTATAAAGATACAGCCGGATCAGATATCATTGTGATAACAGCCGGTCTTGCAAGAAAACCCGGTATGACCCGCGATGACCTTCTGATGAAAAACGCAGAAATTGTCAAGTCAGTTACCGAACAGATTGTTCCGGGGTCGCCGAATTCAGTCATTGTTGTTGTTTCCAACCCCCTCGATGTAATGACCTGGGTTTCCATGAAAACAAGTGGTTTCCCAAAACACCGCGTGGTTGGTATGGCAGGAATTCTTGATTCAGCCCGTTTCCGTCTTTTTATTGCTAAAGAGCTAAATGTATCTGTTATGGATGTGCAGGCTCTCGTTCTTGGTGGTCATGGTGATTCAATGGTTCCCCTCGTAAGATACTCAACAGTTTCAGGTATTCCCATTAGTGAACTCCTTCCGGCTGAGCGAATTGCTCAACTCGTTGACAGAGCTCGTAACGGGGGTATTGAGATAGTTAACTACCTTAAAACAGGCAGCGCATACTATGCTCCTTCTTCTTCAGCAGTTGAAATGGTTGACGCCATTGTGAAAAACAGGCAGAGAATCCTCCCCTGTGCTGCTTATCTCGAAGGTGAATATGGTCTTGATGGCATGTATGTTGGTGTTCCTGTTCAACTGGGAAGTAACGGTATTGAAAAAATCATCGAACTTAAATTGACGGATAGTGAACTTGAAGAACTTCACCGCTCTGCCAACGATGTGAAAGCTAATATCGCTAAACTCAGTTTGTAAGGTGACTGCTTCCTGCAAATCAGTTGATTAATAAATTTAAAACCCTCCGTCAGAAATGGTGAAGGGTTTTTCTATTTTAAATAACAGGCAACTTGAAGTTATGATTGAAACCATTAAAAATCTTTCCGATCTGAAATTAAAGCTGAGTATTATTGTTATCGCGGCTGTTTTGTTCCTTCCATTTCTGGGGAGTGTACATCTGTTTGATTGGGACGAAATCAATTTTGCTGAAGCTTCCCGGGAGATGATCGAAACGGGTGACTGGTTACGCGTCCACATCGATTATGAACCATTCTACGAAAAACCTCCTCTTTTCTTCTGGGTTCAGGTAATCTCGATGAAAATCTTTGGCATCAATGAATTTGGCGCAAGATTTCCAAATGCAATCATCGGCATCATTACACTTCTGTTGCTCTATTCCTTCGGTAAGAGACTGTTCGACAGGTCATTTGGTTTGTTATGGGTGGTTGCCTATGCAGGTTCAATCCTTCCCTACTTCTACTTCAGGTCCGGTATCCTCGATCCCCTCTTCAATCTGTTCATGTTTATTTCAGCGTGGTACATATTTCGTTTTTTTGATGATGAAGAGGGAAAGAACTACAATTACCTCTATGCAGGTTTCTTTTCCGGACTTGCGATTCTAGTAAAGGGACCCGTCGGGTTACTTCTTCCCGGACTGTCGTTCATCATATTTAACCTGATTACGATAAAAAAATTCAGATTCAAAATCATTCAGATGCTCCTTTTCGGAGTTGTCGCAATTCTTACAGCAGGTGTCTGGTTCGGTGTCGAATTGTCTGTGAATGGTCCTGTTTTTCTCGAAGCTTTTTTCAAATACCAGATCAGGCTGCTTACGACCGGCGATGCAGGATTCAGCGGTCCGATCTACTATCATTTGGTTGTAGTTCTTATTGGTTGTTTCCCTGCTTCTCTTTTTATTTTCAATTCATTTAAAAAGCAGGATTCACTGACGGACGGACAGAAAAATTTCAAACTGGTGATGTTGATTCTGCTCGCAGTGGTAATGATAATTTTTTCAGTCGTCAAAACAAAAATTGTGCATTACTCATCTCTCTCCTACTACCCAGTGACTTTTCTTGGCGCACTTGTTTTGTATGAGATTGTGAATGAGAGACTCACAAATTTCAAATGGACGAAAATTGCAATCGTCATAACCGGGGTTTTTATCGGATTACTTATCTCTGCTCTTGCAATGATCGGAATTTTCAAAGAGGATATCATCCCTTATGTGCAGGATGAATTTGTAAGGGCAAACCTTCAGGCAGATTCCCTGTGGTACGGTTATGAACCTGTGATTGGACTATTGCTCGTCGGAACGACAATTTTCGCTGTAATCCTTTTCAACAAAAGAAAGCCAATGCGCGGAATTTTGTTCCTTTTTGGTGGGACCGCTCTCACACTTTCTCTGATGTTGCCTCTTATGTTACCACAAATCGAAAATTATGTACAAGGTGCACCGGTCGGATTTTATGAATCGCTTCAGGGGAAGGATGTCTATGTGAAAGCTGTTGGATTCCGGAGTTATGCTGATATCTACTACAGTAAAAAGGAGAAGAAAAACAGTGCATCCGGGATTGGAATATTACACAAAGACATCGAAGATTTCTTGATAAATGGTGACATAAAGAAGCCTGCCTATTTCGTGACAAAGATTAATGAACGCGACAAGTGGACAAAAATCCACAATCTCAAGGTTCTTTACGAGAAAAACGGGTTTATTTTTTTACAGAGGAGAGAAAAACCGTAGACTAATTGTAGATATCAAATCTGGCAAGCCCCATTTTCTGGAGACGGTGTTTTACGGAGGTAACAAGAACCCCGATTCCGTAGATGGAACTTCGTTTGAAATTTATAGAGGAAGCTTCTTCAAAATATTTTGTTGGGCAGGTTACTTCTCCGATCTCATATCCTTTAAAGATAATCTGGGAGAGCATCTGATTATCGAAAACGAAATCATCAGAATTGGCTTCAAGATTCAGATCCCGCAACACTTCCGCCGAAAACGCCCTGTATCCTGTATGGTATTCTGACAATTTCTGCCCAACCAGCCAGTTTTGTACAAGTGTGAGAACTCTGTTTGCAATGTATTTATATATTGGCATTCCCCCTTTCAATGCACCCTTCCCCAATATCCTTGAGGCGAGTACAACAGGATAGAGCCCGTTGGCTATGATCCATGAAATTGAAGGAATAAGTTTAGGAGTGTACTGATAATCGGGATGCAGCATGATAACAATATCAGCGTTTAGTTCGAGCGCCTTTTTGTAACACGATTTCTGATTTCCCCCGTACCCTTTATTTTTATCGTGTTTTATAATGTGCTTTATCCCGAGGGCTTTCCCGACCTCGGATGTATCGTCTTTGCTCGCATCATCCACAAGCACCACATCGTCCACTATATCAAATGGTATTTCTTTGTAAGTTTGTTCAAGAGTTTTAGCTGCATTATAGGCAGGTAAAACTACAACTATCTTCTTATTATTTATCATTTAATCAGAATATTTTACTAAGTACTTCCACAAGTTTGTTTCGGAAGATAGGTTTTGATACAAAATCGGTAAACCCGGTTGCAATAAATTTCTCTTTGTCACCCGGGAGAACATATGCAGTTACGGCGATTATTGGAATCAACTCAAGACCTTCCATAGTCCTGATAACTTTTAGCGCATCCAGTCCATTGTACTCACCTTGAAGATTGATGTCAAGCACAATAAAATCAAATTTCTCGTTTTCAAGCAAAGGAATCGCATCTTCAAAACTTTGAGAAAATTTGATCGATTTCAGTTCTTTCATCTGGACTTTAAAGAGTATCTGTGAATCCAGTTGATCCTCGATATAAAGACAACTCATATTGCGGAGATCGATCGAGGATGGCTCCCTGTTCTCAGTGACCTTGGCAACAGAAGCTGACCGGCTTTCTGGTGGCTCAGGGGCTTGTGGTGGCGAATAAGTCCTTACCGGCTCTTTTGGTACAGAGGGCGGTTCTTCTCTTAGCGGAGGCTTCTGTGGCGTAACCTCTCGGGAGGAAGTGTCAGGATATGAGGTTTGCACCGGTTTAGCCGGCTTCTTTTCACTATAATCCGAACGGGAGAAACCCGAATCGAAATCAAACGAAGTGTCGGATCGTCTTGCCGGCTCCCTCAATTCCTCCCTTTGCAACGGCGGCTCCTCGAAAGACCGGCGGAAGTTCCTTGTTTCACTTCTCTCGCTTTCTCTCCTGTCGGCTTCTCTCTTTTTTCGTCTGCTTAAGAAATCGAGTTCGCTGTCAAAATCAAAATCGATATACTCGCTTTTCTCCTTTTCGACGGATTTCGCAGGCGGTTCCTGTTTGGGCATCAGATAATCATACTGAGAACCGCTTACATTTTCGATTGGATTGCTGCGAGCGGAAGTGTCGGCATATTCGGCTGAGGCCCGGGGAGAATTAACTTTTTCAGCGGTGATCGCCGGTCTGAAAATATTTTCCTTCTGCTCCTCCACGGCTTCCGTTTCCGAAACAAATTCCGCATTAATTGGAAGAATCAATCCAATCTCAAACGGTAAACCCGATTTTTGAACAATTTCAAATCTGCCGTTCAAGAGAGTAAACAGTCGTTGCGCGGAAAAGATAGTAAATCTGGAAACTCCAAATGCCCTCAACTTCGAGACATCCTGTTCCGAAAAGAGATTTTGGATGATGTAAAGGAGCTTTTGCTGAATTTTCAGGTGGTGATCTCTAAAGGTCACAATGAAATTTGCATCATCGAGCTGGTAGGCGCTGATTATTATTTCGCGCTCATCAGTTACATGAGAAATTATTTTAAGAATCAGGCAGACTATATTCAGAACTTTTTCCTGATCTGAATTTATCTGAACCCCCATCGAAATCCTGTCATGCACAATTTCTTTTTTCCACGGACTCTGGGAATCATGCATCTCTTTAAATACTTTCTGCACAAGTTCATCAAGGTTGAACTGTGTTTTTGTTATATCACCAAAATGCTGCTCGATTTGTGCATATTCCGATATGGAATCCATGGTATAGAGGAGTTTTTTTCTGTTCTCGTCTATATATCCGATTGCTTCTTCCTGCTCCTCGGAAGGAGTCTCGAGTGTATCCTTCAATTCTGAGATAAACCCGACAATCACATTTATCGGAGTCAGAATTTCATGGAAGATAAATGAGAGCTGACCCGGATCAATACCACCGGCTTTAATCTCGTGGTTGCCTTGTGTCTGTTTTTCGACATAAACAATTTTTTCGACCGGTTTGTCGACATAAACAATTTTTTCGACTTCCTTTTCGACAACAACTTCTTTTGGTTCCGAAACCGCATCTGCGATTCTGCCAATATATGCCACCTGAGAAACTTCGCCGTCAATCCCCGCGAATGCAACCGAGGTTACCTCAACTGCAACATCAGCTTTGGAACTGTTTTTTATTGTGGCACTAAAGTTATAGGGCGTTTCGCTTTTCTTGAGAAAATCAGCACGCGAACTCTCGGAGGCGAGACTGATAATACTGTTATTGAGAAGATCGGTTCTCCTAAAACCAAGATGTTTTTCTACGGCCGGATTAATATAATTTATAAAACCTGTATTGTCAGTTACTATTAAAATGTCCTGTGAATATTCGAAAACTGTCCGCATCATCTGCAACTGCTCTTCGATTTCAAGAATTTTTGTTATGTCTCTGACAATGTTGAAGTGGGCTTCCGCACCTTCATAAGTAAAGGATATTTTGCATATTTCCACTTGAATAAGGGAACCATCCTTCTTGCGATGGTTGAAGGGACCGACGAATCTGCCTTCCTCATTTTTTGCTGATTCAGCAATTGTTTGAATTTCCTCGGGAAGATAAAGGTCAGTCAGATCCATTTGCAAAAATTCCTGCCTTGAATAGCCGTATATGCTCAAGGCGGCATCGTTTACATCAAGAAACTTGAAGGATTCCAGATCATAAATAAAGATTGCATCAGGATTTTTGCTGATTATAAATTCATACATCTTGTTTTTTAACTTTAGGATGGTTTCAAGATTAAAATTAATGTCGTCCGTAAATATAAGATTATTCTCTGAATCCTTTCCCCCAAGGAGCTTTTTTTCATCGGACGGTCTTGCAACACCAACAATGGCAACAAGATTATCATCAAGATCGAGAAGCGGGATTTCGATAATTTCGTGAGGTGTATCCACGGCAATCCCTTTGACTTTATCGGAAGTCAGGATCGCGATGGAAAGACTCTCTTTCAGGTATTTTTCGAGAGCTGTGTAAAAATCGTTGATAAAGTTAGGGATGAAGTTTTTTTCTGCCCTGCCCTCCATCTGCCCCGGTTTCAGGTTAAGATGGTTTGAGAACTTGTCATTTACAAGGACATACTTCCCTTCCGAATCTTTCAACCAGATCATCTCAGAGAACTGGTTTGCCTTCGTTTGAAGTTTGTTTTTTGCAAGGTAAGTAAAGGGATATGAGGACTCTATCTCACCCAGAAATGTTGAAAGTTCATCCTGAATTCCAAGATCCTTCATCTCTTTTCTGGTTACATTCAGATTAAAGTGGTTGACACCTCTTTGTGATGATTCCCTGAACTGGAAAAAAAGATACTTCTCACCGGCCACTTCAGGCGATTGTACAGCGTAACTTACAGTTATCTCTTTCCCATTCCTTAAATAGAGGGTCACAGTATCAGAAAAATCGGTTTTAGTCTCAGGAATAAGCAAACTCTTGAGTTTAAGCCCCTCCGAGATCAGAAACAAATCAGCAAACGAATCATTCCCCTCTTTGATGGCGAAGAGAGTTTCTGCTTTCTCATTGAAGGAGAGCAACTTCCCTTTCAAATCCATTATCACAAACGGATAGACTGCACTTCCTGCGAAGCTGTCAAAAAGTTGTTTCAGAGAAGAGGCGTCGATCATCACACCCTTCTATTTACTCTTTTTCTGATCACGCATATATGCCCTGGCTGGTTCCGAAACAGTAACAAATACTTCATTTGATGGCTTTGAAACATATCCGTTGCGGCTGATTTTTATTCTGTAATAATATGTTCGCCCTTTAACAATCAATGTATCATCAAATGCAGTTACATCCTGACTGAGGATTGCAATCGCCTGATAGGTACCACCGGCTCCATCTTTTCTTTCGACAATGTTATTCTCTTCCTGGTTGGAATTATCTTTCCAGGTAAGTTTGACCATCTTCTTCGATACTGCGGGAGTATCGGCAAATACACCAACAAGATTTGTAACGGGCGTCAAATCGAATGGCCAAGTTGTAACTGAAACTTCTTTAGAAAAACCTGAATCAGATTGAGCCACAACTTTCAGGCGGTAGTAAAAGGTACCTCCTGATGATAAACCACCGGAATTGTCGGTATAGGAAGTCCTGCTCAAAGAAAGAGTGGCTATATTCGTCCAGAGCACTGAACTTGCCGCCCTTCGTTGAACATTAAGAAATACTGCATTTGAAGCCCTGTTTACCCATGTAAGCTCCACTTCCCTGGTTCCCCAAGGGGTTGCTGTAAGACTGGTTGGTGCAAGTACACCACTTCCCGAACCACCCTCTGAATTGATTATGGTGCTGAAATTCGATTTACCAATCTTGTTGAAACCTTTGATTTTGTAATAGTTAATCAAAAATGGCTTTGGCAAGGGCAGCAGTCGCGTATTCCCCGAAACTGTTGTATATAGAAAGAATGACGAATTATCAGTGTTTACTTCACTCAACCAAATCTCATAACCCTCAACAAGCTTTGATGTGTCCTTCCAGGACAAAATAATATCTGATGAACCTTCGGGTTCAATTATCTCGAGTCCGTAAGGCGCAGACGGTGGTGATTTCGAAGTCACGACGGCTATTTTGGTTTTTGTATCACTTGCAGTTGAATTACCACCGAGATCGTACACTTTGATGTAATAGCTGAATGATTTGTTTACGAAAGTTGCTGAATCAAGGTTAAGAGTAACTTTGGGTCTGTTTCCACTTTCCGCCGGGAAGCTGCCTGCGAGTAATCCGTCAACATAAATTTCCACTTTTGCAATACCCTGGTCATCAGATGCATCATAGATGATCTCCTGTGGTCCCAGGATTATTGTATCATTCGTGGTTGGTTTATAAAGCGCAACTGACGGGGGAATGGAGTCACTTCCTCCCAATGGTTCAACACACGAGGATAGAGTCAAAACTGTTATTAGAAGAAGCGCGATCGAAGCAAACTTTTTTATCATGATTAAATACCAAATTCTTAATTTTTGTAGTCTATGTAATAAATTCTGGATTCTGACGGTTTTAAATTCTTAATTTTTAGTGTCAATTTTCTAAGTTCTCTGTTCACATCTGTGTCAGGCAGAGGTGTGTTTATAATTTCGGTTGAAATTTTATAGGTTTTCGGCATTAGAGTGAAATCAACAGGAACGAGTACCTCTTTCAATATTGTATTTCCCACATTCGATAGAGCAATTACCATCCTGCTGGTACCTCTGGCTTCAACTCTAAGTTCAACCCTGTTATTGTTTGTCCACCATGTATATAAAACCGGCATGCTTGTTATCCACATGTCTTTCTCTTTCATATACTTGATTACATCTTTGACAACTGAGACATATTCAGGTTTCAACTGATAATTGGTATGTAACTTGAGAACATACAGTCCACCTTCAAAAATCAGTCTGTCAACATCTTCCAGGTAAGTGTAGAGCTGATAATCGTGCTCGACAAGCCCGTATTTTCCGACAATTTCCTTGTCGTCCCTTACAGTCTTGGTAACCGTTATGATTGCTTCCTCACCTTTAACGACATATTTTGGAACCGATCTGTCGGTCAAAGAATCGGTAATTATATACTTTATTCCACTTGCAGCAGCGGCCATCAGAGAGTTGTCATCAAACAATCCGTAAAGCGGCTTAACCCCTTTTAGTGTACCACCCGTGGCAGTTTTGAATGTCTTAATTGAGTTATTAAAATCAGCTTCCTGAACCTCGAGCTTTTTAAGCTTGTTCACGGTATCATTTACCGAATTCATAAATCCGATATCAACGACCCCCGAAATGTCGCCATAAGCTGAAAGACTCTTAACGAGATCCGCGTTCGTACCGGCAAGCGCCCCCTCTACAAGAAATGTAGCCTTTACCCCCTCCTGAGCAAGAATTGGAAGGAGATTTTTGATATTTCCCGGTTCTTCACCTATTGAGGCAAGAATTACGGCAGCAGCTTTTTTATTTCCGGGCCAGTCAACAATATAAGCACTCGGTTTTTTTGCAAGCCAGTTTAAAGAATTTCTTATCAGCTTGTCGAGAACAAGGTATTCTTCTCTTTGTCCTACAATGGTAATAATATCAAATCCGTACCACACAAATCTCCCCTTGCCATAAGTACCATAGCAGAGTCCCGAAGTATTAAGAACTTCTTCTCTAACAAGACCTGAGTCAATTTTAAAGTCATACCAAAAACTCAGTTGTTGAGTTCTGGGATCCAAAACTCTCGTCGCAACCATGTTATCCCATGTAGCAATCTTTAACCGGTACCCGGTGGGAATGTCGAACGTGATTGGAGAGCCGCCTTTTAAAGTCAGCAAGCGAGGTGACGGAATTTTTGCGGTCTCTTTCGTAAAAAGTGTTCCGTAAACTTCCTTAAAATACTCCCATCCGCGCCACTTGCCATCAGCAGAGAATGTGCCGGTTGCCCCGGTCGCCATAATGTTGCCGCCCTTGTCAAGATAATCTTTAATTGTAAGAATTTCCCTGTCGCTAAGAGCCTTGATACTGGGCATGATGAGAATCTGAAAATTTTCGGGAGTGAGGACGCCTTTTTCAAGATCGTCTTCAGTTATCACGGTAACAGGGAATTTATTCCCCTGGGTGTACCGCTCCCATGCAGTCACATTATCTTTGATCCAAGTGGAACCTTTAGGGAGAAAATTCTCGGTTTTCTTTGAATAAAGAATGGCAACCTTGGTCTGGTCAGCACCAAATATTTTGGAAAATGCCTCGAGGGAAAATCCATCAGACGCAAATGCATAAGACCCGAAGACGCCCTGAAGAATGTAATTGTAAATCAGGACGGAGGTCACAAGCATCAGCCCTCCTGCGATTAAAATCAGGAGCGATGTAAAAAAGGCATTTCTCTTTTTTAACGCCACTTAAGGTTCCCGCCTTGTCTTTGCTGTTGTGGAGCCTGTTGCTGCTGCTGTTCCTGTGCGGTTTCAGAGGTGACTTTAACAAATTTCTTTGCATTAGTGGTAACTGCAGAAATAGGAGCTTCCCTTCTGGGAGGAGCATACTGCTGAGCAGCCGGAACATTCTCTGTGGCAAAATTACCGGTAACTCTGCTTGGAGCACTCGTTGCTCTGTATTCAGGCGCATGAGTTGTCTCGAAGGTTTGTCCGGTTCTTCTCTGTGTTTCACGAGTCGACATGGTGGCGGAGGTCCGTTCAGAAGCCAGTTCAGGAGTTACAAGTTCAGCCTGAATTGTTGCCGGAGGCACTGCTTTTGCCCTGACTCCCTGAGCCTCCCTGATCTTGAAGAGTATATAAGCTCCGATCGAGAGGAAGAAAGTACTGATGGTTGCCACCAGAATAATTGTTGCGAGAATAGGTATTAATTCCATATAAATTCCTTGTTTTTTCTATTTACCGGTTCCGATGCGTTCCAGTTTTCCCCAGTTCATATCCAAACCGAGAAACTCTTCAATGGTCGACATCATCTTACAAATATCAATTGCGAATACGAAAAACATTCTGTACACTAAAGAATAAGGTACAAGTCGTAATTCTTCATCTTCCACAGCTACACAATATAGTGCCGTCACTGTATCAAGTAAAGCCAAAAATACCCACCAGAAAAAAATCAGACTGGTGTAACCGTAAAAAATCGATACCACGATGAAGAAAAAGTTGGCAACTATATTCATCGTGGGCCAGATAAGCGCTTCATAGAACATGGTCCAGAGAATGAAGGTATCACCAAAGTTAATCGTGGGATTGTAAAGCAAATTTTTATGTTTTCTGATCGCCTGGAGAATTCCCCTCGTCCAGCGATATCTTTGTTTCAGAAGCTGTTGCAGCTTGACCGGAGCCTCTGTCCATGCGATTGCTGTTGGTTCATAATAAACCTTCCATCCCTTGGATAATATCTTCAGGGTCAGATCTGCGTCTTCAGCAAATGTGTCGCTTGAATAGTAACCGACCTCTTCAATTGCCTTTTTTCTGAACAAACCGATGGGTCCCGGTATAATGTTTACCAGCTTAAGAAAACTCTGTGCTGCCCGCGCCATGTTTAGACCTTCGATGTACTCGAGAGCCTGAAGGTCGGCGTAAAATCTTTTTCTGTTCAATACTTTAACATTACCGGCAACCGCACCGATTCTAGGATCGATAAAGTGCCTGGCCGCATTTCTGATCGTTTCGGGTGAAAGCTGACTGTCACCGTCCATACAGAGTACAATCTCGGATTTCGAATAGCTGATTCCTGCATTCAAAGCTCTCGCTTTTCCACCATTAGGTTTGCTAATCAGTGAAACCTTTACCTTACCGTATAAACCTTGCTGGAACCCGACAAGTGTCTTCGCAACATCGTAAGTATTGTCGGATGAACCGTCGTTGACAATGATAATTTCATAATTTGAGTATTCAAGTTCAAGAAGCGACATAATCGCATCTTTAAGTAATAATCCTTCATTGTATACAGGCACTATTACCGATACGAACGGTTGAAAATCGGGTCTCTTCGAAAAGGTGTAGTTATTCAGCCACAAATAAGCCATCCCCAACAATCCAAAATATCTGATGAGGAGAATCAAGAGAAATAGAAGCAAGGAAATCATTGTCGAATACTCAAAGAGAGCAGAATACGACAAAACAGTCATTGGCATCGTAAAGACGATCACGAGAATCAATGCAAGCGAAGATACTCCGGATGAGATCATCCTTCTAAGAATTTGTCTTAGACGATTCTCTCCGGCAACTTCAGTCGCTTCAGTGTTTTTAACAGTGATCCGGGTAGATCTTATCTTATTTTGAGCCATTGGTTCCTTTATGCTTTTCCACAGTTATTCATCAAATTCCATACCAAACTACAAAGTTGCATTTACAGTGCAAATAATCAATTTTTTCATTTTTCATTTTCATCGAATATCTCATTTTGAGACGACTAAAGCATCCAGAAAATTGAGGCACTAAAGGATCTCGAGCTGTATCCGGTTGTTTCTCTGGAGGTACTGCCGATCTGGGCTCTCCCGTTTATCCTGAGATTGGAAAGAAGGTTATAAGATCCCTGGAAGTAGAATTCCCTTAGCCAGTATGAACTTTCAGGAATGTAACCAAATCTTCCGCCCGCAGAAAGATCAAGCTGATCAGCCTTGTAGAAATTCCAGTCAGCAAACAAACTGTGCGACAGGAAGCTCTGCGGGGAATAATAGAATATTGACTTTCTGGCGTATATCGTCGAATAGAATTCGTAACCCGCCAGCAACTCCGGATAGAAGTATCTGCCGATTCTCAATTCGGTATTGGCTCCCCTGTTGCCATCTGATATCATCAAATATGTATAAGCACCTGATACCCGATATTTGGAGGGCAGGTTATACCATCCCTCACCCTTTATCATTTCCACTCTAAGTCTGTCTTTTAACGATCCAAAAGGATAAACCAGTGCTGCCGAATAAAGCATGGTGGCAGCTTCCTGTTGGATGTAAGTTATCTGAGCGTGATACTCTTTCTCTACATTGGCACGAATAAATGCCTCGTACAAAGGATACTTTTTCTTTGGTGACAAAAATGACTGTTCGCCATAAGAAAGTCCGATCAGAAAAGGTTCAAAAGGTCGAATGAACAGAGACCCTTTCCAGGTATTCAACTCCACTTTAGTGTAGGGACTCGAAAGTCGCCCCAGACTTCCCTGCAAACCAAGAGATAAGAAGGAAGTAATTCCCATATCTGAGGCAATGCCGTAATTTAAATAGCTAAAATCAGTATTGTCACCGAAGTATGAGATGAACGGATTTAACAGAATGTACTGTGGGAACGAACCAAGCAATGCACCGAGTCCTGTAACCGGCAACCAGCCAAGTCTCTGATTAATCAGAGCTATTTGGGTTGTGTCAGTATTTCCGACCAGAAGCGAATCGTAAATATCTCTCGCTCTCCCATACTCTTGAGTTTGCGCGTAGGCGTCACCAAGGAAAAGTTTAACTGCAAAATCTGCATTATCCTCTTTCACAAGCCTTTCGAACTCGGTGATCGATTTATTATAGTCACCTTTGAAGAAAAATACTTTCGCTCTCTCGAGATCGATAAGGTAATCGTATTCACCTGTCAGAAGAGAATCATAAATTTGAATTGCCCTGTCATAATTCTTCAAACAGGAATTGATGTCAGCATATTCCTTCAGGATTGTCCTGTTGCCTTCATGTTTCGAAAGAAAGTCATCATATACTGCAAGGGCACCGGCACAATCACCCGCCCGAATCATCTCTCTTCCCTTTTCGAGACTCTCAAAAAGTGCTTCTTCGGCAGCTCTTGCTTTCGAGGTCTCCAGATTTGAAAGAAGTGTCTCAAGCTCGGGGTGTGTAGGCTCGATGGCTTTGATCATCTCGATATATTCGGCAGATTTGTCAAAATTATTTTTTTTCATCTCGAGAGATGCCAGTCCGACAAGTGCTGTAACTTCTTTCGGTTTCGCTTTAAGTACTTCATTCAAGTACTGATATGCCAGGTCTTCATCTTTTCCGAGCCAGACAGATACGATTCCTCTTTGTAATTTCAATTCAAGATCTGTTGGATCTTTTGCGATACAGAAGTCAAGCTGATCTATTGCGGTGTAATTATCTTGATAATCAACGGCAATTCTTGCATATATCTTCCTCAATTTACAGTCTGGAGAATCAGGATTTGCTTCAAAGTAAGCTTTTAACAGGTTGAAAGCTTCCTCATTCCTCTCAAGATTACTTAGCAATCCAACCATCTCGGTGAGAGCCTTGATGTCGTTTGGATTCTTCTGAAGCAGTTTTTCAAGCTCTAAAATCCGTTTTGTATAGCTTTCAACTCTTACGGCTTTCACCTTCTCATACAAAGCCATCCATTTTTTGTCTTCTTTATACTTTTCCTGAAGAATAATGAGTTGCTGCCAAGCCTCTTCCCATCTTTTATAAACAATAAGTTCATCAATAAGAAGGAAACGGGTTTTATCGTCTTTTGGATTGTTTCTAAGAATCCTGTAATATTTATCAATTGCAAACTCCGGAGGAGGTGGAGGTGGCTTCTGATTTTTCTGCTCCCAGGTTCCGGTTGTGTCTTTGTAAAGATTTGTAAAATATTTACCGAGCACCTGATCAAGTCCGTCCTGTGCCTCTTTAAAGTAGGGCCTCAGTTTTAATGCGGTCTCGAAAGCAACTTTTGCTTCTTCGCTCTTTCCCAGCCAGTAAAGAATGTAGCCGTAACGACTCCACAGTCTGTGGTCGTTCGGGAATTTTTTTACGAATCTTGCGAGGATGGGCTCGGCTTTTGCGTATTTTTTAAGATAGCTCAAGACCTCGGTGTATCTGATAACTTCATCAGAGGAGGGCTCTTCCAGTTCGAGATACTTGTCGTACCACTCTTCACTCTGAACCCAGTTAAACATCAGTTTATAACACTTTGCGATCTCAAGATAGTTTTTTGGGTTCTTTGGATTGATGGCTATTTCACGCTGGTATCCCTTGATTAGAGCGTTAAGATCACTGTTCAGCTTCTGGTTTACCCTGGCGAGATCATTTTGATATTCGTTGTTACCGGGTGCGAGTTTAGCAGCAATTCTGTAGTCATTTTGAGCATTTACAAGCTGGTTACGCTTTTCATAACATTTCCCTCTCAGATTGTATCCGTCAGGTTTTGAGGGAAATGCACCCACATATTTATTCAATAAATCGATTGCTTCCCCATACTTGCCTCCATTCATCATGGTTATGGCATCGTTTTTATACTTCTCAGGATTTCCCTGAGCATGTGCCAATGAGACAAAAGCAAGAAAAAACAGTGCTGCAAAAATCAGGATACGGGGATTTATCATGCAAAAGCCTATAAAACTTCTCTTAAAATTGCATCTGCATTCTCAGTAGATGCATTTGATACATACGAGCACGAGTAGATCAAACCAAAGGCACGCTGGATAAAATTCGGGTCATTCGACTGCAGATTTGCTCTTAATTTTGCGACTAACACACTAAGTGCCCTTTCGTCAGCCTTACTTAAAAGGACAAGTATTGTATATCCATCAATACACAATTTCTCTTTTAATGTCAAGGATAACCTGACAGCATTTCCAAACTGGTTCATCGAAACTATTCCGGCAGCCTCTGCCTGTGGATCGAGTTTAAGTGCGATCAGAGTAAAGGGCTGTCCGGTACTTTTGTAGAGTGCTACCTGATTATTTAAAATCAGATTAAATTCTTCCTTGCTGTACTGATTAGTATGGGTCATGGGAGCCTGAACCACTTCCACTTCAATAATCGGGCGATATTTGGGAGGAATATTAGCCGTTACCTGAGCCGGCGCCGATGCATTTGCAGTATTACCGTGAGGAGCTACCGGAAATGCCTGTGCAGTAGGAATTACGGACTGTTGAAATCCCTGACCCTGTGAAGGGTTTAACATCTCTGATCTGGTGCCGGTTGTCGATTCAAAAACGACTCCTTTGTAGGGTTCAAACGAGAACGGTGTTGTAAACTGACCTTCAGTGTGCCCAATGTTTGGGGTAATAGTGGCTTTTCCGCCCTGTCCCCTGCTCCCTTCACCTTTTTGAAGATAAATAATTGCAGTGGTGTACTGAACAATATTATCCACAATATTTTGAGCGAATGGTGTGGCTGGTTCACCGAGTATATATAAACTCGTTACATTTTTATCTTCTATACTTTCAATAGTACGGAGAAACGCCTGCTGAAGCAGGGTAATGTTTTCAAATCCAACAAAATAAGTCAACTCATCGAAGACGAGCCGTGCCGGTTGATATTGCTCCACGACATTGACGATATCGTTCAGATACTCGACAAGATAGTTGTCTGGATTCCCCGACTCGTAAACATCGAGAGGTGGTGTCACCTTTACAACTATAAGTTCACCGTTATCCATATGAGTTTGGAGATCAAAATCAACTGAAGCAGCAAGGATCATCAAATCCTTCGGACGCATGCTCGTGAAATAGAGACACACCTCTTTTTGCTCGATACCTGCCATGGCGTACTGAAGACCGAGAGTAGTTCTTCCTGATTTGCGGGGACCTATGAGAACATAAGTTCCACCACGGTAAAAACCACCCCAGGACTCATCAACTATTGAGATGCCGGTGTTTATAAGATTTATTTTTCCGTTTGCCATATCTTCTTTGCTTTTTGTTGTCGTGTATAATTAGCAATAATCATGCCAACCGATACATGTTCGAAAACGGCGAAAATAACGCATTTTCAAAACATTTTTGTAAACTTTTAGTCGATTAATTCTCATTATGAGACACTTTTTCATAGTGTATCATTATGAGACAATTATTTATAAAAATGAGAAAAAACGAAAACTGCTGTAGCGTTCGTCACAATTGTTGGTTCGTTTGTAATATAATCCTGTCTGTCGTCATAATATTTTACTTCCGGCGAATTGAATTTGTCGTAAGTCGAATTCGTCCGTTGTATATTATAACCCTTCAAAATTTCCGCCGGAACAGGTCCTGCAGCTACCGCACCGGGGAGATAACCATTATTAAAATAGCCGACCTGTGAATGAAAATTTCTGGTGGATCTGCTACCGATGTTGTAAATAAAGGATACACCCCATGGATTTTTGCCCAGAACATAATCCCTTTGATAGCTTGCAACGGAATCGTATAGTGAAGATTTTGTCAGATCCCTGAAAAGTATGGATTGCATCGCTATGCCGAGAAGCGTATGAGTGGTCCCCCATGAAAAAGTTGTACCTTCTCCAAATGGAGTTTTTTTCCTGGTCTCATTAAACGCTGAAAGATTGTTCTCGATATACTGTTTCATATCTGTCGAGTATTTTGCCACTCTGTACTGCGCCAGGGAGTTAATATTCCCCCAGCTCCACCAGTAGTCTGAATCTGCTTTTTTAGCGAGGTTTTTAGCCTCCTCAAGGTATGCGTTATTACCTGTTGTGATATACATTTCGATAGCTCCCAAGGCAAGTTTTCCCTCATACTTGCTGTCCTGATACAGCCCTATCGGATTTGTATCAACATCAGGTGCACTGTTTCTTAATGCGAAAATATTGTTTGCAGCCTTCATCAGTTTATCAGAGAAAGCAGCATCCTGAAAACGGGTCTTCCAGATCCTGCTTCCCATTGCGAGTGCTGCTGTATAGATACCAATGAGGTTTTTACCCATTCCGGCAAAAGCAGGTCTGTCAAATTTGAGAGTATCATTCTCAGGCATTCGCCACCCGACTGTCTGATCTCTTTTGTCCTGTACCTGGATAATCAGGTTATTAGGTTTATAATTCATTCTGAGTAAGAGATCAAGCCCGACTCTTGCCTCTTCGAGTACATCGGGCGCCCCGTCCTTGTTTTTATCAAATTCCATTTTCTTGGAATTGAATTCGTAAGCAAAAAGGAGCATGTAGGTTGAAAATGCAGTTGTGTTCAGAAATTTTGTAAAATCGCCTGCATCATGCCATCCTCCTGTCACATCTGTCTTTCCTGCCCGGTCGTCGCCGACAACATTTGGGGAATCGTAAAGATGACATACCTTATGGAGATAAGGTCCTGTCGGTCCGCATCTTTGAACTCTAAAAAACAACAGAAGAGAATCAACTATTGTATTATATATTCCCTCTCCAATTTTGAAATTGGAGGAACGGCTTCCTTCTACATCAATGACGAAAGTGCCTTCCGATCCAAAACCGGTAAAATCTATCACATGACAGAAGTTGAACCCACCCCACCCCGCGATGCTTGGTTGAATCCGGCTCTCGAAGACATCCTTTCCGGACTTCACATCTTTTATGTAGAACTTAATGCCACCCATGTCTTTTTTTGAAAGTACAACGGCAGTTTTTACATCAAGCCTTCTGAATCCGACCTGATTTACTCTGATAAAGACATCCGATGCGAAGTCTCCCCTGTCATCTGTAACCACCGGAATAAGTTTGACATTATCGTCAGCCTTGTTGGTAGAGGAAAAGAAACAGGATGAAAACAAAAGTCCTGCGAAGAAAATAAAAATGGTTTTTCTATTCATGTATTACCGCTTTGAAGATTATCCTTTTTTTTCAAGCTGATTGAAATCACTTCCAAAAAATTTATCGAACCAGGGAAGGCTTATTGCAAATCCTGCCTTGTCCGTTTGGAAATGGTGTTTCATATGATGATTTTTAATCGCCAGCCAGAATTTATTCTTAATCCTGAAATGGTGGATCGCATAATGCGTCATATCGTAGAAGAGGTAACCTCCTACATATCCCGTATAGAAGGGATAAAAGTAAACTTCACCTAAAAGAACCAGAAAGACGAAATAGAACAATACCGCTAATGGAATACTTACCGATGGAGGCAAAACCAGTCGAAATGGATCAGACGGATAATCGTGATGCACACCATGAATAAGGAAATGGATCCTCTTCCCGAACGCAGAATCAAATTCGAAATGGAACAGAAACCTGTGAATGGTGTACTCGGACATCTGCCATGCAATAAAACCTGCTAATACGAGCAAAAATATAGTCAGCGCTGATAGCCCGGTGAGTGTAGCCTTATAAAAAAGGTATGCAATCACAGGAACAAAAATAATCGCCGGAATGGAAGGGTGCACCTTCGAGAAAAATTCGAGAATGTCATTCTCGAACATTCGCGGTGTTTCTTTTTTATTTGAAATGAAGTTTTTAGACATCTAATCTCTCCAATGTTAATTAAAAAGGTCTTCCACTTTTACTACTTTAATATTCTCAGGTTTAATTTTGAGTTGAAACTCGGAAATAAATTTATCCTCTTTCAAAACGCTTTCAGGTTTTGGAGTCTGGTAAACTATCGGCGAAGATGTGTTCTTTACAAGTTTATCCTTAAGATCATTCGCATTCTCGGTTACAAACACCACTACCATGTTCTCGGGGCTAAGATACTTCTTTATCGCCGCATTAACTGCGTCAATCGTCACACCTGCCATCATCTCTCTGAATTTTTGCAAATGACCCGGTTCTTTAATGCCGTAATACTTGTCATCGAGTGCATAACCGAGTCGCATATCTGTATTAGGAGCGTAATGCAACACATATTTTTGCAGAAACTTTCGTGTCATCTCAAAATCATCTTTTCCGAGACCGTTCTTTACAAGGAGATCAAGCTCACGCATTGCGGCTCTGAAAGCAAAATGTTTGGTCTCATTTGGAACCGGTCTGATCCACATCTCAAAAAGATGCTTTTTAAGCGGGACATTCACCGGTGGTTTCGAAAGTCTTCCACCGTTGGGATAATATTCAATGTAGCTGTAATCACCGTAGTTTAATCCTCTCGCCTCCCGTATCACCTGATAAAGATGTGAACTGGAATTTCGGTGTTCACCCAGCCAGGAATTTGCAAGAGCCAAGGGATACCATTCTTCATTGTTGCGTAACAAGTCAATCGGATAGCCCATCGAAATCGCAGTTGCATTCGTCTTTTTTTCAACGATCACAACTTTTAATCCTGAAACGGGATTCGGATTGATCTGCAAACCGGAATTAACCACTCCGTCAGGGAGTTTTTGCAATTCATCCCAGACCCGCTGAACAATTTTATCGTCGAATCCCCCACCGATACCGAGGATGTAATTCTCTTTGTTGAAATATTTTTTATAAAACCATTTAACATCGTCGAGAGTTATGTTTTTCAAACTACTAATCGTCCCTGTTGCAAGGTGACCGTAAGGTGTTCCCTGAAAAATCTCGTTGTAAAGGACTGCTTTGCCGAGCTCTTCATCACTCGAATACCTCAGGGTGGTTGAGAGATAACTGATCGCCTCATCCTTTACTCTTTGAAAATCCTCTTCTCTGAATCCGGGATCCAAAAGCTGCCCTGTGAAAAGACTGAGATACTCGTCAAGATTATCCAAATGGACAGAACCGGAATAAACAGAATTCTCTTTCGAAACAGATGCAGAATAACCTGCAGCCAATGGATAGAGTTTTTCCAGTATCTGCGAATAAGTAAGTTTGGATGTGCCGCCTTCATTCAGCAAGGCAGCGGTAAGAGCAGCAAGCCCCTCCTTCCCTTTAGGATCATCCTTGGAACCCGCATTAAACCAGATTCTGAATGAAACTACCGGTTCCTGGGTTTTTAATAATACAATTCTGTTTTTATCCATTGCGTTTAAGCTCGTTACGAGGATCAGTAAAAATAAAAAGCCGGTGTATTTAAATGTTCGGTTCATAATGTCAATTTCCTGTGAGAATTACTTGGTTCCTGCTCTCTTTAACAAAATACTTTCTTACGGCATTTTGAATATCCTGTGGGGTTATGTCCATCATTTGGGTGTAAAATTCATCGAGTACTTCGATATCTCCCGAAAGCGTGATAAACATAGGTAGAACAGAGGCGACCGCCTCGGGACTGTCGAGACCCATGAGGAACTGATATTTCATCCTCTTCTTCAATTTGTCCAACTGTTCCTTGGAAACAAGATTGTTTTTGTAATAATCAATTGTTTTTTCGATTTCCTGATTTACATATTCCAAATCATTCTCTGATTTGACTCTCGAGTAAATCATAAAAGGAAACGGATCCCTTCTTGTTTGGGCTCCACCGGCAATAAACTGCACTTTCTGTTCGTCAAGCACCAGTTTCTTGTACAATTCACTCGTCTCTCCAAAAGCAATATCCGCAAACGGAATCATCGACATATAGTCTTTGTTAAAAACATTGAATCCATCATACTTGTACCCGATCGCCAGAAGAGGAAGGGTTTTTCCGTCATACTTAATTTTTGCTTCCCTGGGAGCTGTCTGTTTTGGCTCCATTTCGATCTTTGGAGGAGTATAGCCTGTTTTCCATGATGAATAATATTTATCGACCATACCTGTCACACTCGCCACATCAAAGTCACCTGTTATAACGAGTACACAGTTTTCGGGCCTGTAATAACGGTTGTAGAAAGAAAGGCTGTATTCATACTGGTTTGGCATCTCTTTTATGTCAGCTTCAAATCCGATTGTCGTATGCTTGTATGTGTGCTTGTCGAAAGCCATATCCTGAAATTTTTCGAAAAGTACTGAAAAAGGATTTGTAACACTTTTTCTGTATTCACCGTAAACGGCGCCCGCTTCCGTCATAAACTGATCTTTTTTATAATTCAGATTTTGAAAACGGTCGGATTCCAGATCCATCACTTTTTCAAGATCTTCTGCAGCAAAATTAAGATGGTAAACCGTCAGGTCATCATCTGTATAAGCATTTGCATCGGCACCTATTGAAGTGGTAACCGAGTCGTAAAGCGGGTACTTGTTGGTACCGCGAAACATCATGTGCTCAAAAAAGTGGGCAAAACCGCTTTTCCCGGGTTCCCACTCGTCACGGCTGCCTGTCCTTACAACGGTATAGTATGATACAAGACCGCTTCCCGGCATCGGGATTAGAAGGGCTTTAAATCCGTTTTGAAGTGTAACCCTGTGAACTTTGTAAGGGAAAACACCACCGGCAAATATTTCAGATGCTGTCATGATAATTAATAGCAGGATAATTTTAGTTATTGAATAACCGGGTTTCATTAAGATGTCTCCGTTAATTAAATTTTTTCTATTCCAATTCCTGGTAACGATGAAAGAGTAACCTTTCCATCTGTTATTGTAGTTCCTTTATAAATATCATTACTGATGAGAAGTGCCCCGTCAAGATCAGCCCACAGCGCCATCGGTGAGAGCTGTGCAGCAGCAGAGATGGCGCAGGAAGTTTCTGTCATACATCCTATCATCACCTTCAGACCCAAACCATCAGCCAGACTTACCATCTTGTTGGCAGTTCTCATTCCTCCACATTTCATCAGTTTGATGTTGATACCCGAGTAAACTCCTTTAGCTTTTAAAACATCCGCAAGCCCTTGAACCGCTTCATCACCTATGGTTGGGAGCGGACTGTTTTGTGTAAGCCAGGCGTTATCATCAGGATTCTTTTTATCCATTGGTTGTTCAACAAAAACGACACCTTTTTCTTTGAGCCAGTAGATCATGTCCAAAGCTGCCTGTTTGTCCTTCCAACCCTGATTAACATCAACACAGATCGGTTTATCGGTTACGGAGCGAATTGTTTCAATCATCTCTTTATCAGTATCACGACCGAGTTTTACCTTAAGGATTTTGTACTCGGCAGCCTCACGCACTTTCTCTTTCACCACATCAGGTTTGTCAATTCCGATTGTAAAACTCGTGTGGGGAGTTTTGACAGGATCATAGCCCCAGATTTTATACCATGGCTGTCCGATCAATTTACCAACCAGGTCATGTAAAGCTATATCAACTGAGGCTTTAGCTGCGTAGTTCCCCGTATCCACTGTATCGATGTAATCAATGATCTCCTCCAGTTTGAACGGGTCATTGAACTGTTCGAGTTTCACTTTGGAAAGAAAAGCAGTGGCTGTCTCGTGACTTTCACCCAGATAAGGTGGCATTGATGCTTCACCGTAGCCTGTTACATCGCCAAACTGAATTTCAGTCAGCATTACAGGGGTGGTGGTTCTTGAACTCGTTGCGAGAGTAAAAACATGTTTTAGTTCAAGGGTATAAGGTCTGAAACTTAGTTTTAGTTTATTGCTGTTCATTTTATTAATTGCGAATTTTGTTATTGAGGCTCCATTTCCAGCCACTACCGCAGCGGCTGACAGCAATGAAGCTTTTTTTATAAAATCTCTTCTGGAATCCATTATCGTCTCATTTGATATAGTCTGAAACCGAAATCTTTTTGACTCCGGGTGAATCAACCTTGGTCAAAATCCTTCTTGCCGAAACAAGCATCCCTGTTCTGTAAGCGCTAAAAACGGGACTTGCGGGGTCAAAACTGTTGATACCTACCATTCCGGCAGCGTGGATGAACTCTTTGTTTCCCATGTAAATCCCAACATGAGTAATTCGTTGTTTTTTACCCTCTTCAGGTTTCGGACCAAAGAAGAGTAAATCCCCTCTTTTCAGATTTTCATATCCTTTTGAAACATCGACTTCTTCACCATACAGACACTGTTGAGAAGCATCCCTGGCAAGCATAATTCCGTTCAGGAAATATACCGTTTTAGTAAATCCACTGCAGTCCATTCCTTTAGGGGAAGTACCGCCCCAGAGATAAGGCACACCGAGGAATTTTTTTGCGGTTTTGATTATAGTGTTTGAATCTGGATTTTGTCCCTTAATCCATTTTTTAAGAGGCGAAGCCGATTTTTTAGATACAAAACCTTCTCTGCCGTCGGGAAGTGCAACTTTATAACCGTTTTTGCCGGTCGATTTTATTTGAAGGATACCCCCTGCTGTAATGTCCGATATTGTGCCCCCTTTTGCATTCTCATCTTCATAAACAAAACCATAAACATCAGTGAAGATCACCTTGTCGGCTCTATACCAGCCTTCCATCTCTTTTTTATTGAACGATTGAACTCCCGCATCATCAACCCATCCAATATATCCTTCAGGAGTCTGCACCAAAAACCAATGGTCATCACCCTCTTTCAGAATAGTGACAGGTGTTCCAAGCAAAGCCTGAGTAACTAGTTCCGCAGGATGAAATGGTTTCGATCTGATATTTGCCACCGAAAGTGTGACTACTCCATACTCGTAACCATTAAGAGATTTAGCAGGAAGTCTTTCAACCACATCGTTGATTGTGTAATTGTGAAGCATTTTCCGCATATCTTCGAGTGCTGCCGGTACGGTCGTCTCACCGGAGACTGTAAGGATGTTTCGCGGCATATCCAAATCAAATTTAAGATCCAGAATAGCCGTTCGCTTATCCGGGGCATATTTGTCGGTAATAACCATATATACACCATCTATCTGCGATATGGTGGCAACTTGTGCTGACATTCCGGTTCCCAAAATTAAGATCAGTAATAAAACAACTGCGATATTTTTCATAAACCTTCGAAAAATTAAAATTCAAAATAGATAGGAGGCACCATTTCAGCCATCATTATCTGAGAAGCCAGGTAGATTACTAATCCAAGAACAAGTCCTTGTGCCCAGAAAGGCATATTCATAAGCCCTGTTTTTATCTTCTCTTTTGCCCCTTCAGGGAAGAAGATGATAATGAGCCCGATCACAAAAAAGATGAGCACTCCCGGGAATCCACCATAGAACTGTGTAAACACTACAGCATGCAGGTTCTCTGTGATCTGTGTGTAGATCATTGGAATTTTGTCTAATGAATCAACCTTGAAGAATATCCAGGTTAATGTAATGATGTTGAACGTGATGAAACCTCTCACGAAGTTTAGCACCTTTCCACCTTCCTTCACTCCAACCTTCATCAATCCTTTTGCACGAAGTTTTTTCGTTAAAACAGAATAACCCATAATAAAGCCATGGACTGTACCCCATATGATAAACCCCCAGGTAGCTCCGTGCCAAAGCCCGCAAACTGCGAATGTGACGATGAGTGCAATGGCATTTCCGTACTGCTTCATGTTCCTTAAACCCATTTGCATTGGAGTAAAAAGATAATCAAGCAGCCACCTCGAAAGAGAAATATGCCAGCGTCTCCAGAAGTCGGCAACACTGGTGGCTTTATATGGTGAATTGAAGTTGTCGATGATTTTGTATCCGAACAGCAGTGCCATCCCCACAGCCATATCGGAGTAACCCGAAAAATCGAAATAAATCTGAATCGAATAGCCGTAAATGGCGAGTATATTCTCTGCACCGGTGAATCTTAGAGGATCCTCAAAGACTCTTGTGATAAAATTCAGGGAAATATAGTCAGCGATAATCAGTTTTTTGATTATTCCCGATGCAAGATAAAATACAGCCAGGCCGGTTGATGTCTTACCTTCGGGGGAAGTAAGGAGGTTTTGTTTGATCTGTGGAATAAACTCATCAGCTCTGTCGATAGGACCTGCCTGAATATTCCCGAAAAAGGTTACATAGAGCATGAAATCGTCGAGACGCGGCAATTCCTCATATTTCTCGTAATATATATCGAAAAGGAAGCTTAAAACCTTGAATATGTAAAACGAGATACCGATCGGTAGCATAATGTCAAGTGCCGTAAATTCTGTCTCCTGAAGAGTCGCAATTTGACTGAGCACAAAATTTGTGTATTTGAAGTATGCAAGCAATCCAACATTCAGGATTACCATTCCCCAAAGTACATACCTTCTCTTGTCGGTATCAGCTATTCCGAAGAGTATTTTTCCAAAAAAGTAGTTTACAACCCCGACCCCCAACAGAAGGATGAGGAATAAACCGCCAATTTTGTAGTAGATAAATGCGGAGAACAACAGTAGAAATGTAGCTCTTAATCTCTGGTTTGGATATATTGCATGATAAACAAGAAGTCCCAAAGCAAGAAAGAACATAAAAGTAAGCGTACCAAACTGAAGCGGGTTGTCCGGACTGTAAACGAACAGCCCCGCCAGCTTGGAAAAATCGATGACAGAATTCAATACAGTACCTTTTTACGAAATTTTGGAATCGACTAATCTCTGAAGGTCTCCGAGGTTCTTGCATTTAAGAACTTCTATGTGCTTCAGTCTTATGTTGTATTCTTTCTCAATCGAGAGTATCACATTGGCATGACTGAGTGAGTCCCAACCTGGTACAGTATTTGCTTTAGTTTCATCCTGAATGTCGTAATCTTCGAGTTCAAGTTGTTTGAGTATCGTATTCTTTAGTCTCTCTGATATCATTATGGTTCTCTCTGTCTAATGTTTGTTCAATTCTTTCATTTCGGCGATTCTCTCCTTGTTGGCTTTTCTACTTGGTTTACCGGCAGAACTTTTAATTAGCCACCTTGGAGGAACAAGATATACATGTGTGATCGTGAGATCAACCGATGTCCCTTTTTCCTTCACACGCTGAATCAGTCTTTTCTTCTCTTTTTCATCAGTCAAGGGAGTTTCAGCCACAACGCTGATTTCCTCGGTACCGAGTTCCACATTATCTTCGCCAAATGCAATTACCCTGCCGGGGATTATGTCGCTAACCACTCCGATGGCATCTTCGACATCTTCGGGATAAATGTTTTTACCGGCAACGATAATTATGTCTTTTTTACGACCAATTACGAAGAGTTCATCATTTTGCTTAAAGCCGTAATCACCGCTGTAATACCAGCCGTCCTTAAGTACTTCAGCAGTCTTCTCGGGATAGTTTCTGTAGCCGTCGAACATCGAAACCGATGTGATGATAATCTCCCCTACTCCATGTTCGGGAAGCTCATTTCCTTTTTCATCCACAATCCTGACTTCACATCCTTTTATCACTTTTCCGGACGAAACGCAAATTCTTGATGTTTTTCCGGGAATTGGAGGTGTAACCACTCCCTGAGCGAGGCTTTCACGATCCACTTCGATAGTGGTAATCGGTTTACCCGGTTCTGTTTGTGTTGCAGCAAATGTTGTTTCTGCCATCGCATAGGAAGCCGATAGCCCGAGAGGATTAAAACCATATTTTTCAAAAGCGGCGCTGAACTTTTTGTGACTCTCATTTCTTACAGGTTCACTGCAATTGATGACGAGTCGCAAAGATTCAAGAGAAACGGATTCCATCTCATCTTCCTCAATTCTGTCTGCCATGAAATTGTAAGCAAAATTAGGCAGCCAGCACACTGTGGCTTTTTCAGCATTCAAAGCTTCGAACTGAAGAGAGGGTGCGAGTACCCATTCAAAAGGATCAACCTGCACTGAAGTGATTCCAAAAGCAAGTGGAAGATGAAAAGCAGCTATCAGCCCCATGTCATGATATAACGGGAGCCAACTGACAATTTTGTCATTCTCGGTTAGGTTGATGGAAAGGGCGTAATTGTCAACATGATCCAAAACAGCCCTTTGTGAAAGAAGTACCGGTTTCTGAAGACCTGTCGTTCCCGATGAATGTTGCAGAAGGAAAGGATCCGATTCAACAATTGAGTCTCTGACTGATGTTAAATCATTGATTTCTTCCGCTGAAGGTGTAAATTCCCTGTCCCATTCCAATGGAAAGAACAGACCTTTTATCGTACTCCCCTCGTGATGCACGAGTGGGGAAATAATCGGTTCAAGGTCGGCCTCAGTAAATATCCAGTCGAGACCGGAGCGCTGGGACATTCCCTCCACACCGGATTTAAACTTGTCAGGATGAAGTCTTGGATTTGGATATGCAAGCACTGCAGGTATAGCACCCAAGCCCGCAACACCGAGATATAAAGGGAAAAACATCGGATTGTGCCTGATTATGATGGCACACACTTCATTTCTCTTTATTCCTTGTTTCTTTAATAAAATGGAAAATTTGTTGGCGGTTTCCAACAAATCTTTGAATGACCATCTAAATGGCTCCTCACCGGCTCTCCAGTGGACTATGGCGTCTTTATTGGGAAAACGCCGGGAGTTATCCTCCCAGCGTTGCCAAACATTATTATAATGTTTCAAATGGTTCTCTGTTTTAGTTTTTACCGTAATAATCCATCAGTGCATCAAAAAGCATGCGGGCTACTTTCTTGTAACCTTCTGCACTGAGATGTGTCATGTCAGCAGTGGTAAGTTTGTCTTTACCCCAACGCTCCATTGCACCTTCACCACCCATCGCTGCAAAAAGATCCCAGAATGCTACACCGGCTTTCGAAGCGACATTCTTTTGAACTGTTACAAGCTTTTTAACCATATCGTTTGTTTCAAACTTCGAACCAACCTTTTTGCCTTTATCACCGACTCCAACAATCAAAATCGGAACACCGGGCATTGCACTTTTGATATGGTTTACTACATCGGTAAATTCTTTTTCATAGTTCGATGTGTTCTTCACTTTGTCAACTGAATTCAGACCAAAACTAAGAATTACCAAATCATAGTTCAAATAGCCATGAAAAGCTTTTATATTGTCTTTTGGAATCCTTTTGAGAGCGTTACCATCATCTCCTCTAAGCGGGAAATTATCGACATAAACGCCGTTGCCTGATTCAAGGCTAACTCCATAAAGTGCAGCCTGATTATCTTTGTCAGCAGTAAGTTTGAACGATTTTGAACCTTTGTAGGTAATGTCGGTGACATTTACACCTTTTCCGGATTTGAAAGGAGCTGAATTTTCGCCACCTTTGTCAAATTCGTATTTGAATGTACCTGAACCCTCGGTGTAGAATACTCTCACTTTGTCGAAAGTTCTTACGGTTTTATATTTCCAGGTTGTCTCATACTTTACCCAGCTTCCGCTTTTTGGAATAAAGACTCCGCCGGAAATACCGGCACCTCTTTTAGGGTTGCCATTGATTACGAGCTGTGAGTCCCAGTTCCCGGAAAAATCGAGTTTCGTGGTTGCTCTGTATGCTTTATCCTGAGTTGTGATCGCTACGAAACCGACACCGGTTCCGCCAAACTTCTCCTGAAGTGCCTCACGGAAGTCTGCACAGATGTTGTCACCTTCGATGGCTGAATCACCAAAATAAGCGATCCTTACGGTACCGCTTTTTGAGCCCTTTAAGGCAGAGGCAAAACCCTTAAGCTGGGCTGTGTTTCCCGATATGGGCACTTTAGATTGTAAATCACCCTCTATTCTAAGCTCTGAGCTGTAATTCTCTACACTTAAAACATCGTTGTTTACGAGTACGCCATAAGCATCAGCGAGACCTCTGAAATAGTTGTATTCGTCAATTCTTTGAGTTATCTCGTCAGTTTTTACATCGGAAAGGACATCCACTTTCTTGGTTGTAAACGGACCGATTTCGATTCCTTCGGGAATGTAAGTAAAACCGTACATGGTAACAGCGGCGATTGCCAACAGAAGGAAAGACCGAAATCCGGCAAATTTGTTTGACATGTTATTCTCCATATTAAATTGTTTTCGTTAAAGCGAAAAATGAGGTCTGATTTAAATACAAATTTAATAAATTATTCCGATAAATCGCATTATATTAGCAAACAAGATTGCAAAATAATCCATTAAAAGTCATGAAATCAAAAACTTCGCTTCTAATTTGTACAATCGTAATCCTTTTAAGTTCCTTCGGCTTTTCTCAATCGACCGTTTACCGTGTTACATTTAATGAGGAAATCTCTCTTTCCCTTGTCCCTTATCTAAAAAGGGCACTGGAATTGGCAACAAAAGAGAAGGCTGATGCTCTGATTGTGGAGATAAACACCTTTGGTGGCAGAGTTGATGCTGCGACTCAACTGAAAGACCTGCTGATTGATGCAAAAATTCCTACCATAGCTTTTGTGAACAAAAGAGCCATTTCAGCGGGTGCACTCATCACCCTCTCCTGCAAAAAAATTGCCATGGCACCCGGGAGCACAATCGGAGCTGCTACGGTGGTTGACCAGGAGGGTAAAAAGGGTTCTGAAAAATATCAGTCGTATATGCGTGCTGAGATGAGATCAACGGCTCAAAAAAACGGCAGAAATCCTAAAATTGCTGAAGGCATGGTCGACGAAAGAGTTGTCATACCCGGGCTGGTGGATTCTACCCAACTTGTCTCCCTTGATGATGCCGAGGCAGTGAACCTGAAAATGGCTGACACAATAGTCAACTCGGCAAAAGCTGCGGCGGAAGCTTTTGGTTACTCCAATCCCTTGATCATCGATGTGAAAACCAACTGGGCTGAAGAGTTCGTAAGATTTTTGAACAACCCGATTATCGCCTCCCTGCTGATAATGCTCGGTCTCGCGGGTGTCTATACCGAAATCAAGACTCCCGGGTTCGGAGTACCGGGGATACTTGGCATTGTATTTCTCACCCTGTTTTTCGGATCCTCTCTAATACTTGATCTGGCTTCGTGGTTCGAGGTGGTGCTTTTTATCCTCGGACTTGCTGCGATTCTGGTTGAAATATTCCTCATACCCGGATTTGGAGTTGCAGGGGTGGTCGGAATCCTCCTGATGATCGCCTCGCTGTTCTTTTCACTGGTTAATACCGAAGGATATTTCGACTCTTCCCTTATTCAGATGGCCATTATTCAGTTGGGTTCGGCAATTTTTGGATTCTTTTTCCTCGGATTTCTTGCATATAAGTTCCTGCCAAACACCAGGACATTCAAAAATTTCGTACTGGATACTGAATCGGGTTCTAAATCCGGCTTTACTTCGGCTCCGGATCATTCCGGACTTGTCGGAAAGGAAGGCACGGCGCTGACAGTCTTAAGACCTGCCGGCACGGCGTTGATTGAGGGAACGAGGTACGATGTTGTGACTCAGGGAGATTATATCGAGAAGGACTCACCTCTCAAAGTAATTTTGGTGGAGGGTGTGAGAATAGTGGTTCAGAGACGGATGTAAAAAAAAGAGGCTGCAGGACAGTTAATATCCGGACAGCCTCTTAGAACACTTTTTAATTGAGATTATTTAATTTTCTCAACTATATTCACGATAAGTGATTTTTTAACACTCGTGAATGGAATCTTTTTACCTGTTTTATCGGGTATCTCACCACTGAATGCGATTTCTTCAACAAGATTTGTTCTTGACTTCTGAAGTTTGCCTTCTTTATCGTTGTAATAAACCTTGCCGCCACCGGTAATCAAACTTTTATCAACTTTGATTCCCTGCTGTGCAAGTTCAGGATTAAATTCATACGAAGCATCATATCCTGCTTCAATAATTGAAATGTCGCTTCCGTTGAATTTACCTTTCTCTTTAAGCGTGTAGAGCTGTGTGGCATTCAATTGGTACATTCTGCTTGGATCTGCAACAGGTGGTTTTTTGTCACTATAGGTCTCGTTGGCTTTAAGGCTGCCGTTCGAAAAGTTTCTAAACACCTGAAGAATCATACCCTTAAGATTCTCAGCAACTTCAGTGGTTGCCATTTCTCTCTGCTGTGCAGAAATTGAATCTTTACCATTAGTTTTTGGGAGTGCATTGTCAACAATTTTGTCAACTTTGTACACTTCGCGGATTGTCCCTTTTTTGTCGATTCTTGCCATAAAAGAATTACCGGATAAAGCCTCATAGAAGCCAAAATCGATTCTGCTTGTTGAATCGAGTTTATCACCCGTTTTGTACTCTTTTACCTTGCCATTGAGGTCTGATTTCACATATACGCTTCTGGTTGTTACTTCAACCTCTGCGATTGTGTCTTTGTCAACATCCTTCACTTCAAAATCGATGATAAGAACATTTCGCTGATCAACTTTTTGCGAAATGACTGTATCAGCTTTCATATCCTGTGAAATCTTGTTGATAAAAGCCACCTTATAACTGAATTTATCTCCTTTTTCCAGTTTGTAACCGAAAGTTGTAACACCTTCAGCTGCTTTTACATCTTCTACTTTGAGATAGTTGGTATCGATATCTGTGGCACCCTGAACGGCTTCAGAACCTTTTTCTCCACATCCCGAAAGAATCACGACGGAAGACAGAACGAATATTGAAAACATTAGTTTTCTTAATAACATATTGTTACCTTAAGTTAGTGTATAATAAATACTTGTTTCTAAGTTGCATGAACTGCTGCAGTTCCGATTTGTAACCTTGAACGACAGCCTCCCACCCTGACTTTTCCAAAACTTCCCTTATTCCATTTTTTCCGGCTTTACCGTTGAATCCTTTTTCCCTGATTTCAAATTTCCCCGGATAAGCCTTTAACAGATGATCAAGGAGGAAAAAACCAAATTTCACAGACTCGAATTCAGAAGATGTTTCTTTAATTCTTACCCCGTAGCATTTTTCATTCAGGTACTTCGGCTTTGTTGCCGCAGCACTTTCTCGGGGTGTAAATTCAATTGTTTCCACCTTTTTAATGCCGGGGAATCGTGAAATTGCATCGGCCAGTTCACCGGAATTTACAAAAGGAGCACCAAAGATAAGAAACGGGTCCTCTGTACCTCTCCCTTCCGAAAGATTCGTGTTCTCAAGAAGACAGGTACCGGGATAAACTTTTGCTGCAAGTACCGATCTGAGATTAGGTGATGGATTCAACCATTGCATCCCTGTCGAATCAAATTCTGTCTCCCTGTAATAACCTTTCATCTTGACAACTCCAACTTCACATTTAATCCCTTTTCTCTTTAAAATATCATCCTTGAAGAAGTATGCAAGTTCGCCGACTGTCATCCCGTGAGCAATCGGCAACGCTGTTATGCCGACAAATGAAAAAAGAGATTCGTCAACAATTGGACCATCCACATATGTGCATGCAATGATATTTGGTTGATCGATAACCAACACTGGTATCCCCTTTTCACCACACGCTTCCATCACATAGTAAAGTGTTGAAATGTAGGTGTAGAATCTCACTCCGACATCCCTTATCGAGAAAATCATGACATCAACCCCTGAAAGCATTTCAGCAGTCGGTTTTTTGGTCGCCCCATACAATGAGTACACCGGCAATCCCGTCTTTTCATCTTTGGAATCGTCTATTTTCTTTCCGGCCGCTGCATCACCACGGAAGCCATGTTCAGGACCAAATACTGCGGAGATATTGATCTTTTTATCGAAATGGAGTGCATCAACAAGATGTTTACCATCTGCTGTAATTGCAGAATGATTTGTAACCACACCAACCCGTTTCCCTGCCAGCTCCGAAACCTTCTCCTCAAGGAACACATCAACACCGTTCTTGAATTTCTTGTTTTCGGCCGTTTTTGCAGGATCGCCTGAATCTGCTGCGGGATTTTTCTGACACCCGAATAAAGCAACAGGCAGGAATAGAAAAAACAGGGTAATAATATTCCTCATCGAAGTTTCTCCACGATGCGGTGTTTCGCCATAGCCCAGGCGGCAAGTGTCATACCATCAAATATTTTACCTTGAATGACAAGTGTTTCAAATTGAGAGACGGTTAATTCCACAACATTCAACTCCTCTGTTTCATCAGGTTTCTTCATGTCGGGAACCAAATCGAGGGCAAAATAAACAAAACAATTTTCATTCGTCACACCGTTAAATGGACAGAATTTGCCTATTTTCGTAATTTTTCTTGCAGAATAACCTGTTTCCTCCCTTAATTCCAGCATGGCAGTTTCTTCGGGTGTTGAATCGGTTTTGATTCCACCACACGGGAATTCAAGCGAAAACCTCTTGTTCAGGTAACGGTATTGTTCGACAAGCAGAAGATTCCCTTTTTCGTTGACCGGTATGACCATGGAAGAGCCGTTAGTATCCACATAATAGTATTTTCCTTTGAACCCCGTAGAGGGGATCACAAAATCATCAATGCGGTAATTCCAGAAAGGATTTCTGTGATACTCCCGGCTCTTAAGTTTTTTCCAGCGGGAAATTGGCATTAAAGAGGGTAGTTATTCAACCGTTCATCACGGGAAAAGAAATGGGAAATCTCTATAAGCGCATTTTCATCACTGTCGGAACCGTGTACAGCATTTTCAGCTTTACTGCCGGCATATTTTTTTCTGATTGTGCCTTCTTCGGCTTGTGCCGGGTCAGTGGCTCCGATCAGTTTTCTGAAATCAGCGACTGCATTTTCTTTTTCGAGCATTAATGGTACACAGGGTCCTGATGACATGAATTCAACCAGCTCACCGTAGAATGGTCTCTCTTTGTGAACTTCGTAGAATCCTTTCGCTGAATCCACGCTCATTCTCGTCATTTTCATCGCTTTTACTTTGAATCCGGCTTCGGTTATCATTGTGATAATTTGACCGACATAATTGTTTCTTACTGCATCAGGTTTAATGATTGCAAAAGTCAGATTGCTCAATATTTTCTCCTAAAATTTAGATTTATGCGTTAACTTTTTTCTTGGATTTGGCATCGAGTGCCTTTTTCATTGTGATACCAATCTCTGCAGGCGAATTTACTACTTTGATACCTGCTTTTTTCATCGCCTCCATCTTTTCGGCGGCAGTACCTTTACCTCCGGAAATAATTGCACCGGCATGTCCCATTCTTCTTCCGGGAGGTGCAGTCTGTCCGGCAATAAATCCTACGACAGGTTTTTTAACATTCTTTTTGATAAATTCGGCAGCTTCTTCTTCAGCGGATCCGCCAATCTCACCAATCATTACGATTCCCTCGGTTTCAGGATCTTCATTGAACAGTTTTATAATGTCAATGAATCTTGAACCAATGACGGGGTCTCCACCAATTCCAACACAGGTTGACTGCCCGATACCGAGATCACTTAATTGCTTTACAGCTTCATAAGTCAAAGTTCCGGAACGGGAGACAACGCCAACATTTCCGGGTTTATGAATGAAACCCGGCATAATTCCAATTTTTCCTTTTCCGGGGGAAATAACTCCGGGGCAGTTTGGTCCAATAAGTACGATACCTTTTTGTCTGATCAGGTGATAGACAGGAATCATATCAGCCGCAGGAATCCCTTCGGTAATGCAAATAATCACTTTTATTCCTGCGTCTGCAGCTTCAAGTATGGCATCTGCAGCGAACGATGCAGGGACAAAAATAACAGAAGTGTTGGCTTTTGCTATATCCACTGCTTCCTGAACTGTATTGAATACGGGTATTCCCTCAAACTCAGTTCCACCTTTTCCGGGTGTTACTCCCGCAACTACCTTTGTCTTATATTCCACCATCTGTCTGGTGTGAAAAGATCCCTCTCCTCCCGTAATCCCTTGTACTACAAGGCGGGTTTTCTTGTCAACAAGAATGCTCATATTCGTATCCTTTATTCTGCAAAATTTTTCAAAATAATCATACAAGATAACTATTTGTAAAGAATTAATTTATCTGAAAAAAAAAGGCTGCCCGTTTTAATGAGCAGCCTTAGGTTCCAAAATATTATTGGATTATTGCATTACTGCATTATTGGATTATTTCACGAGCATCATCTTTTTTGTGCTGCTGAATTTACCTGCATCTATCTTGTAAATGTAGACACCTGTAGGAAGTGCTGCAGCATCAAAACTGACTTCATATTCACCTGCAGTTTTTACTTCGTTGAGTATGGTTGCTACCATCTCTCCTGTGATCGAGTAAACCTTTATTGTCACCGAACTTTCGGTCGGGATGGCGAATCTGATAACCGTTGAAGGATTAAAAGGATTCGGGTAATTCTGCGAAAGGTTGTACTCTACCGGTACTGTGGCACCTGTGGTCTTGACAGACATTGGTGAGTCGAGTGAGTAGAGTACTCCACTCTCTGTTCCTGCCCATACGACATTCGAAGAAGGTGTTGAGAATACCGAACCGGCACCGAGACCTGAGAGCCCCAGGTTAGTCCAAGTGCTTCCATTATCTGAGCTTCCAAAAATACCATTTGACCATGAAGCCGCATAAACATTGTTGTTTGCATCTGTCGTTACTCCATAAATGAATGCCTGTCCGACCGGTGTGGAGGTCCAGGTAGTCCCGTTGTTTGTTGATCTGATGACACCGGCACCATATGTTCCGGCATAAATATTTCCATTTGGCGAGATCGTAAGTGCCCAAATGTGAGGGAAACCTGAGTTAAGATCTGTCCAGGCTGCTCCACCATTGGTCGACTTGATAATGCCACCACCGAATGAGCCCGCATATATGTTGCCGGAGGCATCAATTGCGAGTGCATGAATGGCAGTACTAAGTACTCCGGTATTCAATGAGGTAAATGAAGCACCTTGATCTGCTGATTTAAGTACTCCAAAGCCCCATGTACCTGCATACAGATTACCTGATTGATCTATCTTGATCGCTCTTACATCTTTGCCTGTGAGCGAAGTCAGCGACCATGTGGTTCCACCGTTAGTGGATTTGAACAATCCCTGTTCTGTTCCCGCATATATGGTGCCCGATCCATCCACCGCGATTGACCATACATATCCAACGGTCATGGTTGAATTGATTCTTTCAAATGTTGAGCCATTTTTTCTGTAGATTTTTCCACCAATGGTTCCTATAAGGAGATTACCATTGTTGTCAGATGTGATTGCCCATATAAATTCATTGCTCATGAACTGACCCTGTGTTGTCCAGTTGCCGGTTCCTGATCCTGAACCACCCGATCCACCGGATCCGCCTGAGCCACCCGATCCACCTGTGTAGTTGAACAAGTGTACTGTTACTGAAGCGTAATCATCTTCTGTGGTAATTCCATTGTTCGGTGTTGAATCAGGATCATACTGATCTGAATGAGTTATTTCAGCAATATTCATCACATTTGCATCAACAGGGATGTTTCCCGTAAATCCGGTATTGTTCATCTGTCCCTGACCTGTGAAGTTTTTGCAAATCATCTGACCGTTAATTACACCGGTTACAAAGTTCATGTCTGCTTTTGGAGCAAGAATCGAACCTCTTATGTCAATGCCCTGAATGGTTACATTGGTAGCCTGATGGAAATTGTAAAGTACATTGCTGATCGATGTGCCTGTAACTGTGAGTCCGCCTCTCCAGCTTACACTGGTTCCACTGATGTTTACGAGTACTACTGAACCGTTTGGCACATTGATTGCCATATTATTTGCCTGTGAAAGTTGTGCACCGTCTACATTGAAGACATTCAGCAGTGGATGAGTTCCGTTCAGTTCCAAACCACCCCACTGGAAGGTTACACTTCCATTTGCAGGATAGGTGGAGAGTGAAGTTGACAAATTTAAGAGATATGAGGAAGCGGCTGCGAAATCGACTACACTTCCCTGTCTTAGTGAACCGTTATTGATACTTACTGCATTTATCGGGAGATTCGTTGAATGACCGTAAACAACATTTCCCGAATAAACAGCGCCCGAGATGTAGGTAAGATCGTTGCCTACTACAAGCACATCCTCAGTTCCGGGAGCGAATGTCAGTTTGTCACCAACACTGTATCCGGCAAAGTGTGCATTGTGTCCGACAGCAACTTTTCCTTCTGTATCGGATGAAGGCTGAAATGCATCATTTAATACAAACAGGTTGTAACCTGTTGCAGGTCCAAGATTGAAATAGTTTGAATTTAGTGACTGAAGGTTAACGGTTGTCGTCATCTGCAGGGTTGCTGAAGCTCCGTTTGCAAGACTTCCCACTGTCCATACACCGGTATTGCTGTTGTAGCTTCCCTGTGATGCTGAGGCAGAATTAAAAGTTAATCCTGAAGGAAGATGATCAGTTACAGCAACATTTGTTGCTCCACTTAAACCATGGTTGGTAACTGTGATGGTGAAAGTGATGACATCACCGTGGTTACCGCTTGTAGAAGAGGCGGTTTTCGAAATGCTTAAATCTGCTGATGAAACCCAGGTTACACTTGCATTAGTTGTCACTATTGTGTTCACAGGAGTTGCCAAAACAATTTTCTGCTGATCATTCGGTCTGGTTTTGTGAATGTAACGGGTTCCCTGTGGAATGATATGATGTGCAGTCGCTGACACTGTTGCTGTATTCTGTGAGCCTTGAGTAAGTATCAGATTGCTTACTGTTCCGGTAGCGTCTGTAACTGCTGATGAGAAACTCAAACTTCCTGAAGTGGATGCAAAATCAACATTCACACCCTGCATAGTCTGGAAGGATGCATTATATGCTGTAAGATTAAATACTGCATTCTGTCCCACAGGAATCGATTGTGTTCCGGGATTAAAGAGCAAAGTTGAGAGTATCGAACCGCTGTTTGAATTCGCGTTCGCATCGGCTATTATGCTCAATGCCCTGTTTTTAATTGTTGAATTTGTTACTGTGCTTGCATCAACTCCATCACTAAAGTGCCAGATTGCAATCTGAATTGCTGCTGCTTCAGTTGCAGTTGGAGTTCCCGTAAAAGGAGCATAGTTATTTAAAATGTAGGAAATATACTGGTTGGTAGGACCATCATCAGTATATTCGTTTGGATTCGAGTTAGACCATGTAGCAAGCCAGTGTGAAATGTCTATGCAATAGAACTTTGCTGCTGTCCCGTTCAAATCTCCATTAAGAGTTCCTGCCCAGACATTCATAGTTGTCCCGATTGGGAACTGGAAACTGACATTTTGTCCGGTTCCTACTCCAAAGACCCTCACGGTAGTGCCGCTTGACATCACAGGTGGTGTTACCGGGATAACCGAAGGTTTATTAGAAACTGAATCAGGTACCACTGCAAAAAGCTGTGATACGGTGATTGATAAAAACAGAATAAAAAGGTTGATTCTTTTCACTATTTGACCTCATGTGATTAAAATTTGAATCACTTTGTTCAAAAAGCATGCCAAACTATCATTTCACGGTTTTTCCCCTGAAATTGCAACTATACTAATAAAAGTACACTGTTTGATGTGTATTATTTTGAGATTGAGTAACTATTGCTGAATCAAAATGGACAGGATAAAAAAGAGGTTTTTGAATGGTTAATCCGGCTATCTGCGCTGATTTCTGTTTTTTTGAATACTTCGTTGATTTTAATGCCTCATTATGAGACATTATTGCATCATAAACTTAAGAAAATCGCTGTTAAAACTGTGAGGCTGTTCGAACTGGATAAAATGGCCTGTTTCGTGGTATGTATTTATGGTGATGTTTGAAATTTTACTTCGGAATGTTTCGATGATATCCGCAGGGGTCAGTGTTGGATGGACGAATGTATTTGGAATCAGTTTGTCCCGTTCACCGAAGAGTCCTAGTGTGGGAGTTCTAATTTCACCAAGCCGGTAAGGTACATCAGAGTTGATTACCCCGAGAGCGCTTCTTGCAATTATAGTGGCGTGCAGGAGGAATTCAGGTGAATTTCTTATCGCTATACGATCGTCGATCATGAACTGTGCATCGTGAGGGAATCTGTGGAAGTTGACCTTAACATTATTGGCAATTTGCGGATCATTATTCGAGATTATCTTCTCTGCGTTCAAATAGCTTTCAATGAGGAGCTTTTCGTCATCAGTATAGGTTTCCGCTCCTCCGGGTGCAACAAGAACCATTTTGTTAATTTTGTCAGGGTGGTCGATCGCGAGTTTTAATGCTATAACCCCTCCCATTGAATGTCCACATACTGTAAATTGATCATAACCCAGAATTTTCATCAGATATATGATCACCGCGGCATAGTATTCCATTGTTGCAGGATGGAGAATTTTGGACGATTTACCATATCCGGGAAGGTCGACAGCTATACAACGGAAATGTTTTGAGAGGAAGTCCAGATTTTTGTTCCAGGCGGGAATGTAACTGCCAAGACCGTGAAGGAAGACGACGGGTTCGCCATCGCCCATGTCAGTGTGGGCGATGACGGTTCCCGGTTCAATTTCGGTTTTCATTATCTCAAACTTATAGTTGAGGTTTTCGAATTCCATTACTTTATGAAATCGAGTATGGCTTTATTGACTTCAGAGGCTTTTTCTATTATCAACATGTGTCCGCACTGATCGATTTCAACCAGCTTGCTGTTTGGAATTTTAGCAGCACCGGGTTTGAAGATATCTTCAGTGAATCCGGGATTAAGATACGGATTAGGGATAAGTCCATCCTGTTTTCCATAAACAATAAGTGTCGGCACAGTAATGTTTTGGAGCCTGTTCCAGGTGGGTTCGTCAAGCATCGCACCTACGCATTTCAGCACCGCATAAGTGAATTCCTTCATCTCAGTGGCTTTTGCGTTTCTGGCACGCTCCTCCACCATCCATTCCCATTTGTCATCCCAACTGTAAAAATTACTCGCCAGATTTCTTCTGATACCGTCTTCGGGGTTCAGGCGAACACCTTTGGGGGTCAGTGCGTTTCTAAGCCACTCCCCTTCCCCATACTGGAATCGTTCAAAACCTGCCGGGGCAGCAAGAACGATGCTTTTAATCAATCCGGGGTATTTCAGGGCGAAAATCATCGAAATCTGCCCACCCATCGAGTGACCAACTAATGAAACATTTTTCAGTTTGAGAGTTTCGATCAATTTTTTGACCGTTTCAGCATAAAAACTGAGAGTATAAGGGTAATCACCTTTTTGTGATTTGCCGTAACCGGGAAGATCGACAACAATTACTCTGTGTTTTTTTGCGAGCTCGGGAGCAACATATCTCCAGAATCCGGCGTTGCTTGCCAAGCCGTGAATCAGAATCAATGTGTTGTCACCCGACCCAAGGTCAGCATAAGCCACAGACGGATTTTCGAGAACGGTCTTCGTTGGATATGAGTAATCGACATCCTGAAATTGAAGTGCCGGTGCATCTGTGTATTTAAAGCCCGCACATCCTGTAAAAAGGAAGAGTCCTGTAAGCGCAATTGCAAATATTTTTTTCATCGTATCCTCCTTTAGAACATGAGCCAGCTAAGCGTTGTAAAAAATGTCCAAGGGTCTTTCGGCTTCTCTCCGGTATAAGTTGAGAGTGGAGAGTCGTAAAAGTCACCTACCATCATATAGGCTGCATGCACTCCGACTGTGAGGAAGACTTTGAGATTATACTTCATTTCAAAGTTGACTTCACTGCCCATGTAGTTTCCACCGCCTTTTAGACTGTTGTTCGAAAGAGCTGTGGCAAATCCGACTTTTCCGTAGAGTTTGTTTGGCACAAAATCCTTGTAAAAGTTGAGGAATCCTGCTGTGACTCCAAGTCCCATGTTGGAAATGTCGTGCACGGCTGAATAGTATCTGTTGACAACCTGAGGATCAGGGAAGAGCAGGAATGCTCTGTGGTTTGAGTAAATTCCTACCGGTGAACCGTAAACATTTCCGGTTATTACTGATGAAAGTGTTCCGTCAGCAACTCCGTTAGCATCTCCTGATGTGTAGAGCGCTTCAAACGAAACTTTATCGTTTGCGGTCATACCATATTTGTACTGAACCGATGCATTGGCAGAAAAGCCAAAAATATCTGATATCTTGCCGTTTGAGCTGCCAACAGTATCAAGAATACCAAAATTTGACATGAAGAAACCGTCGATCCACCAGCGGGAAGCCAAAAAGTCGCGGTTCCATGCAAAATGACCACCGAGCCAGCCGATATGTCCTTCATATTTCTGGTTAACACCGGGGAATTTAACTCTCGTTGCACCGTTATAATCTGCGAGAGCCGAGTTTAAACCCTGTCCGAGAATCGAGATACCACCACCGCCTTTGCCTTTATCATAAACATACCAGGCATCTATTCCTGCTTCGATCAATGGAGACGGGTGCCAGAGGAAATCAGTCATCCAAAGGATAACATCATCGTCTTTACTTATCTCATTTTCCCAAAGCTGGAACATTCCAAGTCTTAGTTTGGTCGATGGTGAGGGGTCAATGTATGATGAAATACCTACACCCTGTGTTCCCCAGTATGAAAGTTTATAAGCACTCGTTTGTGCTGTAGTTAGGGTATTAATATTCGGGTCTCTGACATTGTCGAATATGCGTTGCATACCGATTACCACATTCCAGTTGGCATCTTCAGGTCTGATTTCGACATTCGCCATAAGAGTCTGGAGGTTAATTTGCCCGCCGTTTATAGCCCCGCCACGATTGTTGCCTACTCCGTAAGCCTGATCTCCCCAGGTATAATCAATTTTAAATAATGCACGGAAAGTGGCGTAATCATCGAGTATTTGTGGTTTGTAGATAAACATGGGAACAAACCTTTGTTCGAAATACCATGTTGTCTGAGGAATCGTGAATGTAGAGTTTTGTCCGAAAAGTCTTCCGATAACCTGTCCCTGAAGGACATCATTGGTTGGAGACACATTTCCTGATGTCATTCGTGTAAATGAATATCCGATAAACTGGAATTCACGGGGAGGTTTTTCTTCGAGTCTGGTGTCCTGTGCAAAAGCAATCAGCGGTATCGCAAGGGCGAGAATAAGAAGTCTGATTTGTTTCATTGTTTCTCCGGTATGGAACGGGGTTACCGGGGCCGGATGCTTTTTCCGACCCCGTTATGCCCGTGTTCAGGAATTTTTGTTTAGTTTTTTACATATTTTTGGATCCAGGTAACACCAAGAGCAAAACCATTATATTTGGTGCTGCCAAATCCTTCTGCTGCTGTCGGGGCTGTGAAACCTGTGATCGCAGGGGTGGTCTGAATAACTTCATACCAGAGTCCTGCTGTATTTACTCTGTAGATACCGGTGGATGTAAGAGCTGATGGAACTGTCTGGTTCAGGGTGATTTCTCTGATAGACATGTTGGCAACTGCTTTGGTTGAGTATGTACCTTCAAATGTAACCTGTACATTTGATGAGTCTGTTGAGATTACTTTATATGTACCATTTGCATTGAAAGTAGCGTCAATTTTCTTGGTTTTGGAAACTGTCTTAAGTCCTGGAGCCACATTTGCACCTTCCGAAAGCCATGTACCAATAAGTGGTTCGGTTACGGGAGCCTGTGGAACATATTTCTGTGTCCATGTTGCACCAAGTTTAATACCGTTGTATTTTGTTGATCCAAATCCTTCGGCTGCCGTTGGAGCAGTAAAACCTGTAATTGCAGGATTTGTTTGAATTACTTCATAAGTAAGGTTACCGCTTGTGCTGACTTCGAAAATACCCGTTGATGTAAGTGAAGTTGGAACTGTCTGAGCAAGAGTAATGGTCTTAATGGTCGAACCGGTATTATCCGTATAAGTCCATGTACCTTCGAATGTTACCTGTACATTTGAAGAGTCGGTTGAAACCACTTTGTAGGTTTTGTTTGCGTTGAAGGTGGCTACAACTCTTTTTGTTTTTGAAACAGAAACGAGTCCGGGAGCCACATCGGTACCTTCAGAAACCCATGTTCCAACGAGGGGATCAACGGTTGGTGTTGGTGGTACTACTGGATTTTCGTCTTTGTTGCAACCTGTCAGCATGATTGCGAGGAAAAGGATTGAGAGTGAAAAGAGCTTTTTCATGTTTTTCTCCGGTTATTTTTGGTTGGTTAATTGTTGTCGGTTTATTTTCCCTGCCTCGTTTTTGGGGAGAGCCTGGAGGAATTCAATGTGTTTAGGAATTTTATATTTTGCAAGTCCCTGTTTGCAGTAGCTGATAATGTCTTCAGCGGATAATTTATGATCCTGATTAAGAACGATAAAGGCTTTCCCTGTTTCACCCCATCTTTCATCCGGAACACCAATGACGGCACATTCTTTTATTGCAGGATTCTGATAAAGATATTTTTCAACCTCTGATGGATATACATTCTCACCGCCGCTTATATACATGTTTTTCTTCCGGTCAACCACAAAAAAGAATCCGTCGGAGTCTTTTAACAGAATGTCTCCTGTATGAAACCATCCATCGGTGATTGCCTCAGCGGTTTGCTTCGGTTTTCGCCAATAGCCTTGAGTAACTACAGGTGATTTCAGCCACAGTTCCCCGGGAGTATCAATCGGGAGTTCATTTCCTTGTTCATCAACAATTTTTGCCTGAATATAGGTATTTGGAAATCCTATTGAACCTTTTTTACTTATCGCATGATCGTGATGTAGTGAAAAACAATTTGGACCCACTTCGGTAAGACCGAAACCCTGTCTGATCGGAATTCCTTTTTTGTGCCAAAGATTTATCAGAGGAATCGGCATCGGCGCACCGCCAACAATGGCAAATCTCACTGAACTCAGGTCAGTTTCCTCGAAGCGTGGAGAATCAGATAACATCTGAAGCATTGTCGGAACACCAAAAAGAAGAGTTGTCTTTTCCTTCTCCATCAGATCGAGAATAGTATCAGGTTCGAAAGAATTTAATAATGTATGTGATCCACCGACAAAAAGGAACGGAGTTAAGAGAACATTCCACCCGCCTGTATGGAAAAACGGAGCGTAGCTTTGTGTATGATCCGTATGCGTCAGATTTAACCGCAGGACAGTATTAACCGCATTCCAGAAAAGTTGTTTATTTGTGATTATGACTCCTTTTGAAAGGCCGGTTGTCCCGGCTGTATAAAGGATCATTACCGGGTCTTCAAAGTCAGCGACATTTTTGAACTGCAATTTTGTATCTGAAAATTCATCCGTCAAAAATGTGTTTATGCTTTCCATTTCAATTTTATGTGGAATCGGTTCGAGAGTCGTAAGTGCTTTTACTTCACCGGAAAAAACCGACTCATGGATAAAAACCGATGGTTCCGCATCGTAAATAAGAGTATCAAGCTCTCTCGGAGTAAGTCTGAAATTTAACGGAACGAGTATCATTCCGGCTTTTACACAGGCAACAAAAAGCAGTATAAATTCTGCTCTGTTTTTCGAGTAAACAGCGATCCTGTCTCCTTTTTCGAGTTTGAGATCATAAATGAACCAGTTGGCAAGTGCGTTTGCACGACAGTTGAAATCGTAGTAGTTCCATTCCTTCCCTGTCGAATGCTCCCTAAGGAAAAATTTATCGGGCGAATATGTCGCCCATTTACCGCACCAGTCGGTTTCCAAAAACTCTTTCATTTCTTTCCTCCCGGCAATTTTTGAAACAGAAGTGCCAGCAAACATGAAATAATAATCGCTACAGCAGCAGCCACTCCCGGATTCTCTCCTGTGGCAACAGTGAATGGAACAGCAATCTTGCCATAATACATTGTAAAATGAACTGCGACTGCTGCCACAGATGCAACCATCACACCGGTTCTGTTAACATTTTTGACAAACATACCGAAAATAATCGGCACAAATGCCGCTGAAAAATAAGCATAGACGCCATTTTGTGCAAAAATGGCAACACTCAATTTCGGGTTAATTAACTGATCATATGTCAGCAATATTGAGACAACTGCGAGGATTGCTATTACTCCCCTGTTTATTAGGATCATCTTTCTTTGGTCAGGTTCAGACTTGAAGTATTTGTCGATCACAAAAGGCTTCAGAATATCCTGTGTTATTGTACTTGAAAGTGACTGAATCAGTCCCTCAAGTGTGGAAATTCCGGCAGAAATCAGTCCTAAAACCACAAACAACGAAACAAAAACCGGGAAAACTGTTACTACATAGGCAGGAATAATACCGTCGGTTTTCAGGGCAATCTCTCCTGCTTTCAGTTCAGGGAACTGTAACCTGGCGTAAAGTCCGACAAATACAACGAGGAAAAATATCCCCTGGGCAATTGCACCACTTATCAGATAAGCTTTCACCCCTTTCGGATCTTTTATCAACAATGATTTTGTAATTATGTGGGGTTGGCATACTATCGCAGCCCCGATCACAATTTGTGCGATAAATATCTCGAAGAAATCCCTGAAAAGAAAACTTGACTCGTTATAGACCTGAACCAGTTTTCCGTCGATGTTTCCAAGTTTGTCTATGAAACCGCCTATTCCATCATTGAAATAATGATAACCTGATCCGAGCATGATAAATGCCACAAACAGCATTATTATTGCCTGGACGGTATTGGTATAGACCATCGAATTGGCACCACCAAACATCATATAACCAAAGACAAATATTACTGTTCCAATGAGAACATATATTTCGGGTACATCAAGTGTTTTAGCAATCACTTTTGTGAGTCCGACTGCTATCAGCACAATAAAAGTCAGGAGCAGAAGTGATAAAACTGCAAAATAGAGTCCGAATCCCTTGCTTTCATACTTCTTACCCATCCACTGTGCGAGTGTACCCGCCTTAACTGAGGAGCCAAATTTTCTAAATCCAATCGTCAGGACAATCAGCGAAATTATAGCAGCCGCCGGATAAACCAGTCCGTAAGAAATAAATCCGCTGATACCATATGTCGCCACAAGACCGGGATTAATAACGAAAGTAGCAGCGCTTGTCATCGAGGCAGCAAGTGCAAACCCGACAGTCCATGGAGGGAAATTTACACTTCCAACTGCATAGTCATCCATCGATTTGACTTTGAGCGCACCTCTGATTACAAAGAAAAGAGTCACAGCGATATAAGCCGATATTAAAACCCAACCCGCAGTTACAAGTTCACTTGAGGCAAGTCCCATTTCGTTTCTCCTTTAGAATTTTACCAAAGCTGACGCAAATGCAAGACCGCCACCTGAGCCAACGAACATCAGATAGTCGCCCCTTTTAATTCTGCCCGATTTGTACGCTTCATTCAAAGCCATCGGAATACATGCAGAACCAGTATAGCCGTAGGTCGACATTATAACTTCACCTTTGTCTCGTGACACGCCCAGATTGTCGAGTGTCTGCCAGATTGAATTGATATTGATCTGAGTAAAGAAATATCTGTCAACTTTATCCGCAGAAATTCCTTCCTTTTGACACGCTTTTAAAACCATCTTTGTCCAGATTTCAGGATTCAGCTCTTTTGGGAATTTTTTCACAAATTTAAGCAGGTGATCCTTATTTTCCAGGACTTCAGAAGTTAACGGATATTTAGTTCCACCGGCATAAATTCCCATCCACTCGTTGTATTGCCCGTCCGAGAAAAGTTCTCCGTTAAGGAAACCTTCACCATCGTTTGAAGATGTCAGGACAACCGCTCCGGCACCATCGGCAAAAAGGGTTACAGTTTTTTTATCATGTAAATCAAGGAATTTACTCATTGCATACCCGCCAATCACAAGAACGGTATTGCAATCCGGGTCCCCGGCAACAAATTTTGCTGCAGTATTTAAAGCTGTAACAAAACCCGCACAAGCGGTATTAATGTCGAATGTTCCGGCATTGACGGCACCAATTCTGTGTTGAATGATTGATGCTGTGGACGGTGACACGAATTCGGGAGTGTCTGTCGCAATTATTATCAGATTAATGTCAGCCGGTAAAATCCCGGCATCCTTGATTGCTTCCAGAGCCGCTTTTTCGCAAAGATCGGCTGTGGACTCATTCTCCGAACACCATCTGCGTTCTCTGATCGTAAGGTTTTCTCTCAACCAGGTGTCGACATCTTCTCCGAGAATATCGTTGAAAAATTGATTCGTCACCACTTTTTCCGGTGCAAAGGCACCAATACCTGCAATTCTGGCTTTTCTGATCATCTTCTTACATCACCAGTCCACCGTCGACACTAAGGACGGTTCCATTTACATAATTGGATTCATTAGAAGCGAGGAAAAGATATGCGTTTGCAATATCTTCAGGGGCACCAAGCCTTCCGAGTGGAGTTTTTTCAACAAGCATGTTAATTACTTTTTCAGGAATTGTACCCACCATCTCGGTGGCTATGAATCCGGGAGCTACAGCATTAACACATATTCCTTTTCTGCCAAGCTCTCTTGCCCAAACCTTTGTCATCCCGATAACTCCTGATTTTGTGGCTACATAGTTTGTCTGACCAAAATTTCCGTAGAGACCGACAACAGACGAAGTGTTGATGATTTTGCCCGATCCTTTTTCAATCATTACATTCATGACTGACTTTGTGCAGTTGAAAACACCGGTCAAATTTACATCAATTACCATCTTCCACTGTTCGGGTGTCATTTTGGCGAGACTCGCATCACGGGTGATTCCGGCATTGTTAACAAGGATGTCAATGGTCCCGAGAGTCTCAACTGTTTTTGCGGCAGCTTCGGTTGTTGAATTGAAGTCTGTCACATCCACCTTTACAAACAGAGCCTTTTTACCCTCATTAGTAAGGGAAGACACAAGTTCATTTCCAAGTTCTTCATTTACATCCCAAATTGCAACGGCTGCGCCTTCTTCAGCAAATCTCAGAACTGCTGCTTTCCCGATGCCTCTTGCGCCACCGGTGACGATTGCAACTTTGTTTTCAAGTCTTTTCATATTTTTTAATCTCCATTTTTATCGTTTGAAAAATTTAAAACGAAAAGAGCGCAACCTTCCATGAATATTTTTCATTTAATATTCAGAGTAGAGTCTTTTTCTCTCTTCTTCCCACTCGGTTTGAAAATTCAAATAATGAATTTCCATCAATTTGTAAAATCTTTCCATCTCTTCAAGCCGTCTAGCGGTAACACTGTTTTTCTCGAGATCCGCATCCTTTGCCATATCTCTCAGAATACCTGCGATTCTTGTATTATTCCGGATAAGATCAAAATTATTAAGAAATGCGTTCTCGAATATTTCGGGTTCGATCTCGTAATAATCTTTTCTGTTGTTTTCAGCTACCCAGGCTTTCCTGATCAGCTTTTTGTCGCGAAGTCGCCTGAGAATCTGGCTGACGGGGCCCTTGCTTCTGCCGAGTTGATCGCAAATATCGTCGAGAGAAACAGGTTGCGGACTGAATATTAGCAAAGCTACTATATGACCCATCAGCTTGTTCAAGCCGAAAGCCTTGTAGGCATCGCCAAAGCGACGAATCATATCATTTTTTATCTGTTCGTTTTCTATCATTGAGTTTTTAACATTTCAAAAATTTGAAACGATTAAAATTAAGCAAAAGATAATTCCTGTGCAAGAAAAAAATCAGACGATGTACTTTTTTATCGTATGGATGAGACTGTCACGCTTAAACGGCTTGGCAATATAGTCGGTGCACCCCTCACTCAGGAAAATTTCCCTGTCACCCGGCATCGCAAATGCTGTGATGGCAACGATCGGCAAAAGAGCAAACCGGGGAATCTTACGAATAAGTCTTGTAAGTTCCACGCCATCCAGACCTTCCCTGAGGTTTATATCCATGAGGATGGCAGCAAATTTTTCATCCCCTTCCAAAAGTCTTAATGCCTCTTCTCCATTTCTGGCATGCTGTACTTTACAAATTTTTGCAAGATGCATCGACACTATTTCAAAAGGTGTATCTTCATCGTCAACATACAGAAGTGTAGCCAACTTGTCGGAAGAAACCGTTAATTCCTCAACTGAAGTGCGGGTTACTGTTTTTCTTTTTTTGGTCGAGGTTGACTTCGGTAATTTCAACAGAAATGTCGTTCCAATATTTTCTTTGCTTTCAACTCGAATTTTCACTCCGAGGAGATCACAAAGTTTCTTTGTTATGGTCAAGCCGAGGCCTGTTCCTTCAAAATTACGCCCCATCCCCTCACTAACCTGTCTGAATTCCTGCCAGATCAGATTCAGATTTTCCGGTTTTATCCCGATTCCGGTGTCTGCAATTGCAATCTCTACAAATTCGGTTTCATCCTCGTCCACAACAGAAATTGAGATGGTCACACTTCCGTTAAGTGTATATTTAAGAGCATTGCTGATTATATTGTTAAATATTTGAAAGAATGCTCTCTCATCCGAGTAGACTGTAACCTGTTTGTGATCAGATTTTAACTCGACTGACAGGTTCTTTTTCTTTGCAGTTTTATCGTTCAGTCGGATTACTTCTTGTGCAAGGGTCAACAGATCAAAATCGAACAAATCGAAAGATTGCTTTTCCGCTTCAAGTCTTGAATAATCAAGAATCAAATTCAGAGTCTCGATTAATCTTTGAGCTCCCGAATTTATAATTTTTGCCATCTCGAGAATTTCAGAGTCCGTGGCAACTTCTTCCAGAATCTCTGCATATCCAAGTATACCTATCATTGGAGTTCTGAGCTCATGGCTCATGTTAGCCATCAGATTGGCTTTGATTCTGCTCAGCTCCTCTCCTTTTATTTGTGCATACTTTATTGTCGATTCGATCAGTTTTTTGTCGGTAAGATCGATTCCAATTCCGATCAGGAGACCGCTTGACAACCGGATGTTTGACCAGATTGAATCAAGATATCCACCGTCATGTTTTCTCACACGGAATTCTTCCCATGCAATTTCTGCCCGAAGCATATAATCAGCAGCCCGTTGTCTTTCTCCTTCATCGGGATATGCCTCCTCCATCAGATTAATCCTGTTGATCAGATCGTTCGAATAACCCGTCTTCTTTTCAAACTCGGCATTGACCATTGTTACATTAGTTTTCGGGTCAAACCGGGTAATCATAACTGGAATAGTGTTGATTATCCTCTCAAACAGCTCCTTCTGTGCTGCGAGTTGCTGCTCGTCTTCTTTTCGGATTCTTTCGCTCTCTACATGTTTGAGCACAAAGGAAATATCACCCGATATCTCATTTATCAGGTCTATCTCGCTTTTATCAAAAAAACCGGGCTCTTTCGAAAAGAGTTGAAGAATAAATCTTACTTCTTCATTAACAACCACCGGGAAAATACCAAGGGAACGGAGTTCATACTGATTGATGACAGAATTTTTGATCGAATTAAAAATCAATTGCTTCTTGTGAGTAAGAATATTCTCTCTTACCATCGGCTCATCCAGGTAAATAAAAAGATCTGATTCAGGGATTCTTTTTTGATCATTACCAAAAACAAATTTTTCCGGCTCTGCTGTCTTGAAATGACAGGGACACAGGAGAAGGGTTACAAGATCAAATTCGGCAGTTTCAAGGAAAATGGAACCAATCGTTTGTATCAGAACCGTTTCCTCTTCGATAGTCATCAGACTTCTGTTTACCATGCTCAGAACTCTGTATAACCTGTTAAGTTTTTCAAGTTCATTCTCGTAACGGATAAGATGAGAAACATCTCTTATCGAGCACAGGTATGACTGTCTGAGATCAAATTCAATGGGGGTGACTCTCAATTCACCGGTTTTGATTTCATTGGTACCGGTCAAAAGATTGATTATTGATTTGGTGCCGGTTACTACCGGGAATCCGAATTCTCTTCCAATCAGTGAAGTCTTTAACCTGAACATCTCTTCAGCCGCCGGATTCGAAAAGATGATAATCCCATCCTGATTGACTACAAGCATCGGATCAGGATTTTGCTGAATTACCTTGTTTAATTTTGCTTCCGATTTTTTGACAAGATTTAGAGCCATCACATGATCGGCGTAAACCTGGAACTGTGCGAGGAAGAGCTTGGCGGGGAGCGGACGGGTTAGATATGCATCGGCACCTGATTCAAGTCCTTCGACCTGATGGTCGCTTTCTTTAAGGTATGCGGTTATCAATATTACAAATATGTTATTGGTAAGGGTATCCGCTTTTAGGATTTTGAGGAGCTCAATGCCTGAGAGATCCGGCATTTCGATGTCGAGCAAAATGATATCGGGGAAGATACTCTGAGCCATTCTCAAACCATCTTTTCCCCCAACCGCAGTGAATGTTCTAAATCCTGCCTTCTTGAGAGTATATTCCTGACTCTGAATTAAATCAGGATTATCGTCAACAATCAGTACCGAGATAGCTTCGTTCTTCATTTCTGTTTCTAATTTCAATTTACACTTTTATTTCAAGTCCGAGTAATACCTTTTGAGTATCTGTGAGATCACCAATAATCCTTCTTACGGGAAGAGGAAGAATTTTTATCAGTGTCGGAGTTGCAAGCACCTGATCCTGCTCGGCAAGTTCAGGACTGTCCAAAACATCTATGATAAGAAGTTCATATTCATCATTAAATTTTGATTTACAAAGGTTTTTCAGATTTGATACTGCCTGTTCCGAGCGGGTGGTTTTACCGGTTATGTAAAGTTTTAATTGATATTTCCTCATTCTATTCCTCTGCCAGGGGTAATTCCACGGTAAAAGTCGATCCTGTTCCTACTTCACTTTCCACTGAAATTGTGCCGCCGTGACCTTCAACTATTTTCTTTACGATCATCAATCCCAATCCGGTACTTTTTTCACCCCCGGTACTTTTCACACTCGTTTTGGCAAAAGGTTTGAAAAGTTTTACAATTTCATTCGAAGGAATCCCCTGCCCCTGATCTTTTACCACCAGTCTCGCTTTGTTCAGGTCTCTCATAATAGCAACTACTGTGGTGGTGTTTTGGTTTGAGTATTTTACAGCGTTTGTTAAAAGGTTGGTGATTACCTGATCGATCTTGTTCAGATCTGCGTATAGTTGAAGTGATTGCTCCGAGGAGATAAAATTTATGAAGATATTCTTTTTTTCTGCAAGCGATTTATTCAGATTCACTGAATCCCTTACAAGTTGTACAAGATCAAACCGGGTTTTGTTCAAATTCATCTGTCCTGACTCTATACTGGAGATATCCAGCAACTCGGTCACCATATTGAGCATGAACCGCGACAAAGAATCAATTTTTTCCAAAAAACTGACTGCTTCCTCTGAGAGTTTTTCTTTTTCCTCCAGAATAAATTCTGAAAGATTCATGATAACCCCGAGTGGATTGCGTAAATCGTGAGCAGCCATGCCCAAAAACTGATTTTTTAATTTATTCAGAGCCTCGAGTTCATGGTTTTTCTTGGCAAGTTCTCTCTGAATATTAACCAGATCGTTATTCACTCTGCTCAATTCTTCATAAAGGACAGTCTCTATTACCCGTTCCTTTTTATCCTCGGGGGCCAACTGTGCCTTAAACAACTGACGGAGCATATTGGTTTGGTCGTTATTTATCGACATCATCTGAGACATCATGTCATCAAAGTTTGCCCTGTGATTTGTTCCCAGGATAATGATTTTGTTGTCGATCTTCACCGAACTGAAAAAAAACTTGGCTGTTTTTTCTCCACTAATAATGGATAGCTGTTTACTGAAGGATGCACCAACAGATTTGGTTTCAACGAAAAACTCTAGGACTTTGGAGATATCCTCGTTCGAAAATATATCGATTAGAAGCCGGTCAACAAAACGATCGTTTTCAAATCCGGTATTGTTTATCTCTACCGATAAAACCCGTCCGGAAATATCACAAGTGAGTACAAGTCCGGTATTTTCCATAATGTCTGTTTCTTTTAGTTCAGAACAAAGCCGTTAGCTAATTCGATGGCACCTTTTGCATCTTCTGCGAAGCCATCGGCACCGATTTCTTTCCAAAGATTTTTTGCGATCTTAAATGGATAACCTCCGACAAGAATCTTTATATTCTCAAATCCGGGGGTGTTTTTTACTTTGATAATAAAATTCTCAACATCTTTTATATGGTAGGTCATTGTCGCAGAGATTGCGAGCACTTTGGCATTGTGGTTCTCAAGTGCCCTGAGAATGCTGTCAACCGGGGTATTCGCACCAAAATAGTAACTGCTCCATCCCTCCATTTCAAAAAAATCAGCGACCATTCTCGCACCAATTTCATGGAGTTCGTTGGCTACACAACTGACGACAATATTTCTGTTGATTAAATTGTCATAATTGAAGAGAAAAGGATAAAGTTGAGACATTATAAGTTGGGTCGCGGCTGTTACAAAATGCTCATGGGTTACGGTTATTTTGCCCTTCTGCCAAAGAAGTCCCGTCTCAAGCATTGCCGGTTGAAAAACATTCAGATAGATATCTTTTATGGGTGGCCCGAATGATACATGTTCATAACAATGTTCATCGCCGATCTTCTGTCCCCTTTTAATAGATAGTCGAGATATTCAGCAGCTTTTTCCTTAAGAGGATTTTCTTCACTAAAATAACTGAATTCAGCAGACAAATTCTTTCTGAATGCAGCAACACCATCGTCGAAAACTGTAGCTGTCACCGGAAATTCCTCTTCGGACAGAAATTTCTTCAAATTCTCCCGCAACAGGTCGAAAAAACGATACGACTCGTCATTTACAATATATAGAGAGGAGAAAAATATTTTTGCCCATCTCATGTACTCGATAAACAATTCGGGCTGGGAAAGTCTGACAGCTTCTGCGAGATAGCTGAGCTTGTATTCGCAGTCCTGCAGATAAAGATCGATGTGCCTCTGAGTGTAGCTGCTCTTGAAAGATGGAGATACCTCAAAATGGTTGTCCAATACCATCCGGGAAATTATTTTTTTGTTTTCCTCGAGTTTCCTGCCGATTTGATTCAAATGTTCTTTCATTTCGGATTACTCAGTCTGTTTTATTGCTGTAGGATACTCGGCATAAAAAGTTGTGCCCTTTTCACTTGACGATTCAAAATAGACTTTTCCCTGTAAATATTTTTCAGAAAGAAGCTTCATGCTGTAAGTTCCAAGTCCTCTTCCTTTTCCCTTGCTCGAAAAAGAACGGTTAAAAATCTGAAGTTGTACGATGCTCGGCATAAAAGAACGATTATTAACGGAAAAAATTATTCTTTCCTCTTTTTCCACACACGAAACTGTTATCACAGAACCGGCAGGATCCGCTTCAAGGGCATTTTTTACCATGTTTCCAAGAACTCTCCCAAGCAGACTTCGATCATTGACAACCTCAATGTCAGTCATTTCACCCGGAACAAGTGATTTCCCTTCTGCAACAACATGATTTTTGTATAACTCGATTGTCTCCTGAACCATCCTGGCACTGCTGAATTTTACGGGCCGGATGTCGAGTTGTCCACCTTCAGCAGCAATAAGCTGTTTTTGAGCCTGTATTTCTTCGATGAGACGATTGGACAGTTCTTCAATGCTTTCACTGAAGATTTCAAGTTCATCCGGTTCGGCTTCCCTGAGAATCTGAGTGTAACCTAAAATACCGCCGGCAGTGTTGAGTATGTCGTGAAAGAAAATTCTTTCGAGAGCCTGTCGCCTCTTTTCATTGGAAATGTCAGCAACAGTGAATACTGTAAAATCCTCTCCCTCAAGCGAAAGTCGAGTCGATTTCACACGCAAGTCAAGCGCTGTACACCCGTCACCTTGAATAATCCTGCATTCCTGAACATCTTCATACTGCCCGCTCTGTGAATTGAGAATGGATATAACCGCCCCGCAGGTTTTGCAAAATTCAGATGTTCCACATCCTGCTTCATTCTCGAAAGCATGCTGGCAATTAATCGCCTCACCGGGTCTGAAGCCCCTTTTCAAAAAATCGTCTTCGGCAGCAAGGTACTTCAGCAGGCTCTTATTTGCAAAGACTATTTCCCGCTCTTTATTTAGTATCATGACAAATTCGGGGATGGCGTGCAATACAGAAGTTATATCTGAATGAGACTCAATTTTATTAATTTGAGCCAGAAGTATGTGATCTGGGGTTCGTTCGGGAGGAGCGAACGATGTTTTGAGTGCGGTACTCATAATTGTCTCGTTATTTAAATTATCTCTACTTCAAGTTAAAATAATTTTAACTAATATTCAAGCATTTTCAGAGACTATAAGTATTTTTTTACCTTTTCCGCTGCTGGTTTTGAGTTTTTAAAGCAATCACCGATTGAAATACCTTCCCTGAAATTACCTGAAAATAACAGTCCGGGGTTTTCCGTTTCAATTTTATTGAAATAGATATCGTGAAGGTAATATCCAAGGTTATACTGAGGTATCGCTTTATCCCACATCCTGGATTTGGAGAATACGGGTTCTCCGGAAATTTTCATGATGTGGCGTAACTCCTCAATCACTTTCGATTCGATTTCTTTACCAAAGCGTCTGAACACATCAAAGTTCTTGGCACCACCAATAAAAACAGTGAAGGCAGCAAGATTCGAATTGCATCTGTTTTCAAAAATTACAGAACTCCAGATGGCACCAAGAAATATCTTCTTCTCCTTGCTCGGAATCAGAAACCCAAATCCGTCAAGAGGAGTCCTGATTTCACTCTTTTTGAAAGCGACGAAGAGTACTTTTACAGGTGGATGGTAGATCTCTCTGAAATGAGATGAAAGATTCTGATCAAAATCGGCAAACACATCTGCAGAGACATGTGCTGGAAGAGTCGAGAGGAGTATGTCGCATTTGATAGTGTGAGTGGTACCGTTCTTCTCGTAGGTAACGGAATATCCGTTCTCCTCTTTAGTCACCTTAGAAACTTTACAGTTGTAGTTAATTCTGTCAGGAAATTGTGCAGCTATTGTGTCAGGAAGAATCCCCATCCCCGAACGGAAAGAGAACATTTTCGCACTCTGTTTCGACTCTTCATTGCGGGCTTTTGCCTGTTTCCGCTCTCTTGCGCCTTTTATCACACCTTTGATGAGTCCGCCATATAGCTCCTCCAGACGGTAGAGCTTCGGAAAGGCTGATTTGACACTCAGTTTCTCTGCGTCCCCCGCAAAAACACCCGATACGAATGGATCGATCGCATAATCAAGAAATTCCCTGCCCAGTCTTCTTGTAACAAATTCGGCGAGGCTCTGATTGTAGCCATCCTTCGATTTTCCAACAAACGGTTCTTTCATCACTCGAATTTTCGCCATTGGTGAGAAGAGCCTTGTTTTAAGGAAAGCGCCGGGACTGGTTGGCAATGGCATCAGTTCATCATTTTTAAGGATGTATCTTTTATTTGAGGTCTCACTTGCATAAATCATCTCATCATCCAGCCCAAGCTGGCTGACCATTTCTCGAATGTAGGGTGAAGTTTCGAGTCCGCTGTTGGGACCAAAATCCATCAGAAAGCCATTTTCCTTCTCAGTCTTGATACTTCCGCCCGGTTTGTCACCCGCTTCAAGTATGGTGAAATCCACTTTATCACGAAACAACCAGTGTGCGGCTGTAAGGCCTGAGATTCCTGCGCCGAGTATTACTATATTTTTCATATCAGGGGTTCAATATTTCTTTTTTTCCGGTAAGTTCGGATAAAACAAGTTCGGCAAGACCTTCCACAAAAGTCTTGGAGTCGTTCAATCCGGTCATTACTATGTAATTTTCAATTTTTGCTTCTTCAGCATTATGGCGGTATTCGATGTCCAGTTCAAATGAAGTCTCTACATGATCTGAGACAAAACTTATCGGTACTACCAGCACATCCTTCACTCCCTTGCTTCCGAGCTCCATTAGTTTGTCGTCTGTGGCCGGTTCCAGCCATTTTACAGGACCTACTTTACTCTGAAACGAAAGATGATACATGTGAGAATAACTCCTGAGTTTCATTACCGTCTCCATGGTGTTCCTGATTTCACCGCTGTACGGATCACCTTTTTTAACAAGACTGACCGGTGTGCCATGTGCACTGAAAAGTATGTTCACCATATTCCTCCGTTCTTCGGGGAATCTCAAGAGACATTCATCGATTCGTTCATTGATCGCTTTAACATAAAGCGGCTGGTTGTAGTAGTTTCGGATATATGCAACCTTGGACATATCGCCTTTGTACACCCGTTTCCATTCATTGAATGATGAACCTGTCGTGGTGATTGAGTAATGAGGGTAGAGAGGGAGCAAGATAACCTTGTCATAGTTACCTGCAGCAACCTTTTGAGCTGTCTCTGCTGTGAGTGGATTCCAGTAACGCATTGCCGTGAATACATCTATGGAAAAAGATAATTCTCCGCTTTCAGAAGAATATATTTCCCTAAGTCTTGTTTCAAGCATAGATCTTTGCAGTTCGGTCCATTCGTTGATAGGTGACTTTCCCCCAATCAAATGGTACTCTTCCGCAACTTTCGGGGCTCTCCTCTTCGAAATAATCTTTGCAAAAAGTTTCTGCCCGAAAGGGAGATTAAATATATCGGGATCGCTAAACAGATTGCGAAGAAATGGTTCTATCGCATCCATCGAGTCGGGACCACCCAGATTCATTATTACAACAGCTATCTTGTTCATATTTTTCAATTCCTGATCATTTTCATCATATGTATTAACTTATACCGTTCTTGAATATCTTCCCTGGTCTTCTTTTCGTTCGATGAAACCGTCAAATTTCATGGCAATATTCCTGATAAGAAGTCTGCCTTTGTTGGAAACCTGAAGTCCGTTTTCATTAATTGTGAGGAGACCGTCCTCTTCCATCCCTTTCAGGTTTTCAAGAGAGCCGGCAAAATATTCTTTGAAATTTATATTGAATTCCTTCTCAAAGTTTGAAAACTGCAGTTCAAAGTCGCACATCACTTTTGTGATAACCTCTCTTCTCAGGAGGTCATCGTCCGTAAGATAGATACCTTTGTGAACAGGCAGTTTTTCATCATTTAGAGCATCAAAATACTCTTTTTCCTTCTTCAGGTTTTGGGCATACACTCTTCCGATCTGACTGATGCTGGTAATTCCAAACGCATAAAGATCGGCACCGGCATTGGTACTGTATCCCTGGAAGTTTCTGTAAAGTTTTTTGTCTCTGAGAGCAATCGCCATTTCATCGGTTGGTTTTGCAAAGTGATCCATACCGATAAACACATAACCTGCCTTCACAAGTTCTTCAATTGTCTGTTGCAGTATCTCGAGTTTTTCCTCAGGTTTCGGAAGGTCTTCCTGTTTTATGAGCCCCATATGTTTTTTCATCCAGGGGACATGTGCATAATTGAAGACGGCAATTCTGTCGGGAGAAATATCAATGACCGCTCTTACAGTTTTGAGAAAATCTGCTTTGGTCTGGAACGGAAGACCGTAAATCAGATCAAGATTGATGCTTGAAAAACCAAGCTCCCTCACCCAGTCAACCACCTGCCGGGTCATGCTTTCAGGCTGAATTCTGTTTACCGCTTTCTGAACCTCGGGAGTGAAATCCTGTACTCCCATTGAAATCCTGTTGAACCCGCCGTTTCTTAACGCTTCGAGGTGGGCTCTCTCGAGACCTCTCGGGTCAATTTCACATCCGGCTTCGATTGAAGGATCAATCTTGAAGGAAGTATTGATATAAGAGACGAGGTCAAATATTTCATCCGGGTCAAGGTGCGTTGGTGTTCCTCCGCCCCAGTGCAACTGGGTTACAGGTCTGTCTACATCAAGATAGGTTCTTAGCAGGTCGATCTCGTTCTTGACATATTTTATATACTCTTTTATTCTGTCTCTGTTCCGTGTAATAATCATGTTACATCCGCAGAAATAGCAGAGTGTATCACAGAACGGAAGATGATAATAGAGTGAAAGGGGTGGCTTTACTGCTGCAGTATTCGTCCTTACTATCTCGTCGAGATAATTGTCAGCAGTGAATCCATCGTGAAAGTGAGGAGCAGTCGGGTAGCTGGTATATCGGGGTCCCGGCTGGTCATATTTTTTTATAAGGTCTATGTCAAAATCGAGTTCAAACATTTTAAGTCCAATCAGTTATGATATTTATGGCTGTCGCTCTTAATATAATCAACAAGAGTCTTAAGATTTTCTGGTTTTACATCCGGAAGAATTCCATGTCCCAGATTGAAGATGTGGCGGTGCCCCGAATCAAGGGATGCAAGAATTTTGTCCGCTTCTTCTCTTATGGTTTGTTTCGGTGCGTAAAGAATTGTCGGGTCCATGTTTCCCTGCACAACCGCACGGTCACCGATTTCTCTTTTGACCGCTGCAAGGTCAACCGTCCAGTCGAAACTGTAACCATCGGCTTCAAGTTCTGCAAGTTTTGAAAAATTGTAATTCACTCCTTTGGCGAAGACGATAACGGGAGCGTGAGGTTTTAACTCATCGACAATTCTTTTAATATATGGCTTCGAAAATTCCTCGAACTGTGATGGTGAGAGAATGCTTCCCCAGGTATCAAAAACCTGAACAGCATCAGCACCGGCTGCAACCTTCGCTTTAAGATACCCTATGATGACATTTGTCAGCATGTCGAGTATCTTGTGAGCTGATTTTCTCTCGTTGTAAACAAATTCTTTAATTTTGCTGAAATTCTTGGATCCCTTCCCTTCTACCATGTATGTTAGGAGAGTCCATGGTGCACCTGAAAAACCAATAAGCGGCACCCTGCCGTCAAGTTCCTTTGCAGTAAGGGAAACAGCATCCATTACATATTTAAGTTTGTCAATCGGGTCGAATTCCGAGATCCTTGCAAGGTCAGCCGCATTTCTTATCGGGCTCGGGAAAACAGGTCCTGTCCCCTCATTCATTATAAATTCAAGTCCCATCGCTTCAGGTATTACCAGGATGTCTGAAAAAATAATGGCAACATCAACCCCGATTATATCAACGGGCTGAATCGTCACTTCAGCAGCAAGTTCAGGGGTTTTACACATGGTAATGAAGTCGGCTTTCTCACGGACAGCCCGGTATTCAGGAAGGTATCTTCCTGCCTGTCTCATCACCCAGATTGGAGTTCTTTCAGTTTTTTCCCCTCTCAGGGTACGAAGAAAGAGATCGTTCTTAAATATTTTCAAAATTTATTCTCCGAAATTTTATTTTTCAATTCAATCAATAATGTTTCCAAAGTATAGACGGAAGGGACAAGAAAAACCGGATATCCGCTCTTTTCTATTACTTCGGCAGTTACATCCCCTATGGCACAAGCCGGATACACTTTTAATGCCTGGTCTGCGAATTCACCAAACACCCTTAAAAAATTCTTAAATGTTGAGGGACTGGTAAAGATCAAATAGTCCGGTGCAAAATGTGTCAGATACTCCCTGATCGACTGATATTCATCCTGTAAAGGCGGATCATTTTTGTAAACGATAACTTTTTCCACTTCAGCCCCGAGTGCTTCCAGATTGTCTGCCAATGATTCTTTGGAAAGATTACCCACAGGCAGAAGAATCTTTTTGTTCCCAATGCTCGCCTTGCTCAAAAAATCCACCAGTCCGTCAGCAGTAAAAGTAGCAGGGATTATCACTTCGTTTTCCGGAAAATATTCCAGCACCTTTTTAGCTGTTTTTTCTCCGACACATGCTATGGAAAGAGACTTAAAATCCGACAGGCTTATTCCAAGTTTATCCATTATTTGGACTGTGGAATAAAGTGCGTGCACAGAAGTGAAGATTATTATCTCAAATTCCCCTGTTCTGGCAATTGCATCAACTGATGAATCATTGATCACCGGAGTCATTCTAATCAGGGGGATGTTTCTTCCATCAAACCCATGTTTCTGAAAAAGTTCAAGTGTTTCATCAGACTCTGATTCAGCCCTGAACGAAATAACGAAAGGTTTTCTCACAACCGGATTGGAAGCCAATATCAGGAAATCCTGTCAATTGTGGCAATTATTTCTTTCCCACCATCGTCAAACATGTCTTTGGCAAGTCCGATGCCGAGTTCTTCAGCTTCGAATTTGCTGCCTCTTACATATCCTCTCATCGCCTGTGTCCCGTCAATTGTCCCAATATACGCCTTCAGGAAAAGTCCGTTTGGTTTAGTGATAGCATGAGCGGCGATCGGCACCTGACAACCTCCTTCAAGTTGACGGAGAAACGCTCTTTCAGCAGAAACCGCAGCGAAGATATTATTATCATGCAGGCAATCGACTATTTTCATCGATTCCACATCATCTTCACGGGTTTGAAGCCCGAGTGCACCCTGACCGACTGCGGGTAGCATCAAATCAATCGGAATGATTGAGGATATATGTTCTTCCAGCCCAAGTCTCTCAACTCCTGCTCTCGCAAGGATAATGGCATCCCAATCGCTGTCGAGAAATTTTTGAATTCTGGTTGGTACATTTCCCCTAAGTTCGGCAACTTTAAGATCGGGTCTTAAATTTAAGAGCTGACTCCTTCGTCTAAGCGATCCTGTTGCTACAGTTCCGTTTTCAGGGAGTGAATCTATTGTCGTCCCCTTTTCACGGGCGATCAGTACATCGTTTACATCATGTCTTTTTGAAACTGCAGCCAAAGCGAGTCCCTTCGGCATGTTTGTTTCCAGATCCTTCAGAGAGTGAACAGCGAGGTCAACCTGTCCTTCAAGAAGTGCTGTTTCAAGTTCTTTCGTAAAAAGTCCCTTGTCACCGATTTTTGAGAGTGCGACATCCAGAATCTTGTCTCCCTTGGTGTTTATGTGAATTACTTCCACTTCGATACCAGGGTGATGTCTCATCAACTCTGATTTTACATGTTCAGTCTGCCATAAAGCAAGTTTGCTTTGTCTTGTACCAATTCTAATTTTCATAAAAAAAAGTATCTCTATTTATTAATCTTTTTTGATTTCTTCGTTAATGCCTTGTGGTTCAAACAGACTTGAGATAACGGAAGTGTAGTTCGCTACTTCCTGATAATTCAGACCGCTTTCCGCCACCTGTCTTAGCCTGATCGTAGGATTGTGGAGCAAACGCCCGACAAGCCTCTTTGTCATGTCATCAAGCTTTTTGAGGTCATCCTCATGAATTTTGTGTCTTATTTTTTCAATCTCTTCCTGTCTGATATCCTCGAAGAAATCACGAATTTTTTTAATGGTCGGTATTACTTCAAGGGTGTTGTACCAGCTAAAAAGATTCTGCATCTCCTCAAGAATGATATTCTCTACTGCAGGAATCTCTTTTTCCCGCCTCTTGATGTTCTGATCGATTATCTTCCCAAGGGAATCGATATCATTATAGAACACACCATCAAGTTTTGCAACTGCAGGGTCAATGTCTCTTGGAAGTGCCAGGTCCATCAAACAGACGGGCGTCCCCCTTCTTTTCTTAACTATCGCCTTAACCTCATCAAGATTGATAATTACTCCCGGAGCGGAAGTCGCGGAAACAATTATATCAAAATTGTGCAAATTCTCTTTAAGGTTTTCGAACGGGACTATTTCACCATAAACTTTTCTTGCGAGCTCCTCCGCCCTTGAAAGGGTTCTGTTCGCAATTGCTATTTTTCCGATCCCTTTGTCCTTCAAGTGAACTGCCGCCAGTTCACCCGTCTCGCCTGCGCCTATCACGATTGCTGATTTGTTTTCAAAAGAGGAAAAAATCTTTTCAACAACCTGAATCGCTGCATAACTCACTGATACCGCGCCTTCACCTATTGCAGTTTCGGATATGCTTCTCTTTCCCACTTTTACTGCGGTATCAAAAATTCTCCTCATTACCGTTCCCGCAAAATTCATGTCAATTGCGAGTTGGAAAGCCTCTTTCATCTGGCCGTGTATCTGACTGTCACCAAGAATCAAAGAATCAATGCCTGAAGTGACACTAAACAGATGTTTAACAGCACCACATGAGAAAAAGTTGAGGAAATTTTTATTCGACAGCCCCTCCACTTTTTTAAAATTGAGAAGTGCATCCTGAATCTTTGCTATATTCAGGTCGTTCTCAACCGGTAACCCGAATATCTCTGTTCGGTTACAGGTGGATATTACAAATCCGTCAGTAAGATATTCTCTTCTGAGGACATCCATGAACTCGGTTATCTCGTTCTTCGAAAGGTGAAGTGCCTCTCTCTGTTCGATGGATGCTGTATGATGATTTATTGAAGTACCAATCAGGTTCATATTGAATCTCCGGTCAAACCGGGAATAAAATTTTTATTTGTTAAATTGATGGAAACTTGACCCCAGGATACCGGTGATCCCAAGTGCTATGATTGCAGCTACAAAACCGGTTATCGAGTAGATCATGAATTTTTTACCGTAAAGACCGGTTGTGAAACGGGTTACGATTCCAATCCCGTATATGAGCCATACTGCTCCGGTAGAGAGGAGTTTTGGATCGAGAAGGCTAAAATTCGGAAATGCCACAGGTAACCAGATCGTTCCGATCAGTATGGCTATGGTAAGAAGAGCAAATCCCACAAAAACCGAATTTACTGCGAGTTTTTCGAGCATTTCAAGACTCGGAAGCCTGTTGAATATCAACCCGAACTGATTAAGTTTGATTTTCTTGTACTGCACGGTAAACAAAATGGCATAGACCGCAGAAATGGTAATGGCTGCATATCCGAACAGTGCCGAAATTACATGCAAGCCAAGAAGTCTGTTCTTTAATACGGCAGGAACATCAACCAAATCCTGTATGAAAAGTGACGATATGGTTTGAAAAACGAGTGAAAACAGAATGATGAAAGAACCGGTTGCTCTTATGTCTGAAGACAACTCGATCAGAAAATAGGAAAAGGCGACCGAACAAGCCAAAACTGTGAATATTTCAAACTTTGTTGTAATTGGCGGATGGTCAAAATGAATAGTCCACAAAAGAAGATATACAGTGTGTATGATCAGTGTTACGAATAAAAATATCCTCTTCACATTGTGCAATACAGGTTTATCTTTGAAAAAATCGACGAGATAAACGGAAAATATCACAGCATAAAGGATCGGGAGAGAATAATTTAGCAGGTGAATGGTCTCAAGCATTGTATGTTTGCCGGGCTTAAAAAATATTTATTTGTACTGACAAATATACGAAAAAAACCTTTTATTTGGGTTTGTTCTTATACTGTCATTTATTAAATTTGTGGACATTTTCTTAAATTATTTTTTTAATTTAGCATCTAAAATAACTTATAATTTTTTAAATATCATAACCAAAAAGAGAACCGGAAGTACAATGAAAAAAACAATCCTGGCATTAGTTACCATAGCCTTCATTTTTGCAGGCTGTGGCGGCAAAGAAACACCAAAAACACCCACAAAAGGGAATGAAGCTGCTGTAATGGCTGTAAGAGGCGGAGAAATTCTTGAAATTATTCAAACCTCTGCTTATACATATATGAGAGTTAAAGAGGAGTCGGGCGAAATCTGGATCGCTGTTCAGAAAGTGGACGCAAAAGTCGGCGAAAACCTTTACTTTACCCAGTCAATGGAAATGAAAAATTTCGAGGGCAAGGAAGCCGGAAAAACTTTTGAAAGCATCCTTTTCGTAAATGATCCTGCCAAAGACAAAGCTTCGTTCGGCGGTCAGGTCGGAAGTGCAACCGAACTTCCTGCAGACTTCAAACATCCTGAAAAAGAAACAGCACCACAGGAAGCAGTAAAAGTTGAAAAAGCTCCCGGTGGAGTTACCGTTGCTGAAGTCTTCTCGAAAAAGAATGAGCTGAAAAACAAATCAGTCAAACTGAGAGGAAAAGTAATGAAAGTTAACGCCGGAATTATGAACACCAATTGGATTCATATTCAGGACGGAACTGCGGCCGGAAAAGAATACGATCTTACCATCACCTCAGGTGAAGTTCCGGAAGTTGGAAAAACCATTCTCATCGAAGGAAAGGTTTCTGTCGATAAAGATTTTGGCGCCGGCTACAAGTATGATGTGATTATCGAAGAAGCAAAAATTCTCGAGAAAAAATAATCAGGTTTCCCAGTTTAAGTAGAATCTTAATCTGAATTTTATGAGGCTGTTACGGTAACATTATCCGGCAGCCTCTATTTTTTTTTAATTCCGGAGATCACCCTATACCGAGTTCCCGTTTGATTCCGGCTATCTCTTCTTTGAGAGTCTCAACTTCAAGCCTTAATAACCTCACTTCATCCTCGATGAGAGGCTTGTAGGCAACTTCGAAGGCATCTTCACTTTTCTGAATCTCGGGCTGCCCGTAGAAAAGATGCATGTACTTTAATCCCCTTCCCCGCGTTCCCGGAACCACAGAGCAAAGAGGATCCTCTCTCGAAGTGAGCTTTGCAACTGTCTCCTCCACCGCTGTCAGATCGTTGAAATCATAAATTCTTTCACATCTGTTTTTTATCTCTCCTGAGGTTTGTGCACCCCGCAGCACAAGTATACAGATGACAGCTTCTTCGGGAAGCAACACTGAAAGCTGTTCCGTCAACAATTCCCGGTACTTTGGCACTTTGATCCCCGCCCCGGTGACCCGAATAACAAGTCTTTTTTCGCGAAGCTGCTCGATACACTTTTCAATTTGATCCTCGGAATACTCCGTTACAGGATCCCGGTTGCTTTTCTGATTGCATGCGTTTGTGATTGCGTTCAGACTCATCGGATAATACTCCGGAGTGGTATGCTTTTTCTCGATCAGTGAACCGAGAATTCTGACTTCGATTGCTGAAAGTAACATTCTCTTTTTTCTTTTTGTTTGACTTTTAAAGTTAAGGAGTTTTCGTAAATTACAGATTGATTTTTTATGATTAATCCTTTTTAAAAACTTATTCGATTAATAAAGAAAAGAGACTTCTGAATGACGAATGTAAAGATGTTTTTATTGTTAGCTCTTCTGATGAGCCAGGCAGCATTTCCACAATTGAACAATTTCCTTGTAAAAACCTCTGACGGAGAACTTCAATTCCTCGTTTACGGTGAAACGGTTAATCCTTTTGCCCCTTTCGACGGTCCCGGATCCATCCAAAAAGTAAAGAAAATTTCCAAACCGGTGGTTACCGACAAGGTATTGAGCCTCGACACTTCGAAAATGGATTTCAAAATCTTCGAAACATCGGTTCAGGGTATTGCGGGTCTGAAATTTTACTATTTCGACAAACAGGAAATTTATCTCATTAAACTGAATTTTGAGAACGACAAATCCTTTCAAAATTTGCAGCAGTTTCTGGGAACCCTCTTTCAGGAATTAAAAATTGTAAAAGCTGAACCGGGCTTAAGTTTCAGGAAAGCACAATACAAAGCTGATGTTACAGGGACCGGAGCAAAGACCCCACTCACTGTCTCTGCCCTTATAGATACAAGAGCCGGTAAGAAGGAAGTGATATTTGGATTTACAGACGAGCCGGAAGTATATTCAAAAGTGGCTGAATTTGGATATCCCCGAATCGAGGTTGATCTTAACGCCCTTTCTGAACAAAAACTTTTCGAATACTACAATATCATGGCTTCGGAACTTTACGAGGTGGTGACGGATGCTCAGGCATACTACAAAAAAGACAAGGCAAGTGGTGGTGGCGGAAACTCTTTTGTTGGTTACCAGATCCCCGCTCAGATGAAAGAGACTCAGAACTGCATTTTCAGCATTGAATCGGTAACTCCGGGTGAAATAAAACTGATTGCCACATCAAAGCTAAAAGTCATGGGGCAGGACGGACAGAACCCGCTTAAGGTAAGATTTACCACAAGACCCGATGATATGCAACCTGAAGTGGCTAACTGATTCCCTGTTTTTTATAGTAAATACCGTGTTTTTGAGGCTGTCTTTTGAGGCAGCCTCTTTTTATTTTAAATGATTTTGAAAAATTACATGTATTTACCCCACTGTTTGAATCCTTTTCGATACTTAATGCATCGGATTAATACGGAAAGGAAATAATTATTAATGGAAATTATCACCCTCTTAATCGCGTTTATCGTTGGAGTTGTTATGGGTTTGACGGGTGCCGGAGGATCGATCCTCACTGTTCCTGTCTTTGCATACCTTCTCAAACTTGATGTATTGACGGCAATAACATATTCCTTGTTCGTTGTAGGGGCTACTTCGCTGGTAGGCGCAATCAGGAACATAATATCACGGAATATCGACATTAAACCTGCACTCTATTTTGCAGTGCCTTCTCTGGTAACGGTGGTCGTTACACGCGCAGTAATTGTTCCTCTCATTCCTGAAGTATTGCTTTCTGTCTCCGGTTTTCAGATAACCAGGCAGAATTTTCTATTGGGGCTTTTCGCCATAATGATTATTTACGCCGGAATCTCCATGCTAAAGAAAAAGGATTCTGAAAAGTTAATTGCGCAAAACAACCTTCGCCTCTTTATTCAGGGTGCGATTCTTGGGGTAATCATGGGACTTCTCGGTGCCGGTGGCGGCTTCATGATTGTCCCCGTCCTTGTTCTTTTTGCAGGTATGGAGATGAAAAAAGCGATCGGAACTTCCCTGCTGATAATTTCGATAAATGCAATGAGCGGCTTCTTCGCAGGATTTTTAGCGATACAACAAATCGACTGGGTACTGCTGATCAAATTTTCTCTTCTGATGATCGCAGGTATCCTGACCGGCGGATATTTCACACCAAAAATTGATACTGCTACACTAAAAAAGGGGTTTGGATACTTTATACTGATAGTAGCTCTCTATATGATTCTGAAAGAGTTCATCCTGTAATTCACCCGGCAGAGTAACGCTTCCGGCGCACCGGGTATCTGAATAGATTTTATTAAAAACTAAAGGAAACAAAATGTTAAGAAATCTTTTTTTTGGAAACAGCAAGGTTAAAAACCTTTCTGCAACGGAATTTCATGACGGGTTCAAGAGCGATCCCGACGCAGTCGTTATCGATGTAAGAACTTCAGGAGAAGTGGCTGCCGGATACATCCCGGGTGCAAAACACATCGATTTGATGTCTGCGGGTTTTGCAGGTCAGGTTGAAAAACTTGATAAAAACAAAAGCTACTACATCTACTGCCGAAGCGGAAACAGAAGCTACCAGGCAGGTTTGATGATGACGAAAGCCGGATTCGAAAAGGTTTTCAACCTTTCGGGCGGCATCATGAGCTGGAAATACGAAACTAAAAGATAAGGAGTTGAAAAATGTTCTTTAAACATATATACGAACCCGGACTTGCCCACGCCAGCTATATTGTTGGTTGCCAAAAAACAGGTGAAGCTCTCGTGATCGATGCAAAAAGAGATATCGAAGACTATATAAAAATTGCCGAACAGGAAAAATTAAGAATCACTCATATTGCGGAGACTCACATCCACGCTGATTTTCTCGCCGGTTCACAGGAACTTGCTGAAGTCACAGGAGCAAAACACTACTTATCGGATGAAGGTGGTGCTGACTGGCAGTATTCATTTCCCCATGTTGGATTAAAAGATGGCGATTCCTTCATGGTGGGAAATCTTAAGATCGAGGTGATGCACTCACCCGGTCATACACCTGAACATATTTCATTTATTCTAACCGATACCCCCGCTTCCCCACATCCGGTTATGATTTTTACCGGTGATTTTGTTTTTGTCGGAGATGTCGGAAGACCTGACCTCCTCGAAAAAGCTGCAGGAATTGCAGGCACAAAAGAAGCAGGTGCCCGTCAGATGTTTCATTCCCTGAAGAAGTTCAGAGCCCTGCCCGACCATCTTCAGGTTTGGCCGGCTCATGGAGCAGGTTCTGCTTGTGGAAAAGCTCTAGGGGCCGTTCCTTCTTCAACGGTCGGATATGAAAAACTCGTAAACTGGGCATTCAAGATCGAAGACGAAGACAAATTTGTTGAAGCACTGCTTGAAGGACAGCCGGAACCTCCCAAGTATTTCGCAATGATGAAAAAACTGAATAAAACCACAAGACCGCTGCTTACCCGCGTGCCTGAACCCCGTAAATTAAATACTGAGGGAATGCTCGAAGCTCTCAAATTTGGTACCCGTGTCATTGATACAAGGAATAAACTGTCATTTTCCGGTGGCCATATTCCCGGAAGCATCAACATACAGGATAATTCCGCCTTCAGTACATGGGCAGGCTGGATACTCAATTATCAGGATCCGTTTATTCTGGTTGCTCCATCTCTCCGGATTGAAGCCCTTACAAAAGCATTGATAAGAATAGGACTCGATAACATTTACGGCTATCTGGAGGATGTGGAAGAACTTGCAGACTCAGGACTTGAGCTGGAAACGCTGCAACAGTTCACATGTAAGGATCTGGAGGATCACAGAGATGAAATTTTTATTCTCGATGTTCGTAACGAGTCTGAAAGAATTGCTGCAAGAATCGAAGGTTCTCATCATATCTTTGCAGGCTGGCTGACAGAACATGTCGGCAGTCTGCCTTCGGACAAGACTATCGTCGTCCATTGCGCCGGGGGTGACAGGTCTGCAATAGCTGCAAGCCTGTTGATGTCAATGGGTTTTGAAAATGTTGCCAACCTCACAGGCGGTATCAATGCATGGATTCAGAGCGGACACCCCGTATTAAGCGGAGTCGAACTTGAACCGGTTGTATAAAATTCCGCCAGGAATTAAAAAACTTTAATTATTTTCTCTGGTACACAATCCCGAGCGAAAGAGGCGATTTCTCCAATTTTGAAAGAATCATCCCTATTTGAGTTCCGGGATTGTCGTTCCAGTCAGTTGTGTAAATTTTATTCTCCGTCAACAGACCAGCACCGGGAGATTTCATGTCTTCTGTCTTCGTGGAATCGTTGAGCAGCACTTCATCCACAGAAGGTTTACCGAGTTGTTTTTCAAGTTCCGATCTAACCGCCTTGTAGATTGAAACTGCCCCGTCAGGATTCTTTTCATCGATTACGAATTTTATTGTTCCCGAGAACAGGGTTCCCGACTCATCAAAAAAGTAGAATACTTCCGCCTTATAGCCGTAGACTTCACCTGAAAACACGAGTGCTGTAGAATCTTCTTTTGTAACCTTCAGCTTCTCGCCTTTTTTCACCTCATCTGCTGTCATCCCCCATTGAGCAGCACGGAATCCTTTGATCGCCGGTTGTTCCAAAGTCTGAGTTTCGGCCGGTTTTTCTTCTTTTGAACAACCTGTCAGCAAAGTGATTACAGGCAGGAACAGGGAAACAAGAAATATAATTCGGAATTTGGCAGGGATATTTAAAGTTGTTGTGGTCAGGAATCGTAAATTCATTTGTAATGTCCGTATGTAAAAAATATAAACTTAAATTTACGAAATATTTATTTTTTTGAAGCATTCGGGACAGTAAAATCCCCCTTTAATATCTATTTCTTCCACCGAAGTTGATGTGTGCATTACACAATCCCACTCAAGGCAGTGAACCAACCCCATGTTGTGCCCAAGTTCGTGATAAATTTCCTTCAGGGTGCGTGTGAACAGAAGGTCGAAGTCGGCTTCACCTGTATAAAGTTCCTCATGCAACCTGAAAAGGGAGACAACCGAGAGTTTACCCCTCAATTGTGCCTCCCCGTAAACATATTTGAACACCGGATTAAAGAGATCAACATTCAGCAGCGCCATTCGGAAGGCAGTATTACCGTTATGAGTAATTACAAGGTGCTGCAGGATGTCGGGGGTATAATACTGATTCCTCTCCTCATTCAGAGCTGATTCCAAATCGAACAACGATTCATATTGATGTACCTCTAAAGGAAGTCGCATTTCAATGTCGGCCTTAATTTTCTTAAAGAGAATCGAATCTGTAAAACCGAGAAACTCGATCTCAAAAACCTTCCGGTTGTTCTTTTTTGAGAAGAAATTTTTTAACAATCGTGCATCCTGGCCGGGATCACCGTTCGATGTTGTATTTACTCATCTTGTTGTACAAGGTAACCCTGTCAATCCCGAGTACCTTGGCAACTTTGGAGATGTTGAACCCGTATTTTTCGAGCATCCTGATGATGTGTTTCTTCTCGACTATCTCCAAAGCCTCTTCCTCATCAGATTTTTGAGCATGGATATTAAACGGAAGATCATCGGGCTTTATCTCACCACTTCTTCTCATCACAACTGCTCTCTCGATGGCATTTTCCAGTTCCCTCACATTTCCGGGCCAGGGATATGACTGCAGAAACTCCATTGCATCTTTTGAAATTCCCTTAATGTTTCGGTTCATTCCCGATGCAAACTTGGTCAAAAAATGCTCAGCCAGATGTGGAATATCCTCTTTCCTGTCCCGAAGTGGTGGTATAGTAATGCTGAACACATTCAGCCGGTAATAGAGATCTTCCCTGAACCTGCCATCTTTTACCATCTCCTCAAGAGATTCATTCGTCGCACAGATCACTCGGAAATTACTCGAGATCAGATCATTTCCACCCACCCGTGTAAACTGTTTCGACTCAATAACCCTGAGAAGGTCAATTTGTGTTTTGGGCGAAACGAGTCCGATTTCATCCAGAAAAATAGTGCCGTTGTCGGCAAGTTCAAACTTGCCTTTTCTTTTATATTGAGCACCCGTAAAAGCACCCCTCTCATGACCAAACAGCTCACTTTCGAGAAGTGATTCGGGGAGTGCACCGCAGTTGACGGTTATCATGGGAAAATATTTTCTGGGTGAATTTATGTGAATCGCTTTGGCGACAAGTTCCTTCCCGGTCCCGCTTTCACCGTAAATGAGCACAGTGGTGTCCGCTCCAGCTACGGTATTGATCAATTCATAAATCTTCCGCATTTCAGGAGATTCGCCGATAAGATTGTCAGGCTTTATCAGGTCCTCAATCCGCTCTTTCAGCTTTCTGTTTTCATTAACCAGTTCCCTGTCTTTCAACGCCTTGTGAATCAGATGAGTAAGTTCATCGGGATCAACAGGCTTCGTCACATAGTCGTATGCACCCTCTTTTAACGCCTGAATTGCAGTGGTTACAGAAGCAAAGGCAGTGATCATTATCACTGTTGCGTGAATGTCAATCTGTTTTATTTTTGCAAGGAGTTCAAGACCACTCATTCCCGGCATTTTAATATCGAGAAGTACAATGTCAAATTTATCGACATCATATACTTTTAGTGCCTCTTCCCCGCTGTCCACGGGGGTTACTTCGAATCCTTCCTCTTCAAACCAGTGAAAGAGCGATTCTCTAAATATTTTTTCATCGTCAACGACAAGAATTTTCTTTCCCATTATTTAACTTTCGGCAATGTTATCAAAATTGTTGTTCCGCTGTTCGAGGTCTTCTCAACCTCAACATTTCCCTCGTGCGCATGAATAATTCCATACACAACCGACAACCCGAGCCCCGTACCTCTGACTGCTTCTTTGGTCGAGTAGAAAGGTTCAAAGATATGCGGCAAATCTTTCTCGGATATTCCACATCCCTGATCGATAATTCTTATATTAATATGTTCCCCGGCATCATCTACTTTAATGGTAATAGTGCCTCCACCGCTCATCGCCTCGATGGCATTTATGAGAAGTGAAAGAATTACCTGTTGAATTTTCTGAGGATTACCGTTCACGATTACGGGTTCAGAGGGAATTTCTTTTACAAGTTTTATCCTGTTTATCTCGAGGTGATGGTTAATCAGCATCTCTGACCGGGTGATAATCTCTGCAAGATTGGAATAAAGATACTGTTCATCGCCTCTGTGTGAGAAGAGGAGAAGGTCCTTCACAATACCCCCGCATCTTTCTGATTCTTCAGCTATAAGCGTGAGGAATTTGATAATGTCTTCGAATTCAGCTTTGTTTTCGAGTTTGTTCAGTTTCTTTATTATTAGTCTCGAATAGTTCAATATTCCGGCAAGCGGGTTGTTCAACTCGTGCGCCACCGTTGCGGAAAGCTTTCCGAGTGAGGCAAGTTTTTCGACCTGAATTATTCCCGCATAGACATTTTTAAGCTCGTCGGTTTTTTCTTCGATCTTCGTATTAAGTGTGTCATTCCACTCTTTGATCTCTTTGTATGCAGAGTCAAGTTTCATTGACATGTCGTTAAACTGGGATGCCATTTCACCAAACTCATCGTTGCTGTTTAGTTTGATCCTGTAGTTAAGGTTCCCACCCGCTATCTGTCCAATGCCTTTGGTGATTTTTTTAATCGGTCTTACTACAAGAAATGTAACAAGAAGAGCTGTAAGTATCGAAATGACCGTCATCCCGACCAGCGAGTTTGTTATTACTGTCTCTATATTCGCCTCAACAATGTCATCTATGTTCTCAAGCGACATTTTTACTTCAAGAATCCCAAGAATTTTCGAACTGTGTGCATCGGAGTGACATCCGGATGTGGAACAGTCTTTTTCATTTTCAATCGGATTCAGCAGGAGCATATATTTGTTGGTGCCGTCATTAACTATCCTTCTACGGTCAATCAGCGAAAGTTTTTCAAGTGGTCGCTGATCAGACGAGTGACATGGCGAGCAAATGTCCGACTTAATACTGACACTCTGCTTCAGATATTTCTTGTCACCCGCAAATCTTACAAATCCTTCTTTATCATAAAGTTTGATGGAGAGAATTCCATCCTTTTTCTCAAGATTTTTAAATATCTCATTCACATGTTCTTTGGAATTAAGAATCATGCTGTACCGTGTTGAATTTTTTATCAATTCGCTTAGATTGTAGGCATTTGTGGAGAGTGATTCAATCATGTCCTCCCGGAGTTTTGCTGTGGTCAGCAGTGTCTGTGTGACAAGCATAATCACCAAAACAGCGGAGGTGATGAATACCAATTTGAAGCTCAGGCTTCCGGTAATTTTTTTCATTTTAAGTTTCGTAAATAAAAAAATGAATTCTTAGTGTTAAATTATAATAATTTAGTATATTAAAACAATGAAAATTTAGATTTTTTGCACTGTGAAAAAAATATTTTTGAGTTTTCAAAGATTTAATTTGCAGGAGTCGAAAAAATACCTTAATTTTTAGTATCTCAAAATTGTTATAATTATATCGGTTCTATTTTATGCGAACAATTTCCACACTTTTTGTCCTCCTCATCCTGGCAGCACCTGTGTTTGGCCAGAGTATAAACGGCAGGATCAGTTCATCTGTCTACATGTTTGAGAGATATGATGCCCCTGCCACCTCCGACTTCCAAGCCAGAGGTTACCATTCTGCGATCCTTAATCTGAATTACGAAAAATTCTCTTTAAGGACTCATTTAAATTACGAGAATTACTTCAACACAAGCGCCGATTCAAGGTTGAGGGTTTATAACCTCTATTTTGAAGCAAGAAAACTTTTTGACATAGCAACTGTGAAGATAGGCAGACAACCTGTCTTTTCAACAATTGCCGGCGGGGTTTTCGATGGTGTTTCGGTAAATGCTGCTTACAAAATGTTCGGACTCGATGCATGGTATGGCGGAAATGTTCCCGCTTACCAAAAACTTGAGATCACCGACAGTTGGAAAGATGACTATTTACTCGGTGGAGAATTGAAGGCTCAGATTATCCCCCAGCTACTCGTTGGTGTCGGCGGATTTGTCAAGAACTTTAAGCCTTATTCATATACGGCTACCCGTCTTGATGACGCTTTCAACCCCATCTCGGTGCTGATTCAGGAAAAATCGAACCAGTATAAATTCCTCCAGGGAAGAATCTCGTACGATCAGGGCGAAGGTTTTCAGTTTAACGCACGATATGAATATGACATGAATTATCAGAAAACATCCAGAATTGAGTTCGATGGTGTCTCAAGTCCTGTGAAAAACTGGCACTTCAATGTCTATTATAACTACCTCGCACCACGGATCAGATACAATTCAATCTTCTCTGTGTTCGATTTTGCCAACACGACGGAAATCGAAGTCGGTGCAGGATACGACCTGACAAAAAGCATTACTCTCAACGGCAGAGTTGGTGTTGTAAGCTATCAGGGAGATAACGCAAGCAGATTCACAATCTCTGCAAACACAAACTTTGGCTCACTAAGCTACAGAAAAAGTATGGGTTATGCCGGTGAACAGGATGCAATCTCGTTGTATCTCGCCAAATCGCTTTTCGACGGGCTTATCACCCCTTCAGCAGGAATTGCTTATACAAGTTATAAACTCTCTCCTGATGCAGAAACAAACAGTCTGACAACAATTATGGGTGGTCTGAATATCAGAGCCATCAGATGGTTGTCTTTCGACCTTCAGGCTCAATACCTGAACAACAAAATATACAAGAACGATCTCAGAATGTTCTTCAAAGCTAATTACTGGTTTAACACAATTTTTTAGATAGATGGCTATGAAAACAAAATATATTTACTCAAGTCTGACGATCCTTGCTGTTGCGTTTCTGCTCTTTTCGGCTTTTACTTCAAGAAGCCATCTGACTTCAGATTCAACATCAAAGGTCATCAAATTTTCACACGAGCTCCATTCCTCAGTGATGGAATGTGCGGATTGCCACACCGGAATCACAACCGCCACTTCTCTTAACCAAAGAATGCTGCCTGAGAAATCAGTCTGCGCAAGCTGCCACGATGTCGAAAATTCCGACAAATGCGGCACCTGCCACTTCGAAGATGTCTACGAACCTCTTAAACAAAAAACTTCAGGCCTTATTTTCAACCACGCTTTTCATCTTAAAAACGCTCCTCTTGCAAAAAATGGAGAGAAGTGTCTCGGATGCCATAAAGATGTGAACCTCTCAACAGGCGTAGAAATAAGAGGAAAATACAATCCGACAATGGAAGCATGCTGGACATGTCACGCAGAGACAAAACTTGCAACTAATGCATGCGAAGCCTGCCACATATCCACTGCAAGTCTGGTTCCACAAACTCACAAGCTTGCTGAATTCTCAACAAGACACAAATTTGCTGCGATGGCTCCCGGAGCCAACTGCATGATGTGCCACGATAATTCGTCATGCCAGGAATGCCATCTTGCCAATTCAGTTATGACTGAAGGCAACACAGATGAAAGTTTCTACAAACCGGGCGAAGGCAGCAATTTCACAGATGGTGCAAAGGTTCAAAAACTTTCCAGAGTACACGACCTTAACTACAGATTCTCACACGGAATCGATTTTAAGGGAAAAGCCTCTGATTGTCAGACCTGCCACCAGACTGAAACTTTCTGCTCCACCTGTCACAACCAAAAAGGCGGCGATTTTGCTCAGGCAGGGTTCGTCCCCTACTCGCATACCAAAACTAATTTTGTTATGATTGGTGTTGGCTCAGGTGGCGGTGAACACGCACTGCTGGCTAAAAGAGACCTTGGTTCATGTGCTTCCTGCCACGATGCATCAGGTGCTGATCCTGTCTGCGTACAGTGTCATAACGATGCTGACGGAATAAAAGGAACCAATCCGAAAACTCACCTTTCCGGATTCATGAAAAGCGAAAATGGAGACTGGCATAAAGACATGAATTCAGTCTGCTACAATTGTCACACTGATGCAAACGCAAAACCTAACGGAATAACCGGCATAGGATTCTGCGGTTATTGCCATAAATAATCGCCGAGGTTAAGTAAATGAAAAAGTTATATTTTTATTCTGTTTTGTTGTCCGTATCATTGGCGTTCCTCTTTGCAGGTTGCAGCAAGTTGAAGGAAGACATTCCTGCAGCTCCTGCTGTTAATGCTCATACCGAAGGAATTGTTAAAAGAGGTGCACCCGACCATCATTCCGTTCTGATCAAAAATCAGAAGTATAATATGAAACCGTGTACTGCATGTCACGGCAGTAATTATGCCGGCGGAATTATGGGAGCAAGTGCATCCTGCTTAAAATGCCACACCCAGCCAAAGGGACCCGAAGCATGTAATACATGCCATGGAAGTTACAGAGACCCGTCAGTTATTGCTCCGACTACAAATGGTGCACATAATCCACATCTCTATGTAAATGTCCAGGGTAAAAAAGTTGCCTGCGTCGAGTGTCACACTGTTCCTGCAACATATTATGCTGCCGGTCATATTGATAATCCTGATGATCCTGCTGAAATTGTGTTTGGTACTTTTACCAAAACCCAGTCGAATAAACCGGGTACAGCAAATTATGCAGCATCGTTGCCAACTTACACTCCTGCGCCGACTTATTCAACTACGAATGGTTGTGCAAACACTTACTGCCATGGTTACTTCAAAAACGGTAACCTGACAAACGCCGTTAAATGGACAGATGGAGTCAATGGTAAGAAATGCGGCAGTTGCCACGGAGATCCTGTAACAGGAAATCCTTTACCAAAAGGAACCCACATTCAGGGCTCATTTGCAAACAATTGCACAGGATGTCACAACTCCACGAAATACAATGCCACAACAAGTACCTGGACTGTTGATTCAACCAGAGTACATGTTGACGGAAAACTTCGTATCTTCGGAAATGATATCGATTACTAAGCAAAGTTAACGGACGGTTATAGTCCGCTTCAAAACTTAAATCAAAAAGGCTGCCTCAAAAGGGGCAGCTTTTTTTTATGAACACGATATTCAGAAAATTTATTACATCGGAAATGGGATTTTTTTGAAGTGTTTGGTGGTAAAATTTTGGCTGGTGAAAATTTAGTTTTGCGGCAGGACAATCGAGACGATTGTCGCTCCTCTTCCGAAATTCAAGTTGAAGTCAGCTCATAGTTCACAGATCATAGCTCATACCTAATACCTAACAACCTTTCCATCTGCCATTTCGATGAGGTTGTCGCCGATAGCCATGAGGTCTTTGTTATGGGTGACAATTACGAAGGTTTTCCCAAATTCATCTCTCAGCTTAAGAAACAGATCGTTTATTGCGTTTGCGTTGTTGGAATCGAGGTTTCCGGTGGGTTCATCGGCAAGGATGACTTTTGGATTGTTGCTGAGAGCTCTTGCCAGGGCGGCTCTCTGCTGCTCACCTCCGGAAAGTTCTGCCGGCTTATGGTTTTTTCGTGATTCGAGACCTGTAATGGAAATGAGCTGAAGTGCTCTTTCGAAGGCCTCTTTCTTCCCTTTTCCGGCTATTAACAAAGGAATCGAAACATTTTCAAGAGCCGTAAACTCAGGTAAAAGGTGATGAAACTGAAAAACAAATCCGATGTTTTCGTTTCTGAATTTCGAGAGTTTCTTTTGACTTAACGAAAAAATATCCGTCCCCATTATATTCACATTTCCGGCATCAGGTTTATCAAGTCCACTGATAATATGCAGAAGGGTGCTTTTTCCGGCACCTGACGCACCGACTATCACGGAAATTTTGTTCTCCGGAATCGAAATGTCAACACCTTTCAAAACTTCAAGTGTGTTTTGTTTTGAAACTTTGTAGGACTTCACCAGTCCGCTGCCGTTAATTATGTTATTCATACTGCTCATTTTTAATTTCTGATCTGTGCTACCGCTGACGGTCTTAATTTTTCACTAAAAGAATAGATACCGGAATCATCTCACTCCCACCTGATTGCGTCTATCGGGTCAATTTCTGCTGCTTTTTTTGCCGGATAGACAGAAGCAAGAAGTGACAACCCGATTGAAGCGGAAAGTATGAGGAAATAGTCGATAAAATTGAGCTCCATAGGCATGTATGCCATTTTGAAACGCAGCGGATCGAGAGCGATTATGTGATAGTTAATTTGCAGATAGTAAAGTCCAAATCCGATGAGTCCGCCTGCAAGGGTACCAATCACTCCGGTCAGAAACCCCTGAATGACAAAAATGCGAATAATTGTCGATTTTTCCATCCCCATCGCAGTCAAAACACCTATATCCCTTTTTTTCTCCATTACCGACATGGTAAGGGATGCCAGGATATTGAAGACCGCTACGAGAATAATCAACGACAAAAGGAACCAGGCTACAAGTCTTTCGAGCATCATCACATTGTAAATGTCACTGTGGAGGTCATACCAGGTGGAAAAGACCAGGTCCTTGTTACCGAATTTTTCACTCATGATTTCCTTAAGACCATCAGCCTTTTTGTAGTCGTCAAACCGGATTTCATATCCCTGCACTTCATCACCATAACCGAGAACAAATCCGGCATGCTCAAGATCGGTAAAAATGTATTCTCCATCATACTCGTTGTTTTTCGACTGGTAAATGCCCTTCACAACCAACTGAATGTTTTGGACATTCCCGGCACCAGAGACAAGATTCTCGATACCGGCCGGCGATAAAACTGTGAGAGTATCACCAATTCCAAGACCCAATTTTTCTGACAAATTTATGCCGATAAATGCAGCCCCCAACTCGCCTGAGAAATTGTACTCACCCGACCAAAGTGCCTCTTTTATGCCGTAAACATCTTTTCCCTTCCCCGGATCAATTCCTTTTAAGCGGGCAATCCTGTTGTAATCCTTCGAAATTACGGCAGTCTTCCCTTCAACAAATCCCGAAAAGCTGTCTTTATAAGGACTTTGTTCGATGTATCGCTTAACGGAATCGAGTGAAGACCCCGGGTCTTCAGCGACTGATTCAATACGGAGGTGTGGTTCAAAACTTACTAAAAATGACCTGACCATCCCGGCAAATCCATTGAAAATTGCCAGAACAATGATTAAAGCTGCTACTCCGAGAGTAATTCCGCCAATCGAAAGAAATGAAATGATGGAAATAAAATTTATGTGTCGCTTGCTGAGAAGATATCGCAAAGCAAAGAAAAGTGAAAGTGATCCTGTTTTCAATTGAACCTCAACGCTTTTACAGGATCAATTCTTGATGCAGCGAATGCGGGAATTAGCGATGACAGGAAACTGAGCGCAACTGAAATTCCAAATACGATAAGGAAATATGTCGGATTGATGGATATCGGTACCTTGTCGACAAAATAAATGGTCGGATTCAGTTGAACCAATCCGAATTCCATTTGAATATAGCACAGTATGTAACCAAATATTACACCAACAACAGCACCTCCAACTCCAAGCAGCAAACCTCTGACAAGGAAAATCCTAGTAATAAATCCGGGTGAGGCACCGATTGCTTTCAGCGTACCGATGGTATTCGTTTTATCGAGAACGAGCATCAAAAGAGCACTTATAATGTTAAATGCTGCAACAACGATGATAAGACCCAGAACTATCGGAATCGGTTTCCTCTGCAGTTCTATCCAGTTGAACATCTGCCTGTTGGCATCAACAAAAGTGACAGCGAAGAACGGATGCCCCAGCGTCTGTTGCAACTCATTTTTCAAAGAATCAGCAGGTATCCCCCGCTTTAACTTCACTTCGATCAGATTTATCTTGTCGTCCATCTCATACAATCTTTGCAACTGCGAAATGGCGGTATAGGCAAAAGCATCATCATACTTCCCCATTCCCGTCTGATAGATACCTGATACAACGAAATTTTCAACTGCAGGAAGTGCTGTCATGCTCTTTAAATCGACGGCATTTATAGCGAAGAAATTTACAACATCACCCGGCTTCACCCTCAGTTTTGTTGCGAGTGTCTTGCCGATTACCACACGGTTCAACGAGTCATCATCAAGTCCAAGATCGAAGCTGCCCGCTACAAGTTTCAATCCTTCTCTCTTCTCAAGGTAACCGTCAGATATCCCTTTAAGGGTTACACCTTCATTAATGCGGCTTTTTCCCAGAATACAAATTTTCTGGGCACCGAATTCTATCGATTGAAGACCTGAACCAATGACCTTCTTTATCGTTTTTTCTGCCTTTTCGGGCTCGGGTAAATCCTGATTACCATATCCGTAAATCTGAATGTCGGAATCGAAAGTTACAAGCTTTTCGCTGATTACTTTTTCATATCCCTCGAGCACGCTCAATGCGACCACAAGAGTCGTCACACCAAGGGCAATGCCGGCAAGGGCAGCAACCGAGAAAAATGTATATGTCTTCGACTTGTTGCCGGGTTTCAGATACCTCTTAAGCAGAAATAATGATGCACTCAAGTTATTTTCCTGCGGCTCTGCAAAGAAATTTCAATATATCAAGCTCAAAACTGTCCGATGTTGCCGTTTTGTTCACTGGTTTTGATGAATTCGGTTTCGACACATCTTTGCCCGTCGGATCAAATTTCTTTTCAAAATTCTGCACAAAATCATTTTTCCCGCAGACAAATGTCCAGTTGTACTCATTTTGTCCATATTTGCTCTTCAATACCTTGTCGATATTGTCGGGAGCGGTCTGATCAAACTCCGACTGGAAAACATTCAACATGTTTAAATCCACATCTGCAGTAACAACCGATTTTATGGTGGCTGTCACGCTGGAATCAGGATTTGTCTTAAGTTCAGCCGGGGAATAAAAGAAGTATTCATTTCCGTGTTTGATAAACTGTGCATCCTTCACGACCGGCATCCACCCGTTTTTCGACAACTCGTTCAGAATTGTCATTTTTTTCAATAGCTCGATCAGCTTTTTATTCTTTTTATACTTGTAGGCTTCTGCATAAAAATTCAGCGACTCCTCATACGACTTCGAATTGAATTTGAGGTGCCCCTTTTCCATCTTTGTATTGTAAATGATATTTGCGATGTACTGAATCGAATCTTTAGGTGCATCTTTCCTCTTCATCAAAGCATCATAAGTAACTGACATCATCGAATCGATCCTGTTCACGACGATGAAACCTTTGTCGTAGTCACCCGCATCGAAATACATGCCGTAAAGCTCACTCAATGCGTTGATGTTTTTTGGATCCACTTCCAACACTTTGTTGAAGTGGTGCACAGAACTGTCGAGAATGCCGACGAATTTATATATCTGTGCCAATCCAAAATGTGAGATCGTGTAATATTTGTTATCCTTGTCAGCCCCAATTGCATCCAGACACAACTGGAAGTATTTTTTCCCGTTTTCAGCATCATTTATCATCATGGATACTCTGCCGACATCGTTATAAATGTTTACTTTGGAAAAGTCGAAGTCATTCCATCTGAAAACAGGAACTTCGAGATAATCCAGCGACTCAAGATAATATCTGATTGCCTCTGAGAAGTGCTTCTTGATCTTGTTTGTGTCTTTTGTATCAGGCGGCACAAACTCCTTTACCATCCCTTTGTAGTAGGTAAGGATGGCTTTCATGTTCGATTTCCCCTCTTTGAACAACTTAAGTCCCTGATCCAGATTCATGTTTGCACTTCTCTCATCTTTTGCATAAATGAAAGTAATCGCGATCTTTATATAAACTTCAGGATCGTTTTTCTCTTTGTTGAGAGCTTCAAGATATTTCATGCGGGCATTCAACACATCAGGCGGGCGTTTGTTCAAAAGTTTATCCCCCTCCAGAAGCAGTTCCTTATACCCGTTCTGAGCCAGTAAACCGAATTGCAACAAAATTAAACACATCAGGCCACTTAAAAGTCGCGACATTATTTCCTCATTGTAAGAATTTCAAAAATCAAACTCTAAATTTACCTATTTATACGAAATGAAGGACTAATAGTTTCGTGCATTTTTTTTGCCTGTTCACAACGCTTCTGAAAAAAATGAAACAATTTTTAAGAAAATTTCAAAAAATGTTTGGATAAATTTATTCAGAAGCCTATATTTGTAGTCTGTTTATTTTTAGTTCTGTAACATAATGTTTGCGGCAGAAAATACTGCCCATAGATACCAAAACCGTATATCGGGGTATAGCGTAGCCCGGCTAGCGCGCCTGGTTTGGGACCAGGAGGTCGCAGGTTCGAATCCTGCTACCCCGACAAATCCAGTTATCTGACGATTTTCTATGGGCCCGTAGCTCAATCGGATAGAGCATCAGCCTTCTAAGCTGAGGGTTAGTGGTTCGAGTCCACTCGGGCTCACAAGAATTTTGTTCCGGAACTTTTAAATAAACTTGTTTTGTTGTATTACTTTAGATGGCCCCATCGTCTAAAGGTTAGGACATCGCCCTTTCACGGCGGTAATAGGGGTTCGAATCCCCTTGGGGTCACAAAAAAACCCTCATTTTCTTCTGAAGATGAGGGTTTTGACTTTTTAAATCCAACTCTGTTTTATCCGGGAAAGATGACTATATTTTCAGATTCAATTTTCTGAAATCACACTCGATGAAAAAAATCTCAATCCTTCTCCAAACAGCCATTTTAATTATCGGACTCACTGCCTTTGTGTTTATGCTTTGGGAACCGCACCTCGAAGGGAGAAATGCACATTCCACCACTTTCCAAATTTACTTCAACGATCCGTTTCTTGCCTTCGCTTATTTGGCATCAATCCCATTCTTCATTGCACTCTATGAGGGATTCAAACTCTCCGGCCTTTACGGTCAAAACAGGCTATTTTCGCAAACTGCCGTAAATTCCTTAAAAACAATAAGATTCTGTGCCTTCCTCCTCATTATTTTTGTCACAATAGGAGAAATCATCATCCTTTCAAGTAACAGCGATGACCCTGCCGGTGGAGTTTTTATGGGTGTAATCATCGCAACGGGTTCACTATTGGTAGCTGTTGCTGCCACGAAGGCTGAAAAATATGTACAAAAATCATCTGTACAAATCCGTTAAATCCGTGTGCCATTTTCTACCCATATGTCGCCGCAAGGGCTCTTTTAAAGTTTGTTGACTGATTTTTCTACCCACATGTCGCCACAAGGGCTAAAATACAGCAACTCATAGTTCATAGATCATAGTTCATACCTATTTACCCATATGTCGCCACAAGGGCTAAAATACAACAGCTCATAGTTCATAGATCATAGCTCATACCTGTTTCTACCCACATGTCGCCACAAGGGCTCAAAATCCAATCCGTAGAATCCGTGTTCAATCCGTGATATCCGTGGAACTATAAAAACCTTTGCTTAACTCGAGAATTTTTTCTAATTTCCATTGCGTCATTGTTAAATTTATCAAATTCAAAAATCGATGATTATAAAAATTAGAGTTTAAAGGTTTGTCATGTTGGAAGACCAAAAAAAGCAACTCGAATCACGGCTCTGGGAAATAGCCAATACCTCATTCCTGACTGGCATCACAAAGATTAAACTTTTCTTACGGAGAATATTATGACCGACGGACAGGAAATAATTATCTATAACACCCCCGACGGAAAAGGCTCCGTGGCCCTCATGGCAAAAGACGGATCCGTCTGGTTGAGTCAGGATCAAATCGCAGAACTTTTTGACACCTCTAAACAAAATATAGGCGATCATGTTCGTAAGATTTTTAATAGCAATGAGTTACAGCAAAATTCAGTTGTAAAGTATTACTTTACAACTGCCGCTGACGGAAAAAAATATAATGTAAGATTCTATTCCCTTGATATGATTCTCGCTATCGGTTTTCGCGTTAAGAGCTTCAGAGGCACACAGTTCAGACAATGGGCAAACCGGAACCTCAAGGAATTTATGGTAAAAGGGTTTGTCATGGATGATGACAGACTCAAAAATCCCGACGGCAGACCCGACTATTTTGACGAACTCCTCGCCCGGATAAGGGATGTCCGAGCCTCCGAAAAAAGATTCTATCAAAAAGTACGGGACCTCTTCGCCCTCTCGAGTGATTATGACTCTTCAGATAAAGCCACACAGATGTTTTTTGCCGAAACACAAAACAAACTCCTCTTTGCTATCACAGGTAAAACCGCCGCTGAAATTGTTATAAGCAGAGCGGATGAGAACAAACCAAATATGGCTCTTACCTCATGGAAGGGTGCCGTTGTCAGAAAACAGGATATCTATATCGCAAAAAACTACCTGACTGAGGATGAAATTGACTCGCTAAACCGTTTTGTTGTCGTCTTCCTCGAAACCGCCGAACTAAGAGCAAAAAACAGAAAAGATATCACGATGAAATTCTGGAAGGAAAATATCAATAAGATTATCGAACTGAACGACAAAAATCTCCTTAAAGGATCAGGAAAAGTTACGAATGCTGAAATGGAAGAGAAGGTAAACGAGATTTACGATAAGTTTAACGAACGCAGAAGAAAGGAAGACGCTTACAATTCCGATCGTGACGACTTCGAAGAACTCCGTCTTCTTGAACAACAACACAAATATAACGAGGCGAAAACACAGATGCTTCAAGATTAATTGTTTCCCCGATTAATCAATTTTATATCAAAAAAAAGGCTGCCCGAAATCAGACAGCCTTTTGTAAAGTTTTAGCGGAAATTATGTTTGCATGTTATGGTAAACAGCCACCACATCTTCGTCGTCCTCGAGGAGATCGATGAGTTCGGTCATCTCTTTTCTCTGCTCTTCGTCGAGTTCTTTGTACATGTTTGGAATGTACTGAAGTTCGGCGCTCTCCACTTCAACACCTTTGTCTTCGAGAGCTTTCTGCATCTTACCGAATTCCTCGTAAGGACAATAGATGTAAACGAAGTCATCGTCACTATCCAGTTCATCCAAACCGAAATCGATAAGTTCAAGCTCGAGCTCGTCGACATCAGCCACGGAAGCTCTCTTCAATTTGAAGAATGCCTTGTGCTCAAAGTTGAACGCTACACTTCCTGAGTTTCCAAGAGTGCCGTTCCCTTTTTTGAAGTGGTGCCGCACATTAGCAACCGTTCTGGTTGTGTTGTCGGTGGCACATGCAACAATTACATAGATACCGTGAGGTCCAATTCCCTCATAGGTAATTTCCTGATACCCGGTGGTATCCTTGTTCGAAGCCCTTTTAATGGCGGCTTCGACTCTGTCTTTTGGCATGTTGACGCTTTTAGCGTTTTGCATTGCCAGTCTGAGTTTCGAATTGGTGGAAGGATCGGGACCACCCGCTTTCACCGCAATTTCTATTTCTTTTCTTGCACGATTAAATGCAACCGACATTTTGGCATAGCGTGCAAACATCGTATGTTTACGCGTCTCAAATATCCTGCCCATAAGTCTCGTTTTTTTGATTAATTAATATGCAAATTTAAACAGAAATTAGCTGTTCATCAAATCTAATTGGGGGTTCCGGGAACATTGACCGCCAAAATTCCCGAATTAATCCTGAATTATAACAAATGCACCCCAATAATAGGGAAGTTTGTATTTGTTTCTGATTTCGGTTCTTGCCATGTCGAATGCACGCAACTTGTTACCTGTCGTTACCCAGTTTGAATAGAAGCTAACCATAAACTCCATCGTTGCGGTATCGTGCACCCTCCAAAGACTCATGATGATACTCTCTGCACCGGCAACCATAAGAGCTCTTTGAAGTCCATAAACCCCCTCTGCATTCTGGACTGTTCCAAGACCGGTTTCACATGCCGAGAGAACCACAAGATTTGTTGAGGCGAGATCCAGATTCAGACATTCCTGTGCAGTAAGGATTCCGTTTTCAGGGCTTTTCCACTGAAACGGGTCGCTGTCCAAAAACACTCCCGCACCGGCAAGGAACAAACCCGACCTTAGGAGAGGATTTTGGGCTACAATTCCCCTGTCGAATCCATAAACCTTGTCTTCAGCCACATCCTCGTCTTTTATGAAATATCCGTGAGATGCGATGTGCAGCACGCGCGGCAGTTTTATTTGTTTGATTTTTGTCTCATTGGCATCGACACCGGTAAAAAGATGCGATTCCAAACCGCGGACCTTGATTAACGAATCGATGGTCTCCACTTCCCTCTTTGTACCGGGAATGTCAGAAAGCCAGTACCTTTTTATGTCATTTCCCGCTTCGACGGGAATCATGCTCCGGTCACTTTCCTGATTTACAGATTTATTCCTGTCAAATTCGAAATTGTACAGGTCGGGATATCCAAAAAACCAGTTTCCTTTTCCTTCACTGCGCTTTTTCTCCTTGCCTGCCAAAACCCTTGTGCTGGTTACATATTCTATCTCGTATTCCTCGTAGAGATACTTCCCCGTGGCGGGATTAATCAAAACAGCGGGATTTATTTTATGGTACACCCCGTCAGCCGAGAAATATATCTTTTTTACCCCTTGCAGATGATACTGGATCGGCAACCAAAAGAAGTTGTACGAATCTTTGAGGGTTTTTATCTCATTTTCGGTGAAATAATCGGTATCCACTGTTCTTGAAGCATCCTGCAAGGCACGGAATGCCTCCCCTTCGAGTTGCCTTCCGAGATACTGAAAGCCGATCTCAGGGTGGTCGATGGTTTGAGGTGTAACTATGAGATAGAGATAGTGAACAGAATCAGGAGAAGCTGCATCATACGGCTTAAACCTGAAAACCTCGATAGCCGCCTCCCCTTCCTTCAGGTTTTCTCTGATTTCCTGCCATGTAATTGAAAGGTCGATCAGTGAGTCACCTGTCAGAGTGGAAGTGTTCAGTTCATTTTGAATCATTTTTGCTTCAATCTCAAGCGATTCAAGGTCATATCCTGTTTTAGCTCTTTCAGCTTTCGTGAAACTGTAAAGTTTTCCGATGAGGTTTTTTATGTCATCGAGCTTTCTGATCTTCTCAATTTTTCCCGGATCACTGATTTTTCTCATCCGTTGCCGCTCGTTTTTCAGGGCAGCAAGCTTCAATCCCTTTATCCGCAACAGGTTATCATAATAAAGTCCGTATGCAGCGAGATTAAATTCAAAATGTTTCATCGAAACCGACATGCACAATTCGTTTATCTGAATGAATTTCCTCATCATCACTTCCCGCTCGTTCTCGGTAAGAAGTGGAAGTGTCTCCCTCAAATATTTCGCCTGCACATCGATGAGTTCTTTGTAGAGCTTAAAGAACTCTTCACCTTTTCCTCTGCGTCCCATAAGTTCGATCAACTTCACAGTCATAAGGAGGTAGTCGGGATTCAATTCACTGAAGTTCTGTTTTTGCTTTTTGATTACCTCCAGCAGGAAATCCTGAGCGGGATTGAAATCGCCCTCCCGATGGTAAAACTCCACAATGTTGGTAAGTGCATTTACGAAATAAGGATCTCTCACCTGAAGAATCAGTTCTGAATTTTTTTTCAGAAATTTATAAAAATTGCGGTGTCCCTTGTTATAGGACATGTTGTTGTGCAAAAAAGCAAGGTTCCCGAATGCCTTCATCCAGTCGTTGTCGGAAGCTACGGGAAGTTCGATAAATGATTTTGAAAGTTCACCGAGCAAAACTCCCGATTTTTCCTTGTCGCCCTTCCTGAACAAAATCATGGCAAGTTCGGAGCGCATCCTGATGACCCTGAACCTGTAGCCCAAATCCCCGCCTGACACAGATTTTTCGAATAATTCCAGCAGTTTTTCCGATTTCTCAGGGTTCCCCTTCTGGTTGTAGTAATCGATCAACTGTGGAATCAGCTTTATTTTCTGTTGATTTTGCTCAACTTTACCTGATATAATCAGGTTGTAAACAGAATCAATAAACAGGTCGCATTTTTCGGTTTCACCTGCCTGCTGCATCGTAAAGGCCATTCCAAGCAAGGCATCGGTATAACTGTCGCTTCCTTTAATATCCAAAGAATCGATTACCCGCAACAACTCCGTCAGAATCTCCCTGGATTCGATAAATTTACCGAGATACCGGTAGTTTTCGGCGAGTTGGTTCTCATTACGCATTCGCAGCTCATTCCCCGGCATGAAGTATTGTTTTAACAATCCATATTTTTGTTTCTGCACTTCAAATGACTTCGAATATTCACCTGTTTTGATGTAGAGGTCTCGAAGCATCTCCGTTAGATCGAAATATTCGGTAGAGAGAAAGAGAAAATCATTTTCAAGCTGCGATTTTAGTTTTATCAACGAGTCCTCGGCAGCTTTGAACCGGAGAGAATCGATCATTGACGCGATCCGGCCCATTGCGATTTTATACGACCATTCCTTAGGTGTGAATTCCTCCAGTTGCTTTTCAACCTCCGAAAGTTTGATTTTGTCGGGAACAACTTCGGTGAAATAGTACTTTTTCCATTCAAGTGCCATCAGCGATTTCGGATTTTTCCGCTGAAAGCCCTCAATGACAGATAATAATTTTTTAGGATTGTTCTTCAGATTGTAAGCTGCCAGCCATGGAAAAGTTGTCTCATGAATGTTTTCGACAGAACCTGTAAGTTGCTCATTTTGAGCTTTCAAAAGTGGAGAATTACTGTTGTTTGCAGCCAGATAACAGAAAACCGTCTCCACGATGGGGATTGAAGCCTCAGATCCATCGTCAGCCATAGCCGCTGTTCTCAGCAGGTACTCTTCATCATAAATCCCTGCAAAGAGAGGAACAAAATAGCCGTTGTAAGCAGCAATCAAGCCGGATTCATCATTTGCGTAAGCCGGCTCAACCCACTTTTCTTTTCCTTTAATCCTGATTAGTTCTTCAGCAATCGCAGGTTCATATTTTATGAAGAGGCTCAAAGGGAATTGAGTATCGTTCACGATTTCAAGGGTGTCGAACCATGCAAGCCCTTTATGATAGTTGTCCCTGAAATATTCCTTTTCGTCGGGAAAAATGTTTTTATTCCGCTCTGTCCTGTCTTTAAGAAGTGAAATGTCGCCCGCTTTTGGGGTGGCATCATCCTCTTTTGCGGGAAGAGAAGACCAGCATTCGATGAAATAGAGATAAGCAGGTGAAATTTGAAACGGAATCTTCCCCTTCAATTTCGAAAATAGTGCCGTCACTTCAGGATAGAACTCTTTTTCGGTTATTATATATTCGTAAAGAGCGAGCATCACGAGATCACCTTTTTCGGGAGAGGTTGTCTTTGCATATTCGAGGAGCGCAGGTTTGATTCCTTTGCTGAATGTAAGGTTCAGGTGTATCAATTTGAGGAGGTCCCGGGAGGGGTCTTTGTTGATTATTCTCTTAAGCGCGGTCACAGCTTTTAAGTAAGTGCTGTCGGTAGCTCCGTCTTCTATGTTTACGGTTGAAATTGTTCCGGCGAAGTTCGCAAAATATGCTGCGAACAATTTTTCATCCTCACTCAGATCCTGTCCATAAGTCCGGGTGAAGATTGTGGCTGCGATCAAAATCAGAAAAACGGTCGTTTTCATGATCACAAATACCTTTCGTTTTACGGTTTCCTTTTGTTGATTCCCTTGTCTCAACAATCAAAAATTTGATCAACTAAACTAATCAATTATGATCTAATTTCCCATAAAAACAGTAAAAACAAAAAAAAGAGGCTGCCCGGAACATCTCCCGGATCAACCTCTTCATATCAAAATTGAAAACTTTTGTTTTAATGCATTATAACCTGACCGGTTGCCAGATCATAATATGCACCGATTATTTGCAGAGCGCCGGAGTGATGTTTATGTTCAAGTGTCGGGCTGTTCTTTGTCAGATTTTTGACCTGAAGATCCACATTGAAGTGAATGGATCTGTTTAACAGATCAGCGTCTCCGCCGTCATTTCTCGCACTGACAACAGCAGGTTCGATACATTGAGCAATTTTCTCAATATTTGGTGTAAGTTCTCCACCGCTTACAGTTGCTGATACCGCGCCGCATTTGGCATGCCCGAGTACAAGAATAAGATTTGCACCGAGATGCTCAACCGCATATTCAATACTCCCGATTGCTTCCGGTGTGGCAACATTTCCAGCCAGTCTCACGATAAACAATTTGCCCAATGACTCATCAAAAACTATTTCAGGGGCAACTCTCGAATCGGAACAGGAGAGTATTACCGCATAGGGTTTTTGACCGTCTTTCAAATTTTGGACTTCAGTTGCAAAATCTTTTTGCATTAATTCGCCTGTAACGAAACGATTGTTTCCTGCAATAAGTAAATTTATTGCCTGATCAGCCGGGACTTGTGCGAAAAGTGATAAACTGCAGAAGATGATTAAAGAAAAGATTAGATTTATACGGCGCTTCGCCATAATAGTACTCCGATTAAATAATGAATAAATGGATGGTAAATATCAGTTATTTTTATTCAATTTTAAAAATAATTCTTTCACACTGTAAAATATTTTTTCAGGTAACGGTAAATCATTAGTTTTTAATAACAACATTTATTAAATTTCTTTACCATTTTGGAGAATTTTCCAAAACGGGGATACATTTTTTAACTAAGAGATGAAAAAATGGCTGAAAAACAACTTGTAAAGGTTGAAGATGTTACCGTCAGGTTCGCGGGAGATTCGGGCGACGGTATGCAGTTAACGGGATTGCAGTTTTCCACTTCCTCCGCAATCGCCGGCAATGATTTAAACACACTTCCTGACTACCCTGCAGAGATTCGCGCCCCCGCCGGCTCTCTCAATGGCGTTTCAGGTTTCCAGATACACTTTTCCAGCGGTGAAAGCACAACTCACGGCGATCATCCTGATGTGCTCGTTGCGATGAATCCTGCTGCGTTAAAAGTGAACATAAAAGATTTAAAACCTACTGCCACGATCATTGTCAATGAGTCATCTTTTGATTCAAAGAACTTGTCACTGGCAAAATATGAGAGCAATCCACTTGAAGATGACACTTTAAAAGGATACAATGTTCTACGGGTCCCCATGACCAAAGCGGTCATGAATGCTCTCGACGGCGTTAATATTTCCATTAAAGAAAAAGAGAGATGCAAAAACTTCTTTGCACTCGGAATAATGTTCTGGATGTTCAGTCGCCCGGTCGAACCCACTATCAAATGGATTGAAAACAAGTTCAGAGTGAAACCTGACATCCTGGAAGCAAACAAAAAAGCTTTGATGGCTGGTTATCACTACAGTGAAATGACAGAGCTCTTTACAACCAGATTTTTCCTTGAGCCCGTAAAGCTTCCCCCCGGAAAATATAAAAATGTTACCGGTAACGAAGCAGTTGCACTCGGTATGGTTGCCGCATCATGGAAGAGTGGAGTTCCCCTTTTCCTCGGTTCGTATCCTATTACCCCGGCATCGGAAATTTTGCATGAGCTAAGCAACTTTAAGCACTTCGGAGTAAAAACATTCCAGGCTGAAGATGAGATTGCTGCTATATGTGCCTGCATTGGAGCTGCTTTTGCAGGAAATATTGCTCTTACCACCACTTCAGGACCCGGGCTTGCACTCAAAATGGAAGCCGTTGGACTTGGTGTGATGACCGAACTTCCGCTGATCATTGTCGATGTTCAGAGAGGCGGTCCAAGTACCGGTCTTCCCACAAAAACAGAACAGGCAGATCTTTGGCAGGCTCTCTACGGCAGAAACGGCGAAGCCCCTGTCTGCGTTCTCGCTGCTTCAACTCCTGCTGACTGTTTCCACATGGCTTACGAAGCTGCAAGAATAGCAACCAAATACATGACACCGGTAATTCTTCTCTCCGACGGTTACCTCTCGCAGGGTTCGGAACCTTTCAGAATCCCTGCTGAAAATGAACTTCCTGAACTGAAAATTGAATTCAGAACGGAAAAAGAGGAATTTTATCCATATCTCAGAGATGAAAATCTCTCGAGACCATGGGCGATACCCGGTACCCCAGGTCTGGAACACAGAATCGGCGGACTGGAAAAATCCCACATTTATGGTAATGTAAGTTATGTCCCTGAAAATCACGAGTTTATGATCAATTTGAGAGATCAAAAGATTAAGAATATCGCAAATGACATTCCTGAACTTGAAGTTCGCGGTGAACAGGAAGGCGACCTTCTCGTTCTCGGATGGGGTTCAACATACGGTGCAATAAACGAAGCAATGAACAGAATTCAAGCCCGGGATATTAAAATTTCCCAGGCTCACTTAAAATATATCAACCCCCTTCCTAAAAACCTCGGTGATGTTCTGAAGAGATTCAAGAGGATTCTCGTCCCTGAGATAAATCTTGGACAGCTTGCCATGGTACTTAGGAGCGAATATCTCATAGATATCATTCAATACAACAAAGTTCAGGGCTTGCCTTTCAAAGCATCTGAAATTGAAGAAAAGATACTAAATCTGCTCGGAGTCGAAAATGAGTAATGAAAATCAGATCCCAACAGTTCAACTGACTGCAAAAGATTTTGCGTCAAATCAGGATGTTAAATGGTGTCCCGGTTGCGGCGATTATTCGATTCTTGCTCAGATGCAAAGAGTATCCCCTTCTCTTGGTGTAAAGAAGGAAGATTTCGTTTGGATTTCCGGTATCGGATGTTCTTCCCGTTTCCCCTATTACATGGATACCTTTGGAATGCACGGAATTCACGGTCGGGCCCCTTCAATTGCAAGTGGTGTGAAAATTGCCCGTCCCGAACTCGCCGTCTGGATGGCAACAGGTGACGGTGACCTCCTTTCAATCGGTGGAAACCACTTCATCCATACCTGCAGAAGAAACATCGGGATTAAAATGGTCCTTTTCAACAACCGTATCTACGGTTTGACTAAGGGTCAGTATTCCCCGACTTCCGAACAGGGAAAGAAAACAAAATCAACTCCATTCGGAAGTGTCGATTATCCTTTCAAACCTGCAATGGTTGCTCTCGGTGCCGGAATCGGCTTCTACGCAAGAACCATCGACCGCGAACCGAAACACATGCAGGAGATGATGCAAAAGGCTGCAGCTCATCACGGAACCACCCTGATAGAAGTGTACCAGAATTGCAACATCTTCAACGATGGTGCTTATGCTCATCTTACCGACAAAGAAACCAAAGCTGACCATGTACTCGTTCTCGAAGATGGTCAACCGATGATTTTCGGTAAAAACCGCGACAAAGGCATCAAACTTGACGGTGATATCCCCATAGTTATCGATCTGAATGATGGTGTTCACTCGATTAACGATGTTTGGGTACACAAGGAAGTGGATCCTTCACCGGTAAGAGCCTTCATCCTGGCTGAATTTATCGAAAACCCTGATCTCCCTGTTCCGATTGGTTGCTTCAGAAGATTCGAGAAACCAACCTATGAAGACCTCGTTGTCGAGCAGATCAATCATGTGAAAGAAGTGAAAAAAGTCACCTCCTTTGAGCAGTTGATTGGCCAGGGCAATGTCTGGACGGTGGAATAGGTAAATCCAATAATGCAGTAATCCAATAATGCAGTAATATTTGGATGGATTTTAAGGGGCAGAATTTAATTTTCTGCCTCTTTTTTTTGTTTTTTAATTTTCGGCAGTTGAATCGTTGGGGTACAATCAACTTCAAGATTGTGATGAGATCGCTCCTCCGCAACCTTTCTTCCCTCGTTTATTGGTATATTTAAGGTTTAATTTTTAGATTTTTGTAAGAACAACAATGAAAATCAAGTTTTCCTGGCCTAAAGAGTTCGTTCCTAAAATTTATTCCCTCCTTGCAAAAGGCTACTCAAAAGAAACATTCTTCTCAGATTTAAGCGCCGGTGTTATAGTCGGAATTGTCGCGCTTCCCCTCGCAATTGCATTTGCCATAGCATCAGGTGTAAAACCGGAACAAGGGCTCTACGCTGCTATAGTTGCAGGGTTGTTTGTTTCCCTTTTGAGCGGATCAAGATCGCAGGTTTCGGGACCCACAGGGGCATTTATCGTAATAATATACGGAATCGTGCAGCTGTACGGATATGACGGACTCGCAGTTGCTACACTTCTTGCGGGAATTTTTCTTGTAGTGCTTGGACTGTTGAAGTTCGGCATACTCCTCAGGTTTATCCCCTACTCTCTGACCATCGGGTTTACCACAGGTATCGCAATTATCATCTTTACCAGTCAAATAAATGATTTTCTGGGACTTGGAATTGCCAAGGTACCCGCTGACTTTGTAGATAAATGGATCGTCTTCTCGGAAAATATTCAAAAAATAAATTACTACGCTTTGGGAATTGGAGCGATTTCTCTACTCTTTATATTTGTATGGGGAAGATACAATTTCAAAATTCCCGGATCACTGATCGCCATCATTGTAGGAACTCTCGCAGTTTATTATTTTAACCTGCCCGTCGATACCATCGGATCAAAGTTTGGAGCTGTTCCCAACTCACTTCCGGAACCGAGATTGCCACAGATTTCCTGGCAGGTGTTCACTCAAATGTTCTCGCCAGCATTTACAATAGCGATGCTGGCGGCAATTGAATCGCTTCTCTCTGCAGTGGTTGCCGATGGAATGATGGGTTCAAGGCACCGATCGAACATGGAACTGGTATCTCAAGGTGTGGGTAACATTATATCGCCGATATTCTTTGGTATTCCTGTTACAGGTGCCATTGCGAGAACTGCAACAAATATCAAAAGTGGAGCAAAAACTCCCGTTGCCGGAGTAATTCATGGTATCGTAATTCTCGTGACGATGCTGCTTTTTGCTGATCTTGCTTCGCTGATTCCACTTCCTGTTCTTGCTGCCATCCTGATCTATGTAGCCTGGAACATGAGCGAAATGCACGCTTTTTTCAGAACCTTAAAGGGTACAGGTGCCGACAAACTTATTTTGTTGAACACTTTTCTTCTGACACTTTTTATCGATTTAACCGTCGCAATTGAAGTGGGACTGGTTCTCGCAGCACTTACTTTCATCAAAAAAATGTCGGATGTCACTCAGACTCAACTCATCACCCAAAGCTTGTACCTGCCTGATGAGGGTGAGGACAAGATGACGAAACCTTCACTTCCCGTTCCGAAAGGTGTCGAAATCTTCGAAGTGTATGGTACTCTTTTCTTCGGTGCTGTCGATCAATTTAGAGACACTATCCGCGGGATGAACAAAAAACCGGAAGTTCTTGTTTTAGAAGTAAGCAAACTTCTTGTAATTGACGGTTCAGGACTTAAAGCCATTGAAGACCTGGTGGATGTCTTGAAAAAAGACGGCACATCACTCGTTATTTCAGGCATTCACAAACAGCCTCTTTTCGAACTGACCAGAAGCGGGATCATAGACAAAATAGGAGAGGACAATCTTTTCGGCTCTCTTGATGAGACTCTGAAATACCTGACCGACAAAACTGTTATGACCTGATTTTTTAACTTATTGAAACATATTGAATGATCGACTTTATCAAAATAGCAGAAATACTTAAAGGAAACAATTCGTTCCTGATAACAACTCATGTGAATCCGGATGCTGATGCAATCGGTTCGGAAATGGCAGTGTATACGATTCTCAAAAGACTTGGGAAAAAGATTAAAGTTGTGAATTTCAGTAAAACGCCCCCCTTCCTCGAATTTCTGGACAATGATGGGGTAATTGAGAATTTTGATCCTGCGATTCACTCTGAGTATTTCCTGAGTTGTGATGTAGTTGTCGCTCTGGACTTCAATCGAGCAGACAGGACAGTAAAAATGTCTCCCCTCTTCTACCAAAGAGAGAAATTGAAAATTTGTATCGATCACCACCTCGAGCCCGAAGAAATTTTTGATAACATTTTCGATGATCCCGGTTATGCAGCTACCTGTCACATAATTTATGATTTGGTAGCAAAAACAGATATTACAGAACTCGACTATGAAATTTCCGTCCCCGTCTATTCGGGTATTGCAACTGACACAGGAAATTTCAAGTATGACAGAACCACCCCCGAACTTCACAGAATTGCAGCTACACTTCTCGAAAAAGGAGTGATTCCAATTGAAATTAACGACCTGATCTACGGTCAGGATGATCTTTGTAAATTTGCACTCCTCGGCAAGGCGTTAAATTCCTTGAAGATTTACGGGGAAGATAAAAGATTCGCTGTTATGACACTTACCCAGTCCGATTTCATTGAAACAGGCGCAGTTGAGTCGGATACCGAGGGTTTCATTAATTATTGCATGACCATCAAAGGTGTAAAACTCGGTGCAATGTTCATCGAACTTAGAGAAGGTTTTAAGGTTTCTCTTAGAGGTAAAAGAGATTATAATGTCAGAGATCTTGCTGCAAACTTCGGCGGCGGCGGACACCGTCAGGCATCGGGAATAAGAATCAGAGATCACCATCTTCTTGAGAAACAGGAAGAAATAATCAATTACATTTTAGACAATACTACAGAGGTCACTCAGAATGCTTAAACCTGTTTTTTATTTCACAGATTCAATAGAAGTATCTCCAAAAAGTTTAACCCTCTTTTTTATTAATGACAATGATAATCTTGAAGGTAATCTTGATAAATTCTGTGAGGAATATTCGATTAAATTGACTCCTCTTAACAGGGAAGCATTTCTCGGGAAAAGTTCGCGACTAAATTGCCACAACGATGTTACCAACTTCTCAATCCTGAGGATGAAGCGGAAAGACCTGTCAGCCGACATGTTTCGTGATAAAACCGCTGATTTTTTTATTTCACTCTCATCCGCTGTTGAAGTTGTCAACATAATTCTCCCCTGTCACCTTGAGTACGACGAAATTTTTAAGTCATCAGACTATCTTTATCAGTCACTTATCGAAGGTGTGTGGCTGGGTTGCTATAAATTTGACCGTTACCTTTCAGATAAAAATGAAGGTGAAATTAAAATAAACCTGATTGGCGGAACTCTTGATGAGAGAGAAAGAACTACAAAAGCTGCAAATCAGGTAATGGAAGGCGTTTTTCTTGCACGCGAGCTCGCAAATGAACCCGCAAGTGTGATAAATCCCGTGACATTCTCCGTTAAAATCGCTGAAATATTTTCCAATCTGCCACATACGACCGTCGAAATATTTGACATCGAAAAACTTGAAGCAATGGGCATGGGCGGAATTCTGGCAGTTGGTGGCGGAAGTGCTGTTCCTCCAAGACTGGCAATTATTAAATATGAACACCCTGAAGCAGTAAAAAGCATAGCCCTGGTTGGCAAAGGAGTAACCTTCGATTCAGGCGGCGTCTCAATAAAGCCGGCTCAAAACATGGGATGGATGAAAGCTGACATGGGAGGTGCTGCGGCGGTTACCGGAACAATGCTTAATGTGATCAATATGGGAATGCCACTCAGGGTTTTTGCGGCTATTCCCCTTGCTGAAAACATGTTGAGTGGTTCGGCATACAGACCCGGCGACATCGTCACCACATATTCGGGTAAGACTGTCGAAGTGGACAACACCGATGCGGAAGGAAGGATAATTCTTGCAGACGCCCTGACTTACGCCTCGGAACAAAAACCTGAAATCATGATCGATCTTGCAACTCTCACGGGTGCGTGCGCCGTGGCTCTCGCCGAAGTGGCAGCGGGACTATTTACAAAAGATGATGAACTTGCCGACAAGCTCTATAAATCGGGTCTCGAAACCTCTGAATTCGTATGGAGACTGCCAATGTGGGACCACTACAACCGATACAACAAAAGTGATGTGGCAGATGTAAAAAATACAGGCGGAAGATATGGCGGAGCAATAACTGCAGCAAAATTCCTTGAGAAGTTTGTCAAAGAAGAGATATCATGGGCACACCTCGATATCGCAGCACCCGCAATTCACAACAACACAACCAGTTACTCCAAAACATGGATGACCGGTTTTGGTGTAAGACTTTTAACCGGTTTCCTTGGAGATATAAAATGAGCAACGACCCAAAACTTTTTTCGGCAGAAATGAGTTATGACGATTTTCTTGAACTCGAAAAATGCGTGGAAATAATCGAGAAACCTTCGTTTTTTATCAAGGTTTCCAACTTTATTGGCTCACCAATTGAAAAACTGGTTGAAAAACTTCCCGAGGGAAGCAGAAACAAGATTACAGACATTACCAACGATGCCCTTCTGAAAGGTACCAACCTTGCAGTAAAGACTCTCGAGTATGTCGAGTCAAATACCGAACACGACAGTAAAAAGATACACAAACTAGTTGCAAGTGTTCTCGGAGGTGGTGCCGGTCTATTCGGCTTTACGGCTCTCGCCATCGAACTTCCACTCACTACGACCGTTATGCTTCGCTCAATAGCCGAAATTGCCAAAATGAACGGAGAGGATATGTCTTCTCTCGAAACCCGTTTGAATTGTGTTCAGGTTTTCGCTTTTGGTTCAAAAAACAAAGCTGATGATGCCATGAATTCCTCATACTATGCAATCAGAATTCTACTTTCGCGGGAAATTGCAGCGCTGGCAGGCAGACTGGAAGCACATTTTGCTGGTGAGCTGGCGTCAGGTATTCTCGGCAAATTTCTTGGCAAGATTACAGAAAGATTCAGTCAGAATGTTCTGATCAAATTCGTAGGACAGGCGACACCCATTATCGGAGCTGCCGGCGGAGCGACAATCAACTACCTCTTTACCGAATTTTATCAGCAGATTGCCACAGCACATTTCTCAATCAGAAGACTGGAGAGAAAATATACACCCGAACTGATTGAGGCAGAGTACGACAGAATCGCTGCCCGGTTGAAAACAAAAAAAGAAGACTGATATCAACTTAACATGGACAGGCTCTCCCAACCCGTAAGTACTCTCCCTCTGATCGGTCCTGCGAGAGCAAAGGCATTCAAGAGTGCAGGCTTGAATACGGTAAGGGATATACTGTTCTACTTCCCTTTCAGACATATCGACCGGACCACAATCCTGACAATCGGGAAAGCTTACGAACATGTAAAAAAAGGCTATACAGGCGAAATCACTCTGATTGGAAAGGTGCAGGAATCAAAAGTGATGCACTTCGGCAATAAAAAAGTGCTCGCTGTGAGGGTAATTGACAACACTGCAGAACTTGATTGCATCTGGTTTCAGGGAATTGAATATTTTGCAAAGACTTTCCAAACAGGACAAACTCTCGCCATTTCAGGTAAACCATCCCTCTCGAAAAGAGGCGATTTCCAGATTATGCATCCTGCCTTTGACAAGCTAACGAACGAAGAGAGTGAAAACTTCTTCAATACGGGAAAAATAATCCCTGTCTATTCTGTAAATCAGTTTTTCAAAGAAGCTAACCTAGGTGAAACGGGAATCAGAAAAATAATAGAGGGAGCGCTTAACAGGTTTCTCCCCGTTGTTCATGAAACTCTTCCCAAATATATCCTCGAAAAACTCGAGTTACTGCCGTTGCAGGCAACAATAAAAGCCCTGCACTTGCCTGAATCGATGGAGATTATCTCAAAAGCTCATCATCGTCTGAAATTTGAAGAGTTCTTCTACTACCAGTTGAATGCTTTTTCCAAAAAAGAGCGCTATAAAAAGGAATCGAATGGTATTGAATTTAAACCAAAAACCTCGCTTATCAAAGATTTCCTGAACTCACTCCCCTTTTCCTTAACCAAGGCACAGCTTAAAGTACTGCACGAAATTAAGCTTGACATGCTCTCCCCTCAGCCTATGATGAGACTACTTCAGGGGGATGTGGGAAGCGGTAAGACTGTCGTTTCCCTTATCTCAATGTTGATTGCCGTCGATTCGGGGTATCAGGCTGCTTTGATGGTTCCTACTGAAGTGCTGGCATCACAACATTTTAAGTCGATTTCAAAGCTTCTGAGTAATATTGAATCCTCTAAAAGCGCCACTTCCCCGGTGATTGAAATTTTGACGGGAAGCACCAAGGTCAAGGAGAAAAAGAGAATTCTCGAAGCTTTGGCCGGCGGTGAAATTGATATCATAGTCGGTACGCACGCCCTGTTCGAGGAAAATATTGAATTCAAAAATCTTGGTTTTCTTGTAATAGATGAGCAACACAGATTCGGTGTGGAACAAAGGGCAAGACTGATGAGAAAATCAGCAACTCCCGATGTTCTCGTTATGACCGCCACTCCCATTCCGAGAACTCTGTCTCTGACAGTCTTTGGCGAACTGGATGTCTCAATTATCGATGAACTGCCTGCAAACCGAATTCCTGTCAGAACAGCTATCCGCGGAGAATCTGCTTTGTCAGGAATATATGATTTTATCAGGTCACAAGTACGGGAAGGTCGTCAGGCGTTTATAGTCTTTCCCCTTGTCGAGGAATCGGAAAAACTGGACTTAAAAGCCGCTGAGCAGGGATTCACAGAAATCTGCACCAACTGGCTCCCGGATCTAAAAATCGTTCTCCTGCACGGTAGAATGAAATGGAACGAAAAAGAGGAGATAATGAACAGGTTCGCTGCCGGTGAATATGATGTTCTCGTTTCCACGACAATCATTGAAGTGGGTGTTGATATTCCAAATGCGACAGTGATGGTGATTAATGAAGCCCACAGGTTTGGTCTATCACAGCTCCATCAACTCCGTGGAAGAATCGGAAGGGGCGCCTCACAGTCTTATTGTATTCTGGTAACAAAAGACGAAATTGTAGCCTCTGCCGCAAGAATCAAACAAAAAGCGGAATACCTCCCCCAGGCTGTTATGGACAGACTAAGGTCTATCACCCGCTTAAAGGCAATGGAAGAAAGCAGCGACGGGTTTAAGCTTTCGGAAATCGATCTGAAAATGAGGGGTCCCGGTGATATCTTCGGCAAAAAACAGAGCGGTATCCCCGAATTCAAGTATTGCGACCTCGCCAATGATTCAGTAATCATGCTAAAAGCGAAAGACCTCGCCCAAAATATCATCCAGAACGACCCCGACCTTAAACAGGTTGAACATCAAATAATTGCAGAGACACTTGAAGCACAGATTGCTTCGGGTGAGAACTTTTACGGAGTCGGCTAACCCAGTTTTGCCTGCAACCTCGGTGAAGTAAGGTGTTTCACACAGTCAGGTGCCTCACACGAGTTATCCCCGTAATCAACCACCACTTTACCGATTCTTTTAGCTACGGCAACCGCTTTTTCATTGAGTTCCCTGTTGATTTGTCCCAAACTGAGAAGACAATTGTTCATTGCATCTTTTACAAAATTCTCCTCTGAATTTATTTCCTTCTCAATCCGGTCGATTATTGCGGAGGCGAACTCAACATTCACCGGTTTTTCGGCACTAATCACACCCGACAGCATCGCAAATCCCATTCTTCTCTTCAGATTGTCCTTTTCATTGATCCACTCGAACACCAGGTCCCTCTTGAATGGAGCTTCCTTCAAGAGATTCGAAACATAAGCATAAGACATCATCCAAAAATGTGCATGTTTTATCTGTTCCTCAACCCTCTCCCGTGTCAGAAGTTTAGGATCGTCAACCAGTACCGACAGAATCCTGCAATCATAAACAGGCTCTTCCCACAATTCACCGGCAAGCCTGGGATCTTTTTTAATCTTTTTCGCAAAAGTTTTCAGTTTGGTCAGCCCGATGCCGTAAGTGGACATTTCTTTTAACCCTGCTTTTTCCCACGATTTTATCCCTCGTTCTTCTTTATTCTCCTCAAGCCACTTCTTAATTTCATCAAGCGTCATCTTTTTCTCACTTCCTTTTATTAAAAAATCTATATTGCATATTAAAAAAAATACGGTTCTTATGAAAAAGATTTTTTTCGCTGTTACTCTTCTGTCTCTTTTCCTCTCGGGTTGTGTGAGAGAAAACAAACAACCTCAGGAAAATTTCCATGTCTTTAATACCATCGACAAACTTTTCAAAGCCTTCGAAACAAGAGATACACTCTCCCACGACTCACTCTGGTTCAAATCGCCCGAACTGGTGGTCTTCGGACTATACGACAAATCAGAATTTTTCGGTTGGGACGAAACAAGGAAACACCTGGTTCAGGCTGCCAAAATTATGCAGTCAGCACATTTTACGATAAAATGTAAAGAAATCAGGATGTCCCAATCAAAAACCACCGCATGGTTTGCGATCATCGCCGACCAGCAATATCAGACCGCTGCCGGGGTATTCGAAAACAATAACATCCGCTACACCGGTGTCCTCGAAAAGCACGGCTCCCGTTGGCTAATCACTCAATTCCATGGATCATTACCAAAAATAAAGTGAAGGATGAATCGAGAAGGCTGAATTTCTGAGGGCTGAATTTTCGAAGGCTGAAGTTTGAAGTTTGAAGGCTGAAATTCCGCCCATTATTGGATTACTGCATTATTGAATTATTGAATTATTGGATTACTGCATTACTGCATTATTGGATTACTGCATTACTGCATTTAAAAAAAAGACTCCCTCTTGCGAAGGAGCCCCGGTGTCGAAGTATGTTGAGTAGAGGTACTATTTCAACAAGTTCATTGTGCGGTTAATGTTTTTTGTTCCTGACTCAAGTCTGTAAACATAAACACCGCTGGAAAGATTGTCTGCCTGCCAGTCAACTTCATAAGTGCCGGCTGCTCTGAATTCATTTACCAGTTCAGCTACCTGTCTGCCAAGTACATCGTAAACTGAAAGTTTTACATTGCCGGCTTCAGGAAGGGCAAATCTGATTTTAGTCGAAGGATTGAATGGATTTGGATAATTCTGCGACAGTTCAAAATCAGCAGGAGTGTTTGAAAGTTGGTCTTCCTTTACACTTGTTGCACCCGAAGGATTGAAGTTTGCCCAGCCTGCTGTCCAGTCTGTACTTCCAAAAGCACCAACGAAAGTGGCAGTTGGATCAAAGAAGGCATCGGTTGGAGGAGTCAAACCTCCTGTAAGAAGTGGTGAGCCGGAAACAAGAGTGGCGTTTGGTGAGGCAAGATTAAAAGGATTCACCATCTGAAGGTCGGCTGCTGCAGAGAAGGTTCTTCCGCTCATTGTTGTGTTGAACCAGGTCGAAATATTAAAAGTACCGTTTGAACTTGCAGTATCGAGAAGTTTATTGCACTGGGCAATTACGGAATTCTTGACATACATGGTTGAATTGGCAGCACCGTTGATAGTACCTTTGCTGTCGAGAAGGAGGCCTGTGGGCCATCCAACTATCACTGCGTTGGCAATTCTGTTCTGTGAGTTTCTGCGGAGGTGCATTCCTCTTCTGAAGAGACTGTTGATCTGCTGTCCCGATGTGGATATTGGGCCAATCAGGGTTACATTCCACCATTCAGGTGAAGTAAGTGGCTGATTGGTTGAGCCCGTTCCGTCGTTGTCTGATTCAAATCCGTTTGAACCTGACTGATCGGCAATTTCAGGATCTCTCAATCCAAAAAGGAACTGCAACTTGCCGGTATATCCAAAATCAGTATCGAAATCGTCATCCCATCCTCTAAATGCAATGAGATATTTTGCATTTACAGTTCCGCCGAAGAATTCGAAGGAGTCGTCACCGCTGTAGGATACCTGAATATACTCTACCAAAGTGCCTCTTCCTACACCGCCGAGGGTGAGACCATTAATTTCGTTATTCAGTGAGAATGCGATACCGGGGTATTCGATTCTTACATATTTGAGAACACCACTGTTGTCATCGGGATTGTTGCCGCCGTATGAATCTCCGGGTCCTTCTATTGAAGTTGTGCCGCCGGGTACATTTATCGGTGCATTTCCGAGAATAATCACTCCACCCCAGTCACCGTATGTTGGTGGTCTGCTTGCGCCGGGCTTTGTGAACTCGGAGGTGAAAACGATTGGCTGACTGGCAGTTCCTTCCGCAAATATTTTACCGCCGGGTTTCACAACCAAAGAGCCCTGAGTTGAATTCTCACCGAAGATCTTTGTTCCCGGTTGAATGTTCAGGATACCACCCGACTGTACTCTCACAAAACCTCTAAGAAGATAGGTGTTGTTCGAAGTCAGATTCACTGTGGTTGTGATATCACCTTCCAAAACCGTTTGAGCGAAAGCTGAAACCGCCAGTAAAAGTGTGAAAACGAAAGTTAATGATTTAGACATGTTGCCTCATTATATTGTTGATGATTGTTTATCAAAACTTCCAGGAAACGCCCAGAGACATGTCGCTTCCTCTTTTTATTCTGCTCGAAGCTCTGTCACCCAATGGTGATTTTTGCATTGCTATGTAATCCTGTGCGAGCAGATTCTTTACCGTAAACTTAAGTGTAAGTGATTCCAGGATTCTTTGAGAAACCGAAATGTCAACCTGATCTCTCGGAAGCTCAACGATATCTCCAAGACCGGCAAAGCCGACTTTCAAAATTTTCTGTCCAACTTTGTTGTAAACCAGTGATGCAGAGAACCCGCCTTCAAAATGGTCATAGTACAGACCGGCATTCAGAACATATTCAGCCTGACCTTGCATAGGTCTTGTTGCTTCCTGATATGTGGACTGTGTATTGCCGGTTTCAAATTCAACCTCTGACTTGATCCAAGTTGCATTTCCGACAAAAGCCACACCAAAAAGTGTCGGACTTATGAAATCGAGTGATTTTCTCACTTCGAGTTCAAGTCCAAAATTGTTTGCGCTCTTCGCATTTTTGAATCCTCTGATCGGTTCGAATGATGAGGATGGAAGGAAAACCTGCTCGATCGGGTCAGCGAAGTTTTTATAGAAGAGTCCGACTGCAAACATGTCCGCAGCTCTTGCAGGATAATACTCGAATCTGAGGTCATAATTTGTTACGAGTGTTCGTTTCAGATCGGGATTTCCCTGTACAATTTCATTTTCAAGAAAATCAAAATAGCTGAATGGTGCAGTCTCTCTGAATTCAGGTCTTGCCAGTGTTTTGGTATAAGCAAGTCTAACATTCATCTGTTCGGTTGGCTGAATGGTAAGATTCACACTCGGAAGAATGTCGTTATATTCAGGTTTGCTCTTCACATTTTCGCCTGTGAGGGTTTTTGACGAGAGTTCAAGCTCCGATTTTTCATATCTGAAGCCGGTGATCAGTTTTACTCTCTCAAAAAGGGAGAAATCGAGTGCAAAGTATGATGCCATAATTGTCTGGTTCGACTGATATGAATCAGACGGTTTCGTCATCTCTGTTATCTGGATGAAATTTGGAACTATGTTTTCATCCTTAAAAATCTGATCAACTGAAAGTTGAAGAATGCTGTCCTCTTTAGCAAAATTGCCGCCGGGTACATTTTTGTATCCGAAACTTCTTGCACCAAATTCACGGTTTTTGAAGTCAAAGGCGAAACCTGCTTTTATCGAGGGCAGATTGGGGTCTTCGAACGGCTTAAGATTGAAATCAATATTTGCACCACGGTTGATGTCAGTAAGTCCGGCAAAATATCTGGTTGCAACCGACTGATCCATCTGGAATCTTAACGGCTGATCAGTCTCATCAAGGAGTCTGGAGTAGACAAATCTTCTTGCATCGGGTTCATCCCTTTTCGAGATCGCATAATTTGCATTCCACATTACTCTCAATCCCTGTAAAACATCGAGGTAGTGCTCACCAAGAAGCTGAGTGGAAAGAAGATTTCTGGTTACATATCTTAGAGTCGTCTGCTCTCTGTAATCGGGATTTGTGTAATAGTCACCTTTGTATTTTGTCACCTCGTCATCAGAGTTCTGACTGAAAACATTTTTCCAGCTTACCTTGTTGTTTGCTCCGATTCTGTAGGAGAGATTTAACAATCCTCCCATCATTACAGAATTTCTGTAGTTGTTACCGGTGTATTCAAATCTCGGACCTGAGAAAGTGTAGTTGTTCCTTTCAAGTGATTCAGATTCATTCGAGTTTGAATATGTGACTGAAGCAATAATTCCTAATAGATGATCTTCGAAAAATGAATATCTGTTTCCGAGAGAGATGTTAAAACCGGTATTCATCGGAAGTGATGTGTTTGAAGTAGCCCACTTGTTTGAGAAAGATCTGCCTATTGTCTGCAAAGCGACGGGGTCTGCGCTGCTCAATCTGCCCGAGGGGACTGTTGAGGGAAGTGCTCTCGTACCGTCGTCATTTCCAAGCCATCTTCTGCCACCCTGATAGGTCAGTGCATCTTTTCCTGTTCCGAAAGTGTTGTAGCTCGAGGAAAGACTTAGATTTACGAAAAATCTGTCGGGGAATTCAATTGTTTTGATGTGTACAAGCCCGCCTGAAAAATCTGCCGGTTTGTCGGGAGTAAAGGTTTTTGAAGTGACGATACTCTCAATAAGGTTTGCCGGGAAAATATCGTATGAAAATGACTTTTTCTCAGGATCAGTGCTCGGAAGGTTTGCTCCATTCAGCATCGTATTGTTATATCTATCACCAACTCCGCGAATATATGCATACTTTCCATCGGTAATCGTTACACCGGTCATCTTCTTAAGGACATCGGCACCGTCTGAACTGCTCGTTTTACTAATCATTTCGCCGGAGAAGCCCTCGACAATCACAAGGGAATTTTTCGAATTTTTAACCATCGATGTTTCTGTGTTTTGAAGAGCGTCTGCGGTTACAACAACTTCTTTCATTGTTGCAGTGGCAGCTTCGAGCGAAACATCAACTTTGGTGGTCTGTCCCTGTTTTACAACCACTTTCTCAATTTTAACTGCATTGTAAGAGATGAAAGAAACTTTAATGGTGTAAACGCCCTCTGGGACTTTGGCAATTGTATAGTTACCATCCAGATCGGCAGTCGCGCCAAGTTTGGTTCCTTCCGCCACAACATTTGCACCTGTTAAAAGATCACCGTTAGATTTATCCTTTATTTTTCCGGTGATGCTTCCTGTTTGGGCAAAGATTGCCGTTGTTGATAAAAACAAGAAAATTATAAACTTCATTAAACTGTTCTTTTTTGTGCGAATCATTTTTTCCTCTATTTTTTTTCTTCGACGCTCCAAATAACGGGTTCAAATGTTAAGGTAATGTTAAGCGAAGGTTAAGCTATCGTTAATACTGAACGCTTGTCCTCGGTACTCATGGCGAAGTGCCTCTCTGTTCTATCTCTCTATTCCGTATATTTGGGGTTTGAATAATTAAAATTTGAGACAATGAAGATTGCTGTTTGCCAGATAAACCCGGTAATTGGAGATATTGACGGGAACAAAGGGAAAATAATTGATGGATACAAAAGGGCTGTCACTGACGGTGCTGATATTGCAGTGTTTCCCGAATTGGCACTGACGGGATATCCACCGCTCGATTTCGTCGAAAAAAAAGCATTTCGTAAAAAAGTTGCGGCTGCTGCCGTCGAAATTGCATCTGCAACCAACAGTGAAACCGCTCTCGTATTCGGATCTATTACCGAGTTTGAAGACAACATCGGCACGAACATTGAAAACAGTGCCCTCTTCTGCTTCGATGGTGAAATAAAGGTAGTTCAGAACAAATCCCTGATCCCGAATTACGATGTATTTGACGAGGTCCGATATTTTGAAGCAGCAGATGAAGTGAAGGTTTTTGAATTCAAGGGTGAAACCATCGGTCTTTCTGTCTGTGAAGATATCTGGAATGATGAGGACTACTGGAAAAAAAGATTATATCCCGTTGATCCCGTTAAGGAACAGATTGAAAAGGGAGCTACACTTCTGATTAATATTTCCGCAAGTCCCTACTCCTTCGGGAAACGAAAAGCCCGTTACAAAATGTTGCAAACCATCGCCAAAAAGGACAGGGTCAAACTCGTTTACAACTGCTGTGCCGCAGCTCAGACTGAACTGATCTTCGATGGCGCAAGTATGTGTTTCAATAACCGCGGCGAACTCGTAAAACTCGGGAAAACATTCGAAGAGGATTATTTAATCTATGATACTTCCCTCGAATATGATGAAATCAAAGCCGTTGAATCTTCTTTTGAAGAGGAAGTGCACAACTCACTCATTTTTGGACTGAAAGATTACTGCAGAAAGCTTAATTTCAAATCTATCTGTCTCGGTTTAAGCGGCGGAATCGACTCGGCAATCGTCGCATACTTCGCGGTGAAAGCTCTCGGAGCGGAAAATGTCTTTGTTTTAATGATGCCCTCCGAGTTCTCGAGCAAAGGCAGTATAGACGATTCTTTGAAACTGATCGATAATCTCGGCATCTCACACAATACGGTTCCAATTCAACCTGTATTTGAAAAAATAAAGGAGATGTTGAATCCCGTTTTTGGTGACCGTGCCGAAGATGTGACCGAGGAAAATATGCAGTCCCGTATCCGAGGACTCTATATGATGGCAATCAGCAACAAATTCAACCATTTACTTGTTACTACTGGTAACAAATCGGAACTCGCCACGGGTTATGCGACTCTCTATGGCGACATGTGTGGCGGACTCGCTGTCATCGGTGATGTTTATAAAACTGATGTTTACAGATTATGTGAGTATATAAATCGCGAGAAGGAAATCATCCCCCGCGAAATAATCGACAAGGTGCCGTCGGCTGAATTGAAGCCCAACCAGACTGATCAGGATTCACTTCCTCCATATCCCGTTCTCGACAGAATTCTGAGCATGTATCTCGAGGAAAACAAGGAAGTGGATGAGATCGCTCCCGTCATAGGTGACAGGGCACTGGTTATAAAAATGCTGAACCTCGTCGACAGAAACGAATTTAAACGGAAACAGGGTGCACCTGTTCTCCGTGTCTCAAACAAGGCTTTTGGTTACGGAAGAAGATTTCCAATAGTTCAAAGATGGAGCAGATAATGAAAAAATTGACGGCAATTGTCCTCTTTTTATCAGTCATATTGTCTTTCACAACTTCAGCACAATTCGGAGGTGGTGACAAACTCACGCTTGGCACTCCCCTTCTCTCACGCGACATCGTAAGACCGGGCGACGAGATCAAGATTGCTGTACCCGCTTCGGTCGATGCCGGCTACCATGTTAATTCAAACAAGCCAAAAGAACCGAATCTGATAGCTACAGTTCTTTCTGTTACTTCAGCCGAGGGAATAAAAACCACTGCCACTGTCTACCCGAAAGCCAAAGATTATACTTTTGAGTTCTCCGATAAACCTGTTTCTGTTTACGAAGGCAATTTTTACATCTTTGCAAAAGTTAGAATTCCGGAAAAACTGAAACCCGGCAACTACAAACTGTCATTAAATGTGGAATATCAGGCTTGTAACGACCATTCTTGCCTTGCTCCGAACTCAGCAGCCACAACGGTAACAATTCGTGTCGGTAAAAAGGAATCTGTTGTAACCGAAACCAACTCAGCAGCCTTTGCCGCTTCAGGACTGGCATATATTGATAAATCAGCCGATGAGGAAGCCGCAAAAAAGGATTCAGTTAAAAAAGCGGAGGCTGAAAGAGATTCACTTGCAGAAATCGACAGCCTGAAAGCTCTCGAAGAGAAAGATTCTGTCGCTCTCGATTCCTACAGCTCGAAAGATTCTGCAACTGTAAGCGAATCAAAAGATGACGATGTCTCCTCCACTCTCGAGAAAAGCGGACTCTTTTTTTCACTCCTTTTTGTGTTTCTCGGAGGGCTTGCGCTAAATTTGACTCCCTGCGTATATCCTCTGATACCGATAACAATCGGATATTTCGGCGGTCAGGCTGAAGGAAAAACCTCCCGACTCGCTCTAATGGGTTTCCTTTATGTGATGGGAATTGCGATTACATACTCGATTATCGGCGTGATTACCGCCCTGACAGGTGGAATCCTCGGCTCGCTCCTGCAGGAATGGTATGTACTGGTAATAATTTCTCTGATTTTTGTTGGGCTTGCCCTCTCGCAGTTTGGATTTTACGAATTTAAACTCCCCGATTCCCTCATGAATATGGCAGGTGGAGCAAAATCGGGACTTTTCGGTGCATTCTTCATGGGTCTTACCCTTGGAATTGTAGCCGCTCCCTGCATCGGACCATTTGTTCTCGGACTCGTAACCTATGTCGCAAAAATCGGAAATGTCCTGACAGGCTTCCTCCTTTTCTTCTTCCTTGCTGTGGGTCTCGGTACTCCCTACTTTATCCTCGCGCTCTTCTCAGGAAAAATTAAAAGTCTTCCGAGAGCCGGAATGTGGATGGAAGGAATCAAACATATATTCGGCGTGATAATGATCGGTATGGCAATTTACTTTGTACTTCCTCTCCTTCCAAAAGAGTGGTCGGGATACCTTTTGCCCGTTTACATCATCATCTCGGTTCCATATCTTGCAATATTCGATCCTCTCGACGAAAAAATGAAAGCATTCAGAATTTTCAAATATGCGCTCTCTGTCGTTTTCATAGGACTCGCTGTATGGTGGTTCCCTGCAAATGCATCGGGAAGTGAAGGTGCAAAACTGAAATTTGAAACCTACACCGACAGCTCATTCACCGCTGCCAAAGGTCAGAAGAAAATTATTATCGACTTCTATGCCGACTGGTGCATCCCCTGCAAGGAACTCGATGCCATTACATTTGTCGATCCCAAAGTGGTCGGAGTAGGAAAGAGTTTTGTCTCCTTCAAAGCAGACCTTACCAAGTCGGGTGACGATAAGGTCAAGAAACTCGTCAAAGATTTTAACATCAAAGGTGTTCCTACCATCCTCATCTTCAACGAAAAAGGTGAAGAGGTCTATCGCCTCACCGGCTTCGTAAACGGAGAAGAATTCCTCAAACTGATGAAAAAAGCAGAGTAAATCAAGTAATAGGTTTTAGGTATTAGGTATTATTTTTTTTGGCTGTTCGGAGACGGGCAGCCTTTTTTATTTTTGGGGGAACAGGTTCCTTAATTATGCCCTGCTCATCGAAAAATCTTATATTTGAGGGGTATTTTTGATTCTTTAATTGTGGTTTGAAATGCACCTGAACTATTTATCGCTTCTCATTTTCTTTACTCTCTCCATTCCCCTCTTCCCGCAATCCGTCATCCGGATAAACCAGCTTGGGTACCAGCCAGATGCAATAAAGGTTGCGGTCTTGATGTCTGCAGATGGACTCGTCCCCAATGAATTTACCATACAGGATATTTTCACGGGGAAAACCGTTTTCTCATCAAAAGTGATAAAACCGACAGGTTCCCTCGGAAATTTTAAGGAAACTGCCCGTCTCGATTTTTCAAAGCTGACCAAAGAAGGTACATACCAAATAATCTCGGGTGATACAAAATCCCCGAATTTCAGAATTTCCGACACCATTTACAATTCAACTGCCGATTACCTCCTCTATTACATGCGGCAGCAAAGATGCGGCTACAATCCATATCTAAAAGATTCCTGCCACACTCATGATGGCTTTCCCGTCTATTCCGAAGATGCCCCCTCTTCAAGTTCAGTTATCAATCCCGAATCTTCAAAAATAATACCTGATACCTCATACCTAATACCTGAAATAATACCTAATACCTCATACCTAATACCTGCTATCGGTGGCTGGCACGATGCTTCCGACTACCTTCAGTACGCCACAACTTCCGCTACTGCAGCATATCAGTTGTTGCTGGCGTACAAAAGAAATCCGCAGGCGTTTGGTGACTGGTTTGATAAAAACGGAGACCCGGGAGCAAATGGACTCCCTGATGTTCTTGATGAAGCGAAGTGGGGACTCGACTGGCTGAACAGAATGTACCCGGGTGGTGAGGAGATGTATCAGCAAATCGCAGATGACCGCGATCACCAAATGTTCCGGCTCCCGACTGAGGATTCGGTGAACTACGGCAAAGGACTCGAGAGACCCGTTTATCGTGTGACGGGTAAACCACAGGGATTGCTTAAGTACAAAAACAGATCGACGGGTGTTGCTTCAATTGCAGGAAAATTTGCATCGACTATGGCACTTGGTTCTGAATTGTTGCAAAAATATGACCCTGAATTTGCAGCAGTACTTCATAAAAAAGCCCTCGAAGCTTATGAATTCGGAAAAAAATATCCCGGAGTCTCCCAAACAGCCCCTTGCAAGGCACCTTATTTTTATGAGGAGGATAACTGGGTAGATGACATGGAACTGGCAGCAGCCCAGCTTTATTCGGTGACCGGATCTAAAAACTATCTCGATGACGCAATCAAGTACGGGAAAATGGAGGAGATTACTCCTTGGATTGGGGCGGACACTGCATCGCATTACCAGTGGTTTCCTTTTATCAATCTTGGGCACTGGCTTCTTGCGGGCAATAAAACGGATTCTTCAGATCAGTTTGCAAAGTTTTATCGTCTTGGACTCGAAAAACTGTATAACTGTGGAGTGAAAGACCCGTTCTTTATCGGTGTCCCATACATCTGGTGCTCGAACAACCTCGTTTCTGCGGCTATGACTCAGGCAAAACTGTATCACGAACTCACCAAAGACCAAAAATATCTTGAAATGGAGGCAGCACTTCGGGACTGGCTTTTTGGGTGCAATCCGTGGGGTACAAGCATGATTGTCGGACTTCCGAAGTGGGGCGACTTCCCCGTCGATCCTCATTCCGCTTTCACTCATGTTTACAATTATCCTGTAGATGGCGGACTTGTCGATGGTCCGATTTATTCAACCATTTTTGGTAAACTGATCGGAATCCACCTCGCCGAACCCGATGAGTACGCACGGTTCCAACCCGGCAGAGCTGTCTATCATGACGACTGGGGCGATTATTCAACCAATGAACCTACCATGGACGGAACGGCAGGTCTTGCGATTTATTTGTCGTCTTTATATAAAACCGCAGAGAGCGCAAAGGACGCAAAGAAAAAATCCGTTGAATCCCTAAAATCCGCCTCATTCGTGTTCCATTCGACCTATTTTAATGGGGCCATTATCAGGATGGACAGCGCAAGGAAGAATATCGCTTTGGTGTTCACAGGACATGAATTTGCAGATGGATATAAGACCATAACTTCGACCTTAAATAAATTTGGTATCAAAGGAAATTTCTTCTTTACGGGAGATTTTTATAGAAATCCTGATTATTCTGAAATCATCAGGGACTTAAAAAACTCGGGTCACTACCTCGGTGCTCACTCGGATAAACATCTTCTTTACAATTCATGGGAAAAGCGGGATTCCACTCTCATTACCCGGCTGCAATTCGAGAAAGATGTGATCGACAATTACAAAGAGATGGCAAAATTTGGCATATCAAAAGATGATGCTCCATTTTTTCTGCCTCCCTTTGAATGGTATAATCGGGAGATAGCTGCTTGGACAGAGGGTATGGGACTGAAACTTATCAATTTCACTCCAGGGACCAAATCGAATCAGGACTGGACGATTCCATCCGGTTCCTACTATTATTCCTCCGATTCACTTTACAATTCGATTATTAATTTCGAGAGTAAATCCCGTTCCGGACTTAATGGATTTCTGCTTTTGATGCATTTTGGTACCCATCCTGAAAGAACAGACAAGTTTTATTTCAAATTAGACGAATTAATATTGTACCTTAAACAAAAAGGTTATAATTTTGTTGCATTGTAAATCATCACTTCTTTATACCTCTATTATCGCGGAGTTTTATGGAAATCCTGAACATTATTGAATCTTCTGTAAAGGCAGCTGCCGGATTCGTCTGGGGATGGCCCCTCATCATTTTGCTGTTTGGCACTCACTTGTATCTGACCGTAAGAACGGGATTTATCCAAAAATACATCTTTAAGGCGATCAAAATCTCCTTCCAGAAAGATGAAGGAGCGGCGGGTGATGTCAGTCAGTTCGGTGCCCTGGCCACGGCTCTTGCAGCCACCATCGGAACGGGTAATATCGTCGGCGTTTCCACTGCCATTGTTGCAGGCGGTCCCGGAGCTGTCCTTTGGATGTGGCTGACGGGTATTTTTGGAATTGCAACAAAGTATTCAGAAGCACTTCTTTCTGTAAAGTACCGTGTTCACACCGAATCTGGATATGCAGGCGGACCGATGTATGTTCTCGAGAGAGGTTTGAACATGAAGTGGCTCGGAGTAATTTTCGCAGCTCTTACCGCTATCGCAGCATTTGGTATCGGAAACATGGTTCAGGCAAACTCGATCGCCCATTTAAGCAGCGACACCCTTGGAATCAATCCCCACATCGCAGGTGTTGTGATGGCGTTGTTTACTGCACTCGTTATCCTCGGAGGAATCAAATCGATCGCGAAAGTTTGTGAAGCACTCGTCCCATTCATGGCGATCATCTACATTATCGGATGTGTCGTTTTGCTCATCGTCAATTTTTCGACACTCGGTGATACCTTCATCAAAATTTTTGAATCAGCATTTACCGGAAATGCAGCCATTGGAGGATTTGCCGGCGCTGCAATGAAAGAAGTGGTAAAGGCAGGTATTTCAAGAGGACTTTTCAGCAATGAATCCGGTTTGGGAAGTGCGCCTATTGTAGCCGCTGCAGCCCAAACGAGGAATCCTGTTCGCCAGGCACTTGTCTCCTCCACAGGTACATTTTGGGATACAGTTGTTGTTTGTGCTCTCACAGGTCTTGTGGTGGTAAACAGCGGATTCTGGACAGAAAAAGGACTTAACGGCTCGGCTCTCACGAGCGAAGCCTTTGGGCATGTAGGAATAATCGGTCCGATTTTTCTCACATTTTCACTTCTGACATTCGTTTTTTCGACCATTCTCGGCTGGTCATACTACGGTGAAAAAGCTGCCGAATACCTCTTTGGAGAAAAAGTACTCCTCCCCTATCGAATCCTGTGGGTAATTTTTGTTTATGTAGGGTCGGTTCAAACCCTCGATCTCGTCTGGGATTTCGCCGATCTTGCCAACGGCTTGATGGCAATCCCGAATATCATCTCCCTCATCATGCTGACCAAGATTCTGAAATCGGAAACGGAAAAATATATTCATGAGGTGGAGTGATGATTAACTTTTAGTTAGAATTAGCTAAAAAAAAGAGGCTGCCGGAAATCGACAGCCTCTTTTCCATTACACCACAACAATAGAGATTAAGACTTTAACTCATTTTAACAGAAGCATTTTGATTGTTCTGACAAACTTGTCATTTGATGAAATTGCTTCGAGTTTAGCGAAATAAATTCCGCTTGGCAGATTGTCCGCTCTGAATTCACTTTCATACCATCCACTGCTCAGTATTTCATTCCTGATCATTCCTACTGCCTCACCAAGAGAATTGTACACAGTAATAGTGACCTTCGATTCCTGGGGAATACTGAATCTCACAATTGTGCCTGGATTGAACGGATTTGGATAGTTTTGTTGCAACACAAATTCTGATGGAATGTTTGCGTCTGCATTTATATCAGTAAGTGTAGTATTTACAACAAAATTACGCTCACCTGTATATGTGAATGAATAAACGCTGTCCGTTTTCATATCTACTTGTGATCCGGTAATAAAATCAGTCAGTTTGACTGAAACACTATCAGGAAGTGTGGCAAGTGCAGATCTGTTCCATCTAAGAGTGACGGTCTGGTTAGCTTGATTATTCATCTTAACTTTTAAATTCCATGCCGCTGCATCAACAGGTCTATAGTCTATCGCATATTTATTACCCAGGAATTGGGGGTAACTGCTTCCCGTCACTTCGGAAAAAATCTCTACATAATTACCTGCAGGAGGAACCGGAGGTCTGGGAGAATCGAACTGAGTATCAAAGCCGATCGTTGCATTTTCGCTAACTCCCAACGAAAGGGAACGATCAACCAGGTTTCCCGATTCAACTGCGATTTTTATATTCCAATTATCTGCAGTAAACTGCTTTTCGGGATTGGAATCTGCTAAATCTGTCACTTGAGTTGTTGTCGGTTTTTGAACCATCTCAACCCCATCTACAAGTGCTGCCAGCCAATAACCGTTAAACAGTCCAAGCTGATTTGTAGCAACATACCCTCCACCGGAATATTCATATATCGAATTTGTGATCCAACCTGCTGTCGCCGCGTCATCAAAACTTTTATTTTGTCCGGCTTTGATGAACCTGAGATCATTCTTTTTAACAGGACGAACATATTTAGTGCCTATTATGTTATAGCCGGTAAGTAATGTTTGGAGAGTACTGTCATTCTCCACTGCCAATCCTCTAACATCCCAAGGTGAATGAGCCAGGAGACCCAACCAATACCCCGTACCGAAGTTGATATCGGTTGCAAAATTATAACCTTCAGATAACTTGTAGCCCCACACAAAATAAGGATTACCGGTTATGTCATCATCAAAAATTGAAGATTTGCTTAAATTGTACGACTCCAAAGGAGTTGAGAAAAGGCTCCATCCAATCGGAGAACCGGTAGCGAGGGAATCCCCGACTACTGTAAATGCAAGAGGACTTGCGATTTCATTCTGGTTTCCGAGAGAATCTCTCACAACTGTTTTTACACGGTAACCATTGTTTAAGTATTCTTGTGGGATACTCCAGTTGTAATTTGATATGTTTCCGATTGAAGCAAACTCTGTATAGTTTGTTCCATTGTTGTTGCTTGAATAAAGGAAGACAGAGTCTATTCCTGTTCCATCACTCATTGTCCAGGAAACAGTTTTATTGGTATTGCTCCTCCAGATTTCATCTCCCTTTGGAATGAGATTCGAAATTGCAGGAGAAGTGCTGTCGCCAATTATCAACTGAAATTTCCTGGGTGCAGTAGATGAGTTTAAGTAAGTATACGAGTCGATATTCTTAAGATTTATTCTTTCACCCGTAAGCATATCTGTCAGAAACTTGCCAAACTTTGCAGGAATGTTGGTTCCTGTAAAATTGAGGGTAACATTCTGGTTTGTGACATTCGATTCAACTTCAAAGAACCACCTCTTTACTGTATCAGAAAGATTGGTTGATTTCTTTACATCGCTCGCGAACTTGGCACCCAAAGGTGAATTCCACTCGGGATGATAGAAGTATGCATCTATATAATTTCCCGGAGGGGTTGGTGGATTGGGAGTGTCCAGTGCCGGATCATATCCTTCGGTGGCATTAGTATCCACACCAGCATAATTGAGTTGATCAAAAAGGCTTTGAACAGAAGTATTGATCTGCATTTTCCAATTGGAAAAACTTCCTGTATTGCCGGTTTCGCGCAATTCGTATAAACTTAGATTCATTGTACCTGAATTATCCCCGTATACAGGATCGGCGAAAGCAATCCAGATTAAACCATCGGGTGCATTCAAAGTGTAGTAGTAAGTGTGATCTAAATTATAGACATCGTTATCAGGTCTTCTGGGTCTAAATGAAGCACTCCAAAATTCATTCATCGGTATATTTGGAGAGGCTAATCTAAAAGCTGCATCAAATTCAGGCTGTCCACCGGCACCTCCGAAAATTCCCGTAACTTTCAATAGATAGGTTTTCGCAGGATTGATTGTCCAGTCCTCACGCCATGCCGAAAAGAAATCATGACTCGCTGAATAGACAAGTATTGTATCGAATCCCTGAGAAGCAGGACTAACCGGGAATGTTCCATTTTTTTCAGATATACTTATCCAATCGATGTCTTCAACTGAATTCATCTTAATCGCAGAATTACTTTGCGTACTATTTGCCCTCCATTGTGTTCCTTCCTTGGCAGAGATTGTGGCCAAAATCAGCGCCGGAACAAAAACCAATAAAATGGTTTTTAGCAAATTTTTCATCTCTCACTCCTTATTTAATTAACAACATTTTGATTGTTTGGATAAACTGCTTATTCGATTGTATCGACTGTGCTTCAATCTTTGCAAAGTATATTCCTGACGGTATTTGTGTCGCTTCAAAGGTTGTTTCGTACCAACCTCTCTGTGCTGTTTCATTCGTCAGGACTTTTACTATCTCTCCAAGTGAGTTGTAAACTGTAATCTTTACTCTGCTCTCTTCAGGGAGACTGTAACGAATCTTCGTACTTGGGTTGAATGGATTCGGATAGTTCTGACTTAAACTGAAATCCGTTGGTGCTGTTACTGCATCTTCTATTCCCGTCGCTGTCCCGTTTATTTGGAATGTTCTCTCTTCACTGTAAGTAAATGAGTAACTGCTGTCTCTCCTCATGTCAATCGATTGACCTGTGGCGAGATCTGTCATCGTTATTCTCATTCCGTCAGGTAGATTACCAAGTTCATTCCTGTTCCAGTTAATCGTTACTTCGTTGCTTCCGGTGTTACCCTTCTTAACCTTGATTGTCCAGTTAGGTGTGTTCTTGAAGTCTCTGGCATACTTGTTACCAAGGAACTGAGGATAACCTGTACCGCTTACTTCTGAGTAGATTTCTATGAACTTGTCTACAGGTGGTACCGGGGGTCTTGCTGCATCATATTCTGTGTCATATCCTGCAGTTGCTGTTTCTGTTACACCGATCTCTGTTATGTTGTCACTTTGTGTTCCGGACTCTGCATTAAGTCTGAGTCTCCAGTTGTTCTCCGTAAAGAGTTCAGTTTCCTGATTCCCTTTGCTTATGGGGAGTTGTGTACTTACAGGTTTCTGATACAGTGTCACTCCCTCCTGTAATACTCCGAGCCAGTAGCCTCCGAATAATGACATTGTATCCTTTGCCACATAGCCACTTCCGTTGTATCCAAATATTGCATTAGAGATTAATCCTGCTGTTACCGCCTGATAAAAATTGTAAGAAGTTCCCGACTTAACGAATGTCATTCTGTCTTTCGATACTTCTCTTACATACTTGGTACCTATAAGATTATATCCAAGATTAAGGGATTGTCCAATGGAATCTGATTCGACTGCCGTTCCTCTTACATCCCATGTATGATTGTTCAGAAGTCCAAGCCAGTAACCTGTTCCGAATGACATTCCCAAAGGAAGGGTGTATCCTGTTGCAAGAGTATATCCCCAGACAAAGTATGGACTTGTAGTTATATCATCTCCCAGTATTCCAGTCAAGGTTGTATCGTTTGGTGAGAGAGGAGTACCCGTAAGATTCCATCCTGCTATTGATTGTGTAAGTAATGAATCCCCGACAACTGTAAATGCAAGTGGACTTGCGATTTCATTCTGGTTTCCGAGGGAATCTTTGACTATTGTTTTTACACGGTAACCATTGTTCAGATATTCCTGTGGGATACTCCAGTTGTAATTTGATAAGTTTCCTATTGAGGCAAACCGTGTGTAGTTTGTGCCATTGTCGTTGCTTGAATACAGGAAGACTGAATCTATTCCTGTTCCGTCACTCATTGTCCAGGAGACTGTCTTTTGGGTATTACTCCTCCAGATTTCATCTCCCTTGGGAATAATATTCGAAACTGCAGGAGAAGTGCTGTCTCCAATGATCAATTGGAATTTGCGGGGGGATGTTGATGAGTTTAAGTAGGTGTACGAATTGGTATTCTTAAGATTTATTCTTTCGCCCGTTAACATATCCGTAAGATACCTGCCAAATTTCGCAGGAATGTTGGTACCTGTAAAATTCAGGGTAACATTCTGGTTTGTGACATTCGATTCAACTTCAAAGAACCACCTCTTTACTGTATCGGATAAATTAGTACTTTTTTTGATGTCTGATGCAAATTTACTTCCTAATGGTGAGTTCCATTCAGGGTGATAGAAGTATGCATCAATATAATTCCCCGGAGGGGTTGGGGGATTCGGTGTATCTAACGCCGGATCATATCCTTCTGTGGCATTTGTGTCCACCCCAGCATGGTTCAACTGATCGAACAGACTTTGAATTGTTGTTGTTATCTGCATTTTCCAACTGTCTGCGGATGTGGTGGGCTCAGGTGGAGTCGTACCATCGTAAAGATATCTGACCTCTGAGGTACTCAATACCCGATTGTAAATTGCTATATCATCAATCTTTCCACGAAAGGAATAATTTGTGGATCCAAATTGTAATGGAGCTGTATTGTTATATGGTTGATTTGGTACAGCAAAACTTGGACTGGTTGAAACCAAAACTCCATTCCTGAAGATTCTCAATTTTAAACCATCATTAATCCCAACGATGTGTTCCCATTGATTTAAGGGTGGAGTTGGAAATATATTCGCGGTATAATCCACCAAGTTCCGTTGGGTTGTGAATGTGAGCCCATAGTTTGGATATGAATTGGGATCATGGTAGCGAATTCCAAATGTTTCGGTAAAGGAATCATTCAGCTTACGCATAATGTCTCCAACACTGAAGCCCGGATAAATATTGACCCAAACAGATACGGAATACCCTGTTCCTGTCGGGTTAAGCTCTTCATGATGGGGTACATTAATATTTTGTCCGCTACCCCCAAACTCATAAGCTGAATTTGGTGTCCCATTACGGTCCGTTGTTAGCTGAGCTCCATTGACGGTACCATTATGTCCATTTCCAGATGCATCATTCGCATTCCCATTAAATGGATAATACGCTACCAGACCATTCGTGGGGATGTTCTGTGCCTGTATCACAATACAGAATACAAACAGAAATATTGCGAGTATCTTTTTCATCTCACGCTCCTTATTTAATTAATAACATTTTGATTGTCTGAGTAAACTGTTTACTCGATTGCAACGATTGTGCTTCAATCTTTGCAAAGTAAATTCCGGAAGGTATTTGTGTTGCCTCAAAGGTTGTTTCATACCAACCTCTTTGTGCTGTCTCATTTGTCAGGATTTTTACCATCTCTCCAAGTGAGTTGTAAACGGTTATCTTTACTCTGCTCTCTTCAGGGAGACTGTATCTGATCTTTGTACTTGGATTGAATGGATTCGGATAGTTCTGACTTAAACTGAAATCCGTAGGTGCTGTTGCTGCATCCTCGATTCCTGTCGGTGTTCCGTTTATTTGGAATGTTCTCTCTTCACTGTAAGTAAATGAATAACTGCTGTCTCTTCTCATGTCTATCGTTTGACCTGTGACAAGATCTGTCATCATTATTCTCATTCCGTCAGGTAGATTCCCAAGTTCATTCCTGTTCCAGTTAATCGTTACTTCATTACTTCCGGTGTTTCCCTTCTTAACCTTGATTGTCCAGTTAGGTGTGTTCTTGAAGTCTCTGGCATACCTGTTTCCAAGGAACTGAGGATAACCTGTACCGCTTACTTCTGAGTAGATCTCTATGAACTTATCCACAGGTGGAACGGGTGGTCTTGCTGCGTCATATTCTGTGTCATACCCTGCTGTTGCTGTTTCTGTTACACCAATCTCTGTGATGTTGTCACTTTGTATTCCGGACTCTGCATTAAGTCTGAGTTTCCAGTTGTTCTCTGTAAAGAGTTCAGGTTCCTGATTCCCTTTGCTTATGGGGAGTTGTGTACTTACAGGTTTCTGATACAGTGTCACTCCCTCCTGCAATACTCCAAGCCAGTAGCCTCCAAATAATGACAAAGTGTCTTCTTCTGTATATCCGCTTCCGTTGTATGCGAATATCGCATTCGAAATCAGTCCTGCTGTTACCGCACTATTAAAACTGTATGGTGTTCCCGACTTGACAAATGTCATTCTGTCTTTTGATACTTCTCTTACATACTTTGTACCTATTAGATTATATCCAAGATTAAGAGATTGTCCAATGGAATCTGATTCGACTGCTGTTCCTCTTACATCCCATGTATGATTGTTCAGAAGTCCAAGCCAGTAACCTGTTCCGAATGACATTCCCAAAGGAAGGGTGTATCCTGTTGCGAGAGTATATCCCCAGACAAAGTATGGACTTGTGGTTATATCATCTCCCAGTATTCCTGTCATTGTTGTATCGTTTGGTGAGAGAGGAGTACCTGTAAGGTTCCACCCTGCTGTTGATTGTGTAAGCAATGAATCCCCGACTACTGTAAATGCAAGAGGACTTGTGATTTCATTCTGGTTTCCGAGAGAATCTCTCACAACTGTTTTTACACGGTAACCATTGTTCAGATATTCCTGTGGGATACTCCAGTTGTAATTTGATAAGTTTCCTATTGAGGCAAACCGTGTATAGTTTGCACCATTGTTGTTGCTTGAATAAAGGAAGACAGAGTCTATTCCTGTTCCGTCACTCATTGTCCAAGAAACAGTTTTATTGCTATTACTCCTCCAGATTTCATCTCCCTTGGGGATGAGATTGGAAATTGCAGGTGAAGTACTGTCACCGATGATCAACTGGAATTTGCGGGGTGATGAGCTTGTATTGTAATATTTGTATGTATCTGTATAACGAAGGTCAACCCTCTTTCCGGTTTGCAAATCTGTGAGATATTTGCCGAACTTGGAGGGAACATTCTCCTGTGTAAATTGAAGTTTTACTGTGTCGTTAAGTACATTTGTCTCAACTTCAAAAAACCATCTTTTTACTGTATCTGCCAGATCTGTTGATTTTTTTACATCGCTCGCGAACTTGGTACCCAACGGTGAATTCCATTCGGGATGATAGAAGTAGGCATCGATATAATTCCCCGGAGGAGTTGGCGGGTTGGGGGTATCGAGGGAAGGGTCGTAACCTTCCGTGGCGAGGGAATCAACGCCGGCGTAGTTTAGGTTGTCAGCAAGATTAGATGTGGAAGTGGTCATTTTTACTCTCCAAGTACTGTACCCGCTCGTAATAACACCTGGATTTGTACCATTATACAATGCCGTTATTTCCTGATCAGATATTACTCTGTTAAAGATGCTGACTTCATCTATTAATCCTTGGAAATATTCACCCCCATTGTGATTAATATTTCCGTTGCTTCCAATGAAAAAATTAGTATTGGTAAGATTAGTATTCCCAACAGTACCCGTTCCAATCAAGTTACCATTAAGATAAAATTTTAATTGATTAACTTGCTTTACAAATGTTATATGATTCCATTGAGAATGAATAATGTTTGAGTAGCAGTAATAATCATTTCTCTCTCCGATGAATACTATCACTCCCGGGTAGTAAGAAATGGTAATTCTTTGACTTTGTGATGTTGTCCCCAGAGATAACAAAACATCTCCGAGGGCACCAAAGTTTTCCCTGGTATTCTTAAACCAGAATGAATAGGAGATATCCGGATTACCTGTTGGTATTTGCGTTAAATTTGATGTTAAATCAGCATTTACACCATTAAAGCTGTAAGCAGAATTGTTGACACCAAATCTATCGGGTGATAAAACGACATTTCGAGGGGTTAAATGATTTCCATACCCACTTTCATCGTTTGCATTTCCATTAAATGGGTAATAAGCAATCGGTCCATCCGGTGCTGCTGCAGGAGGAGTACCCATGAACCAGTCGTCGAAATCGGAATAGAAATCGGCTACATTAAGTCTCTCGCCATCAATCTTAACCTGAATGGTTTGACCGACATAAGCTGCAAGATTCCACATTTTCTCAACATAATTTGTATCCGCAATGTGGTTATGCGAACCGATTGAATCAACAACTGTGAAGCTGCTTCCATAGTTTGTTGAAACAGAGATATAATACTTGAAGTCGGTTGCAGGTGTGGCAGTTGCAGTTCCTGTTCCATATCCAGCGTAATTCACAAATCTGTACTTAAATTTCAGGACTGAAGAGGCAGTTGCAGAGAAAAACGGAGTTGTGAACAAACCAGTCATGTTGGTAGCAGTTCCGTAAAGATTCCTTGTGAGTCTCCTAGACCAGCCAACTCCTCCACCAGCTAAAACAGTATAATTGCCTGTCCAGTTTGCAGGAATTGAACCAGTAGAGGTATCAAAATTTTGAACAACCTCATTTACCACAAAAGGCGTTTCTGCGGTACCTGTGAGTTTGTAGTAGAAATCACTCGCCGTTGCGTCATTCGTAATAAACCTTATGGAATCACTGAACGCCCCTGCACTGGTAGGAGTCCAGGTTAATATGAGGTTAAATGACTGCCCATTTGGGATGTTTAGAGAGGTGGTATTTGCAGTTATCTTTGGGGGAAGAGTGAGGGTCGCCATCAAAGGCACCCCGCCATTGTTGCTTACAACCACGGTTTTCTGCATGTAGCCGCCGACATAAGTCGTTCCAAATGCTGTAGAAGTTGGATTTAATGCAATCACAGCCGCCTGAGCAACCGGTTCAATGAGGATATCATCAAGACCAAAACCATAAGCAGAGAAAGATCCATTAGTTTTGTCTCTCCATCTCATTCTGAAGTTGTTTCCGGCGAATTCGCTTAAATCAAAAATAGCTTCTTCATAGGCTGCCATGGAACTTGCTCTTGACATAAATCCTAAAGTAGCCCATGTAGTGCCATTATCAGTTGATACCTCAAAAAATGTGGTATCCTGACCGACCACAGCAGTAATGTCATCATCCTTCCACCAGAATTTAACTCTGTGATTAGCAGGGAGGTGAATTTTTGGAGAAACCAAGTACCCGAAAGTCAATCCTGATTGCGCCGCAGGGATGTAATTATAAGTAAATCTTGCCGAGTAATTGGTTTTTGATTCAGTACCTCTATCGATAAAGTTACCTGACCATCCACCATTTGTAATCATGCCGTTTGAAAAATCATAAGAATATGGGAATGATGTTATTGTATTGGTTTCTGGTAAAGTATCAAAAAAGTATTTATAAGCAGCCATACCGTTATTTGTCGCAAGAACATAGAAAGTTACCTCTCCTGTACCGAGCAACATTGCTATATCACCTGTACCATTGGCATTCGCTGTGGTTCCCAAACCCGGTGTGTAATCAAGAACTGAATGTTGGGTGCTGTATTGCCTGGTAGCATCTATCAGGCGAATTCCATTTTGAGGGGTGTTGGAATATTGATATCCTATAAGATATTTTATGCCGTTTTGACTAAAATATCTAACAGCATTGCCTGAAGTTGGCAGCATTGTTGTTGAGATTGAGTCAATTATCGATCCATCAGCATTAAATCTTCTTCCCTGGGAACCGTTTGATTTGTAAACGAATTCTGACAATCCGGCCGTAAGCGGATATACGACAGGAGACGGACCGGGTGCAGTGGCTGAAACTCCGGAAAGAATTATTGAATCCTGGAGAAAAGTATTGCCTTTATCTGCTGTTGTCCACTTATAAACTTTGTTGGTGGTGGAGGTGGCTGCATAAATTGTGAGAGTATTATTGTTTGAGGAACCCACAACAGTAAATTTGTCTCCCAGTCTTGCGGCCGGTGTGGATGAAGAAATGATGTTAACAGGCACAGCTGAATCATTTGCCCATCTGTAAATTTTGAATGCCGAGGTTGTGGCTGTTAAAACAAGATTACAGGCATAGATTGCTCCGTCTGCATCCACTTCCACATCGGCAATTGATGCTCCGGAACCTCCCGAGACTCCTGTCATATTTAAAACGCCAACCGAATCTCCGGTTGCGGCATCAAGTACAAGCACTCTGGTTCCATACTTTGTTGTTGAAACATAAATTTTGCCGTTCCCGTACGCCAATCCGCGCTCGGTATTAGTGTTGCTAAACCACGGTGGCAGGGTAGTAAGCTTTGCACTCTTCTCCCATAATGTTGTCCTACTCTGAGCTTGGATAAGAAAGTTTAAAATAAAAACAATGAATCCAACCATCAACCAAAATGTATTTAACCTATTTATTAATCTCAAAACCTTATCGGATTTTCTATTTTGAGGATTTAAATGTAATCTTAGCTTCATTTTACACCTACTTTATTAATAACATTTTGATTGTTTGAATAAACTGTTTATTCGATTGTATCGACTGTGCTTCAATTTTTGCAAAGTATATTCCTGACGGTATTTGTGTCGCTTCAAAGGTTGTTTCATACCAACCTCTTTGTGCTGTTTCATTCGTCAGGATTTTTACCATCTCTCCAAGTGAGTTGTAAACTGTTATCTTTACTCTGCTCTCTTCAGGAATGCTGTATCTTATCTTCGTACTTGGATTAAATGGATTCGGATAGTTCTGACTTAAACTGAAATCTGTCGGTGCTGTTACTGCATCTTCAATTCCTGTCGCTGTTCCGTTTATTTGGAATGTTCTCTCTTCACTGTAAGTAAATGAATAACTGCTGTCTCTTCTCATGTCTATCGCTTGACCTGTGACAAGATCTGTCATCATTATTCTCATTCCATCAGGAAGATTTCCAATTTCATTCCTGTTCCAGTTAATCGTTACTTCATTGCTTCCGGTGTTTCCCTTCTTAACCTTGATTGTCCAGCTAGGTGTGTTCTTGAAGTCTCTTGCATACTTGTTACCAAGGAACTGAGGATAACCCGTGCCGCTTACTTCCGAGTAGATTTCTATGAACTTATCTACAGGTGGTACCGGTGGTCTTGCTGCATCATATTCTGTGTCATACCCTGCAGTTGCTGTTTCTGTTACACCAATCTCTGTTATGTTGTCACTTTGTATCCCTGACTCTGCATTAAGTCTGAGTTTCCAGTTGTTCTCTGTAAAGAGTTCAGGTTCCTGATTACCTTTGCTTAAGGGGAGTTGTGTACTTACAGGTTTCTGATACAGTGTCACTCCCTCTTGAAGTACTCCAAGCCAGTAGCCTCCAAATAATGACAAAGTGTCTTCTTCTGTATATCCGCTTCCGTTGTATCCAAATATTGCATTAGAGATTAATCCTGCTGTTACCGCCTGATTAAAATTGTAGGCTGTTCCCGACTTAACGAATGTCATTCTGTCTTTTGATACTTCTCTTACATACTTTGTACCTATTAGATTATAACCAAGATTAAGGGATTGTCCAATGGAATCTGATTCGACTGCTGTTCCTCTTACATCCCATGTATGATTGTTCAGAAGTCCAAGCCAGTAACCTGTTCCGAATGACATTCCCAAAGGAAGGGTGTATCCTGTTGCGAGAGTATATCCCCAAACAAAGTATGGACTTGTGGTTATATCATCTCCCAGTATTCCTGTCAGTGTTGTATCGTTTGGTGAGAGAGGAGTACCTGTAAGGTTCCACCCTGCTGTTGATTGTGTAAGTAATGAATCCCCGACGACTGTAAATGCCAGAGGACTGAAGATTTCTTTCAGATTTCCGAGGGAATCTCTCACAACTGTTTTTACGCGGTAACCATTGTTCAGATATTCCTGTGGGATACTCCAATTGTAATTTGATATGTTTCCTATGGATGCAAACCTTGTATAGTTTGTTCCATTGTTGTTGCTTGAATAAAGGAAGACAGAGTCTATTCCTGTTCCGTCACTCATTGTCCAAGAAACAGTTTTATTGCTATTACTCCTCCAGATTTCATCTCCCTTGGGGATAAGATTGGAAATTACAGGTGAAGTACTGTCTCCAATGATCAACTGGAATTTGCGGGGGGAAGAGCTTGTGTTGTAGTACCTATATGTATCTGTGTATCGAAGGTCAACCCTCTTGCCTGTTTGCATATCTGTCAGATACTTACCAAACTTGGAGGGCACATTCTCCTGTGTAAATTGAAGTTTCACTGTGTCGTTGAGTACATTCGTTTCAACTTCAAAGAACCATCTTTTTACTGTATCAGCGAGATCTGTTGACTGTTTTACATCACTCGCGAACTTGGAACCCAAGGGTGAATTCCACTCGGGATGATAGAAGTATGCATCGATGTAATTCCCCGGAGGGGTTGGCGGATTGGGAGTATCGAGAGAAGGATCGTAGCCTTCCGTGGCGAGGGAGTCAACGCCTGCATAATTGAGTTGGTCAAACAAATTTTGAGTTGAACCATTTACAATTAATTTCCAATCATCACCGCTAGAAACAGAAGATTGTATTGTCCTTGCAACGCGAAATCCATAATCTATTCGTTGAGAAGGACCATTTATGCTCCCGCGATTAACAACTCTACACTGACTTGCTTGACCGTATAACCAACTACCTCCCCTTAAAGAATGATAAGTACCCGATAACGGACCTGTAGGATTATTTTGAGAGTCAGCTGTATAGTAAGTCTCTGAATACCAGTCCCAGCACCATTCGTATACATTTCCACTCATGTCATATATCCCTATTTGATTTGGTGCGAGTGTCCCGACATTATGTGATTCACTACCGGCGTTACCCTCTTGCCAGGCAATTGAGTTAATATCATTGCTGCCACTGTATATCGTGTTTGTAGATTGGGACCCACCTCTGGCAGCAAATTCCCATTCAGCTTCGGTGGGGAGTCTGTATCCATTTGCATTCCAATCTGCAGTAACTACTGAGCCATTTATACTATATACCGGTGTAAGACCTGACCTCATGCTTAGTGTATTGCAAAAATTAATTGCATCTATCCACTGCAGATTATCAACAGGTTTATTATCTCCGGTAAAATAAGAAGGATTAGTTCCCATAACTGTTCGCCACTCTCGTTGCGTAATTTCGTATTTGCCTATTTCATAAGCTGACAGGGATACTTGGTGAGTAGGATATTCATCATCATCGCAACTATTTTGTTCCCCAGTACATCCCATAGTAAATGTTCCATCCTGGATTGTGATCATCGGGATTGAAACTGTTTGGGGCGTATTATTGAATTTCCCCTCGACCCAGAGGATATTTGAAGTGGAAAAAGTACCGGCAGTCCAACTGTTGGAAACATAGTTGGCTGTTTGTGTCCCGGAACCCTCATTAAAGTGGTATAGTGAGACCGTGTTCGCATCGGTCACGAACTCTGTCGAGGAAGGGGTGAAATTGCCGGTATATCGAATACTATTTGACACACGCAACTCATCAATAACCGCATTCGACACTCCATACTCGTACGGATTATTATAAGATCCAATTTTTGCCATGTCTGTAGGTTGTAGAGCACCAAGCTGAATAGAAGTCCCCTCCTCAGTCCCGTTGATAAAAAGTCTCATCATACCATGCGATTGAGCCACGATTGCAACATGATACCATACGCCCTCTTGAATTGTACTGGCCCCGGTAACATGCCTTTGGGTGTTATCATATGTATAATGACACAACTTGCCGTTGTGCATGTGTATTGCCCGATTGTAGCCACCACCATAAAAATTGAATATGGAGCCGGCGCCTGCATCAGTACCGCCGTAGGTGACTGCACCATCAAACTTGATCCATAATTCTATTGTGTAAGTCTCTAATGGGATAACATTTGAAAATGTTACCTCTTGTGTTGTATGGGTCAGTTTAACCGCTGAATTATTTTGCGTATAAATCAGCACATTCAAAACCAAAAAAAGCTGTAACATATGTTTCATCGAATATTCCTTGTCAAGTTATATTGTAGTAATCTCTTGATCAACCTCAGAAAATTTTAAATACGGACTGAAGTTAAATCATCTCAAAAAGCGATTCTCTAGGTGGATGAATCGGTTGTTAAAAAAATGATGAACAAACTACGAATAATTATTTTAACTGCAAAATCTAATAATACCCAAACTTATCAATAATTAGTAGATCTACTAATTAAATTAGTAAGCTGACACAAAAATATTTTTCAGGGGTTACTGAAACGATTAATAAAACTGGCAAAAGTCAAAAAAAATGATTTTCATAAAAAATAAATAATTTATTTTTCTCCCCTCTATCAGGAGGACCATATTGTTTGGGATTTGATTGTGAAAAATCTTTATAATAGCGTTGTTGATTTTTTGTTCTTCGCTCCCGCTGAAAGTTGAAGACATCTAATTCATCCTGTGAAGAATCTGTTATTGAAAAACGAGTAGCATTCCCAAAAACCAAACAACCATATTAACATGCACCAGTCAATTAAAAACCGTAACAAATTAAATATCCTGAAGCCACTTGCATTTATGCTGGTGGCTTTACTTCTCTCTTCATGCTCGAATGCACAGATTCAATCGGGCAAACTGTCCCTCCCGGCAATATTCTCCAACAATATGGTGTTGCAGAGAAACAGTGACATCACGATTTGGGGAAATGGAACCCCCGGGAAAACTGTCGATGTAAAAACGGACTGGGGACAAACTGCGAGCAGTGTTGTATCCAAAGAAGGAAAGTGGAGCCTGAAGCTAAAAACTCCCGATGCAGGTGGTCCGCATTATTTAACTGTTGTCAGCGGTTCTGATTCGATCTCATATAAAAATGTATTGATCGGGGAAGTGTGGCTATGTTCCGGCCAATCGAATATGGAGATGCCTCTGGGTGGATGGCCGCCTCTTGATACAATCTTCACTGCTGCAGTCGAAATTCCAAAGGCGAACTATCCCAATTTGCGGTTTTTTACTGTTGAGAGAACCACCTCGGTCACGCCGGAACTCGATTGTAAAGGTACCTGGAGCATTTGTACACCACAAACGGCATCCGCTTTCAGTGCTACTGCATTTTTCTTCGGAAAAAAATTGATGAATGAACTCAATGTCCCGATTGGATTGATTCACTCAAGCTGGGGCGGATCCCCAATTGAAGCCTGGATGGGGGCAAAATCGCTCGATAAATTTCCCGAATACAGGGAATTTTTGGCCGGCATGGCAAAAAGCAAGGAAGAATCTGAAAAACTAAAATCATGGCTCGAAAAGCTTCCGCAAATCGACATGAGTGAGAAAACAGGTGCCAACAGATGGGAAAATCTTGATTTTAAGGATGCTGCCTTCTCCACAACCGCCTTCGATGACTCAAAATGGCCCGTTGCAGACATGCCCGCAGACTGGATGAAATTTGGCTTTGGCAATTTTGACGGAGTAATATGGTTCAGAACAAAAATTGATATCCCGGCTAACTGGTTAAATAAAGAGCTCACTCTTTCCCTCGGTCCAATCGATGATATGGATGCAACATTCGTAAATGGCGTCAAAGTCGGTGGATACGAAACTGAAGGTCACTGGCAGACGGAACGAAATTACACAATTCCTGCAAATCTTGTCAATTCGAAGAGACTCGTTATTGCTGTCCGTGTTCTTGACAATATGCAAGGGGGTGGAATGTACGGACGGACTGAAAATTTTCGTTTGTCTTTGAAAGATACAAAGGAATCTGTTTCAATCGCTGGAGCCTGGAGATATCTTCCCGTGGCTGAATTCAGGAATCCGAAATTTTATCTCTATTCGGGCAATAATTTCGATTACGCTTCAAGACCTAAGGTAACTTCGGAAATAAATTTTCACTCCCCGACTGTCCTCCACAACGGCATGATCACACCGATAGCTCCCTTCAAAATCCGCGGAGCCATCTGGTATCAGGGGGAATCGAATACTTACAATCCCGGTCGGTATAAAGAGCTTTTTCCCGCGATGGTGGAAAACTGGAGAAACCTCTGGGGTAACGAGCTTCCTTTTTATTATACCCAGATTGCCCCTTACAGATATGGCGAAGGCACCAACTCCCAGCTCCTGAGGGAAGCACAATTTCAATCATTGTCGGTACCCAAAACAGGCATGGCAGTAACTCTCGATATCGGAAATATCATTAATATCCACCCCGGGAACAAAAAGGATGTTGGCGAGAGGCTAGCACTTTGGGCACTTGCGAAGGATTATAACAGAAATATCGCGTACTCAGGACCCGTCTATAAATCATTTGTCACTGAGCAGGATAAAATTATCCTGACATTTGGCCATGCCGAAGGAATAAAACTGGTTCCAAAAAACGGCAGTCTTAACTTTCAAATAGCGGGAGCAGACAAGGTATTCCATGAAGCAGATGCGAAAATTAGCGGTTCAACTGTCGTTGTATCTTCCCCCAAAGTGAAAGCACCCGTTGCAGTAAGGTATTGCTGGAGCGACACTTCCGAAGCTACACTCTTTAACGGGGCGGGACTTCCGGCATCCTCATTCAGGACAGACAATTGGAAGTAGATCTGTCGAGCGTATTGTGATTAAATTTTACATCAACAAAACAGTCAGTTATCAATATTTTTAGTTTTACAAAATCTGTCTATCGGAGCGATTATTTTATTTCAAAAAACAAGTCTTTTTGACAACAAATACAAAATCTGGCTGATCCTGTTTGGTGTAGCCCTCTTTTTTGGACTCTCTTCCACGGTTTCCTCATTCCTTTATTACATAGGCAACAACCAGGAATTCCATTGGGATGTGTATCTGCCGCAAAGATTACCGAGCTATTTCATGTGGGCTTTGTTTGTCCCGTTGATTCACTCCAAGGTTGCAAAACAGTTCAGTCATTTCGGATCTGTTACAGAGAAGGTTATCAAACTGACCGGGTGGATAATTCTGATTTCGGTAATGCACCGTCTCCTGGCGTTTATTTCCATTGGTCTGATAATGGAAAATCTTGGCGAGATTCTTTCAACTCTTTTTTCCAATCCAAAAGAGATAATTTTACCTCTGATTTCCCTTTCAGCAGACAGTTTTATGCTAACCGTGATCATCGGTCTGACGGCAGGTGTGATCGAATACTCCCGGTTTATCAAGCAGGAAAATGTAAAGCAGGAAGAGATTAAAAGAAGACTTGTTGAGTCACAATTGCAGAATCTGACGGGCAATCTTCATCCCCATTTCCTCTTTAATGCCCTCCATGGCATCTCGATGATGATCTACAAAGACCCCATGCTCGCCGATAAGATGATTTCATCCCTTAGCGACCTGCTGAGAAGCACATTCCAGAACTCCGAGGATCAGTTTATTACCCTGAAAAAAGAGATTGAGATCGGAAGAAATTACCTTTCCATTCAAAAACTAAGATTTGGTGCAAGGATTGTAGAGACTGTCGAACTCCCCGGTATGGGTGGAGATGTGATGGTACCAAAATTCATTCTTCTGCCTCTTCTGGAAAACTGTATCAAACACAATGTCGATATTTCACCCGAATCAGTTGAAATTGGTTTGAAAGTCACGGTTTCAGAGAGTGAAATTTCGATTGTCGTAAGAAACAGCAGACCCGTCAGGAAAATAAAAGATCCCCTCCCTTCAGGTGAAGGATTAAAACAGATAAAAGCACGACTCGAAATCCTTTATGGAGAAAATTTTAAATTCGAGATAAAGGAAACCGACTCCGAATACACTGTTGAAATAAAAGTCCCCGTCTCAAAGCAATGATTAGAGCGATAATTGTGGAAGATGAAGTGCTTGCACGCGAAAAACTCCGGTTTTTTCTTGAAGACTTCCCCAATGTCTCTGTGTTGGATGAGTGCGGGGATGCAGTTTCAGCTCTCGAAGCGATAAAAAAACACAACCCCGACTTGATCTTTCTCGATATCCAACTCCCCGGCATTTCCGGTATGGAATTGATCCGCTCGATAACCAAAAATTCGCCCGGGGTTATCTTTACAACGGCCTTCGACAATTATGCAATCGAGGCATTCGATTTCCGCACCCTCGGCTATCTTCTCAAACCGTTTGACAGACAAAGATTCCGAACCACTATGTTGAAGGCTCTCGAAAAACTCGAAGAGACTTCCCCGGTAAAGGCTCCTGCAAACAAAATTCCCGTAAAAAAAGAGGGTGACAAAGGGAAATTTGTACTGCTTGACACAAATGAAATAAATAATGTCCAATCAAACGGCAACACAATCCTGATTCATACCGACACTTCCCTCTTTACCATGCAGACCACACTCGATTCAATGGAAAAACTCCTCGGCAGCACACAATTTATCAGAGTTCATCGAACGGCAATCGTTAACAGGGAAAAAATTGTCGAAATTGAAAATCTCTCGAACAACGAATATCAACTGAAACTGAAAAACGGAAAGAAAATCTGGACAGGCAGAAAATATGCCGCTGCAATTCAGGCACTTCTAAAAATTTAGTCATCACTTCATAACAGTTCACCACTTCCATATAACTATTCGTCATCCCGTCGTAAAATTACTTCATCACCGTTATTTAATTGCGTTCGAATTTGAAACTTTATTTAAGGAGCAGCCAAATGAGATATGCGATTATTTTCCTGATCTTCCTCTCTTTTGCGTTAAATGCGCAAAGATTCATCAAAATCACCGAAGGTGCCATCGTGAACGACGGGGGTGACTCCCGCTCCGTCAACTGGATTGATCATGACAGGGACGGAGACCTCGACCTCTTCGTAAGTAACGGAAAGAACGGCGGACAAAACAATTTTTTCTACCAAAACAACGGCGATGGTACTTTTACCAAAATTGATTCTTTAGTGATAACAAAAGACAATTCCCCCTCTGTTGGTGCCTCATGGGGTGATTTCGACAATGACGGATTCCCCGATCTGTTTGTCTCCACATGGTACAACAAAATAAACTACCTTTACAAAAACAACGGAGACGGCACTTACACACAGCTATCATCTTCGGCGGTGATGGCTGATCTGACATACTCCGAAACGGGAACATGGGGAGACTACAACAAAGACGGCTGGCTCGATCTCTATGTAACAAACAGTGCGGGCAACACTCGAAACCTCCTCTACAAAAACAATGGAAACGGTTCGTTCACAAAACAGCCTCAAACGGGATTCCTGACCGACCAGTTTTTTTCAAGAAATGCCGATTTCATCGAATACAATGGAGATTTCCTCCCCGATCTTTTCGTCGTAAATGAAGGGAGTCAGAATGAAAACCTCTATACAAATCTCGGAAATGGTTCGTTCAGCAGAACGGGTAATGCTCCCCTTCTGAATAACGGAGGAAGTTCCATCAGTTCAAATTATGAAGATGTGGACAACGACGGTGACATGGATTTTTTCATTACCAATGCCGAAGGTGGCAGAAACTGGTTGTTCCTGAATGACGGAAAGAACAATTTCACCAAAGTGGCAGAACCCTTCAACAGCGATGTCGCAAATTCATTCTCAAGCATTTTTGGGGACATCGATAATGACGGCGACCTCGATCTTTTTGTTTCAAATGCCTTCAATGCCGACAACACGCCGATGACAAATTATCTCTACATCAATCAGGGAAACGGAAATTTTGTTCGCGACACTGTGACTCTGTCAGATCAAAAAGGCTGGACATACGGTGCAGCTTTAGCCGACTATAACAAGGACGGCTGGCTCGATCTCTTTACCGCAAACTGTTTTGGTGCAAATCAGAATAATTCACTCTATCGAAATTCGGGCGGCTCAAATAACTGGATAATGATCGATCTTGAGGGAAGAAAAAGCAACAGAAGTGGAATCGGTGCGGTTGTAAAACTGAAAGTGACTGAAAACGGGACTCCGCGCTGGATGACAAGACGGGTATCTGCACAATCGGGGCATTGCAGTCAGAACATGCAACTGCATTTTGGACTTGGAACAGCTACCGCAATCGATTCCGTTGTCATTATGTGGAGTTCGGGGATTGTTCAGCTTGTTAACGGTTTACTCCCCGGTTCATTCAACCGGATTGTGGAAGACACGACCCTTACGGATGTGGAACCTGAAACAGATCATTCCGGTATTCATGGTTTTAACCTGATGCAGAACTACCCGAATCCATTTAATCCCGAAACCAGAATCTCTTTTACCACTGCAAAAGGAGGGACCGTAACACTTAAAGTTTACGATATCCTCGGAAACATCGTTAAAGAACTGATCAACGAATACAGACATGCCGGTCAGCACACTGTCACTCTGAATGCAGAGGGTATGAGTTCGGGAATTTACCTTTATGAACTGGCATCAAATGGCAACAGGATTGTAAAGAAACTCTCAGTGCTGAAATAATGAATCAGGAGTAACCTCAATTATATTCATAAGTGGCAGATTTTTTGTAAATTGCCACTTATGAAAATATACAAATTAATTCTGCTGCTTGGTCTTGGCATCCTTGCCACCGGCATAAACTCTTGTGCATTGTATGAGGCATCACCGGGTCGTGCCCATGACAAATTGCTTGCGAGCTGGTTGAGTGAACCCAGATATGTCGAAACCGAATTACGAATCACCATTAAAAATTTTAAGGTGCTGCATGGTGAGGAACTTGTAAAGGCAAACAGAGAGATGAATATCCCCGACTATACTCCTCCGACTTTCAGAATCTGGAGTTCACAACCGTTCGAGTACATCAACCAAAGGAATGTTAAATTTCTCGGGGTTTCTCCCGAACCCGATGAGCGATGGACTGATGCAGAGAACGGAAATGTAATTTTCTACTGGGATATTGCAAAAAGAATGAAAGATGGTGATTCACTTGTCATTACACGGCGATTCAGATACGATTTATTTAATTTTACTGTTCCGCAGGATATCCAGACAGCCAATGCACCTGATGGCATGCTTGACGATGCAGAAAGGTACCTTGTTTCCGAGGAGTTTCTTGAGTTGACAGACAGCATTAAGGCAATGTCTGTGTCTATCGCCGGGGGCGAAAATGATCCGCTAAAAAAGGCAAGACTTTTTTATGACTGGATGAGGGGTAACATGAAATATGAATGGCCCGTCCTCGCGAGAGGTGCCGGTGAGGCACTTAAAACTTGCAAAGGTGACTGTGGCCAGTACTCCTACCTCTATATTGCGTTTTGTCGTGCTTCAAACATTCCCGCAAGACTTGTCTCCGGTTTTATGCTGGCACCCGATACTCTAAGCTATCATGTATGGTCGGAAATTCAACTGCCCGGTCTCGGCTGGCTGCCGGTTGATTGCACCGATAAAAACGGTTTTCTTTCCCTGGACAACAGAAGGCTTGTCACTTCCAGAGGAACTAACATCCCCCTCCCGAATGTACCGGCTTGGGCAACCTGGAAAAACAGCGAAGCCCAAAACGGGAAAACCGACTTCATGCAGATGATGACTACAGTTATCAGCGGAGTAAAAGCCGAAGTTTCTACCCGACGAATTCTTCACAAATATTCAAAATAATCCTTTTACGGCTTGTCCACATATTCCAGAAGTTCTGCAAGATGAGGTCTCCCCCAGTTTGGGTGAATCGAGGATGCAGGAACAAATTTTTCATATTTTTCCTTGGCTGTAAGAAACAGCGGTTTTGCTTTTGCTTTGCCCCCACCCATCATCTCCGGTGTAAACAGGAGAATCAATCCGCTTTGCAGGTAGGTTCGAGGGTTTTCAGGGTCAAGTTCAGTGGCAGTCGCCATATATTTGGTTGCCAATGGCAGCATTGTCATATATCTTTCCATGGGACTTATACTGATTCTGGCGTAAACAATTACTGATTTGATGAGATAAATCTCGGAGTTGTTCGGATTAAGTGAATCAGCTCTGTTAATATAAAACTCAGCTTTGTCGATTATTTTTTCCTTAAGAACATTGTCCTTCTCTCTCATCGAATAGGCGGAATTTGCTACAGATGCATAATACTGAGCTATCCACTCACCTGTTTCAACATCTGCAATCCTCTCGAAATTATTAATTAGCAGTTTTGCCGTCTCCGCATTTTTTGTGGTATCAAGAATGGCAATATTTTTTTCGAGGGCTTTTATCATCTTCTCATTTTGAGAGAAAAGAGAGATCATTCCAAGAACAAGTATCAAGAGTAATTTTTTCATGGCTAAACTTTATTTTTATTTGTAATCAAATGAGATAAACACTCCGACAAAATATGTCCTGAGTGCGGGTGCGATAACTTCCTGCCTCCTGGCTCCATCAGTCGAAAATCTGTACCCGTAAATATTCTCGTAACCCGGCAGGTTTGTGATGGAAACATACACGATTGCAAAATTACCAAAAACGGTGGTCAACCAGCTCCCGTTAAAGCTAAGGCTGTGCTGTACGGGAGTTCTGTCACCATTAAATATCGGATTGTTGGGATTGAAATAGGGTCTGCCCGAAGAAAATGTGTAAGTGAACCCTATAAAACTGTTAAGCGCTCGGAAAGCCTGTTTGTAAACCAATGTGAGGGTGTGTTCTGATGCGAATGTTGGAGTCGCAAGTGTTGGGAAATCCCGGTAGTCCCTCTCAGTATCAAGCCAGGAATAGGATATCCAATAGTCAATATTTTCGAAAGTGGCACCCCTGTCACGCCAAAAAACATCAATTCCTTTTGCATAGCCGGTACCATTGTTTTTATATTCGGGGACTCCAAAAACAGGTCCGGTGATATTTCGTTTCATCAGTGACTTATAGTCCTTGTAATACCCTTCAATCCTGAATGTGGTTTTTGCACCAATATACTGGTAGTTCAAGATATAATGATCAGCCCTTTCATAATCAAGGTTTTTTCCCTGATAGAGAAATTGTCTGTCAGGCGTTTGATAAAACTGCCCGTAGGCAAAATTTATCTGATCGTCATCGCGGACTCTTATCGCCATCGAGACTCTTGGAGCGATATTTGCTTTATTAAGATAATCTGAATATTCATACCTTGTTCCAATTCTGAATGCGGCAAAATCGGAAAGGAAAAAATCAGTTTCAGCAAAGCCTGCATAATACTTATCCTCCAGACTTGCTTTTAAGGATGAAAACGAATCATCCGCTTTCAAGAACCAGGTTTCAGCACCCACTGTAAGGAAAGCAAAGTCTGCTATATTTTTAGTACCCTTAACCTTGAATTGATGCAGTTGGTCGTCCCGGTTAGCCGGGAAAGTATTTAACTGAAGATCATCATTATTGTTGCTGTATGAATAACCGGCAAAAAGGGCAACATCACTTAATCCTATATCAGTATAACTGGTGTTTACATAAAAATTGGTGTTGTTCAACTGGAACCGTGGCTTGAATGTCGGATCATCCAGACTCTGCTGGTAAAGGGACAACTGACTGTTTGAGAAAGTGCCATAAAACTTGTACATACCCGATTTACCCGTTTTTTGGCGAAACAGAAAAGTCCCTGCCTTGCCGACCGGAGCTTCATCCCACTCAACTCTTTGTGGAATTATATTGTTATACGGGGCGAGATTAAAATAGTCAGCAGAGACACTGATTGCAGTGTTCTCCCATCGTTGTGTGTGTACCGCATTAAATCCCGCTGCCAGAAGACCAAATGAGCTCCTCGTATCGGGCGGAAGGTCAATGCTCTTCAGGATTAATGTGGATGACAATGCCTGACCATACTGGGCTGAGTATCCACCTGTACTGAAGATCGTACCCTTAAACAATATTGCTGAGAATCTGCCTCTTTGAGGAACATCAGGAACATTGGAAAAATAGGGATTTTGAACAATCATTTCGTCAATAATTGTTTTTGTCTCTGCGGATGAGCCTCCTCTGACAAAAAGCCCTTCGGTTTCACCAACCTGAGAGGTACCGGGAAGTGTGTTCAAAGCACTTGAAAGATCACCTGTTGCTCCGGCTGTTGTCAGAATATCGAGGGGTTTAAGAACAACTGATTTCCGCTCATCTGAGGCTTCAAATGAACCGGCAGAGATTGTTACCTGTTTCAAAATCTTGGAATCGGGATCGAGTTTCAAGTCGAATGTAAGCGATTTCCCGTCAAGTACAACCTTTGTTTCTTTTGTTTTATAACCAATGTAACTCGAGACCAATATCTGCTCACCGGTCTCAGTGGTTGTAAACTCGAAATTGCCTTTTGCATCACTTGAGGCACCATCATAACTTCCCTTTATAAAAACATTGGCTCCCGTCAGCAGTTCTCCCTGTGTGGAACGAATGGTTCCCGATATTTTTGTCTGGGCTAATAGTGTGAACGGCAATATTAAAAGCAGTAATAAAAACTTCACAGCAGTCCTTCAATTGTTTAAACTAAAACCTCTGAAATTTAACTAAAAGTTTCAAAAAGCTTCTTATTTATATGATAAACGGAAAAAAAGTGTGGATTGATAGAAGTAAAGAGAAGAAACCGGTTGATTTCTTCTCTTTATCTATATTAAAAGTTCTTTACAAAATTGAGGGAAATGTTGGCGGGTGCAGCCTGGGAGATATTATAATCAAAATAAAAATTCCAGGTCGTTTCAATGCTCTTGTTGTAGGATGATACAAGACGCACAGCATTAATTGCACTGGCGATTCTGTTAAGGATCATACCGCCGACTACAAATCTGATATTGTTGTTCCAGCTCTCGGATGATGACCAAAGTTCACGGTAACTTTTCCGCTCGGTGTTGGTCGCCCAGTTCCATGAATGGGTGGCAGTATTGTACATTTTGTTGAATCTGCCCTGCTTTGCCATGTCGTCGTTGAAATCACTTATATTAAGATAGTTCCCGATGTCTGCGTAATAATCGCCGTTTTTTGCAGACATGTTTTTCACTCCTCCATACGATTCAGCGTATGAGAAATAGTTATCTTTTTGCCTGTCGGAATAGTATCTCATTCCTCCGTACGCCAGCCACAAGCCCGCCTCTGCAATTGTAAAATACTTTCCGCTTGCATACCCTTCGGCATATAACTCACCCATTCCGGGGAGTAAAACGGAGTACAGAATTGCAAGACCGACATTTTTCTTGCCGGGAGCCTGGAGAGAAAGTTTCATGGAAGTGCTGCCGTTATCGGGCATTTCCTTCAACTTCATGGATGATTTGAACTCCGCCAAAGATCCCTTTTCCTGGGCAGAGAGAATAAATGAGGATAACAAAAATATAACAATTAAACTTTTCATTGACAGACCTTAAACGGTAATCGATTCGGTTTCAAGTATCTCACCATAACAATGCTCTGCATCGCTCGAGAGAATTCTGAATTTTGAAAATTTGTTTGTGAATTCAGGCATAAAAGGATGACTTATTCTTACATACTCTGAAGAAAAGCCCTTCATTTCACCCGAATTATTTGTGTTTTCGAACAAAACATCAACTTCTTTTCCGATAACGGAGGTGTAAAAATCAGCCTTTTTCTTCTGGCTGAGAATCCTTAAAACATTCGTACGACGCCTTCTCTCTGCTACATCGACCACGCCCGGCATGTTGATTGCTTTCGTTCTGGGCCTCTCTGAATATGTAAACACATGCAGGTAGGAGACAGGAAGATTCAGAAGAAAATTGTGAGTCTCGGTAAATTCCTTCTCACCCTCTCCGGGGAAACCCGTTATCACATCAACACCAATTCCCAAACCCGGAATAATCCTGTTCGCTTTATAAATCAGTTTGTCATAATCCGCGGTGTTATATCTCCTCTGCATCAAACGCAAAATAGAGGGACTTCCGCTCTGAAGTGGTATATGAAAATGTTTAGCCATTTTCTCCGAACCCGCTGTCAGTTCCAGAATCCTGTCCGTCAACAAATTCGGCTCGATTGAGGAAATTCTGATTCTGTAATCACCCGGCACTTCAAGAAGTTTTCGTAAAAGTTTGTAGAACGACATGTCAACATTCTTGCCGTAATCCCCGACATTCACACCGGTCAATATAATTTCTTTGTAGCCCGCATCAAGGAGTTCTGCAAATTTTTCTACCGCCTTGCCGGGATCCATGCTTCTGCTGCTTCCTCTCGCCAAAGGTATTGTACAGAAGGTGCATTTGTAGTCGCAACCGTCCTGAATCTTGAAATAGGCTCTGGTGCGGTTGTCAGATTCACCTGATGATGCAAAACCAAATTCACTCGATAGGTCTTCTGTTGGAGAAACGAAGATGCAGGCGAGTTCTTTTTTCTCAAAATTGTCTATAAATGAAAAAACATCGAATTTTTCCTTGCTCCCGAGAACCATGTCAACTCCGTCAATCGCTGCAATCTCTTCAGGACGCAACTGTGCATAACACCCTGTGACGAGTACATAGGCATCAGGATTTGACCGAAGTGCTTTTCTGACTATCTGACGACAGTCTTTCTCGGCATTCTCGGTAACTGTGCATGTATTTATTACATAAACATCAGCTTCATGGTTGAAATCAACCACTTCAAATCCGTTTTTCAGGAATTGCTTCCCGATCGAGGAGGTTTCGGAAAAATTAAGTTTACAACCTAATGTGTGTAAAGCGACTTTCTTCATCAACTATCTATAAAACTGAATCTCAAATTTAATTCACAACGGGATTCCAAAAAAGGCAGTTCTTTATGTGAAATCAGACCGCGATAATAAAAAAGAGGCTGCACTTTAAATGCAGCCTCTAATTACATGATCAATTACTGATCATTAATTTCCTTCTTTTTTAGGTTTTCCGGCAGCCGGCGAAACTTCAAATGTAGGGAAATCGAGATTTTCAACTTTGGAGGTTTCTGCGTTCTGGAAATCAGAAACATTGACTTTCTCAAGTTTATGAGTAGCCATGTATTCTTTTATTTCCTCTTCGTCCTTGTCTTTAAGATAAGCAACGGAGCTAAGAACGATTTTCTTGTTCTCTTTGTCGAAATCAATTACTTTAAGGTTTACTTCCTGATCGATAAGGAAATGGTTTCCAACATTTTTAACCTTGCCGGGTGAAAGTTGTGAAGTAGGAACAAAAGCGTCAACGCCTTCTTCCAGTTCAACAATTACACCTTTTTCGATCAATCTTGAAATTTTTCCTTTTGTTTCAGTTCCTGTACCGTAAAGGGTTTCAAATCTGTCCCAGGGGTTATCCTGAATCTGTTTGTGACCCAATGAGATTTTTCTCTGTTCGGTATCAACAGTAAGAACTACAACATCAATTCTTTCACCTTTTTTGACAACTTCCCCGGGATGGCGAATTTTCTTTGTCCATGAAAGGTCACTGATGTGGATGAGTCCGTCGATACCCGGTTCCAGTTCAACAAATACACCAAATGTGGTAAGATTTCTTACTATACCTGTGTGTTTGCTGCCGACAGGATATTTAGCCATCAATTCATGCCATGGATCGGGTTCAAGCTGTTTCATACCGAGAGAAATTTTCTTCTCTTCAGCATCAAGGCTAAGGATTACTGCCTCGATTACCTGTCCCATTGAAACCATCTGCGATGGATGTTTGATATGCTGAGTCCAGCTCATTTCACTGTTGTGAATGAGACCTTCGATGCCTTTTTCGATTTCGATAAATGCACCATACTCGGTAAGAGAAACAACTCTGCCTGAAACTTTTTTGCCAATCTCATATTTCTCGGCAATGTTTTCCCATGGGTGCGGGAGAAGTTTTTTCAGACTGAGAGAAATTCTTCTCTTTTCTTCGTCGAAGTCGGTAACAACAACTTTGATTTTCTCATCAAGTTTAACCACTTCGTTAGGGTGATTGATTCTGCCCCAGCTGAGGTCGGTGATATGGATAAGACCATCTACACCGCCAAGATCCACAAACACACCAAAATCTGTAATTGCTTTAACAGTACCTTCGAGGATTTGACCCTTGTCAAGGCTGTGTAAAATTGCGTGTCTCTGATCAGCGAGTTCTTCTTCAACGAGTACTTTGTGTGATACAACAACATTCTCGGTAGGGATATTAACTTTAACAACTTTAAAGTCCATCTCTCTGCCGACAAATGCGTCAAAGTCTCTTATAGGACGCACATCGATCTGTGAACCGGGAAGGAATGCATCCATACCCATAAGATCCACAACCATGCCGCCTTTAATTCTGCGGGTGATTCTTCCCTGAATAACATCACCGCTGTCGTGTGCTGCAAGAACTCTTTCCCAAACTCTCAAGAAATCTGCTCTCTTCTTGCTGAGTACCAGGTTACCTTCCTGATCTTCAACGGATTCGAGAACCACTTCGACTTCGGTTCCAAGCTTAAGGTCGGTCATACCTTCAAATTCTGAAATGGGTATCTGACCTTCTGATTTGAAACCAACATCTACTATGACATAGTCGGGCTGAATACGAACAATTTTACCCTTGACCATCTCTTTCTCTTTGACATTTCTAAACGATTCACCAAAGAGGGATGCGAGTTCTGAAAATTCTTCCTGTGTATATTCGTCATCAAAGAAATATTTCTTTGATTTGTTAAACAAGACCTCAAGATCCAATGTTGGGGTCTTCTTTTCTTCGGACATTAATCCTCCAATGTACGGTTATTGCTGTCTGCTCAAAACTGCCAAAGGGCGCGCAGCATTATTGATTGGTTAGTGTAACATATATCTGACTAACTGCAGTTTGTTGTGCTATAAAACTTCTTCTTCTATTCCAAATTTCTCTTCAATCAGCCGTTTGAAATCCCTCATCACCCAGTGAGGTGTTGAAGTGGCGCCTGTAATTCCGACGGAATTTGCACCTTCAAACCAGCTCCAGTCAATCTCTTCTTTTGTCTCGGCAAAGTATGTTCTCTCATTCACATCGTGACAGATGTGATAGAGCACCTTTCCGTTACTCGATTTTCTTCCCGCAGTAAAAATTATAATATCATTCTCAGCGGCAAACAACTGAAGTTTCTTTTCTCTCCCTGAAACCTGCCCGCAAATTGTGTCTTTGGCATGGTATTCAACCGCTGTCTCTTCTATCGAACCGATAACCAGAGTATCCAGTTTTTGGCGAAGAGCGTCCGCCACTTCCTTGAACTCCTGCTTGTCCATGGTGGTCTGCGAAAAAAGAACTGTCGGTTTTGTAAAATCAACCGATTCCAGTGCCTCTTCCTTGTTCAAAACCACTATTGAAGTGTTTCCGGTTACTCCGTTAATCCCGATAACTTCGGCATGATTTTTTTTGCCAAATATCACGACCTGAAAACCTTTGTCAACAAATTTTCTTACCCGTTCCTGAACCTTGATCACTATGGGACATGTGGCATCCACAAGTTCGAGCCCAAACTCAAGTGCAAGTTTGTATGTTGCAGGCGGTTCACCGTGTGCACGAATCAGTACCCGGCTTCCTTTTGGAAGTTTTGGAAAATCTTCCACGGTGATGGTTTCAAGGCCAAGGTTATTCAATCTCTGAACTTCAACAGTGTTGTGAATTACATCCCCAAGGCAAAAAACCTTTGGTTTATCTTTCAGCGAATCTTCGGCAATATCAATTGTTCGAACCACTCCCCAGCAAAATCCGGCATTTTTATCAATCGTAACTTTCATCTGTTCACCTTTTTCTTAATCAAACCGAAATCTCAGCCCAACTGTTCCTTTTCGCGCACCAGTTTTACAATATGATCGCACTGCTGTTCAAGTGTCATGGAAGTGGTATCAATCTCTATTGCGTCATCAGTTTTGCTCAATGGTGAAACTTCTCTCCCCGAATCGTATTTATCGCGTCTGATGATGCTTGCCCGAACTTCGTCGAACGACATTTTTGCTCCCTGAGCCTGAAGTTCGGAGAGGCGTCTTTTCGCCCTTTCATCAACCGTTGCAGTGAAAAAGAACTTGAAATCCGCATCGGGGAACACAACCGATCCGATATCCCTTCCCTCCATTACAACTCCACCCTCTTTCCCCATTTCCTGCTGCATCCTGACAAGTTCGGTCCTTATTTCAGAAATGCTGCTTATTTTCGACACATTTTGATTGATCTCTTCAGTTCTTATGGCTGCAGAAACATCCTCATCATTCAGGAAGACAATGTTGCCGTCCTCACCCGGTTTCAGCGTTATTTTATACTCCGGAAGCAGCGATAGAAGAGCCTCTTTATTATCAAGATTACCCGTTCTGATAGCGAGAAGTGTAACCGCTCTGTACATCGCTCCGGTATCTATAAACAGATATCCAAGCCTCTTTGCAACAAGCTTTGCAGTACTGCTCTTACCCGATCCGGCGGGTCCGTCTATTGCCACTGTAAACATTTTTTTCATAGCTTGGAAATATACGGAATTTTTAGCTTTTATGCAATTTTGAGACCAGTTGAGATTCAAATCCGACTGATATATATTTTGGGGTCTTTGAGTAGTAGAAGGCATCAGTTTATTTCACCAAAAAAGGCTGCCCCCTTATTGGAAACAGCCTTGAATTCAATCTTCAGGAATTCATCCTTCAGCCCTATTTCAACGCAAATTCTTCATCGTTTTGGAATAAATTATCCCGGCATCGATTCCCCCTTCACCGGAGAAATCACACTTTTTAGGATCGCCGGGACAGCGGGTGGCACAGTAGTTTTGTGAAGGGAGAATAAATTCAGCTTTGTTTCCGACTGGTCCCCAAAGAGATGGTTTACATGCAGGAAGAGGACAAAAAAGGGAAAGGGTATCAACCCCCAATGCCGCAGCTATGTGCATGGTGCCTGTTGAAGAGGAAATTAAAAGGTCGAGGACAGAAAAATTGATTATCGATTCTCTTAAGGATTTACCTTCATTTATCAGCGGAATGCCTTCAGGAAGTGTCAAGTCATGAGGTAGCCGGTTATCCGTAACCACCACTTTGATTTCCGGATTTGATGAAAGAAGATTTATGAGCCTGAGATACTCACCCGCCGGCATGTTTGGAGCAGAGCCGCCACTGGTTATATGCACACCGGTTATCTTCTCACCGTTTGGTGCTGTTTCCTTCTTGAATTTCTCCGCGGTGAACTGTTCTTCTTCGCTTAAATAAATTTTTGTTGAGAAATCCGTGACTTCCCCGCCGGCTGATCTGACAAAATCGAGACAATAATCGGCTTCACTTCTCTCTTCGGCATATTTTTTACGATCCAAAGAGATGGTATTGGTCAGAAGATGGTAGAGTTTTCTGCTTGTTCCATATCTTCTTTTTATCCCTGCCAGAAAAAATGAATACGCCAGTGTTTCATTCGGAAGAAGCATAAAACCATCGGTGAAGCCGTGGGGTTTAAGAAATTTTGCAAGACTCCGGATTTTTGAAATCCCCTTTGAAAAATCGTCCCAAACGAGAATATGATCGACAAATGGATTGTGAAGGAAAATATCCTTTGTGTAGCTTCTGACCAGTACCGACACTTCACAACCGGGGAAACTTTTTTTTAGCTCGCGCGGAAGTGGAGTTGCCAGAACGGTGTCACCGATTCTGTCGATTCTTGCGATAAGAAATTTTCGTTTGTCGCTCATTTTCCTGGAATTGCGTTATCTTTCGTTTTGAATTCTGAAATTTATGAAAAAATCAGCTAATAATGAGAAAAGCCGACTTTAATTACATCGATCACTATAAAACCGACGCCCGTGAATTCGACTATTTTGTAGAGAGAACGGGGGCAACTGCCCATGATGAAAGACGGGTTCATGAATATATCATGTCGGAAGTGGATGTGAAACAGGGGAAAATTCTAGATGTTGGTGCCGGAAATGCATGGATTGCAGAGCATTACATCAAAAAAGGGTTTGAAGTGGTTTCAATGGATATTTCCCTAGTCAACCTGAAGAAGGCGAAGGAAAAAGTACCACATCCGCACCATTCCTGTGTCAGCAGCGACGCTTTCTCTCTCCCGTACAAAGATTCCTCATTCGATCTTGTTGTTGCAAGTGAAGTGATTGAGCATGTACACGATCCCGAAGGTTTTGTAAAGGAACTTTCCCGGGTTGTAAAGAAGGGGGGACAATTAATCATAACCACTCCCTACAAAGAAAAACTTCAGTATTCACTCTGCATCCATTGCAATAAACCCACCCCTCTGCACGCCCATATTCATTCTTTTGATGAGAAGATTCTCGCTTCTTTATTTAAGGATGTGGAGCATGATAAACTTGAATGGGAAACATTTGGCAATAAAATTCTCATTTTTGCCAGAACCTATGTAATAATGAAAATTTTCCCGTTCCCGCTTTGGAAATTCAAGGATAAAGCCGCCAATTTTCTCTATAATCTGCCCGCACACATCATCGTGAAATGCACACGCTGATCTAAACAAAATGGTGGCTCTCGTTTGAAAACTCTCTCTCCCAGTTTAATTCTTCTGCCGCCTTCATTGAATTGAGCTTTATCTCTCTGCGAATTTCAGGATCGCAAAGATGGTTTAGAGCCTCAATAATTTCATCTTCATTTTCGGGATTAACATATCTTCCAACCCCGTAGAGATCTATAATCTGTTTTATTTGTGGAAGGTTGCTGGCAAGGACGGGAATCCCGGCTGCTACATATTCGAAAAGTTTGTTTGGCAGCGCATAATAGTAGCTTTTGCTTATGTTCTCAATAAGGGTACAACCGATATCAGCCCCTGCTGTGTATGAAAGAAGTTCATCCTGTGTTACGGAGCCTGCAAATATAACCCTGGAGGCGACACCCAGCCCCTGTGCGTATTTTTCAAGTTCAACTCTGAGTTCCCCCTCTCCGAGAATTATCAGGTGTAGAGAACCATTCTCCGGCAACAGTTCAATTATTTTCCGTAATCCCCTTCCTTTAACTATAACTCCCTGGTAAATCAGGATTACGGCATCGTGAGGAAGATTAAATTCTTTGCGTAAATCTTTTGCTTCTGATCGTGCAGATTTCCGGGGTAAATTTCTGAGGAGTATGAATTTGTCTTGGGACAAGCCGTAATCCTCGATTAAGACTCCGGCATCCATCATACCCGTCACGATTATTTTATCGCAATCCCTTATATATGATTCTTCAATAAATGAAAGAAGAGTCTGAACACTTTTTTTGCCTGTCAGTCCAGCAAGATAGCGGAAAAGTTCTCTGGAATCATAAAAAAGCGGTTTACTGCGAAATTTTGCAAAGAAGGAGAGGAAAGGCAGATTGTAGATATCGGCTGCTATGTACAAATCGTACTTGTTAAAGAGCAGTTTAAGGATGACGGTAAAGGCAAATTTGAGGTAGAAACCGGCGGAGGATTTTCCTTTTGTCAGCTTCACGACGGGGATATCACCCCCTTGTGGACGGTCGAACCAGTCGAAACTGACAGTCTCCACCTCGAATCCTCTTTCAATCAGTGAGGCGCGAAGATTCCTCGCCCTCGTATCGTAATTGATGTTTCCAAGAAAGGAAATTAAAATCCGGCGGTTTTTTCCTGAATCAGAGATCAATTTTCAGGGTGTTTCTCATTACTGTTCTTGCGTCAAACTTCTCTTTAAATTCGATCAGGTTCATGCTCGGGGTCATGGGATTTGCAGCTTTAGTATCCTGCGAAACACCGATATCCACATATTTATAGCCGCTTTCTGTTGCCCACTTCACTACTTCATACATAACCCGCTGAATCGGCTTCATGTGATCATATTCGTATTTGAGCATATTGTAGAAACAAAGAGTCACCTGTTTGTTGGTGTTGAACATCAGACTCCCGCCAATCGGATTACTTTTGTGGTAAACCATGAAAAGCTTCATCATCCCAGGCATCAGTTCGTTAATTCTGTAAATGTCTTCAAGGGAGTGAGTGGGTTTAACATTGTGTCGAGCTTTGTTTTCAATCAAAATGGGATAAAATTCATCAAACTTTTCGTTTACCTCAACATCGAGCCACCCCTCTTTAAAGGTTTTTCTGATGTTTCTTCTTGTGGTGGGTGCAAATTTTTCCAAAAAATCCTCTGAGGGATCGAGCTTTATGCAGCTTGAGATATAATGCAAATCGTATTTGAATCCTCGCCACAACATTGCAAAATCGAGACTCTGGTTTCTGGTTTTTTCATAGATATCGGGTGCGGAGGTAAGGATATAACCTTTGAATCCCTTTTCTTTTCCATAGGCAATTAAAAGATCAATCATGTCAAGTGCTTCAGCAAACCGGATGTCACCTGTTACCAGGGAACCGTAACTCGCTCCGATTGGTGACTCAAAATAGCCATCGGGCATTATTCTTCCCGGAAGAACACCTTTAATGTTCCCTCTCTCGAGGATTATCAGATGATTATATGAGAATTTTCCGGGGGTGTGGTAATCAAAAAATATCTGTTTATGAAATACCGTTCCGTTATTTGAAGTGTCAACAAATCTGTCCCAGCGCTCTTTCCATTCGGGACTGTATTCTATTATTTCCATTTTTCCACAAGTATAAATTATCGAACTTTTAAAAATATGAATTTTTAAAATAAAAAAGCCCCGGATAAACCAGGGCCGGATACATACGGGAGATCAATTTCTTATTTGGTAAGGTCGAGCAAGCCGTTTTGGGAATCACCGTAAGGTGAATTTACAAAGCCATCAGCTTCGCTGTCGTTAACCCACTCTTTACCATCGAGTACATATCTGAACTGATAAACTGAACCTGTCGGAATTTCAGCTACTAAAGAAAATGAACCATCTTTTTTGAGTTTGCTCATTTGATGTGCTTCCTGATTCCATCCGTTGAAATCACCTACCACACTGGCTGACTCAAATGGTTTACCGATCTCTTTAGCTATTCTAAATGTGACCTTGCAAACCGGTTCACTCTTCAAAAACTGTTTTTTAACAGACATTCATACCTCGAAAACTTGTTGACTAATATTAATTATCAAAATCTTTGATTCAAATATAGGGGGTCCTGTGCCTTCTTGCAAGAAAAAAAGACCGTTCGGGCAGCCGACCGAGCATTTTTTAGACATTTTTACCCTGATTTTAGCTCGTTCGGTCAGCCGACCGAGCTGTTTTAATGCATCGGGCAGGGCACAATGAGGTGTTTAGCCTCCCCGTTCGGGCAGCCGACCGAGATATTCAGTCTGTTCCTCCCTCTCTTACTACAGTATTGATGGTGCAACAGAGCACGGAAAATGGAAATCGTTCAGTGAAAATTCAACTATATTTATTGGCTCTTTTTCAGTAAATTTTGGTTTGTATTTAATAATATTTTCCGGAAAATTAATGGCTTCTGCTCCAAAGAAACACAGTCTTGTAACTGCCATAACCGTAACCATCTCGACCATGATTGGAACGGGTGTTTTTACAAGCCTTGGCTTTCAAGTTTTTGATATTAAATCGGTTCCCCCACTTCTTGCATTGTGGATTATCGGCGGTATAATTGCGACTGCAGGTGCTCTCACATATGGTGAGTTGACCTCGGCTTTTCCAAGATCGGGAGGCGAATACAACTTTCTCTCGAGATTGTATCATCCAATAGTCGGTTTCCTTTCGGGCTATGTCTCGGCAACCGTCGCATTCGCAGCTCCCATTGCCCTCGCCGGTATGGCACTCGGTACTTATTTTGGGGGCGTCATCGCTGATAAAACTGCACCTGACTTTGAGTCGGTGAAATTGATGATTGCTGTCGGGGCCGTAGCGTTAATGACTGTGATACATATTATAAAGGTGAGCATCAGTGGAAATTTCCAAAAGTATATTACCTCCCTTGTGGTACTCCTTATAGTTGCTCTGATTATGGCAGCGTTTATTTTTGGAACTCCTACTCAACTCCCTTTCCTTGGTTTTGATTATGACTTGAAATCTTTACTGAGTGCACCATTTGCAGTTTCACTGATTTATGTATCATATTCATATTCAGGCTGGAACGGTGCTGCATACATTACTGAAGAGGTTGAGAATCCCACTCGGAATGTGCCTCTTGCTCTTTTTATAGGCACAATGATCGTGATGGGATTGTATGTTCTCCTTAATTTTTCATTTCTCTACATGGTTCCTGTTGATCAGCTACAGGGACAGATTGATGTAGGCCTCCTGGCAGCAAAACATATTTTTGGTGATTACGGAGCTGTAATAGTGGGACTCCTCATTTCCGTGTGCCTTTTGTCAGCAGTTTCGGGTATGACATTTATTGGACCAAGAGTCACCCAAACGATGATGAAGGATGTAATTCCAAACATCTACAACAGATTTAAATTCCTCAGCAAGGAAGTGCCGGTTGTCCCCATCCTCTTCCAGAGCCTTGTTGCTGTTTTTATGATAGTTACCTACACTTTTGAACAGGTTCTGGTTTATATTGGTTTTACTCTTAGCCTCTCGACGACAGCTACCGTGTTTGGAATTTTCATTCTTCGCACAAAGTTGAAACATATACCAAGGACATACAAGACATTCGGGTACCCGTTTACTCCGATACTTTTTATTCTTTTTGAAATCTGGATGCTTACGCACATTCTGATGGACAAACCAAAGGAATCACTTGCTGGTCTTGCAACTGTTCTGTCAGGAATAGTTGTTTACTATATTGCAAAACATTTTAACACAAAATTCGAAAATCAATAAACAGGTAAAAAAAGGATGAACTCAAATATTTCATCGATAGTAAAAAGGATTGTCTCTCTTAATCTGGCGACACTTACCCTTATCATATTTCTATTTTCGGGATGCAACAAGACAGCATCAACCACTCCCGTAAAAGAGGACTCGACAAAAGCGAAAACCGAAACACCCGCTAAGGAAGAACCCAAAGCCGGTGTTGACCTCTCCAAATATGACATGCAATACAATGACATGGCAAAAATTCTTGGCGGTTTCGAGGTCTCGGCTTCTTCAAAATTCTTCAAACTTACCGAAGAAAAAGCATGGAAGAACCATCAGAAATTCTTCACTTCCAAATGGGCTAATCTTCAAAAGGAAATTCTTGATTCAGTTGAATACTGGGCGAAAACAGAACTCGCAGATTTCGATCCAAAAGCTAGAACAGTTTTCTATCCTTTTGGCGGACCCGATTTCCTTTTCGCTCACGAGTTCTTCCCGAACGCAAACACCTATATTTTGCAGGGACTTGAACCAGTAAACAAACTTCCTGAATCAATAAAGGCAAACGATCCAAGTCTTGCAACTTACCTCGATGACCTTCAGGGTTCACTTAGAATTCTTACCACCCGTGGATACTTCATTACAAAGCAGATGAGCAGCGATCTCAGAAAAGGTGTATTCAGAGGCGTCATCCCTGTTTTCTTCCTCTTCATGGCAAGATCAGAGCTTACAGTACTGGATGTTAAGTATATAACGAGTGAAAAAAGTGGCGACTTTAATCTTGAGGAGAGCCAGCTCGTCTCAGGTGATCAGCTTAAAGGCGAGGCAAAGGGATGCGTTATCTACTTTACCGACAAAGAGCAAAAAGAGGTTAAGAAGCTTTACTACTTCAGTACAGACACCCAGAATAAATCATGGGCAAACAGAAAAAACCTCCAGAAACTCGTGACCGATAATTCACCTGTTATCTTTTTCACAAAAGCCGCTTCATACCTTCTTCACGGAGAGGATTTCGCTTCACTTCGTTCATTTATTCTCGAAAACGCAAAATACCTTGTTCAAACAGATACAGGTATTCCCGTTAAATTCCTCGAGAACGGACAATGGGACATGACCTACTACGGTACATACATCAGACCAATTGGTGATTTCCCGTGGGCTTATCAGGCAGGAATGAAAAAGATTTACAGCGAAACTGACAAAATTAAACACATGCCTTTTGGTATTTGCTACCGCTGGAAAAAAAGCGAATCGAATATCATGAAAGGTATCAAAAAGTAGATTCAGGGGTTTAATCCCTTTACATTTTCCCAAATTCCACAGGAAGAACAGGAACGATGAGATTACTCTCTAACTTCCTTTCTTCTTGTGGAATTTCTTTATATAGTGATCTAACAGATCTTCAGACCGATAATTACTAATTATTCTAAATATACAGATATAAACCCATGGAATTAGAAACCCTTCTCGCAAGAATCCCGGACTTTAGCAACATACAAGATCCTCACGGGGCAACACACCTTCCTATTTATCAGACTGCTACATTCGACCTGAAGAAACAATCTGGCGAAAAAATATATGATTACTCAAGAACTGATAACCCGACCCGAGGAGCTCTTGAGCGAATCTTCACTATTGCTGAAAATGGAAGCGGTTGCGTTTGTACAAATACAGGTCTTTCCGCACTTGCACTTCTTTTTGAGACTGTGCTTTCGACGGGTGATGAAATTCTGGTGGAAATGGACTCATACGGTGGCACTTACAGACTTCTAAAAATATTCAGTGGCAAGTTCGGTGTGAAAGTCACCTCTACCGATTTTCTTGATATGACAAATGTTGAAAAGATTTTGCAAAATAAAAAAGTAAAGATGGTGCTGTGCGAGTCTCCTACAAATCCGGGCTTAAAAATTATAGATATCAAGGCAGTTGCTGAATTGTGTAAAAAACATGATACCCTTTTTGCTGTGGATAACAGTCTTGCAACATTTGCTTCTCAGAAACCGCTCGATCTGGGTGCCGATTTTTCTGTATTCTCCGGAACGAAATACATTTCAGGGCACGGCAGTGTGATATCAGGGGCTGTTGTATCGAAGGATAGAGAATGGGCTGAAAAGATAGCATATTTTTCAAACGCCGAAGGAAGGGCACAAAGTCCTCTTGATTCTTTTCTGATTACCCTTGGTCTGCCAACACTTCCCTACCGGATGAAAATTCAGGAGCAAAGTGCCCTGAAACTTGCGGAATATTTCTCAACACGAAATGACATAGTAAAAGTAAGATTCCCGTTTCATCCTTCACACCCGCAGTTTGAACTGGCCAAAAAACAGATGAAGGTGTGTCCCGGAGTGTTGACCATACAGATGGAATCTGTTCATAAGGCTGAGCAGTTTGTCAGGAACACAAAACTCTTTGGTGAGAAAGCTTCATTTGGCACTGCGGATTCCAGAGTTGAACAACCTGCCAGAATAAGTCACGCTTCATATTCCGATGAGGATCTGCTTGGGATTGGCATTACAAATGCCTCTCTGAGAATATCAGCGGGTCTTGAGAGCGTTGATGACCTCATCGACGATATAGAACAGGCACTGAGGTAATTATGGCTTCAGAGTATCTTAAAAGAATTGATTGCGGTGAACCGCTCCCGTTTAATAATCCACATGCCGTTTCGGTAAGCCTGCCGGCTCTTTCCGATGTGATCGGTTATGAGGAAGGCGATCCACAAATAATTAATAAAATGAGAGCAGGTTATCCAAGATTCAGAATGAACAACTTTCTGACTGAATCTGTAATCCTTTACCGTGAAAGAAAAGGGACTGACGACAAATATGAAGTGCTGCCCCTCTCCTCCTTTTCTGCCGTTAAGCTACTGATGGATAAGTTCGGAGAAGAATTTTCCACTGATCATAACGGTCACTTCCCTTTGATCAAAATTGAAAAAACATCAGCAGCACTCCCCGGTGTAAAGTCATTCCTGCAAAACACAGGAATAATTCCATCATCAAGACAAGCCGAAGATTTCCTGATCGAGGAAGGGAAATTAAAATCACCCTATGAGGAAGAAGTTGAAAGCCGGGAAAGCGCTCTCGAAATAATTCTTGAGACCCTCTCTGATGCCTACTCCTGCAACTCAGGCGATATTATCCTTGCCAACGGTGGAATGAACGCAGTCTATTCTGTTTTTGAATCGATCAGAGGGATACAATCAAAAGCCGGAAGAACAATATTTGTTCAGTTTGGATGGATGTACCTCGACACCATTTCCATTCTGAAAAATTTCGGAACAAACTATACAAATGTCTCAACTGTTGAGGAACTTGAAGCGTTGCTGAGAGCAAGAGGCAATGAAGTGGCGGCACTTTTCCTTGAGATACCAAACAATCCGTTTGTAAGAACGCCTGATCTCCCTAAGATTTCCGGTCTGCTAAAGCAGTATGATGTCCCTTTAATAGTCGACGGTACGGTTGGGACTCCGTATAATGTCGAGGTACTTACCCGGTCAGATATTGTGATCGAAAGTCTGACAAAGTATGCCTGCGGAAATGCAGATTTATTGATGGGAGCGATCGTACTCAATCGGAAGAGTGAATTCTCCGGATCTGTAGCAAAGTCAATCAGCGAAATGGTGGAACCCCCATACATCAGGGAACTGCAAAGACTGGCGTTTGAGATCAAGGGGTATCGTGAAAGAATGGGAAAAATTTCGGCAAATACTGCCGGACTCGCAGATTATCTGAGTGGCAACCCAAAAATTAAAAAATTATACTGGGCACTTGGTGAAGATTCTTCCGAGAACTACAAAAAGTTGATGATGGGGGAAGGCTCTGTTGCAGGAATGATTTCAATTGTTTTCGACAAACCTCTGCAAAATTACTATGACAGGCTCAGAATTGCCCAGGGACCTAGTCTCGGCACCGAATTCACTCTCGGGATGCCATATTTTTACATGGCACATTACGATCTTCTAAAAACCACTGAGGGAAGAAAATATCTCAGCGGTCTCGGTATTGATCCCGAACTTATCCGTATATCTGTTGGTACAGAACCTCTTGAAGAACTGATTGTTGTTTTTGAGGATCTGTTTAAGGCAGACTGATATCCGGCCTAATTATCCGAGAGCATAAAGATATCCGTCTCTGCTTGAACAGTAAACCGTATCGTTCCAGATTACCGGTGTAGCTTCAAAAGATGTATCAGAATGAAATGTTTCGAGTTTTTTCAACTTGACACCATATTCAACACCTGCGGCATTCTTCGCTGTTTCACCATCGCCTTTTTTACCTTTCACAAATTCCATCTGTACGAGATGAAGTCCGTTGTAGGTCGGGGCAACGATTTTGTTTCCACTTGTGAGAATCGGGCTGCCAATTGAAGGTCCTACATAAATTTTTGCGAGAAGTTTTGGAACAGCACATTTCTTTTTGTTGAGTGTGTCGAGAGTCGTCTCACCGGAAAGTTCGTGCTGGCTTCCAACATACAAATTGCCATCGATTGCTAAAGTAATCCAGATGTCAGGATATTCGTTGTTTGGATTGTATTCATCGTTGATTGCGGCAGTTCCGATAATGCCACCCTGCCATTCAGCAACAGTTGTGTTTTTGGTCGGGAAAAACCATTCTACAGAATCTTCAGCAGGTTTGGAAGGATCAAGTTTCAGCACTCCACCTTTCCCCGGGATATACTGTTTTTCGATGGTGGCAATAATCTTGTTCTCTTTTGTTACAACCGTCGAACCATCGATATCCGAACCTGTGTAGTAATCGTAATCAATAGCCATTTTCTTGATATCGATTCCATAAATATGTCCTGCACCGGAGGCTATGAAAAGCCTGTCACCCATTCTTGCGGGACTCGCTTCAACCACGATGTTATTGCCGTGTTTGGCTGCATCAGAATCTTCAAACAGTTTTACTTTCCCAAGAACCTTGGGCTGATTGATTCCATCCAGCATGGCTGCATCACTAATTTTACTGCTGAGGAAGAATCCAAATCCACTTTCAACGGCATTGAAGATCATCCCGTCACCCAAATAAAGTGGAGAACTGTCATTGTCACGACTGTAACAGACACTTCTCGGGACATTAAATTTCCATATTTCCTTCCCTGTTCTGTAGGAAATTGCCCTGAAACTTGGAATGACCTTACTGCCCTGGACAGAATTTCCATTTCCCAGGCGACTTCCTTGAAGAAGAACTATACGATCAGGTTCGGCTGCAGTCGTATCGATATAGACAGAACCGGCTCCTTTCATAATATCATTATTTTTGTACTTCCAGACTTCCTTCAAGCCATCGGCTTCAAACTTCCTTAAGTACTGGTCATATCCGCCAAGTACAAGCATCAGCTTTCCTGCCTCCATGTAGACTGTAGGTGTGCCCGTCCAGCCGGCTCCGCAAAATGATTTTCGTCTGCTACCGACTACTGACTCGGAACATCCAAGCCTGAATTTTGACTTTATCTTGAGCTTGTTCACATCACCTTTGCCATAAAACCGTCTGCACTCATTACCAAGGAATGTATACATCAACACTTCTGTATCACCGTCAACCCAGGGGTTGGGGGGAAGTTTTGGTTTGTCGTCCTCTGCTTTGGGAATCTGTCCGTTCCCCTTGCCACAACCAAGAATTGAAATGCTGCCCGCTCCTGTAGCTGTTACAGCTGTGATTATGCCAAGTGCTCTTAAAAAGTCTCTTCGTGTTGTCATTTTACAAATTTATTTATTGAAATCAAAAATGAAATTTACGAAAGATCAGCGAGTTAAAAAGTGGTTTTTAAGCCATCCAATCAAATAAATTACTCCTCCTGTTAACAGTCCTATGATCATTGGTTCAACTTGTGACAAAAATGATTCTGCCGGTAATTTATTTTTGATGATTATCCAGATCAGACCTGAAACCGGAATAAAAATCAACTGTAGCATGGCGAGTCCATTTCCCTGCTTGAATTTTTTAAAATATGCACCTGTGATAAGGAAAATCAAAGCGGGAACAAACAATGAGCCAATATAATACCAGATATCAACGATGGAACGCAGAGTAAGGGAAAGTATGATGGCTATAAGCGTTGACAGGATCATCCCAATAGCAGTATATCGTTTAAGATGAAATTTTTCTGCGGGAACGATCTCCTTGACTATATCATTTGAGAAAGTGACGCCACTCAGAAAGATAAAACTGTTAAGAGTTGTATAAACTGTTGCAAAAAGTGAAGCGAGGAAAAGTCCTTTAATCCCGACCGGTAAGTAACCTGCCGCAAGTGCAGGAAAGGCAGATACCGGATTCTGCAAGTCAGGCAGTAATGCCCGTGCAAAAAGCCCTGTTGCATTAGTGAAGAAATCGAACAGTGCCCATAGCAGTATCGAGATAAGTATCCCCTTTTTCGCAATTTGAGCTGTTTTTGCAGCATAAACCCTTTGGTGAAAACCGGGATCGGCAATGGTCCATGCTGCAACAAGATACCACACCAGCAGATAAAAGAAACTGCTTCCACCGGTTAATGAGAGATGTTCCGCAGGCAGTCTCTGCTCAAGAAACGGCATTCCGCCATGCGTAATGAACAGGTAGATACCCGCTGCTATGAATCCCGCAAACATGAAGAAAAAGAGAAATACATCAACCTTTATGTTCGATCTGAATCCACCGAGTGAGAGATAGATGATCAATGGGATTGGAATAACGAAGAGCATCAAATCAACGGGCACATCAAAGATTGTTGCGATTATTTGCGCCGCAGTGAGCAGGTAAGGCGCAGGAGAGGTGATGGTGAAGATCAGAATTGAAGCGACAATTGCAACCTTGTTATTGTATTCAATTCGCAGTTTTGCCGGAATCGAGAGCAGTCCTGTCGACCTTACTTTTCCTGCAAAAACAAATGCAAAGATGAAAGCAAAAATATAGTACGGCAGTCCCTGAGTAAACCATGAGGAGATGCCGTATCTGTATGAATATTCGCCTATACCGAGAATTCCACCGTACCATGTGCTTACATTTACGGCAACAAATGTAAAGAGTCCCATGTTACGATCATTGACAATATATGAGTCAGCCTCACCAGAAGACTTTCTTGAAGTGTAGAAACCTGTACCGATCGTTACTAAAAGAACAAACGATATGATGATTACATCAAGCATATCCGTAGAAGTATCCACCCTTAATCGCTTCCCTGGCATTCCGTATCAGAATTGCATTTCCTCCTTCGGCTGTTACCTCAAACTTTTCCTCCAGTACCTCATTACTTGTTCCGTCCCTGACACCGAAGGGCAGCACCTCACCATTCAACGGATACTTCAATCCTTTTGTTGTAATCCGTGTATTTGAATCGAAACCATAGATTGATACCGTTTCTCCCTGGAACCCATCGATTTGCAGGGTACCGGTAAATACTTCAAGAAGAGACTGCTCGCTGTATATAAAAATCCTGATTTTGTCGCCATACTTAAGAGCGAGTCCGATGTTATTGAGCGTATGATCCAGCCTGTCACCCGTCACTCCCAGCAGCGCACACTGTGTGAACCCTTTTTCAATGGCGAACTTAAGGCATTTTTCAACATCGGTATCGTCCTGTCTTTCAATTTTAATTACCGAAACTCTGTTTTTATAATGATCTAGAATTGATTCACTTATCGAATCAAGATCTCCGATTATGTAATCAGGTATTCCACCGATATCATACGCGACATTTGCCCCGCCGTCAGCACAAATAAGGACAGGAAATCCGTTGTCAAGAAAGAAACTTAGATCACCGGTTGCAGGGGGCCTTCCATTGCCAAGAATAACACATCCTTTTGTCATCATAACTCCATCTTTAAAGTTGTCATGAAATTTCTGCCGGCAGCAGGGAAAAAGTTATCCCATCCAAATCCATTCATCAGATATTTTTTGTCGAACAGATTATTGACCTCTACTACAAATTTCAATCTCGCCCCGAACATGTCATAGTTGATCCCTGCACTGAGATTTACTACAGAAAAAGGATCAACCGTTACTTCCTCAACCTTCGCTCCATCAGGGTTAGTCGAATTATCCGTGTACTGGGCTCCAGTAAAGTTGAAACTCAACGAAGTATAAAAAAGTGAACTGCCGTATGTCAGTCCCCCGTTAAGGATAATCTCAGGAGCATTCGCAATATAATTATCGTTCCGCGAAACCGGATTTCCGAAACCGTCATATTCGGTAAAATCAATGAACCGGTTACGACTGAAATTACCATTAAAATTTAATACCAAACCCCATGGAAGACGGGCGAATCCTTCAAATTCCAACCCGTAATGGACAGTTTTAGAAGCATTTCCCACCCGGGGCTGACCAAAAACATCAAGACCTCCCGAGGGAACAATCTCATTTTCGAAGTTCATATAATACAGATTTATCGATCCGTTCATTCCGGAAAAGGCGAATCGCGATCCCAGTTCGATATTTAGAAGTGATTCCGGTTTTACAAGCGGGTTATTGTAATCGTATGTCCCGTCCGGTTTCTTCTCAAATTGAGGAACCACTCCCCAACTCGCTGACTCAGCTTCGTACAAATTCTTCAGGGGCGGCTCTCTTCTTGTGAGCGAAAGCGAAGTGTAGAGAGATATTTTATCGTTTAGAGAATAACTGATGCCGAGTTGCGGATTGAGAAAAAAGTATGGAGTGGTGAAATCATTATTCGCAAATTTTTCTTCATAGAGCCTGTATTGCTGGTAGATCGATTGTACCCGTGCAATTAGATCAATCTTCTCCGTCAGCTTGCTCTGAACACCAACAAAAGCAGAATAGATGTTCTTTGAACCTTTATACTCATAGAACTTCCTGTTCCCTCCTTCACCCACTACATCAGAGGGCAGACCGGTACCCGATTCAATTCTTCCCCAGTGCAATGAACGGTGTAATCTAATCTCACCCCCGGCCATAAGTTTACCACCCGAAAACCTGTATTCGATGGATGGCAACCATCCAAACTGGTCGTTATCGACAAATGCACGCATCATTATATCGCCCGGAATTGTAATTGACGGATCGAGCCTGAAATAATCATTTGTTCCGTAGTTTGCGCTAAAATCAAAAAATCCGTCTCCGGACAGGAAAAAGAGAGTATTCTTAAGCCAAAGGTCGTTGCCAAGTTTAATATCATGAACCAAAGAGACCTGTGGCTGGTTAAGCACTTCCCTGTCGCGTGAGGCAGCTCCGTAATTATATTTCCTGGTGTTTTCGTCACCATTTGCAGACTTGCTGATACCATAGAATGCCAGACCGTCCTCCTGGGGACCACCATAGGCATTTACTGATATTGTTTGAATATCGTCAAAATAAGAGGCACTTACAAAATACCGCCAGAATTCAGACCATGACCAATCCCGGTAACCGTCACTTGTCACTCTGCTCCCTCTCACTCTCACCATAAACCTGTCTGCAAGAATACCGCTGTTGGCGCTGAAAGCATATTTTTTCGTGTTGTAACTTCCCATCCCTGCTTCAAATGAAACACCCGGATTCACGAGGGGTTTGTTGGTTACCAGGTTAATCGACGCTCCTATTGCCGGTGGACCGTAAAACGAAATACTCGAACCCCTTTGAACCTGTACATCCTCAAGGGAATTTGCAAGATCGTAAACATTGATCCAATACACAGAGTGATCTTCAGGATCATTCTGTGGCACTCCATTAATTAATACTGAAATCCTTCTCTGGTCAAAACCCCTTATTCTTACATAGCCGTACCCAATTCCAGTCCCGGACTCTGAATAATATGAGGTGGAAGGAAGTGTATTCAGGATGGAAGGGATATCCCTCGTTATTGAAAGTCTTTCAATGTCAAGTTTTGTGAGATTGGAAAAGGAAATGCTACTGCCCTTGTCACTTGCGCGGGTACCGTTTACAATGACCTCGGGAATCTCAACCAGATCTTTTTTCATTGCAATTTGAAGAGTGAGCCTGTCACCCGAAATTGATACCACTCTGCGCTCCGTCTTAAAACCGACAAAAGAACAAATGAGTCTCCATTCACCCGGAGGAATTGATTTGAGAATAAATTTCCCCTCCCTGTTCGTCACACCTGCGAGCGGTAACTCCTCAAATTTTATCACCGCACCCTGCAGTCTCTGTCCCGTTTCCTCGTCCATCACATCCACTTCCAAAACCGATGTCACCTGTGAAAATGTTACGACAGAAAAAAAGATAAAACTAAAAAACAATCTGTACATGTTATTACCTGTATTTAAAATGAAAAAGCCGTTTTTCAGAGGGGTAACTGAAAAGCGGCTTTTAATTTGTTCCCTACGCCGGAATTACCCGGATCAGGTTCAAGGGTTTGATCTCAGCCCGTTAAGGGCACCCCTACATTCAACTAGCGTTGACAAACAATATATTCAGAACAAAAGAACTATTTTTTCTTTGTCTTTGTCGTATTTCCGGTTTTTGGTGTTGTAGTTGCCTTTTTAGTGGTCTTGTTGTTCGAACCGGTTTTTACTGTAGCTTTTTTATTGGTATTTGTACCCGTTTTTGGAGTTACAGTTGTTTTCGACTTTTTGTTGTAATTATTACCATAACTGACACCTGTTTTTGACTTTGTGGTGCTGTTATTGTTTTTGTATGCGGTGTTGTTCTTCTTGTTGTAATTGTAGTTGGTGTTCGTGTTGGCTTTTACGGTAGTCTTTACATCTGTAACCGTTTTATTGGAATAGATTTTCAGATTCTGACCGGCTAACACTTTATCCGAAGAAAGATTGTTCCAGGTTTTGATGTCATCAACCGACACACCATATTTGGCAGCGATCGCAGTAATATTGTCGTTGTTCTGAACCTTGTAAGTATTCAGAGTGGCAGTATTCTTTGATGCATTATCACCATAAGAAACAGGCACTGTACCGGTGTAAATGGTAAGAGATGTATTTGCATACACGAGACCATTTTTAATTTTGGTACCATTCCAGCTTTTTATGTCGTTTATCGAAACCTTGTACTTTTCAGCAATCTCGGCGAGAGTTTCGCCATACTTCACTGTGTGATAGTATGTTTTAGAGTCGTTGTTGTTTGCTGTTATGGTAGTTGAAGATTTCTTTTTTGAGGTGTTGCCGGCGAGTGCTGAGTATGTTTCATATTTGGATGCAGGTACATTAATTACGAGTTCCTGACCAATTTTGGCATTCTCAAATGCTGAAATATTATTCCATTTTCTCAATTCGGTAACTGTTACATTGAACTTGGAAGCGACCTGAACGAGGCTTTCGTCATTCTTTATCGCGTAACGAATTGTTGCTGTTGTTCCGTCACCGCCTGCGAGCTGAATATTCGGATTACTGTTCTGGAGACCTGCGAGAACCGTACTGCTGCTGCCTTTAGGCACACGAAGTACATAATCACCGGTACCCGGTGTATTGTTCTGCAACAATTCAGGATTAAGATCTTTGATATCCGTCAGTGAAACACCGGAGAGATTCGCAACAGTGATAAGCGGAGTTGCTTTTGCTACATTGATCGACTCATACTCAAATGTTGTCTGGTAACTGATTTCGGTCAAACCGAACTTTTCAGGATTCATGGCAACAAGTGTAGCTGCAATATATGCGGGCACATAGTTACGGGTTTCCTGAGGAAGCAGTTGTTGGATAGCCCAGAAAGTGTTTTCTGTACCGCGTTTCATTGCTCTGGAAATTCTGCCTTCGCCTGCATTGTAAGCTGCGAGAGCAAGATGCCAGTCACCGAGTGAATTCTTAAGGTCGCGAAGATGTCTTGCAGCAGCTCTGGTCGCCTTTACAGGGTCTTTTCTCTCGTCAATGTTGTAATCGACTTTGAGATTGTACATCTGTCCGGTTCCCTTCATGAACTGCCAGAGACCCATTGCGCCGGCGATTGAGCGGGCATTTGGATTCAAACCACTTTCGATCAGTGTCAGGTAAGCGAGCTCTAGTGGAACTCCTTCTTCCTTAAGAATCGGAATGATAACAGGGAAATATTTTCCGGTTCTTCCTACCCACTGTTTGAAGAAGTTTTTACCTTTTCCGGTGTAGAAAGTGATCCATTTTTCAACCTGATCGTTGATTACAAGTGGAATTTCACCGGAATTGAAGTTGGAATTGGAATTGGTAGCTGCTATCTCAATTTCTGAAACAGAAGTCAGAAGATGGCCGGCAGTGAGATTCTTGTCGCCATTCTTTAAGAGATCTTTGAATGCATCCACTGATACATCTTCGATCGTCTCATCGATATTGTTGACGAGTTCACTGGTTTCGTCCATTATGAGAAGCTTTAACTCGGCATAACGCGGATTTGCGTCGATTCCGGGGTAGTTGTCAAGACCGTTCATGATCTCAACTGCAGAAGTCAAGCTGTTGATGGCTTCCTGAGTTGAGTTTTTTCTTGCTTTCTCGACTGATTGCTGATAATAAGCATATGCTCTGTCAAGTTCCTGCGGTACAATGTCTTGTGTGCTTATGTTCTGTTGCGTTACAGGTGTTGTGACCTGCGTATTTGCGGTTTCAGTCCCGGGGATACAGCCTGTTAGCCCCAAAACTGAAACTGCAAATATCAGGAGTGCTGCTTTACGCATTAAACCTCCATGGTTGTGTTTGATTGTTGAATAAATAAATTTTTGCCTGATACTCTATTCTCCTACAAGGGAATATTTGAATGTTTTTTACCCGGATTTTTATCCTTTTTAGTTTTTAGCAACTGAAAAGAATTTATCAATTTTATTCTTGTGTCTGCCGGTTCTATCACATCATCGATAAAACCCCGCTCTGCAGCTGTATAAGGATTCGCAAACTTTTTGATGTATTCGTCAAGTTTTTCTGCCAAAGCCGCTTCCGGATCATCGGCAGATGAAATCTCTTTTTTGAAAATTATTTCCACTGCACCTTTGGGACCCATGACCGCTATCTCTGCAGAGGGCCAGGCGAAATTAAAATCACCTCTTATGTGCTTCGAGTTCATCACATCGTATGCACCGCCGTAAGCTTTTCTGGTGATGACGGTTATTTTTGGAACCGTCGCTTCACTAAAAGCAAACAGGAGTTTTGCTCCGTGTCTTATAATTCCGTTCCATTCCTGATCAGTTCCGGGCAAAAATCCCGGTACATCCTCCAAAACGAGGAGAGGAATGTTGAAAGCGTCGCAAAATCTTACGAATCTTGCCCCTTTGACCGAAGCGTTGATGTCAAGCACTCCCGCTAATACCGATGGCTGGTTAGCCACAATTCCGATGCTCATTCCACCCATTCTCGCAAAACCACAAACGATGTTTTCCGCATAATTGGCATGAACTTCAAAAAACTCCTCGTTATCAACGAGTAACGATATCACCTGTTTGATGTCGTAAGGCTTGTTAGCGTTGTCTGGTATAATAGAGTTTAGACGCTCGTCCCGCTTAATGGTTCCCTTTTTGAATGGCTTCTCCAATGGTCTGTCCTTGTAATTCAAAGGAACGAAACTCATTAGATGCCTTACATTCATTAAGGTTTCAATCTCATTATCGAATGCAAAATGTGCGACACCGCTCTTTACCGAGTGTGTCTCCGCCCCTCCCAAATCCTCGAATGTTACATCTTCATGTGTTACAGTCTTGACCACATTTGGTCCCGTAACAAACATGTAACTCGAGTTCTTGACCATAAATATAAAATCTGTAATCGCCGGGGAGTAAACAGCACCGCCGGCACAGGGACCCAATATAACACTTATTTGTGGAATAACACCGCTTGCAAGGGTATTTAGCAGAAAAATATCCGCATACCCGCCAAGACTTACAACACCTTCCTGAATTCTGGCACCCCCGGAATCGTTCAATCCGATCACCGGAATCCCCGTTTTCATCGCCATTTTCATCACTTTGCAGATTTTTTCTGCATGTGTTTCAGAAAGTGATCCGCCAAATACGGTAAAATCCTGGCTGTAAACAGCAACAGGTCTTCCTTCTATTGTTCCAAAACCTGTAACAACCCCGTCCCCGTAATAAGTCTGTTTTTCAAGACCAAAATCTTTCGACCGGTGCTTTACGAATACATCAATCTCTTCGAAACTTCCTTCATCAAGAAGAATCTCCAGTCGCTCACGGGCTGACAGTTTCCCTTGTTCGTGCTGCTTCGCAAGCTTCGCTTCCCCTCCCCCTTTTCGGGACAATTCTCGTTTTTCTTTGAGCTCAGCAATTTTATGATGCATTATTCTCGGCTTACTGCTTATATTTCAGTTGGTTATCGGGAATTTTAGAAAAATACAGAATTCCGTAAAGCTAATTTAATTAATTTATAACTGATATGAAAATTATTTAAAATTTATATGATTGTTTCTTTTTTGCGTCAGCTTTTGATCCTTGTCACCTTTTTTACCGGAATTTTGAATTCCCAACCCTGGAATTTTGTAAAAGAGATCGGGAATTTCAACAGGGCATCTTCTTTCTCACTCTCTCCTGAAGGGTATTTTTATGTCACCGATCTTGGTGCAAGCCAGGTGTTAAAACTCGACATGGATGGCGCCGTTTTTAATACTTCGGGGGGATACGGATGGGATTCCAGGTCACTGACGACCCCGCTGGATGTTTGTGCCGAGATGGTTTATGTTCTTGTGGCAGACGAAGAAAACAACAAGATAAACAAATATGACAAAAGCCTTAATCTGGCAGGAACCGTTTACAAAAAAGAGAGCCTCCTCAACGACGAAGTTTTCGGGTATCCGCTTTCCGTTACAGTTTCAGCCATGGGAGATCTTTATGTTCTCGATGGTGAGAACAAGAGGATAGTCTATTTCAATTTTTTTGGCGATTACAAAGGCAATTTCGGCGGTTACAATTCAGGTTTTTATACACTTGACAGACCAAGGAAGATAACAGCACTAAAAAACACCCTCGCAGTACTGGACGGAAGAGACCTGGTTATATTCGATCTCTTCGGAAATTACATTTACAAACTGCCGCTTGATGACAGGTTTCTTTCAGTCAAAGCTACCGATGGGGTGGTTACCCTCACCTCAAAAACTGAAATTTATATCGCTAATGACGCTCATAATCTGGAATTCACAAAACTGGATGTTTCTGAACACCTCTGGTTTGTCGATTCAATAGTTTCGGGTGATATACTCTATATTCTTACAGAGAATTCCATTCGTATCTATAAAAAAGGGAACTGAAAGCTGCGTCTTCTTCGCTCAAGATATCTTCCGGTTGCAGGGTTGTTCCTGCTTCTTGCTGTGTCATTTTTACCTTTTTATACAGGTGATCTAAAATTCATCTACCCCTTTACAAAGTCGCTCTATTCGAGAATTTGTCACGGCTTGGAAAGCCGTTGTTTTCACATCGATGGCTTTCCACTTCATCTGTGTGCAAGATGCCTCGGCATCTATTCCGGTCTGTTTATGGGCAGTACCACAGCTCTTTTCATCCGGAAAAGATATGAAGGGTTTTTGAGCAGATATTTTTTACTGATCGCATTCATCCCAATAGGCACAAGCAAGCTTCTCGAATGGACCGGCATAATCGAGTATTCTCTTTGGGGTGCATTATTTTCGGGATTTCTAAGCGGTTACATTCTCTTTTTATATATTTCAAATCGGTTTTTATTTAATTATCAATACAGAGTTAATGGTTAACAGTAAATATTTCCCCACTCTTGTCTCGGGTTTTGCCGCAGGTGTCCTGAGCACCGTGCCAATTCTGAAATCGACCGCCTGTTGCATCCTGGTTCCTGCTGCAGTGATTTTTGCACTCTACGCAGACAGACGAATCAATAACGACAAATTCCCCTTGCAAATGTCGTACGCTTTAGTGTTCGGGCTTCTGACCGGGGTTTTCACTGCATTTTTTGGGACCACCTTTGATGTTCTGATCTCATTCATAACAAGACATAACGAATTCGTGGACTCATATCCTCAAATTCTACAAATGCTGAATGAAATGCCGTTTCTGCAGGGTTCAGACCCTTCTGTAAAAGAGGCGATGGATATTCTTGAGGCAACACGAGACGATCTTGTAAATACAGGATTCTCAGGATTTTATGCGGTGATGTCGTTTATCAATAATTTGATATTCTATCCGTTGTTTGGATTGTTGGGCGGGCTTTTGGGTAAGGCAATATTGGACAGATCAAACAAATCATTTTGATTTGTAGCTATCTCAGCCTGAAGGGGAATGTTATCGTTACCTGCTGAACAAAACTCTCACCCCCGGGCAGTTTTTCAAATCGCCAGGTTTTGAGAGCAGTAATACAGAGGTTGTCGAGTTTTGGATCAAGTTTTTTTACAGGAACCACACTTCCCACAGTACCGTTGGGAAGAATTGTAAAAGAGAGAACAACATTTCCCTCTATGTTCACCCCTGCAGGATATTTGGGAACATTCCAGCTTAATATTGCCCTCTTCCCTTTTCCTCCCCAGCCGATGGAGTAGCCTGTACCGTATGTGGTTCCTCCGCCTGTTCCGGGATTGGTGGTGGTACCCTTTTTATCTTCATTTCCTTTTTTACCGGAATCATCCTTCTTTTTGGTTTTTACACCATCCTTGTCGGTATTTTTGGCTTCAGGAGTCTTTACTTTATCCTCTTTTTTGTTGTCTTTTACTTCCTTTTCAACTTTTTCCTCATTGGTCTCTGCCTCAACTCCCTGATCTCCCATCTTCCCTGCTTCACCCCCTAACTCAGGAGGTGTTTCGATTTCCATCACTATCACACTTTTTGACTGTTTTGGCATACTTCCGCCAAAATAGAGAAAAAACATCAGACCGAATCCAATCAGATGCAAAACCAGTGAAATACCAATTGAAATACTTCGATTCTTGTTCACAATCACTTTTTCTCTTGTTCAGTGGTTTTTTCAGTCTGAAGAGTAAATTTATCGAAGCCTGATCCTTTTGCTGCATCAATTACTTTTACAACTTTTTCGATCGCAACATCCTTGTCAGATGCTATTATGAGATTTGCCTCTTCGTTCGATTCACGGAGCGCTTTCAGTTTAATCTCAAGTTCAGGCTCGGCAACCACCGTCTCTCCTACATAGTAGGTACCTTCCTTGGTAATTGTAACCACATAATCCGATGGAATTACCTGCTCTGTGTTTTTTGACCCGGGGAGCTTTACCTTAACTCCTGATTGCACTACAAATTGTGATGTAATCATGAAAAAAATGAGCAATAGCATCACAACATCAGTCAAAGATGAAAAACTGAACTCTGCGAGTGGCTTGTTTCTTCGTTTAAATCGCATCTCTCACCTAAAAATCGATATCTATCTGAGATTTTTGAGGAATGTTGCCGTGACTTACATCTTCCAATGTATCTATCACATCTGTCGAGATGGCTTCCATGTCAAGCACAACCTTATTTATCGAACTCAAAAGATAGTTATAAATGATAAGAGCCGGAATACCGACTGCGAGTCCGAAAACAGTAGTGATCAGTGCTTCATAGATACCGCCCGCAAGATCCGAAGGGCTGGCAGTACCCTTCAACTGCTCTACAGTCATGAACGCTGAAACAAGACCTGTTACCGTTCCAAGAAATCCGAGAAGTGGTGCAGAACCTGCAACAGTGGCTAAAACCCACAATCCTCTTTCCAGTTTGGCTATTTCCTGATTTCCCGAATCTTCGATCGCTTCTCTGACTCTCTGATACCCGTATTTGTGTTTCTTCAAGCCTTTTTTTATAATGGCAGCGATTGGTGATCTTTCACCCTTGAGTACCTGGATGGTCCCCGCCACATCATTTTTTCTCAGAAGTGTCTCAACCGTCAAAATAAACTTCGGAACATTTACTTTTGCCTTGCGTAAAGCGATCAACTTCTCGATTATCACAGCAAGTCCGATTATTGAAAGGAGAAGTATGGGCCACATAACGACCCCGCCTTTTAAAAACATTTCTATAAGATTCATTTATGTCTTTCCGTTTCTACTTTTTCTTTTTTGTATTCAACGCAGTATTAATTTCCATTGCTTTATCCTCTTTATCAAAAGGACCCACCCGGACCCGATACCAGATCCCGTTTTCCCCCTCGACACCGTCTTTCTTTATTTTCATAATAAAAGCCTTGTACCCTTTATGACTGAGATCTTTTGCCAGATTTTCAGCGGTATCAAACGATCTGTGGGCAGACACCTGTACATAATATTTCTTCCCTGCTTTAAAAACATAATCAGCAAGTTTTTTCTCTTTAACCTTGTTTTTTACAGCATCCTGAAGCGCAATGTTCCCGGGATCTGTCTTTTTACCCGGCTCCTTTTCTTTTTTGTCCTTCGACTTCTCGCCTTTTTTCGCTTTTGGTTCATTTTTGTTCAGAAGGCTGTCAGGTGGGACGGTAACTTTGTAATTTTTTACTTTTGCAGTATCGTATTGTATTGGATTTAATGTCCCGTTCTCAGCAACTTCATAGTATTGACCGGATTTAACACTGACTCCTGTTACATTCAAATCATTTTGTGTGTCCCTGTTGAACGGGTATTCTCTTTTGTCAGCAAACGAGGAGCTGTCGCCTATAACAACCGCACCCTTTGCCAAATAGTCTTCGGTAATGGCTGCACTTTTACCCTTCAAAAACCCCGATGCGGACAGTATGAAATAAGTTGCGATAATTACTATTAAAACAATCAACATTTTTATCAGAACTGAAAATGTCCCCTTATTCTCTTCAGGTTCACTCTCAACTGTGTTTTTCTCACTTTTCATCTCTACCGTCTCCTCTGTTTGATTGTTCGGGATCTCAACTTTATCATATTCAAAATTTTCAGATGATTTATCATAGCTTTCAATCCTCGCACCTGAATCATACTCCAAATTTTTAGATGAATCGTCAATGCTTTCAACCCTCGCAACCGGGGGTTCCAAATGATGAAAGACTTCACCACTGAGTTCTTCCTGATGAGTGATTGTTGCAACAGGTTCCTGTGGAGGATACTCCTGATCTACAACAGACTGATCAAAATGCAGTATCTGCTCGGCTTCGCCTTCGATTTTTTCTTCGGTCTCGAAAACGGAATCTTCGAAAAATACAGGTTCTTCGGTAGCAGGTATTTCTTCCTGAAAAGCGGGTACCTCTTCCTCGCTAACACTGCCTTCCGTACCCGGAGTTTCGATCACATCATCAAAAAATGACTCATCAAAAAGCAGTTTTTCAGGTTCTTCTTCATCATTCTGAGAATCCGGTTTTGAAACTTCGACCGGTTCTTCCGTTATGGGTTCGGTTGTCTCTTCAGGTGTCTCTTGAAATACTGGCTCAACTGTCTCTTCCGGAATTTCTTCGGCAACCAGTTCTACCACATCGGATTCGATCTTCTCTTCCGAAATTTCTTCGGCAACCGGTTCTACCACATCGGATTCGATCTTCTCTTCCGGAATCTCTTCGGCAATCGGTTCCTCCTTAACGGGTTCAATCTGTTCTTCCGGAATTTCTTCGACAACAGGCTCTACCACATCGGATTCGACCTGTTCTTCCGGAATTTCTTCGGCAACCGATTCCTCCTTAACGGGTTCAGAAGGTTGCTCTTCATTTTCTTCAGGCTCTTCAATGACTTCAGGGAGTTCATTCACCTCCGGAATGAGTTCTTCTTTCTGTGGTAAATCTGTCGGTTCTTCAGTTTGGAGCTTAGATTCAGGATGTTCATCCTGTAGGACAGTTTCTTCAGCCTCCGGCTCATCCTCAATGTCGTCGAAAATGCTGATCCTCTGCTTGCGAACCGGGAACGGTGTAATATCTTCAGGATTTTCTTCTGACATAAATTCATTCTTTATGGGAGAATCTTCTTCGCCGGTCACTGTAACTTCCTCTGGTTCTTCGGGCGTATCCTCCGGTTTTTCACCGGATTCCTCAACCTCCGGTTCTACTTCGGTAAACTCCGGTAAAGCCTCGATGATCAAATCCTCACTTTTCATTTCGATCGGCAGTTCTTCGGGATTCAAGTCAGGTTCAGTGAACGCCTCAGTAATTTCAGGTGAATCAGGAACCGATTCACTCTCTTCCAACTCATCATTTTTGGCAACTTCTTCGGAGTCAGATGAATCCGTTGCAACAATCTCTTCAAATTCGGTTGCTTCGGGTTCGGAAGGGACTTCAATTTCTTCAACAGGGAGTGCCCCGCTTTCGTCCTGTTCAACAAGACTTTCGATAAAAATATCCAAAGCATCATCACCGTTAGGTTCACTCAGTTTTTCAGGTTCTGCCTCAACAGGTGCCACCTTCATTCCGCCTTCAAATACTGTAAACTCCTCCTCATCTTCATCGTCAGGTTCTGCTGTAACAATCGAGGAGTGGGTAAAAACAGGTTCAGGCTCTTCCTGAAGTGGTACAACTTCCTTTTTCTCAACAATTTCTTCTTTTTCCGGATGCAACCCTATCTCTGAGAACAAATCCGGTTCTTCTGAAAACGGGGGTTTAAATGAAATTTCATCATCTGCCGCAAATGCTCTGGAAACAGGATGAACCTTTTGGTAACCGTCCTCAGACTCCTCAAACAATGGTACATCGGGTCGTTCGCTGTACTGGTTACCATTTCGCTCTTCTTCCAACAAAATTTTAGGAAGAGAGCTGCTCTTTCTGACAGGAGAATCGGGGTCATTTAGGGCGAGGGTTCTCTCAAAAAAATCCCGCATCAGGGGTGATACGGCTACCTGGAGATCCCGCTCCTCTTCTTCGTTGAACGAGAGGAATTCATTCAGCACCAGTTGTTCAGATGCGCGGTTTCGAAGGGTGACTTCCTCGATTAGATCGAGCTTGTTGTCGAGAAATTGCAAAATTTCTTCATCTCCACCGGCAGAGAGTTTCCTTTTGACTAAACAAAACCCGTTCAGATCGTAAACTTTATCCAACTCAAAATGTTTTTTCACCAAAAACTCAAATTGAGAAAGAAAATCGATCATCTGCATGCTGCTCCCGAAAAAGTTTTCGAGAATCTTTTGGAGGATGCCTGACTGGCTCATCTTAATACCTGATAAATGATGTGCAAAATAACAAATTTATACCAAACAATTCAAGTAGTTCATTCACTATTTCTTATAACTCTTTTATTTTTTACCAGTTACCATGAAAAAACCACTCCTCCAGAGACACTCAAACCGGGTGACTGATATCTCCCCCACTTCATCAGCTTTGTGTTCAGCAAATCTGTTCCCCGCCCGAATAACTTTATATTATTGGTCAAATTATACTCAACATTTACCGAAAGGTCCAATCCGCCCTCGACTTCAACTTTGTTCTGAATGTCAGAATAAACCTTTGAAATGTATCCAAGCCGGACATCATAGCTGATTATTTTGTTATAATTGTTACCATAGGAGGCATAAAATTCGAGTTGCGGAATGAAAGGTACATATTTTGAGGAGTCGTCTTTAACGGAATTGAATTTTACTTCACCGACAAATCTTCCGAGTATTCCGGGATGAAATGCTGCAGAAACGAATCCGGTGATACCTTTCACATCAGCACTTCCCAAAGTAAAAAAGCCTTTGTTCGCTGTCTCCGTGTAAAAAGGATATGTATCTGACATAAACCAGGATGCGCCGGCTTCAAATTCAATTAATTTCTCATACTCAAATTTTAATACTGCATTTATATCGTGTGTCTTTCGGAGTACCGAATATGAAACACTGTCGGACAGGTGAAAATACTGATTTTCAGCCACACGGTCCTGATTGTACATTATTGTAGTGCTCGGATTGTAGGATGCGATAAGAAACAATCCGTTGGCAAACCGGGCAGAGTATTTCACAACCGGAGATATGTAGGTTTTGTCAGGAGTTGTGGTTAATTCGATTCCTCCCAGCAGTTTCATCGTCCTGCCGATAACTATTCCTCCAAGTCCGCTTAGATTAATGAAGTTATTGTTAAACTTGTTACCGGACGAATCAGTTAAATTTTGTTGGCGTATGGCAAGATTCGAGAATATTTCGACGAATTCATATCTTGTGTTAAAAAATCCTTCGGCAGAGATAATATTCTCGGAGTAATCTCCGGAATTTGGAGCGAAGATATCACCTTTGATTTTACCACCATATTGAAGGTACTGTGAAGACAGATTTCTGAATCCAAGTTCGGGATTGAAGAAACTGTTGTCCCCTTTTCTCGAGGGATCATCACTGCCATAGAACTGGTAAAGCGATTTACTCATCCTGAAGTTTGCGAAATACTCGGTTCCGGGATCCAAAAGACTGTCGTTGTAGGCGTAATATTTGAAACCGGCATTCACTTTAAAGTTTGTCTCGTCGGCATTCTCCACAAATGCCTGTCTGCGGTTAAATTCTCCTCCTGCAAACAGGACAACATCCTTCATCGGTGCCGAAATAAAACCTTTAACCGAAGGCTGAAACATGTTTCCGAATGAACCCGAGGCATACCCTGTTGTATATTCGGAAGTGTCTCTTAGAATCTCCCTCGTCACCTTGGGATCGAAGTTCTTTGTCAGTCTGAAAACGGAATCTGCAAGTTTTGGTGTTTTGAAACCGTCAGATAAAATTGAGTAAAAATCGGGATTAATCTTCTCTCTCGCAGGAAAATCATACGATCTTAACCCCGTGATAACAAAACTGGGGAGCTCCACTTCAGGCTGAGTCTGTGCTTCGACCGAAAATGTGGCGAGCAAGAGAAAAAGAAGTATGGCAAATCTGAATTTTTTCATTTTTTCTTGTTCCTTAAATCTCTTAGTTTCTTCTTTGCCTGTGTACCATAATCGTCATCAGGATGTTTTTCGATAAGTTTTTCAAGTATCGAGATGGCTTTTTTGTTGTCTTTCAACTTCACATACGAATCAGAGAGATTCAAATATGCCTTGGCAAGCCAGTCATTAAACTCGGAAAATACCGATTCCACACGCACAAAAGCGGTAATCGCATCCTTGTACTCGCCTTTTTCATAATATGCAACACCGAGCATATATTGAGCCTCTGCTCCAATTATATCCTCTCTCCTCATGGCAACATTCATGAAGGCTTTTATTGCATTGTCGTATCGTCTGCTACGGAGTTCAATTCTCCCCTTCTCGATGTACGACTTGTCTGCAAACTGGTTTCCGACAAAATTGTTTATTACATCATCGAACTGATCAAAACCCGAAAGAGTATCTCCCTTCAGGAGAAACCACAAACCTTTTAGATATTTAATCTCAGGGATTGTTTGGTCTTTCGGATATTTAGTGATCGCTGCATCGATTATGCTTCCGGCATCATCAAGCTGGTTCTCATCCATCAAAACATGCGCCAATTCCACAGATGCCAAAGGCGCGAACGATGTTGTATCATACTTCTCAATCACCCAACGGAACGAATTCATCGCCTGACCACTTTCACCGCTTGCCTGATGAGATTTACCCAACCAGTAATATGCCTCTGCAAGATGTGGGGATGAAGGATAAAATTCGATAAAACTGAGATAGTTTTCCTTCGCCCGACTGAAGTCACCCGCATTGAAAAACAATTCAGCCCGTTTCAAATAAAGTCTGTCAGCATCCTTCAGTCTGGGATTACTCGAAAGAAACTGGTCGATAAGGGCGAAGGCAGTATCCTGCAGTCCCTGCGCGAAATAACTGAAGAACAGACCGTTAAAAGCGTCATAAACCTGCGGTGAGTTGGGATAATTGTTCAATACCTTCTCATAGTATCCGGCTGCTGTACCAAACTGTTCAAGGTTATAATAGCTGTCACCAAGATTATAGTAAACAATCGGTACAATGGTCGAGTCGTCGGAATTTTCGAGAAAATCGTTGTAACTTGCGATGGCTTTGTCGTAATCCTGTCCTTTGAAGTAAATCCATCCGATCATAAACCGGGAATTTTCTTCAAGCTGAGTTCCCTGTGCATCTTTAATTACTTTCTTTAATTCCTTTATCGCATCCTCTTTTTTCCCCATGTTATAAAGAGTGAGGGCGTATTGATAACGAAGCAGATTTTTATCGGTCTGGTCGTTCCCTTTCAGCAGATTATCGTAAATCTTCGCGGAATTTTCAAAATCGCGAGTGGCGTAGTAGCTCTCTGCGAGCCTAACCTTCGAGTCGACGATGCGTTCATCTTTGGGAAATCTAGCAATAAAATCGATAAATGTGAACTTGGCGTTCTGGTAATCCTTGATATTGAAGTATGAGTAAGCTTTACCGTACAGAGAAAGTTTTCCAAATGCGCCATTTTCGATGTTAACACGGGAGTAATTCTCGAGGGCTTCACGAAATTTAAGTCTTTGGAAGAAGATCTCTCCGAGATAAAAATTATAGACATCAGGTTCAAAATTGCTTCTCTTCCCTTGAATATCTCTCAAGATATCGTATGCCTTGTCCAGACTCCCCATCAGGAAATAGCAGACTCCGAGTCCAAGTTGGCCTCTGGTATGCAAATCACTGCTTTTCGGTGCAACCTGTGTTGCAACTTCAAAGTTGGTAATGGCTTCCACATAGTTCTTTTTATTCGAATTGAGTTCACCCAAAAAGATGTTCGCTTTTGCCTTAATTCCATCATCTTTCGAATTTTTAAGATCTGAAAAAAGATCAAACGCCTTTTTATACTCTTTCAACTCGATGAGCGCAATTCCCAGTCCGGTTTTCGCCACTCCATAATAGTTACTCTTTGGATACTTTGAAATGAACCCCTCAAAGAGCGAAATGGAATTTTTGAAATCACCTTTATATCTCTGAGTTTCTGCTCTCCAAAAAGAAGCCGCCTCGGCAATTGAATCTTTTCCGTTTGCGACGATGCTGAAAAGAATCTGAGCCGAATCAAATTTTGCCGTCTGAAATTTGCACCATGCAAGTCCGTAAAGAGCTTCCCTGCCTGTCTCGGAATCCTTCTCCTGCTTGTAAAGCTTTAGAAATTCTTCTTCCGCCCTGCCATATTCCTGAGTGTGAAAGAGGGATGATGCGAGTATCAGGGTTGATTCCTTCTTCTTTTCGGGTGGCAGATTCTGAAAATCGGGTCCCATCAATTCCAAAATGGCTTTTTCATACTCACCTGCTTTGAAATAACTTACTCCGAGTTTTATCTGTGCACTTAAGGAGAAAGGATTGTCGGGGTAATTATTCAAAATTTCTTCGTAAGTATTTGCTGCATCTGAGAATTTACCCGTATACTCATAACACTCCCCAATATAAAACAGAGTTTCAATCCTGTATTTGTTGCTGTTCCGGTTCGATTTTGCCTGCTCATAGTAATAGAGTGCATCGGTGTAGTTTTTTTCATATCTGTAGGTTTCACCGATATAAAAAAGAACCGATCCATAGTTGTTGTTCCCAGGATAATTCCGGGCAAATGTCATTAATCTAACGCGGGCTTTGTCGATTTGTCCGTTATAAATGTAAATTAAAGAGAGCTTGTATAACGCAACAGCTCTAAAGGAAGTGTATTCGAATTTATTTACAAGATATTCATAGCCGCTCATCGCTCCGCCATACTGACCAAGATTGAAGAGGGCTTCCGATGAGTAAAATTTTGCGGAGGCGTAGAGTTCATCCTCGGGGATTTTTATCTTCAAAAATTTCTCAAAAAGGAGGTAAGACTCATAATACCTTCCGTCCTGGAAATATTTTACAGCATTGTAATATTCCTCTGAAGATTGGGCTTTAACGAAAAAAACCGGTATAACTAACAATAACAGAAGCTTTTTAAATTTCATAGCCGGGCTTTATATATAATTATAAAAACTAAAATTGATAATATTGCTGATCCAAAATTTACGATGTCGTTGGTAATAAATTGAAAACCTTTGTGCCTTGAAGTTGAGTCATCGCAGTGCGATTTTCTTTCAGTTACAATACCACATTTGAGACACTTGTACTGAATTTGCAGGTACTCTCCCAACAGCGAATCTATGATGCTGCCGGCAAAACCAAGTGTAATCAGAATTACGAATATAAATAAATCACCTGTCCAATAATATGAACTTATTACTACCATCAGGGCACCTCCGAGTGCACCAACCGTTCCCGGCAGCGACACACCACCTGATAATCCCTGCGGGACTTCGCGGAAATTTCGAAGTGAAACCGTTTTTGTTTTCCACATCGTCCCGAATTCGGTTCCCCAGGTATCTGAGCAGACCGCTGCAAAGTTCAAAACGAACAGATAGTAGAGCCAGCCCGACTGAAAATAACTCTCCAAAAGGAGGATTAACCCGCCAATACCTCCGTTTGCAAGTACCTGCCCAATGTTCCTCGTCCCTGATTTCTCAAACCTCTCCTCCACCTCCCTGTTACGCTTCAGACGGATTTTGGATAAAATGCTTGACAGGATGAAAAAGGACAGGACCGGAATTGTCCACTGCAACCCGCCAAAACCAAAAACGAAAGTACCAAGAATGATGGCGCCCGCTGCACCATCCATTGTAAGGAATCTGAATTTCAATGATAGCGCGCCCACAAGAAGTGATGCACAAAATCCGGTTAACAACGACACTTCAATACCCGGTAAAGGAGAACTTAAAAAAATATTTGCCAAAAATGCGACTCCAACCGGGACAGTCAGGTTGTCCAGACCTGCAGAAGATAATCCTTCGAGTAGTGTTGCGATGAAAGCTATTATCAGGACAAAAGAAAAAACGAACAACGGATTGTACTTGTGATCAGGTGTCCCGTTACCGAAAAGAATGAAAAGTGAGAGTATAATGACGGAAACCAGGAAGAATGTGAGACTGCCGGCCACCGATTTTTTGTCTCTGGTCAGGTGATATTCCTCGCTTTTTATCTTTTTACCGAATATCGAGGCGAGAGAATCTGAGAATGTCATTATTAAAAAACCAAGGGTAAATATCTCAGGTTTGTCTGGTATGAAAAACAGAATAAGGAGAATAAATGAGACAGGAAAATAAACAATACCCCAGCTTTTTCTTTCCAAATCGTCAATACCGGTGAGTTTATTCTTTGAGACAAGATAGTAAAGGAGAATCAGTACTGTGACTCCAATAACAAGGAGAGTCGTTGACGATTTTATAAAAAACGGAAGAAAGGAAACAAGTGTTCCCGCTACGATATGCAGAACTTTCCTGCCGGTATTCTTTTCCAGATTGCCGTTCCGGGAAAGTATCTCGGTTGTACCGGCTGATACAGCTATTATTAACAGAAAAATTAATGACCAGGTGACCTCTCCCAACCATTCTCCTAATTAAGTAAAACTCATCTTTTAAAATACAAAAAGCAGTCCGATTAAGGACTGCTTTTGTAATTCTGGTGCGGAAGACGGGACTTGAACCCGTACAGGTCTCCCCACACGCCCCTCAAACGTGCGCGTCTACCAATTTCGCCACTTCCGCAGAATTTAGACTGTAAATTTAAGGTTTTCTGCGGTTTTATGCAAATCGCTTTTTCAATATTTTAATCTTTTTTTAGAATATCTCTAATTTCTCTTCGGAAATTCCTCTCAAACACTATGTATTTGGCAAGTTTTTCCGGTGAAAGAAGATCAGACAGTGACATAACAAACTGCCTTTGCAGCTTGTGTGACTCATCAATATGGTTGTTAAACTCACTTATCTTTGCTTTCAATTCTTCATCTTTCGATCCGTTTTTGTTAGCAGCAATCAGGTCTTCCATCTGGTCAAGCAACTTGTCAGCAAATTCATTCCGTTCTTCCATCATCTTTTTGTGATCACCACGCCTCGAGAAAAGCTTCAGCATTGTGGATTCATCAAGATCTAGCACCTCAATCAACTTTACTTTTTCAAGTTGTTCGAGTTTCTTAAGCGGGTCTCCTCCCCGGTTCCTGAATTTTCCCTTTCCTGGTCCGGGTTGTGCGCTCGCAGCTCCATCCAACAAAAAAAGAATGCAAATAAATAATAAAATATATCTCATGATTTTTTCCTCAATTAACAATTGGGTCTATTTGTCCTGAAAGTTTTTCAATTTCTTCTTCACTTAAGTTTTGAACCACTTCATCCAGTGAAATTCCATATTTTTCAGCAATTTCAAGCAAACTTGTGGTGTTCATTTCAAGAAGCGAATTATACGCCTCATGAAATTTTGAATGCCCGGCCAGTGTTGCATCATCGACTAAAGTCGTGGAACCAAGTAAAATCTCATTCTTGTCACTTTTTTCCAATACAGGTGAATTATTCGATTGAGTCGAAGTGTATCTGTATTGCGGTTTTACGGCAACAGGTTCATTTTGTTCCGTTTTAACAGGTGATTCTGTTTTGATTCCGGGAGTTGTTGCAAGAGTGTTTTCCTGATCGACCTTTGCGGGTACTTGAATCTGTGTACTCCAGGGCTGGGTTATAAACAGAGTTACTGCCAAAACCGGAATCGCGAGTCCGGCAGCCAGTTTAGCAAAAACCGGAACGAATCGTTTTTGTTTCCGTAATTCAAGATTTTCTCTGAATCTCGGCAGAACACTCTCAAAATAAAGAGTGTCCGACTCCACATTAGCAAGATTGTCAAGTTTTAAGAGGGAGTCTTTAACCTTGACATACTCACTGTAGAGCTCATCGTCTTCTTTTATGTCAGCTTCGAAATTTGAAGTCCCGGTTTTACCCGGCTTGCTGTCCAAATATTCGAAGATCCGTTTCTTTTTTTCCATACTCTTTCTCCATCAGAGAAGTAACTTTGTTTAAAGCGTGAAAATAGTTTGCTTTTAGTCCGCCGGTGCTTTTGCCGGTAATCTCGGCTATTTCTTCATAGCTCAATTCATCGAAGTGTCTCATTACAAACACTTCCCTCTGTTTCACAGGCAGTTGTTTCAATATTTTATCGAGCAACAGGAGTTTTTCCCTGTTTTCAACATCTCTTACCACATCCACATCACCACTTATTTCAGGTGTATCTTCATCCCCAATCGAAAAAAATCTTTTAAGCTTGTTCTTGTTAATAAGATTTAGTGACCTGGTATAAGTTATCTTGAATATCCATGTGTACAATGACGACTCGAACTTGTAGTCCTTCAACTTGCTGTAAATCACCATCAAAACTTCCTGCAGAATATCATCAGCGTCAAAATGGTTGCCCGTAAGTCGACGGGCATGCCAGTATATCTTCTGTTGATATTTTCTAACAAGCAAATTAAATGCTGATTCTTCGCCGTTAAGAAATCTCTTTACTAATTCTTCGTCGGTCATCAATAACTTTTAGTGAATTTATTAGTTTGACATTCAAACAATGTAATTGGTTTAATCAAAATATAACAATTTTTTCGTTGCAAATTCACTGAAAGAAAAAGCAACTTAAATTGAATGCACCTTTAAACCCTCCCCTCTCTTCATCATGTCACATAACCAGAAAGTTAATAAATTCAAAACAAATGGAGAATAAATTATGAGACACCTAATCTCATCTATGGTTATCGTCCTTGCAATAATACTTGTTTTACCTGCAACGACATTTGCCCAACCCGGATTTGAAGGTCACGGACGCGGCAGAATGATGGAAAAACTTGACCTCACAAAAGATCAGGAAACAAAAATTGAGGCATTGCGAAATGATCACCTCAAAAAGATGATTGATCTCAGAGCTGAGCTCGAAAAAGCCAGAATAGAGATGAAACAGCTTTTATCCAAGGGTGAATACACCAGAGCTGAATACCTCAATATGACTGCTAAAATCTCGAAAATTCACGAGTCGCTGCAGAATTCAAGAGCCAATCATCAGATGGATGTCTATGATCTGCTTACAAAAGAACAAAAAGCCAAGTGGAATGAATTCAGAGCGAACAGACCCGGAAAAGGTGGCATGGGGTTCAGAGGAGACTGTGGAAACTGTGACGGAAGAGGAAAAGGATATCATCGTGGTGGCGGAAGAGGTCCTAAAGGTGGTGGAAAAGGTTTTAGAGACGGCAGATGCTTGAACAGATGAACTGATTCCTGAAAAAGGAGCAGCTAAACCGGCTGTCGGTGCTCCCCGGCAGCCTTTTTTATTTTAAACCCGGTCAAAAATCAGAATTTAATAATTGATTCACCAAATTGTTTTATTTAAGTTTGTATGATGATTTTCTATTAATTAACAGACCAAAACAATGAAAAAAATTACCCTCCTGTCAATGATTTTTCTGTCAACTGCGATTTTCCCGCAGATAATGAAACCACAACAATTTTCCGGAAAGGTCGAAAAAGATGTCTCTTTCGATTTTCTCGAATACCTGCCTGACGGCTACTCGGAAACCAGTCAGACATATCCACTTCTGATATTTTTGCACGGATCAGGCGAAAGAGGAGAAAATCTTGAACTTGTGAAAACACACGGCGTGCCGAAACATATCGAAAAAGGTGAGAAGTTTCCGTTTATTGTTATTGCTCCTCAATGCAAACCCAAAGAGTGGTGGAAAGGATCTGACCTTGTGGCTCTTCTCGATTTCCTCGAAACAAAATACAGAGTTGACAAATCAAGAATTTATGTTACGGGCTTAAGCATGGGTGGATATGGAACCTGGGCGATGGCTTTGGAGGCACCAAAAAGAATAGCAGCCATAATTCCCGTATGTGGCGGCGGACTCCCTCATCGCATCTGCGAAGTCGGTGGAGTACCAACCTGGGCATTCCACGGTGAGAAAGACGATGTGGTTCCTCTCTCAGAATCAGAAAGAATGATAAACGCAACAAAGAAATGTGGAGTGGAAGCTATACTCACAATATACGAAGGTGGCAACCACAACGCATGGGATGCCACCTATTCAAATCCCGAAATCTATCAATGGCTATTGAAGCATAAACTTCCCTGAATTATTAGTTATGACTTATGAATTATGAGTTACCTCTGAAAATTCATCCAATTCATAACTAATAACTCATAAGTCATAACTTAACAGTAACCGCCACCCCTCCCGAAGGGGCAAGCTTAACCTTTACTTTGGAAGTGGAGGTTACGGTTTTCTTTTCGATTTTGTATTTCATGGGATTTTTCTCCCAACTTGCATCGTCTCCATCCATGTAGAAGTCAGCAGTGAATGATTTTCCCGCAGGGAGGAAATCAAATGATATTTCCATTTCCCGTGCATTTTCATCAGTAATCCCTCCGATATACCACTCGTTTTTCCCTTTTGCTTTTCTTGCAATCAGGAGATAATCACCAGGTTCAGCGGATAGTATCTTTGTGTCATCCCAGTCAACGGCGACATCTTTAATAAACTGAAAAGCATCCATGTGCTTTTCATAGTTTTCAGGGATGTCTGCTGCCATTTGCAACGGACTGTACATCGTAACATAAAGCGCCAGTTGCTTTACAAGTGTGGTATGTACCTGGAATTTGCTTCCCGGGGTGTAATAATCCATTTTTATCTGGAAAATTCCCGGAGTGTAGTCCATCGCACCGCCCATCAGTCTGGTGAAAGGTAAAATTGTTTCATGCTCGGGCGGGTTTCCCCTGCTCCAGGCATTAAACTCATTCCCTCTCGCTGCTTCCGCTGCGAACCAGTTTGGCCAGGTTCTTGACTGCCCGGTTGGCCTGTGCGACTCATGCGAATTGACCATTATCTTGTATTTGGCGGCTTTTTCAGCTACTCTGAAGTAATGAGCAACCATCCATTGACCGTCATGTCGTTCACCTCTGGGAATAATCCGACCGACATAACCGGTTTTTACCGCATCGTATCCGTGCTCTTTCATAAAACGGAAAGCATCGTCGAGTCTTCTCTCATAGTTTGTTGCTGAGGCACTCGTCTCGTGGTGCATGATAAGTTTCACACCCTTTGACTTGGCATAATTCTGCAACTCTTTTACATCGAAATCGGGATACGGCGTTACAAAATCAAAAACATTTTCCTTCCACTGACCAAACCAGTCCTCCCAGCCTACATTCCATCCCTCAACCAAAACGCCGTCAAAACCGTTTTTAGCAGCAAAATCAATATAATATTTGGTTCTTTCAGTTGTGGCTCCGTGTCTGCCGTTCGGCTTCAGGCTTGCCCAGTCGGTTTCACCAATTTTTACATTGTTGATGTCTGAGTAATTCCAGCTCGATTTCCCCACATGAAGTTCCCACCAGATGCCGACATACTTATTCCCTTTAATCCAGCTTGCATCAGCAATTTTTGATGGTTCATTCAAATTGAGGATCATTTTTGAAGCAAGAATTTCCTCTGCCTTGGAAGAAACAATAACAGTTCTCCAAGGAGTCGAACACGGTGCCTGCATGTAGGCAGGATTACCTACTGCGTCAGGTGCCAGAACTGCCGAGAGAGCGAACTCCTTTTTATCAACCAGAAGATGCATAACGGGATAATTTGTTACGGCAGCTTCAAAAATATTGATGTAAAGTCCGTCTGAGGATTTCATCATAAGAGGAGTTTGAACAGCATTCGGAGCAATAATCGAACGGGTGCTAATCTCAAAAAAGCCCTGTCCCTTTTCTGCATCCACTTCACTCAATTTACTCGTCATATATGGATATTCGTTGCTGTCGAAATCACCCGGAATCCAGAAAGTTTTGTGATCTCCCGTCAGGACAAACTGGGTTTTCTCACCCATGATGGTGAAGTACCTCTGATTTTCCATTTCAGGAAATTCGTACCTGAAACCGAGTCCATCATTAAAGAGTCTGAAGACAATCGCCATCTGTTTTTTTGTGGTGAAGTGCTGAAGAGTTACTTTCAGTTGATTGTAGTGGTTTCTGATCTCTTTTACTTCACCAAGAACCGGGTTCCAGGTCTCGTCAAACGAGGAATTTTCAACCGTCAATTCACTAAGTTCACTCACAAAACCTGGATCATCTCTTATTTCGATCCCCAGCGCCGATTCCTTAATAACATATTTACCATCGAACTTTAATGTATAATACGGAATCCCTCCCTTGCTCATCATAAAGTCAAGTTCGAGTCTCCCGTTAGGAGATTTAAGATTTTGCGAAAAGGTTACTCCTACCGTAACCAGAATAAATAAAAGAATTTTCTTAATCATACTTTTAGACCAGTCAACATTACTGCATTACTGCATTATTGGATTATTGGATTACTGCATTATTGCATTATTTAAGCATCACCATTTTACGGGTGGAATAAAAATCTCCCGCTTTAATAGTGTAGAAATAAATTCCCGAATTAACACTGTTTCCGGTATTGTTCTTACCCGTCCATTGTACGAAATGAGTACCCGCAGGTTTAATTTCATTTACCAAAGTGGCAACCTCACCGCCAAGAATGTCAAATATCTTAAGGCTAACAGGACCCGCAGAAGCGGTCCGGAACTCGATTATTGTCGACGGATTGAATGGATTCGGGTAGTTTTGTTTAAGCTCATATTGTTGTGGAATTTGAGTGTAATCGCCTTTTATTCCAACCGGGATATCGAAACCACCCGAAAAAGCGACAACTTTTCCGTCTCTGGAACCTGCCATGAATTCGAGTGTCCCGTTAAGGTCGATGTCAGGCATTCCCCAAATCGCCTCTGCAGCGTAGGAGTTGGAACCACCGCCAAAAGCGTAAGTGAAGAGGGTGTCGCTGTTCTTACCGCCAAAAACATAAATTTTATTGTCGAGAGATGCGACACCGATCTCAGGATATCCGTCCGCAGTTAAATCACCAAGAATTCCGGCACCCAGATTGTTACCCCCCGTCGGAATGGCAGTGATCGCAACTCCACTTTTTCCACTCAGCACATAAATGTAAGGTGTAAGTGCCTGCACCAGAACATCAGATACGCCATCATTATCAATGTCGCCGATGATTATCAGATCTTCGATAAATCCTCCACCTACCTGACCTGTCCAGTTCAGCGAGCCATTGGAAACATCAACAGAATAAACTTTACCGGCGATATCCCCTGCTATCACAGAGCGTTTGTTAGCTACGGTATCAAAAAGCACATCCAGTGCCCAGCAGGAAGCGTCTGTATTGTAAGTCCAGAGCCGTTGAGCAAGATCATTAAAAGCATATATCTCAGCAGCAGTTGCATTTGATACACGGGTAGTAAACGCACCACCTCCGGGGAAAGAGACAACCGCATCTTTCATCTTCTTGCTCGGGGAATCGTCAATTCTCCAGATTTGAGCTCCTGTTTTCCCGTCGAGCAGATATGTTGAAAAGCGTCCACTGCCATTGAATTCATTTCCGCTTGCAGTCGCCAAAATGTCAATTGTGCCGTCATTGTTCCAGTCACGCCTGCCATCGATACCGTTGACATCACCCAGATCATAATTAACCGAATCACCAAATTCCCACAGTTTTTCGCCGGTTGCACCATCTATCATATAGACATATTCACTTCCGCCTGCTGTTCCGATACAGACATCGCCAATACCGTCATTGTTGACATCTGCAACAGGTTGAAGCGATCCAACACGGGATACCGAACCCGCATCATTGTTGTTTCTGTAGGAATTGAACATCCAGAGAATATCTGCACTCACTGAGGAATTGCCGTTGTAAGCAATCGTAAAATAGTTGTCTGTTGCAACTATCATATCAGCAATGCCGTCACCGTTCAAATCACCCGCTTTTTTAATATACTTGGCTGATAAATCATCCGCACTCGTCATTGGATTGTCGGGAATTACCCCTTCCCAGTATTTCGCTCCCAAAGAGGAATCAACTGCAGTCACATTTGTAATGAGCGGTATTTTTAATTGTATCGCGTTTGAAGCATTTGAATAAACTCTGAGTGTATCCTGGTGCAAACCATAGGTTTTAGGATTTGTCCAAACTCTGAAAGTAACCGACCCCACAGAATCAATCGAAAAATTCGACGGAGCCTTTGGTATGAAATAGGTCTCAGTATCGAACCTGAGAGAGTCAACATTAATCTTTGCAGATCCGGTGTTGCTGAATGTTATCTCTTTATAACCCGAACTCCTTACCCGCTTGATTCCATAATCGAGGGATGCGGAAGAGGACGAAATTACGGGTCCGACATAGATTCCCCGTCCACTCAGTTTTGTCTTCGAAAATGCAAAATTGATGTCATTATGATAAATCAGCACACTGTCTTTGTAATATACAGGGTCTGTTGGTGTAAATTTAATCTCCAAAGGAGTAATTTGATTTGGCTGAATTGTAACCGGAAAGACAGCCGAGGAAGAAAATGCGGATGACGAAAATTTCAGCGAATCGATTTTTAGAGGAGCTGTCCCGACATTGTTCAGGTACAGTTGTGAAGTTGAAGAAGAACCTATCTGAACATTACCGTACTCAATGGAGGCAGTAACCACCTGAATCTGTGGAGTACCACTGCCACCAAGATCAAACTTGTAGAGTGCCCTTTGTGTTCCGCTGAGCATCCGGGCAAGAAGCCAAAGATATTTCCCGTCCCAGGCGAGCCCCCGGGGTGAGATGCTTGCTCCCGTTCCTTTGGGTACAGGAAATGAGAAAAGTGTATCCTCCGTTGAAATATTTACAGCATAAATTCTCTCGGCATCACCTTCAAAATTTTCCATCACATAAAACAGAGTGTCGCCTTTCACTGTAACTCCCTGAGGCTGCAATCCAAAAACAGAAATTGTATCCACAAGTTGCTGAGTTGTTACATCAATTTTGTATACTCCCGCTTGAGGGTTGGGATAATACACGCTGAACCACAACCCACTCCGGTCGTATGCCGTACCACCCATATAATAGGTCTGCATCAAAATAGAGTCAAGTACAGTCCCCGAGGTGGTCACCTTTCTGAAGTTATGACGCGAAATCAGTCGCTCATTATACCAGAAATTGGTACCATCCCATCCCAATCCCTGGGATTCCCTGATTGTCGGGTAGTTAATCATTAGACTGTCCACAACATTTCCGAGTGTATCTATTGCTATAAGCTTGTTTTTCAAACCGGTTGTGGAACTTGATGTGGATAGCCACAATTTCCCGTTTGCAAAAACGAGTCCATACGCACTGTTATAATATGCCGAGGTGGGCAGGGGGATGGTTTTAATCAATGACTGGGCATTTAACCCAATTATCAAAAGGGAAAAAAGTACAAACAACTTTTTCATTTGATTCTCACTCTTTAGTTGTGTGAGTTAGTCGCGGGGATGCTCCTCGCACCATTTTTTTATGTAATCAGCAATCTCATGTGTTGGAGTTCCGGGGGTAAAAAGTTCTCCCGTTCCAATCTTCTTTAATGCTTCCTTGTCACTCTCGGGTATTATTCCACCCCCGGTCAAAAGTACATCGTCAATCCCCTTTTCCTTCATCAAGCCGAGGACTTTTGGGAAAAGAGTCATATGCGCACCTGAAAGAATGCTTAAACCAATTACATCCACATCTTCCTGAAGTGCTGCTTCAACAATCGTTTCGGGGGTCTGCCTCAATCCGGTATAGATCACTTCCATGCCTGCATCCCGAAGTGCAGCAGCAATAACTTTCGCTCCCCTGTCGTGGCCGTCAAGTCCGGCTTTACCGACTAAAACTCTGATCTTCTTCTCCATTTAATCTCTCGTATTATTCTAAATGTTTTTTGATTTTTTCGGCATATGACTGCATGGTGATCACTTCATCATACTTTTTAAAATCGAGCCGTTTGAAAATATTATCGTCGTGAAATCTTGGTATTATATGAAAGTGGAGATGAAAGACCGTCTGTGTGGCAGCTTCTCCAGTATTGCATATGATATTGAAACCGTGTGCACCAGTGGCTTTCTCTACTGCAAGAGCAATCTTCTGAACCTTTTCAAAATAATACCCCATCATTTCAACCGGCATTTCCCTGAAATCTTTGTGATGCTCCACAGGTACAACCAAAGTATGTCCGTAGCTCAATGGTCTGATATCGAGAAATGATACCACCTTCTCATCCCGGTATATCAGTCCCTCATGATTATCATTTTTTATGATGTCGCAAAATATACAATTCATATCAAATATAAAAACTCTTTAATATTTCTAAGAAAATGATAACGCATAGGTTCTTGCCTTGTAGAGGTCTTCAGCCGTATCCACAGAAATGCTCTCAATCTCGGTTTCCACTACTCTTATGTCGTATCCGTTCTCGAGAATTCTCAATTGCTCAAGTTTCTCAGCATCCTCCAGTGACGATTGTGGCAGCCTTGTATAATAAAGAAGGAATTCCTTCCGGTAAACATAAAGCCCGATATGCTTATAAAACCTTCCCGAATCGAGAGCGGATTGAATTAAATCACCCTCCCTCAAATAAGGAATTGGCGACCTGGAGAAATAGATTGCATTGCTGAAATTATCAAAAACAACTTTCACAACTGATGGATTGTTGAGATCATCCTGTGTGGAAATTTTTTTAACAAGAGTTGAAACCTGAAGTTTTGGATCAACCAAAAGAGGCATTACAGCGTCATCAATTATGCTGCCTGAAATAAATGGTTCATCTCCCTGAACATTTATAACTATCTCTGCATCGGGAAGCTGATTTGCCACATAAGCGATACGGTCAGAGCCCGTCTGCATATCCGCAGGTGTCATCACAACTTCACCGCCAAAATTCTTCACCGCATCGTAAACTCTCTGATCGTCCGTAGCCACAATTATTCTCTCAACAAGCCTTGATTTCCTGACGCTTTTGTAAACCCACTCGATCATAGGTTTGTCGAGTATCTGAGCCAAAGGTTTCCCCGGTAAACGGGTGGAACCGTACCTTGCGGGGATAATTGCAACTATTTTCATAAAATTTTCTTGATATTCTTCCTGATTGCCGGTTTTAGAAGGATTATTTGATTATGATTGTCACTATCTGTTGTCGGAATTGATTACTTTTGGTACCGCAAAATGGTCTCCCTCCCTTTGGGGTGCATTTTTAAAGGCTTTCTCATGATTTAAAGAGGGTGCCGGCTCATCGTTTCGAAGTGTTGCCTCACTTCCCTCAATGGGGTGGTAAAGCGGTTCGACATCAGATAAATCAATATCATTCAACTGGTCAACATATTCAATAATTTTGTTGAATTCCTGTGTAAACTGTTCAATCTCCTTTTCATCAAATCGAAGCATTGAAAGTTTTGCGATGTATTTTACATCATCAACTGTTACGCTCATTTTCCATCCTGATTTTATTTTCAATTATTTTGTTTCGCACCTTTTCCATCAACTCAAGTTCCTCTTTTTTACCAATATTTCCTTCGGGTGGAAATACCGGTTTGTCGTAATGAACATATATCGTCCCGGGTACAATTTTGAATTTCCCTCCTGCATTTACTCTCTCACGGGCTCCCACGATTGTGACAGGAACAATCGGATGCTTAACCTTGACTGCGAGATAAAAAGCCCCCCGCTTGAACTCATGTACCTCTCCATCCTTGCTCCTTGTCCCTTCCGCAAAAAGAAGAACTGAATATTTTCTCTCGTTCAGAAGTCTGTCGGCTTCTTCGATACTGTGCATTCCACTTTTAGGATTTTTTCTGTCAACGGATATATAGGGTCCCATCAGCAGTTGCCATCCGAAAAACGGGATCCGCCCAAGTTCTTTTTTAAAAATCATCACCATTCTGTTTGGCACAGAATATTGCATGGCAGGTATATCGTAAAGCCCCGAGTGATTCGGCACATATACATAAGCCCGCTCCTTGTCGATGTTCTCGGTGCCTGTTACAACCAGTTTTATACCACTGATCTTGAGGATTCCCCAAGGGAAAATTCGGGCAAGTTTGAAATAAATATTGTGTTTTTTATCGAAAGGAAGTGTAATTATTCCATAAATGGAAACTACAGTTACATAAATTACAAGGGCAATAATTCGGAGGATCGTCAATTATGGTCTCGAGTTGGTTCTTTTGATACTAAATTTTTACTCTTTCAACCCCAAAGTTAACATAATGATTTGAAGAGACAAAGAAGTCAGACTTCCTCAACCCCTGTTTTTAGGATCCAGCCCTCTTTGCCGTTCGGAAGTTTTACCCTGTACCAGTCCGTCAACACTTCCAAAATCTCGAGTTTGTTTCCTTCTGAAATCAACCCCTCTTTATTTCCTCCCGGCTCAGGTACGGAATAAAGATGGACATTTTCCGAGATTACTACACATTCATTGACATTGGATGCCAGGTCGTAGTTTATGAACAATGATGAAACCGAAAAGAGCATCACTAAAAGAATTGGCGGCAGAAAAAGACTGAGATTTCGATTTCCTGCATAATCTTTTTTCAGGATAAAACCCGCAATGAAAAACAATAAGATTATATAGGCAACCAGGGCAATGAATAACCAGGACCATATGTTTAGAAGTGCTGCCACATCCTTAAAGAACTTGAAAATGAAAAAATCAGGCAGTCTTACAATCTTGTCTTTAATTTTAAGATGCTCATTTACAAGAAGTGCATTAACTCTGGAATTATTTTTACTGAAAAGAAGTGCTCTCTCGAGGTTTAAAATACTCTTTCCCGTTTCCCCTGTTTTCGAATATGTGTATCCGAGGTTGAAGTAGAGTTCTTCCCCCTTGTAGCCTTCTTTTGCCAGTTCTTCATAAATCTTTAAAGCTGATGTATATTTTTTATCCTTGAATAGTCTGTTTGCCTCTTCAAATTTTACAGAAGCGCTATCCTGAGCGGCAAGATTTGGTACAAAAATCGTAAGCAGAACAAGGATAGTCAATTTAATCAGGAGGAAGTGTTTCATGATTCAGCCCCTTCAAACTTTAAAATGATGTTCGAAGTTCTGTCATAAAACTCTTTCATTCTCTCTCTTTTGCCATCTACAGGAGCAAACCTCATCATTTCACACTCGTCAAGAAGTTTTTTCACCTCAAGAGCAAGTGTTTCATCTGTTCCGGAGGTCACAAGTGTGGAATAAACTTTTTCCGAAGTGAATTCAATTTTTTGCAGTTTGTATTTGGTTTCGAGATATCCCTCAAGGGCAGTAGCCGTCTCAGTGTAGAATTGATCAAAACCGTCGCTGTTCATCAAAGCGGATGCTTTTGCAAGTCGTTCCTTCGCAATCTTCTGAGCTGCACGCCTGATCTTTAACAGAGGATCGTTCAGTCTCTCTTCTTCCCGTTTTTTCATCTTAATAAAAATTCCTGTACCTGCAGCAGGAAGTAAAAAGAGGAATGAGATCAGCCAAAGTGTTGGATATGACGGAAAATCTTTGGAAAACCCGACAGGTCCGGTATAAATATCGATTCCCTCGGTGTCACCGCCCGTTGCACCCTGATTGTAAGAATCCGCAGAAACAGTAATCGGTATTTCTTCAGTTTTTATCGTTTTTATTGTCTTTGTTTCAAGATCAAAATAATTGAACTCCACCGATGGAAGGGTATATTTTCCGCCATCCCTGGGAATCAGAACATACTCAATTGTTTTACTGCCTGAAATTATTCCCTGACGATTGATCTTTTTGTCGATATTGGGATCGAGCACTTCAAAACTTTTGTCAAATTCCAGTTTCCCTGCATCCACCAGTTCAATGTTCCCTCTCCCCGTGATAACTATCTCAAACCTGATCGGCTCATTTTTTTTGAATACCCGTTTTTTTGTCGAGGTTTTTATGTCGAAACTTCCCGTTCCCCCGGAAAAATTAATTTTTGAAAGGTCTGCAGGTATGGGGAGGATCTCAACCTTCACAGGTGAGGAAGTCATCTTGTAATCGACTTTTTGGAAATTCCTGAAAAACGGATCATTGAGGGGGTCGTTCGGATTGCCCGAAGCAGATACATTTACAGGAATCGTAAGAATCAAAGGAGCGATGTCAATGGTACCGGTCTTTGTGGCAAAAAGAGCGGCGGTTTTTACAACCCCCGCATAGTAGGTTCTGCCGTTGTAAAATTCCTGATCGAGCATGATTTTTCCGGGCATGTCGAGTTCCTCCGCCCAGAAACCCTCGAAAGTCGGCAACTTGACATAGTTCGGATTATCAGGTTGAAGTGCCGGATTAAAATAAAGTTTGTAGTCAACAGTTATCTGTTCACCCAGATAAGCTGACTGTTTGTTCACAATCGTCCTGATAAAAATTTCGTTTTCAAGTCCCGCTGTGTTATTATCAGCCTGAGGATTTCTTGTATTTGCACCTTTTTTAACGATAATCTTAACGGAATTGGTGCGGAAGGTTCTCCCGTCAATTTTTAGAAGTGCACCCGGAATTTCATAAGTTCCCTCCTTCTTTGCAGAAAGAATATATGAGAAACTCCCGCTTACATGAAGATCCATGTTAACGAGGGAGGTTTGTTTTGACTCGTTAGGTCCCGAGAAAACATAAAAATTGCCAAGATTCGGAGGTGTAAACCTGACATCACCCGTGGTTTTCATCTCGTAACTGAAGGAGAGTTCAAACTCCTGCCCGACAGCTACCTCAGTCCTGCTGACTGTTGCCTTTACACTCTGACTTTGTGCGGTCAGCGATAACAAAATTCCAAACAGAAGAAGATAACCAACCCTTGCGATTACCAATCTTTTTCCCTTCCGAATCCTCTTAATTGCTGATTTTTCTTATTCTTCCTGACATCCCGTTCCTTGTCCTTAAGGGCATTCAATATCTTTTCCGCGTCTTCCTTGCTCAGGTTCTTGTCAGGCCTTGGATTTTTGGGCTGCTGCTGATCTTTTTTGTCTTTGTTGTCTTTTTTATCTTCGTTTTTGTTCTGGTTGTTTTTATTCTGATCGTCTTTTTTCTTGTCCTCTTTTTTATCGTCCTGCTTTGGCTGATCCTTCTTCTTATCCTCTTTCTTATCGTCCTTTTTGTCGTCTTTCTTCTTTTCGTCCTGTTTCTTTTTCTCTTCTTCCTGTTTTTGTTTCAGTTTTTTGAGTGAGTAGGAGAGATTGTATTTGGCATCGGCATCGTTCGGATCAAGTTTTAATGAATTTTTATAGGCTTCAACCGCAGCCTGATAATCTCCTGCCTTCAGGTGGGCATTCCCCATGTTGTACCATGCTTTCGACTGAAAATCGGGATCACTGCTCTTACCCAAAGCGTTCTGAAACGACTGAACCGACTCTTTGTAGTTCCCTTTTTTGTAATATCCTGCACCAAGATTAAAATCAGGAATTGCAGATTTATTATCAAGTTCGGTTCCTTTTTTAAACAAACCAATTGCCTCATCGAATTTGCCCCCCTCGTACTTGTCCACACCTTCATTATTGGTGCCTTTCAACGATTGGGCAATCAACGGGAGAGCCATAAAAAACAGCAAAATAATTATTCTCATAAATTTCTCAATATTTCAATTTCTGTCAAACTTAAATTTCATGTTAAACTGTAATTACAGTCGATAATCTTAATTTCTTTTTTTGTCACCGATGAAGAATCCGGCGATCAGCAGGAGAATTGCCGGTACCAGAAACCAGTGAAAAACTTCATCATATTCAACCACTTTGAAGGCACCAAATTCCGATTTCTCAAGATTGCTGATATCCTCGTATAACTTTGCCAGGTACTCGGAATTGTCATCACTTCTGAAAAATTGACCGCCCCCAAGCGAGGCAAGTTTTTTCAATTTCTCCTCATTTACTTTCGTGACAACTTCATTTCCTTCACCATCCACTTTGAACCCTGTCACGGTTTCACCAGAATAGATGGGAATTTTTGCTCCATTGGGAGAACCGATTGCCACTGTAAATACCCTGATTCCGTCACCGGCCGCTGCTTTCACGGCATCCTCGGCACCTTTTTCATGATCTTCACCATCGGAAAAGATTAGCACTGCCTTACCCTTGTTTTTCGAGGAGGAAAAGCCTTTCATCGCCATCTCCATGGCACCGGCTATATCTGTCCCCTGTTGTGCAACACTTGTGATGTCGATTGTCCCGAGAATCAGCTTCCCGATTGAGTGATCGAGAGTCAGAGGGAATTGCAGGTAACTCTGGCCCGCAAAAATGATCATTCCGATTCTGTCTCCCGCCATCTTTTTGAGCATAATCTCGATATCATTTTTGGCTTTTTCGAGCCGGCTTGGTTTCAAATCCTCTGCTGCCATCGAGTTCGAAACATCAAGAAGGAAAAAGACATCAATACCGGTCTGCTTCACTGTTTCAACTTTGGAACCGACCTGCGGTCTCGCAAGTGTAAAAATCAGCAGAATTCCGGCAACAAAAAAGAGCCCAAAACGGATCAATTCCCTGTTATAGATCTTGTTTTCGATAAGCCCGTCATGATCCATCCCCGAAAAGAATCCTGAAATTATCTCTTTTTTCGCGCTGTAGTAGAAGAAAAAGAGGGGGACTGTAACCACAAGAGCCACGATAAAAATCAGGTTAAGGTCATAGGCAAATTTTAGCATCTTACGGTAGCCTCCTCAACCAGGTAAATCCGAGCAATCTTGACAACAGCAACATTATCAAACCTGCTGAAGCAAAGAAAATAAATTTTTCCGACTTCCTTTTAAACGAACTAACCTCTATTCTGGTTCTCTCCAGTCTGTCAATTTCCTGATAAATGCTCTCAAGTTTCTGATTGTCTGTAGCACGGAAATATTTTCCACCCGTTCCCGAAGCAATCTTCTGAAGGAGTGGTTCATCAATCTCAACGGGCACCATCTGCCTCTGCATCCCGAAAGGTCCGGGAATATCATACGGAGCTTCACCCATCGTTCCGACTCCGACAGTATAAACTCTCACTCCGAATTGACCGGCAATCTCCGCAGCCGAGTTCGGGTCTATTTCACCCGCATTATTGACGCCGTCAGTCAGGAGAATTATCACCTTGCTCTTGCTTTCAGAGTCTTTCAACCGGTTTACACCGCTTGCAAGGGCATTCCCGATTGCTGTACCATCCTCAAGAAATCCGCTCTGAATTTCATCAAGCAACGAGACCACAGCGTTATGATCGACTGTAAGAGGGCACTGGGTAAAGGCTTCCTTCGCAAAAATAACCAGACCGATGCGGTCGTTATCCCTCCCCGATATAAACTCCCTCGTAATCACTTTCGCAGCCTCAAGCCGGTTCGGTTCGAAATCTTTTGCGAGCATGCTTCCCGACACATCGAGTACCACACAGATATCGATCCCCTCAGCATATACACTCTCCTCCGAAAGTTCAGTCTGAGGTCTTGCCAGAGCTATTATCAACAGGGCAAGTGCCGCAATATCAAGATATTTTGGCAGGTCACTCAAGCGGGAACGAATATCCTTAAATTTTGCAGCCTCCCCCGCCTTGGAATATTGAATTGCCGCCCGTCCTTCCCCCTTTTTCTTTAAGTACCAAAGAATAAAAGGGATTACGAGCAGAAGGAGCAAAACAAATGGATAAGCAAAACCGGCACCGTTAAACATTAATACTCCCTGCCGAACTCTTTTTATCACACGCTTTCAGAAGTGTAACCGCTCCCGCAATGTAGTTGCTCTGCTCAATTTCCGAAGGGGTGTATTTCGCAAATTTCACCATGTCAGCCCTGGTAAGGAAGTCATCCACACCTGAAATAATTTCCTGTGACATCCCTTTTTTGTTAAGGGACTGGATGGTCTCACGGGTAGTCATCTCCAGTGAAAGGAAACCAAATTCAACTTCAAAAAACCACCTGAGCGTGTCTGAGACCTCGCTGAAATGTTCTTTTACTTTCCTTTCATTCAGATAACCCTTTTGATCGATTTCCTCAAGTTTTGCCAACGCTTTATCGAAATTTGTCAATATTTTCACGGGCTCTTCAACAATTTTCTCTTCAACCGGTTTTTTCTTGAACCTACGATAGATCAGCCATCCAAGAAATGCCGCTAGGGCAAGTCCGCCGAACAAAATTGAATATTCCAGCCACCCCCAAGGAATTCTCTCGGGAGGCTTCACATCACTTATCTCTTTTGTGGTATCGATTTCAAGCGGTCTGATTTTAATAACAAACGGAGTAGTGCTTTTTACAAGGGTATCGGTTCCCTTTACAAATCTAAAATCATATTTGTTTATTTTTACATCAAGGGAATCAAAACCGGAAAAAGAATAGTTGAAATCACGGGAAATAACTCCGTTCTTTTCGATGTTTTGAAGTGTATCCGTCGTTAAATATTCAAGACCGGCAGCCGAAATTGAATCAATCAGCGGAGTCTCCAGCAATTTATACTCTCCCGGGTACTCAAGCCGGAATGTAAAAAATATCTTGTCACCGACTTGATATTCCCTTTTCTCCGTTTCAAGAGTTAACTTTATATCGGGTGCCTGGGAATAAATCGCCCCTGACAAAACTGCTGCAAAAAAGAGAAGCAGAACCAAAAAATTATTTCTCATCCTACCACCTTTTTTCCCTTAATTTGAAAAACGCCGTCAACGGTTTTACATAACTCTGTCCCGTCTTAATCTCAATCCGGTCAACTTTACAGGCTTTCATCAGGTTCTCTCGGTATTCCCTGTCAGCGTGCCATTTCTCAAAAAAGTATTTCCGAAACTCCATTGAGGAGGTGTTGATTGTGGTTCTTTCCCCCGTCTCGGGATCAACAAAATCCACAAGTCCGATTTTAGGAAGTGCGATTTCCCTGTCATCTTCCAAAACCACCGACACAAGATCATGCTTCTTCGCTACAGTCTTAAATATGGTATCATATCCCCTGTCCTGAAAATCGGAAATTAAAAAGACAATTGCCCTTTTAGTAATCATGCTGTTAAGATACTCGAGGGCTGCTTTTATGTTGGTCCCTTTTCCCTCGGGGACGGCATTGATCACTTCACGGATAATCCTTAGGGGATGTGAACGGCTCTTTTTCGGGGGGATAAACTTTTCGACTTTGTCGGTGAACAAAATGAGTCCCGTCTTGTCATTGTTTTTCAGGGCACTGAACGCGAATATTGCCGAGAGTTCAGCGGCAAGTTCCTGCTTCGTCTGTTTTCTCGTTCCGAATTGTTGCGAACCGCTCATGTCAACCAGAAGCATTACCGTAAGCTCCCGTTCCTCTTCAAACACTTTTACAAAAGGATGAGCGAAGCGGGCACTTACATTCCAGTCAATGTTTCGAACATCGTCGCCGACCGAATATTCCCTGACCTCCGAGAATGTCATACCCCTCCCTTTGAATACCGAATGATATTCACCCGAGAAGAGGTCGTTAACCACGCCTCTGGTCTTCAGTTCAACACGGCGAACTTTTTTAAGTATCTCTTTGGTGTCCAATTATTTTCCTGTTTGTTCGGGATTCACGATTTTAACTTCTTCAACAACAAACGAATTGACATCAAGGTACTTCAATTTTGTTCAATATCTCTTTGATGATGAACTCGGATGTGATTTCTTCCGCTTCAGCCTCGTAGCTCACCGAAATTCTGTGTCTCAAAACATCCATAGCGATCGATCTGACATCATCGGGTATTACATATCCTCTCCTCCTGAGGAGTGCCATGCCTCTGGCAGCAAGAGAGAGGTTGATGGTGGCTCTTGGTGAGGCACCATACCCGATGAGGTCTTTCAGTTTTTCGAGCCGGAACTGTCCCGGATTTCTAGTGGCAAAAACGATATCAAGAATATATTTTTCAATCTTTTCATCGAGATAAACTTCCTTAAGGAGCTGTCGCCCTTTCATAATCTGTTCTTTGGTCACCACTTTATTCAAACCTATGGTATCCTGATACAGATTTTGCCTCATGATCACCAGTTCCTCTTCTCTGGAGGGGTAGGTAATCTTTATTTTAAGCATGAATCTGTCAACCTGTGCTTCGGGAAGCGGATAGGTACCTTCCTGTTCGATTGGATTCTGAGTGGCAAGAACGAGAAACGGCTCTTCGAGTTTGAAGGTGGTTTCACCAATTGTTACCTGTCTCTCCTGCATAGCCTCGAGTAGCGCACTTTGAACTTTTGCAGGGGCTCTGTTGATCTCATCAGCAAGTATGAAATTTGAAAAGACGGGACCTTTCCTTATCGTGAAGTTCCCCTCTTTCTGATTGTAAATCTGAGTACCTGTCAAGTCGGCAGGAAGGAGGTCGGGAGTGAATTGTATCCTCTGAAACTTTGCATCCATAACAGATGCGAGGGTTTTGATGGCAAGAGTTTTAGCCAGTCCGGGAACCCCCTCGAGTAGAATGTGCCCGTTTGCAAACAAGCCGATCAACAACCTTTCGAGCATTTCAGACTGCCCGATTACAACTTTGTGCATCTCCTGCAACATTTCATCGATAAACCAGCTCTCGCTTTTTATCCGTTCATTTAATTCGGCGATATCCATTTTTGTCTCTTAATTTTAATCTTAATTTATATTGTATGTGAAATTTTCAGATCAGATCATTTCACGCAACAGTTCCTGACGGGGTTGCGGAATCACAATTTTGTTAACCAGTAATCCTTTCTCCTGTATAACCTGAGCCCCGGCATCAACTGCAGCCTGAACAGCCGCCACTTCACCTGTAATGGTGCAAAACGCTTTACCACCAAGAGCCATCGCGAGACGAATCTCAATCAGTCTCACTTTTGCAGCTTTTACGGCGGCATCTGCGGCTTCAATTAATGAGGCGACCGAAAAGCTTTCGAGTATGCCGAGTGCCTGCAGCAAATCAACATTGGAATGACCTGCAAGTGCCGGAAAGACATCGGGATGGACATTCGGAATGATGAAGTAGTCTATCACTCCAAATCCTATTGTGTCAATCGCGGTCTCAACGGATGATCTCACTGCCGCCACATCCCCGCCGATAATGCTCATGTATTTACCTGAACAGATCGTACGCGAGATAACGAGCTCAACATCAGCAGTCTTCAGCATGATATCCGCTGCGTGCATCCCCGAGGCAATACTGCTTAATTCTATTAGTCCTAACGAATTTTTCTTGATCATGGTTCTTCTAATTGTTAATAATTCTTATAAAATCGTTGTTTACATCAACCACGGTACCTGAAATGGAGGCATGGATGTTGGAACCGAGTTTTCCTTCCGGAATTTGTGCCACTAAGTCCCCTTTTGCCACTCTGTCACGCAATCCCACAACGGGAAGTGATGCATCACCCACAGCCTGTTTAAGTTTTATTTTTACTTCACTCGGCTGGTGGTTCACATTAATAAATGGGGTATCGGCCGCAAGATCCTGCACCTTGAGTTTTTTCATCAACATCTTCAGGGGGACTCTTCTTCCCTCCTTCATCGGATGCACTTTAACCGGATGCTTCTGCACATATTTTACCCCCTCAATCCGCATGTTTCGCTTCGACTGATCGCATGCTTCCTTTGGGAACAGTTCTTCGGGACATGCATAAAGGGTACATAATCCGCATGAACAACAAAGCTCTGCCATCTGATTCCAGTAACCGGCTCCAGAGGAAGTGAAGCCAAGCGACCTCATCACCTTGTGCGGCTGAACATCATAACCTAACAGATATCTCGGACAAAATTCGGTGCAGTAGCTGCACTGGTCACAGGCTGATTTCCCTATCCTGTGCCAGCTCGATTCGGGCTGACTCATCCTGAATACGAGGTGGTGCTTTTTTGGTAAAACTATGAAACCGCCCGTTGTTTTTGTTACGGGTTCATCAAGATTGTCCATCAGTTTTCCCATCATCAAACCGCCGTTGAATACTGCATATTCACTCTCGCTGCTACCACCTGCAAGCTCTATCACTTCCCTTGCAGATGTACCGACAGGGACAAAGAAACTGGATGGTTTTTTAACCGCACCCGCTACACATATAAACTTTTCCGTAACGGGTTTTTCTTCAGCGGCGTGTTTAATATTCATAAGGGTCTCAACATTGTTGACCACACAACCGACATTCAATGGGATTCCGCCAGCCGGAATCAATCTTCCCGTCGCTGTATAAACCAGCTCGTATTCATCTCCCGAGGGATAAAAGTCGCCGAGTTCGGTGATTTCTATCGGGTGATTTCCGATTTTTGATTTCACAACTTCAATGGCGGCAGCATTTTTTGATTTGATGCCAAAGTATCCTTTTTTTGCACCCGTGGCTTTGATCATTAGAGCCATCCCCTCAATCATCTCCTCTGCCTTCAACAGCATCAGTTCATAATCTTTGTGGAGAAGGGGTTCACATTCGGCACCGTTTGCCAGTACAAATTCCACTTTTGAACCGGATTTCACATGTGTCGGAAATCCCGCACCGCCCGCACCGACAACTCCGGCATTTTTTATCAGACTCGATAAATCCATCTTATTTGTTTTCTGTAAATGTTCTGAAAAATGTTTTAACAAGGTTTATTGCACCATTAAATCTTACAGGGATTGAATCTCCATAGAGAAGTTCCAATCCTCCTTTTAGTCCGTCATAAACCTTTTTCCCGTGAGGATACCACCACATGTTCCTTTTTACACCGGGCAGAATGTCATCCACTACACACCTTGGCTGTGTCATGGCTTCGAGACCAACAGACCCGTGGGTTCTTCCATAACCCGATTCCTTGAATCCGCCCCAGGGGGTTTCCGCAAGGCCGTGAGACATCAAATGGTCGTTAATGGTTACGGTACCTGCTTCCAACCGTGAGGCAAGTGCATGCCCCTTCTTACGGTCGGTTGTCCAAACGGATGCAGTGAGACCAAGATTTGAATTATTGGCGAGAGCCACTGCCTCATCGTGTGTCGAAAATTTCTGTATCCCGAGCAGAGGTCCGAAAGTCTCCTCCTGCATCATAATCATATCACCTGATACATTTTCCACCAGGTAAGGAGTGTGGAACTGACCTTTTGAGATATCGCCTTTCACGGAACCGAGAGGTGTGGCAATTCCCCCTTTTGAAATTGCATCCTCGAGATGGGATTCAACAGTTTTCAACTGATTCACGGTTGTCATCGCACCAATTTCAACATCGAAGGAGGTGCCGGGTCCCTGCCGAAGTGCCGCTCCCTGTCTTTTAAGTTCATCGACGAAATTTGTGTAAATTTTTTCGTGGACATAGATTCGTTCAACACCTGCACACGATTGTCCCGAGTTACTCAATCCCGCCCAAAGTGCACCCGCAGCAGCGCGGTATATGTCGGCATCTTCAAGAACTATCATTGCATCATTTCCGCCAAGCTCAAGGGAGATCGGAAGGAGCTTTTCGGATGCCTTTTTCATCAGTTTTTTGCCGACAGGAACGGAACCCGTGAAGAAAAGTTTGTCTATCCCCGATTCGATAAATGCATCACCGGCTATATTTCCAGGAATATTCAGCAGTCTGAACAATCCGTCGGGCAAACCAGAAGCATTAACCGATTCTTCAATCAGCTTCGCAACTTCCTGTGTCTGGGACGCAGCTTTAAGAACCACTCCATTCCCTGCTATTAATGCCATTGCCACTTCATGAACGGGAATCCCGAAGGGGTAGTTCCACGGACTTATAATCCCTATCACCCCGTAAGGTACACGATCTATATATGAAATTTTGTTGGAGAGAAGGATGTTTCCCGGTTTAAGTCTTTTCCGTTTTAAAATTCTTTTTGCATTTTTTGCATAATAGTTAACCGCAAGCACCGAAGGCATCACCTCCGTGGAAAGAGCATCGAAGGTGGTTTTTCCCGCATCCTTTGCTATGGTTTCCGAGAATCTGTCGGCATTTGCGGAGATATAATCCCTCATTTTAAGGAGACAATCCCTTCTTTTATCGAAGGAGAATGATCCCCACTTGATCTGAGCTGATTTTGCCCTCGCTACAGCCTCCTTCAGTTCCTCTACGGTGTTAAGAGGTGTCTCCCCGATTTTTTCTCCTGTTGCAGAATTATAAGAAACGGTAGTGCTCATTTTTCTCTCCCTTTAAAGGTGTTCATGCTGTCTGTGACTTTGAGGAATCGAAGAGTCCACTGGAACCATGAGTCAGGCATCAGCCTCATTCTCGGCGTAAGATGAACTGTATATGGTCGTTTGGGTGAATTCCTCCCCTTTTTTATCGCCGATTCCACAATTGCCTTGGCGATTACATCATGGCTCTTCAACAAAGGTACAATCAATCCTCCCGGGAAAGGAATTTTTGCCCCCTCAAACATTCCCGTCCTTATATAGGAAGGATGGATCGATGAAAATTTGACTCCTTTCTTTCCAAGGTTCTGAGCCTCAAATCGAAGTGATTCCGTCAGTCCCCAAACAGCCCATTTTGTAGCTGCATACATTGCAAGCCCCGGAACGCCGATTGTTCCTGCAGCGGATGAAATATTAACCACATGCCCCCTGTCATTCTCATACATAGCAGGAAGAAAAGCTTTCGTAGTGTAAATAAAGCTTGTGAGGTTCACATCTATTGTCTTTTCCCACTCTTCATCGGGTCTTTCATGGAAGTAGCCGCTTCTTACGAAACCTGCATTGTTCACGAGAATATCCACACTTCCCATCTCCTTAAAAGCGGTTTCAGCCAGAGCATACACACGATTTTTATCACAAACATCACATTCATGGTAGAAGACTTTCCCCTTCCCATCAAGTTCTTTTTTCGCATTCTCTATTGAGGCGGGGTTCAGATCCCAGATGGTCACCGTTACACCTTCGGCAAGAAGTCTTTTTACGGTAGCCAGGCCAATTCCCATGGCACCACCCGTAACTACAGCAGTAGCTCTCGATAACTCTTTCATCAAAATAATCCCGATTTTAAACCCGTAATTTAGAGATTTTTGCTTTGAGAATAAGGGGTAATTTCAGAGGAGAGGATTTTTTGAGGAAGGGGTATTAATTGTCACAGTTCTTTTTTGAGTTGTTTGACGGCTTGGAATGCGGAGATGGAGTCATGAGCGATGGGAGAGAGTTTTTGGTGGAGTGATTGTTCGTTTGTCATGAGGTCCTGGAGGGTGGTTTGGAGGAGAACGGCGTCGACTACGGATTGGATGACAGACCAGAGGGAACGGACGGAACAGTTGATTTCGTGTGTGCAAGCGGCATCGATACCGGAGTGATGGGTGCAAAAGGTGTGGTCGAAAAGCCTGCCACCAAGATCGTTCATGACATCTGCCACAAGGATGGATGAGGGATGACGGGAGAGCCTGTAACCCCCCCGCTGCCCTCTTAGAGATTCAATGTAACCACCAAGACGAAGAGCCCTGAGAAGCTTTGCCACATTTGCACTTCCCAACCCCTCGGCTTCTGCAAGCTCAGGTATGGTCATGCCTAAAGTGTCAGAGTGCTTTGCAATACGAAGCAAAAGCCGTAAGCCGTATTCTTCCTGTGAGCTAAACTTCATCTAAAGGGATTATCCTTTGTAAAGGGGAATTTTAGAGCCGCACATCTTTGCATACATTACTTTGTCAAATGCGTCAGGTGGTATGGAGGGACCTTCGGCAGAACAAAACTGATCGTATGCAGAGATTAAGTCGTGAGAGATTTGTGCCGCACTTCTGCCCTCGATCTGAAGACGGGGCATAAAGAAGATAACTTCACCATCTTTGAACAAAGCAACTGAGGGAGATGAAGGGGGGTAACCCTTGAGATGACCTCTGAGGGTATCGACGGCATCTCTCTCCTGACCGGCAAAGACGGTAATGAGTTTGTCGGGTATTACGGTATGCTGGAGTGAAAGTGAGACTCCGGGACGGGCTGAACCGGCGGCACATCCGCATACTGAGTTGATGACTGCCAGGACGGTTTTGCCGGGGTTGTTTAGTATGGCTGCATCTACTTCTGCAGGTGTTGTTGCTTCCCGGAAACCGACTGCAAGGAGTTCGTCTCTGAAGGGTTGGACGGATTCCTGATCGTATAGGGGGGGTCTGAGTGTGTTTAACATTTGCTCTCCTTTTCAGGGTTTGCTTGTTTGTATCTCTGTCTGTTGTGACAGGTTATGTTTTATAAAAATCCGAGTTCGAGTTTTGCTACTTCGCTCATCATGTCTTTGTCCCATGGGGGGTCCCAGATGAGTTGTATTTTGACATTGTTTATTCCGGGGATTGTTTTGAGTTTGGTTTCGACTTCCACGGGGAGTGATTCGGCTACGGGGCACATTGGGCTTGTGAGTGTCATTTGGACGATGAGGTTGCCTTCGAGGTCGAATTTGAGGTGGTAGATGAGTCCGAGTTCCCAGATGTCGACGGGTATTTCGGGGTCATAGATGTTTTTGAGGGTGTCTATGACTTTGTCCTGGAGTTGTTGTACGGTTTCTTTTGTCATGTGTTTACTCTGTTGTGACTGCGGTGTCTTTTTGGTGTAGTGCAGCGTGCATGGTGTGCCATGGGAGGCTTGCGCATTTTACGCGTACGGGGTAGTCTCTGACTCCGAGGAAGATGGCGGGTTTGCCGAGTTGTTCTATTTGTTGGGGGTCGTCGAGCTTTCCGGTTACCATGTCGTGAAATTGTTGAAAGAGTTGTTCGGCTTGTTCGAGGGTTTTGCCTTTGAGTTCTGCTGTCATTATGGATGCGGATGATTTTGAGATTGCGCATCCGTTGCCCTGGAAGGAGATGTCTTTTATTATGCCGTCGTGGATGTCGAGGTATATGTGGATATGGTCGCCGCAGAGGGGGTTTAGTCCTTCGGATGTGTGTGTTGGGGGGTTTATTTCCCTGAAGTTGCGGGGATTTTTGTTGTGGTCGAGTATGACCTGCTGGTAGAGTTCTTTTAGTTCGTCGTTCATGAGTTGAAAACTTCTATTACTTTGTTGATTGCACGGGCTGCGAGGTCGATTTCGTGTTTTGTGTTATAGTATGCGAGTGAGATTCGGGAGAGTGCGGGGACGCCGAACCGCTGCATTACGGGTTGTGTGCACATGTGTCCTGTTCTTATTGCGATTCCTTCGAGGTCGAGTATTGTTCCGACGTCGTGGGGGTGTATGCCTTCGAGTTTGAATGAGAATACTGCTGTTTTGTGGGGGGCGTTACCGATGAGGGTAAGTCCGGGTATTGGGAGGAGTTTTTCGAGGGCATATTGGTAGAGTTGGTTTTCGTATTGTGCGATGTTTTGGATGCCGATTGTGTTTATGTAGTCGATTGCTGTTCCGAGTGCGATGGTGTCGGCGATGTTTGGTGTTCCTGCCTCGAATTTGTAGGGTATTTGGTTGTAAATGGTTTTTTCGAGTGTGACGGAGAGTATCATGTCGCCGCCTCCTTGCCACGGGGGCATTTGTTCGAGGATTTGTTGTTTTGCCCAGAGGACTCCGATGCCTGTTGGGGCGTAGAGTTTGTGTCCGGAGAAGGTGTAGAAGTCGCAGCCGATGTCCTGGATGTCGATTTTGAGGTGCTGGACTGCCTGTGCGCCGTCGATGAGGACTTTTGCTCCGGCGTCGTGTGCGAGTTGTGTTATTTCTTTTACGGGGTTTATTGTGCCGAGTGTGTTGGATGCGTGGACTACGGCTACGAGTTTTGTTTTGTTGTTGAGGAGTTTTTTGTATTCCTCGAGTATGAGTTCGCCGTTGTCGTTGACGGGGATTGCTTTGAGGGTTGCTCCTGTTCGTTGTGCGAGGAGCTGCCACGGGACGATGTTGGAGTGGTGCTCCATTTGGGTGATGATTATCTGGTCGCCTTGTTTTATGTTTTGTGTTCCCCAGGTGTTGGCGACGAGGTTTATGGCTTCGGTTGTTCCTCGGAGGAGGATGACTTCTTCTGTTTTTGGCGCGTTGATGAAGGTGCGGATTTTTTCTCTGGCCTGTTCGTATTTGTCGGTTGCGATTTGGCTGAGGTGGTGGACTCCGCGGTGGATGTTTGAGTTGTAGTTTGTGTAATAGTCTGTGAGTGCGTCTATGACGACTTGCGGCTTTTGGGTTGTTGCTGCGTTGTCGAGGTAAACGAGTGGTTTCCCGTGGACGGTTTGGTTGAGGATTGGGAAATGGCTGCGTATTTTCTGGATGTCGAGTGTCATGTGTTTTTCGAGAGTTTTGTGGCTACGCGTTCTTCTATTTGCTGACGGACGGAGTCGATGGTGATTGTGTGGACTGCGTCGTTTGCGAATGCGTTTATTATGATTGTTTTTGCGAGCTGTTCGCTGATTCCTCTTGCGCGGAGGTAGAATATTGATTGGTCGGAGAGTTTTCCGATGGTTGCTCCGTGTGAGCATTTTACATCGTCGGCGAATATTTCGAGTTGGGGTTTTGTGTCTATTCGTGCGCTGTCTGAGAGGAGAACGGTTTTGTTTTCCTGGAATGCGTTTGTTTTTTGTGCGTCTTTGCGGACGAAGACTTTTCCGTTGAAGACCGCGCGGCTTGTGTGGTCGAGGACTCCTTTGTACATTTCATGGCTTTCGCAGTTTGGCACTGCGTGGTCGATGAGTGTGTGGTTGTCGATGTGCTGTGTGCCTTGGGCGATGTAGAGTCCGTTGAGGGTGCAGTGTGCGTGTTCTCCGTTGAAGCGTGCGTTGAGGTCGTTGCGGACGATTGAGCCTCCGAAGTTTATGTTGTAGGAGGCGTATGTGCTCTCTTTTTCGAGTGTTATTCCGGTGTTTGATATGTGGAAGGTTTTGAGGCTTTCTTCCTGTATTTTTATGTGTTCGAGTCTGCCGTTCCGGTCAACGACTGATTCTGTGACTGCGTTTGTGAAGCTGGTGCTTTGGTCTTGGGCGGTGTATGTTTCGACGACTTTTGCCTGTGCGTTTTTGCCGATGATGAAGAGGTTACGCGGCTGTATGAGGAGGTTGTGGGCTCCTGTGGTGATGTAGAGGATTTGCACGGGTTTGTCGAGGGTGTAGCCGGATTTTACTTTGAGGAATACTCCATCGTTTATGTACGCCGTGGAGAGAGCGGTGAAGATGGAGGATTCCGTTTTGGCAAGCTTACCAATGTGGAGATTTACTTCTTCGGGATATTTTTTTATTGCAGTTTTAAGATTGCAAAGTGTTATCCCGGGTTCGTCAAGTTCCTGCGAGTTAGCTTCATCATATATGCCGTTTACAAAAACCAGTTTATAGGTATTAGGTATTAGGTATGAGGTATTAGGTATTAGGTATGAGGTATTAGGTATTATTTTTGGTACTTCAAACCTGGTCGCTAATAATGGCGCAAGATTGGTGTATTTCCATTCTTCGTCTTTGAGTGTCGGGAATTTGGCTTTGTTGAACTCCTCGATGGCGGAGATTCGGGTTTGGTGAATGGGGAGTTTAGACTCTCCGTTCAAGCTCTCTTCAAATTTCTTGAAGCCTTCGGCATACCATTTTTTGATGTCGGCGCTCATATTGTTCCTGCCACGAATTCTTCCACATGGTCTTTTACCCAGTCGTATCCTTTTTCTTCGAGGAAGAGGGCGAGGGATTTGTCGCCTGATTTGATTATTCTTCCTTTGTAGAGGACATGTACGAAGTCGGGTACGATGTAGTCGAGGAGTCTTTGGTAGTGTGTTACGACTATGAATGAGTTGTCGGGTCTGCGGAGCGAGTTTACGCCGCTTGCGACGATGCGGAGTGCGTCGATGTCGAGGCCTGAGTCGGTCTCGTCAAGGATTGCGAGTTTTGGGTCGAGCACTGCCATTTGGAAGACTTCGTTTCTCTTCTTTTCACCGCCTGAGAATCCTTCGTTTACGGAACGGCTGAGGAGATCCTGCGGCATTTCAACGAGTTTCATTTTTTCTTTAATCATTTTGAGGAAGTCCATGGCATCAAGCGGGTCTTCGCCTCTGTATTTTTTAATTTCGTTTACGGCGTTTTTCAGGAGGTTTGTGTTTGAGACGCCGGGAATTTCAATGGGGTACTGGAATGCGAGGAAGACTCCTTCTCTTGCTCGGTCTTCAGGGGACATGTCGAGGAGGTCTTTGCCGTTGAATGTTACGGTGCCTTCGAGTACTTCGTACTCTTCCCTGCCTGCGAGAACCTGTGCCAGGGTGCTTTTGCCTGAACCGTTTGGTCCCATTATTGCGTGGACTTCACCGGGTTTTACGGTGAGGTTTATTCCTTTTAAAATTTCTTTGCCGTCGATGGCTGCTCTTAAATTTTTAATTTCTATCATTTTCGTCTTTCTTATTTATTAACCAACACTGCCTTCGAGGCTGATGCTTAAAAGTTTGGTTGCTTCGACTGCGAATTCCATCGGGAGTTCTTTGAAGACTTCCTTGCAGTAACCGTTAACTATCATGCTGACCGCATCTTCGGTCGAGAGTCCCCTTTGGTTGAGGTAGAATATCTGGTCGGCACCGATTTTTGAGGTTGTTGCTTCATGTTCAACAGTAGCCGTCGGATTGCTTACTTCAAGATAAGGGAAGGTGTGTGCACCGCATTTATCGCCGATGAGGAGTGAATCGCACTGGGAGAAATTTCGGGCGCCATCCGCTTTTTTACCGATTCTTACGAGACCTCTGTAGGAATTGTTGCTGAATCCGGCGGAGATACCTTTGCTTACGATGTTGCTTTTGGTGTTTTTACCGATGTGAATCATTTTCGTGCCGGTGTCTGCCTGCTGCATGTTGTTTGTGACTGCAACGGAGTAGAATTCACCGACGGAATTATCGCCCGAGAGGATACAGCTTGGATATTTCCATGTGATGGCAGAACCTGTTTCGACCTGTGTCCAGGAGATTTTTGAGTTGACTCCTTTGCAGAGTCCCCTTTTGGTTACAAAGTTGTAGATGCCGCCTTTGCCGTTTTTGTCGCCGGCGTACCAGTTTTGTATCGTTGAATATTTTATCTGTGCGTTATCCATTGCCACCAGTTCAACCACTGCGGCATGTAGCTGGTTTTCGTCTCTCATTGGGGCGGTACAGCCTTCAAGGTAGCTAACATAGGAGTATTCATCTGCGACGATGAGGGTTCTTTCGAACTGGCCTGTGTTGGCAGCGTTTATCCTGAAGTAGGTTGAGAGTTCCATCGGGCATCTGACGCCTTTAGGGATGTAAACAAAGGAACCATCGCTGAAAACAGCGGAATTGAGAGCCGAGTAATAGTTATCGGCAGCGGGGACCACGGAACCGAGATATTTTCTCACCAGATCGCCGTGTTCTCTTATCGCTTCAGACATTGAGCAAAAGATAATGCCGAGCTCGTTCAATTTTGCTTTGTAGGTGGTGGCAACCGAGACGGAGTCGAATACTGCATCGACTGCTACATTTGCCAACACTTTCTGTTCTTCGAGAGGGATTCCGAGTTTCGCAAAAGCGCTGAGGATTTCAGGATCCACTTCATCCAGGCTGTTAAGTTTTTTCTTCTGCTTCGGAGCGGAATAGTAGCTTATCTCCTGAAAATCAACGGGTGGATAGTGGACATTGGGCCATTTCGGCTCTTCAAGTTTCAGCCAGTGTCTGTATGATTTCAGTCGCCACTCGAGCATCCATTCGGGTTCTTCCTTTTTTGCGGAGAGTGCCCGGATAACATTTTCGTCTAACCCCGGAGGAAATGTGTCGGCATCGATATCAGTTACAAATCCGTATTTGTACTCCTGATTCGCTAATTGCTCTATCTCATTTATCTCGGTATTGCTCATTAAAAGTCCTTGTTTCAAAAAAAATTAAATTCGATATATAAACTTATCGAATCTGTACAAAAAAGTCAAGATTAATTACAAAATAGTAACAAGATGAGATTGTATTCAGTTCCAAAGCATGTATTAGAAACCGCAGAGGCCGCAAAGATCGCAAAGAAGGCTATAAACCACAGAGCACACAGAGAACACAGAGGGTTTTTTTTGAAACCGCAAAGGACGCAAAGATCGCAAAGAGGGCTATAAACCACAGAGAACATAGAGAACACAGAGGGTTTTTTTTTGAAACCGGAAAGGTCGCAAAGAAGAGCCCTTGCGGCGATATATGGGTAGAAACCCTAAGACCATAATTAAGAAAGCCCTCTGGGCGACATGTGTGTAGAAATATTTAAAATCAGAAAAAGGAGCGACAATCGTCTCGATTGTCCAATCGACCAATCTCCATTCCACCGACGGAGATGATATCGATTAGAGATTTTGACCCCGGATGGGGTCATGTGTGGGTAGAGATGAATAACGAATGAATGATTTGGCCCCGGCAGGGGTCATGTGTGGGTAGAGATGAATAACGAATGAATGATTTGGCCCCGGATGGGGTCTTGTGTGGGTAGAGATGAATAACGAATGAATGATTTGGCCCCGCAAGGGGTCATGTATGGGTAGAGATGAATAACGAATGAATGATTTGGCCCCGGATGGGGTCTTGTGTGGGTAGAGAAACGAAAATATTGCCGAATTGCGTTTATAACCCGCAGAAAAGCATGACTTTTTGTGGATTATAACCACAAAAAGTTAAAAATGTAAGAGTAAAAGTGTTGAACCTCCGGGTACAAATTTCCTCGGAATTCATTCGGAGTGGTAAAGATTTGATTATCCGGTTTGAATTTTATTCTGAAATCGAATATATTTTTTGTCTGAATCAGGAATTGCAGGATTTAAGGATTTTCAGGATTCGCTCTTGTGGATTCCAGCCCTCTGGGCGAAATATGTGTAGAAAACCAGTCAACCCCCGTTCATAAAGAGCCCTCGTGGCGACATGTGGATAGAAAATAATCGATACAATCCCCGAACTTTTCACCAAGACAATCGAGATGTTTGTCGCTCCTTTTCCGAGGGATGGAGTTTCTACCTTTATTTCAAGATCAGGACATCCAGGATTCTGCGGTTTTGATGTGGGTGGCGAGTTTTTCTTTATCCATTTTTTGGAGGAGGTTGGTTACCATGCCCATGCGGGGGTTGAGTTTGAGGATTTCGAGATGTTTGTGGATGAAGTTCCAATAGAGGGAATCCCAGAGGGGGCACCAGTTTTCTTTTGGGTAGTTGCTCATTTTGAGGATGTAGTTTGAGCCGGAGATGTAGGGTTTGGATGTGATCAGTCCCCCGTCGGCGTATTGGGACATGCCATAGATATTGGGGACCATGACCCAGTCGTAGGAATCGATGTAGAGTTCCATGAACCATTTGTAAACGGCATCGGGATGGAAACCTGACAGGAGCATGAAATTTCCAAGTATCATCAATCTTTCGATGTGGTGGGTGTAGCCATGTTTCAGGAGCTTCTTGATGGAATCATCTACCGGGGTTATTCCTGTTGTACCCGTGTAGAATGATTCGGGAATTGGTGCGGTGTGTCCGAAGAAATTGGAATTTCGTTGCTGTGTCCCTTTAATCAGGTAGATGCCACGGATGAATTCCCTCCAGCCGATTATTTGACGAATGAATCCCTCGAGGGAGTTGAGGGGGATTTTGAGTTCGGGTGCCCTTTCAAGAATTTCATTTACCACAAATTGGGGAATCAGCAGTCCGATATTTAGCACGGGGCTCAGTACAGAATGGTAAAGCCAAGTTTCATTGGAATGGATTGCGTCTTCGTAGATTCCGAAATTTTGAGCCCGTTGTTCGAGGAAGTTAGAGAACGCGGTTCGTGCATCGTGGAAGGTCACAAGATAAGAGAAGTCAGAAGTGTCGCCCGGATTGTTGGGGAAATGGTGATTCACATAAGTTGTTGCTTCGGTGACATATTTGTTTGTTGGAAAGGAAGCGGGTTTTGGGGGTGTCAGTCCCGCGGGCAGTTTTTTCCTGTTGTCTTCATCGAAGCTCCACTTCCCGCCGACGGGCTCGTTGTTAGTAACAAGAATGTCGAGTCGTTTTCTCTGTTTTTGGTAGAATCCCGCCATGAGGTAATGTTTTTTGTCCCCAAGAAGGTTCTTAATTTCATTTTCGTCAGAAAGAAAGAGAGGAGAAGGAATTGTTTTGAGCTCCATTCCGTGTAGATCGCAATATCTTCGTACCCGCCGTTCGAGCAGATAATCGTTGAATTCGTAAGTGATGATTTGCTTCACTTCATCGGTTGCGAGTCGAGTGAAGAGTTGTGAGAGTTTTGGAATTGTCGCAGTTTCGAAATATTCGGCGTTTATTTCGTTTGCATTGAGAAAGTCGTGATAGAATTTCATGGAAGCGCGGTGCAGAAGGAGTATCTTTTTGTGGAACTTGTACTGACGAAAGAAGAGAAGGTCTTCGAAGAGTATAGCTCTCGCGTTGCGGAGTTCATCGGGGATTTGTTCGAAGAGCTGGTTTGGGAAAATGAGGAATGTTTTCATGTGAGAGGAACAGATGAGGTGGGTGTTTTGGTTCCTTTCCTACCTCACCCCCGACCCCTCTCCTAAAAGGCGAGGGGAGGATTGGTTGGGATTTGTTGCCTTATTCTACCCATACATGACCCCATCCGGGGCCAAAATTTCCCATCCGTGAAATCCGTGTTACCATCTCTACCCATACATGACCCCATCCGGGGCCAAAATCTTCTCGGCGTTCATCCGTTTAATCCGCGTGCATCTGCGTCCTCTACCCATACATGACCCCTTCCGGGGCCAAATCATTCATTGGTTTACATCTCTACCCATACATGACCTCTACCCATACATGACCCCTTGCGGGGCCAAAATCTTCTCCTTGGCGGTTTACACGCGCAAAAATAAAAAAAGAGCAATCGTTTTGAGATTGCTCTTTTGGGATGATAAGTGTTTTCCCGAAGGTGTGTACAGGGAAGCGATATCTATTTGATATTTTCTTCGATAGTGTACCAGGGATCGATATATTTGATGTCGGAGGCAACTTTCCCGGGGTAAAAGGTAAGTTTGCCGTTGTCGTTGAAGACTACGAATGTGAGCCTGTGAGCCCAATTGCCGCCTTCACCGACGATTTTGGCTACGACATTGTATGAATTGGTAACATCGGGTGACGGATAAGATCTTTCGATGATGAATGTTTTTGGGAAGTAAGTATTTACCGAGAACTCTGCAGCATTGATACCGGCTGCCTTGATGTATGACGGTGAAATGAAATCCATTAATGTTGCAGGTTTGTTGCCGCCTGTCATGATCTGGAGGAATTCAGTAACTTTCGCTACCGATTTTCCCTGCAGGTCACCACTGCTCTCCTGTGTTGAACCACATCCTGCAAAGAAGATAATTACTGCTGCGAGTCCTAACAATGATATTGTTTTTCTCATTTGGCTACCTCATTCTTGTGTTTTTGATTGATTAAAATTATTTATCACGAAACTGCATTTCGTAAAGTTTTTTATAGAGTCCGCCCTGTTCGAGGAGTGAATTGTGAGTACCAGTCTGCACAACTTTCCCTGCCTGAAGGACGAGGATTTTATCGGCATTTTGAATAGTGGAAAGGCGATGAGCGATAACCACTACAGTTCTGCTGGTCATAAGATTATCGAGTGCTTCCTGCACAAGTTTTTCCGATTCGTTGTCGAGAGCGCTGGTTGCTTCATCGAAAATCATAATGTCGGGGTTTTTCAACAGTGCCCTGGCGATTGCAATTCTTTGCCGTTGACCACCTGAGAGCTTCACGCCCCTCTCCCCAATTTCCGTGTCGTATCCATTGGGCATATCGGAGATAAAATTGTGAGCATTGGCAATTTTAGCCGCTTCGTAAATTTTTTCTTCGCTGAAGTTTTTGCTTCCGTAGCAGATATTGTTTTTAATGGAGTCGTTGAAAAGGATTATTTCCTGAGTAACGATTCCAATAAATTTCCGCAGGTCCTCCATCTTGACATCACGGATATCGTGACCGTCAAATTTTATTGCGCCGGAAGTGACATCATAAAATCTTGGTATCAGATCGACAAGTGTTGACTTACCTCCACCGCTGGGACCGACGAGTGCCACCACTTCCCCTTTTTTGATGGTAAAATTGATATCCTCGAGCACCATTTCCCCGGGTTCATCGGGATACGCGAATCCGACATTTTCGAATGTAATATCGGAATTAAACTCTTTTACTTCTGTTGCGTCAGGTTTGTTCACGATATCGGGATTTGTATCTATGATATCGAAAATTCTTGCACCCGCAGCGGAGGATTCCTGAATTCTGTTGTTTACGCTGCTGAGTTCCTTGATGGGAGGAATCAACTGAAAAATTGCGAAGAGGAAGCCGAGAAATTCGCTCGCCTTAATCTGGTTTGTGCTTAAAACAAGTGTTCCGCCATAATAAATGATGACAACACCTACCATTACGCTAAGGGTTTCGCTGATTGGAGAGGATAAATTTCTGATCCTGGTAATTCTAAGGACCATTCTGAGATAGCCTTCGGTCTCTTTTCTGAATTTGTCATTTTCGTATTTTTCGGTGCCAAATGCCTTCACAATCTTCACACCCGAGATGGTTTCCTGGATCACGCTGGTGATGTCTGCAATTTTTTCCTGAATCTGGGTGCTGTACTTCCGGAGTTTAATTCCGATCCACGATATGATTCCCGCACTGAAAGGAAGTGTAATCAGAGAAATAAGAGTGAGCTGCCAGCTTATGCTTATAGCAATTCCAAGAAAGACGATTATTGAGAGAGGCTCTCTTATAAGATTAAGAAATGTAGCTGAGACGCTGTTTTGAACCGCGGTAACATCATTCACGATGATTGAGATCAGGTTCCCAACTCTTTCACTTTTAAAGTAACTGATTGGCAGGCGGTGTAACTGCTCGTAGGCGTCATCCCTGAGATCTCTTACAATTCCCTGTTCAACAAAATTGAGGAAGTATGCCTGCATGTAACCGGCGACATTTTTCAGGATAAAAGCGAGAAAAATTATAACACATATTTTAAACAAAGCATCTGTTTTCCCACCCGAGAAGATGAAACTCTGAAACCATGCCGAGGCAGATTCCTTGAATGAGACTATAAAATCAGGGAGAAACGATGAACCGGTATTTTGAGTCGTGCTTCCGGCAACTGATGTTGTGGACTGAGAAGCGTTGAAGAGAGTATCGAGCAACGGAATTGAGAGATAGACCGAGGCACCATTAAGCAATGCATAGATTATGGTGCAAAATATTGAAAGAAGGAGGAATTTCCAGTATTTGGACGAGTATTTCAGAAGACGGTAGTAGGTGCTCACAACTGACTTTAATAAAATGGTAAAAAGCGGATACTGCAGCCATTTTTCATTTTTATTCTGCGAATATCGGTTAATTTTTTCAAATTATAAACTCTAACGACTCTGATTTGATTTTCAAGATCATCGAAAATGAGGAGGTCTTTTTTGACAGCAAAATTCCGGTAGCCTTGACCCGAGAATTTAGCGACATAGTCCATTTTTTTAAGTGAATAGACCATCAGAGTGGAAGAAGTGTCGCTGTCGGTTTTATGCACATCGAGATTTGAAGTAAGCAGGATTAGAGTCTCTTTGTCGGGAGTCCAGTAGATTCTGTCAACATTCTGGTCAGTTGAAAGGATCATTTTTCCGACAGTGTCTTTAGCATCGGAAAGAAAAATCTGATTCGATTTCCCTTTTACCACCGAGACCACCCTTGTACTGTCGGGAGAGACATTGTTGACTTTGATGGCAGGAACCTCGGGAATTTCCCCCTGCATCAATTCATACTTCTCCTTGGCTTTATCGACAATTCTTCCGGTGCTGTCGATAATATAGTTGTCCTTGTAAATTCTTTGATTAACGAGTTCAAGGTGATAGAGCACAAGATTGAGGGTATTGCCATCCAGAATATTTGCGAAAATCTTAGAGACTTTGTGAGAACCGAGGATGTTCCTGATGCCACTCGAATTATGGCTGAATACTCTGATGCTGTCGATGTAGCCTTCGATCTTGTTGTAACTGTTTCCAGTGATGAAAAAGTAATTTCCCCTTTCCCCTGTACCTGTAATAAGAAAAGGAGTATAGGCAACCAAAGGAGCAAAAACAACAGTTTCGCCGGACTCAAGATCGTGGACAAAAACTTTTTTTCCCGTTCCGTCATCGCCCACAACAGGAATCGACTCCTCTTCAAGGAGGGGTGAAACCGGTTCTTCTTCCTTGCAGGAGAAGAAGAAGGAGGCAAGAACGAGGATTGAGAGAGCAAGAGAAAGTTTTTTCATTTATTAAAAATTTGTTGACAGATAAGGTCTTCGCAGTTGATTTTTAGCTTAAAAAGTGAAATTCTTTCATACAAACATAACAATTCCACCTTAAAAATCCCGAACTGATTACGGGGTCACCCCCTTGGGTGGAACTGGTGCACCACTTCTCTTATGTAAGTAATGTCGATGTGAGTATAAATCTGGGTGACTGAGATGTCGGTGTGCCCGAGCATTTCCTGCACAGCTCTGATGTTTGCTCCCCCTTCGATAAGGTGAGTAGCGAAGGAATGACGGAATATGTGGGGATAGACTCTTTTTGAGAGGCCTGCAAGTTCGGCATACTCCTTGATGATTTTCCAGATACCCATTCTGGTGAGAGCACCTCCGAGTTTGGAATTGAGAAAAAGGTATGTTCCACTGCCGGGTTTCGCGAGCACCGTTCTGCCGAGGAGCAGATATTTTTTAAGGGCCTCCAAAGCAGGAGTTCCGATAGGGACGAACCTCTCCTTACTCCCCTTCCCTAAGACTCTTATCATTTCCTCATCGAAGAAGATGTCGCTCTTTTTCATTCCGGCAAGTTCCGAGACTCTGATTCCGCAGGCATATAAAACTTCGATGATAGCCCTGTCCCTCAAGCCGGTGGGGGTTTCTTCGTCAGTCTGTGCGATTAAGAGTTCTATTTCCTGAGGAGATAGAACTTCGGGGAGTTTTCTTTTAATTCGTGGTGGTTTCAGTCTGGACAGGGGGCTTTTTTTGATATACTCGGAGACGACGAGGAATGAGAAAAAACCTTTTAGAGAAGAGTGAAATCGTGCGAGGGACAAACCTGAGAGTCCCGAAGCAGTAAGTGATGCAAAAAATTCCCTTGCGTGATCGGCAGTAATTTCCGAAAGGTCGCCGATATTTTCCTCTCTGACGAAGTCGAGAAAGGAGTTTATATCCCGCTTGTAAGCTTCAAGGGAGTTGGCGGCGAGATTTCGTTCAACTCTCAGTTCTGTGAGATAGTCAGCGAGGAACTGATCGAGATAATCTCGTTTATGAGCTTTTTTCAAGTTTTTCCTGCTCAGGATATCTCATCCTGGCGTGTTTGGTAGTCATCAGGGTGTTGAAGAAGACTTTCTTTATTTCCTCAACCTCGGAGAGAGTAACAGCAGCTTCATCGAGCTCTTTTTCCTGCAGAGTCTGATTTATCAGATTATTGATAAGATTCTCGAGAGTCTGTGGATCAGGCGTTGAGATACTTCGTGAAGCGGATTCGCATTTGTCAGCGAGCATGAGAATAGCCTGTTCGCGGGTGTGTGGTTTGGGACCGAGGTACCTGTAGTCGTCTTTGTTGACATTTTCCTTGCCGTATTTGTGGACGGCTTTGTCGTAGAAAATTCTGATGAGCCCTTTGCCGTGATGGGTCGGGATAAACTCGATAATTTCCTGCGGCAGGTTGTGTTTTCGTCCGAGTTCCATCCCCTGCAGGACATGTTCTCTGATAACTTTAACACTGGTTTCGGGCGAAAGTTCATTGTGGGGGTTGTGTCCATCCCCCTGATTTTCGATAAAATAGTAAGGTGAGATCATCTTACCGATGTCGTGATAGAGAGCGCCGACACTTACAAGGAGTGTATCTGCTCCGATTCTTTCAGCGGCGCTTTCTGCCAGTCGAGCAACCGCCTGTGAGTGGTAAAAAGTACCCGGTGAGGCATGATTCAATTCTTTGAGAAGAGGGTGATCGGTACTTGAAAGTTCAACGAGTGTAAGATCTGTTGTAATTTTGAATGTCCGTTCAAAGAACCTCAAGAGGGTGTAAGTGAGCATCGGGCAGACGAGAGCATTGATTCCGGAGTAGAGAATATCGTTCAGGAGTTTTGACCAGTTGCTGAGACTTTCAAACGAGAGGAAGACATTTCCTGCGAGATAACCGAGAAAGATGTAGATCATTGCACGGTAGATCTGCTGCCTGTTTTTTATATCTCTGACGGAATAAACAGCAAACGAACCCGCTATTACATTGAGAACCACGAGGGAATAGTCGTTACCCCTGAGACCGGCACTAATCAGTGAAATAACCAGAGTTGAATAAAGACCTACTCTCGAATCGAACATTATAGTCGTGAGAAGAGAGATGGTCGGGATGATAATAAGCAATTGCTGTGAGCTGCCTACATTAATGGAGTTTATGTAAAAAGTAAGAAAGGAAATCGCAAGAAAAAGAACGGAAAAAACAGTAAGCTTTGCATTATCTTCAAAAATGGTTTTCCGGAAATTGAAAAGGAAGGCTCCCAGGAGGAGGAGTAGAACAGCAATGTGGAGAAACTTTCCTGTAAATTGTCTTATTTTTTCCAGAGGATTTAGATCTTCAACCCGGGCGGTTTTATAGGAGTCGAGTTTAACCTTAATTTCAGGAGTAATTCTCTCGTGTTTGCCAACAATTCTCTCGTTGAGAACAACAATTCCCGAGTTTCTGCTTACCCTGTTTTTGGCAATTTCGGTGTACTCGCGGGTCAGTTCACTGCTGTAAACGAGGCTGGGAATGAACAGCGCGAGAGCTATTTCATCGAAAGCGGCACTTTTCACCGAATCCTTGAACGATTCGAATACCTTTCGGGTGATCAGGGTTTTGGCACCCTTGTAGTCGATAAAATCGAGTTTCTTTTTGTGATCCTGAAAGTTACCTTTCCTGATAGCGAGAGTGTCTTTAGATATCTGATCGTGATCGAGGCTCAGGGTTCCGACAGCGGAAGTTTTAAGAAGAATTTCCTCGATGATGTCGAGTGAAGCGTAGAGGTCTGATGCCTTGTTCCCGGTGGAGTCGACGAAACTTTTTAAGAAATTCCGGGTTTGATCGGTAAATTTGGAAACACGGGGATCTGACTCGAAAAGGGAGGGATTTACAAAAGCCCGTTCGAGAGCCTTGCGAAGTGATTTAACCGTATCCTTTGTCAGGCTGTCGGAGGGAATAAGAACAAAAACCTGCAATACAGATTTTATTGCACTGTCGACTTCGGCAGCATAGACTTTGTCATCCTTGAGAATGGGAAAACTTTTATCGGCAATCAAATCTTCATTGAGCCAGATATTCCCGACAGCCGACTGCACATCGACCACCTCTGCTTTTGGGAAAAGCATTGCTATAACAACAGATGTAATCACCCAAAGTAAAATTTTTACACGGGTGCTCGATTTAATTTTTTCGTAAGTCACAAAAGATTTTATTTCTGTTTGTAAATTCTTTCGAGAAGTTCGCCTACACCATCTTCGTCGTTACTGAATTCCAGTTTGAGATCGGAGAGATACTTTATCTCCGGAACTGCATTGGTCAGTGAAACCTTAAGAGCTTTGGTTTTGAAAAGCGCCACATCGTTGTACCAGTCGCCAATAACAATGGTGTCTTTTATTGAGATACCAAGTTTTTTGTTGAGATATGTAAGAGCAGAAGCCTTGGATACATCATCTTTTTTAACTTCGAGATAATACTGATAATGGGACTGGCTTTTCGAATAAGTCAATTTAAGACCAAACGAGTACGGGAAAGAGAAATGTTTTTTGATCTCCTGAAAAGAATGGCGATTTTCGCCGACATAGACGAGCTCAATAACTTCGTCAGAGATGTTTTTATAGTCGTCGACGCACCTGAAGCGGGCACCAAATCTGTCAATCAGTTGAAGTGTTGCTTCGTTATGTTCGGTGTAAAGGACTTCGGAATCGGTGCACATAACCATTTTCACAAGATGCTTCTCAGAAAGCTCGATCCCCTTTTTCACTTTGGAATCTTTGAGACAAATCTTTCTGAGAACCCTGCCTGATGGATATTCCATGATGACTGCACCGTCTGAACAGATCATAATACCTTCAAGGTTCATTTCTTTGGCATAACCTTCAAGAGCCGTGCTCATCCTTCCGCTGGCGAAAGTGACCAAAATCCCTTTTTCTTTTAATAGTTTCGAATATTTTAGACTCTTTTCACCGATTGAACCGTCACTTCTGAGTAAAGTGCCGTCAAGGTCGAGTAAAACGAGTTTTATATTACTTAAATTCATTAAGTCCTGTTTTCTGTTGACGAGAACATTTTATTTAGGGCGAAGACCACTCCACCGATTGCAAATATAATAAAAATTGAGTAAATAAGCGTATTAGCCAGATCACCAAAAATCAAACTTCCGCTTCCAAAGAGGAGGGAGTAGATAAGAACGACACCTGCGAACCAGCCGAGGAACTGATATTTAAGCACGCCTTTTTCGAGAGGAAGGCCGCTTTTAAGTCTGACGGGTTCCCACAACTTGCCTCCCGGTCTGATTTTTTTATAGAAACTGAGGAGTATTTCATCTGGCTCGGGCTTAGTCAGGAAAGTAACCGTGAGCCAGACCAAAGTGGTTCCGATGACCAGGACATAGAGGCTGTCGGGGAAAGGAATTCCGAGATACCTGACAACGGGAAGGAGAATAAAAGGAGCAGCCATCCCGGAGATTTCGCTCCAGGCGTTAATTCTCCACCAGTACCACCGCATGATGAGTACAAGTCCCAACCCGGCACCACACTCGATAATAAACTCCCATGCACCTGATATTCTGTCGATATAGAGAGTGACGACAGCCGAGACGAGCATGAGCAGAATGGTTACAAATTTTGATGCGAAGACATACTGTTTTTCAGTTTTGCCCGGTTTCATGAATCTTCGATAGAGGTCGTTGACCAGGTATGATGTTCCCCAGTTGAGTTGGGTAGCGACCGTACTCATGTAGGCGGCAAAAAAGGCAGCGAGCATAAGCCCCTTGAGACCTGCAGGCATAAAATCGTTGATCAGATTGATATAGCCGAGTTTTGAAGTTTCGCTCGTGAGTTCGGGATATAGTACAACTGATGCGAGAGCCGCAAGGATCCATGGCCAAGGACGAAGTGCATAATGAGCACCCTGGAAAAAGAGAGTCGCCAGAATGGAGTGTTTTTCATTTTTGGCGGACATCATTCTTTGGGCTACATATCCCCCGCCGCCGGGTTCGGATCCCGGATACCAGGAAGCCCACCATTGGATGCCGATGAAAGCAAAAAACGAGAAGAGCGTGAGGGAGAAGACCCTTCCCCCTGTTTCAGGTGAAGATGCGAGATTCGGGAAGAACTCGAATGCCTGGGAAGGGAGTTTTTCCTTTAATCCGCTGATTCCACCAATTTGTTCGGAGCTGATAACAATAACTGCAAGCACGATGCAAGCGGTCATTGCGAGAATAAATTGAAACGCATCGGTAACGACCACACCCCACAAGCCTGAGAGAGCGGAATAAACAGCCACGAGTCCCATGCACAGGAAGACATAGATAATGACATCCTCTTTTGGAATTCCAAAAATGCCAGTCAGGACTGCGATCATGGCGCTGTTGACCCAGCCGATTATGATGACATTCATAAACAAACCGAGATAAATGGATTTGAAGCCTCTGAGGAATTTTGCAGGTTTTCCCGCATATCTGATTTCAGCAAACTCAACTTCGGTAAGAATGCCCGCCCTTCTCCAGAGCTTTGCAAAGAAAAAGACGGTGAGAATGCCGCCAAAGGCGAAGTTCCACCAAACCCAGTTTCCCGAGATACCGTTGTTCCATACAAGTTCGGTGACAGCGAGGGGTGTATCTGCAGCAAAGGTGGTAGCAACCATGGAGAGGCCTGCGAGGTACCAGGGGAGATTTCTTCCTGAGAGGAAAAATTCTTCACTGTTTTTGCTGCCTCTTTTGGAGTAAATGAGTGCTATACCAAGACTTACAACAAAATAGAGTCCAATTATTAACCAGTCTATCAGTTCCATTTGTCAACCTGTAAAGAGTGAAAAAGTTTTATGAGCTTGAGTGTCATTCGGGTAAGGTTTTCTTCCGTAAAAGGGAGGAGATTCCGCCTGCGATGAGACAAACAGAAACGCCGGTGAGTGTAAACCAGGTCCATGCGTAAAGTTTCAAAGAGACAATAATGGTCATTGCGGCGATTGAAACGAGAAAACCCGTGATGGCATCGCGCTGGTCAGCCCGTTTGTTTACAATTCCGAGAAGGAAGGTACCAAGCAGTCCGCCAAAGGTGAAGGATGCGATGCTCAGCGCCACTTCCACAGCTGCACCTTTTATCTCCATAAAGAAAAAAGCTGAAACAGCAAGAACCCCCGCCCAGACTATTATGAGTCTCTTGGAGAGTTTTAACTGCTGTTCTTCGGAAAGTTTATTTTTGCCAAATATACTTGAAATATCATAAAAAGAGGAGGAAGCGAGCGAGCTGACAGAACCTGCCAAAGTGGAGAGAGCTGCTGCCATAAGACCCGCCACAAGTATCCCCTTTACACCCATTGGAAGATCGTGAATAATAAAATATGGAAAGACCTCGTCGGGTTTGGCGAACTGTCTTCCCTCGAAAAAGATATAGAGGAGAATTCCGAGGAAGAGAAACAGAGCAAACTGAAAAACAATAATGACACCACTCATGATGACAGATTTTTGTGCACTTTTCAGGTCGCCGGTTGCAAGGAGTCTTTGAACAACGAGCTGGTCAGTTCCATGCGATGCCATCGATAAAAATGCACCTCCCGTTAGTCCGGCAAGGAGTGTATATGGCGTTTGGAAAAATTCGCTAATACTTTTACCAAATCCCAAATTGAAGACATCGAGCTTTTGTGAGAGTGTGTCGGCGGAAAGTCTTGTAAAAAGGTCTCCGGGAATTACATAATAAAGGAAGATACATGAAATTATAGCCCCGCCGATATAGATAAACATCTGAATTGCATCCACCCAAATAACACCCCGCAATCCGCCAGTGTATGTGTAAACGAGTGTAACAGCCACGATGATAAGGATCGCAAATGGATAGTCGATATTGAGGAGGAGTTTTACGGGTATTGCGGTGGCAAACAGTCTGACTCCATCACCTGCAACCCGGGTAAAAATGAAAACAATTGAGGCTGTGGTTCTGGTTTTTTTTCCAAATCTTTCTTCAAGAAAGGCGTAAGCAGTCGAGAGTTCCCCCTTGAAGTAGAGAGGAAGCAGAAGCCGGGCCACGATAATTCTGCCGATGAGATAGCCAAGAGTGACCTGCAGGAAATTGAGATTTGTGAGGTATGCAACACCGGGAATTGAAATAAAAGTGAGGGTGCTGGTTTCGGCTGCCACTATGGAAAATGTTGCGAGCCACCAGTTTACTTTTTTATCACCGAGGAAATAGTCTTTTACACTTTTCTGCTCACCACCGATAAATCTACCCCAAAGTGCGGCAAAAATGAGGTAAACAACAACAATTGCATAATCGATAAAGGAAAAAGAGTTCAATACATGTCTCCCGGGCAACTATGGTGTGCCGGATTTTAGCCCGTCAGTGAATCAATTTGAGATCGCTCAAAGCTTCGTCAATGGTTTTGCTGAGAGTAAGCACCCGGTCGAGTTTCGTCACTTCAATTAAATTGAGTATCTTTTTTGACGGACAGACAATACGAAGCCCGCCATGAACAGAACTTATCAACCGGTTGGCAACCAGAAGGGTACTAAGCCCGCTGCTGTCGCAACTTTCGACATCGGAAAGATCTATAACCAGTTTTCTAACATTCATGTTTTTCACAAGGTTAGTAAACTCACCTTTTACGAGACCCGAGATATTGGCATCGAGTCGTCGTTCACTCAATTTTACAACTGAAACCTGGTCGATATGACTGATTGCAAAATTCATAGGCAGATTAGTATTCAAATTTCATGGTGAACAAAAAAGGTAAATAACATCTTACAAACATATTACAAAATATCGGCAGAAGAAAGTTTTTGGAGAAATTCTTCTTCGTCCATAATTTTTACCCCGAGTTTTTGAGCCTTGTCAAGTTTGGAACCCGCACTCTCGCCCGCAATTACGAAATCGGTGTTTTTACTGACGCTTGAGGTGGTTTTGCCACCGAGAGAGGCGATTTTTTCGGCTGCATCTTCCCTTTTCATTTGTGAAAGAGTACCCGTGAGGACAAAAGATTTCCCTTTGAAGAAGTTTTCGCTTACTTCGGCTCTTTTTTCCGATTCGAAAGTAAGTCCGGCATCCTTCAGAGTTTGAATCAGGTGGCGGTTATGCTCATCGGCAAAAAATCTTTTCACGCTTGCGGCTATGGATTCACCAATTTCATAAACTTCGGTGATCTCTTCGATGGAAGCATTTGCCAGATTATCCATACTTTGGAAGTGATCCGCCAGTTTTTTAGCAGCACCTGCTCCCACATATCTGATTCCGATGGCAAAAAGAACTTTGTGAAAAGGTCTGGTTTTGCTTGCTTCGATGGCATTAAGGAGGTTGTCGATGCTTTTGTCACCAAACCTGTCCATCATCTTAAGTTCAAGCTCGCGTGTGTGAAGAGAGTAGATATCGGCATAAGTTTTCAAGTATCCCAGTTCGACAAAAAGGTCGATGATAGAGGTACCGAGTCCTTCGATATCCATCGCACCGCGGGAAGCGAAGTGCTCGATGCGCCCCTTTATTTGTGCGGCACATTCGCTGTTTTCGCAATAGAATGCCACTTCATTTTCAGGACGGTAAACACCCGAACCGCATACCGGGCAGCTTGTCGGGGGCTGCTCTTCCGGAGAACCGGTGAGTCTTTCCTCGATAACCACAGAGACGACTTTGGGAATGACATCACCTCCCTTTTCGATGATTACGGTGTCTCCCCTTCTGATATCTTTTTTCTGAATTTCATCAAAATTGTGAAGTGTAGCCCTGCTAATGGTGGAGCCGGCGAGAAAAACGGGTTCGAGCTCGGCGACGGGAGTGATTGCACCTGTACGCCCCACCTGCCAGGTGATGTCGTTTAATTTTGTTTTTGCCTGTTTGGCTTTGAATTTAAAGGCACAAGCCCAACGGGGAGATTTTGCGATACTACCGAGAATTTCCTGATGGCGGAAGGAGTTTATTTTTATAACCACTCCATCCACTTCGTAAGGGAGGTCTTCCCTGATCTCTTCGAGTTTGTGGCAGTATTCCAGCACTTCGGAGATTGAATTGCAGAGTTTGAAGTGTTTATTTACGCGAAAACCGAGTTTTTGGAGATATTCGAGATTCTCAAACTGGGTTTTATTCGGGTTGCTGTCACTTAAAAAGTAATAGGTAAAGATGGAAAGAGGGCGTTTTGCTGATTCTGCAGGATTAAGGAGTTTTAAGGTACCAGACGCCAGATTTCGCGGATTTGCAAAGGTTTTTTCCCCTTTTCGTGCCCGTTCTTCGTTTAAACGGTTGAAAACAGCTTTTTCCATATAGACTTCGCCGCGGACCTCGAAATGAGCCACGGTTTCCGGTTGAAGGAGTGAAACATCCACGGAAAGGGGTATCGACCTGATGGTTTTTACATTTCCGGTGACATCTTCACCCGTAACGCCGTCACCGCGGGTGGCACCTGTGACGAGGTAGCCGTTTTCGTAGTGGAGGCTGACAGAAAGCCCGTCAATTTTATATTCTACAACATATTCAATCGTTTCACCGGGAGGGAGGCCTTCCCTTACCCTGCGGTCGAAATCGAAGAGTTCGCCTTCGTTGTAGGTGTTGGCAAGGCTGAGCATCGGATATTTATGAGGGACAGGCTTGAAATCATTTTCGAGATCGCTGCCTACCCTTTTTGTCGGGCTGTCGGCTAATACAAATTCAGGAAATTCCTTTTCGAGCAGTTCCAGCTCTTTATAGAGCATGTCGTATTCGAGATCGGTAATCTCCGGATCAGAGAGGACATAGTATCTGTGATCGTGATACTTTATCTCGTCACTTAGTTTTTGTATCCTTTTTTCTGGGTTTTTTGGTGTCATTTTTGGCAGCCGTTTTAGTTATCAGACCATTTTTACCGATATTAAAGACCTGAACTCCTTTTTTCTTGGGGAGTTCGAGAGGTTTGTCATTCAGAATGACAGAGAGCAGAGCTGAATTTTCAACCCGCAGATCGATCTGTTTGCTCGCATTCAGCGTTTTTGGCACAGCGGGTTCGAGTGTATATTTCAGAGTGTCGTGTTTGTCGATGACCGCTCTGATTTTAGTGGTGTCTTTGGTATTGATCACGATTATAACTGTATCGGCATCAGGCGGCAGTTTTGTTTCGGGAAGTGCTGCGCCTTCGAATTTATTTTTTGAGGTGTCCTTCACACCATTGAGGAGTTCGTCGACCTGACGGTTGTCAGTGGTAATTTCCTTGCTCCCTGATTTTCCGGCGAAGATGGCATAGAGAATGACAGCAAGAAGTATAATTACTCCGCCGATTGCAAAATAACCCTTTTTGGTAGCGAGAAGCCGTTTGAAATAATTTTTGTCATGATTCGACATGAAGGCAAGAAGCCAGTCCCTGATTTTCTGCTGAAAATCAACTTTGGGAGCCGCGGGGGTCTGATTGACATACTGAGGTTCCTCGACAGGATCGTTGTATAACGAATCTTTTTTTGGTGGAGGAGGCGGCTGTGGAGTGGGTACCACAGGCGGTGGTGCGACTACGGGCTTTTGATGCTTTGTTTCTGGTTCCTTACGGAGACCTTTGTAGGCTTCCATCACTTCATCAGCATCGAGATGAAGGACCACGGCATACTCTTTAAGGAATGATTTCACATAGACTTCCGCGAGGAAAGTGAAATCGCCCTGTTCCATTTTGTCAATAAACTTTGCGTCAATTCTTATCGAATTGGCAGCTTCCTTAACCTCGAGTCCCAATCGCTCTCTGGCGATTTTTAACTGTTCACCTAATTCCTGGTGGGTCATATAAATCCTCTAACTATTCTTTTCTTATTAACCTTGCAGAGAATGCACCGTCCATCTTGTCCCTGTGAGGCAGAGACTGGATGCACCCATTCTCATCAACAATTCTTTTATCAACGAAGTTTGACGCATCATCGAGCGCGAAGTTCGGATTTTCGAGAAGGAACTTCGTGATGATCTCATAATTTTCTTCGGGTTCGATGGTACAGGTACTGTAAACCACGGCACCACCCGGTTTTACCATCTCACTCGCCTTTTGAAGCAGATCGGACTGTAGCGGAGTGAGCTTTTTGATATCCAACAGGTCTCTCTTCCATTTGATATCAGGTTTTTTTGAGAGAGTCCCCAATCCCGAGCAAGGGGCATCGAGCAGAACGCGATCGAAAAGTTCATCCTCATATTCGAGGGCGTCGGCGGTGACGAATTTAACGATCGAGATGCCAAGACGATCGAGATTTGCCTGCATAAGTTTTACTCGGCTTTCGAACTTGTCGAGAGAAACTATTTCGCCTGAATTGTTCATCAAATCTGCGATGTAAGCACTTTTGCCTCCCGGAGCCGCACACATATCGAGCACTCTCATGCCGGGTTTCACATCCAAAAGGAGACACGGCATTCCGGTGCTTTCATCCTGAATTGCAAAATACCCTTCGGCGAAGTATTGCCAGCTTTGGATATTCGTAAGAATCTGGAGGCGATAGAAATCCTTGCTGAAACTGCCGATTGCGTACTTTAGATTAACGGACTGAAGAAGTGACTCAAATTCCTGCCTGTCGACTTTGAGCTGATTTATTCTCAGGGTCAGCACGGGTCTCTCGTTATTGGCATTCATGAGGGCTTCCACATTTTCACGCCCGTATCTTTCAACCCATCTTTTCGCAAGCCATGTGGGATGCGAATAGTATGCTGCAAGATAGCTGATCAGGTTTTCGTTGGGATCAGGGTAGCGAAGTCCGTTTTTTGATCTGATTATATTCCTTAAGACTGCATTTGTGATGTCAGCAGGTTTTTGCCCCTGAAGTTTTTTCACAAAATCGACCGCCTCATTGACGATGGCATACTCGGGAATTTTGTCGAGAAACATGACCTGATAGAGAGCCACACGAAGAGCATTTTTCAGGACAGGAATCGCCTTGGAGAACTGACCTTTGTAGAACCCGCTAAGGATCCAGTCGAGCCTCCCCATCCACCTGACAACACCGTGAACCAGTTCATATAGCAAAGCCTTGTCCTGCCCTGAAAGATCGGTGTGCTTCATTTCGTGGTCGAGCAACTTGTCGAGATAAGAGTCTGTTCTCTCGATCCTGTCAAGAATTTTGACCGCAGTTCCTCTTACACCCGTATAAAGATCTTTCACTCTGTGTTCTTCTATTTGCATTTTGTTACTGATTCATGTTTCATTGTTTTTACTTCCCGGAAATTATTTCCACTCCAACAGCTCATAGTTCATAGATCATAGTTCATAGCTAGTACGGGAATCCCATCTTTCTTCTCTGTTTGTGAGTAAGATCGAAGACTTTTCTGAAGAGTTTTTCTTCCGTTTCGGAAATAACCCTGTTTCTTCTTTGTACCACCCTTTTGGCGGTTTCGAGGCTTTTTTCGATATCGTAGGTGGTCATCATGTCTGCACCTCCCCAGGAGAAGCTCGGGATATATTTCGCCGGGAACCCTGCACCAAAGATGTTGCTTGAGAAACCGACTACCGTGCCGGTATTGAACATGGTATTGATAGCCGTTTTTGAGTGATCACCCATAATCAGACCGAGGAACTGCTGTCCGCTGTCGACCTGCTCACCATTTACCATTATTTTTACGGTACCGTAGTTGTTTTTAAGATCACTGTTGTTGGTATCAGCGCCGATGTTTACCCAACTTCCGATATAGGCATGGCCCATGAATCCGGAGTGTTGCTTGTTGGAATAGGGTGAAATGATACTTCCTTCAATCTCACCTCCGACTTTGCAGACCTTACCAACTGTAACACCGTGATAAATTGAGGCGCATGGCTTAACTTTTGTTCCGCGACCTATACAAACAGGACCTTCGATAACTGCATTTGGATAAACGATGGCATCAGCATTGATGAAGACGGGTCCGTCTGTGGCATCAATTACCGCACCGGGCATAATCCTGGCAGTTTCGTGGATGTAGATATTTTCCCTTGCGAGAAGAACGGCACCATCGTAAACCGTACCTCTCACTCTCGTTTTCTCAGGGATATTATTAATTTCCATATAAGCAAAGAAATCGTTAACGATCTCTTTTGGATTTGCATGGATAAGATCCCATATGTAGGTGGCATATTTTACATCCACCTGTTCAACGGGAATGCCGTCAAAATTGGAGAGGGTGATCAGATCATCCAAGCCCTCTTTTACGCTTTCAAGCTTTTTTCCGGAAACTTTCGCTGCGATAATCGTTTCACCGTTTAGATAGAGTCTGTCGCCCGGAGCGTCAATTTTCACTATTTTGGCGATATCAGGGGGAGCGATTACCCTTCCGTTGATGAACAGACATTCGTCATGTTCAATTTCGTTAACCTTGAAAGTCGGGTTCTTCAAACCGATGAACGCCTTAAGATAGCCTCTGGTATGGAAGACTATGTCGACTCCCGGAAAAGCCCTTTTTACTTTGTCCCGAAGTGTATGAATCCCACAAAACAGGTTGTAAGTGGGCCTTGTGAGGATCATTGGTTCAAAATGATCGAAATAGATATCCTCAAAAAGACAAATCTGCATTTTGTTACTCTACTAAAAGATTCTAATGATAATGCAATATAAATAAATAGAGAGAAAGAGTTTAGTGGTAAAACAAAAAAAGCTATCCCGAATTTTCAGGATAGCTTAATTCAAAAACCTAAACGGGCTTAGTTCCCTGGTTTTGAGTACTTTCTCATAAACTTCTCTACTCTACCGGCGGTATCAAGAAGTTTCTGCTTACCGGTAAAGAACGGATGTGAACCACTGGAAATCTCAAGCCTAACTAGCGGATAAGTATTTCCATCTTCCCATACGATCGTTTCAGTGGCTTTTATAGTTGATTTCGACAAAACTGCGAACTCACATGAAAAGTCTTTGAAAACTACCGGCCTATAGTGAGGATGAATGCCTTTTTTCATTTTACTCGTGCTTTTAGTTAACGAATTTTACTAAACAGACATGCAATATAAGTAATTTTTCGTTTGTGATAAAATACTTTCTCAACTATCATCTCCCGATTTTTTCTTCAGATCTACTCCGAATGCGGGAGCGACATAATCAGAAGGGAGATAATCAGTGGGAATTGTTGTCATATTGCCGTCGCGAGCTGCCCGATAGTGAGGAGACATGATTTCCACGCCCGACTCATTGAAGCTGTCCTGAATATTTTGGTGCAGATCGGAATAAATTTTTGCCTGTAGTGCCGACTCCCTAGTGAAGGCGTTCAGTTCGTAACTGACATAGAAATCATCCAGACTCGTTTGCAGAACGAACGGTTTTGGTTCGGCGAGCAACATTTCAGTTCGCTTTGCGGCCTCCAAAAGCATCTCATGGACTTTTCGCCAGGGCACATCATACCCGATTGTTACGGTAGTCTTGATTATCAAGCCGTTAATTCTTGCCTCAATTGAGTAATTTATCGTGTTTGAATTCATAATGGTGGCATTAGGAATTGTAATGATTTCATTGTAGCGGGTGCGCACACGGGTAACAAGGAGCGTTTTCTCGACGATATCCCCGAGAGTGTCCCCTATTTTTACCCTGTCACCCAGTTGGAAAGCTCTCATATAAGTCAGTACAGTTCCGGCAATAATATTCGAAAGTGACCCGGCGGAAGAAAGTGTGAACATGAAACCCAGGAACACCGAAACCCCCTGAAACACCGGTGAGTCGGAGCCGGGAAGGTATGGAAAGATTACTATCACAGCAAATGCCATAACAAGAATTCGCACAATGTTGTAAGTCGGTTGTGCCCAGTCGGGATAGAACCCAGGTATTTTCAGTCTTTCCGATTCAATCTCAGTTGTCAGATATCGTATTGCTTTCAGAATATATCTGAAAACGATTAAAATAACGAGAATCGTGAAAAGATTTGGCAAAAATTCGATGAAAGCTGAGACGATTTTTTTTAGAGGATTCAGAATAAAGCCAAGAAAAACGGTGGCCAGATTCTCGGTCCAAGGGAATATATAAAATATGAGAGGAAGTGCAAGGTAAACAATCAGAAGAATGATGACCAGCCTAACAATGTTTGAGATAAAAAAGAATATCTCTATCTGTTTGTTTGCAGACACAAATTCGTAGTCTTTGAAGCTGAATCCTTTGAATAATTTATTCCGGTTTGACAAAATTTTAAGTTTGAAAAACCTGTATCCCTTGTTCATGAATTTTATAATCAGAACCATTGCTATCAGAATAAGGAGAGCAAAAACAGCCTTCAATGCAAGAGTTTGAAGATTTGTGGAATCCTTGTATTTCGTGACGGATGAAACAATTCTTTCACGGTACCGTTTGGCGAGTTCGCTTTTTGTTGTTCCCATCCACAGGGCATCTTTGTCTGTTACACTAAGGATGATGATATCGCCATACATCAAATCGATGTGAGTTTCACCGGGAAAGAGTTTGATGGAATCAGGTGAAAAAAAGTAATCACCGGCAAGTTTTTCAATTTTTTCGGAGTTCGACTTTGCTCTTGTTTCTGCAGAAAATGAGCCAATATTGGTATAAACTACAAGGATGGTGTCTCCCAAGGGAGCAACGGGATGACCTTTGGAGACGGCTTTTAAGGAGTCCACCTGCCTCTGCAGAATTTCCTTTTTCTTTATCTCAGCAGCTTTGAGAACCTCAAGCTCCTTTAGTAACTCAGCTTTTTTTAGATTATCGGTGGTTTTAAGACTTAAAAGCTCCGCCTCAATTTTGATTTTGTAAAGCGAGTCGGCAACTCTCACAGAATCGAGGCGAAGTAGCAACTCGGTTCCGTTTCCGGATTGGGTCGTGTCTTTCAGAGGCTGCTGAGCGAATATTGGTGATAAAAAACCGGTAACAGAGAGAGCCACCAACGATGTGATATAAAAGTTTCTGAAATATTTTGAGATCATCGGTACCTCTTTTGTTAAAGGATTATTCCAATAGATTTATGCCGCTGCTGCCGCGTGTCTTTCGCTGATTCTGATTATCAGGTACCATACAAAGGCAAGAAGCACCGGGAACTCTTCTTTTTGAATAAAAACAGGTTCAACCTTAACTTCCGCCTGTGTTTTGAACCAACTGTTCATTTCAAACTCGAGCTGGATGGCATCCGAGTCATTTTTAATGAAGAACTTTCTGTTGAAAAGAGAGTTTGAGAAAATGAATTTTTTATCACCCACAAAAATTTCACTTCCACCAAAGACTTTCTCGACCTTTAAAGTTGCAAGAATTACACCGGTTCTTTTGTCCTTAAGTTCCATTCTGCTTTTGAACATGCTTGGAGAGTATGCTTCCCACTCGTGGTCGAGAAGTTTAATAGTTGCGGTTGTACTAAAAAATTTGGGAAATCTGAGTTCTCCTATATTTTCGTTGTCAGACAGGAGTTTGAACTCTCTCGAAAAAACGCTTTCTTTTATCCAGCGGATTTTTTTACCGCGAAATTTTTCTGTCAGTGTCATTTTTTTACCGGTTAAATGGAAAAACTATGTTGACAAAGATAGTTAATTTGTTGTAGAAAACATGTAAATGAGGGAAATTGATGGGAGAAGGAGGGTCTAACTCGTTTGAATTAAAAAAAATGACAACTCAATTAAAAAGGGGTAATTTCCTTATTCTGAAAAATTCCGATGCATACTTTAAAACGGCCTTGATATCTTCCGGCTCAAGTTCATCATGTTCTTCAATAATTTCTTTAGCTTCAAACCCTTCAGCAAGAAGTGCAAGAATGGTAGCCACCGGCATTCTTAAATTTCTTACACAAGGGACTCCATCCATTACTTTTGGATTTACTGTTATTCTGTCTTTTAATTCCATTTTTTCCTCAAGATATAATGCTAATTTAATAAAAATTTCGAAAGTTGTGTGGTATATAACTCCATCCACAAAAGTAAAAAAAACTCCCGATTTCTCAGGAGCTTTAATTATAAACCTAAACTTAACGAATCATTCTTCCCATCTTTTTAAATCTTGATTATCGTGTTCTAAAAAGGGGGTGAGGTACTATTTCATCAGCAACATTTTCTTAACTGAAACATAGTCACCTGCCACAAGTTTATAGATATAGAAGCCCGAAGCGAGTTCATTTCCGCCGAACTTAAGATCGTAGTACCTGCCGGCTTCTGCTGTTCCGTCGAAGAGAACCACTACTTCGGCACCAAGTGAGTTGTAAACTTTCAATGTAGCTTTGGTGTCCTCTTTCAACGCAAACCTGATGGAAGTTTCAGGATTGAAAGGATTAGGATAATTTTGCTCCAGTACGAATCCGTTTGGAAGATTGTCAACAAGCACCTCAACAACAGGGCTGTACTCAAACTGCCCGTCGTTGTCAATTTGTTTTAATCTGTAGGAAATTTTTCCCGTTCCCGAGGGTCTGTCCTTAAAGCTGTAGAACTTCGGTGAATTGGACATCCCGTATCCCTCAACAAATCCTATTTTTGTCCAGTCAGAATTCACCAGTTTTCTCTCCACTTCGAAGCCGTAGTTGTTCATTTCGGTTTTGGTTTCCCAGTCGAGAAGGACCGTGCCGGCGGAAACTTTTGCGTTGAAGGAGGAGAGTTCGACTGGGAGGGCAGAAGGCTCCCCACCAGTAAATTGGGAAAATGAAGTCTGACTCGAAACGGTGAGGGTATTAGCAGTCGCATCGAGAGTTGTTGGCAAAACAGTCCAGAGCGTACCGTTAAATTTTCCCATCACTAAGGAAGATTCTTGAGCGGGTTCGCTTACATCCCCATCCAAATAATTAAGAGTGAGGTCATAATTAATACTTGAATTACCATCCCTGGAAATATCCCAATAACGGGTGAGATAGAGAGCACCCGGTCCTTTACTTGGGTGTGCTCCATCTACGACTTTAACACCTATGGTTTCGGTACCGGAATTCAGAATTACCTGTGCGGGAGAATATTCAGCTGTTCCTGTTTCATCGCCAATCGGAAAGAGAAGCGTTGAAGGGCCGGTACCGGTAAATTTTAACATCCCTGTTCCGTTGGTCACAATCATCTGTGTTGCAGAAGGCGTTCCGGAATAAGTTGCACCCGAAGACAATGAAAGATTAAAGTTGGTTAAGCGGAGAACTCCCTCATCGAATCGTAACCTGTTTTGAATGGTTGTGTTTACTCCCAGCTCAACTCCCGCAGGATTCGAAAGAGCAAAGTAAGTGAAAACTGGTGAAGTAGTACCTGAGATTGTTTGAACTGAGGTACCATCGAAAACTACTTCCCTGGTGTTTGAATTAAATGTTCCATTGTTTGTGAAGTTTCCTTTTACGATCAGGTCTCCGGCATCAGGACCATTGATGCCTCCCAACTTAAGAGTCCCGCCGTTCGTGATATTTCCAAACACAGTAAGGGGACGCTCCATCACACTTCCCGAAACAGACATATCCAAAGCAGAGCCAGCATCAATCGTTAAGTTACCTGCCATTTGACGGGCAGTAGTCGTTCCGGCATTACCGAGATTCAATGTCGTATTATTTGAAATCTGAACATGATTCGGGTAACCTGCTCCTGATGTGCTGCTCCATTCAAGACCTCTGCCGTAAATGGTACCGGAATTGTATTTGAGAGTGGAGGATGGACCGTATGTGGGAAAATTTGTTAATAAAAATCCTCCCGGATTGATTTGAAGCGTCCCGTTTATCGTAACTCCGGCACCAAGATTAACTCCCCCGCCGATAGTAACATTGTTGAATGTGCTTGTGGAATTATTGACTGTTCCTGATCCGGAAAATACAAGTGTTCCGGTTCCGGTCGTTAATGGTGCTGAACCCGTTACGGTCGCACCGCTTCCAAAAGTTATGACACTTGAACCACAGTCGAGAGAGGAGAGTGAGTTAACATTAATATTATTGGAAACGGAGATATTTGCATTGACTGTAACGGCTGAGTTGTTGACTGCATTAAGATAGCTAAAATTGAATGTGCCGGTTCCTGATATTTCTTGAGCTGCACCTCCATTGAAATCGACACTTCTTGAGTTGGTGTGAAGTGTCCCGTTGTTTACAAGATTTCCTTTTATCTTTAAGTCACCCCCGGAAGATTGTGACAAAGAAAATGCCTTACCATTGTTTATTGTTAAATTGCCATTCAGTTGTCTGTAGACATTTGCAATTATAGCAAAATATACATTCCCTCCATTTATCACAACATTCTGAGGAACACCCTGCCCGGAAGCGACATTTGCATACCATTCTGAAGCGAGTTCGTAATCGTTATTGTATTGGAGTGTGGATGAAGAACCATAAGTCGGTGCATTAACAGAGACAAAACCGCCTGAGTTAAGGGCTAAAGTTCCGTTTATGGTGGAAGAACTCCCAAAATTAACACCACAGCCAAGATTAACATTATTGAAGACATTTGTACCTGTTATGGTAAGAACAGAAGTGCCTCCAAAAGATACGCTTCCTCCGGTCGTCATATCAAGAGTGCCGCTGTTTGTCCAGTTGCCTTGAACCGACAACGAGCCTGACGCACCAAATGTCAATGATTTAGTGGAATTAATTGTAACAGAAGAGGTGTTAGCTGAAACTGCTGAATTTACCGTTACCGCACTGTTGATTTCAATTAATGAATTTGCAACAGGTGTGCTTGAACCCCATGTTGAAGCCGTATTCCAGTCACCATCGGCAATTGAAGTGTATTTTGGCTGGGATATGTCAAGTGAATTGAAATAGAGGTTGTTGTCATCGCCTGCAATCGTGTTTGCCACATAGAATTCCACACCATCAATCGTTCCACTTGACAGTGTAAAATCGGTCGCTGAAAGGCCTGTACCTGTACTTCTGTCTATTTGGACATTCAGAACATTTCCCGATTTTTTAATCAGAGTAACCGTAAACGCCATATTACCATCATAGGTGGCATCCATATTTACAACGGAACCGCCATTTTTGTTTTGATATGAATACTGGTCACCGCCAATATTAATATTGAACAAAACAGTTGAGCCACTTAGAATATCGACACCTTTGTTTCCATTTCTAAATCGGGTTGACATTTTAAAGGTGAATTTTTCATTCTCTTTCAAAAAGGTAAAAGTCCTCTTGGCTTTACCAACATTTGAGCCGGCAGGATTTCCATAAACTCCAAATGACTTTCCACCAACATCTATTGATGTGGCATAAGCCGAACCAAGAAACTGGCCACTTGTTCCAGTATTTGTAAAAACCCAGGCATTGAAACCGGTACCTAGATTGTTACCGTTTGCCCAAGTGGAGTAATTTCCTGCATTGTCGGCAGCACGGGAAACATATGTCTGTGCGTTCACACTAAGAAATGAAATGAACAACAAAAAAAATGTCTTGGATATGAAATTTCGATTATAGCATAGCATTGCAATCACCATCGGTCGCTTGTTGTGGTTTGATAAACTTAAATAATAAATGCCTCCGCAGACTACGGAGCCGGACTAATAACTGTGAGTTATTTGCTTTCGAAGCATTTATGTGAGGGGAATTGGATAAATGCTATAATAATGAATGCAAGATAGTAAAATTTAGTTCAATTTGTCAAGAACTATTTTACCAATGTGAATCATGTCATAAAAAAAGCTCCCGATTTCTCAGGAGCTTTAAAATTATTCACCGATCAAACTCCCCTCGCCTCTGAGGAGAGGGGTCGTGCCACAGGCATCCCTTTGGGAGGGGTGAGGTATTATTTCATCAGCAACATTTTCTTTACAGAAACATACTCGCCTGCAACAAGTTTATAAATGTAGAATCCGGAAGCAAGTTCACCACTCCCAAATTTCACATCGTAGTATCTGCCGGCCTCTGCTGTACCATCAAAAAGGGTTGCAATCTCTGAACCGAGTGAGTTGTAAACTTTAAGTGTTGCTTTTGTATCTTCCCTCAATGCAAATCTGATTGAAGTCTCGGGATTGAACGGGTTCGGATAATTCTGTTCCAATACAAACCCGTTCGGAAGATTATCAACAAGAACCTCAACTGTCGGGCTATATTCGAACATGCCATCATTATCTATTTGTTTTAGTCTGTATGAAATTTTTCCCGTTCCCGTTGGTTTGTCAGAGAAGCTGTAAAACTTCGGAGAATTGGAAGTACCATTTCCTTCAACAAATCCGATTTTATACCAGTCAGAGGTGGAAATTTTTCGTTCAACTTCGAATCCGTTGTTATTGACTTCAGTAGCAGTTTGCCAGGTCAGGTCTACATTTCCGTGATCGCAAGATGCATTAAAGGAGACTAATTCAACAGGTAGCGGGATTGATCCACCTGACAGTGCTGTACTTGAAATTGTTGTAGCTAATGATCCACCAGAAAATAACAATGCACTGTTATCAATCAAATCTGCCTGAATCATACCCGTTGCCCCGGCAGTCAGATCGCAAGTGAGGAAAAAGTAAGTGGCGGACGAAGACAATGCACGGGAAATTGTAAGAAATCCTACGCTACCACCATTTCCGGGATCCAAGGCTGTTGTTAACCCAATTTGAGTATCGGTGCCTGAATTGAAGGTATTGTCGGTACTCGCCCAAAGTTTAAAGTTGGATGCCCCAGTCCGTACTCCATTCAAGCGTATATTCACATCAGTAAGAGATGAACCCGCATTGAAATCTGTTAGGGCAAAACGACCAATAGGTTGATTTGTAGAACCGGGAGTAACCTCATAAGTGTAGCTCGAACCGTCCGTCAAAGTAATTCCCGCAAATTTATAGGAAAAAATTCCATTTGTTGCATTAGAAGTATATGAATCACCCCAACCGACGATTGAAACTGTTGGCTTTGCTAAAGCATCCACCGCACCATCAGAGCCACCACCACCGGAGGAATATGCATCAAAATACAACAAATCACCTGCGTTCAATCCCAGGGAAGCGGCTGTCACAGTAATGTTTATTGTGCTTCCTGAAAATGTATATCCCGATGGTGCAGTCGGACCAGCCCAACCCCCACCTGTATAATTCCACAATTGTCCACCACCCCCACCATCTACCCATGTTCCAATCCAGTAGTCCATTCCACCCAAGTCCGAATTTAAATTGATGGGCCTTCCCCACCCGTTTCCCGTGTTTGTTGAGGCCGTGGAACCGGTTGAAATACCCATCATGAATTTACCCCAGTCGGTTGTTGTCAAATTACCGTTAACGGTAAGTTTAAACAAAATATCGGTTGAGGTGTTCGATACTTCCATTTTGACCAAATCGAGTGTACCACCCCCTGTGGCGATTCCGGGATCGATGTCACCTGTTGCATCATTATATGTCTTCTGTGCCCAAATTTGGGGCACGAGACACAAGATTACGAAAAACCTGAAAAAAATGTTTCGCATGGTTTTCTCTTCTCCTTATTTAATTGTTGACCAAATACCAATAATACTTCCATATCTCAAAAATGAGAGAATGTGGAAATATGCATAACTTGCCCAATTCTGATTGTTAGATTTCTTGCACAACAAGAAGCAGAAACAATTGAACTGTGACTGAAACAGACTAAAATGTATGTTATTTTAGGTAGATGTGGTTTGACCTCTATCAGATCAAGTTATGAAGGAGCTAAATAGAGTGAAGAGATTTTAGGGTATTTATTTAAAAAGTTGGCAGTTTTTCCCTCACTAACCAAACTTAATGGAGCGGAAATCTCTCAAATAATTGTTACTAATAGAAAAAGAATACCTCCGTATTTTATAATTGAAAAGTCCTCACATAACCTGTATGCAAATTAACAATTTTTTATAATATGTCAAGTATTTTTGTCTGAAAAATAAGTTTTTCACAAATTATTTTTTATTAGCAAGCGATTTTCTTAATTTTTCGTATACCCCGACAAACTTTCCTCCACGCCTGATGCCATTTTCGACGAGAATTAATGCTTCATTTGTTTTTCCGGTCTTTATATAAGAGAGATATAGAGCCTGATCAGCAGCCACCAAATCCTCTTCCTTGAGTCGTTTTACCGCCTCGAAAAGATATGGGATTGCCTGATCCCACTCCTCTCTAAGCTGGTGTAACCTCCCCATGTATCTTTCTGTTAACCCTGTTTCAGAATAACCATTTTTAAGGAGGAATTTGCCCTGCCTAATTGCCATTAGCGCATCATCGAGGTCTGATTTGTCGACTGTCTTGTTAATGGATGCCTTTAAGGCAATCGAAAAATAGACATACTCGAGAAACCACGAAGTATATTCAGGAACTTGAATCCGTGCAATTTGGAAGTACTTCAGTGCCTCTTCCAGTCGGTTCTCTTTTACCATTGCTTTGGCTACAAGACCAGTGATCGGCATTAAACCGCCTGCGTGAGGGGTTTCGGTTTGCCACTCCCTTACTGCACTAAGTACCCCTTTGCTCATCTTTGACTCTGCTGTCAGTATATAGTTCAGATACCTGTTAAATGCATCACCATTATTTTTCTTAAGAAACGGCACATTAAACAGTATACGCATGGTGTGAGCCACTCGATATTGATCATACTCATTACTGCCAAGATTTTTAGTATATTCTTCCCAGGTTTTAAGACTGTCGATACTGTGTGCTGTTAAACCTTGCTTTTCCAGATTTTTTAGTATGACATTTGTCATTAGTTTGGCTGCTTCCGCCTGCCCTCTTAGCGATAAATGCACATGATCATCCATCAATTCCCATCCTGTGGCACCGTCAGTCGACAACCTCCTGAACTCCTCAGCTATGTCGCACAGCGGGAGTTTATGATTCAGTGCCACTTCCCTGATCGCCTGTTCTGTCAAAGAGATTGGCCGCCAGGGCATTTTGTCAAGGTCCCGCGCCTTAAGAAAATACTTCTTTGCAGTTTTGATATCCCCGGTCCCCAAATACGCTCTTCCCAATAAAAATGCTGCACCCGCATGCTCAGGAAATATTTCTGTCGCACTTCTTAGCAGAGTTACTGAATGTAAAGAATTGGAGTCGAGATTTTTAACACCTTGAGTCAACAAGTTCTCAAACTCGATTTTCTTTTTTTCACCGAGGGAATTCATATCCTCCGAACCCAATGGATAGAGAGATGATTCATTCGAAGCAGTAGTACACAAAATCAAAGGAACTCCCGCTTCATTGCAAGACTCGGCGATTTCCCCAAGATTGTATTTCAGATTAGCAGCCGCACTTTCTCTAAGGTCGGAATCAGATGGTATTACAGTCTCCCCAATCATCTGCTCCATCAAAGTAATATCCTTTCCAGGTTTACTTTCTGTGTAATGATTGTATGCCTGGATCATTGCCAGACCATTAATCCACCTGATGACATTAAGTAATGCCGGAGAAAGTGCCCCTGATGAATTAATAGAAGCAGTGCCGTAGGAGCCAAAAAACTCATTGTTTCCAGTGTAGGAAATAATAAAATCAGGATTATATTTAAGTGCTTCCTTTGCAATAAAAGTAATCGGGAAACTCGCCACAGCGGTTGTGCCAAGATTAATAACTTCGATCTTTTTACCGGGGAACAAGTCACTTAACATTGCCTGCAGAAATGAACTCATTGAAAGATTTTTCGGCTGAGGATACCCTTTTGCTGCTGATTCTCCCAACAGGAATATTCTGATTGTATTCTTAGGTTTTGGCATGACAAAATTATATTGTTCTGCGTATCCCGGTCGGGAAGGATTTGAATAAAAATAGGGCTTTGATGCAGCCGGCTCCACGATAATCAGTGTATCGCCCGACTCCAGTATACCCACAGGTTTTAGAAATGACGGATAACCTCCCCAACCTGAAAAACGAAAAATAACCTCAATAAGAAAAATGAGGAAAAAAGGAAATAAGAGCGTCGATATCCTGAAAACATTTTTTCTGAATGGTGATATTTCCGGTTTCTCAGTAATGACTTCCGGAGTAGAATCATCTTTAACAACTTTTGACTGAATTCGTTTGGAGTGCTTCTTCATAAAATTTATTGCTTCTCTAAATCATAAGCTTCTTGCAAAATACATGGGCAGTAACTTTCCCAACTACCGGCTTCAAAAATCCGAAAAATCCATATGACAACAAAAAAAAGCTCCCGATTTCTCAGGAGCTTCAAAATTATTCACCGATCAAACTCCCCTCGCCTCTTAGGAGATGAGCCGTGCCACAGGCATCCCTTTGGGAGGGGTAAGGTATTACTTCATCAGCAACATTTTCTTTACAGAAACATGATCGCCGGCAACGAGTTTATAAATGTAGAAACCGGAGGCAAGTTCACTGCTTCCAAATTTTACATCATAGTATCTGCCGGCTTCTGCTGTACCATCAAAGAGAGTTGCAACTTCAGCACCAAGTGAGTTGTAAACTTTAAGTGTTGCCTTGGTATCTTCTTTTAATGCGAATCTAATTGAAGTTTCGGGATTGAACGGATTCGGATAATTTTGTTCCAGTACAAAACCATTTGGAAGATTATCTACCAAAACCTCAACGATTGGGCTGTATTCATACTTTCCGTCGTTGTCGATTTGTTTCAGTCTGTAGGAAATTTTTCCCATTCCTGTCGGTTTGTCTGAAAAGCTGTAATATTTTGGTGAGTTGGTAGATCCATGTCCTTCAATAAAACCGATTTTGTTCCAATCGGAAGATGACGATTTTCTCTCAACTTCAAAACCATAGTTGTTGACCTCGGTTGCGGTTTCCCACTTCAAATCTACAAGGCCATTTCTGATAGCAGCGTTGAAGGAGGTAAGCTCGACAGGGAGGGCGCCGACAGAACTAAATGTAGGTTTGTAATTAGCTCCGCTAACATTATCATACAGTGTAGTTGAGGGTGTCGTGCCGGTTACGGCGATATACACTTCCAAAGTATAGTTTTTATTTGTTACAAATGGTGAATGTGCTAGTTCTGCAGAACCAGTAAAACCCCATTTTTGATCACCATTACCCAATTCCGTTACATAACTTGACCCAACAGAGTTAAAACTGCCACTAGGACTTCCTGTTTCATAAATCCGATAATAAAGTGTGGCACTGGTTACATCTCCACCATTATTTTTCCAAGTTTTTATATCCCAATAGGTGATCAGTATCTTGTCATTGATATCTGAAATAAGTCCCATATCAGCAGCAAGAAAATTTCCTGCTCCAGAATTCCACATGACATAATTCCCAACCGAATTACCTCCAACTTTTACTCCGATATAACTCTGATCCGCGCCAAAAAATCCCCAAGCTGCAAACAAAGCAGATTGTCCTAAAAACAAGATGGTAAGAAAAGTAATCAACTTTTTCATATACATTCCTCCGAAGAGTTTTGATTAAACATATTTATTTCTATTTTCTCTAAAACCTCACTGATAATGAATCCTCACATTAGCTAAACCCTGCGGCACAAAATGTATGATAAAATGCATTTTTTACCGCAACACAATTTACGGTATATTTAATTTATTGCAAAATATTTTTTAAATAAAATTAAAGAAATATTGCGATTTTAACCCCCTGTGATGAATTTCTCGTGGATTTTTGAATTTTCCATGATAATCTGGGCTTCTCAGAATGAATTCGTCCCGATGGATCGGGAGATTGGTTTGTCTTGGGAAGGATTTTTGAATCAATAGTCCCGAGGATTCGGGAGGATTAATCCTTACGGGAATGAAATACAAAAATTAAACAAATGCCTGCCATAATTATTAACTTTTTGCGATTGGACAATCGAGACGATTGTCGCTCCTTTTCCAAAACTCTGCATTTCTACCCGTATTTCTGGTAATATTAAATTGATCCTAAATTCCGATTAAACAAAAAAAAGACCGCCCCTCTCGAGACAGTCTTGTAAAAATATTAACCATTCTTTCTTTCCCCCGCCTTTTGGAAAGGGAGAACTCCGCGGGAATCCCTGCGGAAGGGGTGAAGTACTACTTCATCAAAAGCATTTTCTTCACTGAAACATATTCACCTGCTACAAGCCTGTAAAAGTAGAATCCGGATGCGAGATCGCCTCCACCAAATTTTACATCATAATACCTGCCCGCCTCAGCGGTACCATCGAATAGTGTGGCTATTTCGGCACCAAGTGAATTGTAAACCTTCAGGGTAGCTTTTGTATCTTTTTTCAGTACAAATCTGATTGAAGTCTCAGGATTAAATGGATTTGGGTAGTTCTGTTCCAAAACAAAACCATTTAGAAGATTTTCAACCAATATTTCAACCTCAGGACTGTATTCGAACTGCCCATCATTGTCGATTTGTTTTAATCGATAGGTAATTTTACCGGTCGCTACCGGTTTGTCGGTATAACTGTAATATTTAGGCGAGTTGGTGGTTCCATGTCCCTCAACAAATCCAATCTTGATCCAGTCGGATGAAACTGATTTTCTCTCGATTTCAAAACCGTAGTTACTGACTTCCGTAGCGGTTTCCCAATTTAAGTGAACGGTTCCGTTATCTGAAACTTTCGCAGTAAAACTTGTGAGCTCAACAGGTAGAGGGTAATTCAATCCACTGTTGTCTGTGGAATTTATGGTCTGTAAATCAGCATTCGTGTGATTGGGAAGAGCAACAGTTGTTGTCATAACATAGAATTCGTTACCGGCCATTCCTGTATTCCCTGTACCCGGGATAATTGCACTCCAAACTATATCCGCTCCGGTTGCCTGGATAAAACTTGAGGAAACCCAATTATCGGTTGTGTATCTTACATATATTTTCTCTGTAGTCGCCGGTACAAAACTTGAGGCTATGTTTACAGTAACCGGGCTGTCCGGCGTTGATATAGAATAGTTAACATTTGTAATAGTGATTGGTACAGCGTCAGTCTGCATCCAGATTGCTTCAGTGTTTGCATAACCTGCATCTCTGAAAACCACAGTATACCAGTAAGCATCAGTCAAAGTAACCGTGTTCCTGGTCGTATCTTGATGTGTGTACCCTTGAATTACATCCATCACTACAGTCGTGCCTCCCCACTTGTGATTTGAATAATCACCTGCCGGACCACTGGTAAATCTCCACTTATGTATTCCACCAATTATATCGCTTGCAGTCGCAGCAGATTTAATGGTAGTCTTATATCTCTTGACGCCTTTTGTGCTAACGAGCAGATTACCGGCACCTTGAATTCCCGCGAATGCAGCCACAGTTGGAGGATTTAACCAACCATTATAAGCAGTAGGTAAATTTAAACCTTCCGATTCGGTAATAAACTGCCCGAAGACTGTAAATCCGAATAAAACTAAAATTATAATAAATTTTTTCATAATATATCTCCGCGATTCAAAACAATGAACGCACTTAAGTTTTCTCTGCAATATTAAAAATGACGACTCTCACTAACACCCATACGGTTTTGGCTGAAGTGTTAATGATTTGAGAGTAACTCTCTCTTTCCCGTCTATAATATACAATAATTATTGATATATGCAACAATTATTTTCACTTTTTTAAGAAATATTTTGCTTTTTGTGATAATTCACACATCTCTACCCACACATGACCCCTTACAGGGCCAAGTCATTCTTTCGTTATCATCGTTGTCAGTGTAATGGAAGTTTGGCGGTAGGACAATCGAGACGATTGTCGCTCCTTTTTCGATGTTTAAGGTTTGTACCCTTTTGTCACCACAAAGACTTAATTCAATAGTCTATTACAGTAAAAATAAAAAAAGCTGCCATTTCTGACAGCTTCAAATAACTTAACAATAAAATTTCATACTTCAAACTACTGACTTCATATTTCAGCTCATAGTTCATACTTCATAGCTAATAGCTATTAAAAGTCTGTTCCGAGTGAGAAGTAGAATATCGGTTTGCTGAAACCGTCCACATTGTAAGCCCATGCGAGATCGAACCTGAGGAGGAAGTATAGAAAATATGTCCTGATGCCGAAACCGGTACCCATGAGCAGGTCTTTGGTGATGGTATTCCCTTTTTCATCTTTTGTGAAGAGTCGTAGCTGGTCGTTATTTGTCCATGCAGCTCCTGCATCAAAGAAAATGGTACCCATGATGTTGCTGAAGAAAAGGGGCAGACCACCTGTGATGAGGTATCTAATAAACGGAAAACGAAGTTCAACATTCATAAGTCCGTATTTGGTACCCACTACCTCTGCATAGTTGTAACCGCGCATTGGAAGTGCCGTGGAGAGAAACACAAAATCACTCGGTGAATCGAGAGGAAGTCTTCCTGTTGACCAGTCACGGTTTATCCAGTTCTCTGTTCCACCGATAAAGAACCGTTGCGGATTGGTACCCCAGGAATATCCAAAGGAACCTCTTACGGCGAGGGAGTAATCTCCCCAGAATCTTAGATACTCACGATAATCGCCCAGAACGGAGTAAAATCCATATTTATCAGCCTGAATTACCGGATTGGCCATAAATTCGAAGCGGTATCTCGTCCCGTCAATCGGGGCGGTATAACCAAAAATGGTGTTGTCATGTACAAAAGCGATCGAAGGAACCAGAAAAGTATTTTCCCTCTGTGGTTCAAGAGTGTTATCCAGATTGGTTTGGGTGGCGTTTGTTACACCGAGGCTAAGATCCAGTCTGTAGAATCTGTTCAGAGGATAACTCGCTGAAATAACTGCGCCATAATTTCTGAATCTGAAGAAATTGAGGAAATTTCCTCTCTGCTGATAGATAAATCTTGCAGTGTGGAATGCCGATATCCCAATATCCCATCTCCCCTTCAGATAGTAGTAAGCCAGACCGTAATCGCTGTTCTTAAGATCAATTTGAAGTGAAGTGAATCCGATCAGTTTATGGTCACCGAGTACATCGCTAAAAGAGAGTACCGTGGTTCCGAGCAGTCCGTAATAGGTACTGTAACCCGCATTCGCATATACGAGATCAGGTGAAAAATTGACTTTATACTTCCTTATCTTGAAATCGCCGTCATCTTCCAGCCTGTCGGGGAGTAAAAACTCAAGGTTGGGCAGTTTTGTGGTGTCTTTCGCTTTCGGGGCGTTATCGCCGAATGCAATTGTGGAATAGTCGATGAGTACAGAATCACCATAAGCTTTTACTGTATCTCCAAAAACACCTGTAAACACTTCAACCTTTGTTTGTGAAGAATCCTTGTCGAGGGCGTCGGGTTTCTCCTGTTCGAATTTCTTTACCTTGTAAGTGGTATCGAAAGGATTGTTACCATTTCCACCCTTGAACTCGCTTCCACCATTTACAAGTTCATTCATATAATCTGTAAAAGGGATAGAATCCTTATCGATGGAAAGTCCGAAAGGATTGTTTACAGTGAAGATATTATACGAAGCCTTGTACATGGCGTTCATGGCGAGTTTCTTGCCGTCATAGGAAGTGCTGATCTGGTCGAGTCCATTCAGGGAATTTGTCACAGGAGTCGGTTTATTGGTCGGTTTCCAGTCTGCATTTGGTTTAATCTTATAAATATTGTTAATTCCATTATAGTCGGAAATGAAGAGGACTTCCTCACCCGATTGTGATGGAAGCGCATATTTTTCATCGCTTAACGGATAATCAGTCAGCCTTCTGATCGCTCTGGTTTCAACATCAATTTCGTAAATGTCCATCTGACTGTAATCGTGACGGTACATTTCATAACCCTCCAGTTTGCTCTTTGTCAGGGTAAGAGTATCACGATCAGAGGAGAAATAAACTTTTTTACCGTCATAAGACCATCTTGGATCAGAATCGGAAAAAATGTCGTTTGACAGATTTTCAACTTTTCCTGTTTCAAAATCGTAGATATAGATATCGGATGTATGGTAATTTTGGGCTGCGAAAACGAGTCTCTTTCCGTCTTTTGACCAGTCAACTGTTTCGATGCCCGGGAATCTGACGGGTACACTGACTGCATCACCACTTTCAGCATCGACAATGAAAATGGCATCTTCCGCACCACTTTTTGCCGATATAGCGATCTTTTTTCCGTCAGGTGACCAGGAGATACCGGGAGTGAGGATATTCAATTCCTCAAAATCGACCGTTCTGTTTCCTTTTACAAGTCTTTTTATTTCCTTCCCGGTGTTCGCATCCATAAGATAAACATCGAAGAAATAATCCTTGTTGGAGATGTAGACGATCTTGTCACCCTGCGGAGAAATTGCAGGAGAAATGTTGTAAGAGGAATTATCCTTTTTTGGATCGGTCAGTCTCTTGGCGAATTCGTCGGGGTCTTTACGATTTGTAATATCGGGCCAGAACACCCTTTTGATGTCCTTCTTCCATCTTTCATTCAGTTCATCAACAGTCAGACCGATAGAAGCCTTCATTCCCTGATCGACTCCCCCTTTCCCTTTTACATTCATCACAAGTTCGGCAACTTTTTCCCTGCCGTACTTTTTGGCGATGTAATAGAAAACCGCCTGTCCGCCTCTGTAGGCAAAATAACCGTCAAGATTTTTGATATCGGGGAGATACTCATTGATAGCCGCATCTCTGATAAACTGATCGGTGTTGGTATCCCAGCCGAGTGACAGATACTCAGCCAGCCCTTCCGAGAACCATAATGGTAGATTTACTGCAGAATTGCTGGAAATAATATTTTGAAGTGCGCCTCCGTAAAACATGTCGTTCATTACACCGTGAACCAGTTCATGGTGGATTACATGTCTGAACATCTTGTAGTTTCCGGAAAAAGGAAGTACAATTCTGTTCTTGAAGAGTTCGGTGAAACCACCGGTTCCCTCTCCAAGATAGGAATCGATTACATTGGTTTCCTGAAATTCATTCTGCGAGTCATAAAGAATTACGCTGATTCTCTTTTGAATTGTGTAATTCAATGAGGAATGAATCTGAGCCAGAGCATCCTCAATTGCAGTAGCAGCAAACTCCGCAATATTTTTCCCTTCCATGGTAAAATATATATCGAAGTGTTTTGTCTGAATGTAGTACCAGTCATAGTCCTTGTACTGAACCTTGTTCCTGCCAAACTGCCCGAAAGACTGTGAAACGATAACTGCAACAAAAACAAAAAATAACGCCGCTTTTCTCATCTTTTCTGCCTCGAATAAAAATCATTAAGCAATTGTAAAATCAACATTTGATCTCTCGGGATTCACCCGGATAAGTTTGGTTCTCACTTTGTCGCCAAGTCTGTAAACCCTGCCGCTTCTTTCACCGCGAAGACAATAATTCTTCTCCTCAAAAGTGAAATAGTCTCCCTCGATATCGCGGACATGTACCAAACCTTCTGCAAGAGAATCTGCAAGTTTAACAAAAAATCCGAAACTTGTCACACCTGAAATTATTCCGTCAAATTCCTCTCCCACAAGCGGAGTAAGGTACTCGATATATTTCTTTCTTACCGACAGTCTCTCTGCTTCAACCGCAGTTCTTTCGGTAAGTGAAATGTGGGCACAGATGCCACGAAGTTCGGTTTCGTTGTACAAAATCTTCCCTTTTGTGGAAGCATGGTGGAAAAGGATTCTGTGAACCAGCAGATCAGCGTATCTTCTGATCGGCGATGTAAAATGGGAATAGTATCCAAATCCCAGACCGTAATGCCCGATGTTATCGGTGGAATATATCGCTTTGGCCATGGTTCTGATGGAAAGCTCGCTCACAAGCACTTCCTCCTCTTTCTGCTTCACTGCTTCCATAAGAGCATTGAACTGCTGCGGAGTCGGAGAGTCAGAAAAATTGACCAAAAATCCGAGTGACTTCACGAATCTTGCGAATTCTCTCATCTTCTCTTTGTCGGGTTTATCGTGGATTCTGTACACAAACGGAACCACTTCGGTTTCACTTTTACTCTTATTTATATGTTCGGAGACAATCTTATTCGCAAGCAACATGAACTCTTCTATCATCTTGTTGCTGTCCTTCATCTCTTTTCGCTTTACCCCGAGCACTTCACCTTCAGCACCGATGAGGAATTTTACTTCATCTGTAGCAAAATCGATACTCCCCGCTTTCATCCTCTTTGACCGAAGAATTTTGGCAAGTTTGTTCAAAATAGTGATTTCCGAAGCGAGGTCACCTTTGCCTGTCTCAATGACCTGTTGAGCTTCCTCATAAGAGAATCTTCTTTTACTGTTTATGACAGTCTTGGCAATTCTGTAGTTTAAAACCTTCCCTCGGGAGGTCATTTCAACAACCACCGAATATGTCAACCTGTCTCTATAGGGAACCAAAGAGCAAATACCGTTTGAAAGTTCTTCAGGCAACATCGGAATAACAGCTCCAACGAGATAGACACTGTTTCCTCTTTCAAGGGCTTCCTTGTCGAGCGATGTTCCGGGTCTTACATAATGGCTTACATCGGCAATGTGAATACCTATTTCATAATTACCGTTCTCGAGGGTCTCGATCGAGAGTGCATCATCAAAATCCTTTGCATCTTCAGGATCAATGGTGAAAACATTTTTGTTCCTGAAATCCTCCCTTTTTTCCGCTTCCTCTTCCGGTACTTCCTCAGAGAATGCCCTTGCTTCTTCGAAAGTTTTTTTGGCAAATTTGAAAGGGAGATTGTATTCACGGGCAATTGTGATGACATCGACATCCACACCTTCCCCTTTACCAACCACCTCCACAACCTTTGCCTCAGGATTAATCTTTGGATTACTCCAGTTGATCTCTCCAACAAATACTCTGTCACCAGGTACAGCTCCGTTAAGGTCTGCTTCCGGGATGTATATGTTCCTGTGAATTTCGGGAATATCCGGTTTTAATATGTAAAACGAACCTTCTTTTGATAAAATTCCCGAAATTTCATGCCATTTTCTTTCCACAACGGAAACTATCTGACCTGTCATCAAGACACGGTTTCTTCCTTTAAGTTCCTTCGCGGCAACTGAGAGTTCGACGGTATCACCATGAAAAGCAGTATTGAAGTAACGGGAGGAGATATAATACCCGCCACCCTGCACTCTGTCCTTGAAAACAAAACCCGAACCATCCTTTTGGATGTTAAATTCACCCTTCACAGTCTTGTCCTGTGCTCTGGGCATATATTTGAATCTTTTTCCATCGCGTACAAGAAATCCTTCTTCACTTAACTGGTGAAGAAATGCCTTGAGTGCCTCGTACTCCTGTTCGGTGAAAATATCGAGGTGTTTTGCCAGTTGCTTTGCCTTTACAGGCGTGTTTGCATTCCTTTGAAAGTATGCTTTGATCTTGTTTTTCATTAAAACTCTATTTTGTATTTTAGACCCATTTCGTTGATCATCGTATTATTTGATGATCCTTCGCCAATCGACTCCCGTCTCTCAATCCTGATAAGGAAATTTTTTATCACGGGAATCTCAAACCTGAATGTGGCTGCAGAAAGGTCCTGGAAAACATTGGTGGTACCACCAAATGAATATTTAATTGTGGATATCTGCCCGGAAAGATTGAACTTTGTTTGATTTCCGGCAGCCCTGACTTCGAGTGATTTTACATAATCACCGAGATAACTTGATAACAGCCCTCCCAGGAGCGAACCTGCAAGTGAGGTTGCCGTCCCTTGAATTGTGTTTATCTGCCCTTCGGCACTCGATTTATCCGCCTCTGTCAAATCTGATTTGAACTTACCTGTAAGAATAAACCAGACTGCATCCGCTTTATCATATTGAGGAGAAGGCACAGCATTCTTTATATTATCCTCACCAACATAGACCGCAATGTTATCTGTTTCCTTTGCAAACTTTGTAGAGAGTTCGTCCATACTTCCCTTAAGTTTCAGCTTTACCTGCACAGGTTGTTCATTGCTTGTCCCCTTCGAGGAGAAAATATAGTAGGAATTGTAGTTTGCAACAATATCGAGATATGGATTGAAAATTTCCTTCTCGAATCTTAAAGTACCCAATGCTGCGAAAGTTTTAAGATTTAAAAATTCAAGCGTCGACTCCTCCGATACTCTCAGCTCGCCCTGTACATTTTCGAACCCGCCGAGTTTTTCATAGTTCAGTTCTCCCTCAAGATAGGTGGTCAGTTTCTGATTTGCCTCCTGCGAGAGAATCATCGTCATCTTTGAGTTCTTCGACATTGTTATTTTGATTTGATACTCGAGATTAAAAGGTGTCTGCTTCACCCCTGCTATTGCGGAATCCTTGTACTGCCTTTCATCCTCAAGGAAGGAGAGGAAAGTGGAATCGAGCACCCCGCCGGTGTAATCATAGTTCATATACTTGTAAATGTAATTGTCACCGGCGTTCGCAACCCCGCTCTGAGTGGGCGGAATTGTGAGATCTGTTTTATCGAGATTTATTGATGCTTTTACAAAGTAGTTGTTCCTGTTGATATTTAGAACAATATCTTCATTTGTTGAGACTACCAGCTTACCGAAAATCGGGAATTCCTTTGTCGGCTTCTTACTGTCCATTACCGTCAGATTGCCGCCCAGTTTTATCTGTCCTGATTTTAGTTCATAACCTGTAAGGTGAAGTGAACCTGTACCTGTTATTTTTCCGTAAAAATCGAGATTGCCTTCATTTGTAATCACAAACTTTTCGACACTCAAAGTGGAATCGTTAAGGACGATACCTGCCTCGAGTCCGTAAATCAGATTTGTCATCGCTACCCGGAACAATCCCCCTTTTATCTCGGCAACTCCACTTTTTACCAGATCAGGGTAATAACCCGAGATTTTAATCTGCGACTCAAACAAACCATCGAGGTCTTTTATACTCGGAATAAAACCATTAAGTGCACTGAGTGAGAAGTGACGGGCATCTATCCTGATATCAGTCAGTTTTTCCTTGACAAATTCAAAATTTGTTTTTCCGAAGGAAATCCTGTAGGGTATCACTCCGGTGATAGCTATAAGTGAGTCATCTCCCACGGTCTCACCCGAATAGAAGTAACCGTTCGGCCTGATCTCTTCATCCTTATACTCAGCGGAAAATATCAGTTTACCCAGTGTTTCCTTCTGATACATGATTGAATCAATTCTGAACTCGGCATTTATCTTCGGGTCATCGTAGGGACCTCTCGCCTGCATGGTGAATTTGATATCTGCATCCACAGGTTGCGTCATCGGTTGCTTTATGATATCATTCATTATCTCATGCAGGGAGATGTTTTCAATTCTGGCATCCGCCATCAGGGAATCTTTATCGAGTCTGGCGTCAAGATGAACTATTTCCCTCTTACCAATACCCAATGAAAAATTCTTCACAAAGAGTGCATCATTACTAAAGGATATCACGGCATTCGCCATGTTTTCGAGTTTGTAACCTTTGTAGTCAATTTTGGTTTCATACATGTCGAGTTCGAGAGAATCTTTCATGAAATCGACAACCATGGCAACTCTTGCCTTTACCATCTCATTATAATTGATGTCCAGCCTTTCGAGATCGAGAATCGATTTGTCGAGGGATACCACAAGTTCGGTATTCGAAAGGGTATCGGCTCTACCCCTCTCAATCATAAAAATCTTTTTTGTCGTGCTCTGTATGGAACCCTTGATGCTCCCGATCTGAATCTCATTCGAAGGGTGTGAAAGTTTTATTTTTGAATTCGAACCCCACAATATCAAAGTACTGGATGAATCAGAAGCACGCAAACGAAGAAGATCAAGATCGTTATTCAATGAAAACAAAACTTTCGTAGTATCCAGCACAATCAGTCCGGAAAGAGAACCTTGAATATCAAAGGTTCGAAGTTTCAGAAACCTTTTTAAGGGTCCTAAATCCTTGACCTGAAGTGAATAAGAGAGAGAGTCATTGGACTTTACACTAAATCCCCTGTTTGTGGGAACGGGGGCTTTTGCATTTGCGACAGCCGCTGAATCCTCGAAGAAATCGGGGTAGTAGTTGGAAAGAATTTTTGAGAGGTCTGCAAACAAATTTGTCGATTCTGTCCCCAGATTAGTCCCAAGAGTGGCATAACTGAACCTCCCTGCTGTGGACATGGTGAAGAGGTTCGAGGTTATAAAAATATCCTTTTGCATATCGGGTGTTGCCGTCAGTTTGATATTGGCATCTATCTCACCGAGGGAATCCCCTTTTATCTTTGTATCAAGAAGATTGAGATTTGCATTCAGCACCATGTCGTCTGGATTGAAACCTTTTCCCTCTGCATCGAAAGTAAAATTGATTGATGAATTTTCCATCGAATTGCCGGCAAAATACTCCAGGTCAATATTCCTGAAAGTGGAACTGATCGAGTAAGACGGACTCTTAAGGTCAGACATGTCCAAACCACCTTTTATCTCACCCTGCTGTGCACCCGGTAAACTGGCTGAGAGTTGAAAGCCGATTTTGCCGTTGTTTCCTTTGGTTTTTACAGTAAAACGGTCAAAGAAATATTTCCCGATCGTTGACTGATCACCGTCAAAATCAAGTTCAAACTCGGCATTTTCCGGATTGAAACCGTAACCTCTGGCTCTTATTTTCGATGTAAGATTAAAAGGCAGGTTCACATATTTGCTTATGTCAAGTTTTTCAGTTCTCGCATCCACTTCATAGTAAGATGCCGCCTTCGAGAAATCAAATTTATAACTGCCACTGATATTTCCGGCAGTCGATCTGAGCCCCATGCCACCAGAAAATGTAAGAGGTGATCCGATGAACCCGAGACTGTCGATCTGAATTGAAGGGAAATCGAGATATTTTTGGAGCTGCAATGAAGGCATTAATGTGTGTATATCACCAGGTGTAAGCACTGATTTTTTTATACTCGCAGTCATTCTTAATTTGTCAAAATCCATCAAATTAAGAAGCGTCCCGGTTAACGACAGGTCGGTTTTCAAAGTCTTAAGTTTTAGCTTTGCAATCTTTGTATTAACCAGATCCCCGGACGCAGCCAGATCTATCTCCATCGCACCCTTCATGAAGTCGAAACCTGCGATCAAAGACGAAATGTCATCAAAATGAAACGGGGCACAAACGAGATCCATCTCGAAATTTGCTTTTTTCAGAGAATCGGTTGTAAAATTATTAAAAACATTCAGCTCATCCGTCTTGTAGTTGAGAGTTATCTCACTTTTCCTGGTGACTACTTTAAGATCACCAACATTTATGCTCCTGCCGGCAAGTTTCAATTCCCCCGACAACGATATTTCAGGTGTATTTAATAAATTGGGCTCAAGATGGAATTTTTTGATCTTTACATCGTATCCGTTTTTCGCAATATCCACACTTAAATCGTCCAATTTTATATCGATGTTCAGTAGTCTTAAATCATCGTAATTGAGAGAAGAGTATTCCTCTGTTGAAGAAAGTTTGTCCCACTTTCGATATAAAATTGAGGAGTTGGTCAACTCTATTGTGCCGGCTTTAATAACAAAGGGAAACGGTTTTGAAACGGTATCGATTTCTTTTTTTTCGGAAGGTTTGGGGAGTATCTTCACAAGATTCAATACACCGTTGGAATCAACAACAAGATTCGCATGCAGCCCGTCTATCACTATTTTGTCGGCATTTAATCTGTCGCTTAAAAACTCGAGCAATTTAGGATACACTTCCATTCGCTTAATGAAAAATATTTCCGTATTGGCAGAGTCTGCAACCCTGATATCATTTATTATCAGTGAGGTAACAATTGTTCCCTCGATGCTGCCAATTGTGATATTACCGCGGAAAGTTTCGTTGAGGATAGTGGTAACTTTGTCTTTAACGATCGAACGGAATAATGAGGTTTGGGAAAAAACCAGAATTGCGACCACCAGCATCAACAGGAAGTAGAGTGTACCTCTTGTATATTTAAGGATGTATGCCGGTATTCGCTTCATGCTTCTATCCGCCGTATTTCTGCAGTATCAATTCGATTATGCTCGTGGTTGAACGGGAAGTGACAAAAGGAATGTTGGTGGTTACTCCCCCGTTTGCTTCTACTATATCCCTGCCCACAATGTTGTCGAGAGACCAGTCACCACCTTTAACAAGTATGTCTGGCACCAGAGTTTTGATCAGCTCAAACGGGGTATCTTCATTAAATATTGTTACAAAATCCACAGGTTTCAGGTTTGCCATCGCAAATGCCCTCTCATCCTGTGGAAGCAGGGGTCTTTTATCCCCTTTTATTCTTCTCATTGATTCGTCAGAATTAAGGCCTACCACAAGAATATCGCCCAAAGCCTTTGCTTTTGTTAAATAATCGATATGCCCTTTGTGAATAAGGTCAAAACAACCGTTCGTGAAGACAACTTTCTTGCCGGATTTCCGAAATCCAGCACGAAGTAGTGCGAGTTCTTCCCAGTCGTATAAATATTTCATCGTCTCCCCTCAATGATGGTTTCGAACAGGTTGTCAATCTCGACAGGAACTATCCCGACCTCTTCACAGACGATACCCGCAGCGTAATTTGCAATAAAACACGCTTCGTAAATGTCAGCTCCTGCACTTAGGGCGAGGGTAAGAGTTGAGATTACTGTATCACCGGCACCCGAGACATCAGCAACTTTTCGTGCTTTTGTGGGCATCATTTTTGGTTCGTTCTTTCTATTAAATACCGCTATTCCATCTTCTCCGAGTGTCAGGAGTATGTTTTCAGCTTCGAGTTTCTCGAGGAGAATCTCACCGGCCTTCAGAGCATCATTTATCGTTCTGATTCTGAACCCCAAAATGTCACTTGCTTCTTTTCGGTTTGGTTTGAAAACAGTAACCCCCTTGTACATAAAAAAGTTATGAAACTTGGGATCAACTGTAACCAGTTTCCTCTTATTATTGCAGAGTTCAATAACTCTGCTGATCAGCGAAGCTGTGAGAACACCTTTGTTGTAGTCCTGAAGAATAACCGCATCGATCTGATCAATATTTTTTTCCAGGAGTTTAAAAAGCCGGTTCTCGGTTTCTTCACTTATATCGTCCTTGCTCTCGCTGTCAATTCTGACAACATGCTGTGACCCGGCTATCACTCTCGTCTTCAGTGTTGTGGGTCTTTGTGTGTCCACAACCAGCCCGTCTGACTTAATATTCAATCCCGACAGAAGGCTCTTAAAAATCCCTCCGGCGCGATCATCTCCTATGATTCCCAGTGGAAACGGCTCTGCATTCAGATGAAGAATGTTGTTCGCGCAGTTGGCAGCTCCGCCAAATCTGTAAAATTCGTTTTCCACATCAACAACAGGGACGGGTGCTTCGGGAGAAATTCTCTTTGCACCACCCATAATATAACCATCTAGCATCATATCACCAATTATGGCGATTTTTCTCCCCGAAAAGGAGTTTTTTAATTGAATTAATCTTTCGTTTTCTACCTTAATCATTCTCTGGTCTCTAAATCAAAATTATTATTTTTTATTCCCCTTTTTTGCAACACCACCCCAGGTACCGAGAGGGTTACTCAAATCGATCCTCCACAGTCCGTTCTCGGAAGCCAGCCAAATATACCGTTTATCGAATTCCATCGCAAAAAAGCTGTTCGCCGGGATATTAAGATCACCGGGATTGCTCGAGATTATTTTGGTACTGTTTCTGTCGATTATTGTGATTCCTCTCCCGTACTCCTTTTTAATATCAGTATCGAACTCATAGACTGCCGCCCAAATTGTGTTCCCGACTTTAATCATGGAATATACTCCATTTCCGGGCAAGCCTGAACGGTTGTCAAGTTTATCCCACTTCGCCATCCGGTTAAACCGGTAAATACCGCCAACATTAAAATCGGGCATTTCGGGAGACCGAAAATCCTGATTGCCAAACCAGATATATTCCTTATCAAAGAGGATCGAATTGACCGAGACCCTCATCCCTTCGGACCGGAAGGCTCCGTCTTTATTTGTAATGAACTCACATTTTCCCGCCTCAAATTCACCGTCAGCTTTGTCGAATTTGTAGAGTCCGCCCTCAGTGACAATCCAGACATACCTGTCATTTTCGATGAAAAAGCGTTTTACATTGTTAGTTGCAGTTTCACTTCCTCTGGCAAGATTAAAGTCTTCATACTTCTGTCTCTTGACATTGAGTATTGAGAGATTGATAAATCTCCCTATCCACAAAAGTCCGGTTGACTTGTCATATTTCAAACCTCTGATCCAGTTGCCATACTCACCACCCTCGGCAAATTTTCTCTTCTTCCATGAGTCTTTTTTCTTGTCATAGATGAGGAGTCCGTCGCTGGTTCCTGCCCAGACATAATCTTCATTTGCTTCGATACAGTCGATAAGGCGGTCCTTAACTCCCTTTTCACCTTCTGCCATTGAAATCAACTGATTGGAAGATGCTTCATACCTGAAAATTCCATTTCCGTATGTCGCCAGCCAAAAATCATTACCGTCTCGTACAAAACCGGTAACTTTTGCACCACCGGCAATCTGGAAGAAATCAGGAGGGGAAGCAAAAACCGTAAGGCTTACTAATAATACAACCGTAAATATTCTTTTAATCTGCACCTTGTTAATAACTCTCCGCATCTGTTGGGAAATGACTCTCTCTTACATCCTCGATGTAGTTCTTGAAAGCACCATTGAGGACATCGGCAAGATTTGCGTAATACCGCAGGAATTTGGGGTGGAACTCCTTGTTGAGCCCGAGCATGTCGGGTGTTACGAGTATTTGCCCGTCACAGTAAGGACCGGCACCAATTCCAATTGTTGGAATTGAAACACTCTCAGTGACTTTTTTGGCAAGTTCCTTTGGAATTTTTTCGAGAACGATTGAAAAAGCTCCGGCTTCTTCCAAAATTTTGGCATCCGAGAGAATTTCCGCAGCTTCCTCTTCCTCGGTTCCTCTCTGTTTATAACTTCCAAACTTGTGAATACTCTGAGGTGTAAGCCCTAGATGCCCCATTACCGGTATGCCATTCTCGGTAATCTTTCTGATGGTTTCTGCAACCCTCTTCCCGCCTTCAATCTTTACACCACCAGCGGGAGTTTCCTTAAGAATTCTGCCTGCATTCCTGAATGCCTCATCGACACTCAACTGGTATGACATAAAAGGCATGTCACATATAAGCATCGACCGTGTAATCCCTTTTGCGACAGCTTTTGTGTGATATATCATCTCATCCATAGTTACAGGAAGTGTTGTCTCATTCCCCTGAAAAACATTCCCAAGCGAATCGCCGACGAGAATAAGATCAATTCCTGCCTCATCGAGCAACTTTGCTGTGATAAAATCGTATGCAGTAAGAGCAGCTATCTTTTTGTTTTCCTTTTTCATAAGACTGAGTGTCTTGGTGGAAACCCGCTGAAATTTTCCAAATGTGCTCATGTATTCTCTTAAACTTTCTTTTCAATTACTAATTCTTCAAAATCGATGGAAAATCTGTCTCGAAACCCTTTTATTATCGAAAACTTCAACCTTTCCATATTCACTTCTTCACCTGTTATATTTTTGATATCCGAAGTCTTTTCGTTCAAAAGCATCTTAAGGCTCTCCTTTTCAAACAGATCGATATTAAGATAATCAACTATCTTTTTATGAAAACTTCCTGTATTTATCGATCCGTGCTGAAGGATAACATTACCTGTTTTTCGTTGTGCACTTCCTATCAGCTTCCTCCCATCCATCTTTACTTCAGATTTGGAAGGGACGGAAAAACAGGCAGCACTTTCGACCGAACGATAGTGCTCCTTAAAATTTACCTCTTCACTTGAGAGTCCCGCTCCCCCGAGTCTCTGATCATATTCTGTAAGACCCAACAGGAGTGCCTCGTTGATCGCATTGTAGGCGTCCTTCGGAGACATATTCAGTTTGTTCAATATAACTGAATAAGTCAACTCTTCCGAATGAAAAACAGCCCTCCCTCCCGTTGGCCTTCTAACCCAGTCAAATCCGTCCCGGTGGAGCGCTTCTTTATTTAGACTCTCCTCAGACTGATTTGCCCCGAGTGAAATACAATATGGATTCCATTGGTAGAGCCGGAGACACATGAAACCTTCTTTGCTTTCACCGGCAAGTTGAAGATCAAAGTCCATATTGAACCTGCCGGTAGAAGCCCCGGTATCTATATAATATCCTTTTACAGACATGCGATTTGTCGGCTGATTACCTGATCAATCCCCTTGTGCTGCGGGAGATAAAATCGAGAATTTCTGCAGCAAATTTGTCGTCTGCAAACTTCTGGTTTATCTGTTCTTTCGCCTGTGTAAGATTCAGATGCGACTGATAAATCAGTTCATAAATCTTTTTTATTCTCATTATTTCATCATTCGTAAATCCGCGTCTTCTAAGTCCGATCAGGTTCAATCCTTCATATTTAAGCGGTTCGTGTCCGGCAAGAATATAAGGCGGAACATCCTGCACCACTCTGAAGCCGCCGCCAATCATACAATGTTTACCAATTTTACAGAATTGATGAACGGGTGTGCAACCGCCTATAATTGTATAATCTTCTATTGTCGCGTGACCGCCGACCTGAACTGTGTTTGCCAGAATAACATTATTCCCGATTCTGCAATCGTGAGCTACATGAGAGTAAGCCATCAACAAACAGTTCTCACCGATCGATGTGAGGCGCGTCTCCACCGTACCCCGGTGAAGTGTTACAAACTCGTGTATCGTTGTTCCATTTCCGACAACTGTGTGCGACTCTTCTCCTGCATACTTCAAATCCTGAGGAACATGCGAAATGGAAGCTCCCTGATAAATCGTTACACTCGAACCGATTCTTGCACCGTCATATAAACAGGCATGCGGACCGATTTTTGAATTATTACCAATCTCAACATCTGCTTCAATATACGCGAATGGACCGATTACAACACCCTCACCAATTCTGGCTTTCGGATCAACAACTGCGGTTTTATGTATCTCAGACATGGCTCACCCTGTCAACTATTGCTGCCGTAAAATCAGCTTCGGCTACAAGGGCACCTTCAACAAAAATCTCACCGCGCATTATTACAAATTTTCTTCTCATTTCTTTCATCTCAACTTCAATTCGAAGAACATCTCCGGGAATTACAGTTCTCCTGAATTTCGCATTATTTATCTGCATAAAATAGGCGTTCTTTTCTTCAGGATTTCCGATCGAATTCAGAAGCAACAATCCGCCGGTTTGTGCCATGGCTTCTATCAACAGCACTCCGGGCATTATTGGATTCCCCGGGAAGTGTCCGTTGAAAAACGGCTCATTTATGGAAACACACTTCAATCCTGTAATTTTCTTCTCCATTTCCATGCTGATAATTCTGTCTACAAGAAGGAAGGGATATCTGTGTGGAAGTATCTTTGTGATAGCATTAATGTCAAAAACAATGCCTTGTTTACTGGCATGCTGATATTTCTTCACGAGTTTTTTCTGCTGATACATTTTCCGGATCATCTTTGCGAATTCTACATTCGCTTTATGACCGGGTCTTGCAGCGAGAATCTGAGCTTTAATCGGAACACCGATCAGTGCGAGATCACCAATGAGGTCGAGCAATTTGTGTCTCACCGGTTCATTTTTAAATCTGAATGATTTATTGTTGAGTATCCCGGTTTCACCCAAAACGAATTTCTCCTCTATCCCAAGTTTCTCACCGAGTTTATCGAGTTCATCAACTTCCAGATCCTTATCCACAATTACAACAGCATTCTCAAGGTCTCCTCCCTTTATCAAGCCCTGATTAGCGAGCATTTCAACTTCACTCAAAAAGCAGAAAGTACGGGAAGGGGCGAACTCACTTACAAATTCCTTTTCGAGGTCAAAAAGTCCGGAGTGCTGACTTCCCAGTGCAGGATTCTGATAGTCGACCATCACTGTTATGCGATAATTATCGAGAGGAAGTGCCACAATATCCACACCTCTGTCTTCCTCGTGATAGGTAACGGTCTGATCGATTATAAGGTAATCTTTCGGGGCTTCCTGCTCCACAAATCCGGCTGCAACGAGTTTTTCGACATAGGGAAGCGAACTTCCGTCCCCTATTGGCGGTTCGATACCGTCGAGCTCTATTTTAAGGTTATCTATTTGCAGACCGTAAACAGCAGCCATGACATGTTCTACAGTATGAACTTTTGCCTCTCCGATTCCGATTGTTGTTCCGCGGGATATATCCACAACATAATCCACTACCGCAGGTATTTCAGGATTTCCTCCCAAATCGGTTCTTATAAATCTTACCCCGTAATTCTCCGGAGCAGGTTTAAATGTCATTTTGCATTCGTGGCCGGTATGTATCCCGATACCGCTCATCGAAACTTCTTTTGCTATTGTGCGTTGTTTTATTAACATTTGTTCCTTTGGATAGAATTATGCCAATTTGTTAAAGTGTAAAAAATAAACATAAAATTTACGCAATTATTATTAAATATTGATTAAATCTTCAAAAACTGCCTGACTGACAAAAGGGAAAATCTGCCGGAATGTTCATTTTTTTCGGTTGTCCACCATCAAAACGAACTCCCCTTTGAGATTTTTTTTCGTTACTTCATCGAGCAGTTTCCCTGCACTTCCTCTGATAATCTTTTCGGTGGGTTGTGTCAGATCGAATGCCAGCACGGTTTCTGCACCTCTTCCAAAATTATCCACAATCTCTCTTATGATGTTCTTCAATCTGTAAGGAGTCTCGAGAAAGATGATCAACTCGTTCAACCTCATCAATCTTTTTAGTTCTTTTACCCGCAGATCTTTTTTTACAGGCAACCACCCGTAGTAATAAAACTTTTCTGCATGGAGTGCAGATACACTAAGAGCAGTGGTGAGAGAGGAAACCCCGGGAACAGGAACTACATCGATACCAAATGCGAGAAGATTATCGAGAAGGTGGTGCCCCGGGTCGGCAAACATTGGTGTTCCACAGTCGGAGATCAAAGCCGCACTCTCTCCGTTTACCAGTCTGTCCACAATAACCGGGGTGTTCTCAGTCTCATCGTGTTCATTCAGAGTCACAAGTTCTTTCTTGATCTCCAACTTGCTTAAAAGCCTGCGGGCATCTTTCAGATCCTCACAGATAATAAAATCAACCGATTGAAGCACTTTTATCGCACGAAGAGTAATATCCTCAAAATTACCAATGGGAGTTGCAGTAACGAATAGGGTACCGGGCATTACTTGTCCTGTAAATGAGGGGGTTTGAATCCTCTGTAGATGTCAAATTTTGGAATGTATTCAATGATATTAAATGATTTATCGCGAATGGTTCCACCACTTGGGTAATAATAATAGGTCTCAACCTCACCCGTTTCCATTGTGGCAGGTCTTCCATTCAGCGTATAGAATTGCAGCCTGTAAAATCCGCCCTCGTACTGCGAATTTGTGAGTTGCATCAAAAAGTTTTCTTCAGAAAATAATAAATTATCGTTCATCAATTTTTTCTTTAATTAATTGAATTTTATGATTATTTTAGTGCAAAGATACTAATGAATTATTGTATCACCACACAAATTTTCCAAACAGCCATTTTGTAAATCATCAGGACTGAATGTTAAGTTCCATTATCAACACACTCGCCAGAAGCAACAATGCTTCTGAGACACGGGCACTGATAACCGCTTTGCCGCTGATGATCGTGGCAACTGATTCAAAAGGGATATTTGTCGAATGGAATCATGAATGTGAAAGGGTGACAGGTTTTAAAGCCGAAGAAATTATCGGGAATCCCAATCCCAGTTCCCTCCTCTACCCTGACGAAGGGTATCTCGAAGATCTGTTTGAATTCTGGAAAAAAAACAAAGGTACCTACCACAACGAGGTGTGGAAAGTACATTGCAAAAATGGACTTAAAAAAGCAATAAGCTGGTCAAATATTTCACGGGAATATCCCATTGATGGCTGGTATTCCTGGGCTATTGGTCTCGATGTTTCCGAATTGAAAGATTTTTCCGAGAAACTTGAAAAAAGTGAAGACAAGATCAGGGATGTCGTAAAAATTTCCGAGACTCTCCTTACCGAACCCGACTTTGAAACCGGAATTCAAAAGGTTTTCGAAATTTTGGGAAAATCTTCGGGTGCCGACCGTATCTATATATTTGAGAATGAAACCGATCCTGAAACGGATGAGGTTTTTATGAGCCAGACTTATGAGTGGACTAAAGGGGAAGTCAATATTCAGATCGATAATCCTGTCCTTCAAAAACTCTCCTATGGATTGGCTTGCCCGAGGTGGCAGGAACAAATGTCGAGGAAGGAATCAATAAACGGATTAGTAAAAGATTTTCCTGCCTGCGAAAGGGACTTCCTTGAGCCGCAGGGGATTCTATCCCTTTTAGCAGTCCCGGTTTTCTTCAATGATCTTTGGTGGGGATTTATTGGTTTTGATAATTGCACTGATGACAGAGTGTACTCGCCTGCTGAGGAATCGATGCTGAAATCTGCTGCCATTGCTATCGGAGGAGCGATTCAAAGAGAAAACACCAATCGTCAACTCCTCGCAGCCAAGTTCAAAGCTGAAGAAATGAGCAGGTTAAAGTCCAACTTCCTGGCGAATATGTCTCATGAATTGAGAACACCTCTGATTGGTGTGCTGGGCTTCGCTGAAATTCTAAAAGAGGATATACAAGACACCTACCACAGGAAACTTGCAGAAAATATTTATGCTGCGGGACAAAGATTAAGCGATTCACTCAGCCTTATTCTCGATCTTTCCAGAATTGAAGCTGACCGCCTTACCCTGAATCTCGAACATGTGGATATCTCAGAGATAATCTCCGAAAGCATCTCATATCTCGAGTCAGAGGCAAAAAACAGGGGTCTCTACATTAAAACCACATTCCCGGAGATAATACCGCTGCTTAAATCCGACAGAAGAATGTTACTTACCATAGTTGATAATCTTTTAAGCAATGCGATCAAGTTTACGAAAGAAGGTGGTATCCATTTTATTGTGACTGTCGATAAAGGAATTTCTGTAAGAAGAGTGAACATAGTGATCAGGGATACAGGAATCGGAATCTCACCGGATTATCAGCAACTTATATTCGATGAGTTCAGGCAGGTATCCGAGGGCTTGACACGCTCGTTTGAAGGAGTTGGTCTCGGACTCACAATTGTTAAAAAATTTACCGAAAAACTCGGCGGGCAGGTTGAGATGAACAGTCAACCCGGTTTCGGGACAACCTTCACAATATCCTTCCCTGTCAGTCTTGATACGGATGCTTCACCGGATCATGATTCTTATGGTAACAACTCTTCCTTGGATCAATACCTTCCGGCGGAAAAGAAACGGATTTTGCTAATCAATCAGGATGTTCTCACACAAACTCTTGTGAGGGTATTCACTCGAAAATTTGCCGATGTGGAAGTCGCTGACAATGTGGTTCAAGCTCAGGAAATCGCATCCAAGAAAAAAATAGATGTTGCCCTTCTCGAAATTAATGCCGGTAACTCAGAATCCGGAATTGAAATTCTCAAAAAATTAAGGGAACAAAAAGAAAATAAAAATGTCCCCTTTATTGCTTTCACTTCTTATGTGGTTTCCACACCCGAACACAAATTTCTGGAAGCCGGGTTTAATGGTTTTATCCCAAAACCTGTAACTAAAGCAGACTTTCTGCGGGTTCTCAAAAAATTCCTCTGATTCACACATACCATCTGATCTCCTCAATCAATACTTGATTTCTTTAAATTTTTTCGGTCTGTCTTGCGTAATATTTAAGTAATTTTTCATATATTGCCTTATTAATTTATGTTTTAATCGTTTTAACCTTATTTATTTAGTCATTTAACGGAATTAGCATGAAAAAATTTGGTTTACTCGCTTTTTCAATCCTGATTGTACTCTCTGTATTAAGTCTTTTTCTGAAAGGAAGCTCAATCCCGGGTGATACTTCAGCAATAAGTGCCGGGGATACCGCCTGGCTACTAACTGCCACGGGTCTGGTACTGCTGATGACTCCCGGTCTGTCGTTCTTTTACGGTGGCATGGTTCAGAGTAAGAATGTAATCTCCACTATGTTTCAGAGTTTTATTGCGATGGGAATAATCTCAATATTGTGGGTTGTAGTCGGTTTCAGCCTCTCATTCGGAGAAAGTTTCCACGGGATAATTGGCAATCCCTTTACTTTTCTGTTTTTCAAAAATGTGGGCGTAACTCCAAATCCGGCATTTGCTCCGACGATTCCCTTCCTTCTTTTTGCGATGTTTCAGCTGAAGTTTGCAATCATCACGCCGGCGCTTATAACAGGATCGTTCGCCGAAAGAGTAAGCTTCAAAGCCTACCTCCTCTTTATGGTACTTTTTTCACTTTTCATTTATGCTCCTTTAGCACACATGACCTGGCACCCGGATGGAATATTGAGACAAATGGGGGTACTCGATTTTGCAGGTGGTACCGTGGTGCACATGTCAGCGGGATATGCGGCTCTTGCGGGTGCATTGATTCTGGGAAGAAGGAAAATTCACATAGAAAATCAAAAACATGAGCCGGCAAATATCCCCTATGTTCTTCTCGGAACGGGATTAATCTGGTTTGGCTGGTTTGGATTCAATGCGGGTTCCTCACTGGCAGCTTCGGGACAGGCAGTTCTCGCCTTTTCAACCACCAATACCGCGTCAGCGGCAGCAGCACTTGCATGGATATTTTTTGATGCAATGATGGGAAGAAAACCTTCTGCACTCGGTGCGTGCATAGGAGCTGTGGTAGGGCTGGTAGCAATTACCCCCGCTGCGGGATTTGTGACGGTAGGTGAAAGTCTTTTTATCGGAACAATTGCAAGCGTTATCAGCAACATCGCTGTGTCATTGAAATCCAAAACAACTTTGGACGACACTCTGGATGTTTTTCCCTGCCATGGAATCGGAGGAATTACCGGAATGATTGCCACAGGAATATTCGCTCAACAGTCAGGACTGATATACGGAACCTCTACAACATTTCTGAATCATCTCATAGCACTTGTAATTGTGTCCGTTTTTGCCTTTTTCGGGTCTGCTTTGCTTTACTATCTCACCAATTTAATTACACCGCTTCGTGTAAATAAAGAGATGGAGGAAGAAGGACTGGATATCTCCCAGCATGGAGAGAGCATCAATCAGTTCGCCGACTAAAATTCTTCCTCAAGTTCACGCAACGATTCAACGGCGGAGATATCTTCTATTGAAGAGAGGTCACCAAGCACCACTCCGCCGGCTGCAATCTCACGAAGAAGCCGTCTGACAATCTTGCCGTTTCTGGTTTTAGGAAGAGCTTCGGTAAACCTGATTTCATCGGGTCTTGCGATATGTCCGATTTCCACCATAACATGATTCCGCATCTCTTCCTTTAAAAGAAGCGACGGGGAAACATTCTCTTTCAATGTAACAAAAGCGACAATTGAATTTCCTTTCAAGTCGTCTGGTCTTCCGACAACCGCAACCTCGGCCACATCTTTGTGAGTATGCAAGGCATTCTCAATTTCGAGTGTACTAAGTCTGTGCCCTGAAACAGTCACTACATCATCCACCCTTCCGAGCATCCAGAAGTAACCGTCCTTGTCCTTTCGGGCGCCGTCACCTGTGAAAAAATCACCGCCGAATCCTGCCCAGTAATCATCTTTGAAGCGTTTTTTGTTTCCAAAAACCGTTCGTGAAATGGAAGGCCAACTGTCTTTAAGCACCAGAAAACCATTTTCACCCGGCTTCACGGGTTTCCCGTTTTTATCCACTACATCTGCAAGAATTCCGGGAAGAGGAAGAGTAGCTGATCCCGGTTTCAACGGGGTAACTCCGGGAATCGGAGCAATCATAAATGAGCCTGTTTCCGTTTGCCACCATCCGTCTATTATCGGACAACGCTCTTTGCCTACCGTTTTGTAAAACCAGTACCAGACTTTTGGGTTCACGGGCTCACCACCCAAAGCAAGAATACGGAGACTGTCAAGTTTATGTTTGTTTACCCAACTGTCCCCCATCCTCATCAAAGTTTTCACAAATGTAGGTGCTGTGAAGAAGATTGTCACTTTGTGCTTTTCGATCAATTTCCAGAACCTGTCGGGTTCAGGTGTTGCAACTGCGCCTTCATACATTAAGATGGTTGCACCATTAAGAAGTGGGGCGTAAAGCCCGTAGGTGTGCCCTGTGGAAAAGCCTGCATCGGTGGTGCACCAGTAAATATCAGTTTCCTGAATGTCAAAGATCAGTTTAAATGAATAGTATGCCGATATCATATATCCTGCTGTCGTATGAAGGATTCCCTTGGCTTTTCCCGTAGTACCGCTTGTAAAAAGAATGAACAGAGGATGCTCAGAGTCAAGCTGAAGGGCATTACACTCATCCGACACTGATTCCATCAACTCATGCCACCAAAAATCCCTCCCGGCTACCATCTTCACGGATGATTCATGAAGTCTTTTGAAAAGAATTACCGTTTTTACTTCAGGACAACTCTCGAGAGCATTGTCAATTGCGGGCTTCAGGTAAATATTGCTCCCTCGTCTTACAGCAAGATCACTTCCTATAACGATTTTAGCTTTCAGTTCTCTGATTCTGTCTTTTAGGGCTTCTGCAGAGAATCCGGCGAATACAACAGAATGAATTGCACCTATCCTCGCACAGGCAAGAAGAGCAATCGCCATCTCAGGCACCATCCCCATGTAGATAATAACCCTGTCACCCTTCTGAACCCCTTTCTGCTTAAGTACATTCGCAAATTTTGAAACCTCCCTGTGAAGTTGAAGATATGTCAGGGTTCTTGTTTCACCCGGTTCCCCTTCCCAGATTATCGCTGCTTTATTTCGGGTATGTCCGGTTAGGTGACGATCGATACAATTGTAACTCAGATTGGTTTTTGCTCCCACGAACCATTTCGATTCATACATCGAACCTTCCCTGACATGACTCCAGTATTTGAACCAGTGAAGTTCGTCGGCTACACTTCCCCAAAAAGCTTCCGGATTCAGAACCGACTCTTTGTAAAGCTTTTTGTATTCGTCGAGGGTTTTGACCACTGCCCTTTCACTGAATTCCTTCATAGGGTGGTAAATCTTCTTCAAAGAAGAGTTCATCTTAATGATCCGTTTTGTTTCTCTTTTGTCGTTCATCTCTGTATCAATTTAAATTTCATATTGGTTATTCATTCGATATTCAGGCGCTGTAACAGTTTACTTCCCGAAGAAAAATTTTAATGGCCTTTCAAGCCGGTTTGCCCAGGCAAGTTCGTTGTGACCGGCACCCCTGTCAAAATAGTAGTCGAAATTATCTCCGATTACATATCCCTTTTGTGCAAGAAGACAAAACATTCTTTGAGCATCTTTTTTGCCGTCCTCTCCACTGTCAAAGTATATCTTTACATTTCTTCTTTCCTGAGTCGATTCCAAAATCTTGAAAATCGCATCATCCCCAAAGTAAAATGATGAAGAAAGACAACCGGCTTTTCCAAAAACATGGGGATATTTCCAAACCATCCTCAAAGAACACAATCCCCCCATCGAGGATCCCATAATGGCTGTAGCTTCTCTGTCGGGTATCGTTCTGAAATTACTGTCGATAAAATGTTTTAGTTCTTCCACGATGAATTTGAGGTAGTTATTCCCTTTCTCACTCTCACTGTATTCTTCCAGTCTGTCGTGAGTATTATAAATTCCGACAATAATTACTTCCTCGATGGCATTTTGCTTTATCAATCTTGTTGCAGTCTCATCCACCTGCCAGTCCTGTCCTGCAAAAGATGTGGCAGGGTCTATGATATTTTGCCCGTCGTGCATGTATAAAACCGGGTAATATCTGTGTCTGTCTTTTTTGTATGAAGGTGGAAGCCAGACGAGAAGATCCCGTTCTAATATTGGATAACGGCTTCTAAACTTACGATAATATATCACCGAGCCAACTATTTCCGCTTTGCCGTTGTTTCTTCTATTAGCCAATCGTTATGGGGTTTTTCTTTTTTTGTTGATAAATTATTCTTTGGATAGACAAATTAAGAACCTTTGAGATGAAAAAAAAGGGATTTTACGCTTTTTAACGATTGTTTTTTATTTTTTTATTTCTCAAATTTAAATTTTCTGAATTTTTTCACTTTTTTGACGAATCGAACCGAGATAATGAGTAAAAACGGTATTTTATGGACAGTGGCTGTCGTAGTGGTAATTGTTTTCAGTCTTGCACAACCTCTTCTAAAGGGGACACAACCACTTTCAGGCACCATTGGAATCGAGGGGAAAAAAATAACCTACCTATTTCCAAAAGAAATTGAAAGCGGTCAGGATTATCAGTTCCTCATCAGGAATGATAACCCGAAGGTAACAGGTTACTTCATATATCAAATACAGGGCTCCAAACCTGTAAAAAAAGAATTAACCGCCGGTGATGGAGAACTTTCAGGCACCATACCATCGCAGGCTTCCGGTTCGGTTGTCTCATACTCGGTCTTTTTAAGATATGGCGACAGGGAAACCCAAATCCCATATAAAACCACCCTTCAAACCGGATTTACGGGTAAGGTGAGCATCATCATCAAAGTTATTTATCCCCTGTTTCTCTTTCTTGGATTGCTCTTCGCATCGAGAAGCGGACTCGAATATTTTAATCCCGTTCCAAAATTCAAACTCTACACAATTTTTACTACAATATTCTTCATCTGTCTGGGATTTTTTATCATCCCCGTCAAGAACTTCATGTATCTCGCTCCGGCACCCGGAGTTGTCCCGGGACCTTCGTCAATGTTCACCATGGAAAGCATATTTTACCCGGTTCTTTGGATTACTGTAAGTATTTTTGTTTTTTTCAGGATAAAACCGGGAGAGATGCTTTTGGCAGGTTCAATATTAACTTTTGCAGGCTATATTTTCTTAGGGTGAGATGTCTCACCCCAAGAACTATGCATTTCTAATAAATTTTGACGAGGTCGACACCTCTGTAGTAGTGAAGGAGAATCTCATCAAATGAGTATCCTTTTTCTGCCATGACTGCGGCTCCAATTTGACAGAGACCTACTCCATGACCCCAACCTGCTCCACGAAGGAGAAATCCGGAAGGGATGCCATTTTCAACTTTTAGCGGTTGTACAACGAAAGCAGACGAATAGAGGTGGGATTCAGAAAGAGACCGGCGGATTTCAAGTTCCTTCCCTATTGTAATACTTTTCTTTGTTCCTTCTATCCTGAGTTTGTATATCCTTCCAGACTCACCCCTCGCAAGCGGGATCATTTGTCGGATATCTCCCAAGTCGACATTCAATTTTTTCTTCAGTAAATCCTTGAGATTTTGCTGAGAGAGTTCAACCTTCCATCTGTAAAAATCAACAGTTTCCTGATCATAATGCAGAAGTACCTGTGAAAGGACAGATTTGTCCTTGGTATTGCAGAACGCCTCCGGCTCACCGAGTATCCATTTATGGGCGTTCGTTTCATCCTTCAGTTCAGTATTGAACTCATCCGGTTCATATTTGTAATCAATAACTCTGCTAAGATATGGTACTTCCTTGTTCTCCCAGACATAGCCAAAAGCTTCTGAAACACCACCGCACGATTTTGAAAACCTTGCATCGCAAATTTCAGAACCTGACTTGAGAACGAGTCCTTTTGTTTCATCCACTGCCTTGCTGGCAGCCTCGGTAAAAATCTTTGTTATTCCCTGATACCTCTGGCAATGGTCATCGGCACACACATCAAAATCTTCATGATCCTCCCTGTCGTACCACCTGACAATTTCATCGTCACTGATGATTATTCCTTTTTCTTTGCTGCTCAGATTTTTTTTGACCTTCGATTGCTCAATCTGGGAAAGAAGCCAGCTCCTCGAAATCACTGCATGAGCCTTTAAGAGGGAGACACTGCTCTTGGCGCTCATCTCGGATGATATCACACTTTTTAGGTATTCTTCAATATTGATGATATTGATCGCACATACTTTATCCCCTTTTCTGAGAAGTTTCAGGGCACCTTTAAAATTTTCCTTTTCTTTCCTCTCCCAATGGAACTGAACGCCAATTACCACATCTTTTATCATGAAGTGTTCGGTCTCCGGAGAATTGGGGGTTAGAATGAACGATTCATCTTCAATCAGCTTTTTACCCGCTCCTTCAAGAACGAGTTTACCGTTTTTCACACCGGCTTGAAATACCCCGCTGAAAAAGTCTTCCTGATTATTTATGTAATAATCGCCGTAACAAGTAAAATTTATAACCGAATCGGTCAGTATTCCCACACTAATCAGTGGTTCGTCCATAAAACAATCCTTACAATGTAAATCGAAATTTGTATTTTAATATACAAAACCGTTCATAAAATTTTAATTATTCAGTAAAATTATCTTTTATATTTTTGTAACTTTCAATCAAAAAGTATTTCCAATGAAGAAAAAAGTCAAGATTATCGGATTCCCCATGGACCTCGGCGCCGGACGACGCGGTGTGGATATGGGTCCTTCTGCATTACGGATCGCCAACCTTAACGAAAAGCTGAAAGAACTCGGCTATGATGTGGAAGATCACGGTGATATAGATATCGAAATCATGGAGACCCAAAAGGTCAAAAATGACAAACTCAAGTATATCGATGAGATTGAAAGGACTTCACTAAAACTTGCAGAACTTGTTGAAGAAACCCTCGAGCACGATGACTTCCCGCTTTGTATTGGCGGGGACCATTCAATGGCTCTGGGTACTCTCGGGGGAATCTCAGCATATTGCAGAAAACGAAACCTGCGACTTGGAGTAATATGGATTGATGCTCATGCAGACATGAACACCGATGAGACAACGCCTTCAGGAAATATTCATGGGATGTCCCTGGCTGCCTCGATCGGCCTGGGATCACCGAGATTGACAGAACTTTACTCTCCTGCTCCCAAGGTGCTCCCGGAAAATGCAGTGATTATCGGAGCACGGAGCATCGACACCGAGGAACGACTGAATATTAAAAAAACCGGGATCACGGTGTATACAATGTCAGATATTGATAAACTCGGGATTCATCGTATCACTTCACGAGTTTTGAAGCAGTTTAAGAACAAGGTGGATCACATCCATGTCAGTTTTGATGTCGACAGTGTTGAACCGACTATTGTACCGGGAGTAGGAACACCCGTGCCGGGAGGTCTGAGTTACAGAGAGGCTCACTTGCTAATGGAAACGATTGCAGAGTGCGGTTGCATGTCGTCACTCGAAATCACGGAAGTGAATCCTATCCTGGATAATCAAAACGCAACTGCAGTTTTTGCAGTCGATTTAATAGCATCAAGCATGGGAATGAGAATTTTGTAGCCATGAACAATATTAAACAATTCATCGCTTTTGTCCTTTTGATAGGCTCCGTTATGTGGGGGCTGAAAGCTTTTAATGTACTTGATATAACATTCCCGTTCATCTTCTCGTTTTTGTTTATTTTGATTGGTCTGGCAACCGTGGTGGTGGTGTTCGGGAAGCATGATATTCCCGCACTTCTAATCGGGACAACAATGTTTTTAATCGGGATTCTTATTTACCTCAATCAAAATTTTTATTCCATTCCTTGGGCGGATCTCCTGCTCCCGACTGCAATGTTCATGATTGGGGTGAACCTCATTGTACTCTTTTTGGATAACCCAAAAGCTCCGCAGTTTCTTCTTGTTTCAGCGGTCTTTATCGGTTTCCCCTTCTTTTTCCTTAGCAAGGAAAATTCGATGACTGTTACATCGATGCTCGAAGCCATTCTGGAAATGGCTTCGAAATACTGGCTGATAATCTTCCTGGCAGCTATATCAGTGTTTTTTATTCTCCTTCAGGGTAATTTCACAAGAAAAGACGACGAAGATCATCTCAGTTAGCCTGAGCTTTCATTATCAACAATCCACTCATAATCACAGTGTTCGATGGTGTTTCGCTGCCATTCACACTTTCTTCCGTAAGAATGACCTTAAATGTACCGGTCTGTGCCAGGTCAGGAAGATCGTTCAGCTCAAAAAATTCGACATTCTGATCGGGGATGTTTAACCCGCCTGCCTTCACATATTTTTCACCGGTCTGAATCCAGAGTTGAAATCCTTTTCCCGAATTGAACGACATTATATTTGAAAACTGGAGGAAACCTTTCTTCTCTTTTACACCGTAGAAAAACTTACCGAATGTCTCCGGAAAATCGTCGGAACCGTAAAGATTCACCAGGCCGGCGGTCTTTACAGAGCTGAAAAAGAGAAGCAGATTCTGATTCATCATCACCGTGCTTTTTAGCAGTTCTGTCTTCGCTTGGGCAGTTCCGAGATCCTTAATCTTGTTGTCAAGTTTTTCTTCAGATGCCTGAATCATTGAAAACATGAAATACACCACGACGGCAAAGCAGATGACTATTGTCGCGGTAACTCCCCAAAAAGCAGTGGCTGTGACACTCCCGCTCACATCTATGATATTGCCTCTGAAAGACTTCCGGCTCTTAACCCCTTGTTCCTGTGCACGCGGCTCGGGGATCTGATCCTCTGCCATTTCAACCGTCTCTTCCTGAAACTCCTCGCCAACTTCTTTCTCAATTAACTGTTTTCGTCTGGCTCTGCGCGGACTGATAGGATGGACGGGAGCATCTTCAGCATCCGGTTCATCGATTTTAATATCATAAAAGGGCGGGTCCGGTTCCTGTTGTTCCGCTGAGTACAGAGGCTCAACGGGAGCATCAGGTACTATCTGCTCACGGGAAAGATGCGGGAAAAATCCGCTTTCAGTCTCGTTACCGTTTTCAACAGGTTCTTCTCCCGGTTCATCTCTACCAACGGCAGGTCGATCCCCGTTTCCGGGTCTTTCCTGAGGCTCTCCACCTCGGGCATTCAATTGAGTACTCAAACCGGGTCTTTGAAATCCCGGCTGTCTGTTGAATGATGGCCTTGCCTGGTCATTTCGGACGATGTTGTACGGATCAACCTCAGGTGATTCAATTAGCTCTTCAACATTTTTTGTAGCATCTTTCGCTTTGTTATCTTCAGATTCTTCAACAAAACTGGTCAGTTTTGTAAAACTGATGGTTTTTCTCTCAGGTGACCGTGACGGGCTTGAATTCCCCAGTTCATCTATTCGGGTAAGGATCCTCTCCAACGACTGCTGTGGGGGCTCCTTGGGGTTTATAAACGAAACCAGCAGAGCTGTCAGGTTCTGATATTCTCCAAGCTCCTGTCTTGCAAAATCTTCATTCGATTCCATGTAGTGGACAAACTCAATGAAATCATCCTTGTCAAGTGCTCCCAGAGCGAACGCCTGAATCAGGTTTTCAAATTTCTTTTTCTCTTCAGTTGTCATCCTTCACCATGCAATAAATTGTCTCTTAATGAACCGAGTGCAATCCGGATTTTGGAATTCACGGTCTGTATCGGAATATTCAAATTTTTACTGATCTCCGATTGTGTAAATCCATAGTACATTCCAAGATAAATGACATGCTGCTGAGCCTCCGTCAGCGTCATCAAAGCTTTCTCAATATTTTCACTGATATTCATTCCCATTTCCAAATCAAGCGGATCTATCTGTGAAGAGAGATGTGGCACGATAATATAGTTCTCGTAATCATCACTGTAAGGATCCATCGGTGTGGTGTTCCATTTCCGTCTTTTCGTGTCAATGGCTTTATTTCTCGCGAGGGTAATAATCCAGCAATATGCGTTCTGCGAATTTACATTATAGAGATGTGCCTTGTTCCAGATAATGAGAAATACCTCTTCGTAGGTGGTATCGGCAAGAGCTTCTTCTTCAATAATCTTCGTTACAAGAGCATAAACAAGTTTGCTGTAACGACGGTACAAATCCTTAAAGGCTGCTACATCCTTTTTGGCTACATTCACTAAAAGTTCGTGGTCACTCATTCTTTGTCCATTCTGAATGAATCAATTTTGATCAACTATAACTATTTTACACAATCGTAAAACACAAATTTACCAATTTTCACACCCTTGTCAACTATTTTTTACACGATATGAAACTTACACTAAAACCATTCTCAAATGAAATCAAATTATCCGCCACTTTTTCAATAAATCAGGGAAAAACCGGACTCGAATGCACATGGGAAATCACAGGTGACATCCCCTCTCTCAGTGTCCCTAACTACGAATCAAAGGGACGCAGACTTTACCTCTGGCTTGATACCTGTTTCGAATTATTCCTGAAGTTCGAAGGAAAAGAGGACTACTACGAGTTTAATTTTGCTCCTGACGGTTGCTTCAATGTTTTCCATCTCGACTACTATCGTGCTCCCATCATTGAATCAACTGATTTTTCGGTTTCCGGATTAGCCATGGAATTGAGTGATAATCTTCTTCAATTTCATGCCCTTATAACACCTGCCATTGAGCTCCTGGCTATTAAGGCAAACTTTCTTTCTTCGATGGTAATCAAGAATAAAAAAGGAGATATTTCGTTTTGGGCGTCTGATCATTCTGAACTCAAACCCGATTTTCATGATTCAAGTACTTATAAAAATCAACTCATATTTTAAAATTCCATGTTAAACTGAAGGATCAGAAGAGCAACTTTAAATTTAGTTATTCTTAATTATTAGATGACTCTATTTAATGTTTAGCTTTAATATAAATTATAAAATTTTTAAGCACCATTATTTCATTATTGAAATTTTACACCGTGAATTTTTCTGCATGAATTCCGGCATGAACAAAAAAAAAGCTGTCCTGATTCAGGACAGCTTTTTGATTTTCTCTTCTTTTAATCTATGAAAGATCTGCCAGTATCGCCTCAAGTTTCGAGAGACTCTCTTCCCAATCGCGTTTCTTGTTTCTCTCTCTCTCGATGATATCAACGGGAGCACGGGAAACAAACTCCTCGTTCGACAGCTTTCTGTCAAGGCCGGTCAAGCCGCCTTTGATTCGTTCTATCTCTTTTTCGAGTCTGGTTCTTTCTACCTCGATATCTATGAGTCCTTCGAGTGGCACATAAATTTCGCAGTCTTTTATTACGGCCGAGGCGCTTTTGTGTGGTTTAACTGTGTCGCCACCTGAAAAAATTTCCTCAACCTTCGCCAGTTTCTTTATCAGATCGCCATATAGCGGGTCAAAAACATCCGTCTTTAAGTAGAGTTTTACTGGTTTCGAGGGAGCTATTTTCATTTCGCCCCGTATATTCCTCACGGCGGTAATCAAATTCTGAAGGAATTCCATCTGCTTTTCGCCGGTAACATCAACTTTGGTTTCGTCAACTTCGGGGAATTTTGCAACACTGATCGAGTCACCTGTGTTTCTCGTTTTAATAAGCTGCCAAAGTTCCTCGGTAATGTAAGGCATGAATGGATGGAGAAGTCTGAGTATATTATCAAATATTCCAACCGCCTTTTGAGCCGCATCAGCCTTTACTGCAGGATCATCGCTGTAAAATCTGTTCTTGATTAACTCTATGTACCAGTCGCAGAAGTCCGTCCAAATAAAGCTGTAGATCAGTTTGGAGGAATTCGTCAATTCGAAATCATCAAGATTTTTATTCAACTCTTTTATTGTCGAATTTAATCTGGAGTTTATCCACTTGTCAACGAAATCTTCGTTCGCTGGTTTGTAATTCTCATCGTAAACAAATCCATCTGGTGTGTTCATTAATATGAACCTTCCCGCATTCCAGATTTTATTTGCAAAGTTTCTTCCGATCTCACACTTGTCTTCACTAAAACGGACATCCTGTCCAAGTGGCGCGAGGAACATCATCGTAAATCTTAACGCATCCGCTCCATATTTGTCGATTACATCCAGCGGATCAGGAGAATTCCCGAGCGATTTACTCATTTTTCTGCCGAGATCATCCCTGATAACACTCGTAAAATAAACATGTTTGAATGGAACCTCACCCTGGAAATAATAGCCTGCCATAATCATTCTGGCAACCCAGAAGAAAATGATATCAGGAGCTGTAACCAGTGCATCGGTGGGATAATAATATTTTTGCTCTTCTTCGGTCATAAAGACATCATGAGCCCAAAGCCAGCTCGACGCCCATGTATCAAGAACATCGTTGTCCTGCCGCCAGTTTTCAGGATCAGAAGGTGGTACAGTATCGCAATAGATTTCACCGGTTTCGTTGTGATACCAAACGGGAATTCTGTGTCCCCACCATAACTGACGGGATATGCACCAGTCCTTTATGTTTGCCATCCAGTGTTCATAGGTTTTCACCCAGTGTGGAGGATAAAATTTAATTTCGCCTTCACTTACTGCCTTGAGGGCAGGTTTTGCAAGTTCATCCATTTTCATAAACCACTGTTCCGACATATATGGCTCAACCTGAACATTACCGCGCTGCGAGAAACCAATATTGGTTGTATAGTCTTCGGTTTTCACCATGAAACCCTGTTCTTCGAGCATTTTTACAGCTTTTTTACGGGCATCATATCTGTCGAGTCCATGGAATTCTGCAGGAGCATTGTGATTAAGGGTAGCATCCGGATTGAGAATGTTGATGAACTGCAGCTTGTGTCTGAGTCCAACTTCATAATCATTGACATCATGGGCAGGAGTCATCTTTACCGCACCCGTTCCAAATGTGGAATCGACATAAGTGTCGGCTATAATCTCAATCTCACGACCTGTAAGCGGCAGAATAAGCTTCTTCCCGATAAAGTCTTTGTATCTCTCATCTTCAGGATTAACTGCGACAGCGGTATCACCAAACATCGTTTCGGGTCTTGTGGTAGCTACCACAACTTCGCCACTGCCATCCACCATCGGGTATCTTATGTGGTACAATTTGATATTCATGGTCTGGTAGTAAACTTCCTCATCTGATATGGCGCTCTGGGTTTTTGGATCCCAGTTTACCATCCTGTAACCTCTGTAGATAAGGCCGTCTTTATACAGTTTCACAAACGATTCTATTACTTTACCGTAATAATGATCGTCCATAGTAAAGCGAAGTCTCTCCCAGTCACAGCTTATACCAAGCTTTTTAAGCTGGCTTATGATAATTCCGCCATACTTCTCTTTCCACTCATGGCAATGCTCCAGGAATTTCTCGCGACCAGTATCTTTTTTGGTTATTCCCTGGGAGGCAAGATGTGCAACCACTTTTGATTCAGTAGCTATCGATGCATGATCGGTACCGGGTACCCAGCAGGCATTGAATCCCTGCATCCTTTTGTGTCTGATCAGGATGTCCTGAATTGAATTATTCAAAACATGTCCCAGATGGAGCATTCCGGTGATATTGGGTGGAGGAATTACGATAGTGTAGGGAGTTCTTGTTTCATCAACCTCGGATCTGAAAAGTTTGTGGTCTTGCCAGTATTTATACCACTTCGCCTCAACGGGTGACGGGCTGTATGCTTTGTCTATTTCAATCATCAATTTTCCAAAAATTATAAAATTCAAGCCTTAAATATACTGAAATCAGATTGAAGTCTGTGGGTTGAAGGCAGAAGGATGAAGGATGATGGCTGAAGTTTGAGGTTTAAAGGCTGAGGTTTGAAGGCTGAAGGCTGAGGTTTGAAGGCTGAAGGCTGAGGTTTGAAGGCTGAAGGCTGAGGTTTGAGGTAATATTTCATACCTCAAAACTCATAACTCATAACTCATAACTCTTTCAAGTCTATCTCACTACCTCAATCAGTCTTTCTCTGATCTTGTAGTTTGGCAGAAGAAGATCAATTTCACTTCCGGCGAGGAATTGAAAAAGGAAATAATCCCCTTCCTTTCTTACGACACCGGTTTCTTCTGCATACCAAACCTCACCCGAGTAAGTGAGATTTAGAGGACCCTGACCCAAATCAGGGATGCTGATTGTAAGGTTGTATGCGACTCTCTCGGCTTTTACAGTTCCGGCTACACCTCTGATTGTATCGGACACAGTAACGCTCCCAAGATAGGTGGCTGTACAATTGATAACAGGAATGATAACGACATTAAATTTGAAAGCCGACCATGTTTGTCCCGAATAAAATGGCAGCGATAACGGGGTTATTTCCCTGTCTATCTGCACAAATGGTTTCAATGTGTCAGGGATGAGACTCGTTACGCCGGTTGTATCCAGATAATAGTATAGACCCCGCTGGGTTTTACGCACCTTCGCTCTTTGAGTTACACTTCCACCTGAAAAATAGTCGATCTGATCATTTTGCTGAAAATAAGGGGTTCCGGCAGTTACCTGTTCACCGCCAAAAGTGGTGACTTTGGTTCCAATATTAAAATACTGCGACCCGCCCGATACCGAATCAACAGAATATCTGTAGGTTGCTCCGTTGGGAAGTGGAAAATAATTTTTTACGACAGCAGGTGGCTCCGGTGATACTGAGTCTTTACATGAAGTAAAAAATAGTGCCTGAAAAAGGATTACCGGTATTAGAATTGCTCGTTTAATATTCATGTAAGAAGTGCTTCCTTCATTTTTTCCAATGCTTTAAATCTGTGACTAAGTTTGTTTTTAATTTCCGGGTTCAGTTCCGCCATTGTTTTGTTGAAACCCTCGGGAACAAAAATTGGATCATAACCAAATCCGTTGTTTCCCCTTTTTTCCATGATCAATTCACCTTCACACTCTCCCCGGGTGGTGATTAATCTCTCACCGTCATAAAAAGCCAGCACACAAACATATCTTGCTTTGTACGGTGGAGAAAAATTTTTTATTTCACTCAAAACCTTCTGAAGATTTCCTTCGTCATCTGCGTTTTCACCCGCATAGCGGGCAGAATAAACTCCGGGAGCCCCGTCAAGACAATCAACGGATAACCCTGAATCATCTGCCAGCGATGGAATTCCCGTCAATTTAAAAGATTCCTCTGCTTTAATAATCGCATTTTCCTCGAAAGAAGTTCCTGTTTCTTCAATATCAGGAAATCCATCAATGGTTTGCACAGAAATAAACTCAAACTCACCTGTTCCAAGTATTGACCGTATTTCCTTGAGTTTCCCCTGATTCTGAGTGGAAACGAATATTTTTTTACCTGTAGGCATCGGAGGTTCCTTTCGAATTGTCGTTATGCAGAAGTGTTTCTTCTCGATTCAAAAACCTGCTCCATAAACTCAAAAGCTGATCTGAGATGTGGGATTACTATTGATCCGCCAACGATTAGGGACACATTAAATGTCTCCATCAGTTCTTCCCGGCTCGCACCCTCGATTATAGATCTTTCGATGTGATAATAGATGCAGTCGTTGCACCTTAAAACCATTGAGGCAGAGAGCCCCATCAATTCCTTCGTCTTGGCATCAAGCGCACCCGGATGATATGCTTTGTTGTCGAGTGCAAAAAATTTCTTAAAATCACTGAACCCGCTGTTCAAAATTTTATCATTCATTTCAGAACGGTAAGCGTTAAATTCTGTCACTTTGGTTTTCATTGTCTGCTCCTTTTTCCATTTGTCGCAAAATATCGCCACTCAAGAAACAATTTTTATAGTTGATGAAAGATTGATAATTTTTGCCTCTGTAACACAACCTTTTTTATTCAAGCCGGGTCTAACCAGTCAGGAAACGGAGGATATGGTTCAAGACAATTATAATCTGATAAAGATGGCAGCAAAAGGCGACAAGGATGCCTTTGAAGCCCTGATCAAAAAGTATGACAGAAAAGTCATTACTTTAGCCTTGAAATATACCCGCTCTGAAGAAGATGCAAAAGACATTTATCAGGAAGTCTTTATAAGAGTTTATAAAAATATTTCAAAGTTTGAGTTCAAGAGTGAATTTTCCACCTGGCTTTTCAGGATTACCACGAATGTTTGTCTCTCTTACATTGAAAACAGCAAAAAGAGACAAACGGTTGATCTTTTGGAAAATAATTCACAATCCGATGATGAAGATGCGCCTGCATTCGAAATTGCAGGTTCTGACCTCAACCCGGAAATGCAAATGGGAAATTCCGAATTGAACGAAGCAATCAGACACGCTGTCGACAATCTGTCGGCAAAACAGAAACTTGTTTTTACCATGAAACATTATGAAGGCTATAAATTGAAAGAAATTGCAGAATTGACAGGTCTCGTGGAGGGAACGGTAAAACGGTATCTTTTCGATGCCACCCTTAAATTGAGAGAATCACTAAAGCAATTTTACAATTAGGTAAAAAAATGGAACACAAAATTTATTCAGAAAAAATTACACTTCTGCTCACTGGCGAGTTGCCCGATAATGAAGTAAAAGCCCTCAATTCACACATCGAATCGTGTAAAGAGTGCAGAGAGGAATTTGAGGCTCAAAAGGCTTTCTTTTCGGATATCGAAAATTCCACTCCACAATTTAATGTAGAACGGATTCTTTCAGACTCAAGACGGAATCTGAGAAACAGCATTTACGAGATGGAAAATTCTGCAAGTGTTTGGGTAAAAATCAGAAATTTCTTTTCCTCACCTCTCCTCGTTCCTGCACTTACGGGTTCATTTGGAATTGTAGCCGGTATCCTCGTCGGAGTCTTCTTTTTTGCACACAAATCCCCGAATGTCGATGCACTTTTCTCCAATGTGGTCGATGGCAAGGAACCTCAAACCCGTATAACCAATGTTAGATTCAGCGATTCCGACACCCGGGATGGAAATATAACCTTCACATTTGATGCTTACAAAAGAGTAACAATCTCAGGATCACCCGAGGACCCTGAAATACAGAAGCTCCTCACCTTCTCGATTTTGAACGAGAAAAACCCGGGGACAAGGCTGAACTCAATCAATCTCGTCAACGACAGTTACGACAAAAAGGAGATCGCCGGTGTGAAGGAAGCATTGATAAGTGCCGCAAAGAACGATGAGAATCCAGGGGTCAGACTCCAGGCATTAAAAACACTCGCCGCACTTCAGTTTGATAATGAAATTAAGAAAACATGTCTTCATGTTCTCGTTAACGATAAAGTACCCGGTAACAGAATTGAAGCCATTAACACTCTCGTTAAAGCGATTGAGTCGGGCTTCAAGGCAGATGATGAAATACTCTCTGTCTTCAAAAACCGTCTTGAACAGGAAGACAACCCCTACATAAAAATAAGAGCAAAATCAGTTTTGGATGGAAAGGATCTGTAAAATGAAAAGAATACTTTTGTTAGCGCTGTTACTTGCCTTGCCGGTGACCATTACTCACGGTGATGAATTTGATTTCAAGGAATCATTCGCAGTAACGCCGGGTGGTACCTTCAATCTCCTCTCCGATTATGGTGAAGTGGAGATAAAAACATGGGAGAAGAATGAAGTGCTGGTTATTGGTGAAGGCATATCTGACAAAAATCAGGCAGGCTTCACCGTCGACCAAAGAGGTAACTCCATCTATATAGTTTTCAAAAACAATAAAAGATGGGGTGACGGGATAAAATTTATCGTTACCATACCTTCAAAATTCAACCTTAATATCAATACTGCTGCGGGTGACATTTCCCTGCTCAACAATATCACCGGAAACCATATCCTCTTTACAGCGGGTGGTGACATAACAACTAAAAATATTGCTGGTGACCTTGATGCCTCCACTTCAGGCGGTGAGATTAAGATGGGAAGTGTGACCGGGAAAGTAAAAGCAAAAACTGCAGGTGGAGATGTTATCGCCGCCGATATCTCAGGTGATACGCACCTCCTCACTTCCGGAGGAAATATTGTGGCAGGCACACTCGGCGGTAACGCAAAACTCGGAACCGCAGGAGGAGATATTCAGGTGAATACTGTCACAGGAGAGGCATCTCTAAAGACTTCGGGTGGAAATGTGTCTGCAAGCCTTCTTAAAGGAAACAGCGAACTTGCAACTGCCGGAGGTTCCATAAATGTGAATTCTGCCGTCGGAAAACTTATCGCAAAAACTTCAGGAGGTGAAGTAGTGATAAAAAATCTTGGATCGGATGCTGAAATAAAAACCGCTGCCGGTGATATCAGTGTCTCTTTCTCAGCCAATAACACGGGGAAAGTAAGGATTTCCAACTCGGCGGGTGATGTCGTTGTCAATCTCCCCTCCACAATTAAGGCAACTCTAAAGGGAAATGTATCGTCATTCGGATGGGGTGATGAAGTTACTGACGAAGTTCAATCTGACTTCCCTGTCACGACTAAAAAATCGGGCGGGAAGGTTTTGGTGAACTGCAGCATAAATGGCGGAAACGGTGCAAGCATTTCTGTTGACCTTACCATGGGGTCACTAAAAATCAGGAAAATATAATCAGCTACGAAATACAGGACCTGATAATATCAACTGCTGTGTCGAGTTCCTCAAAAGTATTGTAAAAATGATGGGACATCCTAACATACCCCTCACGAAGTGAAGTACTTACTTTCTCCTCGGTTAATCTCTGATTTATCATCTTTGACTGAGGAGAAGTAAAACTCACGATCCCCGACAGATTTTTCTCTTTGTACCTGCCGCAAACAGGTTTGATCCCGATTGAATGCAGCCTCTCTATCAAATGTTTGGTATTTTCAATTATTCTTTTCTCAATGTTTTTCGGTCCAAAATCGAGTAAAAGGTCGAGTGATCCGAGAAGGGCATTCACACCGATCATATTGATAGTCCCGTTTTGAAGAGCATCTGCGCTTTTCTTAAAGACAAAACTGTAGTCAAGCAGTGATGTCTGGTTCTCCATCGATGCCCAACCGACAAATCTTGGAGTTATTTCATGCTGAAGTTCTTCTGTGATATAAATGAATGAAAGCCCCATCAAACCAAGCAGCCACTTTTGTGTACCGCAAGACAGAAAATCGATATGACAATCTTTAACATCGATTTGCAAGGCTCCCAGAGCCTGAATCGCATCCACACTGAAGATTATATTATGCTCACGGCAATAATCACCAATCTTCTTCAAATTACTTCTGTAACCGCTCAGGAACTGAACGGCACTGATCGAGATCAGTCTGGTTTCAGGTTTCACAGCAGCGAGTATGTCAACAGAATTTACAGCACCCTTTTTAGAGTGAACAAAATCAATTTCCACGCCCTGATTCTTTAAGTTCAAAAAAGGATAAACATTCGAGGGAAATTCCACATCATTAAGAAGAATTCTGTCACCCGGTTTCCAATTGATTCCTTGTGCGAGAATGTTCAATCCGGTCGATGTGTTGTCAAAAAATGCGAACCGATCGGGATCACCATTTATCAGCCTTCCAAGTTTAATTTTCGCTTCTTCCGCATCTGCCATCCACTGACTCATATCATCGATGTGAGTTTCGCTTCTTCGCTTAAGAAAAAGATTTGCATGATTTATAACGGGTTGAGGTACGGGGGAAAGTGAGGCATGATTCAGATATATCTTCCCCAGCTTGAGGTAGGGAAACTGCTCACGGACTTGATCGATCGTCATTTTTGTGACTCTTATTTTGAACGCAAATTTTAAATAATTAGCTTGCAAGTTAATATTTTAATTTGATACCTGACAAATATTCCATATAATTGCGAATTAAACAGGAGTTTTTTTGTCTATAAATCATTACGCAAAACTAAAAAATCTCGGATATCTCTATCTGGCTTTCGCACACCTTTCGGATACAGTTCTGAGTGAGGAAGAGACTGAAGAAATCAAAAGAATTCTTTCAAAGAGATCAGAGGGCACTGACCTGAAAGAGATCTCCTCATTGTGGGATGATATTGTTGGCTGGTATAACAAATCGGCTGATCAGAGAATTCAGGTAGTCTACTCCATCGCAGCAAAACTGAATGTGGATCTCGAGACGGACATCGAAAAAGGTGCCATACTTGACGACCTCCTGAGCATAGCCAATGCAGATCAGGATCTCGCTGATAATGAGAAATCCTTCATCAGGTCTTTAGCCGAAGCCTGGGGAATCGATTTTAGCCTTTAAGTTTTCCTGATTTCCGGCTTCTCCTGATACTGACACAAAAGATATTTAATTGCGTCACCAGCACTGTAAGTGTCGTCGCTGTGTTTCATTAACAGAGGCAGGAACTCCAGATCATCACCTAGAGTGATCATTGGAGGCTCAACTTCATCGCCTACACCGGCGGTTGCGAGCAGACCGTTGCAAAGACATCCTCTACCTTCGAGATCATCGGGATTTCCACCCTTTTCGATAAATTTTTCGTAAGGTTCCGCTGCACATCTCAGCCCGGTTTTCCCGTCTTCTTTTTCATAAGGAGTTACAAGAAGCCCTTTATTGCAGACTCTCACCCTCGAATCATAGGTTTCTTTCTCGGAAATGGTGCCGTCAACCTCTGCCAGTTTGAAAGGAAAACCTGTCGGAGATATTCTGGCATCAGTTCTTACTTTTAACTTCCCTTCAAAACCCGACTTTCTGATTTTTTTTCGCAATTCCGGGTTCATTCCTGATTCTTCAGAAAGAGCAAAGATACTTCCTGCCTGAATTCCTGCAGCTCCGATCGAAAGGGCATATTTGAGTTTTTCAGGTGTGGCATGCGAACCGCCAATCCAAAAAGGCAATCCCAGCGAAGCAATTTCCTTGTAATTCACTATGTCTTTTTCGCCGTAAACAGGGGCTGCTCCGGGCAAGGCATGCGGGTCGGGTCTTCGTGGCGGGGCATTATGACCACCGGCTGTAGGTTCCTCGATTACAAATCCATCGACACTGCCTTCGGGTGATTTCTTAAGAAACAATGTTGCGAGCAGATTGGATGCTATTATTGGAAGAAATTTTGGTCTCTTCAAATCAGGGAGTCTTGTTCCAAAAAATTTTGCAGGATCAAACTTCATCGCAAAACTTTTGATAGTGTCACCTGTTACGGGTATAGTATAGGTTGTCTCACGATGATTTACAATATCATTGATCAGATGAGGAATCTGCAGGGGTATCCCCGCACCCATTGTGATAATATCCACACCTGCCATTATTGCACCCGTTAGTGCATATACATGCGGCATTGCAATCTTTTCAAGATAATTGATACTTACAGGCTTGTCGTGCCCTTCTTTTGCCAGTGTAACCATGGCAAAATTGGCGCATATTATCAGTGCGATCAACAATCCGGAAGGTTTTAAATTGATGTGTGAAATTCCCTTGAATGGAGCGGATTTCGCTTTTCCACCGGGAAGATAAAACTTGTTAAAAATCTCCTTCACAGTTTCCTGGAAGGGAAAGGATGCAAGAGCTCTCCGGAAATTTTCTCCCGGGTCACCCATCTGCAGAGAACGCACCATAACCCATTCCAATGCCGTACCTGAAATTGTACCTTGCTGGTTTAATCGGGAAACTGTGCTCGCCAAAAGTGGACTGGATATATTTACACCCATTCCACCTTGAATTATCAACGGAAGTTTATTGTGGTTCATGGCTAAACTTCCTCCTTTATTAAAATGATTCTTGATTCTTCAATCCTTCTACACGGATCAAATCCCACATTGCACGGTACTTCGCGGTCTATAACTGCCTCTTCGCTAAAATTATGAATGTCCCTGACAATCTATTATTTATTTATATATATAAAGGTACTATAATTATACCCTCAAAATCCAATTCTCCCTCCCGATCTCTCGGTTACTTTGTTGCAGCTTCCCTTGCTTCCCGGTTTCTCTGTTCTATCAGTCTTTTCCCCTCTTCATTTTCCATGCCAGTGGGATGACCCAGACTGTTTCGCATCTGAATATAAACTTCATATTCCTCTTTTGTTACTTTGTTTTGCCAGTTGCCCGATATGATACCCAATGCTATAAAAAAGAAGAAAACACCGAGTACAAGAGGAGTCACGAATTTTTTTGTAACCCGTCTCCCCGTAACTACTTCTTTAAGATATAGTGCATCTCTAACCGGACATGCATCCACACATTTCATACACGACGAACACTCGTCTGAAAGAACTACATTTACCTTTTCAACTTTTATCTTGTTGGGGCACGCCAAAGTACACAGACTGCATGAGGTGCACTTTGCGGCATCCCGCTTTATTTTAACCGGACTCATCAAAGAAAATATCCCCAATAGGGCACCGTATGGACAAAGATAGCGGCACCAGAAGTTCCTCACCACAATCGATAAAAGAAAAAGAACCGCTATTACACCAAAAGCAAACTGCGATATATCTGCAAAGAAGTAGTACATTTTTACATCAGATATAACATTATAGGGGCTGTCGAGAAATGATTTAAGGGCTGCAACTTCCATTGAGAGAAATATCGCATACACAAAAAAGCCAAGTAAAAGATACTTCAAACTCCTTAAAAGATAATCCAGCCAGCGGGGCATTCTTAGTTTACGCTTAAAAATCTTCATTGCGATGGTGTCACCAAAATCACCTATCGCCTCTGAAATTGATCCGACAGGACAGATCCAACTGCAGAATGATTTTCCAAAAGCAAATGAAAGGCTTACTATACCAAGGAAAATGAAAAAACCTGCCGGATGGGCTTTATGAAGCTCACCTGTAACCGCAAAGTAGTAAACGCTCATCATCGAACTTATCGGGAGAAATGCCTCCACCCCCGGTGGGCGTGAGAAACTCCCTTCCGCTCCTCCCGTTTCAAAAAACTTTGTGAAGTAATAGAACTCCACTCCAATCCAAAGACAGATGATGATGAATGCCAGTTGAACCCATAACCTGTGATTCTGAAGTTTTATTTCTCTGGGTTTTTTTATGCTTTTAGGTTTTATTTGTTCCTGTTCCATGGTGCTTTTCCAAATCAGATAAAATTGTCTGATTAAATTTACAGCTATTTTTACAATTAAAAAAATGATTTTTTTATCATTTTGTTCACGATCATATTCTCATTATGAGACAGTGATCATTCTCATTATGAGACACTTTGCTAAACCCGCCTTTCCATGATGCTGATTACACCCGGTTTTAGCACATTAAATTTGGCACTATTTTTGCATCATAAGTTCATTATTTATATTTAATCATACCAAAGTGAGAAATCAAAATGCAACGATTATTACGCATTTGCAGCTTTATATTTCTGTTTTCCTTATTGCTGCTGCTTCCGGCACAGACATTTGGACAGATAACCATTTTCACTACACAGGTACCTGCCTCAACGGGTACAGACGGTGATTATGAGCTTGGCACTAAATTTACTGCCTCACAACCCGCTTTAATCCAGGCTATCAGATTTTACAAAACCGCCGGAGAAACGGGATCTCATACAGGCAAGCTTTTCTCAGCTTCAGGTACTCTACTTTCATCGGTGGTCTTTACCGGTGAAACCGGCTCGGGCTGGCAAACTGCCGTCCTGCCTTCTCCTTACCTTGTCGATGCTAATACAGTTTTTGTGGTATCTGTAAATGTCAACACAGAATATCCTATTACACAAAACGGACTTGCCGCTTCAATTACAAACGGATTTCTATCTACTGTCGCTGATGGTAACAACGGTGTTTTCAATGTCGACCCGGGACTTTTCCCGGCTCAGTCATTCAACAACTCCAACTATTTTGTTGATGTGGTCGCGGTTACACCTCCAAACTCAATCTTTACTACCCAGGTGCCCTCCGGCGAATTTAATGATGGTCCATACGAACTCGGTGTAAAGTTTTCCGTTTCTAAAGTGTCCACTATTAAAGCCATAAAATACTACAAAATGCCCGGCGAAACTGGTACACATATTGGACGCATTTGGGATATTTACGGTAGACAGCTTGGTCAGTTTACCTTTGCAAACGAGACAGGTTCCGGATGGCAGACTGTCGAAGTTACCGGTAACTACGAGATTTACCCTGAAAATGTCTATTTCGTTTCCGTTAACTCCAACACAGCTTATGGTGCGACCCAAAACGCTCTTGCAACACCTGTCACAAACGGTATAATATCAACCGTCGCTGACGGAGCCAACGGTGTTTACGGCAGCCCCGGAACTTTTCCGACCAATTCCTATCAGAATTCCAACTATTTCCGTGATATCGTTGTAGAAGAAATTTTAAATCCGTGGGTTCCACCCGTCGAGCTCTCATGGCCGATAAACGGTGCTCAGATTTACTCCAACAGTGCTCAGTTCTCCTGGTATCTCCCATGGGGTATGGGTGCGGGATTCCATTTCGACCTGCTTCTTTCAACAGACCCGAACATGGCTACCTACACTCTGTATAATCCGGGATCCAACCAGCTTTACACAGTAAATGGACTTCTCCCCGGAACCACTTACTACTGGAGAGTCAGAGTCCACAATATCATTGGATGGGTTTACAACACTTCCGTGATCGAGAGTTTTGTAACTCCTGCCGGTCCAAGTGTTCCCCTCCCTGTACTCTCGTGGCCAATTGGTAACCCGACGGTTTATACCCTTTCCCCAACGCTCTACTGGTATCACAATGAACCGGCGTTCGGGCTCTCTTACGAGGTGGAAGTTGTTCAGGGTGAACCCGCTGCCCTTACCGGCACCGCAAACATGCTGCCAACAACAAACAAATTTATTCAGTTAAACGGACTTACCCCGGGTACAAAGTACAGTTGGGCAATTCGTTCAGTTTCAGGAAGTGGTGCATCCGCATGGTCAACACCTGCTTCCTTTACAACTCTCACCGTCCCGTCTGTCGTGGTACCAACTCCGTCCTGGCCTCTCGGTGGTGCTGTCATCTATACCACCAGCCCAAAACTTTACTGGTATCTCGGAAGTGATGGTACCGGATTGACTTATGAAGTCGAGATTGTTTCCGGCAATTCTCCTTTTACTGGAAACGCTACTTATCCCAATATTACTTCCATGAATTTCCAACTTACTGGACTTGCAAACGGTACAGATTACAAATGGAAAGTCCGTTCAAAACGAGGTACTCAATATTCCAACTGGTCAGATGAGGCACTCTTCACCACTGTAGCGGGAGTTGTGAATACCCCGCCGGTGGTTCCGACACCTTCCTGGCCGGTAGGTGGTGCTACTGTTTATTCCACTTCCACTACCCTAAGGTGGTGGCTCGGAACGGGTTCCGATGGATATACTTACGAAGTTGAACTCAGGGCAGGTGCTCTGCAGGGCTCAGCTACAACCCTCGCAATATCCAATCCATACCTTGATTTACCGCTTTTGCTTGCAGGCACTACCTATAACTGGGCTGTCCGGTCACTGAAGAATGGTGTTTACTCTGCCTGGTCTGCAGGTGAATCTTTTACGACCACCGGCACAACTCCAACTGCTGTTACTCCGGTGCCTTCGTGGCCCGTTGGTGGTACAACCGTTTACACAACCACACAGCAATTGTCATGGTATATGAACTCGGCATCGGCCGGTCTTACCTTTAATTTGAGATACTCACAGTCACCCACAATGGAAAATGCAACTGTGGTTACCGGACTGACAAACATGTATTATGTACTGACAAACATGCCACAAGGTACCATCTATTACTGGCAGGTACAATCAACGGATGGAACCGTAACATCTTCATGGTCAACCAATGCTACATTCGTTACATGGTCGGGCACATGGGCTGTTACTCCTGTTACAGGTAGCCCTGTCGAAGGAATTCAACTTTCGACCTCCGCACCAGTGCTCTCATGGATTGTTCCGACAAGTGGTAACATTGCCGGTTACGAAGTTCAGTACGCTGACAATCCTGCATTTAATAATGCAACCACTCAGCCTTCGGTAACAACAAATTTCGTTGTGACATCGGGTCTTCAAAATATTACATACTGGAGAGTCCGTTCGAAAAATGCAAGTGGTGATTTCTCAGCCTGGTCAGATGTTGCATCATTTATTCCGGCATCACCAAACTCAGTAAAGGATCAAAGCATTCCGGAGAATTTTGTTCTCGAACAGAATTACCCCAATCCTTTTAATCCTTCGACCACTATTAAATTTGGTGTACCGGTGACAGGAAATGTATCCCTGAAGGTTTATGACAATCTTGGTAATCTTGTTGCCACCCTTGTTAATGATGTTAAAGAAGCCGGAACACATCTGGTTTCCTTCAATGCATCAAATCTCGCAAGCGGAATTTATTTCTACAGACTTGAAGCTGCAGGCACTTCCGTCTCAAAGAAAATGCTTCTGCTTAAGTAAATAGATTGTTGAATGTGTGCCCTCATCCTGCAACCTTGCGGGATGAGGGTTTTTTTTGCTTATAAGGACAACTACCCACTCTTCGAAAAAGATCCGGATTCCTCCAACAGTTATTAGCTTGTAATCTCGAAAAAATTTACTTAAGTTAGTTTATATTTTAAATTTTCTTGGTGGCTGAAATGAAAATGAATCATTTCCTGATCTTTTTAATCGCCCTCTCTTCTTTTCTTGTACCACAAGGAAAAGTGTACATAGTTCTTGGTTCCGATACCGCAATCTGGGACGGGATGAACACCGCCCGGTACAACTGCACCTACAATATCCAATTGTTTACAGATGTCAATAAAAATCCATATAAAGTTATGGAGCCCTCATTTAGAAATCGTTTTACCGACTCCTTCGGCACTCCTGTTAAACTGACATGGTGGATGATGGCGGGAAATATCTTCCGTTATGCGACCAATAACAATGTCCCTGTACCTAACACAATGACGCTTTGGTTGATGAAAAAATATTACGGACAGAGCATTTCGAGGTGGGGAGATGAACTTACTCTCCATTATCACACTTTTGGCTGGACTGATTACGATAATGACGGTGTTTTTTGGTGGAATCAAACTGAACAGTTTAATGAATTGAAAGATGATTTCGATGTCACCCTTGCACAGTATCTCCTCGAAGAAAATACTTTTCCCGTTTCGTTCAGAAGTGGCTGGCACTACATGGATAACGGATGGCAAAATTATCTGAATACCCTTCTCCCCTACAGCCTTCATAACGATTACCCTGCCAAGCGGACTGATCTGACGGAACCTCGCGACAACAATTTCGACTGGTCACTTGCTTCCCCCGAATTTGTTCCATTTCACCCTTCTCCTGAGAACTATCAACTTGCCGGAACCGGAAAGGGATGGAATGTAAGATCAAAGTATATGGGGTCTGTAACCACTTCAATGATGAACAATATCTTTTCAAAAGCGAATCAGGGTACCGACCAGCTTGCATGCTTCTGGTCTCACCTCCCTGAAGGGACTTTTCTCGATGAAATTGCTCATGTCGATTCCCTTGCTCACAAGGCTGCGCTTCTCTACCCAAATGTTAAGTTTCAATACTGTACAGCCGTTGAAGCATATCAACTTTGGAGAAAAGGAACAGATACAATAAAACCCGAGCTGACACTTTCAGAAGAAGTTTCGGGGATTCAGAGGAAATTTGTAATCTCAACGAACGAACCAATTTTTCAAAGTCAGCCTTTTATCGCAATCAAGGATATCTATGACCGTTATTTTGTTGCCGATTGCATTCAGACAGCACCCGGCACCTGGAAAACCGTCAACTCTTTTTTTGTTGATGATCTTTTGAAGGTTGGAACCGCAATAACCGACACAATGGGAAACCTTTCGACTGCGTTCATAAGATATAAACCCGATGATATTTTTATTGACAATCTTGACCAGGGCTACTCAGAACTGGCAGGATCCTGGTCGAATAATACTGCTGCATCCTGGGGTATCGATTCCAGAGTGGCGACCATACCACCCGGTGATTCCGCAAAAGTGAGATGGAACTTTGTCCCATCTCAATCCACCTGGCATTCGCTCCACCTGCAATTCCCCGATGTCGCCAATCAACTCGAATTGCTCGATATTCAAATGTTTAAAAACGGCTTCCCGGTTGAAAATTTTAGCTGGCAAAATAAATCACCCCGAAATAAATGGTCATATCTGACATCAAAGGAATTTGAGTCAGGTTCCCTCTACAGTTTTGTTGTTACCGGAAAGAATCCGACCTCCTCTCCGAAAACCATGTCGGCTGATGTAATCAGGATTTCTGCTAATGTCCGGAACAGATACCTTGTATGTGAAAAAACATTCCTCGATCTTGGTGAAGTAAACGAGATGGATACATTGATTTTTGACATTCCCGTCAGAAACGAAGGAATCAACAACCTCACTCTTTATTCTGTACTGTCTGTTACCGGAAAGATAAAACCGGCGATAAATTATCCGCAGACTGTCCCGGGTATGTCCCCATACAGCATTGGATTAAAATTCATTCCAACTCAAAGAGGTATACACACCGATACTGTTATAGTAATTAGCAACGACCCGGTTAACGGTTTTCTCAAAATTCCTGTGACCTTTACTGTTGTGCCTTATTTTGAAATCGTTGATGATACTGATACTCTAAATTACAGTGAGACAGGTGCATGGTATAAAAGTGTGGCTCAGGCATACGGTAACTCAAGCAGATATGCTTACATCAACACGACAACACCTCCGCCAGTGGCAACTTTTTCGTGTGTAATCCGAAAAACAGGCTTGTTTGATGTTTCCTTCATAGTTCCTGTAACCACAAACAGCGCCAACAATGCACTCTATATCGTTAAGAGGGGTGGTCTTCCAATCGATTCATTTCATGTAAATCAAAATTCAAACAGTGGATCATGGAGGACTCTCGGAAGATACGAGTTTACTGCCGGAGATAATATTTCTGTATCAGTTGTGGATTCCAGAGAGAGCACGACAGGTCCCGTGATAAGGGCTGACGCCGTCAAAATTTCAACAACAGATCCAACCGGGACGAAAGATGAAACAAATACCCTTCTTCCTGATAAGACCATGCTCTATCAAAATTTCCCGAATCCATTTAATCCGGTTACAACTATTCGATTTAGTCTCGCGGAATCGGGTCATATTAGATTGACTGTTTACAATGCTGTCGGAGAACTGGTGGCAACTCCATTGCAACAGTTTATGCAAGAAGGAGCCCATTCCTATATTTTTGATGCCTCAGGTTTGACCAGCGGAATTTACCTCTACCGTTTGGAGACAGGAAATGAAAAGCTATCAGGCAAGATGATAATATTGAGATGACACTTGATGGCTGAAAAATACGAATTTGAACCAATCGGTTTTGTTGAATCCAGACTCAAAGAGAGGTATGAAACTCCGCAACAGGGGGTTTTATCTTCAGATGATCTTTCTATCATAAACCTGGTACCTTACAAAAATTTTGAGCAGGCTGTAAAGGATCTTGATGGATTTGAGAGAATCTGGGTAATCTACATGTTTCACTTGAACAATTCGTGGAAGCCTTTTGTCACTCCACCGGGTAACAAGGGTAAAAAAGTCGGGGTTTTTGCATCCAGATCACCACACAGACCAAACAACATCGGTCTAAGTTGTGTCACTCTCGTGAAAGTGGAGGGATTGAAATTATATATTAAAAACTCCGATATTCTCGATGGCAGCCCGGTGCTTGATATTAAACCTTACATTCCTTATGCCGATTCTTTTCCTGAGTCTGAAAGCGGCTGGGTGAAAACGGGAGAGAAACCGAAGTTTACGGTGAAATTTTCGGACTCAGCATTATTAACAGGCGGAGAGATCGTGACGACACATGGAGAGAACATCTCGGGATATTCGACCGTTCAGTTGACAATGGACCCGAAGGATACCATGCGAAAAAGGATCCGTTGTGTCGAAGAAGGTCTTTTTATTCTTTCATACAAGAAGTGGGAGGTCCTCTATACAGTAAATGTTGATCTGCTGGAAGTTTTTGTGATCGAAATCCGGATCAGGAGCTGAGATAATACTCCTCTTTTGCGAGGGTATAAATCGAACATTTGATCTCCCTTCCATCGATCGAAGACTTCTCATCCAATTCTTTTGCAAGCGAGAACCCGGATTTTTTCATCAGTCCGACGGAACGGAAGTTTGCTGATTCGACGAATCCATCAATTTTGTCCAGCGACAGTTCATAGAATCCATACCTCAATACCGCAGAAAGTGCTTCTGAAGCAAAACCTCTCCCCTGATATTCGGGTAGTATTTCAAATCCAACTTCGGCACTTTTTCTGTCGTCTGAAAAATTCCAGAGACAGATGGTTCCGAGACAATTCCCGGAATCTTTTTTAGTAATAATCCAGTAAAGCCAGTTCATCCCGGCGATGCCGTTAATTATTTTATCAAGAAACTCTTCTGCTTCCTGCATTTTTGTCTGAAGTTTCCTGTCAAGATATTTCCCTACTTCGACATTGGAGCGAAGTTTGAATATGAACTCCGTGTCCTCTAATGACGGTTTTCTCAGGACTACGCGGCTCTGTTGCAGTTCGGGGAAGTTTTTCATTATTGCCCTACCGGCAGGGTTATGGTAAAGGTTGAACCCTTCCCTTCTTCACTCACTGCAGTGAGAGTGCCCATGTGTTTATGAATAAACTCCTTGCAAAGAAGCAATCCCAACCCGCTGCTCGGCTCTTTTTCCGTACCGGTTCTTCTGACTTTTTCGCCAATTCTGAACAACCGTGCCCGCAGACTTTCCGGCATCCCTATCCCGTTATCCTGAACAGAAATGGTGACGGCTTTATCTGTCGCCTCAGAAGTGATAACCACAGTCCCCCCTCTGTTGGTAAATTTGATTGCATTCGTAATCAGATTGCGAATTACGGAGCAAATCATTTTCTCGTCAGCAAAAATCATCTGAGTCCTGGCTACATTATTTATAACGGTAATTTCCTTCTGAATAGCCTTTTGGTTGACCTCAGAGATACATTGCAGAACAATCGGGTACAAACCGGTCGTTACAGGTTGAAAAGTCAGTTTTCCCTTCTGTACCAGACTCCAGTCGAGGAGATTCTCAATGAGTTTGTAGATGCTCATGGCCGTAATGTGCAACTCCCTGCTGAACCTGACTATTTCAGTCTTTTCCAAGGATTCAGCGTCCGTCGAGAGAACCTCCGTGAGTCCGAGAAGTCCATGCAACGGGCTCCGCAGATCATGAGCAATTATCGAGAAGAGTTTGTTCTTTTCAATGTCTGACTGCCTCAATTCTTCGTTTAACTGTGTCAACCGGGCTTCAGTCAGTTTCCGTTCAGTAACATCTCTCTGAATTCCGAAATGCCCCGTGATTCTTTTATCCTTATCATACATACAAATGTAATCACCTTCAATAAACATTTGGCTTCCATCGAATCTTCTCTCTTCTGTTTCAACATGGAGGTGACCCTGGTCAAAAAATTCCTTCCATACAGATTTACCATATGCAATATCATGTGCAAAAAAATCGTTTGGAGTAAGATTCAGGAACTGATCCCGCTCTGCCCCATACTGTTTCAACATTGCATCGTTAATCTTCGTTACCCTTTGATGGGCAAACACATATTCCAGCGTGGCATCCTTGTCAATATCATCGTTCCAGACTACCGGTTCGTCAAGCATCATAAAGAAAAAACCGTCGAGAGACTGTGAGAAAAACATCTCAAGCTTTTCCTCACTCTCCTTTAGAGTCTCTATTATATCCTTGACCCCCCCCGATTTGTTCATTTTTTCTCCAATGGTAAATGTTTTTTTAAAAGATTTAGGATATCCTGCCTGAAAAAAGGCTTCGAAATGTAGTCATCACAACCCGCTGCAAGAAATTCCTCCATGTCACCTTCGAGGGCATATGCTGTCATGGCAATCACCGGAATTCCCGATACTCTTGGATCTGATTTTACGATGGTAGCGAGTTCAACTCCCGTCATTCCACCGCCAAGATTTATATCAGCCAGAATAAGATCAAATTGACCAATCTCCAACATCCCGAGCGCAGCCTCACCCGAGTCAGCAACATCCACAAAATATTGCACCTTTAAATGCTCTCTGATTATAGTGGAGTTTAACACTTCATCTTCCACAATCAAAATTCTGTATTTTTTCGCCGGGTCCGTTTCAACACCGGAAATAACTTTGTCAGCCCCCTTTTCGAATTTTTCAGGAAGTTGGGGAAGGAACCTCTCAACCTGGACCGGGAACGACAGTCTAAATATGGAGCCGGTTGAGTCACTTTTCAACAGGATTAAATCTCCACCTGTTATCTCCATCAGTTTCTTCGAAACAGAAAGCCCAAGGCCGGTCCCTTCATACATCCTCCCCTGACCTTCACTCGCCTGTCGAAAGTTTTCAAATATTACATCCTTCAACTTGTCAGGGATTCCGATACCTGTGTCTTTTACAAGAATTTCAACTGTTCCGGAGGAGACGGGGAATTTCGGGATATGGATCTCAATTTTCCCTTTTTCTGTAAATTTTATTGCGTTGTTCAGAATATTGTGAAGCGCCTGTTCAAGGGTATTTTTGTCCTGAATGATAACGGGTCGATCACGAGGAATCTGTAATTCGAGTTCCAGTCCTTTGTCGCGGGCTATTAGGGTATAGAATCTGGCTGTTTTTTTCATCAATTCAACCAGATCGAACGATTCAGATTTTGCAATCACTTTTCCCGACTCCAGTCTCGACATATCCAGAATCAAGTCCATCGTAGAGAGGAGTCTTCTGCTTCCAAAGATGATCTTTTCCACCAGTTCCCTAATGTTCTGATCGATATTCTCGTGATAAATCAACTCCGAGTAACCCATGATACTCACCATAGGTGTGCGTACTTCATGACTCATGTTTGCCAGGATGCTGGTTTTAACTCTTGCAGCAGTCTCGGCTTTTTCTTTTGCCTGGGTGAGAGCGAACTGCACTTTTTTGATTTCATCAATATTCTGGATAAAAGCGAGAAACTGATTATCGGTAAGTTTCACTGCACTTACGAGGCAATACATTTCCTTCCCGTTTTTCAAGCGAAGATTCAATTCACCTGAATGATGCCCGGATTTTTTCACATTTTCGACCATTTGAAGAGCGGGCGGGTAAACATCTTTCTCGAGAAACTGAAATAATTTGTTGTTGATTAACGATTCTCTCTCAACCCCGAACATTTCGCACAGACTATTATTAATTTCCAGAAAATGACCTTCTTCATCCACGATAAAAATACCAATGGGAGCGGATTCAATATAGCTTCTGAATTTTTTTTCATTCGCCTTTAAGCTGTCTGCCTGCTCCTTTATTTTCGTGATATCTGTAAAAGTAACAAAAACCTGATACGGTGTTGTTTCACCCGGATAAAACTCGGGCACTGCATCTATCTCGACCCATCTGTAACTGTCTTCAATCGGGTGGTAAACCCCCATAATTACATTTCTTACCGGCTTGCCCGTCCTTCGCGCCTCCACAATGGGGTGTGTATCTCCGGGGAAATCACTTCCATCCTCGTGGATTGCGCGCCATCTCGGATCCATGGAAGTCCTTCCCTGAAGCTGTTCAATAGTCAGCCCGAGTATCTCTTCCGCAGCAGGATTGGCCACAACAATTTCACCTGCTGCATTCTGGTAAAGTACGCCTTGATTCATTGACATGAACAGTGTTTCATAGTTGTGTTCAGTCTCCTTAAGTACCTCCTCCATCCTTCTTCTGTGGGGGTGTGAATCACTCTGAGGGTCAATTTCCAGTTCCCTTAACCGGCGCCTGAGTCTTTCATTTTCGGCTTCAAGACCGGCGACCAGTTTATTCAATTCATCGAAGGATTCTTTCATATGATCTATACCTTGTTGCGGTAAATTAAGACAGTTGGCTGCAAATTAAACTGAATTAATTTGACACTAAATTGTAAAAATTGTTCATGTCAAAATCAAAAAAAAACAACTTAAGAATTGCTTTAATATCAAAATTTTTTATCAGTTAAATTTAATCATTTTTTTTGAAACAAAACATCAGTTTGGCTCATTCACAGATTTAAATCGAAGTTGTGTGATTTAACCTTACAAAAGAAAAAAGATATAATTTGTGTTTGGTCTGATTATTGTGTATTATACAATTTGAATCGGTATAAATTATTATATTAAATTACATTTGTACTAAAACTTTTAATCCAACGAAAGCATTTGGTCAAAAAAGTGTCCAATATTCCAAAAGCCGGGAGAACCAGCAATAATCTCAAGGCAAAAATAAACTTCCATATTGCAGGCATCGGTGCTTCTGCCGGAGGGTTTGAAGCTCTTGAACAGTTTTTCCAGAACATGCCTGTCGATTCAGGAATTGGTTTTGTGGTCATTCAGCACCTCGATCCGAAATCAAAAGGAATGATGCCTGAACTTCTTCGTAGAATTACCAAAATGAAGGTTGTGGAAGTGAAGGAAAGCATGCCGGTCGAGCCGAATGTGCTTTACACAATCCCCCCCAACACCGTCATGTCTGTCATGAATGGAATTCTTCATCTTTTTGAGCCACCGGCCGATTCAGGCGTTAGATACCCTATTGATACTTTTTTTGCTTCTCTTGCAAAAGACAATGGATGTAATTGCTCCGGAACTATTCTCTCTGGAATGGGAGATGATGGTGTAAAAGGTGTTGCAGAGATACAAAAATCGGGTGGATATGTTCTTGTGCAGGACCCCGCATCGGCAAAATATGATGCCATGCCCTCGAACACAATTGAAACTCTGGAACCCGATGTGGTGGATATCCCGGCAGCTTTACCTGCCAAATTGCTTGAACTTTTGAAAAAAAACACCAGAAGACAAAAACTCCTCTCAATCGACAAATCATCTTTCCAAAAGATACTTCTTTTACTCAGATCAAGTACTGGCACCGATTTCTCCGGCTATAAAAAAAACACTCTCTACAGACGCATCGAAAGACGGATGTCAGTGCATCAGATCACCAAAGTGCAACAGTATATCAAGTTTCTAATGGAGAATAACACCGAAACAGAAATACTTTTTAAGGAAATTCTTATAGGTGTTACTTCTTTCTTTAGAGATTCAGCAACTTGGGAACATCTCAGGGACAGAATCCTGCCTGAAATTCTAAGCACCTCCTCCACACCTGATGTGATCAGAGTTTGGATTCCTGCGTGTTCCACCGGTGAGGAAGCGTATTCTCTGGCAATTATCTTCAAAGAAGCGGTTGAAAAGATCAGACCCGACAGACACTTTATTCTTCAGATATTTGCCACTGACCTCGACTCCGACTCGATTGATCACGCTCGCAAAGGGACATTCCCGCTCACAATTGCTGAAACTGTATCACAGGTCAGACTCGACCGTTTTTTTATAAGAGAGAATTCAGGCTACAGGGTAAGGCCCGAAATAAGGGAAATGATCATTTTCGCCGTACAAAATGTGATCTCAAATCCTCCGTTCACTAAAATTGACCTTCTGCTTTGTAGAAACTTCCTCATATATATCGAGCCGGAATTACAAAAAAAACTCCTGCACCTCTTTCATTACAGTCTGCAACCGGGAGGGATTCTACTTCTTGGTAATGCTGAATCCATCGGTAACTGTCATAACCTTTTCGATACTTTGGAACCGAGATTCAGGCTTTTTATCAAAAAAGGAATCACCCAACCTGCTGAAGTCCTTGAAATTCCTGCCGGAATCACTTCAAAAAAAACTGGTCAAAACAAGACCGGCTCATCTGCAGTTCAAACCGATAATTTTCAATCGGTCGTGGAGCAACTGCTTTTAAAGGAATTTGCTCCTCTCGGCCTTTTGTTAAATCAAAGTGGTGACATCCTGTATATCAGCGGCAGATCAGGTCAGTTTCTCGAACCTCCCACCGGAAAGGTGAACTGGAATATATTTGCAATGTTGCACGAACGGTTGAGAAGTGATTTTTCCATACTGTTCAGAAGAGCACTTCAATCAGGGAACAAAGAAACCGCGCTCGATATCCGGTTCCAGAATGATGGAGTCAACAGATCCGTGGATATGATTATACAGCTTCTTCAGAAACCGGAACAGTTGTTTGGCCTGGTGCTTGTTGTCCTGTCAAGTAAAATTGTTCCAATTGAGATTCAAACCAACATATCGGTACAGGATAAAGAAAACATCCTCGAGTACGAACTGCAAAAAGCGCGAGAGAATCTGCAATCGCTGCAGGAGGAAATGCAGACATCACAGGAGGAACTGAAATCATCAAATGAGGAATTGCAATCGACAAATGAGGAATTGCAGTCGACTAATGAAGAACTTACTACCTCCAAGGAAGAGATGCAAAGCCTGAATGAGGAACTTCAGTCTGTGAATCTGGAACTCCAGATGAAAGTTGATGAATATTCGCGCATCAACAACGATATGGAAAATTTACTCAACAGCACCGAAATCGCAACTATTTTCCTCGACAAAAACCTGAATATCAGACGGTTCACACAACAGGCAACTAAAATAGCAAAACTTATTCAATCTGATATTGGAAGACCCTTTACAGATCTTACTTCCGAAATTAATTACCCGGAACTGGCACATGATGCCCGGGAAGTACTCAGATCTCTGATTTTCATCGAGAAACCGGTTGCATCACTCGATGGAAGGTGGTTTAATGTCCGGATAATCCCCTACCGTACATTCGATGACCGGATTGACGGGCTTGTGATTACATTCACAGACATCACAAATATAATGCTCCTGAAAGAGGGATTCAGAGAAACAAGTCAGGTATTGGGAAACCTGATCAAATTATCAAAATCAGTTGCTTTTGCTATTTCACCGGCTGGAAAAATTCTGGAGTTCAATGAAGCAGCAGAAAAACTCTTCGGCAAATCAAGAACTGAGGTAATAGACAGAAACTATTTCGAGATGTTCGTCCCGGATGATTTGAGATCCGCTGCCAAGATAGAAATGCTCTCAAAATTCGCTGAAAAAAATCCGGTCTCCCTTACCAATTTTGTCACAGGAAAAAACGGCGAGAACATTAGAGTTGAGTGGTCGTTTAGTAAAATGTACGATGAAGAAGGAAAAGTTTCCGGTTTGATAGCGACAGGGATTAACATCACCTCGTAGAGGTGAGAAAGAAATTTTATGAAAAAGAACATCCCCACTCCTGATTTTGAAGAACTCAGAATTCAGGCAGAAAAAAAACTTTCGGAGAACGAGTCTCCTGCCCCTTCTGTGATTAACACCATGGACAACCTTCGTTTGATTCACGAATTAAGTGTCCATCAAATGGAACTTGAACTGCAAAATGAAGAATTGCAAAATTCGGTTCAATTATCCCAATCACTCCTGAACAAATACAGATTGCTTTTCGATTTCGCCCCGATTCCTTACTTTACGCTCGACCGGCTTGGAAACTTCGTGGATTGTAATAAACATGCGTTTGAATTGCTGGGAATTGAGGGGGGCAATATTAAAAACAGAAATTTCTCCGGGTTTGTTGATCCATCATCTCTGGTGGTTTTTGACCGGTTTTTCAACGAAATTTTCTCTTCTTCTTCACATGCAAAGTGTGATGTCATACTCGAAGGTGCAGATGCTAAAGAGGTGTTTGCCGTCCTAACGGGGATACAATTTCACGACAGCGCCACTTGTCTTATTGCTATCGTGGATAGTACAGAAGAAGTAATCGTCCATAGGAAACTGGAGGAGTATTCGAGGGTACTTGAAGAAGCAAACAACACAAAAGACAAGTTTTTTGCCATCATATCTCACGACCTCCGAAGCCCTTTTCACATTTTATTGAATCTTTCAGAACTCCTGCTGACCGATTTTGACTTGATGAATCGGGATGAAAAAATTAACCTGATCACTTCATTAAATGTGAGCATAAAGCGACAGTATGATTTGCTTAGTGATTTGCTCGACTGGTCAATTTTCCACAAAAAAGGTTTCACCATCAAGCGTGTCTTCGTCGACATCCAACAGTTGATTGATTCACAGTTTCTCGATTTTGAGGCAACTGCATCCTTCAAAAAGATCTCGTTCGTAAACAATACACGAAAAAACGCAACCGTCTGGGCTGATCTCTACATGCTGAAGCTCATCTTCAGAAATCTGATATCGAATGCGATCAAATTCAGTTATCCCGGTGGGAAAATAGTCATATCTTCAGAGGAAGTGGCCAATTTTACCGAGATTTCAGTTGAAGATCAAGGTACGGGAATTGGTGAAGATGACCTTGGTAAACTTTTCAGAATCGATACGCGATTATCCACGGAGGGAACCTTGAAGGAAAAAGGGACGGGACTGGGTTTGAATATTTCAAAGGGAGTTATCGACCTTCATGGAGGAACCATTAATATTCAGAGTGCTTTGGGAAAGGGAACGAAAGTTACTTTTTCGCTCCCCAAAAAATAATACCCGTACTGACGGGAGATCGAGAAGTATCTACTTCATTAATATCAGTTTGTTCATTTTTACAAACCCGCCTGCACGGAGCTGGTAAAAATAAATGCCGCTCGAAAGATTCGCACCATTGAAGTTAACGGAATGACTGCCGGCACTTTGATCTTCATTAACCAGCACTGCTATCTCATTTCCGATTGAATCGAAGACCTTAATTGAAACATGATTCTCTGCAGGGATTTGGTACCGTATCACAGTCGAGGGGTTGAAAGGATTTGGATAGTTCTGTTCGAGATTATAGGCGATCACAGTGTTCTCAGACTCAACCACGCCTGTGGTTCCACTCGTGGTAAAATTTACTGTGGTGTCGTTCATCAACACCCCGTTTATGCTTTTCAAACCTTTTAACTGAAGTGCATACTGAGTCCCGCTCGCCAGACCCTGAAATGTAAGAAGAAGTTTCGACACATCATTACCCACCCCCCATTGAACTGAAACAGGATTCCCGCCATTGTTGCTGCAGGTGAAATTTAACGGATTGACCGCGACGCTGGAGTCGATGTACCTTGAAAAATCTATAACTAATGAATTCGCATCGGGATAAAGTTTCACTACCTGTGGTTTCATATCTGTCTGCCAGATTTCGGCTGCAAATTCAGGATGATCAATAAACGGATTCCGGTTTTTCTGATATACAAAAATGGCGTTGTTCCGGTTGATTTCTTTAGTGCTGACGGTATCCTTTATGTGCCACGAATAAAGCAGATTGGCATACCATGGCAGGAGATTCGATTTATTGGTTGCAGGACTTGTTGAAAAACCGCTGTCTTCCAAATAGTATCTTACAGACATGTACATCTGCGACCTTGCAAGATCACCTTTAAATTCATTAATTGGTTCAAAAACAGTGGATGTGTAACCGGGGAATGAACAGCTTCCTACTTTGCTCCCGTTTGTGGAAGTCCAGGTTGCCGAAGCGACCGTGCCGAACGGATAGTTGCTTCTTCTGTTGTTCACATATCCGTCTGTAGGGTACATGTGGAAAAGATCTGATCTTGCAGGATTTGTGGCACCCAGCCAACTGTCAGGCCATGAATGTTCACGATTGTAACAGTCTCCTTCACCTGAATAGCTGCCGCATTTCTTTAAGCCGTGCACATAAAGATAAGACGGTGTGCCGCCCGGTTTGTCGGAGTATATATCCCAGACATTGTTTGTACCGGGTTTGGAATCGGTGGAAGGGAAAGCTGTGTAAAGTCCATCATAGCTGATCACCGTGTGACCTTTAACAATATTATGAAGTGCCGTTCTTAGTGCGGTTCCGTAGAGTTTATAAGCATTTTGATAATAATCCGCCTCTGTGTTCTGTGCTTGAAGGGATGAGAGGCTGAATGTTAGTGACAGGCAAACGACTGTTATTGTGGAGAGAGAGAAATTGTTTTTTTTCATCATTTGATGACTTCCATACACAGGACGCACGCAGAATGCGACCTCAAATTACTGAACAAGTTAATTATTTACCATTAGAGATAAGCGACCGGTTGATCGCAGAAGGAGTGTCACCCGAAAAGGAGGGTACAACAGATACTATCACATAAAATGGTGGAGGTGGCGGGAGTCGAACCCGCGTCCGAAGTTGAGGCTCAGAGGATATACTACGCACATAGTCAGAATTTTAATTTCCTTCCGTTTGCTCCGTCTGACTGGATCGCACGGCTAATATCCGGTAAAAGATTCGCCTCACCTGCCCGGAAATCGGATCAGCTATCGTATCTAAATGGCGTTCACTACAGAGTCGATACGAGAACTCTGCGTAAACGGCAGCCTAACTAATTAGGCTGCGAGGGCGTAAGATTCGCCTGTTGTTTTTTTACCGCTGTTTAACGTGTCTGCGGATAACACGGTACGCAATCCAAGGCTCCTGTCAACCCCGTCGAAGCCAATTTCACCCCCGTGAAACTTTAATCTATTTTTCCCATTTCAGATCTTCATTACCTGTGATATGATTTTCATACCGGGCCGCAACAAAGAAAAAATCTGAAAGACGGTTCAGAAATATAACAATATTTTTGTTCAATTCCTCATGGTGCATCAATTCCACTACCAGTCTCTCCCCTCTTCTGCAGACCGTTCGGCATACATGAAGAAGTGATGCCCCTTTGCTTCCCCCCGGAAGTATGAAATTCCGAAGCTCTTCCAATTGAATAGAGTAAAAATCTATCCTTTTTTCCAGATCTTCAAAAAATATTTCTTCGGTTCTAGGTAAATTAAAATTTTTGATCTTTGAATCGAGCGGAGTCGCAAGGTCGGAACCAACGGTAAAAAGCCGGTCTTGTATAAGTCTCAAATCATCAATAAGGTCTTTACTTTTGACTTCACACAAAGCGAGTCCGATAAATGAATTTAATTCGTCTACGGTTCCGTATGCTTCTATCCGTGTGCTGTCTTTGCCCACCCTTTGACCACCAAAGAGTCCTGTATCACCACTATCACCGGTTTTTGTATAAATTTTCATCTTTCTCAGTTTTGTTTACTATTGTAATCAAAATGAAATGGTTAAAGTTCCTTTACCGCGACACTTATTCTGTCCGCACCTGATTGGGCAAACAAAACGGTCCCCTTTTGAAGGTGGTTTTTGCGAACGAGTCCAAGTGCCTTCACCTTTCCATTGGTATGGTAAGCTGAAATTGATGTCAGCACTCCAGCGTCTTTGTCGTCAATGTCGAGAAGTTGTGCCGGGAGAACCACTTGGGAACCCTCGCTCACCTCAAGCTGCACGAGAAATTTTTGGACTTTTTCGTAAGTGTCAAGTCTGGCAATCACTTCCTGACCGATAAAGCAACCCTTTCTAAGTGACACTTCACTCATTAATTTGACTTCATGTGGATTGAAGGAATCAGATATTTCAGTCTCTCCCGGTGTGATGTTTTCAATATTATAATGCTGAAATGCAGGTTCACTAACGAAATCGATATTGAAGGGTCCGTCATACTTCAAAATATAACCGGCAAGTTTTTCGAAGCATCTTGGCTCCCCAAACAGGAGATAACGATCCGATTTTCCGGCATAGTTGTACTTGAGAATGCTGAACAACTTGTCTTCAAACTCAAAGTTATAAATCCTGTTTGGTTCCTCATCTTTTATTCCCGAGAGGAGGATGATAACAGTCTGAGCCTGTGGGCCATAGATTTCGAAACTGCCAAATGAACCGGTAATATCCTTCACATTTACATCATCTGTGATAATATATCTATTGATCCATCTGGTCAGTTTATCAGAACTTCCTCCCGTGCCAAAAATCAGAAATCTGAGTCCTTCATTGACAACAAGTACGGAGTCGATGATTCTGCCCTTGTCAGAGCAGAAAATCGTGCGGATACTCTCACCCGGCTTTAAACCGCGAAGATCGTTGGTGCTAATTCTGTTCAGGAAGTCGAGAGAATCGTCCCCTTTTATTTCCAGGGTACAAAAAGAGGAGGTGTCGCGAATCGCTGTTCCACTTTTCAATAATTCGATATCCCCTCTCAAACCTCTCTTCGACAGAGCGAGAAAGCAATGGTTCGTCCCGGCTTCATAGGTGTAACCATTCTCGGTTAGCATATTCTGAATTACTGATGTAAAAATTTTATCGGTCATGTTCACTTGAAAATATTATTAAATTTTGATTTAGATGCAGTTAGCCGGAAAGCTGATCAACTTCCCGGCACACTAACGGTTGAATTGTCAGTAAGGGGTAACCTTTTCAGGATATCTGGTATTCACATAAAGTGAGTCCTTCCAGATATAGGTAACAGAATCGACGACAGAAATAACCTGGTCGTTATCCACAAACACATATTCTATGTAATCCGGGAACTTATCACCATTCGCATCTGTCATCACTCTCCTCTGGTTTATTCCTTCATATGTAAGCAGAAGATGTGGTTTCTGATTAAATCCATTCAAAAAGAAATAATTGAAGTAAAAAGTGGCATTCTTGAATTGGGCATAGAAATCCACTTTGATGTAGGGAATGTTCTTCACAGCCCAGTTTTGAAGTGTCATCAATCTGAATCCACCATGGGAAGGAGTATATTTTTCCCAGATTCGGCTGAAATTTCTGCCGTCTATCGTGAACCCGGTCATAAAGAAAAGTGCTGTTCCAAGCCGTGTACTGTCGTAGTCAATAAAACTTTGATCATACCCGATTACATTTTTCGACTCGATCAGACGGTCCCGTTCCATCCCTTCACGGGATGTGGCGATGAGGGCAAAGACCATCTTGTTTGCACCATCCTGTCTGTAGATCACAGCAGCAGGAGGAATACCAAGCGAGTTTGGAATATCCTCTTCGATAACATAACTACCTTTTGGGTAGGTTTTCAGAACAGCTTCCATCAGATCAATTGTGTCGCCAGGGAATCTGGTTTTTGTCTGTTTCTTCCTCTTTTCCAGATTGAATTCCTGAATCGATTTATCCTTGTCAGGCTGATCCTCCACAAGTTCTGTTGTGGCAGTGGAACCTGTATCTGCCGGATCCGCTGTCTCATCATCACCACATCCGGCGACAAAAATTGCCAATCCGTAAAAAAGAACAAAAACTATTAAATATTTAAACTTCATCTTAAAACCGTTATTTACTTTCCGGAATATTCTTCCATGAAATATGCTGAGCTGATTATTCCCAGTCTGAAATGATTGAGATCAAAATGCTCATCAGGTGAGTGAAGATTCTCAGTGTTTAGTCCCAAACCCATCAAAACGGAGTCGGCTCCGAGGTATTTCTTGAACTTGGCAACCACAGGAATGCTTCCGCCCTCCCTTTGATAAACCGTTTCCTTGCCAAATGCTCTGCTTAAGGCTTTTGCTGCTGCAGTAATGGCTTTTGATTCAATTGGCACGAGACATGCCTCAGCACCATGAACAGCGCTGACTTTTACTTTTACCGATTCTGGAGCAATACTGTTCACAAAATCAGTGAAACATACTCCAATTTTCTCAGGATCCTGATTTGCAACAAGTCGCATGCTTATTTTGGCGGATGCTTTAGAAGGAATGACAGTTTTAGCACCTGCACCCGAGAAGCCACCCCAAATGCCATTACAATCAAGTGTGGGTCTGGCACCCGTTCTTTCAATTACTGTGTATCCTTTTTCACCCCAAAGAGCGTTCACTTCGAGGTGTGCTTTATATTCATCCTCAGAGAATTCAAGTTTGGCAAGCTCCTCTCTCTCATGGGTTGTCAGGTCAAGCACATCATCATAAAAGCCCGGGATTGCCACTTTTCCGTTTTCATCGTGCATTTTTGAAATCATCTGAGACAGGATATTGATCGGATTTGCCACAGCACCTCCAAAGGTCCCCGAATGAAGATCTCTATTAGGTCCGGTTACTTCAATTTCCATGTAACAAAGACCTCTAAGTCCATATGTCAGTGTTGGCAACATTGGAGCATAGAGCGCAGTATCGGAAACCAGCACAACATCACACTTTAATAGTTCTTTGTTAGCCTTAAGGAAAGGTTCAAGGCTCGGACTCCCGATCTCCTCTTCTCCCTCGATAATGAATTTAACATTCACCGGAAGTTCGGCAGAGTTGGCGAGAATAGACTGAACAGCTTTTATATGCATGTAAAGCTGACCTTTGTCATCGGTTGCACCTCTTGCAAATATCTTACCGTCCTTTATGACCGGATCGAAAGGAGCACTGCTCCATAATTCAACGGGGTCCACAGGCTGCACATCATAGTGACCATATATAAGAACTGTTGGTGCCCCCGGCACTCTTAAGCGTTCACCATATACGACCGGATGTCCACCGGTTTCGAGTACGACCGCTTTGTCGAGACCGGCTTCCAGCATCTTCGCTGCCGTGAATTCGGCACATTTTTTCATTTCTTCCGTTTTTTCGGGAAGAGTACTGATACTTTCAAATTTTAGAAATTCGCCAAGTTCGGCTATGAATTTATCTATGTTATCGTTTACAAATTTTTCTGTCTTGTTCATGGTCTTCCTGTGGATCACTCCATTTTGTACTTGTAAATTATAGGAACAAGTTCCTTGAATCTTTTTTCTGTCTTCTTGTCCATTTTTCTTAATATGTTCTCTACAGGTACATATTCTTTTGTGAATGGATCATCGATTAAATAAACAAAACCTGTTTTATCGAGTGAAATTGCCTCGATTGCGGCTGCATACCGGTACTGATGATAGCCCGGAATGTAGTTTGTGATGTTAAAAACTCTAATATTCGTGACTGTAAATTTATTATCAAATTTTAAATTAAAAAAGTTCAACCTGTTTCTGTCGACACCCCAAAGTGTTCCGTCATCTGCCATTGCCAGTCCGGTAATTGTGTTTACCCCCAACGAATCCAATAGCATGGTTGCAACTATTTTTAGCGTTTTTTTGTCAACCACTCTAATTATACTGCCGTCGAATGAGGTTTCCCCTCTTTTAATTCCTTCAAGACCCAAATATAAACAGTTTGAGTCGACTGCAAGCCCCTCATACCCTGTATTATCTTCAATATATTGATGAAACAGAGAATCGGGGGTAATTACGAGCCGTTTTAATCCGGTCACTCTCCCTGAGAATATATCATTGTCCTTAAACACAAGTTCATATATCCCAAATTGCTGCCTGTATCTTTTCTCAGGCTCGATACTTATGTACACCTTGTTTGTGTACTTGTCGTAGGCGATGTCCTCCATGTCCAGTTTAACTTTAGGTGGAATTGTGTCAGTTACCGAGGAATCAATCTCTATTGATGTCAGGGTGAACTCAGCATCAACGACCTTCAAATAATGAAGTGCCTGCTTGTCATCGCAAATTATAAACACCGGCTGACCAAGCTCATCATTTTTTATGAAGGTGATACCTGAAGTCTGCTGAGGATACTTTTCACCGTCAACAAGCCATGCGGGGTAACCGGGTACCAATCCTGCAGCCGTACTGCAGCGGCTCAATTCAAAAAATAGTGCTGCTATAGTTAGGATCAGAATTGCTATATTTAAATATTTTAATTTCATTTAATTACAAAACTAAGCAGTTTTACACTCACAAAAAATTCCGAGAGTTCGCCCGGCCAAAATGATCTTAAGTTTTTACATTGCAAGGAAATTTTTCATACCTTTTCTGTTCTCAGTGTTCTCACTTTTTTCGGTATTTATCCTCCAGTTTCTCATGAGATTTGCGGAACAGTTGATCGGGAAAGGGATAGATACACTGCTGATCCTGCAACTGATTGCTTACAATCTTGCATGGATGATGGTTTTGGTGGTGCCCATGTCAGTCCTTGTCGCAACCTTGATGGCATTCGGCGGCCTGTCCCAAAATAATGAAATTACCGCAATCAGGGCGGCCGGGCTTAGCCTTTACAGGCTTACCGCCATCCCTTTTATCATGGCAGCCTCACTCGTCTGGTTCCTTATTTATTTCAATAACAACATCTTACCTGATGCCAACCACAAAACTAAAAACCTTATGTGGGAAATCACAGCCACAAGGCCGGCGCTCTCGATTGTCCCGAATGTTTTTATGACCGACATCATTGGGTATGCAATTCTTGCCGAAAAAATCACGCAGGATTCAAACAAACTTGTAAATGTAAAGATTTACGATAACAGCAGGTCCGGCTCAGTAAATATCCTAACTGCAAAAAAGGCTGACTTGAATTTTAATCAGGATCGCTCCAAACTCTTGATGAATCTTTATGATGGCGAAATACATGAACAAGGTGACGGACACCTCTACAGAAAATTGAAATTTAAAAAACATATCCTCCTGATGAACTCTGAGCAATTTTCTTTAAAGAAAATTACTGACGAGTACCGTTCTGACCGTGAACTCGGAATAGTGGAACTTCGGCAGCGTGCCGACAGTCTTGCCCGGGTTTTTGAGGAGCATGTGCAGATAATGAAGCGGGTGGCAAATCCGTTTTTTTACGGTGATTCAGCAGGCTCAGCACTGCCGGCAATGAACGCCGGGGACACCGGCAAGGATACCTGGAAAGCCAGACTCTCTTCACGCATCAAGCAACAACTTGCAACTATCGAAACCACCCTCGCCGCTCAGGACTATCTGATCATGCAACAAAATGCTTATATGGTTGAAGTGGAGAAAAAATATTCCATCCCCGCGGCGTGTATCGTTTTCCTTTTGCTCGGTGTTCCCCTCGGTATGATGACCCGGCGAGGAGGCTTTGGAGCGGCCGCAAGCATCAGCCTTTTCTTTTTTCTCCTTTACTGGTCATTCCTGATTGGTGGAGAGAAACTGGCTGACAGAGGCCTTGTTTCTCCATTTTTAGGAATGTGGGCAGCCAATGTCATTCTTGCCGCGATGGGAGTTTATCTCTTCTTCAGATCTGTCCGTGATAACGCAACTATCGATTTCTCGGGATTGCAGCGGTTTATTCCTAAAAAATTCAGAAGAGTCTCCGACGATGCTTAAGATTCTCGACAGGTACATTATCAAGAGCTTTATAGCTTCTGTCTTCTACGGATTGTTAGCCTTTACTCTCCTCTTCGTCATCATTGACCTGATGGAAAACCTTGATAATTTTATCGATAATGATGTGGATTTTCCGATAATTCTCAATTATTATCTCGTTTTTATTCCTGAGATACTGAAGCTTATGACACCCGTTGCGGTTCTTTTCGGGGGTTTGTTTACTGCCGGTAAGATGTCGAACAACAATGAACTTACGGCAATAAAATCAAGCGGCATTTCTATTTACAGATTCATGCTGCCGTTTCTGTTGGTATGTGTTGGCATTTCCGGCTTGATCTTCTACTTTGGCGGTTATGTTGTTCCTGAAGCGAATACTATTAAAACCAGAATTGAAGCAGAATACCTGAAAAAAGGTGAGGCTTCGGCAATTAGCAATCTTTACTTCCAGGACCCCCCGGGTAAGATTGTAAATATTTTTTATTTCAATCATGAAAAGCTGGAAGCTTACAAAGTGGGTATTCAGACATACGATTCCTCATCTTCGATAAGAATGACCCAACGCATCGATGCCGAGCGGATGGTATACAATCCGAGGAAAAAAGTATGGACCGCATTTAAGGGAACTGTTCGGGTTTTTGGACGGCTCAACGATCAATTCACACCGTTTGAAGAAATGGAAGTGGCGGGACTCAAATTCACACCGGAAGATCTGCAGGTTAAACAGCAGCGACTCGAGATTCTGAGTAATCCCCAGTTGAAAAAGCTGATCCAGGATACAAAAAATGCCGGGTACGACTCCCAAAGAGTGGAAATAGAATACTATTCCAGGTTCTCGTTTCCCTTCACCGCAATTATTATTATCATCTTTGGGCTGCCAATCTCTACCGTAAAAAGACGCACCGGACTGGCACTTCAATTCGGAATTAATATCCTTGTAACTTTTGTCTATTTGAGTGTAATGCAGATTGTCTCAGCACTCGGGAAAAACGGGTCACTCGATCCTCTTGTTACTGCCTGGCTGGTAAACCTCCTGTTTCTGGCGGCAGCTTTATTTAATCTTTCAAGAATTAAAGGATGAAATTTTTCAATTTCATTTCTTTTTCTTATTTTCACTAAAAAGTGATGAGTAATTATGGAAACAACAATAATTGGTAATTACAGCCTTCTTATGCAAAGAGGCACCTGGAAAGATTTTGACTACTTCGAAGCAGTTCATGCCTCTCTTGGAATGAAAGTACAGCTTCTGATTTCAAAATCTGAAACTGAACCGGTCAACCTCGAAGGTCTTAAAAAACTTCGTAAACTCGGTTTTGAGTCAGTCCTCAAGATTTTCGAACTGTTTTACCACGAAGGCAGACTCGTTGTAATCACCGAGTACCCTTCTCAGATGTCTCTCTTTGATTATTTCTACACTTTAAATCGCCCGCTCGATCCTGTAAAAGCAGTTGACATCGTAACAGAGATACTCGAAGCATTGGAAGAACTCCACAACCTCGGATATGCCGTCGGGTTCCTTGATGAAAGTATGATTTTTTTCATTCAGGGGAAAAAAATAAAAATCGGTGGGAACTGGCTTGTGCATTTTGAAAATGTCAGGGTAACAGGCGAATATGAACTGGCTGAAAACGATGCTTTCGAAGCACGGATCAGGGATGTAGCCAGATGTGGAGCCATTCTGTTTCGTTTCCTGAATCAGGATACCCTGCTGCAAACCAATCTGAATTTCGCGGCCGTCTTGCAGGCAAAACCCGCAAGTATTCCAAAACAACTCCTCGAGATTATTCATAAAGCGGTGAACCTCGACTCCCCCACTTATCGTGATGCCTCAGGATTGATTGCTGATCTGAAAAGCGTCAGGACTCAACTTGAAGCTGATGCAGCAAAAAAATTTGAAGCTCCTCCGGAAGCCGGTAGGGTGGATAGCGGCTCGAGAGTAAAAGTTACAGCCATTCTGAAAGGTTCTGATACCATCGCAGAATCCACCGCTGATAATTTGATCAAGGAAAAAAGTGCAAGACCAAAAATGTCTTTGGTCAACATATTTCTTATTCTTCTCATCATAACTTTTGCGGCCGGGGGTTTGCTCTATATCTTCAAAGGATCCATTTTTGGAACTAAAAGTCCCGATCCTGCTCTGCTGGAACAGTCACGACAGGCTGCAACTCCAAAACTTGTTCAGAGTGATTCTTTGAAAGTTTTAGCAAAGGAAACTTCAGAGATTATTCTTCAGTCAGCCTCTGTAGAGAGAGACCTGCTTCTGACAAGACAAAATCAACTCGATTCAACAGGGAAAATTTCCCTTGAGTTTTTCACCGAACTTTATAATGGACTGGTTGATCTGAAGTCGGATAAGCTTGAATCAGCTTATCCCAAACTTGAGAAAGCCTCGAACAAGTCTGACAAATCGGTCAAACAACTCGACGCATCACTGGCTCTCGGATGCTATTCAATCCTTAAAAATGAGGGTGAAAACGCTTGGCTCTACCTCGAAAATTATGCAGTTTCACTGGAGTCAAAATTACCTGAAACGGCAAATTTCAGTGCCGATGAGAAAACCAGACTGGAACTCAAAAAGAATTATCTCAGCAGGCTAAGAGCCAATTTCAAATAGCCTGTGGGGCGGTTTTCATCTTACAGGCGACAAACATTTCTGCAGGGATTCGGGAATATGATTCTACAGATCTGCCCTGTACGCAATTCCGAGTCCCTGGGCAAAGTTTTTCAAACTCAAGCCTGAATTTGCTTCGACCGATGAGTTGAACTGGGTGTAGAAAACAGCTCTGAAATCTATTTCTCCTCCCGGCACCAGAAAACTGAACCCGGCTCCATAAACAAGTCCGAGTGAAACACTCGTAATCCCCTCCACATCCTTTGGTCCCAAAGTACCTCCAACAGCGTAATACTCCTTTACTTTACCTCCAAGCAGGTATGACACCGATGGCCCCGCAAATGCCGAGACTGTCAGCGGTCCATCCTCGGGAGTGTACCGTGATTTTAAGAGGATCGTGAAATCGAGATAATTCAGATCATACTCATATTTTGTGGCTTTTGGTGTGAGCGCAACCGGAGAGGTGACGGGCGACGAAAGCAGTGAGAGATCACCACCCCGCTTTGAAAATCCAAACTGTGGGCTGACATAAAGATAATTTGAAATTTGTACATCGGAGAAAACCGCAACAAACGGTTTCAAAACCGCGGTTTCTTGATGTGTGGTTATGGTTGCGAATCCGGCTTTCGAGAGTCCGGCTTCAATTCCAATATTTCCTTGAGCTTTTACAAATACTGAAATCAATAAAATTAAAACTGCTGTCTTTTTCATCTCTTTGTCTTTGGTTAATTTATACTGGTTTTATAATAATTGCTACAATTCAACACTTCCGGCACGAAGTTTTTCTTTCAACTGTTTTGCTGCAAGAGCATAACCGCCGTCGCTGGCATCAATCAAATGGAAATGTTCATCTTCATATTTATCAACGATACAGGTAAGAAGTGCAGAGTCCGTGATGTGAATCCCGTAACAGATCAAACCTTTCCTGCTGAATTCATCGAGAGTGCCTAGCAGTCTGTCTTTCTGCTCCTCACTGCTGGCGATTACCATCCTTATCATATCATCCATCTTGATGTAATCAACATTCTTTTTCACATCTTCCTTATACCTGCTCCAGTGACTCCCCTTCTTCCCAAGCACTCCGTTGAAAAAAAGTGCACCTGCGATGTTAAGCCATATCAACCTGAAATAATATCTTAATTTTGAAAATCCCTTACCACCTCTGACCAGAATTTCGTTTTTGAGTTTTTTATAACTGAAAACCAAATTAAGATTTTGCGATTGAATCGGATTAAAATCGTTTTCGGTTCCGTAAATGTTAAAAATTTCACCTATGATGGTATCAAAAATTTCATTTTCCCTCTCCCCTCTAACCTTCGCCTTCACGAGCAACGCCAAAGTAAGTCCCTTGTGAGAAGGGATGCTGTTCCAACGACATTCGAAACCTGTCAGGTCGGGAATCTCTTCAATTTTTTCTCTTATCAATTTGAAACATGTGGAATCGTCTCCCTCCTTTAACTGTCTCTCAACCTCTTCAAATCCCGATCCGCGAAAAAGTGCCTGCTGGTAGTAGTCAGAAAATTTATATTTGGCTGTCTTGAACTCAAAGCCCTCTCGCCTTAATCCTGCTATTAATGCATATCCTGTCCTCAGTTCGAGACCAAAACTGATTTCTGCAAAATATTTCATTTTCTGCAATGACTCAACGACCACTGCCTCAAATCTTTGCGGCACAAGCATAATTGCTCCGTCACCTCCAAAGATGAAAGGGAATTTTTCTTTACCTGTTGCGTTCCTGACCGCAGCAATAACGGCAGCCCCGCAGGAATTAACATCCTTGTACCTTCCCTCTGCGATGGCGATGGTGGAATTGGTAATGTCCGTTATCAACACGATCCAGTCACCCGGTACATCCTTGTAGTTTGATAACTTTGCAGCATCAATAAATCTGGTCAATGTCTCCAACTCCAGGAAAAAATTTTCAAAACGCATCATTTAATCGAAATTTCAAAATTTAAATATCCAACATATGACGGTAATAAAAAAAAGCTGCCCCGTTTCTGAAGCAGCTTAATTTTGGTATTATGACGAAAGTCACGAGAAATCTAACTAATAACTAATAACTATTTGATCAGCATCAGTTTCTTGGTAATCGATTTATTGCCTGCTTCAAGTTTATAGATATAAACTCCTGAAGGAAGCTGTGACGCATCAAATTTAACAAGATAATTGCCTGCCGAATAGTATCCGTCAGCAAGAACAGCTACCTGCATGCCTGTTGCATCATATACCTTCAGTGTAATCTGACTCGATTCAGGAAGCGCAAATTTAATCGTGGTCACCGGGTTGAAAGGATTAGGATAGTTTTGCGACATTTGGAAATCTGTCGGAAGCCCTTCCTCCTTTTCGATGTCTGTGGTAACCTTTGTTTTGAATCTGAAAGGCTCTGACCACTCGCCCTGACCATTTTGATTCACTCCTTTTACTCTCCAGTAATAAATTTTATTCAGAGAAAGTCCGTTAAATGCAATTGTTGTGTCAGTATAGTTGGTTGCATTAACTACAAGTGAACCCGGATCAAAAACATTCGTGCTCGAGAGTTGAACGCTGTAACTGTTTGCAATCGGGTTTCTTCCCCATACAAGTACTGAATCAAGTCCCACATTAGTGGTTTTATCCAGCGGAGCCAGCAGTTGAGGAGCACCCGGAGTAAGGGTTACAAATGTGAAGGAAGATGACCATGCACCCACACCCGCAGCATTTTGTGCTCTCACTCTCCAGTAATATGTTTTCTGACCTTTCAGATTGCTGAACACAGCAAATGTGTCGACAAGTGAGCTTACATTTACTACTACGAGTGAATCGAAAGAAGGATCTTCTCCCACCTGCAAAGTGTAGTTTGAAGCACCAAGAAGATAATTCCATCTCACTGTTACTGTGTCCCTTTGCCCACTGCCGTTTGCCGGTGAGGCCAGAACGACAGAAGCGAGAGGAGAAACCTGCACAATATTGCTGACAGCGCTCTCATTGTAGTTTCTGTCAAGAGCTGTTACCGCAAAATAGTAGGTGGTTGGCGTGGTTGAAGGAGCCGGTCTGGCTTCTCTGACTCCATAAACATCTTCGATATTTACGCTGTTGTCAAAATCCTGCGGAGTGGGGTTCGGCGTGGTAAATTTATAGACTACATATCTAACAGCCGTATCTCCATCAGCAGCGGTAAGGGGCACATCCCATCTCAATGCAGAAGTTCCGTTACCGGGGACTCTTTCAAAATGGAAATTCCTCGGTGGATTTGGAGCAACATTATCTTTCCAGCTCATTATTGGAAGCAGGGCTTTTGTGTTATACAGATTCTGTTTCAATGAGTCTGCAAATCCTTTGAAATTCGAGATAAAATCCTGTGCACGGAAGAATACACTTCCTCGTGTCTTTGGATTTGCCCGGTTTGCTCTGATCTGATTGTGAATTTCGCTGGCGTTGTTCCAGCTTGGTATTCTGTAAGTCGCCTGACCAGGATAGAAATGACGGTCGTTTGCAAACACACTGTCCGCCCACCATGGCATCAGTTTTGCGTAATCCTGTCCTCCACCAAAGGGCCAGTAGAGCTGTGGAGTAAGGTAATCAACAGCTCTCCACCGCAACCAGGTAATGGCATCGCAATATATGGATGAATATGCGTCCAGTCCGGTTATTCCGGGAGGTACGCCGTTTTTCCATATACCAAAAGGACTCATGCCAAACTTGATGTGATTCTTGTAGAAATGGACACTGTCGTTGATAGCTTTGATAAGGATGTTGATATTATCTCTTCTCCAGTCACCAATATTTGTGAATCCGCGGTTATAAAGTCTCCATGAGGCGGAATCCTGATTTGTTATCTGGTTATTGGGATATGGGTAGAAATAATCATCCATATGGATTCCATCCACATCGTATCTTTTAATAACATCCAGAATCACTGAAAGTACATAATCACGAACCATTGGGAGTCCGGGATCGAGGAATTTTGCGGTTCCTGTCTGAAGACCCCATTCAGGATGCTCCACAAGAACATGGCTCGGATGAAGAGTGTAGTTACCTACCGCTCTTTCTGCTCTGTAGGGATTGAACCAGGCATGAAGTTCCATTCCCCTTTTATGAGCTTCTTCAATTGCAAATTGAAGTGGATCATAACTGGGTGCGAGGCCCTGTTGTCCCGTAAGCCAGAAAGACCACGGCTCGATCTGTGAGGGATACATTGCATCACTCTCACTTCTGATCTGGAAGATTACGGTGTTGATTCCGGTCGCCTTCAAGGCGTCAAGAAGCGTAATCAGTTCATTTTTCTGTGCAGTCGCGTTTAGTCCGCGAGTCAGAGGCCAATCGAGATTGGTTACTGTGGCTATCCAGGATGCCCTGAATTCTCTTTTTGGGTTCTGGGCATTCGAAATTCCCATCACAAGGACGAGAATCAGGAACAAAATTTTAACATTTTTCATTGTACCTCAACAATATATTTTTCGAAAACACTTTTAATCTTTTATTTCTCTGAGCCCGATGAAACAATTTTTTGTATATATACTAATATCTCTATTTTTTCTCTCAATTACAACTTTATTTTACGGTTGTAAAGATACTATTAATCAGGCAGATGTGGATTCGGTAATTATCCCCGACAAGGGAGTTTCTTACCAGGCTCACATCCAACCTGTAATGCTCCTTAAATGCGCCTTTTCGGGCTGTCACGACGATCAATCCCGTGCAGGGGGACTTAGCTTCACCAATTACTTTAACACCGTGGCAGACCTTACAGTGGTCGTACCCAATGAACCTCAGAACAGCAGGCTCATCTGGTCAATAGAAGGTATTTCGGGAGGCAGCCCAATGCCGCCTGTCGGTTACCCCAGAATGACCATCAACCAGATTAAAGGTTTCAGAACCTGGGTGGGTGAAGGCGCCAAAAACAACTGATTATTTTATCCAGCCTTCTTTTTTCGACCAGGCTACAGTTCTTTTTATTCCCTCTTCAAGACTGACTTCCTGACGGAATCCAAAATCTTTCATCGCTTTAGCAGGACTTGTCACCCAGTGCATCTGAACAAGGTCTCTGGCCTTCTCCAGATTCAAAGTAGCAGCTTTACTGCTGAACATTGAAAAAAACTGTGCGACTGCCGAAACCACATAAACCATGGCGTGTGGGAAAACGAGCTTAAAAGCCTTTTTACCGAATATCTTGTTACAAATTTCGCCAACCTCATCCCAGGTATAGACTTTCTCGCTGCTGAGGAAATAAACCTCACCCGATGATTTTGGACTCATCGCCGCCAAATAAAGTCCGTTTACAACATCGTGAACATGGAGGAGTGAAATGGTCTTTTTCGCAAAGCCCACTTTAGTAAAAAGTCCTTTTGCATAGGTCTGGAAAAATATCCCCACTTCAGTATCCCGTTCTCCATAAATTGCAGGGCATCTTAATACTGTTACCGGAAGCCGGTCTTTATACGAAATTACAAGCTTTTCCTGCTCAAGTTTGCTTTTACCGTAAGTGGTCAAAGGATTTGGTGTGTGTGATTCGGTAATAGGTTTGCCATCAGGCGAGGGCCCTGCTGCGGTCTGACTGCCGGAAACTACAAATTTCTTTATCGGGGCACCTGACTCAAGGGCCGCGTCCAGCAAAGTCCGGGTATTTTCCACATTTGATTCAAAATAACCTTCAGGTTTCTTCGATTTTACTGTTCCTGCGATATGAAAAACATACGAGCAACCTGTCAGGGCTTTTACAAGTTCTGATTTATTTCCAAGCCCGGCATTTATCAGCTCAACATCTTTATCTTTTAGCCATTTCAGATCACTTGTCTTCCTCACGATGCATTTTACAGCGAATCCTTCACTCAGAAGTCTGTCGACAAGGTGACTTCCAACAAATCCGTTTGCTCCTGTCACTACGGCTATTTCTTTACTCATTTTCTCCAATCCGCGTTATTAATGAACTTTCAATCAGTTAATTCACTTATATCCTTGTAAGTGCAATTAAAATAATGATTTATATCACTTTTTTTTGTTTTTAACCAAAAATAAATTTACATTCGAGTTTTAAATTTAACGAATTTTTATTTATATAAGTATTGCATAAACTAAAATCTCCCCGGAGGAAATTTGAGCCTGTTCAAAAAATGTTATGAATTTACCAGAGCCGATGAAGTTAAAGAGATGGGACTGTACCCTTATTTTAGACCGATTGAAGCAAATGAAGGACCCGTTGTACAGATTGAGGGGAAAAAAATCGTTATGGCAGGATCCAATAATTATCTTGGATTGACTGCCCATCCAAAAGTAAAAGAAGCTGCCATCAAAGCTGTAGAAAAATATGGAACAGGGTGTTCCGGGTCCCGCTACCTCACAGGTACACTTGACCTGCACAACGAACTTGAAGCCAGAATGGCAAAATTCTTTAACGCCGAAGCTGTTCTCCTTTATTCCACCGGTTTCCAGACTGCCCTCGGTGTTATCCCCACACTCGTTCAAAAAGGTGATTATGTTATCTCAGACAAAGACAACCATGCCTGTATAGTTACCGGAAACCTGATTGCAAAAGGTTCAATGGTGGAAATGGTGCGTTACAAGCACAATGATATGAAAGACCTCGAGAGAGTTATTTCCAAATTGCCACTCGAAGCCGGAAAACTTATCGTTAGCGATGGTGTTTTCTCGACAGGTGGTGAAATTGTTGATCTGCCGACACTTAATCAGGTAGCAAAACAGTATAATGCCCAGATCCTTATCGATGACGCCCATTCAGTGGGTGTGATTGGTGTTGGAGGAAGAGGAACCGCATCTGAATTCGGACTTGAAAAAGAAATCGATCTCGGAATGGGTACCTTCTCAAAAACTTTTGCCTCACTCGGTGGTTTCGTTTACGGACCTGAAAGAGTGATCAACTTCCTTAAACATCAGTCTCCTGCACTTATTTTCTCTGCTTCTCCAACTCCTGCTTCAGTAGCGGCTGCTCTCGCGGCTCTCGATATCCTCGAAGCTGAACCGGAAAGAGTAACCAAACTTATCAGTAATGCAAATTATGCAAGAACAAAACTGAGAGATGCCGGATTTAAGGTAACCGACGGAAGAACGGCAATAGTACCCGTAATCGTCGGTGATGATGCACTCGCTTTCCAGATGTGGCGCAAACTTTATGACAATGGTGTATTCGTGAATGTATTTATCTCACCCGGTGTACCTCCCGGAAGACAGATGATGAGAACTTCCTACATGTCTACACATGAAACAGAACATCTTGATTATATTGTCGATACTTTCAAAAAAGTCGGAAGCGAACTCGGAATAATCTGATATTCTTTCGGTTGATTTTAAAGCTGCTGTTCTTCAAGGACAGCAGCTTTTTTTGTTATCAACATTATTCATTATTTTTAAATTTCATTTACAGATAAAAATTCAAAAGAAATACCATGAGCAAGATAGAAATTAGAAAGATTGAATCTCCTTCCGAGATAATGCAATTCATTAAATTCCAGTGGAAAATCTACAAAGACTACCCTAACTGGGTGCCCCCTTTGATCATGGATCGAAAGAAAATGCTGGACAAGAAAAAGAATCCTTTCTTCCTCCATGGTTCTGCTGATTTTTTCATGGCATTCAGAGATGGTGAACCTGTCGGAAGAATTGCTGCCATTCAAAATGATCTTCACAACGAAATTCATGAAGAAAAAATCGGCTTCTTCGGGTTTTTTGAGTCAATTAATGATCAGGAAGTTGCAAATGCACTCCTTGACACAGCTAAAGAGTGGATTATGTCTCGCGGTCTCACCCTTATGAGAGGACCTGCAAGTTATTCGAGTAACGACGAATGGGGAATGCTTATTTTTGGATATGACGACCCTCCTACTCTTCTTATGCCATACAACCCGCCCTACTACCATGATTTGCTTCTGAACTACGGTTTTGTTAAAGTGAAAGATTTGAATGGCTACAAAATTGTAAATGAAAAGATTATTCAGGTAAACAAAATTCCGAGGGTTGCCGCTCTCGCAACTCAGAAGTTCAATGTCAAAATCAGACAGATGGACTTGAAAAACTACAAACAGGAACTCGTTCTGATCAAACAAATCTACAACGAGAACTGGGAACGCAACTGGGGGTTTGTACCTCTTACCAACGAAGAGCTCGATGCGATGGCTGAGGACTTGAAACAACTCGCCACTCCAAGCCTTGCCTTCTTCCTCGAGATAGATGGAAAACCTGTCGGTTTTTCACTCTCAATCCTCGACTACAATCAGATATTCAAACAGATGAACGGAAGACTCTTTCCCTTCAACTTCATCAAACTCTTTACCCGGAAAAAAGATATCACCCGATGCAGAATCATCCTTCTCGGTGTTGCGAAGGCATGGCAGGGCAAGGGACTTGATGCAATCATGTATAACACTATCATTCACGAAGCAGACAAGGTTGGCATTCATATCGGTGATGCAAGCTGGATAGTTGAAGACAATCTCAAAATGGTCCGCGGAGCTGAGATGATGGAAGGTGAATTATACAGAAAATACAGAGTATATGACTACCACTTCTAAATCACTTTTTGTTGCCCTTCTTATTCTCTCCATTTTTCGGGCAGAAGGGCAATATTCGATCTCTGATAAAGAGCTTGTCAGGGCAATTTTCCTCAGAGATGGGAAAAGCCTCGTTGTATCGGATTACCTGAACTCCGGTGATGATAGAAAAGTGAGGGCAGGTCTCCTTGCCGCTGCAAATCTGAACGACTCCTCCCTGCACAGTAAGATAACAAACTGTGACTATACAAAATTCGGAAAATTTATAGCATTTGCCCTGGGTTGCAATTCACCAAGTGAATTATCATTATCCTGGTTGAGAAAAAAAATTAATTCCGAAAGGGGTGTTAACACAAAATATCTACTCGATGCAATCGGGAAGATCGGTGATAAAACAGACCTGGATAAAGTTCTGGAGATCCATGAATCAAACAATGCTTCATTTGCTGAGGGAATCTCGCTTGCAATCGCAAATTTCGCCCTCAGAGGGATAAAATCAGACAGGTCGCCCGCCGTACTGCTTTCACTCGTCAGCCACAAGGATTTCGACAATAAAACACGCTCAATTGCTGCATATTCACTTTTCAGAAGCAGACCCTCAAAGGATCAGATTAAGAAAATCACAGAAGTGCTTGCTGATGTTGTTCGTGACGATGTTACAGAAGAAGAGGAAGACCTTGCAAAATATCTGATTCTTTCGCTCCGTTTTCTTAAAGTTTCACCTTACTCCCCAAAAGAAGTTGAATTCATCAGTTTCACTCTCGATTTTGCACAACAGATCGATCTTGTCTCCACCCTTCAATATTATGATTTTAAGAGCAAAGAAGATCTTGACCGTCTCTTTGTTTTCATGTCGAACGCCAACGGAAATATTGCCATCACAGCAACGAGCGTATTTAAAAATGCGACAATCGAAAAAAAACTTATCAAATCGAAATTTTCAGACCTCGATAAACTCATTGCTTCTGCAATTAATAGACCTGCTCTCATTGAAGAATTACTCGGCACTGCATTCAAACTCTACCCCGAAAAAGCCAATACCCTTTATAACGATTACCGAGGCAAACTGTCTCCCGCCTCAGTTGCCAATCTGATTGGTACAAATCCTGATCTGTTAAAATATCCTGTAGATACACTTGTAACTATTTACTTTTCAGGAAATGAAAGAGCAAAACTTGCTGTAGCTACAGCTTTAAGTGAAATCAAAAAATCCGGCAGGGATTCACTGGTTATCCAAAACTTTGCAGTCAGCCAGCTCACTTCGGGATTTGCGTCGGTTGTATCAACTTGCTCTGAGCTTCTTGATTCGGCTTTTATAGTCAGCAACAAATCAAAACTTGAAAACATCATCCTTAAGGTTGTTAATGATGAATTAAACAATCCAAATTTTCTCGAGGCACATCAGTCTTTACTGAAGCTGTGCGATAATATAAGTACTGATTTTGCACGGTCGATAAAAGAACTGTTTGCAAACTCTGCAGTAAGTTCAATAAAAACCTTGTCCGGTATGAAGGTGCCAAACTCGCTTAATTCAAATTTTGACGAAATTTGGAACAACGCTTTCAAGTACAGAAGAGCTGTGATTGAAACGGAATTTGGTAATATTAAACTTGAACTTTATCCCGGTTATGCCCCAATATCAGTCGGCAATTTTTGTTCCCTCGCTCAAACCTCATTTTACAGAGATGTCCTTTTCCACAGAGTTGTTCCGGGTTTTGTCATTCAGGCAGGTGACCCCTCAGGAACCGGCTGGGGCGGTCCCGGATATGACATTATTTCGGAATATTCCCCACTTGAATACACTCCGGGTGCACTCGGAATGGCAAGTGCCGGGAAAGACACAGAAGGATCGCAGTTTTTTATTATGACCGGCACTTTCCCTCATCTAAACTCGAGATACTCCCTTTTTGGCAGAGTGACAGAAGGACAGGATATTGCCAACGCCATTACTCAACAATCCCTCATAAAAAAGATATCCCTGTTTGAGTAACAACCCTTCCCCCGTTCTGCTTACTGCAAAAGAACTCGTTGTGGAATATGGTGAACAGAAGATTCTTTCATCTGCTTCTCTGACGATACATGATGAAGACCGGATTGGTCTCGTTGGAAGAAATGGTGCCGGGAAATCGACTTTCCTGAAAATTATTGCCGGACTGCAAGAACCTGACTCTGGTGAGGTGTCGAAGCAAAGGGACATTCGGATAAGTTTCCTCTCACAGGAATTTACACTCGATGAAAATTCCACCGTGGAGGAAAATATTCTCTCCGGCGCTTCACATATCATGGCGGTTTTGGCAGAGTATGAATCACTCCCCCCTGATTCACACCAGAGACACATCCTTGAAGAAAAAATTGCTCATATCGGCGGGTGGGACCTCGACAGAAGACTGGAACAGTTGATGGCTTCCCTTGATGCTCCACCAAAAGACAGAGTGGTAAACACCCTCTCCGGTGGTGAAAAGAGAAGAACCGCTCTCTGCCGCACGCTACTGGCACAACCCGATATACTTATCCTTGATGAACCGACAAACCACCTCGATACGGATACAATTGAGTGGATAGAAAACTTTCTCGCATCTTACAAAGGTGCATGTATCTTCGTTACCCACGACCGTTACTTCCTCGACAGAATCGCAAATCGAATTGTGGAACTCGCAAACGGCGTTTTCTTCTCCCACAAAGGTAATTACACAGACTACCTCTTGAATAAAGCCGAGAGAACTTCACTTCAAATTGCCGGTGAAAGGAAAAGAGAAAGTTTCCTCAGAAAGGAACTCGACTGGGTTATGAGGGGCCCCCGGGCAAGAAGAACAAAGGCAAAAAGCCGGCTGGATAAATACTACGAAATTGCAGAGCAAAGACCCGTCGAAAAAGAGATCGATATCGAACTCATTATACCCGTCCCTGAGAGACTCGGCAACAAGATTCTCGAAATTGAAAACCTTTCTGTGAATATGAATGGAAGAGTGCTCGTCGATTCCTTTTCTCTCAATTTTGAATCCGGGAGGAGACTTGGCATAATCGGGAAAAACGGGACAGGTAAAACAACCCTGCTTAGGACCATTCTTGGAGAAAGGAAACCTGATGCCGGCTCAATCGAAGCCGGTGAGAGGACCATGTTTAATTATGTGGATCAGTCCCGTTTGATATTAAACGATGAGGAAACTGTTTTTGATGCCATTGGTGAAGGAAGCGACACGGTAAAATTCGGAAAGCAGACACTCCCCGTCTGGACATATATGAGAAGGTTCCTCTTTACCGATGAAAGAACAATGACAAAAGTCGGAAAACTTTCGGGTGGTGAGCGCAGCAGACTTACACTTGCAAAAATTCTTAAAAATGGCGGTAATTTCATTATTCTCGATGAACCTACCAACGACCTTGATCTACCGTCACTTCGCATTCTCGAAGAAGCATTGATCTCTTTTGAAGGTTGCGTAATCGTTGTAAGCCACGACAGATATTTCCTGAACAGGGTATGTACCGGCATCCTCGCTTTCGAAGGGAATGGCAAAACTTCATTCAGCGAGGGTGATTATGACTACTACATCGAAAAAAGAGACCGCGCCAAGAACAGTGCACCTGTTACAGAATCAAAGGAAAAGCGCGGAGATACCCGCATCAAAACACAGGCAAAAAAACTTTCCTATCTCGAACAAAAAGAGCTCGATGCCATCGAAGAGAAGATTCTGGCAGCGGAAGAGGAAGTCGAAAAAATTGAAGCTCTATTTGCAGATCCCCTTTTTTATGAAAAATATGCCTCCCAGACCGATGATTTAAATAAAAAACACAGTGAAGCCAAATTTCTCGTAAAATCTCTCTACGACAGATGGGAAGAACTCGAAACCAAAAAAGCATCCCTCAATTAAGCGAATAACTTCAACGCCCCAAACCGGGGGACCCTGCCTGGTATAAGATACCTCACTCATTTTTAGTAAATTACATGAGTAAATTTAAAAATTTAGAAGAAAAGAAGTTTGTATGAAAATCGGGATTACCTGTTATCCTACTTATGGTGGAAGTGGTGTTGTGGCAACTGAACTGGGGATTGAACTGGCAAAAAAAGGTCATCAGATACACTTTATCAGCTACGCAATTCCATTTAGATTGAACCATTTCATGGACAATGTTTTCTTCCACGAAGTTGAAATGGGTACCTATCCCCTCTTTGAATTTCCTCTCTATTCCGATGCCCTTGCCGGCAAGATGGTCGAGGTGATGAAATATGAGAATCTCGATCTTATTCATGTCCACTATGCCATACCACACGCAACAAGTGCATATCTCGCAAAGCAGATTTGTAAAGATACCCAGGATGTAAAAATCATCACAACTCTTCACGGTACTGACATTACACTCGTAGGACTGGAACCGACCTATATCCACCTCCTTAAGTTTGGAATACTGCAAAGTGACGGTGTAACAGCGGTTTCCAGATACCTTAAAGAAAAAACCCTCACAAACTATTCGATCGAAAAAGAGATAGAAGTAATCCCAAACTTTGTGGACATAAATCTGTACGCTCCCCGTGAAGTCAATGAATTCAGAAGCAGAATTGCTCCAAACAATGAAAAAATCCTGATCCACACTTCCAATTTCAGAGTGGTTAAAAGAGTTCAGGATACCATAAGAATACTTGAACTTGTAAAAAAAGAAATCCCGGCGAAACTTGTTTTAATAGGTGATGGACCCGACCGCTCCGAGTGTGAAAGACTCTCCCGTGAACTGGGTATCGAAAAGGATGTAATATTCCTCGGAAAACAGGAAGCCCTTCCACAGATTCTTTCCTGTGCTGATATCTTCCTGATACCATCGCAGTCAGAAAGCTTTGGTTTGGCCGCCCTCGAAGCAATGGCAGTTGGATTACCTGTGATCAGCACAAGCGTTGGTGGATTGCCAGAAGTTATCACCCACAACCACTCCGGATTCATTGCCGAAATCGGGGATGTGGAGAGAATGGCAAAATATGCAGTCGACCTTTTGACAAATGATAGAAAGTACAAAATATTTTCAAAAAATGCCCGTGAAATTGCCGTTGAGAAATACTCCGCGACCAAGATAGTGCCCATGTACGAAGAGTACTATGAGAAAGTTCTGAATTCGTAAGCGATGAATTTAATCAGCGAAAACATTCAGTCTTACCTTCTCGGTCTTTTTGGAGATGAGCAGGTCTCCAGATTTGTGGAACTCCTTGGTAATCCCAGGAAACAGTCAGTTAGAGTTAATTCTCTTAAAAGCACCCCTGCCAAAATAAAACCCGTTCTCGAAAGAAAATACGGGATTTACACCTCTTTTCATCCGGATATCACTGATGCTCTTGTAATCGATTCAGACCCTGAAAATCTGATCGGGAAAACATTTGAACATCTGCTGGGATATTATTACATCCAAAGTACTTCTTCAATGTTGCCTCCTGTCTATCTGCAACCTGAAAAAGGGAGCAAAGTGCTCGACCTTTGTGCAGCTCCCGGCTCCAAGTCCACTCAGCTCGGTGCAATGATGGAAAATACGGGGATGCTCGTTGTGAATGAGGTGCAGGGCGACCGGCTCAGAACACTTTCGTTCAATATTGAACGGACGAACATCTACAACTGCGGCATAATCCAGGACAAGGGTGAATGGCTTGGGAAGTATTATCAAAATTATTTCGATAAAATACTGGTTGATGTCCCATGTTCCGGATTGGGAATTATTCAGAAAAAAGAAGAAGTGAACAAGTGGTGGAGCACTTCCTCAATCACAGGTTTAATAAATCTGCAACTCAGCCTTATCATTGCAGCAGTCAAAATGCTTAAACCTGGCGGCGAGTTGGTTTATTCCACTTGTACCCTGACAACTGAAGAAAACGAAGAAATTGTAAACAAGGTACTCGAAAAATATCCCGTCGAACTGATTCCTGTTTCAATACCCGGTGGAATTGAAGGTTTTACTTCAACCCGCGATAAAAAATTCTCTTCTGAACTCTCAAAAACCGCAAGGGTTCTCCCCTGGCTTTCAAATTCGGAAGGCTTTTACCTTGCAAAGATGATTAAAACTGATAAGACAGAGCATATAAAATCTTCCGAACCCCGCGAAGGAAGAACTGTCATCAAACCATTCAAAAAAGTTAAGCACACTCTCGCTTCAATAATTAATAATTTTGGAATCGATGAGGATGTCCTGAACGCCTTCAAATATCCCGACCATGGGAAGAAACTCTATTTCGTTTCGGGTGACTGGGATGACAACCGAACAGGTATCTACGACCGTATCGGACTAAAACTCGGCTCCTACGAAAAGAACGACCAGGTGATTTTGAACAGCATAGCTGCACAGGCACTCTCGCAACACTTCACAAAGGGAATAATAGATCTCGACGACCCCGAGGAATTAAAAACCTATATGGAGGGGGGCACAGTAAAAAAATATGCCGACTCATCCAGATCATCAGGTGCCGACCGTCAGGTTATACTGCGCTCCGATGGAGAGATAATTGGTACAGGTGTGGTTACTGAAAGAGGGTTGAAAAGTCAGTTCCCAAGAGGACACAGAAACCAGAATTTCCGGTTTTGACGACCCGGTAACCCGATTGCAGCCTGTTTTTCCCCTTATTTCACGGTATCGTGCCACAAGTCACAGTATATGCAAAAAATAATTGTTGCTAATCCACTTTTTTTTAACTAACTTAAAGTAATGTTTCTGTAAGATTTATAGAGACACCAGTCAACCGGATCTTTTATCCTAATTTAGGATTTCAATGTTGCTGAGCCATGGTGTTGGTTTGTTGATAACCAGCACTTACCGATTACACGAACTGCAAAAGCTCGATCTGATTTCGGAACCTTCTTCCGCTTTGATCAGATTTGTTGCCCATCATATTCGTTTTAGAAGGAATTCTTAGAATATGGGACAGCAACAACTCCTGCTTATCACTCTCGGCGTCATTATTGTTGGTGTTGCAGTCATCACAGGCTTAATGGTTTTTGATCAGGCAGCTACCGAGAATAAAAAAAATCAGATCCAAATTGAATGTGTGACCCTTGCTTCAATGGCACAACAATTCTGGCGTGTACCAAGTGCGAGAGGCGGTGGCGGAAATTCTTTCATCGGTTTTACAATTCCGCCAACGCTCGATACAACCGATTCCGGTATATACACCATAAAATCCGTCGCTAACGATTTGATTACTATTTCCGGAGTTGACAGAATGTTACAGCTTGGACAGGACACAATCAAAGTGGTGATTGAAACCACGCCTAATAATTTCACTATCACAGATGACAATTAACTTTACACTTTTTTCGGAGTTTAGATGATTTTTCAAAAAGGCGAATCAATTGTTAAAGAAGGAGATACTACTTTCAATCTTTTTGTATTGATGAAAGGGAGTATTGGAATCTTCAAAGGAGATGTACAGGTCGGCACTTTCTCTGAGAAAGGCGGAATTCTCGGTGAAATGAGTGCAATCCTTGGGAAACCGCGAACAGCATCGCTCGTAGCTATGGAACCCACTACCGTTGTTCCTATTCCAAGCGATTTCGATCTGTTGATAAGAGAAAATCCTGATATCGCAAAAGCCGTCATGGTAAATCTTGCAAAGAATCTTGAGCGGATGACAAATGAATATTTGAAGATTGCCACTCAAGACCAGAGAGAAGAAGCAACCCAAAAACTGAGAGAAGACGGAAGCCTTATTATCTAATTTTCTTCAATCGAGAGAAAAATTAAATAAGTTTATTAAATTTATTTTATATCACACTTAAATTTAGATTACATTTATTATATTAAACTGTATATTAAATCATTTTTCAAACAACACATTCACCAACAAATCAATTGAGGAATCACTATGGGACAACAACAGTTGTTACTTATTGTTCTTGGCGTAATCATCGTCGGTATCGCAGTAGTAGTCGGTATCAGCGTATTCACAGCAAGCAGTTCATCATCCAATCAGGATGCTGTTATCTCTGATTTGCAGAACATTGCAGCTAATGCTCAGCAATGGTTCCGCAAACCAACCGGTATGGGTGGCGGCGGAAACTCTTTCGTCGGCTATACCATTCCTGCCAGCATGGATACAACAGCTAATGGTACTTATTCCATTAAGACCGCCGGTACAGCAACAACTATCGTGTTTACAGGTATTGGTAACCAGCCAGGTACTAAAGATCCAACAGGAACTGTAGAAGTAGACATGACCGTCACCTCGACAGCTCAAACAGCTTCAATCGTTAAGTAGATTTAATTATTTTTATCTATTCAGGGAAGGTTGTAAATATTATAGCCTTCCCTTTATCTGTTTTTAGATGACTGAATTACGATTTACTGCTGTTAAGCCAAACGGACAGATAATAAGTGGATCTCTTACTGCCGACTCCACTTCAGACGGCAAAAAAAAGATCCAAAAACTTGCTGCCCAAAGTAATCTCACCGTTCGTTCGATTGAGAAGAGGGGGACTTTTCTCTATAAGGTCCAAAAAGGGGCTGAAAAGCCAATTATGGGCGAGCAGAAAGCTTTCAATCGACAGGAAGTTATAGATGCCTTCCAAAAACTCGGCTACAAGATTCTCTATGTAAGATCCAAACTCTTCGACTACCAGGCAAAGCCGGGTATGCAGGATTTGCTAATGTTTGTAAAGATCAGTGCCGAACTGTTGGATCAGAAACTCCCCTACGGTGAAATCCTCACACTCCTGATCAATGACACAGCAAATAAAACACTTAAAGAAACACTAAAAGAAATTAATTCAGAGTTAAAAAAGGGAACGGACCCCGAACAGGTCTTCACACGCTATCAAAATATTTTCGGGAAATTTACAGCTTTTATGCTCGGTCTCGCCGCAAAAAGCGGTAATATGGGGGAAATCTACAGAGCCACGGCTAAATTTCTCGAAAGACGCGCAGAATTTAAGAAAAACCTCAAAAGTGCACTTGTAACCCCTCTTATTACTATGGTGGTTCTCGCAGGAGCAGTTTTGTTTTATGTGATGTACATATTTCCCGAGACCGCAAATATGTTCAAAAGATTTGGTATCGAACTGCCACCGATGACAAAATTCACTCTGGAAATGAGTGATTTTATGATGGCACATCCAATAATGATTTTTTTGGTGATGTTCGGTCCTCTTATCGGATTCGTTATATTTATCAATACAGAAAAGGGACGGTTCTTAAAAGACAAATATATGCTCAGAATGCCAGTGATTGGGCAAATTGTGCATAAAACGGCTATTGAAGTTTTTTGCAGAGTGTTTTACACTCTCTATTCAGGTTCAGCAGAGAGCATTACTCCTCTGAGAATTTCTGCTGAAGCCACGGACAACAAATATTTTGAAGACAGAATTAAGAGAGTCGCAATCCCTATCATGACAAAACAGGGTGTGGGAATTACTGATGCCCTTGAAGCCACAGGGGTTTTTACCGATACTGCCATCTCCCGTATCCACTCGGGTGAAGAAACCGGTAACATCAAAAACAGTATGCTGCAGCTTGCGAATTACTACGAGAGTGAAACAGTTTACAAACTTAAAAACATTATAGAGCTGGTACAGGTAGTCATTTCCCTCATCATCATGGTAGTGATGACTGCGCTGACCCTGGTCTCCGCAGAAACAGCCACAATCAGCCCTAAACCTCCGGGTGTATCAAAAAATGAAATTTTCCTGGAAAAACAGATTGCCCAATGCTTGACCCCAGACTGGAAACTGCTGACAAAATCGGATATACCCTTTTACGAAAAGGTATAATTGATGCGCAGACATTAGAAAAAGCACTTGACGCCAAGGCGAATGATGTAAACAAGATCAAAAGGAATCTTGCACAAATTCTTGTGGAAGATTTTAAGTATGATCATGACATCGTTTTCGCCGAGGTAGCTTCTTTATATGCGTTCCGGGATTTCGATTCCATTTCCGACCGTTTTACCGATGAAAAAATTGAAGAAATAAAACGATATGTAAAATCACTCCCTGACTCTCTTCAACAACTCCTGAGTTTGCAAAAAGTAATCCCCCTTCTTTTTGATCCTGTCATCAAGGACAAACTTATTCTTGGTGCGGTCGATCCCACAAATAAAAAGATTTCCAAAATAGCGTTTGACCTTAAAGCCAAGAAATATGAAGTAACTTTCATTAAGAAATCACGCTACGACAAACTTATCTCACATATCAATCCTGTTGAAAATGAATTCCTGAAGAACATTCAGGACCAGCCTCAGGAAATGATTACAGATATGCCCGATGACACCCAGCTTGATGAAGAAGCGCTCGAAGCGGAAATCAATAAATCCGCCCTTATCAATCTTGTTGAAGCGGCACTTGTTGAAGGAACCAGAAGGGGCGTATCCGATGTTCATATCGTTCCACAGGGTGCAAAAAGAACCGACATCATGTTCAGAATTGACGGTAACCTTCAAGTGTGGTACTCTCAAGAAAATACCTACCCCGAGGCAGTTATCGCAGTTGTAAAAGACAGAGCCAAGGGACTTGACCGTTTCGAAAGAGAAAAAGCTCAGGACGGTTTTATCCAAAGAGAAATTGATGGTACTGTGATCCGTTTTCGTGTTTCGATACTTCCCATGGTCGGAACCGAACTCAGAAGTAAATTTGAATCGGTCGTTATTCGTATTCTCGATGACAGAAAGGTTATTACCGACTTAAACAAACTCGGTCTTGCCGGTTACGCAAGAACCGCCTTCGACGATGCAATCAGAAAGCCGCAGGGAATGGTGATACTGACAGGTCCTACCGGTAGTGGTAAAAGTACAACACTCGTTGCAGCACTCTATCAGGTAATCGACCCTACTGTGAATGTACTAACTGTTGAAGATCCCGTTGAGTATGTAATCAAAGGTGCAAGACAGCTTAAAATCAGTCATAAAATGAATTTTGAACAGGCAATCAGAGCGATTCTTCGTCATGACCCTGATATTGTTCTTGTTGGTGAGATGCGTGACAAGGAGACCGCCGAGGTAGCTATTAAACTTGCGAACACTGGTCACTTGACTTTCTCGACACTTCACACAAACGATGCACCATCTGCTGTTTCCAGACTTTATAAAATGGGAATTGAGCCGTTCCTTATCGCATACGCTATCAATATTATTGTAGCTCAACGTCTTATCCGTCGTCTGTGTGTGGACTGCAAAAGAAGAACAACCGAGATTCCAGAGGAGGTAATCCATATCCTGGGGATTGACCCGGATGAATGGAAACAATATGAAGTGTATGAACCGGTAGGATGCCCCAAATGCTCAGGTACGGGATATAAAGGCAGAATTGCCATACACGAGGCTCTTTACTTCACCAAAGAACTTAAGCGGGTTATTGTATCATCAGGTGAAGAGGTTGATGAGGAAAAATTAAAAGCACAGGCGAAAAAAGATGGTTCGCTTAACCTCCGCGAAACCGGTCTTGAAAAGGTTAAACTCGGCATGACATCTTTTGATGAAGTAATTTCAGGAACGATGGAAGATTAAAACTTCTCTTCCTGTTTCTCATTCTTTTTTTTTATATTTTGAGTTGATATACTCGTTTTTACACACTAATTCAAGTAATAAATGATTCCGGCTTTAGATCAAATAGCACAACCCGCCAAGGCACTTCTTGCCGCGGTGGTATCACAAGTCCCGCGCTCGGTTATAAGTGCGGAGAGGCTTCCATTTCTTGCAAAATTGATCGCCGGGCTGAACTACGACCAAAAGGGTGTACTTCTTGATTTCATCAATTCCATTCTGGTTTTGATGGTGAAAAAAGACGCATCTGATATCGAATTTGGTGGAATGGCTACGGCCCGTAATGTATGGCTGCGTATCCACGGTAAAAAGGAGCGTGTTCCCGATCTTCCCTCGCTCACCGAGGACGAATCAGCAATTGTAATTCTAAACCTCCTCAGCGACAAGCAAAAAGAGGGGCTCTTCCAGAACAAAAACATCGATTTTTCACATTCATTTCTTGCCGGTGAACCAGAACGGACATACCGGTTCAGAGCTGATGCCTACTATGATATGGACTCGCTTGCACTGAATATGAGAGCCATCTCTCCAACGATCAGGAAAATTGATACTCTTGGCTTCAGTAAAACCGCCATTCAGTCGATGCACCATCTCTACATCAAACAGGGACTGGTTCTCATCACAGGAATTACAGGTTCAGGTAAATCTTCGACACTCGATGCCATTGTAGATATGCACAACGATACCGACAATGCGCAGGTAATAGTGATCGCTCAGCCGATCGAGTTTGTGCATTCTTCCAAAAAGTGTATTATCAGACACCGCGAAGTTGGAAAGGATGTTGCATCCTTCAAAGACGGCGTTATTCAGTCTCTGAGACAGGATCCCGATATTATAATCATCGGTGAGATGAGAGACCCTGAGACAATAATGGCATCTCTTGAAGTGGCTGATACGGGACATAAAGTGTTCTCGACTCTTCACACCTCATCTGCCGTTGAATCAATTGACAGAATTATTGCCGAAGTGCATCCAACAGAGCAACCCCGTGTTCGTCACAGACTGGCCGATGTACTTACAGTTGTTGTCTCGCAGAAACTCCTGCCGAGTCTCGACGGAAAGCGTGTGATGGCAAAAGAAGTATTGGTAATGACACCAAGTATTCAGTCAGCCATCAAGAACAATAACTCCGGTGAAATTTATATGATGATCAACCAGGGAGCCGCACAAGGGATGATCACCATGGAACAGGATATCAAGAATTTATACATCTCGAAGAAAATTTCTTTGGAGACCGCTATCTCATATGCTAACCAAAAAAATCGTATGAAACAGATTTTAGGTGTCCAGTAGATGGCTACAAAGTATGTTTTTTGCCTCTATCTTGAAGGCGCAGACAGCAAAGCAGCTCTTTTTGAACGAACCGGTTCTGGCATCAAGTTCCTCCGTGGCATGTCCATTGAACCGAACAAACCAGATGATCAGGCTTACGAAGATACAGGTATGCAGTTCGATTCACCCGAAATGGATCTCTCTGCCGACGCTGAACTTGCAGGTCTGACTACCCGTCAGGATTTTGATCAGGGATATGTTCGTTCACTCAGCACATTGCTCCTCGGAATAGACCTGTCGAAGATGGTGGTAATTCCGATTATCACGGAACCTTACATCAGCTTTCAGCGACCCGACAAAGGTGAAACCCAGATTTTCAAAAAAGAGGTTATTGAGAAGATTGACGCCGCTGACAATTCGATTGAAATGGCAGACGGTGGAAAACTTACAATCGTTCCAAGTTCCGATCTCTCTTATATCAACCTGATTGATTCGATTGCTCTCGCAAACGGGAAAAAACAGGTTAAGGTACCTTGTGTAAAAGCTGCAGATACTTCTCTCAGTTTCTATGTATCTTCGAAATTTAATTTCGCTCTTTCAGATTATATTCTGATTCTTTATATCGGCAAAGAGTACAGCAGGATGATTTTCCTCATGGGCGATCAGGTCAAGCACATCGCTCCCATGCTAAACATTGGAAAGCACAATATCGATTCATTCGATATCTTTGCTTCCAAAATAATGCTGGAAATGGAAAATGGTGACATAACCAACCTTGACAATATAGTTATTTGCGGTGAGGACTGGAGCGATACACTTCCTGATGCCTTAAGAGGTACATTCCCAAGAGCCAGAATTACAGGTATCGATTTCGACGAAATCGACACCTCACTTCTCGACAGGGAAATTGAAGATAACATCTCAATGTTTTCCGTCCCGATTGCTGCTGCAGTCGAGTATGAAAAAGAACTCAAAAAAGAACACAAAGGTGTAAACCTCATCCCCTCCATGCTCGTCGAGAGACAAAAAACTTTTCCTCTCGCATGGCATGGATATCTGGTAATTCTTCTCCTTTTTGGACTGACTTTCTTTGCGACAAAGAACATACTTGAGCAGATGAATGATCTTTCCAAACTCGACAAGGATATAGCCGCACTTACTGAACAACAGCGGCTTTATAAGGCTTTACTCGATGAAATTGCTAATTATGATTCAAAAGTAAAAGGATTCGATGAAACCCAGGCTGTCCTCGACAGCGTAACCAAAGATGCATCCGTCTGGCAGAGTTACATCAGCAACCTGTCTGGTTTTGCGGAACAAAGACCTTCGATGTGGATTACCAGCATAAATTCTCCTGATCCGAAAAAAATCGAAGTTTTTGGATTGAGCAGAAGCAGACCGCTGGTTAGTGAGTTTACACAGTTTTTAAAAGGTGCCACCCTTATGGGTGTCACATCAGAAAAAATTTCAAATGAAAGAGTCTACAAATTTTCAATAGTCGAAACAGATTCGGCTGGTCAGGCAGTGAATGGAACGCAAGTCAAAAAATAGCCTGATTATACTGGTACTCGTCTTTCTTGTTGCTGTCGCCTGGGCGATAATGCACTTCTTTATCTTTAGCGGGAAATTCAAAGCCAAGAACCAGCAGCTTAAAACCCTCAGGGAAAGTAATTCACAGTATGACACCGTTTCACTGAATGCACAACTTGATACACTGAGAAAAAAGTTTACCGCTCTCGACTCCCTTCTGGCAATGAGGAAATATAATATTCCCAAGGATGTGCATCAATCGAAATTTTATTCTTTTCTCGCTGCACAGACTCCGGGATTATCAGATCTCAGTTATGTCAACATGGAATATCTGGGAAGGCTGATGGATGGTTCATTCATTGTTCATAAATACAAGCTGTCGGGTCAGGCTTCGTTCAACGAACTTTGGCGTTTGATCTACGCTATTGAGGAGAGCAAGGAGCTTAAAAAAGTGAGCACAGTCACTTTCAGCCAGAATGTTGTTTTTGATGAGGACAAATCGCCATATTATTTCGTAAATTTCTCTTTCGAAGTAAAAGTTTACACCTCTACCGACGATCGGTTCACTTCCACTAAATTTACGGAAAACAACCTGAAGGCGGCAAACATTTATAATATTTTCTATCCGAAGGTCAGAACTGAAATCGAACCAAATATCTACGACCTGCTCGATGTAAAAAATTCAAAATTACTTGCACTTCTCCCTGATGGTGCATTTCTCATGGACGAAAGAGGAAGAACCTATGTTCTTGCCGAAGGAGATGAAGTCTATTTGGGCTTCCTCACCAGAATCGACAGAGAATCCAACAGTGTGACTTTTGTACTGAACAAGGGAGGCGTAATTGAAACAGTCACTATCAGATTATTGCAGGAATCTGATCACTCGCAACAACAAGAAACGAAAAGGTGATTGACATGAAAAAGTTTTTTTCAATATCAATATTTTTTATTCTGTTCGGATTCGCTGCTTTCTCACAGAAAGACCTTGAAAAAGAGTTGAGCCAATACAACTCCCCCGATGAAATTGTCACCCTGTCTCCCACCCTGACTTTCGATCAGACTATTGAAATTCTCGCTAAGATGTCATTAAAACTGACAGGCAAAAATATTGTATCCACAGTCCAGAGTTCGGAACAGATCGGACTTGAACTCGTGAACATCAATTATCTGAAAGCCTTAAAAATTGTCACTCAATACAAGGGCCTCCTGATAGAAGAAAAAGCGGATGTGATAGTGGTCGCAAAGCCGAAGGCACCGGAAGAAGTTGAAAAAGCTGCACCCCTTCCGAAAGATGTCTACGCTCCTGTAGATTCCCGCGAAGTGAAAATTTCAGCCATTTTCTTTGAAGCGGACAATACTGCCCTCAGGGATCGTGGTATCAACTGGAAAATGCTCCTTTCAGATCCAAACAATGGTTTTGGTGTGGATTTGAAGACCTTTGGACAGTCTGAAGGTACTGCCAACACACCGACTGATTTCCAGGTTTCAGGATCGACAAAGCTTGACCTCGGCGTTTTCAAAGGTGATCTCCTTGGTACATTCAGATTTTTTGAATCGGAAAATCTTGGTGAAATTATTGCGAATCCCTCCATTGTGGTGAGAACAGGAGAGGTTGGTAAAATTCAAATAGGGTCCGACTTTTCGATTAAACAGAGAGATTTTGCAGGAAATGTTACAGATCAGTTCTTTCAAACCGGGTCAATTATCGATGTTACTCCTCATGTTTACAATGAACAAGGTATTGATTATGTGGTTCTAAGACTCAATGTTGAAAGAAGCACCGCCTTTCCAAGTGAGCTTTCGACTGAAATCAGGAAAACCAAGGCAAGTTCCCAGATCATGATGCTTAATGGTGAAGAAACTGTTATAGGCGGTCTCTACATTACGGATGAGACTTATGTAAGAACAGGAATCCCTTTCTTGAAAGACCTTCCTTGGTGGGTACTCGGGATTCGATATCTTGCCGGTAGTGACCAGAAGAAAATTACAAAAAAGGAAATTATCATTGTCGTAAAAACCGAGTTGCTGCCTACTCTTAAAGACAGAATGAAAAATCTCGCTGACAAGAATAAATTCAAAGATCAACTTGAATTGCACAGATCGACAAACGATGAATATAACAACCAAAGCCCGAACAAGAACTTCAAATCCGGTGAAGAACCTGAAAAGAAAAAAGAATAAACCAGTTTAACAGTTTACACAAATTTTTATAAAGAAATCTTTTTGACAAATGGAAACAATCCTGATCGTTGATGACGAGATAAGTCTAAGCCAGATACTCAAAGAAGAATTAACCGAGGTGGGCTATACCGTCTATACGGTTGATTCTGCAGAAAAAGCACTCTTGCATATTCAGGATAATCGAATCGACCTGATGTTGTTGGATTTGAACATGCCTGAAAAAGATGGCTACTATGTGCTCGAAGAGATGGAAAAGAAAGGGATAGTACTGAAGGTAATTGTGCTCACCGCTTACGCAGATCTTACTTCTGCTATCAGGTCAGCAAAACTTGGTGCAAGTGATTTTATCACCAAACCGTATGATCTTGATGAATTACTCGTATCAATTAGAAAAGTACTGTATATGTAATCCTGTCAGGCAAGAGTCTCTATTAGCGATATGAGCGTTTCCAGCTCATATGGTTTCTGAAGTGTAGCGTCCACCCTTATTTCCTCATTCAATATTATCGACTTAACCCCAACCGATCCGGTGGAAAGTATGATTTTTATCTCCTCGTTGAAGTTCCTGATTATCTTTATTGCTTCAAGCCCTGTCATCTTCTCCATCCTGAAATCGATTATTAAAATATCAAACGAATTGTTTACATGCAAAATATCTATCGCGGCTTCTGCAGAGCTAACGGTCGTCACTGAGTACCCCGAGCCGGTAAGCAAATCTTCGAGTATTGAAACGAGCAGTGATTCATCATCCGCAATCAGCACATTTACCTTGTCCCCTGTTCTTTTCCTTCGTTTCTCAAACCATGCAGGAAGTAAAATTTCAAATCTGGTCCCTTTACCCGCTATACTCTCGAATTCGAGTTTCCCCCCGTGGACCTGGACTATGCTTTTTACTGTGTAGAGTCCGATACCGCTCATCCTGTTTTTGTTCTTTGTCGAGAAGTATGGCTCAAAAATTCTTTCATAATTTTCCGGATCAATACCCTCTCCGTCATCTTGCACCACAATTGAAACAGCAGGAATGGAATTACCATCTGCATCGTTCAATCGTTCGGAATCGAAAAGATTTTGTGCCTTTATCCTGACTTCGCCCTGCCCATGAATTGACTCAATAGCATTAATAAGAATGTTGGAAATTACCTGATACAATTCTGTGGAATTGCCTCTTAAATCAGCAAGAGCAACCGGCAGTTCTGTTTTTAACTTTATCTCCGGCAACACGGTATGTATGACGGATGACACTACCTCATTTATTAACAGTCTGGTGTTTATTTTTCTGTCGCGTGATTTTGATGACGGGTCAGTGGACAGTACATCAGCAGTGATGTCTGTGGCTCTTCGGGAACAATGTTCGATATTTTCAATGTAACCCATTGCCTCCTTATTTGAGGAAACGCACCTTTTTAGGAGTTCCAAATTTGAGAATATGCTACTGAACAGATTATTGATATCGTGAGCTGCTATTCTGTTTGGCTGAATTTCTTCAAGCTCCGGGTTTCGCTTTTTTTCCGGTTCGTTGTTCATTTTATCAGGTTTCACCGTTTTTTCTTATCAATATTCGAGAATTGAGTAATTTTGGGTATCACATTTTTGAAATTTATGGACCCTATAAATATACTTGTTCTTGTTGCCCTGATTTTTTTCACTACCGCCAACTGGTCCGGTTCTCAGAAGAGCTTTAAAGGCAAGGTCTCTGCGGTCTCAAGGAGAGCCTCCGGCTGGGTTCAAACTGTTCCCCCCAATGTACTGGGAATCTCAGCCCTGTTACAATATCTCGGGGTTTTCCCCATCCTGAATTTCGGTTTCTTTGGTTTTGAGCCCGACTCTTCAGTTCGAATAGTATGTCTTGTCCTGTTCATCCTCTTTTCGATCACTCATTTACTCAGCTTTAAATCACTGGGAAATAACTACTCAATCGAAATCCTTCTCTACAAAGAGCACAAACTAGTGACAACCGGACTTTACGGAATAGTAAGGCATCCTCAATATCTAAGTCAGTTGCTTGCTGATCTTTCTGTTGGAGTGGCTCTGTTGTCGATGCCGGTAGTACTTGTCACACTGCTGCTGTCAATACCCATGCTGATAATAAGAGCAAAGAAAGAAGATGAAATGTTACTGTCCCATTTCAAGGATCAGTTTGTAACATATCGGAAAAAGACCGGATTTTTTATACCGTTTTTATAACTTCTATCGCACCACGCCCGAAAAAATGAGTTGCGATTTCCCGTTCAATCCGTTCGATTTTATTGTAACAGTCAATGGATTAACCGCGGCAGTATCGACAAGATCACGAATTGTGAATGAGAATGAAGTCCATGATCTGCTTTGCGTATCAGGTAGAGTGATATCTTTATCTCCTGAGAGCTCATAGTCTTTCCCCTCTACTGTAACCGAGATCGCTGTCCCCTCCACAAGCGGATTACTGTTTTGATCCATAACGGAATAAATAAACTGTTGAGAACCTCTGTTGGGTATGTCAAAACTGGTTGGAGAACATGAAATGAATGCAATTCCTGAGAGTAAAACTATCGTGGATCTGTTTATTACAGAAAATGTTTCGTCTGTCGTGGATGCGGTGATTTGAGCGAAACCGGGTCCGAGTGTGGGATGATTAGGAAGCGGATTGGCTGAATAGAGCCGGACTGAGGCAACCCCCAGAGCATTTGTCAGGGCTGAACCTTCGACTATACCGCCATCGGTCTTAAAATAAACGGATGTTCCGGGTCTTACAGGATTCGAGTATTTGTCACCCACATATGCAGTTATTACATCCTCGACTCCATAGATATTAAATCCGGGGATATTTAACTTTGCGGGTACACAACTGAAATGATTCAGGTCAGGCAAGCCTCCATGGATGGAAACAGCGACCGGATTTGATGTAATAACCTTTCCGTCTGAATTGATGGTTGCAGAAATCTGAACCACACCGGCTTTTGTTCCGGAGGTCAATACAACCTTTACACTTCCACCGGCATCTGTCCGTGCTGTTGGAGGATTCAGAACCGCGCCCGACCCGGGTGATGCAGCAAGAACAAATCCGACATTCACCGCATTATCGAGATCAAGTGGAATACCAAGCGAATCAACGACCTGAAATACCAGTTGCACCGACTCAACTCCTCCGGCACCCTTAATACCAATGCTGGGCACTGAAGTACCAAGAAGATAGATGGAAGCGGGTTTTCTGACACCCGTTCCCCCGCCGGTTGCAGTCGATTTAAGAAGCAGTTTACTCGCCGTCAGGGTTCTTCCGGCAACTGCATACACATTGGTTGTGTCGGGTGTATAACCCTCTTTTTGGGCGATGACCTTAAGATCGATGCCCCCCTTCACTGTAAATTCAAAAGTGTACTTTCCATTATCATCTGTTACTGCACTCTTCAATATGGTAGAGTCGGAGATTTTTCCGTAAAGTTTTATCGCTGCATTTGTGATGGCTGCTCCTGTGGAAAAATCTATCACTTCTCCGTTTATAATAACCGTACCTGATTCATCACCTGTCACGGGATTGGAGGCGGTATCGGTCTTTTTACAACCGTTATATATCAATAAAGTGATCACAAAAAGGAATAGAACTGACTTTTTCATGGCAACAGATGGAATTATTAATTAAACACTTCTTAATTACTAATTTACAACGAATTTATAAATCTTTGGTAACCAATATCACAATTTTTTGATTAATCTTAGAACTTTATCATTCTTGCCATACATCGTGGCTCCGTCGATAAACTTCCCCTCTAAAAAATTTAAATATGTAACCACACTCATCTTGTCGGCAAAATTACCTGAATTACCAAGATAGGGCACGAAAATCAATCTGCCTTCTGAGGGCTTCGCAAAAAATCTGTAGAGAGTCCCCGACTCCCTGACATTACGACCTGATTTCAACTCCGTAAAGGGATTATAATTCACCCGGAATCTCGTATCTGTATAACCGCTGATTCCTGCCGGTTCTATCGCGATCGCATTGTTTATCCCTCCCAGAAAGTTTGTCACTATGTGTGAAGGCCGGATTGTATTGTACCTTCCCCATAACCACATAACCAGGTTTTCATCATACTTCCTGCGTATTTCTTCCAGGGCACTTCTAAAACTTCGTCTTATAATTTCATCCCTTGACTCAAGTTCACGGCTGTTTATGTTATCGAAAACCGGAGAATAATTTTCCTCCAAAAGTTTGTTTAACCTGGCAAAGGGAAGACCGCCCCAACCAAAAAGAAATTCAAAATCAGCCTTGTCGAGATCATCACCAAATGTATTAACAGTGAAAAACTTCATAAATGTTGCGATGATCAAAGGAGCCTGCAGCGAAGATTGATACTCACCACTCCATCTCGAAAGCACCTTCAGTGACTGATTCAGGATGGTATCCTTCTTCTCGTCATTGTTGAAGGCATTTAGAATAAACGGTACCAGTTTTAACGAAAAATCGGATGTAACATCATTCAGAAAGTAGGAATTGAGTTCCTTACCATCCGGTTTTGCAAGATAGAATCTGTTCCTGTTGTCCGAAGGGAGATCAAAAAACTCACCCTCGACAGGTTTTATATAATCGGTTATCGATAATTCTTCGCTGTTGGATGTTTCAGACTGATCATCGGTAACCACAGGTTTTGGCTTCTGAGTCTCCTTTTTTCTGGGGGTTTTCTTTCCTTTTGGTACGGGAGAGTCCTGATTTTGTTTTACTACTGCCCGTGCCGCACTTCTGACTGCCGGTTTGTCACCAGTTTTTACAATAATATCTGTATTCGCTTCGAGAGAAAAATATTTTGAAGAAACCGGCTCACTCCATAACTTCAATCCTGTTGTAAGAAAATCTGCGGCATCAAATCTGGATTGATTAATGGCGATGGCTGAAAAAAGATTTAACACTTCGGTGGAGTCATTGTTGTAGAATTCCTTTTTCCCCGGGAGTGAGATAATCGCTCCGGTACCGGCAGCGGTTTTTGTCTCCAAAATCAAGGGCTCCCGGTGCTTTATCAGAATCGTATCTTTTTTAATCTTTATCTCCCCTCTTCTTTTATTTTCAATATATATCCCACCTTTATCATCGAGGTAGATGAGGTTTTTCACCGGATTATACTTCGAAACGGAATTTAGCACCCAAAATTCATTTTTTTTCATTCCAAGAAAAAGAACCGGAACTCCCGGGATGGTTACTCCGCTGCCCGAAATACCCTCACTTTCATAAAACACCTGATAATATTTCCCCGGGAAAGTAAATCTGCCGTTGAGGGTCGCAAAAACACCATCATACCCCTGAATTTCACTCACTGTCAAACTGTTTTCGGATCTCAAACCGGTGAGTTCACGAATATCAATTTCCCGTTTTAGAAACTCTTCCTCATCTTTTGACCAAGATTCTTTTGATAATGAATCTGTATCACTTCCAAAAACTGCTGCAGCTTTTGCGAAGTCTATCTTTCCCCTAACCATTCCAACA